>NZ_JBHUOP010000003.1:0-609697 GCF_042683685.1 Populibacterium corticicola | reverse complement strand
CCTGCACCGTAACCGACTTACCCACATCAGAGGCCCGAGCCGTAAACGTTGAACCAGTCGCGCCATCAACCCGCTGACCCCCAACAAACCACTGGTATGTCAACTGTGCGCCCGCAGTCCAGGTTCCTGATTGTGCGGCGAGCCTCTTCCCCACCTGAGGTGAACCAGAGACAGTGGGCACAGAACCAGTGAGAACCTTAGGCTCTACCTCGTCGTCAGTCGGGTCCTCCGGTTGTGCGGGAAGTTCGGCGAGCGGGGGCTCGGTGGAAGTCGACACAGCCTTGACCGCGATGGGGAAACGAGAACTCATGTCCTCTCCCACCCAGGTGATGTTTCCCTGTGCATATTCCCCGAGCGGTGCGTCAACCCGGGTCACCGTAATCCGATAGCTGATTTCCTGACCGGCTTTCGTGAACTCAAGAACACTTGGCTGCACCGACACGTCATATCCGGGAAGCGCGGCGTGTGCCGTATAACGTCCAGGGGCAGTCGCGGTGACGGTACGCGTGACCTCACGAGAGGTCACCAGTTGACCGATCGCAAGGCTGGCCTGGTTCACTTCACTCCCGTGAATTGGCGTGTCACGGCTTCCGGTGTCCACCCCCAGCCCGTTGAGGTATCCATTCCACTCTTCTTGACCCGACTTATAGACAAACCCCGGGTTGAGGAAGTCCTGTGGTGCGATCTGCCCTGCCCCGTCAGCGAAGTGATCAGTGTTCACCTCTCCCTCGCTGGTGTGCGTGTCTCCTGCTGTGGTCATCAGCGCTGACTTGATTTCTGCCGGACCCGCGTGAGGTGAAGTCGATAGATAGACTGCGGCAAGTCCTGCCACGTGTGGTGCTGCCATTGAGGTACCGGACATGAGGCGGTATTGGGGGTCCTTGCCACTGGCGTTCGACACCGCTGCAAGTACGGCCACTCCTGGGGCGGCGACATCTGGTTTCAAGATGTTCCCGCTGGAGGTTCTGGCCGGACCTCGGCTGGAGAAGGTCGCCACCTGAGGGCTCTGAAGCAGTGATTCTCCAGTGGTGTTGAACGGCAGAAAACTAACGGTTGCAGAGCCAGAGGTCGGTACGTAGGCGGTCAAGGCCTCCCCGACGGTTCGGGTCACATGCACGGTGGGGATGAGGTGCGTTTCCGCCAGCACATCCTGTGGCGAACTGGCCGTGTTCGCGATGATGGCCGCAACGCCTCCCGCACGACGCACCTCAGCGGTTTGTTCACGACGCAACGTGGCGCTGTCATTCGTCATTCGCGCACACAGCACGACCGCCCCTTGCACGTCATCGCTCAGGGACCCTTCACGGCAAAACCTGGCACCGCTCCTTGAAGTGTCAAGCACCAATGGAAGATCGGTTACACCGGTCCCGAACACCGTGACCGAAGCGCCAACCTCGCTGAACTCACCGGCGATGACAGTTGCCTCTTGGGCACTGGTTGTGGCGGCAACGGTGGTCAACCAGGGTTCGGTGTGATCGATGGTAGAGGCACCTGACCCGGAGTTTCCTGCTGAGGCAGAGACGAAAATACCAGCGCTGCTCGCCCTGAGCAGAGCAAGGTCAACTGGACCAGACACGGTGTCATCGCCGTTACTCGAACCAATTGAGTAGTTGATGACATCCACACCGTCGCGGATTGCCGCCTCGATTCCGGCGATGAGGTCGCTCTCGCCGCACTGCGTTGGACCAAGAATAGATTGCCAGCAGACCTTGTACACTGCGACCTTTGCCGCGGGTGCCACCCCGCTGATGGTCACGCTATCGAGATCGGCGTAACTGGCATCGACCCCTGCGTTTCCGGCAGCGATCGAGGCCGTGTGGGAGCCATGCCCGTTGTAGTCCCTGGGCGACCTGTACTCGTCTCCGACAACCCAGATGCTGCCGGAGTTGACCGCATTGTCAAAGTAGCGGGCACCAACAATTTTGGTGGAACAGTCGGACGCATCAAATCCCGGTCCAGTTTGGCAGACGCCGGTGAAAGTCTGCCCGTCAGCCTTCACCATCGCAATTCCGCCATCTGCGAGGTGCGGTGTCGCGGGGTCGGTCGCATTCGCTGTGAGTGGACTTCCAGCCATCGTCGGGTTGTCAGGGGAGATTCCTGAGTCGAGCACACCCACGACAACTCCCTCCCCGGCGGCGTCCACCCCTCCCACTTGAGACCACAGGCCTGTAGGCTCCCCTAGGCCCAAGTACTCAGTGGTGGATTGAGCTTGAACCTCGTATATCCGTTCCACAGAGACTGAGCGGACTTGGCGGTGCTCGCTGAGCGCTTCGGCCTGTTCTGCCGTGAGAGTTGCAGAGAACCCGTTGATCGCCACGGTGTAGTTCTGTTCCACGTCCGCCCCCACGGATTGAGCAACCGCACCTTGAATACTCTCCAAGACGTCTTCCTGCGACTCCACTGCATCAATGTCCTGGGCTGCGACCAGTTCGCCTGCGACTGGCGGCTGGGACAACTCGATGATGTAATGCCCGTCCTCAAATCCTTGGGGCGTGGGGCCCGTGGCAGCAACTGGCGTGATTCCCACAAAACCGCTCATAAACAGCGTAAGTACTGCTGTGATCGACGTTGTTCGCCGGATGTGAGGTTGGAGGAAGTTTGATGCCTTCCGCTCGCTGTGTTGGGCTGTGCGGAGTGGGGCGCGCATCATGTATCTCATTCAGGTGGGCCGTCTTTGCTTCGGCGATGTCTATCGGTGGGAGCCTGCATCAGACTCAAAACAAAGCGTAGCCTAACCTAAGTTAACGTAATCGAGTTCTGGATCAACTTCTGCTTGACCTTAGTCACACTAAGGCGAATCGAACGGCCGGACCGGCGTTCTGACCAGGGTTCCGTTACTGGTTGGCCAGACGGGAGCGTTGAACCTTCTTGCCAATCTCAATGACAAAGAACACGGCAACGGCCAACCCTATCGAGGCAGCCCACTTCGCGACCCCGATGGGAGCTGAACCGAACCACGAGTTGATGAACGGCAACAGCGTGAACGCGACCTGCAGTAATACAAGGCTGAGGGCAGCTATCCAGACGACCTTGTTGCCTTTGAACACGTCTGTTGTGATCGATGATCGGTGCAGGAATCGGCAATTGAACAGGTAGGCGAGTTGAGCGAGGGTCAGCGTGGTCACCGCGGCAGTCTGAGCCTCGGCCACGGTTGATCCGAGGTGACGTTCGAGCCAGACCACGAACAGCGTGGCCACGCCGATCAGCAGGGACACGAGCAATACGTGCACGAGTGCACCCTTGGACAACACGCCCTCGCGAGGGTTGCGGGGGTTGCGGTCCATGAGCCCAGGTTCGGCGGGCTCGTAGGCGAGGGCAAGCGACAATGTGATCGCAGTGATCATGTTGACCCACAGGATCTGCGCCGGTGTGAGCGGCAGGGCCCAGCCAAACAGGACGGCGATGAGAATCACAAGCGACTGTGCACCGTTGGTGGGGAGCAGGAAGATGACCGACTTCCGGATGTTGTCAAAGATCCTGCGGCCTTCCTCAACCGCACCCTCGATGGTCGCGAAGTTATCGTCGGTGAGGACGATGTCAGCGGCCTCCTTCGTAGCCTCCGTTCCCTTGATGCCCATGGCAACGCCGACATCGGCCTTCTGCAGCGCGGGGGCATCGTTGATGCCATCGCCGGTCATCGCCACGACATGATCGTTCTTTTGGAGCGCCTCGACGATCCGTAGCTTATGTTCAGGGCTCGTACGAGCGAACACTCGCACCGTACGGACTGCCTGCTGCAACTCCGTTGCGCTCATGTGATCGAGGTCTGCGCCCACCATGACCTGTGGCTCACCGTCGGCGTTTTTGAGAGCCTGATCCTGAATGATGCCCAGTTCGGATGCGATGGCGGTCGCGGTTCCCGAGTGATCGCCCGTAATCATGACCACGTCGATTCCAGCGCGCTGACACTCGGCGATAGCGGTGATGGCTTCCGGGCGCGGCGGGTCCACGATTCCAACGAGTCCATACATGACCAAACCGACCGCATCGTAAAGGCCGAGTTCTGTCGCACCCTCCAATGGCGTGCCCGACAGGTCTCGACCGCAGATCGCCAGCACCCGTAGGCCCTGCGCGCCCAACTCGTCGACAATCCCCTCCCAGTACTTTCTGTCGATCGTGACAGTCTCGCCCGAGGGGCTGAACTGGAACGCACAGCGGCGTAGCAGCCGATCTGGCGCGCCTACGGCGTGCAGGGTACGTCCACCACCGGTTTCACGGGCTTCAAAGGAACCCTCGTTGCTCAGGAAGGAAAACTCGTCAATCGTGGCCATGAACTTGTGGCTCGACTCGAACGGCAACACCGCATGACGGATGTGAGGGATGTGGAAGTTCGCCTTGTCCGCGAGAACTCGGATCGCGCCCTCGGTGGGGGCACCCACGAGTTCCCACCGTCCTCGATCCGAAACGATCTGCGCGTCATTGCACATGGAACCTGCGGCGATGAGATGCGCGAGGTCGCGCGAGTAGTCGAACTCAACCCGCGCACCGTTCATTCGCAGCGCACCCGTTGGATCGTAGCCTTCGCCTTCAACCTTGAAGCGCTCATTCGCGAGGACGACGACGCGGGCCGTCATCTCGTTCTTGGTCAGCGTGCCGGTCTTGTCCGAACAGATCGTCGTGACTGAACCCAGTGCCTCGACGGAGGTCAGACGTCGGGTGATCGCGTGACGTCGAGCCATTTGCTGCACGCCCATCGCGAGCGTGATCGTCACAAGCGCGGGCAGGCCTTCAGGAATAGCCGCCACGGCGAAACCGATAGTTGCGGAGAGAGTCTCCGAGGCCGAATAGTCATGGACGAAGAGGCCCAGCACGACCATGACGACGGCCATGACACCAACGATGATCGCGAGGGTCTTGCCAAGCCTGTCGAGTTGCCGAGACAGCGGGGTCTCAAGTGGCTCAACCTGAGCCATGAGCGTCTGGATCCGCCCGATCTCGGTGTTGGGGCCCGTCGCCGTAACAATGGCGCTACCCGTTCCCGCGGTGACGAGGGTCCCCGAGTGCAGCATGTTCGAGCGGTCACCCGTACCGGCGCCAGCACCGACCGTGCCAACGGTTTTGACGACCGCATCAGATTCACCGGTGAGAACCGATTCGTCGGCCTGTAGGTTCACGGCTTCGATCAGTCGCATGTCCGCTGGGATTCGGGCGCCTGAGCGAACCCGCACCACATCGCCGACCACGAGGGTTTCCGCGTCAACCGTCTCCCAACGTCCACCACGTTTGACCTCTGCGGTGAGCGCGAGCATCGACTTGATCGAGTCGAGGGCCTTCTCTGCTTTCCCCTCTTGGATGAGCCCCACGGCAACGTTGACAACCGCAACCACGAGAATGATCGCGAAGTCGACCCAGTCCCCGACAATCGCCTTGAGGACCGCTGCCACCAGCAGGATGATAACGAGGATATCTGAAACGTGTTCCAGGATCCGTGCCACCAAGCCGGGGCGTGGGGCAGCCGGTGTCGAGTTTGGCCCGAAGTCGTCCAGACGTGCTTCCGCGTCAGTGGCACCGAGACCATCCAAGGAGGTGCCCGTGACATCGAAGATGTCAGAGAGGTCTCGCGCATGAGCTGGATTCTCGGCGAAGATCAGCGCGTCTTCCCGTAGTTCGGCAGGCTCGCCACCTCGTGGTTTCTTGGGCGCCTTGGTGGCGGTTCCCGCGTCGTGTTCCGAAGGTGGGCCAGGCACCGTCATAGTCTTTTCTCCTCGTGACACGTCATCTGGCAGAGCATGCGACAGTATTCGTGAGACGTCACGACCACCAGCCTTTCAAAGGACACAGAGGGAGGTAGCCAAACTCGATCCATTTATCGCATCGACACTTCGATCCTACCGATGTCTCCTGACACTTACCCGTAGGATGGTCCCGAAACCGACTCTGAGTTGCAGTTCACCCTATGCCTGATCGAGGTTGCGTGCGCACCATTCGCGTACTTCGCGTCGGTTTCGCAGCCGAATCACATCAATGTCATACGCCGCGAGGTGATGATCGGTGTGGCGGAGTTTGTTTCGCGTGGTCCAGCCCCACCACAGGATGTTCTCATCGCTGCGTGTGAACCAGGTGGACGGGCCGGGTTCGCGGTTTCCGTTCCATAGTTCTTGGTTGAGGCGCCAGCGCCGCCAGGTACGACGCAGTAACTGCGAGAAGGCGGTACGGGTGGGCAGGTCAAGCCAGATCGCGGCTTGCGTGCGCTCGATGATGATGGGGCGTGCAGCCTTGTACTGGTATTCGGTGATCCAGTTGTCGCGGGCAACCAGATCGTGCACGTCATCCACGAACCTGGGACGCGGCTCCCAGTTCTCACCGTGGAACAGCGAGTCGAGTTCTGTGTGTTCAATCCCGCGGCTCTCCGCGATACGTTGACATAGAGTGGTCTTCCCCGAACCTGTCACTCCGATCACGATGATGCGCGTGATGCGGTTCGGCAGTTGATACTCGGGACCGTGAAGACGCATCCATCAACTGTAATAGAACGGGCGTCTCGGCGATGCGAGACAAGAGGGCACCCGTTACGGACAGAATAGTGCAGCGTAGTGTGGGGGATTTCGCGAAGCAAATACCTGCGGAGCGAAACGAGAGCCGTTCGCAACCAGTACGCACCCGCGTAAGGAGTATCCATGTATGTGAAGGTCTGCGGTCTGAGCACCGTCGAGTCCGTGCGCACCGCCATCGATGCCGGCGTGGACGCGATCGGCGTGGTCCACGCACCGGGAAGTCCCCGCCACCTTGAGCCTGACAGGGCGCGCGAGGTGCTCGCAGCCGCCGGCTGCTCGGTCGACACCGTGCTGGTGGTTGCCAAGATGCCTGCCGACGATGCGGCCCGTCTCGCTCTAGACCTCGGCGTGTCCGCGCTTCAGTTACATGGGAGATACACCGCATCGGACTTTCAATCCGCGGGTCATGTCTTTCCGCGCATCTGGCGCGCCACCTCTTTGGCACAGGACCCTGACCTACACGTTGGCGCTCACGGGGAGGAACTTCTCCTCCTCGACGCACCCAACGCGGGCTCGGGCGAACGCTGGGACGTGAGCCGACTCGTCGGCAATCGTCCTGACGGGAAGTGGCTCCTGGCAGGTGGTTTGAACCCGGACAACGTGGCCGACGCCATCACGGTGGCGCAACCGTGGGGCGTGGACGTGTCGAGTGGTGTGGAGTCAGCGCCCGGCATCAAGGACTTGGACAAGATTCGGTCGTTCGTGGCCAGCGCGCGGGCTGCTAGGTAGGCACCGTTCGGCTACCTGAGCATGGCGACCAGCGCGATCTGCCAGAACTCCCAGTTTTCCAAGAGGTCTCCTCCCGGCGTAGCGGCAGCCTGGAGAGCCGCGATTCTTGTGGCCTTTACGTTTCATAAAATGAGCCGAACACTCACTCGCTGTGTGGACAGGCGTAGTCTCGTAGACAGTTCATCCGCATTCACTTCATGACACGCACGAGGAACCCTCATGGTCAATTTCGCATACGTTATCGCCGGTTCAGAGGCCACGGGCGGTGCTGGAATCCAAACCGACCTCAAGACATTCCAGGAACTCGGGGTCTACGGTTCCGGCGCTCTCACCTGCATCGTCTCCTTTGACCCGAAGAACAACTGGGCTCACCGCTTCGTGCCAGTCGACCCACAGGTCATCAAGGATCAGATCGAGGCCGCAACGGCCATCCACGAGCAGAAGACCGTCAAGATCGGGATGCTCGGAACTCCAGCGACCATCGATGCCGTCGAGGAGTCCCTCAAGAAGCAGCAGTGGGACAACATCGTGCTTGACCCGGTGTTGATCTGCAAGGGTCAGGAACCTGGGGCTGCGCTCGACACGGACACCGCCCTACGCGAGAAGATCCTTCCGCTCGCGACCGTCGTCACCCCAAACCACTTTGAGGCCCGCACCCTGTCCGGGCTGATCGAACTCAACACAGTCGATGACCTCATCGAAGCGGCACGGCTCATCCACGCTCAGGGACCACGCTACGTGGTGGTCAAGGGCGGTACCGAGCTTCCTGGCGAATACGCAGTCGATGTCCTGTTCGACGGTGAAGAGGTCACCATCTACTCAGAGCCCAAGATCGGCGAGGAACGCGTATCCGGGGCTGGCTGCACCTTCGCAGCCGCGATCACCGCTGAACTCGCAAAGGGTTCTGACATCAAGTCGGCGGTGTCCGTGGCGAAGAAACTGGTCACCGAGGGCATCAAGAACCGAGTCGAGTCGAACGCGCCGTTCGCGTCAATCTGGCAGCAGGCATAGGACGCGTCCCAAGTGCATGCCGAGGACCGCTCACCTGGTGAGTGGCCCTCGGTTTTCGCATGAGCAGAATGCATTCTGCCCATGTTCAACCACTTTCTCCCACGGCGTAGCATCACAGGCCTACCCCCACGTGTGTCACGTAAAACCCAATGTTCACAGGATCTTCCAGTTGATCTGCGCGGGAATCTGCATACGCTAGAAATATGGTCGGCGATTCAATAAAGGTGACTCTATCCACCGCATCCGTGTTCCCACGACGCACCGCCTATGCGTTCGAGTTGGCGTCACGCGCCGGATATGACGGGATGGAGATCATGGTATGGACGGACACGGTCACACAGAATGCGACGAAGCTTCGCAACCTGTCGGATCGTTACGGCCTACCCATCACCTCCATCCACGCTCCGTCTCTTGTGGTGAGCCAGAACGTGTGGGGAGCCTTTCCGGCACGCAAGCTGGAGAAGTCTGTGGAGTTGGCCGAACAGGTTGGTGCGCCCACGGTCGTCGTCCACCCTCCATTCATGTGGCAGCCTCGCTACGCCGCCGTCTTTCAGACCCACGTGAAACGTCTGATGGCGCAGACCAATATCACCATCGCGGTAGAGAACATGTATCCGTGGCGATACAAGGAACGCGAACGTCTCGCCTACCTGCCCCACTGGGATCTACGGACACAGAACTACGATGCCGTCACAGTGGATCTCTCCCATGCCTCGACATCGCGACAGGATTCGCTCTCCCTCGTCCAAGAACTTGGTGACACCGTGCGTCACATTCACCTCGCCGACGGCAAGGGCGGCAATCACGATGAGCATCTGGTCCCGGGGCTTGGCACCCAACCCGTGCGCCAGGTGATCGAGCATCTCGTGCACCGGGATTGGTCCGGCGATCTATGCGTTGAGATCGGTACTCGCAAGGCGGACAATGCCGATCACCGTGAGGCGATGGTGTGCGAGGCCCTGGAGTTCGCCCGTTCGGCCATCAGGGGCGCCACACCACCACCGATGCCAGTCGCTCAGTTCGAGACCGAGCACAGCCGCCCGACTGACGCGTGGCATTAACCCACAGACAATGCAATGTGACGGCCAGCGGTCCAATGTGACCATTGGGCATGGTCACATTGGACCGCCTGTGGTCCCATCACAAGCGGCCCAGAGCACACAGTGACCGGCATCACGAAGCGCTTCGGAATGAACTTAAATAGTTGAGGGTTCAAGCATTTAGTTGCGCCTACTAACGCAACCCACACGAACCTCAGATTCCCAGGAGTAAACATGGCACGCATCGGCTACATCGTCGGTTCCATCTCATCCACCTCGATCAACCGCTCGGTCTTCGAGGCCCTCAAACTCAACTCCCCCGAGGGCGTTGAACTCACCGAGATCCCAATCGCCGAACTGCCGGTGTACTCCCCAGACTTCGATGCGAACTACCCGCAGACCGCCCGCGACTTCAAGGCTGAAATCGAGGCGGCGGACGCAGTCATCGTCTCGACCCCGCAGTACAACGACTCGTTCTCCGGCGCCGTCAAGAACGCCGTTGACTGGTCCTCGCGCCCCTGGGGACAACACTCATTCAGCGGCAAGCCCACCGCGGTTGCCACCGCATCAATCGCACCTCATGGCGGATCGAAGGCTGGCGGATTCCTCGCCGCCGTCCTTGAGTTCGGACAGGCCAAGGTGCTTGAGACCCAGTTGAACGTACACGTTGCCGAGGACACCTTCGACGAGTCCGGCAACTTCGCCTCCGTCGAACGACGCGCAGAGGCACGCGACTTCCTTACCGCCATCGCAAGCAACGCAGGCAACTAGTTCCACGCGTGAAAAGCGGCCTCCAGGCCGCTTTCCGACGAGGCCCTTCTTCCAGCACACGGTTGCGCTGGAAGAAGGGCCTTTCCGTTACCCGCGAAGCACCTTCAACCCACCCCTAACAGCCCGCTCCAGTGTGATGCGCGAGTCATCAAAATTACTTGATGCTTCAACTATTAAGGCGTAGGCTAGAGGCATGGATTGCTTGAAGCGTCAAGTAATTTCTCATTTCGCAACCGTCTTCGGTACGGAAGACATCGCAGTCAAGGAGACTCTCATGGCAAACTTCAGCATCATCGGTCAAGGCAATATGGGCCAAGCAATCGCTTCGGTACTCACAGATGGTGGCGCGGCAGTCGACTTCGTCTCCCGAGAAGCGACCACCATCAATGGCGACATTGTAGTTCTCGCCGTCCCATTTCCGGCTGTAGACGACATCGTCTCGCG
Source organism: Populibacterium corticicola (assembly GCF_042683685.1). Classification (NCBI taxonomy): domain Bacteria; kingdom Bacillati; phylum Actinomycetota; class Actinomycetes; order Micrococcales; family Jonesiaceae; genus Populibacterium; species Populibacterium corticicola. The sequence continues at coordinate 599,208 of NZ_JBHUOP010000003.1, read as the reverse complement.
TCTCGGCTCGCAGTTGGAAGGCAAGACAGTCGTTGACATCACCAACCCGCTCAACTTCGAAACCTTTGACTCGCTGGTAGTCCCGAGCGATGGTTCAGCGGCACAAGAGATCGCAGCCAAACTTCCCCAGTCCAAAGTGCTCAAGGCTTTTAACACCAACTTCGCTGCAACTTTGACGAACAAGTCTGTCGGTGAAGCGAAATCGGGTCTCTTCTCCAAGAAGGCTGAAAACGCAACCACAGTGCTCGTAGCAGGTGACGACACTGCCGCAAAGGACGCCCTGATCGGTGCCGTAACCGCTGGCGGCATCAACGCCATCGACGCAGGCTCACTTAAGCGCGCACGTGAACTCGAAGCTATCGGCTTCCTGCAACTCACCTTCGCCGTTTCTGAGAAAATCAACTGGACCGGTGGGTTCAACATGACCGCGTGATCCTGCTTGATTAAATCCTTACGACGATGCCCTCCTGCCAGCGCAAGCCACGCTGGCAGGAGGGCATCGTCGTCAATAGATATGTGTACGGATCTTACGAGCACACGAGATGTGGCTAGCTCACAGAACTGGCAGCCACACCCGCATAGTTGCCGGCCCACGGTTCCCCCACGAGTTGTACGGGCGCAGCGGGATGCTTATCTTACGTGGGGTCGCCCCCGAGGAGTCAGCCGAATACGGCCACGCCGAATCCTCGGGGACGGACACGAGGAAGTCCCCCACCAACAGGCCGTCCTCCCACCGCACATCACGCGTGAATGTCAGGACGTCAACATCCAGATCGTCGGGTAGATCAACCGACTCGACACAGTAAACCTGCGGGCCGACCTGCACGGCAACGCAACCACGGACCGCATCAATGCGTGGATCCGGTTCTAGGATGCGCGGCTGCGAGCCAAAGTCAACGTCGATGATCGTGCCCGGTGCACTCGCCTCCGTGAGAGTCACGTATCCAGACGTCACCGCCCAGGAATCGCCATTGACCGTGACGCGGGCATCCGCAGCCCAGCCCGGAACCCGAAGCTGCAGGTCCCAAACACCTCGCGATTCGGCGCCCACCTCAATCCGGAGGCGTCCGCGACGCGGAAACTCGCTGCGCACTCGCACCTGGGCACGTCCGCTCTCGCCGACACGGGTGTCGAGGATACCCGAAGGATACTGATGAATCTGTAGCGCGTTCTGAGAGGTCGTCGCCACGTAGGCGCCGAGCGACGCGATCGTGCGCGAGATGTTTGTGGGGCAGCATGAGACCTCGAACCAGGGAGCCCGCAATGAAGCGTGCGCGCGCGGGCTGATCTCGTCCGGGTGGGCCTCGTGTCCACGAACCCGCTGGTGCAGACTGTTCGTGTAGAAGAAGGCGTCACCAGAATCCGCGAGCGCCGTGGCCAACACGTTGAACAGCACGCGTTCGATGTGGTCGGCCTCCTGCGCCTGGCCGTCTGCAAGCAGGAGTCGCCACGCCACCATGATGGAACCGATTCCCGCGCAGGTCTCTGAGTATGCACGATCTGACGGAAGTTCGAAGTCCTCACCGAAGGCCTCATCCTGGTGGTGCGAGCCCATGCCGCCGGTGACGTAGGTGCGTCGTGCAAGAGCTCGATCCCACTGGTTGCGCACCGCCTCTGCAAGCCCGTGGTCGTTGGACTCGTGTGCCACATCGAGTGCGCCAGCAGACAGGTACATTGCGCGCACCGCGTGCCCTCGCATGCTGTCAGCCTCACGCACCGGCACATCGTCTTGGAAGTATGCACGCGAGAACTCAATATCGGCAAGACTCTGCTTGCCGTGCCTGTCTATGAAGAGCCTGGCCTGCTCGATGTACTTTCGTTCCCCCGTGGCACGGCCAAATTCCGCGAGCGCCACCTCGATCTCGGCGTGGCCACAGATTACGTCGAGACCGTCTGGACCGAAGGTCTCGCACACGTGGTCAGCCACCCGGCGGGCCACGGCGGTGAGTCGATCCTCGCCAAATGTGCGCAGGCGTGCCACGGCGGCTTGGATGAGGTGTCCGAAGCAGTAGAGTTCGTGACCCCACTCGAAGTCTGAGTAGCGCGGTTCAAGCCCCGGATGCCCGAACCTGGTGTTGAGGTAGCCATCCTCATCCTGAGCGGCCTCCAGTGTGCGGGCAATGGCCTCGATTCGCTCGTTGAGTGCGGGATCGCCGGTACGGCCATACTCCCAACTGAGCGCTTCCAGGTACTTGTATATCTCCGAGTCGGAGAACTCTCGACCCTTACGTTCCTGGGCGATGTTCCCCGAGACGACCAGCTCGAAGTTCTTGAGCCAGCCCGTACGCTCAAGCCACTTGTCGATGTGCGCGAGCGTCACCTCATGGTTGAGGTCTTGATAGTCCTTCCAGAAGCCCTCATCGATCGTGACATCGTTGAGGCTGACAGGCTTGAATCGAGCCTGCGAGGGTGCCACTGGAATACCTTTAACAGATTGCAACAAGGTGGACATTGGACACCTAGCCTTTCAAAGCACCAGACATAAAGCCGGCCACATATTGACGTTGGAGGACGAGGAAGAGGACAACACAGGGGATCGCGAGCACGGTGACGCCCGCTTGGGTGGCCCCGTAGTCGATGACGCCCATAACCTGCTGGCGCATGTTGACGAGCGCCAGTGGGAGTGGCTGGTTATCGCTTCCAAGAAGGTAGAGCGGGACCATGAAGTCGTTCCATGCCGCCAAGAAGGCGAACAGGCCAACCGTGATGAGTCCTGGTTTGACTGCGGGCAACAGGATTCGGAACAACGCTCCGAAGGTTCCGCAGCCATCCATGAGTGCGGACTCCTCAAGTTCCTTGGGAACCGACTCGAACGAAATGCGCATCATGAAGGTTGCAAACGGCAACTGGAACATGGCGAGGACAAGCGCCACGCCGACCAGGGTGTTGTTCAGACCCATCGCCTTGAGCGACACCATGAGCGGGATCAACAGCGTTGCGTACGGCACCATGAGGATCGAAAGCGTGAGCAGGAACAGCATGTTCTTTCCTGGGAACACGAAGCGTGCGAACGCGTAACCGCCGAACAGGGAGATCACGAGGGTGAACAGTACGGTCAGCACCGTGATGACGACCGAGTTCCAGGTGTAGGTACCGATTCCGAGTTGATAGTTGGCGAGGGTCTCGTAGTTGCCGAAACCCCAACCGTCCGTCTGGGCGGATCCGGCCTGGGGCGACACGGATGCGATGACGGTCCATACGAGCGGGGCCAGAAAGATGATTGCGAGACCCGCGGTGAGTACGTAGTAGGAGCTGGTGGGAAGCCAGCCGAAAGCCTTCTTCACTTCTCGACTCCTCAGTTCGCGTCCGGGTCCCGAAGGACCTTCATTTGGAAGATGTTGATGACGATCAGCGCCGCGAGCACGATGACTGAAAGCGCCGCCGCCATACCGAGATCCTTCTTGGACTCGAAGGCGATGTTGTAGATCAACTGGACAACCGTCATGGTGGAGGCGTCCGGTCCGCCCTTGGTCAGGATGTAGAACTGGTCGAATGCCAGAAGCGATCCGGTCACACACATGATCGTGGACAGCGCGATTGATGGCCGAAGCAGCGGGATCGTAATCCGCCGGAAGATGGTGAACGGTTTGGCGCCATCCATGCGGGCGGCCTCGTATACGTCATGCGGAATCCCCTGTAGGCCCACGAGCAGGAGCAGCATGTAGAACCCGGAGAAACGCCACACGATCAGGAACACGGTCGCCCACAGTGCGCCATCGGGTGTGCCGAGTATTGCGGAACTGCTATCCACGAGCCCAAGCGAGGACAGGATTGGATTGATCGGCCCGACCTGCGGTGAGTAGAGCGCATAGAACAGTAGCGATGCCGAGGCCAGTCCCAGTGCCGATGGCACGAGAATCGCGGTACGCAGCACTCCCTTCCATCGGGTGCTTTCCTGAACCAGCATGGCAAGACCAAGACCGAGCCCAATCAGCAGCACGGTCACGATCGCCGTGTACTTGAAGGTGAAGATGATCGATTGCCAGAACCAGCGGTGATCCACGACCTCCCTGAAGTTCTCTGGGAAGTTGGTGTCCTTCTGCCCGCCCAGCAGTGACCAGTCCGATCCGGACATCACGAAGACGAGGATGAGTGGGATCAGGAAGAAGATCACCACGAAGAGGGCGGTAGGGGTCGCATAGGCCATTCCGAGAAGGGCCCGCTTGTTGAACCGTTTATGTGGTCGAGAGGGGATTTTTCCCACTCGTCCAGCGAGTTCATTCGCTGTCTGCGCTGACATGAAAACTCCAAGGGCAAGGTGTGTCGTGAGCGGCCGTAAAGAGCCTGAAAGTGGGCGGCGCTCCGGCGTATGTCCGAAGCGCCGCCTGGATTGGTTACTGGCTGAGTACGTCGGTCAGCGCGTCGTTGTCAACATCCACTGTTGTTCCGTCGCCGAACGTGGCGTTGCGGAACAGGACCGTCCATGGTGAGCCGGGGGCGTTGAATCCCTCGGAGAAGTATGGGGCTACTGGGGTACGTCCGTGTGCCACGAGTTCGCTGAGCACTAGGGCGTTCGGGTCCGCTGAGGTGTATTCGTTGTTGAGCAAGGAGTTGCGGGTGACCACATCGCCTTCCTTGGCGACCACCTCAAGCTGGGTCTCCTCGGAGAGCATCCAGGACAGGAAGTGCCAGGCCTGAGCTACGTTCTTGGAGTCCTTCGAGATTCCCATCGCATCGCCGCCGAGGAAGGTGGACACCCCACCGTCAACACCGGGGATTCCGCCAACGCCTACGTCGATGCCCGCGTCCCTAGCGGTTGAGAGCATTGTGCTTGGGTACGCCATGACGCCGATCTTTCCCTCTTGGAATGGCGCGGTCCAGGTGGCACCGGTCTCTTCCTTGGAGCCGCTTCCAACAGCTCCGGCCTCATTCAGCTCGCGGTAGGTGTCGTACACAGCCTTGGCGGCGTCGCTTGCCATGAGCGAGGTGGTGCCGTCTTCGGAAATGACCTCTTCGCCAGATGCCCATACGTGTGGGAACCAGGTGAACACGAGGCAGCCACCGCAGTTGCCACCGTAGTAGGTTCCAGAGACGCCATCCTTGTTGAGGTTCTGGATTGCGAGCGCATGCTCCTTGAACTCTTGGAGGGTGGTCGGGCCTTTTTCTGGGTCCAGGCCAGCCTCACGGTACAGGTCCTTATTCCAGAAGAACGCGGAGGAGTCGATCACGAAGGGCACGGTGTGCTTCTTGCCATCGACTGTTCCAGCGTCAATGTGTCCAGATGAGATGTCATCCGCAAAGTCGAGGCCATCGATGTTGGCTGTGATGTCGGTGAACAATCCATTGCTCACCCAGTTTGGAAGGCGCACGACGTCACCGGCGAGCAGATCTGGCAGATCGCCATTTCCGGCAGCACCACCGATCTTTCCCTCCATGTCGTCGTTGGGGATGATCTCGAGCTTGACCTGGTTCTTGTGTGCGGCGTTGTAGGCAGCCACGAGGTTCTTGGCCTGACGTTCCAGTGGCGCACGGGTCCACATGGTCAATTCGGTGCCATCGTCTACGCCGGCTGCGGGCACCTCCGCGCCGCTAGGTTCTGCTGGCTTGTCGTCTCCGGACGAACACGCCGCGAGTGTCAGCGCGAGAGTGCTCGCGACAAAAGCAGCCGCGACCGCCTTGCCCCGACGCGCAAATGGTGAAGCCTTCACAGCATTCCTTCTTTCTCGTCATTGAGTTGATAGCCCGGGCCGAAGAAACTTCACTACCATGTGTGCTCCGTCGGATCTGGGCAGGGAATCGGCTTACTGAAACAAACCGAAATCGTTTTCTGAATCTATCCGAAAGCAGGACCGCACGTCAAGAGAGTCGTGGGAAATAATGGAGAACTCGCCCAATATCCCGCATAAATTCGCCGCTCGAAAATGATATCGTCGTCTTTAGGACATGCTAGGAGCACCGAAAAATGAACGAACCCGCGCTGTTGCCCAAGTCGCAGTCAACCCTCGCCGATGTTGCGCGCCTTGCAGGTGTTTCGGTTGCCACCGCCTCGAAGGCCCTCAACGACAAGCCACAGGTGCGCGCCGAAACCCGAGCTCGAGTGAAAGCCGCTGCCGAACAACTTTCGTTTTTGCCCAATATCCTTGCGCAGTCCCTGCATCAGCAACGTACGGGAACCGTTGGTCTGATAACCTCTGACCTCGAAGGACGTTTCTCGATTCCCATCCTCCTCGGGGCCGAAGACGCTTTCGGTGCAGGAGCTGTGTCGGTCTTCCTCTGCGACGCACGCGACGACGCTATCCGCGAACGTCACCACCTGCGTGCACTGCTTTCTCGCCGCGTTGACGGGATAATTGTGGTGGGTTCTCGTCCCGATCCACGACAGACCCTCGGGCGCAATATTGATGTGCCAGTCGTCTACGCCTATTCCCCGTCTCTCCACGAGAATGACTACTCGGTTGTAGTCGATAACTACGGAGCAGGCAGGATGGCGATCGAGCACCTCCTCGCGTGTGGTCGCACGAAAATCGCGCACATTACGGGTGATCCCTCCTACGGCGCGACCCACGAGCGTGCTGCAGGAGCCCGTGCCGCACTCAACGAAAACGGTCTCGACTTTGTTTCGGGGCATCCTCTTGAGGGAAGTTGGAGTGAATCATGGGGACGGGGCGCGGCACACATGCTCCTGAGCCAGGGCCACGACATCGACGGCATCTTCTGCGGAAGCGACCAGATCGCGCGAGGAGTACTCGACACGCTTCGCGAGGCCGGACGTAGGGTTCCAGAGGATATCGCCGTGATTGGGTTCGACAACTGGGAGGCATTTGCCGCCAACTCACGCCCGCAACTCACGAGCATCGACATGCAACTTGAGAAACTCGGGAACCTCGCCGCTCGCAAACTGTTCAGCATCCTTGACGGCGAGACTGCCCGCGGTATCGAGGCCCTGCCCTGCAAGCTCGTGTACCGCGAATCCACGGCTGCACTTTAACCACGCATTCCGGCGTGAGGCGTTCGGTAGAAATTCTCCAGATTGGCGACGAGTCCCTCCTCCCAGCGCATGGTTGCGCTGGAAGGAGGGACTCGTCGGCAATAAGCACAGCGAAACGAGACGGCACCGTGAGGCTGACCACCAATAGCGCCCGCCAGCCGCGGCGGACCGCATAATGGAGGACGTGTCTGCCCAGAATCCAACCGAACAGTACGCCCCACTCGACCCAGAGGCACTGACAATCGCGCTGCGTGTACTGGACGAGGCGAATGATCTTCCCACCGATCATCCAGACCGCGTGCAACTCATGCACGCGACCTCGAAACTGTTCAAAACCCTCAAAAAGGTTCGCCGGAACAACGCCAAGCAGAAGGTGCGTGCCGCCGACACAGCCGTCATAGAAGCCACGGCAACCGGTGCCTCTACCCGCCTCGACGATGAGACCGAGGGACTCGACCTCATCTCCCCCACCACGTCACGGTTCGCGGGGCAGTTGAGTCGTCCGCAGGCGTGCTACATCTGCAAGCGGCACTACGTGGATGTCGACTACTTCTATCACCAGTTGTGTCCGGAGTGTTCACTGCTGAATCACTCGAAACGAGATGCTCGCACCGATCTACGGGGCAAGCGCGCACTGTTGACCGGCGGGCGCGCGAAGATCGGCATGCACATAGCATTGCGGCTGCTACGCGACGGAGCATACCTGACCATCACAACCCGATTCCCCAACGATGCCGTACGCAGATTCAAGGCCATCGAGGACTCGTCGGACTGGATCGCCCGGCTCAAGATCGTAGGCATCGATCTACGCGACCCCGCGCAAGTCGTTGCGCTCGCCGACGAGGTTGCAAGCGACGGGTCACTGGACATCCTGATCAACAACGCCGCGCAGACGGTTCGACGCTCTGCCGGCGCCTATGCGCCGCTTGCTGAAGCTGAGTCTGCGCCACTCCCCTCCGGTGTACTTCCACAGGTCCTAAGACTGGGGCGTTCGTTCGATGCACACCCGGCCACCCTCGGAGGCCAGGTACAGGGTCGCATTGAGGGAGGAGATGTCGCGACCGATAGCGGTTCTGCTTCGACACCTCAGGCTGGGGCATCGCCAGTACGCGTATCACCCGCGGTCACCACCCCAGAACTCATCACCAAACTCGCGCTCAGTGCAGGATCAGCCTCGTTTGAGCGCATCGAAACCGGAACCGCAATCGACGCGGGTGGCCTGGTGCCAGATCTGGTGCACACGAACTCCTGGGTTCAGGGCGTCGACGAGATTGACCCACTCGAGTTACTCGAAGTTCAACTGTGCAACTCGACGGCACCGTTCATCCTGATCAGCCGTCTGCGTCCAGCCATGCGCGCGGCGGTCCAGGCAGGTGCGCGCCGAGCCTATGTCGTGAACGTCTCCGCAATGGAGGGTGTGTTCAATCGAGGCTACAAGGGACCAGGGCACCCACACACCAACATGGCAAAGGCGGCGCTCAACATGCTGACCCGCACGAGTGCCCGCGAGATGTTCGAGTCCGACTCGATCCTCATGACATCAGTGGACACCGGCTGGATCACGGATGAACGCCCGCACACCACCAAGGTCCGCCTTGCTCAGGAGGGCTTCCACGCGCCGCTCGATCTGATCGATGGGGCAGCGCGCGTGTACGACCCGATTGTGCGCGGTGAAGACGGTGAGGATCTGTTCGGTTGCTTCCTCAAGGATTACGCGCCGAGCAACTGGTAAGCCGACAAGGCAGGGCGTCCCTGTGAGAACTGGACGGCTCTGCGATCACGCAGGAACAGGTTGAAACTGGGAGTGTTCCCGTTCTATATGCTCGATGATCCGCACGTCTCCATCAAGCCAGTTGTATCCGCGGAGATTCGTAGGCTCCGCCCATTCGAGGAGATCATGTTCGACGAGAGGATGGGGTTCACCTTCTGTGATGCGGGCGTACCACAGGCGCATGATGTGGCGGTCGGTGATGATCCAGCCGCCGTTGTCTGGGCCGACGATCTCCTTGCCGAGTGCAACCTTTATGCCGAGTTCTTCATGCAGTTCACGGTGCAACGCTCGTTCGGGGCTTTCGCCTGACTCGACTTTGCCTCCTGGGAACTCCCACCGTCCGGCAATCTGAGCCGGCTTCGATCGACGTGCTGCGAGCATGCGGGTTGGGGTTTCGAGGTCATCAACAAGTGCTGCTGCAACAACGAGTCTGAGTTCTGTCATGTCTTAACTCCTTTTCGTTGTTTTGTTACTGCTGGTATAAAGCGTGGTCGGGCTAATTTTATTCCGGCAGTCGGTCATAGGCGCGGATAATTCGATGGGACTAAATTGGCCCGCCGGGCCAGACAAAACCTGATGACACTCCTGTCCGCTGGGCTGTTTTGGGTCCGGGTATACGTACTTTGTGTGTGCACCCGGATCTTTTTGGCCCCATCGAGTCCAGCATCATCCACCGACAGATCCGAACCGGCCAGGCCCACTCGCCCCTAACCCCGTTTGGGTCTACAACCCCAGAACCACCCCTGAGAAAACACAAGGGCCGCGCTCATCCTAGAACGCGGCCCTTGAGAAGTGTGTGGAACGAATCAGGCTTGAATACCTGCTTCGCGTGCCCAGCGGACAGCGTCTGCTCGAGTGGATACGCCGATCTTACGGTAGACCGAACGCACCTGAGATTTGACAGTGTTGCGGGTGACGAAAAGCTTTGCAGCGATCTGCTCGAGCGTTGCCTCTTCGGAAAGGTTTGCAAGCACTACGCGCTCGCGCCTTGTCAGGTCCTTGACCTCTACTGCTTGCTCAAGTGTGTCAGTGGTGCTCATTGTTCCTCCATCTGTTTGCCGGCGCTCGGTGATGCGGCCGAGCCCCCCGCCGGTTTGGTTCTCCCACTTGATGAGAGTGCCCCTATGAAGAATCATTACGCAGAAACTCGGAGCTTTCCCTGAGATATTTCGTAATGGAACCGGAGAGCGCCTGATTTGCCCAATTTTGGGGTGATTTTTACAAGACAGGCAAGGTTAAATGTGATCTAAATCACACGTACGTAGTCGGGTTGAGAACGCCGACCAACACACTACGGGTACACACGTAGGCTCTTGTTCCCATGGGATCCCGCCACAGGAATGCTAAGCGCTGGCTTCGCGTTCAAGGTGCTCAACGAGGCCGGCAACCGCTGCCTCAACCTGTTCCAAGCACACCTCGAAGTCTCTCATCCCGCCATACCAGGGATCATCGACATCGAGGACGTGCTCGGGATTTTCATCCAACGAGGGAGCGGCGGGATCGAAGGTACGAAACATCTGGATCACACCACCATCAGCCCCCGCTCGTTCCGCAAGCCTGCGCGCCGCGGAAGCATGACGCGCGGTCATCACCAGGACCAGGTCGCGTTCTGCGAGCATCGCACCAGAAAGCTGTCGGGCAGTATGTGTGTCAAGGGCGGCATCGCCATATCCAGCCTCAACCAGGACCTTGCGCGCCCGGCGATCAAGACCGTTGCCGACTTCCTCATTCGAGATTCCGGTTGAATCGACCTGAACCAGCCCTTCAAGGCCTTTCTCGCGCAACTTCTCACGCAGCACGATCTCCGCCATGGGGGAACGGCAGATGTTTCCCGTGCACACCATCATGACCTTAAACACTTCAGGGCTCCTTAGCTTGACTGATCAATGCTGCCACGATTGGAGGGACAGGGGTGCGCCTCGCATCGTAGGTAATAATCACTCAAACACAAGCGCGACCTTCTCGCCCAGCGTATTGATTCGCCAGGAGCCATTCACCTCGATCTCGCGCTGCTCATCCCAGATCGGTTCGTCGTCTGATCCTGCCCACACCTGGGCACCGCCGAATATCCCACCACGCCACGCATACGTATAGTCCAGCACGAACGTACCCGAGAAGTTCAGCCGTGCGCCGTCCTCCGCAAGGACAAACCGCAGGGAGTCCGTCGTCCATCGGAACTCAGAGACCTGATCCGCACTCACTCCCAATTCCTCGACGCGGTTGGGGCACCCGAGTTCGCTGAGTTCATTCATGCAGTCACGCAGATGGTCCTGTGCCACCTCCCGAGCGTCTTGAAGGAGCAGCTCACTTGGGCGCTCACTGAACGAGACGACGATTGGCCGATTCGGCTCCGCAGCCACCACGAGATCCTGCGCCTCGCCAAAGTCCGCATACCTCGCCGAGTGGGAGACCTCAAACGAATACGTTCCTGGGAACAGCGAGACCACGGTTCCCTCGCGCGAATCGGTGGCCCGAACGTACGTGCCACTGTCACTGATGTCGATCTGCGCAACTGAGTCATGGATGCTTGAGGACTGGACAGTGAGCGCAACCGGCACGGACAGTCCCTTGGTGATGCGCCATTGCGGCACCAGGCCGAACGGGCCTGCTTCATCGCGCACCAGTGAGATCGAACTGCGCTTGGTTCCATCCATGTCGCGCCAGGTGACCGACACGGTTGCAGTGTCGCCTTCCTTCTTGAGCATGCCGAGCGTGTATTCCGTCGGACGCCCTGTGATATCACGGTAGGTGGCGTCGGTGAGGATCGGCAGCCCCTTGTGTGGTTCAAGCTCATAGGCGCTCTCTGCACGCCCCTCCGCGAGTGCGGTGACGTACCGATCGGCAACATGCTGCGCGGTGAGGGCAGGGCCGTATTGGGTGTGACTCTGCCAAATGACGACCCCGAATGCGAGCAACACAGTCACGGTTAACATGCCAAGCAGCGCTCGTAGGCGCTGGCTCTCGGGGTCGAGACGGCTGTGACGCGCCCGGCTGACCCGAGCCGAAGGGGCTGTTGTGACGGCTGGGTCCTCAATAACGACTGGAACCTGCTGTGGTACGGGTGGCGGGGGTACCGGTGCAGAGGCGGGTGGCGGCGGGACTGGAGGCGTGCTCCTCAGGGCAGACTGTGCGCCTGCGGCCCGTGGGGCATCCTGCGCTGGGAGGGCGCGCTCATCCTGCATCGGCTCAGGCGTGCGTGCTTGTCCGCCGTGCTGCGGCGTGTTCGCGGCGGCGGGGGCTGGCTCGGTTGTTGTATCCGTCCTGATGAGGTCTGCAGCGGTCACGGCGCGCATCTGCATCGTTGGCGCGCTCTCGGTCTCCGCTGGACTCGCTGGCTGCTTTGCCTCGCCGTTGATCGCGCGACGAGCCGCTTCGCGCAGCGCGCGATTTCCCGGTACGTGTTGGATGGTGGTCCGTCGCGTGGCGCGCTGCCGTGGTTGGCGCAACACCGAACGCGACGGCACATAAGAACTCACGAGCCGAACTGTCTCCTCGATGACACCATCAAAGGCGAATCGGTCAACGATCCGCGGTGAACTGGTCTCCACCGTGGAGACATACGCTTTGCGCACGGGTGGGACCGCGCCAGCGTCCGTTGGGTGCGTCCCCGTGACCTCCCACTTGATTGCCGACGAGTCCCCGCCCCTACCCTCGTCCTCCGTCTGGTGGGTGGCAGGTTGAGTGACGCCCTGCTGCCTGACTGCTCCCAGGTTGGCCGAGGTCGCCTCGGGGGGAGGCGGCGGAACCGGGGCGTTGCGGTTCGCGCTGCTGCGTGCGAGTGTCATGCTCGGAGCAGTGCGTGTGAGCCGTTCCTGACGCTGTTTGCGCACTCGTTCGAGTGTCTTGCGGTTGATGGTGAGCGTTGAGGCACCGATTTGGGCATCCGCGACTGGTCGTTGCGGTTCAACCGGCGGTTCGGTGTATTGCGCTGGCACTGCCGGAGGGGCCCACGGTGATTGGTCCATGGCTGACAGGACCGGAACGTTGCGCGGTGGCACCAACTCGTCGCGGCGGGACAAGGTCGTGTCATCCGTTGCATGGCCATAGTGCCAACCCGAACGCTGTGGATTCTTGTCGCCCTCGACCAATATCCTGCTTGATGTTTTCGCGCGCGGGACAGCACGTGATGGGTCAGAAGGCTGCGAAGGCGACGCAACTCTCACGTGCATGAGGGCTCCTGGGGATACGCGTGAAGTGTGTTCGGTGAACTTCACCCCCTACGGTGCGTTAGCGCAGGTTATAGATCAAGAGCAAGGGCATGGGAACAACCACCCATATGGGAAGATTTTTCATGAAAAGGCAAGTAATTCAGCCACAATACTTCAGCCGATGTGACGGACACTACTCCCCTAAACCCCAAGACTCCCCGCCATTTGATGGTCCCAAGATCTTCGTTCGCTACCTCGCACCTTCCTCCGCCTTCCGTCGTTGCGGCGCTGTCGGCGGTGTTCTGGTTTTGTTTGGCAACAGTGCCGACAGACCCGAAACATAGCGTGAGGTTGGGTGAAGCAAAACGAGAGTGGAGCACTCAGCGCAACCAATTCGTCGCCAATCCGAACCAGTGGAGTGCTCAGTCCTACAGATGACTCGGTGGGACGAAATTACTCCAACCACCCCAGTAAGAACTACGCACCCGGAACAGAAAAGGCCCACCGACATTGGCGAGTTCCAAGGGTCGTTGCAACACCCTGAGCAATCAGGAGCCACAACGACCGTTGGAACCCGCCTACCGACATTCCGGAACCTGGTTCTCTGACACGCATGTCACCAAATGGAACCCGTAAACGAAAAGCACGACCCCGGCCATCCGAGATCGTGCTTTGTACCGTGCGTGTGGGGGGACTTGAACCCCCACGCCCTTGCGGGCACTGGCACCTGAAGCCAGCGCGTCTGCCATTCCGCCACACACGCGAACGAGTAAAACTGTACCACGCAATTCCTGCACACTTTACATCGTGATACTTCACTACGGCACAGATAACATTACGTGTGGCCTTTCTTTGGCCTAATCCAGCGGTTCTACTTAGTGTCTAAGGTGGAAACACCGTAGTCTTTGATCTACGTTGCAGTTGTTTACAGCGCTGACGTGTGAGGGTTCACACTCCCAGCGCTTAAAAAGATGCAGTTACTCAGCAGGACCGCGAATGAGAGCGAAAGGAGGTACCGTGGGTTTCCTCGACAAGTTTGAACAAAGCGTGGAACGCGCCGTGAACAGCACGTTCTCGAAGGTATTCCGCAGCGAAATCAAGCCGGTAGACCTCGCGAGCGCCCTACGCCGCGAAGTCGACGACCGAGCAGCATCCGTGGACCGCACCCGCACCGTCGTGCCCAACGACTTCACCATCGAACTGTCCGAAGCGGACTTCGCACAGATCGAAAGCTGGGGTGCCGAGACCCTTGCAGATGAACTCGCAATCAATGTCACCGACTATGCGGCATCACAGCACTACGCATTCGTAGGCCCCGTCGTAGTCAGTTTTGAACTGGTGGACACGCTCGACGCAGGCCGATTCCAAATACGTTCGGCATCCGTGCGCGGCAATGTGGCACCCGCAACCACAAACACTCCGAGTTCCCGGCACCCGCTGCTCGACATCGACGGGCAACGCTACCTGCTGACCGGCCCCGTCACCGTGATCGGACGCGGCACCGAGGCGGACATCGTGGTCGATGACCCTGGCGTCTCGCGTAAGCACCTCGAAATCAAGGTGACCTCAAACGGCGTGATCGCAACCGACCTCGGCTCCACCAACGGACTGTACGTTGAAGGACATCAGGTACCGGCCGCCACCCTTCTCGACGGAAATTCTTTGACAATCGGCCGCACCCGGATCATGTTCTGGACCGGAGTTGCCGATGACACACAGCGTGGAGATTGGTGATTCACCCAACATGAGCGCACTCGCGATGACCCTCTTTAGGTTCGGATTCCTGGTACTTCTGTGGGCATTCGTCTATTTTGTGGTGCGCGTTTTGAAGAGTGACCTCTACGGCACACGGCTCGATGCCTCCGTTAGGCAACAGGCACCGATTGCTCGTGTGCAAGACCCCATCGACCCGATTCCAGCCGTACGTGCGCAACGTCCCGTGCGCCTGGTGGTGGTTGAGGGGCCGCTCCTTGGCACGTCCATCCCGCTCGCGTCCTCCGCGATCCTGATTGGGCGGTCGCCAAGTTGCACGCTTGTTCTTGACGATGACTATTCATCCTCGCGTCACGCCCGCATCTTCCCGCAGGGCGACAACTGGCTCGTGGAAGACCTCGGCTCGACTAATGGCACGTTCGTGGATGGCGAGCGAATCCACCAACCCACGAATGTTCCAATTGGCATACCCGTGCGGGTCGGCCAAAGCACCATCGAGTTGCAGAGGTGAACTCGTGACAATCGGTATCCGGTTCTCCACGCGGTCTGACGTGGGCTTGGTTCGTGCAAACAACCAGGACTCCGCGTTCGCGGGCGAACAACTCCTGCTCGTTGCCGATGGCATGGGCGGGCATGCGGGCGGAGAGGTGGCCTCAGCGCTCTGCGTGGCGTCCATGGCACCACTCAACAATGAGACCTTCTCCACGTCGGACATGCTCGAACGACTCGGAGACGCAGTCGAGCGAGCACGCATTGACCTGGTTCAACAGGCCCGCTCCCACATCACGCTCTCCGGTATGGGAACGACCGTGACAGCGCTGCTCCTCTGTGAGAACAAGCTCGCGATGGCGCACATGGGCGACTCGCGCGGATACCTTCTGCGTGACGGTCAGCTCACCCAGGTCACAAAGGACCACACGTTCGTCCAACACCTCGTGGACACCGGGAAGATCACTCCCGAGGAGGCAGAGACCCATCCGCAGCGCTCCGTCGTGATGCGGGTGCTCGGCGACTTCGAACTCGACCTGATCCCCGACCTTTCGATCCGCGAGGCCCGCCCAGGAGATCGCTGGCTCCTGTGCTCGGACGGCCTGAGTGGATTCGTTCGCTTTGAGACGCTTGAGCAGACGCTCCGCGATGTCGCGGATATCGAGCTCTGCTCCGAATACCTCATCCAGCTCGCACTGCGCGGCGGTGGAAGCGACAACATCACCTGCATCGTCGCGGATGTCGTGGAACTCGATGATGACGCGACCAACGTCATCCCCACGCAGAGCGGACCCGAACGCAAACAGGCCATCGCCACCGCGGTTGGCTCCGTGGCCCTCGGTGACGATGTTCCGGTCATGATCGACCAGGCGTCCACGCTCTCCGACTCCTCAAAGTTGCTCGTGGGCGCGAACGAACGCGTCAACACCGTCATCGCCCAAGCCATCGCGCGTAAGTCCGGCGAGCCGATCAGCGAGCCACAGCCGCAGACCGGAAGTCTCGTCCTACCAGCGCAATCCAACGACGAAACCTCACAAGACAGCGCATCGGGTCCTGCCTCCAGTGTCGCTCCCATCAACGATGACGATGAAGAGGTTCTTGCCGCAATCTCCTCCGGGGCCGCAGCCGAACCCAAGAGGCGCAGTTTCTGGCGGGGCCTCGTGAACACCTGTCTGTCTCTCCTCCTGCTTGGAGGGCTCGGATACGGCGCCTACTACTGGGGTTCACAGCAGTACTTCGTCGGCGTCCATGACGGCAAGATCGCGATCTTCAACGGCTTCCCGCAGTCGGTCGGCCCAGTTCATCTGTCTTCGGTGATCGAGAGTTCAGTTCTTGACCCGGATGATCTTGATCCGTATATGAGCCGCCAGATCTACTCCACGATCCGCGCGACGTCACTCAACGATGCCCGCGCTCGCATCGAACACTTCGGAACTGAGATCGCCGACCAGGCCAAGCAGGACAAACTTGCTGAGCAGGAAAAGGCACAGGAAGACGCACAGCAGGAGGATCCTGACTCCTCGGACAATGCCACGGACATCTCAGTCACCCCCAATGAGACTGAGACACCCAGCACCGATCCAACCGAAACCCCATCCCCAGACGTAACCGACCCTGCATCCTGACCAAGATAAGTTGTGATGTCGACCGCCGAAACCCCGCAGCTCCGCGCCCGCCGCGGCAGCGAGTTTTTCCTGATCCTGATGGCGCTGGCCATTGGGATGTTCGCGTATGCCAACATCGGGTTCGCACGCGAGGGGAAACTGCCTGAGCAGTTCTACCTGTATTCGGGTGCCATGGCAGGGATCGCGCTGGTACTGCACGTGGTTGTGCGCCGCGCCGCCAAGTTCGCCGACCCACTACTCATCCCGCTCGTGTTGGTGCTGAACTTCATCGGCCTTGCGATGATCTACCGCATTGACCTGAGTTCAGACACCTCCCTGGCAACGAGGCAGGTCATGTGGACTGGCGTTGGGGTCGCGTCTGCCTGCCTCTTCCTGATCCTCATGCGGGATCACCGTCTGCTGCGACGGTACTCATATGTCTCGATGGTCATTGGTCTGCTGCTTGCGGTATCACCACTGATCCCTGGCTTGGGATGGTCGATCTACGGAGCAAACATCTGGATCAGGATCGGACCGTTCTCGCTGCAGCCCGCTGAGCTCTCCAAGATCTTCCTGGCGATCTTCTTTGCCGCCTACCTGGTGGACAACCGCGACCGGCTCGCAATCGGTGGACCGCGATTCCTTGGACTACATCTGCCGCGCATGCGCGATTTCGGACCGATCATCCTGGTCTGGGTCGCCTCGCTCGGCATCCTCATCTTCCAGCGTGATCTGGGTACCTCGCTGCTGTTCTTCGGCCTGTTCGTGGCAATGCTCTATGTGGCAACGGAACGCACCAGTTGGATCATCATCGGTGGCCTGTTGTTTGGAGCAGGCGCATCCGTGGTGCTCGCAAACTTCTCCCACGTTCAGAACCGGTTCAATGGCTGGCTCAATGCGATGGACCCCGAGGTCTATAACGCGTGGGGTGGATCTGGTCAGTTGGTGCGCGGCCTGTTTGGCATGGCGAGTGGCGGCATCTTTGGAACTGGGTGGGGTCAAGGCTATCCGGCCACGACGACCTTCTCCTACTCGGACTTCATCATTCCGTCCCTCGGCGAGGAACTTGGGCTTGTCGGTCTGTTCGCGATCTTCGTGATCTACATGCTGATCATCCAGCGCGGCTTCCGTATTGCCCTGTCAACCCGGGATGGGTTCGGCAAATTGCTCGCGGGAGGACTCGCGTTCGTTGTGGCCTGGCAGTGCTTCGTGGTGATCGGCGGCGTCACCCGCCTGATCCCGCTGACGGGTCTGACCACTCCGTTCTTGGCCTACGGTGGCTCATCCCTACTGGCCAACTGGATCATCATCGCGATCTTGCTCCGTATCTCGGATAACGCCCGCCGTCCGGTCCCGCTTCCGCTACGCGGTCACTCCTCGGCGGAGGAACCCGAGCAACCGGCGATCGTTGAACCGGATACCTCCGACTCACCACTTGAGCGCCGGGTTCCCGGTGAGTCCGTACAGTATCTGGGCGAGGTTGGTGGCGTATCGACCCAGAACACCGGCGTATTCGTGCGCCGTAGCACCAAGTCGTACGCGAACAGCGACAGCTCCGCCGCTCCGTTTACGGGGTCCGATGCCCAGCACACCGAGGTACACCGCGTAGGTGGCCCCGCGACGCAGTCTGTTCCACCAATACCACCAGCGCCTCCCGCCCCGCCGGAGCCAACGTCTCCCGTTCCACCTGTACCGCAGCCCGAACACGACGAGAGGAGCGAGCAGTGAACAAGCCACTACGCCGCCTGTGGGTGATCTCGCTCGTCATGTTCGTCGGACTGTTCGGCTCGGTGACTTGGACGCAGTTCTTCAACGCTGCCGAGTTGAATGCGGACTCGCGCAATACGCGGAGCCTATACCGCGAATACGGTACAAACCGCGGCCCGATCGTGGTCGATGGCAAGGAGATCGTGGCATCCACGCCTGTCAACGATGCCTTTAAGTATCAACGCGAGTACCCGTACGGTGCACTGTACGCACCGGTCACCGGCTACTACTCGATCGTGTACAGCCCGACCGGTATTGAACGAGCCTCGAATGAGTACCTGAACGGGACCTCGGATTCGCTGTGGTTGAACCGCATCGAGCACTTGATCACGGGCGCGGACCCCCAAGGGTCTGCGGTGGAACTGACTATCGACGAGAAGGCTCAGCGGGCTGCATACGATGCGTTGGGAGATCAGCGCGGTGCGGCAGTCGCAATCGAGGTGAAGACTGGACGCATCCTGGCGCTTGTCTCGAAGCCGTCATTCGATCCGAGCGACCTTGCGGGACACTCCTCCAAGGAGGTTGTGGAAGCCTACGAGAAGCTACTGGCCGATCCAGGAAAACCGCTTGTGAACCGCGCACTCGCTGGCGACACCTATCCACCCGGTTCGGTATTCAAGCTCGTGACCACGGCAGCGGCACTCGAAAACGGCATGAGCGCCGAGACCGAGATCGATGCTCCGGACACCTACCGCCTACCAGGCACCACAACTGACCTGCGCAACTTCGGTGGTTCCCAGTGTGCCGCATCGGGCCACATGTCTTTGGCAAATGCTCTGCGGATCTCATGCAATACCGCATTCGCGGCTCTTGGCAACGAGCTTGGCGAGGAGGAACTGGCCAAGCAGGCCCAGGCCTTCGGATTCGAGCAGGAGATCCAGGTCCCGATGTCAGCGGCGATCAGCCGCTACCCCACCGGGCAGAATGACGCACAGGTCGCGATTTCGGCGATCGGCCAGCAGGATGTACGCGTGACCCCGTTGCAGGTTGCGATGATGAGTGCTGCCATCGCCAACGACGGCGTGCTCATGCAGCCTTACCTCGTGGACCGGGTTCGCACCGCTGACCTGTCAGTTGTTTCCGAGACCAAGCCTCAGGAACTGGGCCGTGCGGTGTCCTCCTCGACAGCACGCCAACTGACCGAGATGATGGTCGGGGTCGTTGAG
Organism: Populibacterium corticicola; assembly: GCF_042683685.1. Taxonomy (NCBI): domain Bacteria; kingdom Bacillati; phylum Actinomycetota; class Actinomycetes; order Micrococcales; family Jonesiaceae; genus Populibacterium; species Populibacterium corticicola. Next base: position 579,622 of record NZ_JBHUOP010000003.1, on the reverse strand, counting down.
AACGGTACGGGAACATCTGCGCAACTGTCTGGAATCCAGGTGGCAGGAAAGACGGGAACCGCGGAGACCGGAGGCGACGCCGCGCCACACGCCTGGTTCACAGCGTTTGCCCCAGCGGATGATCCTGAAATTGCTGTGGCGGTAGTCGTCGAGAACGGCGGTACCGCCGGAAGCGAGGCAACCGGTGGTCGCGTCGCGGCACCAATCGCCCGCGCCGTCATCAAGGCGGTGTTGGACCAGTGAAGCCCCAGGCAGGACTCGCCCTAGGAGGACGCTACCGGCTGATCCGCCAGATCGCAGTCGGGGGAATGGGCGAGGTGTGGGTTGCCAAGGATGAGTCTCTCGCCCGAGACATCGCAGTCAAGGTCCTCAAGGAAGAGTTTGTGGGCAATGCAGACTTCCTCAACCGATTCCGTGTCGAAGCCCGCAACGCGGCATCGCTGTCGCACGCCCACATCGCACAACTCTACGATTACGGTGAACAGGACGGTTCCGCCTACCTGGTGATGGAACTCGTGCACGGTGAGCCGATGTCAGACCTGCTCGAACGCGAACCGGTTCTGCCGCTGGGCAGACTGCTCACGATCCTCTCCCAAACCTCGCGTGCGCTTCATGCGGCTCACGTGGGGGGCGTGGTGCACCGCGACATCAAACCGGGCAACATCATCATCGAGCACTCAGGCGATGTGAAGATCACCGACTTCGGGGTCTCCCTGGCCGCCAACCAGGTGCCGATGACCGCCGCCGGAATGGTCATGGGCACGGCCCAGTATCTCTCCCCTGAACAGGCGATCGGACGTCCGGCAACGGGTGCCTCGGACATCTACGCCCTTGGAATCGTCGCCTATGAAGCGATCGCGGGCAACAGACCGTTCACAGGCAAGACTCCGGTGGACATTGCAGTGGCACATGTCAATGAACCAGTTCCGCCGCTCCCACGTACGACGCACGCAGAACTGGCGAACCTCGTCATGCGGATGCTCTCAAAGGACCCCCTGGAGCGTCCCCGCTCGGGTGCAGCACTCGCGCATACTTTCGAAGGCCTCGCCCAAGAGATCGCTGCCAACCCCTGGAAGAGCACCGCACGTACCTCTGCGGCCTCACCCGTGAGCCATGGCCTTGCGCCCTCCCGCGATAAGGCCGTCGAAGATCTTGGACCGCAGTTGCGTTCCGCGCAATCGGCGAGTTCGGCGGCTCCGCACACGACGTGGCAGCCATCGGGTGGTGCCGTTGGAAGCCGCGCAGCGGCAAGTAACCCACCCGCGACAGTCCGGCCCCGCTCATACCGTGCGGAGCAGGGACCGACAAACACCCCTTCCCCACGTCAAGAGTCACACGCGGCCGCAGTTCCAACCTATCGGGCAGACACGACTCGCCGTGCCACCGACAGCGGTGGCGGCAGCCGCCGCGCGACAACCCACACCGCGCCAGGTGGCGCTGGGGGTAGACCGGATCGTCGCCAGGAAGCACACAGAACCACCGCAGAACCACAGGGTTTTCTTGAGCGCGTCAAAGCGCTCGGAGTAGTCGGGATGACGATGTTAGGTGTGATCGCACTGATCATCCTCGCAACTGCCATCAAAGGAATGATCGGCGCAGTGGGGTCTCACACACCAAGTGGCACTGTTGCTGAAAACTTTTCATCAGTAGAATTCACTTCTGGTGCCCCAAACGGCATCGAAGTGCGAGAAAATCGCGGGAGCGATGCCTACCCGGCATCCCCCGCCCAAGCAATTAAGGACGCGTAGTGGTTAACCCCGTCCCCCGCACGCTAGCGGGTCGTTACGAGGTCGGTGAACTCATCGGCCGTGGAGGCATGGCCGAAGTACACATCGGTCACGACAATCGTCTCGGACGCACCGTCGCGATTAAGATCCTCCGCTCCGACTTGGCACGCGATCCCTCGTTCCAGGCGCGCTTCCGCCGTGAGGCTCAAGCCGCAGCCTCGCTAAACCACCCGGCCATCGTTGCCGTGTACGACACCGGCGAGGACACATTCACTGACCCGGCAACGGGCGCAGTCTCGCACGTACCGTTCATCGTCATGGAGTACGTTGAGGGTCATACCGTGCGTGACATTCTCCGCGACGGCAATGCCGTGCCGATCGAGGAGGCCATCGAGATTACCGCTGGTGTCCTCTCAGCACTCGAATACTCGCACCACGCAGGCATCGTGCACCGCGATATCAAGCCAGCCAACGTGATGCTCACCCCAACGGGTGCGGTCAAGGTCATGGACTTCGGTATCGCCCGCGCAGTTGCCGACTCTGCTGCCACCATGACCCAGACGCACTCGGTCATCGGAACCGCGCAGTATCTCTCCCCCGAGCAGGCCCGCGGTGAATCCGTGGACACGCGCTCAGACCTGTACTCAACCGGCTGCCTCCTCTACGAGCTGTTGACCGGACGTCCGCCCTTCACCGGTGACTCCCCGGTCGCGGTTGCCTACCAGCACGTCCGCGAACTCGCTGCGCCACCAAGCACCATCGCGCCCGACGTGCCGCCGGTACTCAACCAGATCGCGCTCAAGGCACTCGCCAAGGACCGTAACGACCGCTATTCGAGCGCGTCTGAGTTCCGTGCCGCCCTCGAGGCAGCAGCCCGTGGCGAGTCCATCGAGGCAACCTCGGTGTACCCCGCAGCGGCTGCGGTCGACCCGTTTGCCACCCAGGTCATCACCCCTGTCGCGGCGAGCCCTGCGCACAGCCCCGCAACCCAGGCTTTCTCTGCTCCCGCCGAAGCCGGACTGCCGTGGCAACAGCCAGCAGAGGAACCCGGCCTCTTCGAGGAAGACGACGAGGAAGAGGTCAGCAGCAAGAAGCGACTCATCTGGACCCTCGTGGCCGTCGGTGTTGCCGCCATCCTCGCGATCATCGCAATCTGGATGTTGGGCGGTGACGATGACACCCCGGAGACCATCACGGTTCCGTCCTTTGCCGGAATGACCGAGGAAGAGGCGCGTGACGAGCTCGAAACTGCAGGCTTCGAAGGGAAGATCAACATCCTCAACGTTCTCGACGACAACGTCGAGGAAGGAAAGTTCGTTTCGTCTGATCCGGCAGAGGGCGCAGACCTTGAAATCACGGGCGAAATTGATCTGACCTTCTCCACCGGACCGAACGCGACACAGGTTCCAGACGTCAAGGGTTTGCCACAGGACGAGGCGCAGCGCATCATTGAAGCCGCCAACCTCAAGGTCCAGTTCGGTGACCAGGAGCACTCTGCGGACGTAGCGCGCAACCACGTCATCCGTACCGAGCCAAGTGCCCGCGAACCAATTGCCGTCGGCGGCACGGTCGTGATCTTCGTATCCGATGGATTCGTGGAAATCGAAGACTACACCGACAAGCCCCGTAGCGAAGCCGAAGCGGCACTGCGAGCACTCGGACTCTCAGTGAAGATCGATCCGCGAGAAGACGATCGAGTCAACGACGGCGATCTTGACGCCGACACGGTCCTCGCACAGCTTCCGGGAGCCGGTGCCGTCGAGCAGGGTTCAGAGGTGACGCTAACGGTCGCGGTCGAGGTCGAGATCGAGTACGTTGTCGTTCCCGATGTCGTTGGAAGATCCCAAGCCGATGCCGAGAGCCTGATCGTCGCCGAGGGATTGGTTCCGATCTTCGCGGACCCCGTGTACTCCAACGAACCTCCGGGTACCGTCATCTCGACCAACCCACGCGCAGGTGCACGCCTGAACCTGGGTGAGCGCGTCGACATCCAGATCTCCGCTGGCCCAGAGCCAAGCCCGGATCCCACGCAACCCGATCCAGGTAACGGCGATAACGGTGACGACGGTGGCGAAGACCAAGAAGAAGGTTAAGGCCAGCTTTCACGTCGCCTAGGTTAGGACTTCGAGGCGTTGTACACCTCATGACGAGACGTTCAACGCCTTACCTCCACGCGGCAACGTGAACGCCGCTGAGGAACCTCTCAAGCGCCAAACGCCTGTGGGGTGCCAGACATAAGATCTGGCGCCCCACAGGCGTTTCTAGGCGGCATAGAGGCCCCCTCTACGGATTCGCGGTTGTCCCGGCCCCGTAGGTGCGGGTGTTAAGCGCGGATCAGTGGCGCAAGACCCACGGACTTTGCTACTGCGTCATGAGCGCCACATTCCTCAAGCCAGTTGGCGAACAGGCGGTGTCCACCCTCGGTGAGTACGGATTCCGGATGGAATTGCACGCCGAACAACGGGAGATCCTTGTGGCGCAGACCCATGATGATCTCGCCGACGCTCGCATCGACCTTCGCGGTCACCACGAGGTCGTCGGTGACGGTGTCGTTGACAACGGCGAGCGAGTGGTAGCGGGTCGCAGTGAACGGTGAAGGTAGTCCCGCGAATACATCAGTCTCACCGTGCACAACGGATGAGGTCTTGCCGTGCATCAGTTCCGGAGCATGCGTCACGGTTGCGCCGTACACCTCCGCGAGCGCCTGGTGTCCGAGGCACACGCCGAGCATTGGCTTGCCGATCTCTGCGCAGTCGCGGATCACCTGCATGGATTCCCCCGCTTCTGCCGGGGTTCCGGGCCCTGGGGAAACAAGGACACCGCCGTACTCGGACCACTCGCTGACCGGCGGGACATTGTCGTTTCGGACCACAACGGTCTCGGCGCCCAACTGGTTGAGGTAGCCGACGATTGTGTAGACGAATGAGTCGTAGTTGTCGATGACGAGGATCTTGGTCATTGTTCCTGCCAGTGCGGTCTCGCATGAGGGTGTCGTCATGCTGCGGGTGGGCGGACGCCGCCTGTGGGACGGAGCGTCCGGTGGTTCTTGAGTGGCTCCACGATACCGCTTTTGCCCGCTCTGCGTCAGTGGGGTCCCGTTTCGTGAACGTGTGCGGTGGGCTGGGCATCGTGTGCCCGCATACCGTGGCATCGCAGGTCCGGTATCGCAGGTCCGTTCGGTTGTGCATTGCACTGGCGTGCATCGCTCCCCGGCCACGCCGTGGGCCTGACGCGCCAGCCGCCCATCATCCTCGACGGGACCGTCCTCTACTGCCAGATGTCAGTTCCCTCGGGCACGCCGGCGTAGTGAAGCGAGCTGATGTTCGATGCGGCTGGGAGGGAGATTTCGTTGACCTTCTCCGCCTGCCAGCCCAGCCCAACCGCGGCGACGTACTGCTTGTAGATCGCGATGGACTCCGATTCATCGAGTGCCGCGTTCAGGGTTTCGGGGTCGCCGATCACTTCAACGACATAGGGCGGCGAGAACACCCGACCGTGCAGCAGGAGCACGTTGCCCACGCACTTGAATGCGGTAAGGGGTGTCACGCGTTGGCCTTGCAGCGTCATTGCTTCGGCGCCACCGGCCCATAGCGCACTGATGACCGCCTGCAGGTCTTGCTGGTGGACTACCAGGTCGTCGACGGTGATGGGTGGCTCGATGATCTGTCCTGGAGGGGCATCGGACAGGGTAACGCGCATGCCGGGCCCGGATACGGCGAGCGCCCCGGAACCTATTTGGGATGACAGTGACACCTGGGGTGCCGAGGTTGGCCTGCTGGTGCCTTCCTCCTCGGTGAGTCTGTCGGCCTGTTCTTGGAGTTCAAGCGTGCGTTCTTCGAGTGCCTGGTTGCGTTCGGTTTCGACCCGCAGCAGGCTGACGAGGTCTTCGGGGTGGCGGTGTTGGTTGCCGGAGTTGAGTTTCGCGGAGATGGAGAACATGGCGGCCGCGAGCATGAGGACGATCGCAACTGAAACGTTGCTTTTGAGGCGTGATCGCCTGTGCACAGCTTTTTCTGCCATAATCCAGTCCACAGTATTTCTTGTCTGTTCAGTCTGCCACTAGGCTAGTGCACAAACCTTTGTTTTTACATTGACAGGAGTAAACAAGTGCCAGAGTCACGGTCCCGTAAGAAGAAGGCCAAAGCTACCGAGGTTGAGGAGAACTCCACTCCGACCCCTGTGCGCGTTGGTAACCCCGCGTGGCTCGTTCCCACCATGTTGACCCTTTTTGTTGTGGGCGCATTGTGGGTTGTCGTGTACTACCTGACGTCATCGCGTTGGGGTTTGCCGATCCCTCCGCTGCGTGACTGGAACCTGGCTATCGGCTTCGGCATGATCTTGGCTGGCTTGGGTCTGGCTACCCGCTGGCAGTAGGCCGTGCAGCGGCATGTTCTAGAGCAACTTAGCGCCGCATATTGCCGACGAGCCGGCTTGTTCCAGCATTGGCACACCCTTGGGGTGTCTTGTTTTTGGGGTTGGGTCCCACCACTTGTGGTGGGACCCAACCCTTTTTGCGTTTGCTGTACTTCTCAGTGGTTTCTCCTCAACGCTGCCCAACGCTCCGGTGTTTCGGTTCTGTCGGCGGTGCAACCAAATGGTTTAGTTGCACCGCCGACAGAACCGAAACATTGATGTAAGGCATTCCGGCTCAGACTTATCCACCAAGCCCTTGTGGATAAGTCTGAGTTATCCACCGCCCATTGGGGATAACTAGTCCTGCCGTCTACAAGTGCTGGAATATCGACAGTCTGTGCACAACTTGGTCGATCTTTTCAACACTGTGCACCCTGTTTTCCACATAGAAATCCACAGTTATGCACAGCGGTTTCCACAGGTGTGCATAACTACAGACGTGTAATTCCATCCGGAAACCTCACCTCACGCACCCATCAGATCGCCGCCTGGGTTCCCACTCTTGCTCTACCTTTCCACTCTCGCCTCTGGGCCAGTCTCTTCTGCCGCACCCGTCTCTCAGCCGATGGGGCGTTTTTGATCCAACCACCCATACAAACGGCGGGCACCCGGACGAATTTGGCCCCATCAAGTAACCAACGCGTTCCAGGGAGCCACACCCAGCCACAGACTAGAGGGACTCGCCCTGCTGGGCGAGTCCCTCGTCGTCAATCACGATACGCAGTCAAGCACAAGGTAGGCGCGACGGCCTACCGCCCCAACGCCGCTAGAACAGGTACAAAGCTGCATCTACCTGCGAGTACTTGAGCGCGATCAAACCAACCAGGCCTAGTGCGACAACCACGCTGCCGCCGATCGAGACCATCAAACGCCTGTCGCGTGGAGCCCACATGAACAGGTAGCCGACCAGCACACCGACGACAAGTCCACCCAGGTGACCCTGCCACGACACCTGCGGCACGAAGAATGGGATGGCGAGGTTGATCGCAAACAAGCCAGCCAGACCACGCAGGTCGCTACCTATGCTGCGGTAGTACGGGATGAGCGCACCGAACAGGCCGAAGATCGCGCCGGATGCACCCAACACCGGGGTAACCCAACTGTCGCCACCGGGCTGCGCAAGCAGCAGCACCGCAACCGAACCACCAAACGCCGACAACAGGTAGAGCGTCAGGTAGTGCCAGCGACCAAGGATGTACTCGAACTGCGTGCCCACCGAATACAGCGCAAACATGTTGAACAGGATGTGATAGAGCGCGGTCTGGGAGTGCAGGAAGGAAGAGGTCAGGAACCGCCACGGCTCCTCGACCCCGAGGAACGGAGCAAACACGAACCATGAGGAGAACGCTTGCCAGCCGATGGTCAGTTGGAGCAACCACACCACCGCGTTCACCCCAATCAGGGTGTACGTGACATATGGCCGACCCTGCACCTGCTTCGCACCGGTGATGGTCTTGGGTGCGCGCACCGCCTTCGCGCCTGCCTTCACGCACTGCGGGCATTGCACGCCCACAACGGCCTCGTTCATGCAGCGCGCGCAGATCGGTTCACCGCAGCGCTGGCATCGCACGTACGCGGTGGTCTCGGGGTGGTTCTTGCACACCGATGGTTGTGGCGGTTGATTCGCGCTACCGAACTGCGGTTCGCTCACGGTATCTCCTGGGATTATTGGTTTTTCGCTTTACGACGATACGTCACCCCACGTCACCGCGTCACGTATGGCTGTGTCGGGGAGGGCCACGACCCTGGTTGCGTTGACGGAGGCAGGCACGTTTGGGTAAACGAATGGCCGGGCACCAAGGTGCCCGGCCACAGGGAAATTCTCAGTCCTCGATGGTGACGGAGTTGATGACAATGTCTTCCAGCGGGCGGTCGCCTGGGCGAGTCTGCGTGGTTGAGATCGCGTCAACGATAGCCTTCGACGCCTCGTCAGCCACCTCGCCGAAGATGGTGTGCTTGCCGTTGAGCCAGGTGGTCGCATCGACGGTCACGAAGAACTGCGAGCCGTTGGTGCCAGCAGGCTGACCGGTGATCGGGCTGATGCGCTTGCCTGCGTTCGCCATTGCGAGCAGGTAGGGCTTGTTGAAGGTGAGTTCTGGGTGGATCTCGTCGTCGAAGGTGTAGCCTGGGCCGCCGGTTCCGGTTCCGAGTGGGCAACCACCCTGGACCATGAAGTTCGGGATCACGCGGTGGAAGATCAGGCCGTCGTAGAAGGGTGCGTTGCTTTCCTCACCAGTCTTTGGGTCGGTCCAGGTCTTGGTTCCCTGTGCAAGGCCCACGAAGTTGTCGACCGTCTTGGGTGCGTGGTTGGGGAACAGTTCGATTCGAATGTCACCGGCTGTGGTGTGCAGAGTTGCAAACATGTCCTCTATTCTCCCACGAGTTGCGGCGACAAGCATATGCCCGGGTCACGCCCCTGCCAGGGCCAACCACTGCGGAACGAAGACTTGGCGAACTGGTCAACTACGGAGTCGTGACGATGTCATCAGCGTTTACGGCAATCCATTCGATGAGCGGCAGCATCCTGGCCATGAGGTCTTCCCCTCGTTCGGTGAGTTGGTACTCCACATGGGGCGGGACAGTGGGGTACGACTCGCGACGCACGAGACCGTCTGCAACGAGCTGCCTCAGCGTTGAACCGAGCATCTTCTCGCTGATGCCGTCTACGTCTCGGCGCAACTCACCCCACCGACGTGTCCCGTCGGTGAGTGCCCACAGGACGAGCACACCCCAACGGCTCATGACGTGGTCGAGGACAACACGTGTGGAACAGCCCGGTGAGAAGGCACCGGTTCCCTTCAATTCCGCAAAACTAACCATAATGACAGTACCCTACCGCAAAGTGGGTACCCGGTTTTTGGAATGTCGTTGTTCGCTTCTTCGTTCCTCTAGTTGCACAGACCACCCACGAAAGGACCATCATGACCATTCTTGTGACTGCGGCCAACGGAGAACTCGGCAAACTCGTCATTGACAGTTTGCTGGCTCGCGGCGCACACCCCAGTGACATCGTCGCCGGGGCACGCACACCCGCCAAGGCCACCTCGATCTCTGAAAAGGGCATCAGGGTCGTCCCACTGGACTACGACGATCCCGCGACGATCACCGCGGCGCTGGAGGGAATCGACCGGGTACTGCTCATCTCTGGTTCAGAGGTTGGCAAGCGGACCGCACAGCATCAAGCCGTCATTGCCGCCGCGACAACCGCAGGGGTGTCCCTGCTCGTGTACACCAGCGTTGCCAAGGCAGATCTCAGTTCACTACCTCTGGCTCCTGAGCATCTGGCAACTGAGCAGGCAATCGCAGCCTCAGGCCTTCCCGCGGTGATCCTGCGCAACAACTGGTATGCGGAAAACTATCTCGCCGAGTTGCAGCAGGTGTCCGAGACGGGAGTCCTGCTCTCAGCCACTGACAACGCACGGGTATCGCTCGCGAGCCGGGTTGACTTCGCTGAGGCTGCGGCCGCCGTCCTGATCGGCGACGAACACAGTGGTCAGGTGTACGAGTTGGCGGGTGAACCGCACAGCTACGACGAAATCGCTGACGCCTTCAGTGCAGTTCTGGGCAAGGAGGTCACTCACCGCGCCCTTCCTGCCGACGAGTTCACGGCGGTGCTGCAGAGTGCCGGTCTCGATGAGGGAACGGCTGGGTTTGTCACAGCCCTGAACACCGGAATCGCCGCTGGCGATCTCGATGTCACCGATTCAACGTTGGTCAGGCTGATCGGTCGTCCGGTCACGCCGCTGGTTGATGTGATTAGCCGCGCGGTATCTGCATAGCGAGACGCCACGACGAGAGCCCGAGAGCCATGGCCCGGGTTGCTTTCCTCGGGCTCTCGGTCACGGTTCCTCCCTGCATCGATGGCTGGGGTCTTCTCCGCGAGGCCGACGTTCTGAGCCTCCGTCTCGCAGGGAAGAGCGTGGGTTGCGTTCGCACCCGACCGCGACGAACCCTGATATCTCGGGTGGGTCGGGTATATTCCACCGCATTGTTGAAATATTCGTGAAGGTGCGGGTGATTGCTAATGCAATCTCGCATGTGAAGTGGCAGAGTAGGGAGGAGGAATCAAAAACCGCTTAGGAGACCGCAATGTCTGACCGTAAGTTTGCGAAGGCCGCAGAGAAGATCGACACCGACAAGATCAAGGACCAGGCGTCCGAGGTGGCGGCGGTTCTTTCCGAGGGAGCCTCCATCGCAACGGATTACACCAAGGAGTTTGCCGCAAAAGCGCGCGAGGCTGCGTTGCAGGCAAAGGACTGGGGCACCCCAAAGGTCGAGGCTTTCGTCGAGTGGGCTTCCCCACGCATCGAGCAGGCATGGAACGAGACCGTCAAGGCAACAGCACCTCGCGTGGAAAAGGCCGCGGAGAAGGTGACTCCCGCAATTGATACGGCTCATGACAAACTCGTAGACGAGCTTCTGCCAAAACTCGTTGCCACGTTCAACGAAGCGGCGGAGAAGGCAAGTCAGGCCGCATCCGATGTCGCTGGAAAGGTTAGCGACGCAGCCGAAAACGTAAGCGTTCCCGCGGCCATTTCTGGTGCCGCGGCTACTGCAACCGCTGCGACGGCGGCAGCGGTTGGCACTGCTAAGAAGCAGTCGAAGCGCGCCACGAAGAAGGCAGCGAAGCAGGCCGACAAGTTGGCGAAGTCCATCGAGAAGGCATCCAAGAAAGCCCCGATTAAGTTATCCGACGCAGCCAAGGCCGCAGAGAAGTCCTCAAAGCGCTCCAGCAAGGGGTGGTGGCTTGTCGGTGGCGCTGTCGCAGCGGGTGGCGCTTACGTTCTATGGCGTCGTTCGCAGCCAACCACCGACCCGTGGGCTGAGCCGTGGGAGCAGGAAGACCAGTCGCTGCGTTTCTCCGATGTGGTCAGCGACGCCAAGGTAGCCCTCGGCGATGCCGCTGAATCCCTTGGCGAAGCAGCGGGCACGACCGTGGTCAAGGGCCGTGAACTCAGTGAGAAGCTTGCCGATGCGGCCAAGGACGCAACCGAGGACATCAAAGAGGGTACCGAGGACCTCAAGGAAAAGGCTGAGGAACTCAAGGAGAAGGCCTCCGAGAAGATCGAGGAGGCAAAGGAGAGCGCCAAGAAGGCAACATCTCGCGCTCGTACCACCACCAAGAGGACTGCCGCCAAGGCAACTGACGCAGTTGCCGACGCCGTAGAAGACGCGGCAGATGCCGTTGAGGACGCAACGGACAAGGACTCCTGAGGCCTTTCCCCGAACGAGACTGTGGCCGGAGGATCATTGATCCTCCGGCCACAGTCATGTGGTTCTGTGATGTGCAGCAGGCTCCCCTTGCCTTTAGGACGCGTGAAGTCCGCTTACAGCGCATAGGTGAACGCTCACATGTTTTGTCTTACGCGGCAAGCCAGAGGTTGTTCGAGCCCTGAGCGGCAAGCTGCCATTCTTCGGGACGCCCACCGAGGACCGCACAGTTGCCAACCCAGTAGGTCACGTCCGGTGACCAACCGGCCATGAGCGTGGAGCCACCGGAAATCGGTATCCGCTTCGTTGCACCCTCAAGGTAGGCGGCAGTGGTCAGGTGTACCGCCTCATAATCCTTGGCGATCAGACCCCAGTGCGGGATGTACCATTCATCAACCGAACCGGTCACGCGATACCAGTCATGGAAGCGCGATCGCGTCATACGCATCGGATACTTTTCCACGAGGCGTGCGTAGTCGTGGGCACTCGTAATCTCAAGGACTCGGCAGGGGCCAATCAAAGAGATCGGATAGGACACCGCGTACTGCGGCGTCTGTGTGTCTTCCTGAGCCCACAATGCAACCGGTCCCAACCCGTCAAGAACTCGGGTTGTGGCCGGAACCGAGTAGTGTGCGGGGGTTGACCACCACATGCCGGTGTAGTTGGCGGCGGGATCTGGGATATAGGTTTGGGCGGCGGTCTCATCGGCGATGGCCTGGCTGTACCACTGCCGCACCCCAGCGCCCGCCTGCCACGCCTCCTGGTACTCGATTGACGGCGAATTGGCGGGTTGGACCCGCTGCTGACCGGGAGCCATAGCGTCAACCCACCAGTCAGGGCAGTACGGCGAGACCGCGACCGCGAGCGGGCGGAGCGCGGAAGCGACTTGGGGTTGTGCCAGGAGTTTGTCTTCGGCGTCAGGTGCCTGCCAGTACATTGCGCGATCAACACTCTCGCGCAGCGCAAGCAGGAGTTCCAACTGCGTGGTTGGTTCCTTCTCAAGCAGAGCAGTGGATCGAGCGAATTCGACGACGACTCGGGCTCTGCCCGTGGAGTCGAGTGGCTCGATCAGATTTGAGAACATCAGCTCTTCGAGTTTTGGATTGCGCGCGCACGCAATTTCCAAGAGCAGGCGTCGGCCTCTGGGGCCTGCCATTAGTTGATTGGGATAGACCCCACTCATGGTCTGCCTTCCTCGAACAATCGATCCCTAAGGCGCTTAACTTCCCTTGGCTTGTAGACCGTTCCAGTGGCGGGGGTGGGTCGTTGTTTCAAGCAGCGGCAAGTTTTTGCTCCATGTATACAGCCGCCACATTAGTACTTTTCATGTGGAAAGAAACCGAAAAGGTGACTGCTCCCCATTACCACGTCTGTGGACTTCTCACCACCACCCAGGGTGGTGAAAACCCATACGGGAGTGAGAACGTGTAGCGGGGTCCTTCACAACTCGTATGAGGAGTTTCATCTTGCGTTCCATCAAAACCGCCCGCAATCTCACCGCAACGGATGTATTGCGCAGAGTTGTCGGAGTGGCGGGCATCGCTACCCTTTCCCTGATCCTGTCCGCCTGTGTCATGCGCGGCGACGTCAACCACGCGGAGACGCAACCTGCGGCTGAATCATCGGTCACGGACGGAGCATCGGGCGTAGAGGATGACGAGGCCGCCGCCGAGGACCAAGGGCAGGCAGAGTCCGAGAAGACTGAGGAGGGGGCAGGGCAACAGAAGTCGTCTGACGCAGATGGCATTGATTTCTCAGCGGGCGGTGCCTGCGCGAACGGCGAGGATGGGTTTATCAAAGGCCTCGATCTCGAGGTGACGCTCTCGGGTACGTGCGGAACCATTGAGATCGAGGGAGCCAACCTGAAGATCGCACTTGAGAACGCCAACACCGTTGCCATCCGCGGTGAGAACAATACGGTTTCCGGCGCAGACTGGGATGTCGTGGTCATTCAGGGTCTCAACATCACGGCAGATGCCGCGTCCGCCGACACGATCGATGTCAACGGCAAGGACGTGAAGTTCACTTCCAGGCTTTCCCGGACAGTCCTGCTCTCCGGTGAGGGCATCGACGTCACAACGGGTGATGCAACGTCAATCGCGGTTGCGGGAGTCAAGAACAAGGTTGTCGCAGACACCGTGAGCGAGTCGATCACCGTGGAAGGCTCCAACAACGACGTTGCATGGACCGGGGGCATCTCCCAAGAGACCTCAGTAAAGGGCGAGGCGAACAGTTTCACGCGCCCTTAGGGTTCCGGCATCTGCCGGTGTGACCACTTGAGTGGCTCACCTGGAGAATCCCACTCTTCCCGAATTCCAGTCACCTCAAACTGTGTCCGCCGCTCTGACTCCCAAGGGGGCGGCGGACGCCCTTGTTTAGACCAGCGGTGAAAGCACGTTGACCGCAATCGTGAACATGATGATCGCGATGACTCCATCGAGGAACTGCCAGGATCGCGGCTTTTCAAAGAGTGGCTGTAGGAATCGGGCACCAAATCCAAGCAGCGTAAACCACACGATGGACGCGAGCATGGCACCAAATCCGAATACCCACTTGGCGTCACCGTGGCTGTTGGCGATGGAGCCGAGCAGCACGACCGTGTCCAGATAGAAATGAGGGTTGAGGTAGGTTACGGCGAGTGTCGCCCCGAGTACCGGCAGCAGGGATTTCCTCGCAGGCCCGGTCTCGGTTGCCATCGCGCTTGGTTTCATCGCGCGACGCAACGCGAGGAAGCCGTAGTAGACGAGGAAGGCACCGCCAAATAGGCGCATACCTGTGATGAGCCACGGTGCGTTCTCAACGATTGATCCGAATCCGGCGATCCCGATGCTCATGAACAGCATGTCTGAGAAGGCACAGACCAGTACTACCGGCACGATGTGGTTGCGCATGATTGCTTGGCGCAGCACAAAGGCGGATTGGGCACCGATCGCGACGATGAGTCCGAAGGCGATTCCAAAACCTGATGCGAAGATGGCAGTACTTGACACGTCTAGAAAGGTACGACGACCGGCTAGACTAAGACCAGTTAACTATTCTTGGCTTACTTAAGGATTACTTAATTGAAGGTAGATCTGGGACACCTCGAGGTACTCCTTGCAGTCGTTGAGGAGGGCACGTTTGAGGCTGCCGCAGTGGTTCTGCGGGTCACTCCCTCAGCGGTGAGCCAACGCATCCGCGCGCTTGAGCATCAGGCTGGCAAGGTGCTCCTCCAACGCACAAAACCGGTGACTCCAACGGACGCGGCAATCCCCTACCTACAGGCAGCACGGCAGATCAAGGCAGTTGTCGACCAGACCCTGCAACCAGCATTGGACCCTGCGGCTCCACTCCCCTCGATCCCACTGGCGATCAATGCGGACTCACTCGATACCTGGGTGATTGAGGCCCTCGCATCGATCCGAGACATCGCCACGTTCCACCTGTTTCGCGAGGATCAGGAGCACACAGCGGACTTGCTCCGGTCCGGCCGGGTTATGGCGGGAATCACGTCGCAGGAGACCGCAGTCCAGGGCTGCGAGTCAACCAGGTTGGGGGTGATGCGCTATCTGGCATTGGGTTCACCGGATTTTGTCGCCCAATGGTTCCCGCACGGCCCCACATCTGAAGCACTGGCTCAGGCACCGGTTGTCGAGTTCGACCGCAAGGACAACCTACAGCGGCAGTTCATGGAGTTGCACGGGGCGAGCGATGCCCGCCCACCAACGAACTACATTCCCACGAACCAGTCGTTCCGCGAGGCCATCCTGCAGGATCTCGGGTGGGGCATGGTTCCGGAACTATGGGCTCGGCCCCTCATCGAATCGGGAGCTGCGGTTCATCTCGGCGGTCACACGGATGTCACGCTGTACTGGCAGCAGTGGAAGGTATCGAGCCTCCCCCTTGAGACCGTGCGGTCGGCGATCCTGGATGCGGCCTCATATTCGCTCCGCATTTCCTGACCACCGGCCTCGGTGACAGGTCCGCATTTCAAAACACTGCACGATTCTGCTCCCACTCGGTTCGCGTTCTGCCGAATGTAAGGGTACTGGGTGCCTCAATCAGTCCGACCCAGTTCTTGGACTCCTGGGAGAATCGATGCCGCACGCCCACACCCCACAGCGCAGTCTTCTCGCCGTGATCGTCGTGAGCTGCCTTGCGATCGGCGCAGCGCCTGCGGCGTCTGTTGCTCAAGCTGGCTCATCGGCGCAGGTCGTACGGATCGCAGGCACGCTTACGCGTGCATTCGCTGACTCGTTTGAGGCAGATGAAGCGCACGGGCACAGCGAGGAACTCATGTTCCTGACCTCGTTTGGCGAGAGCATCTCGATTTCCGACGAGTCGGGCACCTTCGCTTCGGTGGCTTCCGGCGATCCCGTCATCGTTGAGGTCGCGGTTCCGTCCAACACGGTTCCAGCGACGCTCACCAACACGGGCGATGTTCTGGATGAGGCGGGAGTTGAATCGCTATCCGAACGGTTGAACGTTCAGGCCACAGCACTCACCGTCATCGATGCTGAACCTACGCTGCCCGAAGCTGCGCTGGAGACCGATACCGCTCCCAGTGCGCGAGCCACAACGATGTCAAGCATTGATGCTGCTGCGGGAACACACCCGACCGTGATTGTGCTCCCTCTGCCGAGCGACTACAACGGCGACCTGGGTGACTGCATCCCAGAGGACACTTCATGTCTGCCGCCTGAACCCACTTCTTGGGAAACCACCAATGGCCCTGTTTCTACGGCGCGTGCCCAGGAGTTGGTTGCGGATGCCGCAAGCTATTGGAACAGTCAAACCTTTGGTCGGGTTGCCGGTTTCCCGGTGATCGAGGTTGTGCGCGAGTGGGTGGATGCGACGAGCGATGAGTTGTGCGGCGAGCAGAACACCACCGCAACGTTCTACGACTGGTGGAGGGAATACCAGTATTCAGGTGTCCCCAGCATGCCGAGCGGTCACATGATGGTGTTTACCGGCGCATGCGATGGACCTGTGGATGGGGTTGCCTCCATTGGGAGTGGGGTCGACAGCGGCGGTCTGATCCTGCTGCGCAACGACAACCCACACACGCTCATCCACGAGATTGGACACAACTTCTCGCTCGGCCACTCCAACGTCGCATCACACCCTTCCCTCGGTGGGTCCGGAGAGTATCTGGGCCTATACAGCCCAATGGGTCTGACGGTCACACATAGTGGCGGTGCGTTTGCTGCTCCGGCGCTCGACGTTGCCTACCAGGATTATCTTGGGGTCCTCCCCACCGGCCAGCTCGCGACTCTGGCAGGCTCGGGAACCCGCCAGATCACCGCAACCAGCTCCATGGGTGGAACTCGCGCCGTGCTGTTCAAGGACCCTGTCACCGACGCGAACCTCTACGCCGAATACCGCTCTGGTAGCGGGATCGACCAGAATGCCTTCTATGCCTCGGGCTACACGCTTGGCATCAATCTCCGCTACGGCAAGGGGGTCCGGCTGTACACCCTCGAGGACGATGGCGTGGCCGCAAATCTGATAACGCTGACCCATTCGAGCACTGGGTCAGCACCGTTCAACTTGGTCTTGGGCAGTACGGAGACCTACACGAACGCCGCCAACGGAACCGGGCTCACAGTCCACATCCCATCCCTGAGCTCCACACAGGCCTCGATTGATATCACCCAAGCGACACCCAGCAGTGATCCAACCCCGCAGTCAACGGTCCAACCCACGCCGACTCCTCAACCAGTCGTCCCAACGACCTCGCCCGCAACGGAACCCACTGCACCGGTACCGGCCAAGAAAACCACGACAGCCCGACTCGTCGTCAATAAAGGCGCATATGGAACAGCGCGTAAGGCCACGCTCACACTCAGCGGAACACCTCACCCAACCGGGACTGCGACGGTTTATGTGGACGGCAGGAAGCGCGGCACCGCAACACTGAAGTCCGGTAGGGCAACGTTTACCCTGCCCAAGAACCTGAGGGCGGGAAAACACACCGTGAAGGTCACGGTACCTGCGTCCTCGCAGTACAAGGCCGTGACAAAAAGCACGACATTCACCGTTCCGAAGCTCAAGGGTAAGGTCACGCGTTTCGCGTCGGGCACCAAGAAGGTGCGCATCGGAAAGAAGTACTCCACAAAGTTCACCGTCAACGCCGCGGCAATCCTGCAACGATCGACCGGCAAAAAATGGACCACGATCAAGAACCTCAAGAAGGGCTCACACAAGCTCACGGTCTCAGCGAAGAAAAGCACCCCAACCACACGTTACCGAGTGGTCGTCAAAGGAACATCGCAGGTCACAAAAGTCACGAGCAAGACCCTCACGATCCGTCCTGTGAAGAACTAGGCTCCGTACACTAGAGACTTATCGTCGCCGCTTTGACACAATCTAAGGGGACGTAATCGTTGTGGAAAGCCGCGGTTGCGATATTCATGTATTTAAAAGGATGTTGATATGCGTTTCGCGCGTTCATACGCGGTGGCGGTTGCGGTCGCACTGGTAACCGCAACTGGCGTGGCAGCCCCAGCACTCGCCACGTCTTCGGCCACCGACCCGGGCGAAGCGCAACTGCGCGGCCAACTGGTCAAACTGATCGTGGATTATCCTGCGCACGACGATCTCGATTTCGGCGCACATTCAGATGACGATCACCCTGCCGACACGCACCTTGCGGTGCGCGTTGGAGACACGTCAGTGCCTATTTCCGACGAGTCTGGCCACCTTGAGCAGGTCCCTTCCGGTGCGGAGGTCACACTCACCGTAGAGTTGCCTGATGCGGCAGTGGTGCCCCCAGCTCCGGCCAGCGGTGATGGGCCGATCCTGTCGGAGACGCAGGCGGCCAGCGCCGCATCCGTGGCAAACGGCCCGATGACCGTCATCGATGTCCTCTCCGCGCACTCGGTCACGGCGCCGACGACGACAGTTACGGGTAGCGCATACCATCAGGTTTACGTGGTCATTGCGACACGTTCCGGTGCGGCGAATCTGGCGCCTTCTGAGAGCACCGGCAAAGCACTCGTTGAGAGTGCAGGCCAGTATTGGAGTTCCCAGACCTTTGGGAAGGTGTCAGGTTTTAAAGTCGCACAGACTCGCACCTACACAACCAGCCTGACCAAAAACCAGCTCTGCAACCTATCTTCCGTAGGCTCGATTGAACGCATCTGGCGGGAGGCCGCCCGTCAGTCGTCCTACCGGGAGGGCGCACGAAAGCATCTCTTGGTTCTCACCGAGCCCTGTGATCCAAATCGTGCTCTTGGGGTGGCCGAGGTTGGTGAGGGATTACAAACCGGTGGCCGCATCGTGGTCAACGATCTTTCCGAGCACACCGTCATCCACGAGTTCGGGCACAACTTCTCGCTCGGTCACGCGAATCTTGAGTCTGTAGCGGGCGACAGGATCTGGGACTACATGGCACTGTTCAGTCCTATGTCGGCGACCGTCGACGCAGCTATCGGGACTGTCCCCTCCCTCGACGTCGCATACCAGCACACACTCGGTGTGCTTCCGTCAGGCCAGTTGAAGACGGTGGTAGGCAGCGCAACCGTCAAACTCGCGCCCGTGAGCAACACTAAGGGCACTCGTGGCGCCCTGTTCTATGACCCCACGACCGGCACGAAAACCTACCTCGAGTACCGCAGTGGAACAGGGTTCGACACGCCCTCGTTCTACACCAACACCAGCGCGTTATCGGTCTACTTGTTCCGATACGGTGCTGGCGTACGCGTGTACACCCTTGATCAGGATGACCCGCGCACGTGGAACGATACCGGCACGCTTACTGAACCGATCTCACGTTCCCAGTTTCGGACCACTCTGCGGCAAGGCGAAAGGCTCCAGCATCCGCTGTCGGGCTACACGATCACCGTCTCCCAACTCACCGCAACCCAGGCCACGGTCCGCCTTTCAGTTCCTAAAGCGTCAAGCAGCCTCACCTCGAAGAACGTGAGCACCCGATACGGCACACAGCCCAAGCTCACGGTCCGACTTGGGTCGAATGCCCCCGCCGGAGGCACGATCACGGCGACCGTCAACGGTAAGAAGGTTGGGTCCGCCAAGGTTGCAGCAAAACCCGGTACGCGGAAAGTCACGGTAAAGCTCTCCAGCAACCTGGCGGTAGGAAAGCACAAGGTGAAGTTCAAGTACTCGGGCAATGCCGCGGCCAAGTCGTCTACGCACACTCGCACACTCACCGTTAAGAAGGCCACTCCAAAAGCCAAGATCACCGTCAAGAACGCCTACCTCAAATACAAGCCTTCCGTCACGCTCGCGTTGACCTCGGGCCGCGCTCCGTCCGGTAATGCAACCCTGTATGTGGATGGAAAGAAGACAGCCACCAAGAAGGTGTCGAAGGGCAAGACCACCTTCACACTTAAGAAGCCTCTGTCCAAGGGCAGGCACTCGTTCCGCGTGGAGTTCCACGCCTCCAAGAACTACAACAAGGCAACCGCAAAGAAGTCTGTGACGGTTGCGAAGAAGCGTGGCACCATCTCAGGTTTTGCCTCCGGAACCAAGACGATCGCGGCTGGCAAGGTATACAAGGACACCTTCAAGGTCAATCATGCCGCTGTGCTGCAAACTCGTACCGGTTCCACCTGGAAGACGGTCAAAAAGCTCAAAGCCGGAACCCACGTGCTCAAGCACACTGCCAAGGCGAAGCCCATCAGGTATCGCGTCAAGATCGCTTCCAGTTCGACCGTCACCGGCAAGACCAGCAAGACCGTCACCATCAAGGTCACAAAATAGTCGGTTCCTCCCGCAACTAGGCTGTTGTGTTCGTTCCTTCGCCAGGAGGTTGGCGACACCCTACTAGCCCGGATTCTCGACCGTCACGCCCGGATCATCCGTCTGCACCAGGAACAGCGCGAGCGCTCCCGCCAAAAACGCACCGGTCAGGGTAGCCACAGCACGCTCAAGCGCGACCAACTCAGCCCCGCCTGCAGGGGCAAGCAGAACCACCGATGGCGTCAGAAACACGACCTGACGAAGATAGTCGTCAAGGAGCGCATAGGAGATCATCAGGGTCATGCACACCGCGAGCGCTATAGTAACCGCCCAACCGGGAAAGGCGGTTGCCAGCACAAGGGCGAGCACGACCCCACCCACCGTGCCAAGGACTCTCTGACGGCCTCTGGCACGCGTGATATCTGGAAGTGGTCGGAGCACCACCGTTAGGGTGACTGCAATCCAATACCCATGCGGTATGCCGAAGTACTGGACCACATAGACAACTGTTGCCGCAGCTACGGCCATGACGATCGCGTGCCGCCACGCGTGAGCCGGATCAACTACACGGGTGGGTACCCGTGGGAATTTTGCGACAACGGCGATGCCAATCAGCAGTAGGCTTCCAACCATCATCCATCCAGCCGTGGTCGCAGGGTGGAAATCTCCCGGTAGGGACACAAGTACCGCAGCCACGGTTGGCACCCCTGACAGGAGTCCTTGCTTGCGAATCTCCGCGGGTGCGACCATGAGGCAGATGAGAGCGACAAAGCATGCTGCGACAAAGGGCTGGCCCTGTAAGCCCACCGCGACGGCTCCGGTAAGCGCTGTCGGGACAGCCAACAGCGCTGCGTCGCGAGGACTCAATGTGGTTGCAGGGCGGGTTCCGGCAAGAAATCCCATACCCAGTGCAACTGCACCGGGTACCCCCACACACCACAGCACCCCAAGGAAAGGAAGTGCGAGCAATGCGGTGAGCACGGCACTCACCGCCAAGACTTTGCGCGAAATCTTTGATTCGACCCACAGTTCAGTTGCCTGATTCAACATGTCTCACCCTGTCCGACTTAACTCTTATCTAGAGTGTTGCACTACTCAACGCCACTCAATGCCAGTTACCGCGTGTTGCTGGAACTCACTGAATCGTCGGGAATCGGTTCAAAGGTGGCGCAAAGTCGCCTCAAAGCAAACTCAAAGCCCCAGTTCGCGGCGCAAAACCCGAAACCGAGCCGGAAAAGGTGTCTGACGTGGGCACACCGGCAATCTCCGCACTGCTATCCTAGAGGGCGCACGTCAACGACGTACCTGTGCAGCGGGGAACCAAACCCACCAACGCTGGAACCTGTTCACCCGCTCCGCACCCGCGGCGCGCAGGGTTCCGCCTGGGTTCACGCATCATCAGCGATGGGATCACTGGTTCAGTGGCACCACCCGCACGCGGAGCAAGGCTGAAGATCTCCTGCACAGAAACCCAAAGCGCTTCAGCGCGAGAGCGAGATTCGGTGAACGCGCCCAAACCGGCCGGGCCCACGAGGGCTGCGCGACAACTGCACACAACCCCAGCATCAGCGCCACGGGCAAACTGGCCGGTCCTGATCAGTTCGGTGACTCTCATCGTCGCTCTCGCCGTCTGGGCCGTCGTCGCCCCGGAACGTGCGGACGAGGTCATTGGTGCGATGGTTGCTTGGGTTGCCTCCCACTTTGGTTGGTACTACGTTGCCATCGCCGGTGTCGTGGTTGCGTTCGTCGCCTATCTGCTGTTCTCCCGTGCGGGTCGCATCAAACTCGGCCCCGATGACTCGAAGCCAACCTTCAACTTGTTCACCTGGACCGCGATGTTGTTCGCAGCGGGCATCGGCATCGACCTGATGTTCTTCTCCGTCTCCGAACCCGTGGCGCAATACCTCTACCCACCGGTCGGCGAGGGCATGGACACCGCTGCGGCAAAGCAGGCAATCGTGTGGACGCTGTTCCACTATGGCCCTGTTGGCTGGGCGATGTATGCGGTGATGGGTGGGGCATTCGCCTTCTTTGCCTACCGCAAGAACCAGCCGCTCTCCATCCGTTCCCTCATGCGTCCCATCCTCAAGAAACGCGCCGACGGCTGGCTCGGCAACCTGATCGACACCATCGCTGTCCTGGGAACCATCTTCGGTATCGCGACGTCCCTTGGCATTGGCGTGGTGCAACTTGCCTACGGCCTTCACGTACTCGCTGGCGTACCCGAGAACATCGCCACCTATATCTGGCTGATCGTGTTCTCAGTCGCCATGGCCACCGCATCCACGGTCTCCGGTGTGGAAAAGGGTATCCGGCGGCTGTCTGAGGCAAACGTGATCGTCGTGATCGTCATGCTTGCGTGGATCGTGCTGTGGGGCGAGACCCGACGTATCCTCGAGGCATTCGTCATGAACATCGGCGACTTCCTGACCACATTCCCCTCCCTGCTCCTTGAAACCCACGCCTGGGATCGCCCGGATGCGTGGTCTCAGGACTGGACTCTGTTCTTCTGGGCCTGGTGGATCGCCTGGGCACCATTCGTGGGACTCTTCCTCGCCCGTATCTCGCGCGGACGCACCCTACGCGAGTTCGTGGTCGGCGTCATGGTGATCCCGTTCCTCTACATCGCCCTGTTCGTGGTGGTTCTGGGGAACTCCGCCCTCGAACTGGTCATCGGCGGTGACCTGGCCTTCGCCGACACCGCCGTCAATCTGCCCGAGCGGGCCTTCTTCGACCTACTGGGCACCTACCCCGGCTCCTCAATGCTCGTGGCAGTCGCCCTCGCCGCTGGCCTCCTGCTCTACGTGACCTCTGCCGACTCCGGCGCCCTAGTGTTGTCCGGACTGTCCTCCAAGATCGAGAACAACAGCCAAGACGGCGGCAAACCACTACGAATCGTCTGGTCCGTTGCAACCGGCGTGCTCACCCTCGCGATGCTGATCGTCGGTGGTGTCAGCACGCTCCAACAAGCCACCGTGATCATCGGGCTACCGTTCTCAATCGTGCTCATCATGGTCATGGTGTCCTTCTATCGGTCCCTCAAGAGCACGGTCGATATGCCGCCTGGTGGCGTAACCACAGGCGGCACCACAGGTGATGGCCCAGACCGTACGGACCAGGCAGAGGCTCCAGTCAGTGCACGGGCCCGCGCTCTGACCACGGAAGTAGCGGGCAGCACTCCGGAAGAACACGTCGCCGACTCGTCGACAAATGCCACCAACCCACCACATACAGCCACACACAACTGAAGCAAACGAGAAGGAAAATGAGTTCCACATCGCAGCCCCTCCAACGCCAACGCGTCACCTATGCCTGGCTCGTGCACATCTTCACCATGACCGGAGTGATCTGGGCCTGCCTAGCAATCGCCGCACTGTTCCAGGGCGAGATCCTGCAGATGTGGATGTGGCTCGGAATCGCGCTCATCGTCGACGGGCTCGACGGCAACCTCGCACGAAAGGCAGACGTCAAAAAGTATGCGCCGAACTTTGACGGAACCGTCCTCGACATCATGGTCGACTACCTGACGTGGACCTTCATCCCCGCGCTGTTCATGTACATTCACCTGCCACTCGGCGGATCGTGGACGTCCGCGGCAATGTTCGCGCTCATCTGCACGTCCTCGGTGTTCACCTACTGCAACGTGAAACTCAAAACCCACGACTACTACTTCATGGGCTTCCCCGCCGCATGGAACATCGTGGCCGTGGTCATGTGGATCGTCGGTTCCGGCTCGGCTCTCAACGTCACCGTGACCATCGTGCTGGCACTCCTGACCGTTGCGCCGTTGACTTTCGTGCACCCATTCCGAGTCGCACGGTTGATGCCGATGAACATCGCAACGGCCTTCGGCTGGATCGTGACCACTGCGATTCTGCTCATCCAACACCCTGAACGCGCGCTTGTCGTCGAGGTGATCTGGTGGGCGTGCGGAGCCTGGCTCATGGGCCTGAGCGCATACCGAACCGTGCAGGAGATTCGTGCTCGCAGCAAGGCCGTCGTAGGCAACCAGTAGGCAACCTGGTGGTTTTGCGGGATCAGGGTGGTTTTTCTTAAGTCTTGATCCCGGAAAATCACCATCCGGCTAGGGCAACATCTACGCCACCCGCCTAGAATGTTCGAGTCAGCGTCACGCAAACGTGCGCGGAACCTCCGCCGCATAGCGGCTTTCAAGCGACCGTTCCTGGCGGTAGTTCGCCCATTCAATCCCTAGGCTGCCTGCGATGAGCAGTGCGATGATCAGGATGACGAATGGCGGATAGTTGCGCCCATACAGACCGAAATACACGTATGGCGCCATAAACGTGGCCATCGTGACGAGCGTTCCGGCCATTCGGATGCGTCGTGTGGCTCCGGAAATCATCGCGATGATGCCCCACGTATACGGAATCGCCGTGATGACGTCGATTGACCACAACATCAGAAGGCTGCCATGGAATTCCTTCACGAACATCACTGGCAGAGCCCGCAGCGAGGAGTATACGAAGACCGCCAGGTATACGTAGGTTCTAGGGTTGCGCAGGAGCCGCGCGATCTTGGAGCGTTGACGCACGGGAACCATCAGCTCAGTCAAACGTGCAAGTATCCGGTGCGACAGGCTGGCGGCATCAACGCCCTCGAACAACCAGGCATATCCGGGGAACTCGATCAGCAGCCAACTCGCAACATGCTCGGGGGTGATCCCGTAGGCTCTGCGCCCATCAGCGGACTGTGGTCCAAGGGCGACAAGGTGCCGGCCGAACTTTGCATCCAACCTTGCGTGGATGGTGTTGTCAGCAATCGTGACGACCCAGAGTCTGCTTCCAGACTCGAGTGCCTGTCGCAGCGATGTGGCCAATACATTATGGTCATCGAATAGGTCCGGCGAGATCACCTGCACTTGGCGTGTACCTAGTTCCGAGAGCCGAAGCACACCAGCGGTCTTGCGCACCGTTGCCGGGTCCAAGGACAGTTCAGTGATGGTTTCTGAACCGAAAACCCCATGTGGTCGAGGCAGAAAGGCATCGCGCACGGAGATGAGCACCTCGTGCGCACGGCGAACGAAGGAACCTAGCACTCAACAAGGCTAACTTACATAGGTGGGGAACATAATCCTCCCAGAGTATGCTCAGTCAGCACAAAGATCAGACCACAGTATGAGTTGCCGACGAGTTCAGATGGTCCCGAGTCGCCGCGTCTCCCAGCGCCCTCGTCCTCGCTCTCATTTGAGAGTGACCAGATCCGCACTCTCACGCACTGCGAGTACGCATCTGGTCACTCTCAAATGGTTAGAAGCATTGCGAGTGCACTCTTGTTATTGCCGACGAGTCGGTTAGTTCCCGAAAACTTCTCGCCTCCCAGCCCGGCCCAGCTGGGCCGGATGGCAACTGGGGAATCGTCCGACTCGTCGGCAATAAACAACGAACTCGGCGCTTTGTGCACAAAGCGCCGAGTTCAGTTTGGAGATCAGTTAGCGTCCCCCACGGCCACCACCCATCTGACCCTCTTCACGAGTACCGCCCGGACCTCCGCCCATCATCTGATTCGTGAGTTCAGTGACCTGCTCACCGTTCACAGTGATCGAGCCGCCGTTGAGAGTTCCCGTGCCGTCGAAGTCGAACGCAGACTGCGCGGTGATGGTGAACGTGCCACCATTGATCGTCAGGTCGCCATTGCTGTCGATCGCATCCGTATCACCCGAAGCCATCACAATCGTGATGTCACCGCCATTGAACGTGATGCTCAGACCAGATGTAACGATCTCTGAGGCCGATGCGTTGATTCCGTCATCTGATGCATTGATGCTGATCTCGCCGCCGTCGATCACGATGACCGGCGCCTCGATCCCCTCCACGGACTGGACGATGTTGATCGTCCCACCCGCAATCAGCAGGTACTGCTCGGCCTTGATCGCATCGTCCCCTGACGTAACCGTGATCGAGCTATCCGTGATCGTGAGCTGGCCCTTGCCCAAATCGGTGTCATTGCTGGATTTCAGACCATCGCCTGCAGCATCAATCGTGATCGTGCCGCCTGAGATGGTCAACGAGTCCTTACCGCGGATACCGTCATCGACGCTCGTGACCGTTATCGTTCCCGATTCAATCCACAGGTCGTCTTTACCCACAATGCCGTCAGCGAAGTTTGCCGTGACGTTGAGCGTTCCCGAACCGGTGATGAGCAGATCATCCGACGAGTAAATCA
The DNA here is from genome assembly GCF_042683685.1 of Populibacterium corticicola. Lineage (NCBI taxonomy): Bacteria > Bacillati > Actinomycetota > Actinomycetes > Micrococcales > Jonesiaceae > Populibacterium > Populibacterium corticicola. The sequence continues at coordinate 553,406 of NZ_JBHUOP010000003.1, read as the reverse complement.
CGCCATCGATATCCTCATCGCTGCGCGTGGATGCGTCAGAAACGGTATTGGTTGTGCCGTCTTGCAGTTCCAACACGGTCAACTCGGCGTTATCGATCTGGATCGCGGCACCCTCGCTGGCATTGATGGTCGCCCCGGCAAGAATGATTCGCACATTGCCGTCCACGTCTACCGTGACCTGGCCAGTCGACTCCCCCGTCAGAACATAGGTTCCCGCCTCAGTGATCGCGAGGCCCTCATCCGTCAAAGACACATCAGTGGTCGGCAGGCTATCCCAGTCAACGTCCGCCGCAGAAGAAGTCGCAGTTTCGGTAGTTGTGGCAGTTGTCGTTTCCGTTGCGCTCTCGGTGGTTGCGGGTGTACCCGATGAAGCAGACCCTGCTGCCTGGGTAATACCTGCATCTGTTGAAGTGGTCGATGCCGTGCATGCGGCCAGTGAAAGCGTGAGCGCTGCAGCCAGTGCCACGGCTGTCCTCATCATTTTTGTTTTCGGGTTCATTGTCCTCAGTCCCTCTCGTCTCGCTGGAAACGTTGTGATGCCCCAACAGTAAAGAGATGGTCTATGGAATGGCTTTGCCATTCCTGTGAGATTCTTGAGGAAAGGCGAAAGATCCATGAGCCCTCATGAGTTCCTAGGGCTTCACGAGTTGCCCTTCCGACGATTTCGAGCAGAACCGAGGGCCTTCCACAACGCGGCCCACTGGTCGGCTGAAAGGTCGCGAGGAAGAGCGTTCTGGTTCGTCGAGGATTGATCCAGAACGTGCTTGATCGTCCTGGGGTCGCAAACGGAGCGCTGGCGGAGAATGTCCGCGACCCCGCGACCACGACCCGTGAAGATGCCGTGCACGAAGCTTGCGTAGTTGCGTTGGTCGACGTCGGTGACAAGAGGTATATCGCGCCGACGGATTGCCAGCACGCCACCGTCGATGCTGGGTTGTGGCGTGAACCCGTACGCTGGCACGCGGCCGTGCAACTCGAAGGTGAACCACGGTGCCGCCTGAGCGGTCATCATTGTCGCTCCTCCGACTCCAGCGCGCTTGCGTGCGACCTCCCATTGCGTCAGCACAATCGCGTGGTTCCACGCCGAGGCGTCGAGCAGACGACGCAACAGTGGTGTCGTGAGATGAAAAGGGAGGTTGCCGACGATCACCGCGCGGTCGAGGGGCTCGTGCAGCGCATCTGCCTGCTCGATGTCATTGCCCGGGAGTCGGCGTCGCAGCCGCGCGATGCGATGTCCATCGATGTCTATCGCACGCAACGGACGACCCAGCGCCGCCAAAGGCACGGTGAGAGCACCGTCTCCAGCGCCGATCTCCAGGATTGGACCGTCGGTCTCAGCGATTAGGTCAATAATCTTCGTGATCGTTGGTCGGTGGACGAGGAAGTTCTGGCCGAGTTCGTGTCGGCCGCCGTGAACGGAACGTTTCCGCATTGAGTACTCCGAGGTAGGACGGAGCACCCCGAGCATGCGTCATAAAGGGGGTTGACTAGTTACGACACGCTGCCGGGGTGCAAGAGGGAATCCCCGAGTCGGCGCGTGAAGACGACAGAAGCGCCAGCGCCGTCAGGCGCGGCGGTCGCGAACGGTAAACACGCAGCCCATGAAGGGCGCGCAGTAGCCAGTACTCATGAGCATCACTCTACCACCCACACCTTGCCGTACATTGAACGTGCACCGACCAGACGAAGCGGGCCGAAACCGTCGCAGCCAAAAGTATCTTGTATCAAAGATATTCGTGTGCCATTCTTTAGTACATGGATGCGAACGAGCGCAACATCGACGACGTGTTATGCCATGCCCTGTATTCGACGGCGCAGGCCACCGTTCAGCTCTACCGCGACCTCCTCGCCCCGTGGGGGGTAAGTTTTCAGCAACTCATGGTTCTCGGCGTGCTGTGGCGCGATGGCGAACAGACCCCTGGTGGGATCGCTGAGGCATTGAGTCTAGACTCCAGCAGCGTCGCCGGCCTGCTGGGACGCATGCAGAGTGCCGGGCTGATCGAACGCGCCATCGATCCAACGGATCGCAGACGCATCCAGGTACGCGCCACTGCGAAGGCGGTGCGTCTACGTGGAGAACTTGACTGGCTCGAATCATGCGTTACCCAGGCCCTCGGGGTGAGCGTACCGGAGGCACAGGACCTGGCCGAACGGCTGAGGTCGCTGCGAAGCAACGTGCAAGGCTTTGCCCGGGAGCGTCCACTGACGGCCGGGCTCGTCGATGCGGCGGCACAGACGAACCGCACCGGACCAATCGAAGGAGAAGAACACCCATGGAACTCTCGGACATCCAAGTAACCACCCTCGACGGAACCACGACCACGTTCGGTGCACTCACCGCAGGGAAGGTCGCCCTCGTGGTGAACGTTGCCTCGCGGTGCGGACTCGCCCCGCAGTACGAGCAACTCGAAGCGCTACAGCGCCAGTACGCCGACCGCGGGTTCACCGTGATCGGGTTCCCCAGCAACCAGTTCCTCCAAGAACTCGGCTCGTCCGAATCGATTGCGGAGTACTGTTCGACCACCTGGGGCGTCACCTTTCCAATGACGGAGAAGGTGAAAGTCAACGGTAAGAAGGCCCACCCCCTATACCAACAGTTGACCACGGTCCCGGACGGGGACGGCAAAGCCGGAAAGGTATCGTGGAACTTCGAGAAGTTCCTGATCCACCCCGACGGTCGAGTCAAGCGCTTCCGTCCGCGCACGAAACCTGACGCACCCGAGATCCTCGCCGCAATCGAAGACTGGACCGTGAGCAACCATGCCTGACCGTTCTCTGCAAACCTCGCAGCCTGCTGGAGCACGGTATCCTGGTCGAACCGCCGTCCGATTGATCCTGGGGAGCGCGCTGGCTCTCGCCGGCCTCAGCCACTTGACCTTCGCGCGTGAGGAGTTCCGCGCCCAGGTGCCGCAAGGGTTGCCGATCAAAGAGGACACCACCGTCCTCGCCTCAGGTTTTGTGGAGATTGGACTCGGCGCCACCCTCATGAGCGGGTGGAGGAAGCAGACCGTCGGCAAGATCGTCGCGGCGTTCTTCGTCGCAGTCTTCCCCGGCAACATCTCACAGTGGAAGAACCAACGCGATGGCTTCGGGCTCGACACCAACACCAAACGGCTCCTCCGGCTCCCGTTCCAGATCCCCCTCATCGCCGCAGCGCTCTGGTCCACGGGGCCTCGGCGTCCCTCGCATCGTACCTGAGCCATAAGGCACGGGCTTCGATGAGTGTTTGACGTTTATTGAGTGCCGTCTGCATGTCATCAGAGATAGGTTGGGGAATGGTGGCGAACCAGTTCATAGAACCAACTGTCGCCCGTGCACCAATATCAGACGTCTGTTGATGTCAGGTGTTACTGGCAAGTATTCAATGGTGGAGCTAAGGGGACTCGAACCCCTAACCCCCTGCTTGCAAAGCAGGTGCGCTACCAATTGCGCCATAGCCCCATGCTTCCGCCTCCCGGCGATGCGACTCGTTAAGTTTACGGGAGTGGAGAGAAATAGCCCAACCCGCACCTGCGTAATTCCGATCACAGCGCTGATAACAGCACACATCACGAGCAGGGCAACCCGCCGGAAGGCTGAAGCAGTCGGCTGAGCCAAGCCCCACACAGACTTTCTCAACCTGGGAACCGCTCGTGTCCGTGAACGCATCTTCGCGAACACGAGCGGCATGTCCATCCGCCAAAAGCTGACTTCTATCGCAGCGCCTTCTTGGCGTTTGCGGTGAATTTCCGAACGTTCTCGCGGTGTACGGTCGTACGCTTCTGCGAGGTCTTCGCGGATTTGGCAGCGGCCCCCGCCTTTTTCAGTTCGGTTTTCACACGTTTTACATTGCCTGCATTTTCGGACCTTACCGCAGCGTTATAGGCTTTTTTGGCCCGGCTGGCTGCAGTTTTGGTTGCCTTATAGTCGGCATTCGCTCGCTTGTACTCGGCAACGGCTTTTTTGTATTGGGACTTGGTGCGGGCAGTTGCCTTGTTGGAGGTCGCGTACTTTTTGGCGGTGTCACGAGACTTCTTTGCCGTGGTGAGCGCCTTGTGCGCGGCCTTCCGGGACTTCTCGGCAGCGTTGCGAGCCTTCTGTGCGGCAACCACGTCTTTCCTCATGGCAGTCGCGTTGGCGGCCGAGACTGTGACCCGCGAGGCCTTACGGAACTTACTCGCGTTGGCCGTGAACTTCTGAACGTTCTTGCGGTGCGTGATCGTTCGCTTCTCGGAGGTCTTTGCGGCCTTTTGTGCTGTCTGCGCCTTCTTTAGTTCAGACTTCACGCTGTTGGTCTTGCCCGCCTTGGCGTGAGTTCGAACCTTTGCGTAGGCGTTCTTGGCTCGGTTTGCTTGAGTGCGGGTTGCTTTGTAGTCAGCGTGTGCCCTGTTGTACTCGGCTGCGGCCTTCTTGTGTTCTGCACGAGTCTTGGCCGTGGTCCGGGTCGAGGTCGCATACTTTTTGGCGGTGTCACGAGACTTCTTTGCCGTGGCGAGTGCCTTGTGTGCGGCTTTTCTAGACTTTTCAGCGGCTTCCGCGGCTTTCTTCGCTGCCGCGATTTCCTTCTTGTACTTGGCTGAATGGTCGACGCTCTTCGTGGTGACCAAAGAGGAGGTTGCACCGGACTTCGCGGGCAGGGTGTACGCGGGGGCATTCGCATATTTACCGAAGTTTTGGGTTGCCCACATGCAGTTCCCGTCCCAGTACACGCCGATACCGATCGAAGTGAAGTCCCCAATCAGGTTGCTGTAGTGTCCAGGGGAGGCCTTCCAGTTGTCGACGATCACCTGTGCGGATTTACTTCCGTAACCGCACGCATAGGCAACGTTTTCACCCGCTCGGGTCCATTTACTTGGAATCTGCTTGGAGTAGTTCGGGTTGTGCGCCATCTGGTTTTTTTGCGCCATGGAGGCGGACCAGTCGTAAGACACCACGGTAATGCGTACGTCGTACTTCAGTGCGGGGGCGCTGACTGCTTTTCTGATGGCGTTTGTGCCATCAAATATGGTCTTGATGTCCTTATGATGCTTTTGCGCTTGTGATTGCGTGGCAGCGTGTGCAGGTGAGGTTGCCGGTACGGCAACCATGAGAGTCGCCACGAGCGCAGCGATTGTTAACCCGGATACGCGTCTGCGTACTGCCGAAGTCTTGTGTCGGCTTCCAATGCCATCTTCGACCACTTCGGCTGCACGTCGTCCAATGGCGCGCAGGATCATGAGACCCCCTCGAAACTCGCTCTTTTTCTTGTGTCTCAGTGTTCTTATCGTCAGCCTAGAGAAAAAGTTGAGTCCGCGCATCAGCACTTTTTACATCGTTATATCTTTCGGTGCTTACCGAATAGCGCAGGGCAAACGCTAAACGCCGAGGTTAAGGATGTTTCACGAGTAAAGATTCAGCAAGCCTCGGGATGGGACCAAAGTCCCGTTTTTCACCCGATGTGTTGAATCAATATCTGAATGCCAATGGCAATAAGAATGGAGCCTCCGAGAATTTCTGCCACTTGGGAGAATTTCGTTCCGAGTTTATGTCCCAACCAGACGGCGAGCGCGCTCAATAGGGTCGTCACGACACCTATGAGAGCTATTCCGGCCCATACGTTCACGCCGGCGACAGGGAAGGTGATTCCCACTGCGAGTGCGTCAATTGACTCTGCGACACCGAGCATCAGCAGGGTGCCGATTGCGAGTTTCGGGTATGCGGTTTCCGTACGCGCAACGGTGTCCTGCGCCGTCGCAACCCTAACCGCACCCATGCTTTGGCTACTGATGGTTGCCTCGTCAACGGGTGCATCCTCGATTTTCGCCCCGGCGCCCGTAGGGTCAGCGGCACCGACATCGCCCAATACCTTGTCGCACCTACACTGTCCCACGCACAGTGCACATTCTTCCTCGTCCGGACGGAAGGCAGCCCACAGCATGTGTCCACCCACGGCGAGTAGTAGACCAAACGCGATCCAGTGGTCGATTGCTTCCATGTATTGAAGGAAGTTGTCGCCGAGGAACCAGCCGATCAACGGCATGAGTGCCTGGAACCCACCAAACACGAGCGCAATCGTCAGCACGTAGCGCCATGCGAAGGTGCGCATCTTCACGCCCATCGTCAGCGCAACGGCAAAGGCATCTGCGGACACGGCGAGAGCGATGAGCAGTAGACCTGCGAAAGACATGAGATATCCCGGGGTCGACAAACGAGTACAACAACAGATTCGCAGAATCTGAAGATCCCATGATTCGGGCCTTATGAGGTCAGAGTTTGGGCAGTCGAACTCGCCTTTTTGCTCGCGCGTATTCCCCCGTTCCGCGCCACAATTCAAGGGTACGGTTTCGCACTCACGAGTTAGGCAATCGCATGGCATCGCATCTGAGCACCTACATCAATTTTTCTGGTCAAGCCCGTGAGGCTCTGACCTTTTACCACTCTGCCCTTGGTGGGAAGCTGTCCGTGGTGACGTATGCCGAGTTCCAGGCATCAGACGATCCGGCGGATGCGGACAAGCTCATGCACGGCTCGATCATCACAGAGCACGGCTTCCGGCTTATGGCCGCGGACACCCCCGGTTCCATGGAATCAGCCCCGATTAGCGGGGTGTCGATCATGCTCGAGGGCGACGACGAAGCTCGCCTGACCGATCTGTATGGGCAGTTGAGCGTGGGCGGCACGATCACCGAACAACTCGCACGCGCACCATGGGGTGACACATACGGCTCGTTTGTGGATCGCTTTGGGGTCAGTTGGATGGTCAACATCGACGGCAGCGGCACGCAGGCGTAGCAAGCATTTATTGACGACGAGCCTAGTTGCCCGAAACGTGCTGGGCCGCAACGTATCCGAACGTCATTGCGGGGCCAATCGTGGAACCGGGGCCGGGGTAACGATTGCCCATAACCGAGGCGGACGAGTTTCCCGCCGCATACAGACCGGGGATGACGGTCCCATCCTCACGGATGGCACGCGCGAACTCATCGGTCAGGATTCCACCCTTGGTGCCAAGGTCGCCGGGGTAGATCTTCGTGGCGAAGAACGGCCCCTTCTCAATGGCACCGAGGTTGGGGTTTGGCGTGACCCGCGGGTCGGAGTACACGTGGTCATAAGCAGAGTCGCCGCGGTTGAATTCCTCATCCTTGCCCGTGCGAGCATACTCGGAGAACTTCGCGGCCTCATCGACCAACCCGGCAGGGTCCACGCCAATCTTGGCGGCGAGTTCCTCAAGGGTGTCTGCCTTGACCAGGTACCCGGAATCGATCATCTTCTGCGGGGTCATGCGCGGCAGGGCAAAGCCGAACGGATAGGAGTTGCGGTGTCGGGACTCCATGATCAACCAAGCGGGGATGGCCGGAACCTCCTTGTTGTGGTCGTACTGCCAGTGGCCGCAGTCCACGTAGGAGGCGGACTCATTCATGAAGCGCCGACCGTTTGCGTCCACGATGATGCAGTGCGGGAACGAGCGCTCGGACACCAGGAACGATGGCTTACCGGTCTCGGGATCAAAAGAACTCGGACCCCACCAGGCATCGTCCATTACTCCGAGGCCAGCACCGATGTTGACCGCGGCGAAGATCGGGTCCCCCTGGTCTCCGGGGTTTGCCGACGACCACGCCTCGTTACTCGGGCTGGGTAGGTATTGTTCCCGACGCTCCTGGTTGTGGGCGAATCCACCCGCGCCGACGATGACGCCCTTGGCTGCGCGGATCTCGCGGCGTTCGCCCTTGCGCTCGACCACCACACCGACCACTGCCCCGTCCTCAACCACGTAGTCCACGAGAGGAGCATTGGTCTGCAGGTCCACTCCCTGCCCGTGGGCGATGTGGAGCAGTTGGCCGATCATGGACTGACCGTTGGTGAGGTAGTGCTTTCCGGTCAGGCGTCCGCCGATGGTGCGAACGCCAATGATCTGCACCGCCTTGGCGAAGCCCTTGAAGGATCGAAAGGCACGCATGAACGTGCCCACCTCGGTCGTGTACATCGGGATCGGAACGCCCTCGCGGATCTTCTTGCGGAGTTCCGGGTCGAGTTTCTTGAAGTTCTACATCTTGCCCTCGATACTGCGGCCGATCGCGTTTCCACCCGGTTCCTCGGGGTGGTAGTCGGAGTACCCGGTCTGGTAACTCCATTCGAATCCGAGCGCTTCGAGGTACCTTGCCATCTTTGGGGCGTTCTCCACAAAGGCATCGCGGCGCTGCGAGGAACTTGCCGGGCCCACGTCCGCGATCACCTGATCCATGTAGGTGCGTGCCAGTTCTGGGGTGTCGTGGACGCCCGCCGCAAGCATCAGGTGGTTGTTGGGTATCCAGGCCCCACCACCGGACATGGCCGTTGAGCCACCGAACTGATCGGTGCTCTCGATCACCAGTACTTTGTTGCCGCTGTCTGCCGCCGTGACGGCTGCGGTCAGCGCCGCGGCACCGGACCCGACAACGATGACGTCGTAGTTCATGCTTCACTCCAGCCTGCTTGGAAATCGTCCACGCATTCAACGAAACGGACATCATTGTCCGTTTAAACCAGTTAATCATCGCCCGTATCGATTTCCAAGGACCTTCCGTCCCGATTCCGCCTTCTCTCCCCCACGTTCAGTAGCAAGGCCAGCGTCGGTGGAGGGACTGCACCAACGGATAGGGCAAGACAAGCCCATACGGGTGCCTAAGATAAACGAGTGAACAAGAGAGCCGATGCCCGCGCAAACCACGAGAAACTACTCGCCGCCGCGGAAACCGTCTTCCGCCAGGAGGGTGCGCACGCTCCCCTGCAGCACATCGCGGAGGCAGCCGGGGTGGGGCGCGGAACGCTCTATCGCCACTTCGAGGACCGCACCGCCCTCATCGTCGCCCTGTTCGAGCAGCGGATCGACCACCTCGTCGCAATCGCCCAGGACCCCAGCGCACCTGAATTGGCGGCAGAACGGGCACTACGCGAAACCCTCGACATCCAACGTGCAACGCCAGGTCTGTCGCAGGTGGTCATGTCCTCACAGTCACCTCTGCTCACAGAGCTCTCGCAGCATTCCACCCGTCTTGAGGAATCACTTCACTCCCCCGTCCGTGCTGCCATTGACGCAGGACGCATCTACCCCGATGTCACAGCGCGTGATTTCCTGGTCAGTTGGGCAATGTTCGAAGGTGTCACCGCCACCTACAACGAACCCCAATACCGCGACCGGGTCGAACGCGCCCGCATTCTCGTGCTCCGCTCGATACTCACACCTGCGGCGCACTAGCCAACGCGCCCGATCCCATTCCCTGGATCCGCTCCCAGCGCACGGCAGGGCTGGGAGGAGGGAATCGTCGTCCATCAGCACGGCCCGAAGGCCGTGGACCACCACGAGCGAGGTCTCTCACCTGCTATACCTGCGGGCCAGGAACCCACACCCCGCGTTGCGCCAGGGCAGAGCGCGTTCTCGCGACCTCCGTCGGCGTGCCGGACACGAGCGCCCACGCGTCGAGGATATAGGGTTTGCCCACGTCGGACTCCACAGACCCCGCGGCCTGTTCAAGCACCCGGAGATAGGCTCGCTGCGTGGCCCCCGAGGAGACAACCACCCCGAGGTGCGCGCCACGGAGCATGCTGAACCAGTGTTCATCCCTCTGCGCGGCACGCATGAAGTCCTCAAGCCGCGCAGGAAAGTCAGGCGATCCCACCGCATAACTGGCCATCAACACGAGATAGTCCGTATCAGACGCGAGAGCTGCGACGTTCAGGTACGGCGTTCGATCATATTCGTCGATTGCCTCGACCGCCTCAGCGATCCGTCCCAGCGCCGCAAGGGCCTGAGCATACCCGGCGAGCGCGAGTTTCCGTTGTCCAAACGGGTCTGTCACCCTGTAGCGTTCCAGCGCCCCGCTGTACTGACGCCAGGCGTTCTCCCACTGCCCTGCGGCCGCGCACACTCGACCGAGGCTGGTGTGCAAGGCCGCGGAGTCAAACAACCGCGCCATCTTCTCGACGTCTTTGATGCCCATCCCGGACGCAAGACCTCCAGACCACAGGGAAACCGTGAACCAGGCGGACACGATATCCGCGGTGATCCAGGAGTGTGTGGGCTGGGCCGCCTGGAGTGAACTGGCTTCGAGCGCATGCTCACACAACCGTCTGGCCTGCCCCAATTGACCCGACAGCCCAAGCAGGTAGATCACCTGCGGCAACACCGACAACGTCCCCTGTGAATAACCGTCATCGTGCTCGAGAAGTTGTTCCAACTCGACCAGATAGGCGGCAAGATCTGTGCCGGGGGCAGGGAACAGCGGAGGTCGGACATCAGCCGTGGAGCCGTCGGCGGTGTCAGCGCGTTCCCGTTCTCCGTCAGGTAGCCAGCGCAGAATCGCACTTTCAACCAGCAGGATCTCCTCAACGAGTCCGGAGAGACTCGCAGGATCGAGCGCCACAAGTTCGCGAGCAAGATGCAAGTCGGCAAGGGCCGCCTGGAACTTGGACTGTCGCTGATAGGCCATGGCCCGTTCGACGAGCATGGAGATTCGTGCCGCGCGCGAGGCATGGTCACGTTCAGCATCCTGCGCGATCAGTTCATGCGGGGGCATCGTGTGTGGCAACCGGACGGCCACGAAGTCCTCGATGAGGTGCCAACGGCGCATCGCAGAGGCGGCCTTGATCGCGACAAGCAACTCGCTGTCAGTCATCGGATGGCCGTCCTCGAGTGCGGTTCTGGCCCAACTCAGGGCAGCGACGTGATCGTGCTGGTCCGCACTCGGCCTTCGAGTCTCAGAGAAGATCTCCTGGCGCCGCCCTCGTGGGAGCAACCCTCGGATCACATCGCCCCACGCCGGCGCAGACAGGCGCACGCTCACGGGGAGCCCGGGGCTCTCCTGATATTTGATGAGGCCGCACCCCCAAAGGTACGTCAGATCCGCCTCATGGCCCAGATGCACCAGATCATCGTGCGGAATCGAACCCGCGATCGTGAGGTGCGCCATCAGTTGTTGCTTCGTCCAACTGAGCCGCTCATACTTTTCGCGAACGTATTGGACAACCGACGGGGTTGGCGCATCCCAGCCAGGCCAATACCAAGCGTAATGCCCTTTGGAGAGCCTACCGGCCGCAAGCAACTCAGACACCCAGCGCGCGATGAGCTCCTGATTTCCTCCCGTGCGGTACCACAGGAGATGTACGCTCTCCAAGACCACGGGCGCTCCCAGCCCGGCGGTGAGGAAGTCGAGCACCTCGGTCTCGGTAAGAGGCTCTATGGTGTGGGTCTTCGCGCCGATCTCCAGGCCAAGTCGCAGCAGCGGTTCCGCAAGCCGCTCACGGGAGGTGCACTCAACGAACACGACGCACGCATCCTCGCGAGCCTTTTCGACAAGCAGGCTGAGCTCTGTTGGTCGTAGGTGCATTGGTTTGTCGAGACCGACGAGTAGGCGGTTTCCCCTGTGCGCTCTGCGCAGCGCCCGTTCGAGTTCTTGGGGAGCAAGCCCAGACGTCGCCGGAAACACCTGGGCAAAACGTCCCTGGCCGGCGAGTTCACTGATGGCAGCGCGTATGTGCAGGCTCTTGCCGACGCCGTAGGGTCCCACGACGTAGTGGAGCGAGGATTCTTCGACTGCATGCACAAGTGCGCGCACGGCTGCCTCGCGCGCGGGAATGGTCCAGTTTGAAGGCGTGCCGATGTCTGCATCGAGCACGGGTGTCAGGTCATACATGTGTCCATCTCTGTTTCAGTGTTCATGGACGTGTGGGGGCGGGGCGACGGGCTTCTCAGTGCTCAGAGGCGGCCCGTCGTATAGGCCCAACGCATACCGGAGATGAATCCGATGAGAGGCTGGGCATGTGATGTGGCGGTTCCACCAAGAATATCCGCTCATGACAAGCGTTTTTCCGGTGAGTAGTTGCTATTGTGCCCCTCTCAGGGGACCTGGGGAAGAGCCTGGCCCCACTGGGATAAGACGGTCCGATCATGGGCGGTTCTCTCCCGCTCGTTCCTCATACGATCCTGAACGGCGGTTAGAGGGGTATGTTCCCAGATGAATCCTTGTCTCTCCAGCGTCAACCAAGGGGTCATGCAGCGGGTGAGAATCTGAAGAGCCAGCATCCTGGGAAGAATTTCACCCGCTCCTTCACCCGCTATCTCAGGTGCTCGGATAGCGAAGTTCGGGTAGCACCTACTGATACAGGCGCTATGGAGCGGCGACTGTCCTGATCACGGCGTCAAGTGCACGGCCAGTCAGAACGCCTGCGCGGTGATATGCGGCCTTGCCGTCGCGCAGAATCACAACCGTGGGAATCGACTGCACTCCGAAGGCCCGGGCCAAATCCTGGTTCTCGTCGGTGTTGACCTTGGCAAAGTGGACGCCCTCGTGGCGAGCCGCGGTACGTTCAAAGATCGGCGCGAACTGTGCGCAGGGCATGCACCAGGGTGCCCAGAAATCCAGTACCACGACTCCCCTGTCCGGGATGGCCTCGCGGTGGTTGTCCCGGGTTACCTCAAGAATCGACACAACCCCTTTATACCCTTACTTCCCCTCCTCCTTCCCCAACTCAGCCCGGCTGGGTCGGGATGTGCAGGCTGAACTGCCCGACTCGTCGAAAATGGGCACGGAGGAAATGGACACAGAAACGCGGCCCCGCAACTACCCAGTGCGGGACCGCTCTCCTCTTACCCAGAACAGGATGCCGGCTACATCAAGACCGGCATCACGCCATGAGCGGCGTCAACGCCTCGTACTCTTCGATGGAACCGTCGCGCAGGCACACCTCGATGATCTCGCGGCCCAGCGGGTCAAGGTCATCGGTCAGGAACTGCTGGAGTTCGGACTTGAAGAAGTCGGTCACGATCTTCGCGCCTGAATCATAGGCCTCGACGCCGACCTGACTCTGGTTCTCGGGCTGCAGGAAGGTCGGGCGGATCAACTGGCCGTCGATCTTGACCTCCTTGAGCGCATAACCCATCAGTGGGCAACGAGCCGGAGTGAGTTGATCCCGCTTGATCTTGCCGCCGCCACGGCGGGCCAGGTATTCACGGGTCAGCCACTCTGCGGTGAATCCCACCTTGTACGCGCCGATGTGCTGGTTTGGGGTCAACACGTAGCGGGTGTTCGGAGAGTCCATGATCTGCTTGAGCAGCAGGTTCGCGGCCGCAACCTTGGTTCCGGTGCTGAACGGCCAGTACGAGCCGACGCCCTCGGAGACCATGCCGCCGGACTTGATGGTCTTCTTCTCGTCCTTGGTTTCGCCGATCGACGGGTTCTTGTCGCCGCGTGGTGCGATCAACCGCCACAACCACGCGAGTGCAGGTGGGACCACGTGCATCATGCCCATGATTCCGTAGCTCGGGTTGTTGCGGGTACACGCTGGCTGGCGGACACCGAAGGTGCGTACGTCAATCTCCATTGGCTCGTTGATGACGTCCTTCATCATCGCGCGTGGGATGACAACGCGTGGGTTCGGGCAGGGCTTACCGTTCGAGTCTGGGGTGTGCTCCCACGGTAGGGCGGTCGCGTTCGGGGTGCCCTGGATGTTGAAGAACACCAGTGGGGTGTCCGGGTGGATGCAGGCCCGCTCGAAGTGTGGGTCCTCGCCGTATTCCTTCATGTTGTCCACACGGACGAACCAGCCGTCCTCGGCGTCGGCGACCACCAGTTTGCCGGATTCGTTTTGGATGTCCTTGTGACACAGGGTCATGTCATCGGTGACAGGTGCGAGCTTCGAGGACTCGTTGAGCGTGATGACGTACGGTTCCTCGGTGACCACGTTGGTGCCGAGCAGGATACGTCCATCGTCTTGGCGGCGGATGTCCTGGCACATCTCGGACTTTCCACCGCCAGAGGCGCCCTCGTGCATGATGATGGTCTCGTTGTCGTATGGTGTGGTCACGCGCACGGAACTGGCGTGAGCGGTCAACCAACCTTCGGTCTCACCGATGTCGAGCAGCGCGGAGAACACGCCCTTCTTGGCGCTTGGCCCTGGGTAGAGGTTGTACGCGAAGATCTCGTGTAGTTCTTCGGTGCGGTCGTGGACCACAACCTGGCGGCCCTCAAAATGGGTGTGACGGAACGGCGGTGCCGCGTACAGGATGGAACGTGGTGCGAATTCACCGAGTTCCTCAAAGGTGGTCCAGCCCTGCAGGTCCACGAGTGCCGTGGCGAAGAAAGCGGTGTTGGCTGGCACGATCGCGAGAGAGGCGGAACCGTAGGTCAGGCCACCGGCCTTGAACGGCACCACGATGAGCTCTTGAGTGGACAGCCAGTCGAGTGTCTCCTGCTTGATCGGGTCGAAGCTCTTGCCGTACACGTCAAAGAAGCGCGGCTTGTCGGTTGGGCGGTCATCCGCGATACGCATGCAGTCGGGGTCGCGGCGACGCATGTAGTCCTCGGGATAGTTGACGGCGATGCCGTTTTTGCAGCGGACCACGTCCGCTTCCTTCACGGTGCCGTGACCTGCAATCGGGTACGTCACCTCAAAGGTGTTCGCGCCGTTTGGACCCAAAGACATTTCGTAGAGTTCGGCGCGCGTGGCCGGGGTGATGATCTTTGGGGCCTTTTTGAGCGCATCCGCCACGGCGGGTGGCAGGATGACACCGTTCAGTTGTTCCAACATGTGGTTCTCCTCAGGCAGGCCAACCCCGGGTGCGTGTGCGGCGAGTCGGTTGGCAGTTCATCGCGATGGTGTTTGATACATCTTGCTCGGGTGTTTTCCGTCTGCTGGCATTCTTTGTGCACAGCATGATATCCACCGTGCGAAGTGTGCCGTGCTGGCCACTGCTGCATTCCTCGTGGTGCAGCGCGTGTTGTGCGCCTGGCAGCAGGAAACCAGTGGCATCCCTTTCCTTGTGGGTAACGGATGCCACTGGCTGAGTCGCGTCTCGTGCTGTCGCGAGACAGCGCCTCCTTAAACACCTTTGACGTTGACCTTAATAGTTCTTTACCCATGTTCCGCTGGGACTTTCGGCCAGACTTTTCTGACGTTTTGTCCTCACCCTTGGGGTGGCCACGTCATGTCGGGCCGGCGTGTCGCGTGCGACAGCCATCAGAGAGGAACGTATTTTCGCAGGTAATAGGGGCATCGTGGCGGCACCGGCGACTGCCACTCCGAGTGCCGCCACCATGATGACAAGCCCCAACCAGCCTGAGCGCTCAAGCACTTCTCCCCCGCACCACCCCACGAGCGAGCCACCCGCGTAGTAGGCAAGCGTGTAGAGCGCGCCAGCTTGGGTTCGACCCGCCATCGGCCCTGCCGACGCCCAGCCAGACGCGACGGACTGCCCGCCAAAGAACCCAAGGGTCACGAGCACGAGTCCACAGACCTGTGCCCACATCTGTGGAATAAGCGTGACCGCCACACCCACAGCAAGGACACCTCCGGAAACTGCGATCACGGCTTTTCGCCCATGTCTGATGACAAGTCCACCAGTTAAGACTGACGCCACAGTACCCGCAAGCAGACCCACGAACAGGAACGAGGTCATCGAGGACGGGAGATTGAAGGGCGCTGCCTGAAGTCTGTATCCGAGGTAGTTGTAGACGGTCACAAACGCCCCCATCAACAAAAACCCGATCAGATAGATTCGTCGCTGCATCGGGTCGCTCAGGAGGGCCAGATAGCGTTTGGGTCCACTGAACGCGACCACCGGCGAATGAATGCGACCCTCTCCTTTGGTCACTTTTGTGCGCACATGGTCGCACTCACTGTCAGGGCAGGCATCAGGCTGCACAAGCATCACGAATCCCACGGCAGCGGCTGCTGATAGAAGCGATACCGCGAGCATTCCACCCTGCCACCCCCAGTGGCCTGCGGCCACTCCGGCAAGTATCCGTCCCAGTAGGCCACCTATCGAGTTGCCTGCGATGAACACTCCCGCCCCGCGTGCGGCGGCATCACGGCGCACTTCGGCATTGAGGTATGACAGGGCTAGGGCTGGAACAGCTCCGATGGCGAAGCCCGCAACGAACCGCGCCGCAAGCAGCAGAGGCAGGGTGGTTGCGAAGCAACTTAAGAGAGTCAGCCCAGTTCCAGCGAGGATTGCGGCACGCATCGTGTTGACCCGCCCATAGCGTCCAGACAGACCTGCCCACGGGATCACGCCGAGGGCCAGGCCGATGGTTCCCACGGACACCACAAGCCCGGCTTGGCCAGCAGTGAGACCGAGATCGCGCCCGATGAGCGGGAGGACTGCCTGTGGTGCATAAAGTTGCGCGAACACGGCAGTTCCGCCGAGAAATAGACTGGCGACGAGTCGGCGGTATTGGGTGGATTCGGCTGTATACCCGGATGGCTGGGTCACGGTGACTCTGGGTTCCTTCCGATGCGGTGGAGGTTTCCCAATTCACGGTACGCAGTTCATTTGCATAGCACTAATAGATATTTAATTTGATTATCCATACACTTTTCATATGGATGATCTTCAGGCCCTCCTTCCACATCTGCCGATCTTGGCAGCCTTCGCCGAAATGGGGCAGGTCACCGGGGCGGCCGAGATACTCGCAGTCCCCCAACCCCAGGTAAGCCGCTCGCTCGCACGCGCAGAAGAGATCACCGGGCTCACGCTTAAACAGCGGCATGGCCGGGAGGTTCGCCCCACG
Organism: Populibacterium corticicola; assembly: GCF_042683685.1. Lineage (NCBI taxonomy): Bacteria > Bacillati > Actinomycetota > Actinomycetes > Micrococcales > Jonesiaceae > Populibacterium > Populibacterium corticicola. The sequence continues at coordinate 536,904 of NZ_JBHUOP010000003.1, read as the reverse complement.
AAGGACGCAATTAGGCTGGGCGAGGCCGCCAAGGCCACGCTCACCAACCTTGATAACACCCTCAACGACCTACGCTCAGAGGTTCGCGGGTCGGTACGCCTGGCATTCCAACACTCGCTGGGTGAGCATGTGGTCCCACAGGCAATCAGCGCCTTCGTTCCCGAACATCCGCAGGTGGACTTCACGCTTACACAGGGATCACGCAGCGAATGTCTTGAGGCCCTCGAAGCAGGCAAAGTGGATGCCGCATTCATCGCGATCATTCCAGATTCAATGCGCCTTGAAAGCCAGATCCTCATGCAGGAACAACTCGTGCTCGCAGTCCCCAACAGCCACCCACTGGCAGCCAAGTCAACTATTCACAGTCACGACATCGCAGATCAAGACCTTATTGCAACCCGGCATGGATTAGGCCTGCGCCGCACCACGGATGCATTGCTTCGCCGCTGGGGCATAAGTCCGCGCGTCACCTTTGAAGGGCAGGAGATCAGTACCGTACTCGGCCTCGTTGCCGCCGGACTGGGCATCACAATCGTTCCGAGCCGCGCCTACCGCCACGAGGTGACACTGATTCCATTCGCCCACAAGGATGCAGTGCGCGATCTTGTACTTGTCACCTCGGCCGAACGGACCCTCACCACCGCCGCTGCGCGGTTCGTCGAGGTAGCCCGAACGCTCTTCACCTAACTCCGCGCATCGAACTCAGCCTTTTACCCACGAGATCATGCCGGAGCAGGCTGAGTTCGTGGGTAAACAACTGATTTCGCCTAGAAGATTGACCCAAGCCTGCTCAGACCAAGCGAGGCTCAGCCAATATCCACCTTTCGATACGCGACGGCTCGATGCGGCCAAAACTTGAGCAACTGTGACCGAACGCTCACGTGTCACATCCCACAAAATGATCGGATTTCCCGGAAACACGCCGTTTCCGACAGCTCCCCCAACTTGACCTCCGACCTGCGGAGGTGAGCCACATGGCCCTGCCGACTCGTCGCCAATAAGGACCTTGGCCCCAGGCTTTCAATGCCAAGTTGCGGTTGACACCTTTTTTCTATGTGAAATATTTAATTCGGCAGTAAAACAATGTTTATTTTGTGAAGATACTTGCCGATAACAGAGCGTCACAGCACATCGGGTCACCACACAACCCCCGGCGAGCAGGGACAACACCCTAACGATCTGTAATCGCAGAGTGTCTCCACGCAGGGGGAAAACTTGAAGAAGCTACTCGCGGTCGCGCTGACCGCTGGACTCGTGGTGACAGGAGTCGTCGCTGCTCCAGCGCAAGCGGCGAACACGACCAAGGCAACCAGTTCGTCGCTGAAGACGGAATACAGTAAGAAACTCAATTCACTCACGTATCCGAAACTCACCAAGGCGCGTTCCGCCACCGACACAACGTCCGAAAGCGCCATCTTCACCACGCTCAACAAGGACCGCAAACGAGCAGGCGTCTCCACGCTTGAGCGCAACGCTGACCTCAACAAGGTCGCCCGGGCATGGGCAAAGAAGATGGCCGGCAACGCCACCTTGCGGCACAACACGAACCTGACAACACAGGTTCCCTCCGGCTGGCGCACACTCGGAGAGAACGTCGCATACAACAGTGCAGCCAGCAACAACACCGGAATCGCCCTGTACTACCAGTGGATGAAATCCGATGGACACCGTGCGAACATCCTCGCCTCCACCTACACCCACGTCGGCATCGGCGTGTACATCGACGACAAGGGTCAGCACTGGGGCACCCAAATCTTTGCAACCTATCCTGCGAGTGCTGCAAAGGTCACCGGCTTCACCAAAAACGTCACGGTCACTCCCAAGTCGACCGTGACCTGGAAGAGCGTGAAGGTGTCGCACGCGGCCAAGCTGCAACGCCACAACGGCAAGAAGTGGGTCAACGTCGCGTCCTTGAAGAAGGGCACGCACACCATCAAGATCAAGGCTGGAGCCACAGCCGGCACCTCTTCGAAGTACCGCATCCACATCCCCAAGAGTGGTCAGCGTAAGGCTGCGACATCGCCCACCGTAAAGGTCACAGCCAAAACCAAGGCAAAGGTCACCGGTTTCGCACAGGTCAACTTCGTCAAGCCTTCCAAGACAATCACCTGGAAGAGCGTGAAGGTGTCACACGCGGCCAAGCTGCAGCGCCACAACGGCAAGAAGTGGGTCAACGTCGCGTCCTTGAAGAAGGGCACGCACACCATCAAGGTGAAGGCTCCTGCGACAAAGGGCACCTACAAGTACCGCGTATTTGTCCCGGCCAAGGCCAAGAACACCTCAGCGAAGTCGAAGACCATCACGGTCACCGTCAAGTAGTGGGTTTTTGACGGTCGCTATCCTCTGATCTATTGCCCGCTACTCGCTGGGGCGAAATTGGTCCGGGTGCACGGTATAAAACCATGCACCCGGACCGATTTCGTCCCAGCGGAGTTTGAGTGTTCAGTCGCAGAGTTCGATCAACGGCAGTGGCGGCAGAATCCATGTGGATTCTCCCGCCACCATTGGGGGTGGGGCTCTGCCCCTGAGTCAGTGTGGTGTGACCTCATCAGGGGTCACACCACACTGAACGTCTATCCTTCGCGTGGTCGCCGACGGGCGAGCCCGAGGAACAATGCACCGAGCAAAACGGTGATGAGAGCACCGAGCGCGAGATGCCCAGCGTTCGTTCCCGTTTGACTCAGAACTTCAGAATCTGCAGTTTCCTCTGAGTCACTATCAACCTCAACAACCGGCTTCTCAGTGTCTGAACCGTCTTTTGAGTCACTATCAACCTCAACAAATGGTTCCTCAGGATCGGGCGTCGGAGTTGGCTTCTCCGGGTCCGGGGTTGGAACAGGCTTCTCCGGGTCCGGGGTAGGCTCCTTGAAGTTCTGCAGAACAGCAGGCTGCGCCATACCGGTTTCAGGCACATACACCTCAAACACCTTGCTTGGGAGCTGATAGCCCTTTGGTGCCACAACTTCAGTAACGTTGTAGAAACCGTGATCTGCAACGGTAACGGCAGTCGGTTCACCATCGACATCAATCACGATCTCACCGTTCAGCACGTAGGCACTTTCAGTGATCACATCGGTTGAAGGAAGTGGTCCAACAATAGTGAAACGAGCGTTAGCGTCGGAGATAACAGTCGAAGCATCATCACCGTCTACCTTGTTCATAAACAGTGGGTAGTCCGCTGACGGGGTTACTGGCACCTCGGATACTGGTTTGTCTCCAGCAAGGGCGACATTCCAAATCGGCGTGTTCATCTTGATATCTGCGTCAGCTTTGATCCGTACCTTGAAAATAACTGCGGATACACGCTCGCCATCACCAGGGACACCTTCGGCAAAACGCGTCACGCCTGGCTTGTACTCAATGAATACGGTGGAGTTTTCCCTGTCCACGCGTGCTTGTAAGCCGTTGTCAGCGTCAACTGTGTCGCCGTCAAGCACAAAACCATCAGCGTTTGCGAAACTCAAGAATTCTAGTTCGGCGGGGAGTTTGTCACTGACTTGCGCAACTGGCCCGCTGTACCCATCGTGGCCGATAACTTCAATCTTGTACATGAACGTTCCGCAGTCTTGGGCGGTGTCATCTGAATCGCAGATAGTTCCATCAGCATCAAGTAGATTACCGTCGGTGTCATACTTGAGGATCAGGTTGTCGCCCCAGCCTCCGCGACCGTTTTCAACACTCTTGCGGACCTCAGCTTCAGAACCTGCGTTCGAGGCACGGGCCGTGGTTTCACTACGGTACAAGATCTCGTTGTCTTGTCCAAAGATTGTTGCCCGGTTGGTGACTTCGGCCGTGCGGCGTGGGTCTAGCGGCAGGGTCTGAAGCACGATTTCGATCTTCAGTTTCTTGTTCGACGTGTCGTGTGGCCAGTTTTCTGCGTTTGGTGTGATGACTAGATTGCGTGCGTCATCAAGTCCTACCGTGAAGTTTTCTTCTGTAACGGCGGTGCCATCATAAGTACCAGTGATTTTGATGTCGCTTACGTTCTGCGCGGTGACGTTGAAGAACGAATGATCGATGTAGTCTACGATTCTTGCGTCGTGCAGTTGGACGCCGTCAACGGTGAACGTGACCGGAACGTTGTAAACTACTTTCTCGCTGGTTGATGCCCCGGGGTTAACGGTGATGTCTTGTGAGTGCATTCCCTTAGCGAAGTACTTCTCGTTGTCTTCACCTTCTGGGTCACGATCACGCGCCGTGTATGGGTAACTGGTTGTTTGCTTCTTGGTGCTGTTCAATCCGGTGTGGAAGTCTGCGGTATTCACCACCTTCCAGTACCGGTCAGCCAGCTCTGGGAAGGTTGCGTCTGGAACTGAACCGCTACCGATGGTTGCGAGGATCTGTGCCTTAGCGGCGATCTGTACCTTGGTTGTGTAGTCGCGGCCAACGTTGATGTACAGGTTTTTGCCGTCAACAAAGTACTTGCCTACGTACGAGTTGTCCGCAAATGAGTTGGCGGTAACGTCGGTTAGGCCCGCCACAGGTTGGAGCTCAGTTATCGGTCCGGAGCCGGTGACCGCGATGAATTCCGTGCCAGTCTGCCACTGAACACCTTCTGGCAGGGTGTCAACGATAACCACGTTTTGAGTTGGCTTGAACTTGTCATCAGCAGCCGCATACTTGGTGAGGTCTGCCGTCAGGGTGTACGTGATGTCTAGAGGTTGTGCCAGCGTGCCGTCTTCGTTACGCGCCGTAAGGGCACGGTTGAGGTTGCTGGTTTTGTTGAACATGCCGGTGGGCGCAACGGGGCCTGGGTCTGGTGATGCTGCAGGAACCGTGTAGGTAAGGTCAACGCTCTTCTCGTGGGCACGTCCGCCAATTACGGCAGTGTTGTCCACTGTTACCTTCACTTTAGCGCCGGGGCTCGCTGCTGCGATTTGAGTACGGAGTTCACTCCACAGAGCATCAACTTGTGCTTCAGAGATCTTGGCGGAGTACGTGATTTTTGTTTTGGAGTTGAGCGGAACTGAAAGATTGAAACCAAACCCGGTAGTTGATTCTTCGATATCATCTGGGGTTGGGACCGCAACGGTCTTCTTGTTACGTCCTTGAGCGTCCCAGCTGGTCTGAGTGATCTTGAGCGACCCTGGCACGTACACCAGACGGTTATCTACCGTGTCTTCAATCCGAACGTTGGTTAGCGCGTTAGGGGTGTCCAGTATCAGCGTGTAGTTGATTTCCTGGCGCGCAAGCGCATCACGGTTAAGAGTGTATTCTCCGGTTTCCTTGTTGTAGGAGACAACAGACGTGAGGTCCAGAGCGTTCGGCCCAGTTTTTGCGCTGTCGCTGATGATCTCGTCGATGAACTCATCGCCTGGTTCTTTGAGCACAACGGTGTACTCGGTTTCTTCACCATTGATCTGCCAGTGGTGGACAACCTCTTCAGATACTTCGACGTTTTCTACGGAGAACTTGAAGTTGATCGCACCGTTTGTGATGGCCTCAAGTCCCTTGAAGCTGTCTTTGAACACGATGGTGATCTTGTTGCCGTTGCGGTCTAGAGTTTCCACCAACTGGTTTTTCTCCAGAGCCTTTGTTAGTTCTGCGTCGGCTACATCCACGCCTGCGGGTAGTTCAATAGTGAACACTGTGCCCGGCTCAAGCACCTCATCGAACCCTGCAGTGGGTGCGGTTGCGTAGTACAGGTTGATAGTGTGCTGTTCGCCTTCAACCAGACTGCCGTCGGGGTTTGTGCGGTAGTTAATGTTGACATCGATTCCGGAGACGGAACCGCTAGCAGCTTGGGCGGTAACGGCACCAGACAGCACGAGAAGTGATGCCAATCCGGCGGCGAGTAACCGTTTAAGAAGGCGGAAACCTTGAGTGCGTTGCATGACGTGTACTCCATTGTTCACACGCGTTTCAGTTGCCTGAGTGCTCAGTCTCTGAAATGTGCGTGCAGGATCGGGGGTGATGTGTCTGTCTTGGCTGGGCTCCGGGTAGTGCGTGCGAGCGAAACACGCACCACCCGGCGACGGTCAGAACCGTCTAGCCCCAAGTCCACCAAAAAGCATTTCCTGTACCGAAGGGTTATTGCACATTTGGGAACTTACCAAGTGTGTAAAAAGTACCTCGCTCAACCAAAAAAATACAGTCGATTGACTGTCTTTTACGTCTCTACAGTCGCATTTATACGTCACGCAGTTTTTGTACTTTCACCCGATTTTCGCGTAGCAATCGGCTCGTTACACACTCACCATGCGCTGCCGCGATCCGCATGAAAGCTGCCCTGACGTGGTGCAGGGATCGTTTCGCGCAGGGACAACGAGGCTCTGATTAGCCAACACGCCAAAGACAGGTGAGATGGGATCGCTCCCATTTCCCGAGGCAATAAAGCATTCACTCACATGAGTATTCATTCATTATTCCAAGCCTCTAGGAAAGGTGAATTAAATTCACCCGCAAACCGTTTGACGGAATGTCAGATTTTTTCACCCGATGGCATATCGAATACTGGTTGAATGGTCACGCTCCCACATTTTGAATCGCTATCGGCAGGTTCCTAGACGCGATGAGTGGAGAGCACATAGAGGCGCCCAGCATGATCTGCTGGGCGCCTCTATGTCCTCACACTAGTGCGATAGCCGGCATCTATCCGACACACACGGCCACAAGTGCGGGCACGGCTTAGAAATGGCGGAGCCGCGCACAGGATCACCTGTGCACGGCTCCGATACAGTTAGTCGCTCTCTAACTGTGGATCACCGTCAAACCGTGTGACGGCGGCGGATTGCAAGGAACGCTCCACCAAGCGCTAGTAGCAACGTTGAGAAAACAATCACTGGAACGCCTCCGAAGCCGGTTTGCTCCAGTTCCTCGCGTTCGTTGTTCTCGCCATCGGTTGACTGGTCAGGCTTCTTGTTTGGCTCACGTTCGTGTCCATCATCGCCTGTGTCAGCCCACTTCGGATCGAGGATAAATCCGAAGTCGAGGGTGTCGTTGCGGTCGCCGTCTTCGGTAAGGCCCTCGGACGTTGCGATCGCTATCCACGTGGAGGAGTCAAACGCTGGGTCGCCTTGGTTTTCAAGCGTTGGCAGGTACTTCTCCAACGCCTTCTTGGTTTTGGCGTCCTTGCGGTCAATCTTGACGCGGTATTCCTGACCAGGTTCAAGCGGAGGCAGGTTGTCGAACGTGTACTTACCGTCCTTGTCGGTCCACACAGCAGGCACCTCGTTGCCGAAGATGTCCTTGACTGGCTTTCCGTTCTTGTCGGTCAGTACGAGCTTGACATCACCGATGCCCTTCTCGTTCTTGTCCTGCTTGCCGTTGCCGTTCTCGTCGAACCAGACGTAGTCACCCACGGATACGCTCTTGAGTACAACGCCTGCGTCCCACGTAGGGTCTACGCCCTGGGTCGCGATGAATTTAGCATCGTATTCAGTATCGAGTGCACCGTTGGTGCGGTCTAGCACGATGTCCTTGGTGACAGCCACCAGTGGGTTCTTGGTGACTACTCCATCGGAGTTGTCAGTCGAGTTCGCACCCGGAACGTTGGACGTGAACTTGTAGGTCTTGCCCTGTTCCTCGGTGAGTTCGAACTGTACCTTGTACGTTCCTGCAGGCAGGTTGTCGAACAGGTACTTGCCGTCCTTACCGGTCACGATTGGTTTGATGTCGTTACCAGCGATGTCCACGGTCACAGGCTCGCCCGTTGCCGCGTCGAGCAGGGTGACGGTTACGCCAGCGAGTGGCTTCTCATCTGCACCCTGGATTCCGTCGCGGTTGCTGTCAATCCAGACGATGTCACCGATAGCGAAGGACGGGGTGACAAATCCGAAGTCGAGAGTCAGGTTTTCGGCTCCGTCTTCCTGGAGGCCGCGCCACGGCGCAACCTCACTGCTTGTCGACGAGTCGTTGCCTTCATCGTTGCCGGCACCCGGAATGGTCGGCACGTATGGTTCGAGAGCCTTCTTGGTTCCCGCATCCGTGGTGTCGATCGTTACCTTGTACTGGGTTCCGGTGTTGAGGGCTGGCAGGTCCTCGAACAGGTACTTGCCGTCCGTGTCGGTGACCTGTGGAGCCACGGTGTTCCCGTAGACATCCTTGACCACCACTGGCTTGCCATCGTCGTCGAGGACTGGTTCACCGTCTTCGTCCACGAGGGTAACAATGAGCTTGACACCTTCAATGCCTGGCTCGCCCGTGTCCTGGAGGCCGTCGCGATTTTCATCCACCCAGACAAAGTCACCGATACGAACTTTATTTCGGACAAATCCAAAGTCCAAGGTCGGATTACGATCGCCGCCCTGGGTCAGACCAACATGCGTTGCTACCGATTCCCAAGTGGATGAGTCGAACTCACCCGATCCGTTATCTGCGCCCTCCGCGGTCGGGTGATATAGCGCCAGAGCGTCTTCGGTGTCGGCATCATCGCGGTCAATCTTGACGATGTATCGTTCACCGTTGGTCAGTACCGGAAGTTTCTCGAACGTGTAGTTTCCGTTCTCATCAGTAACTGCTGGTTTTACCGCGTTACCATCAACGTCAGTAACAGCATTTCCAGCACCATCAGTCAGGATCAGCTTGACACCAGGGATACCTGGCTCGCCACCGTCCTGCAGGCCGTTGCGGTCCGTGTCGATCCACACGAGGTCCCCAACCGAAACATACGGGGTGTAAGTGTTCGTTGCCGTAATGTTGACGTCGGTGTTCGCAAGAACTGTCGCTTCATTGGCGCCCGCATAGGTGACTCCTGCAAATCGATGACCTGCAAAAGCCGTCTCAGGCGTACCGGTTTCCGAGAAGGTAACCTTAGTTCCTGGAGGGAACTCATGGTTAATCGCCACGGGGCTTCCGTTCGCTTCTACTACAATGGATCCACTCTTCATGACGTCGTCGTAGTCTTCTGCGTCAGGTATCTCGGCAACCCAACTGAACGTGAACTCTGTTCCGTCTGCAAGCGCGGATGGAACACCATCAACGACCTTCGCAAGGGAGACAGTACCGGCGTTCATCGGATCGTTCGGAATCTCGACAAGTGCCGTTGCTCCATTCACTGCGACAGTTACGGGATACTCGGTTTTGTTCAAGAAGAATCCAGCCGGAGCCTTGATCTCTTTAACTGCGTAGGTTCCGGGGTTAGGTACTAGAACTGCACGATAGGACTGCGCATTCGGCAGTTCACCTTGGAGCGGCCGCACTAGCTTTCCATCTACGACATAGATGTCATCAAAGAGTAGTGCGCCAGCAGAATCTCGCACCTCGAAACGAGCCTCCAGATCCGTAATCGTTTCGTCGAACGCTGGATCTTCTGGGTCCATACCGATTTTAGACGAATCCACCTTGGCCAAGTTCAGAGGGTATTCATTTGTCTTTGTGATGGTGACGGTCGATTTCCCGACCTTGTTAACTACCGGGACATCAGTCAAGTTCTCCCAATCCCTAACCTCAGCTCGGTAAAGGAACGAGTACACGTCGGAGGAATCCCCAGAGCCACCAGTTACGGAACTAGAGTGGATTCGGATGTCTCCGTCGTCGATACTGACGGTGATGTTACGACCAAGGGACTTCGGGGCTGTCGTTACGACTGTCGCTTCCGGGTCATTGACGAACCCGTCAAAATCTAGTCCGGCCGCATCCAGTGCATCGACGATGTCACGCATACGAGTATCCCACGAGCGAGGCACAACGAGGGCTATTCGATAGGTGAACTTGCCATCGTCAAAAGTGCCGTCATCTGGATTTCCTGCAGTGTGCTTGACCCGCAGGCTGTCTGTGAACTCTCCGGTAGTAGGGTCATACACCTCTTTGTAGACTTGGATACCGTTACCGAGAGATGAGCCCTTCATAGATGCTCCGGCAAGGTAGTCCCCGTCAATTGCTCGTTCACCACGGTAGAGCGCACGATTCTCAATTTCCAGTACCTGACGGCCTTCAATTGGGAAGGTAGTCAGCGTCAACTTGATCGTGAGAGTTTCTTCCTCACCGAGGTCCCCGATTGCATCGAGGAATGGCTGCGCTGGCTTGATAGAAATCCCTGGGGTGCCTTGACCGTCAGCGTTCGCAACTCGCTCAAGTGCGAATGCGTTTTGGCCGAGGGCCCTAGTACCGTAGGTTCCTTCGATCTTGACGTTCTCAAGATTGTTGCCAAGGTCAAAAACGGACTCATCAACAAGATCGATGATCTCCGTCTTGGACGCGAGGATCTTGTCATCGTTGGTAGAGTTTGCCTTCACCGTAATGGTGTAATCAATCTCTAAGGGCTGGCCAGGAGTCGCTTCGGCGAAGCTGTCGGTCGTCTTTGTGAAGACCGACGAGTCGGTGATTCCCTGAGTGGTGTCGCCTCGCCACTTGGCAACAACGTCCGCACTTCGAGTTGGCGCACCGTCATTACCCACCGTTTTGAACTCAAACTTTGCCGTGTTCACGGAGGAGTAGTTGTGGTAGTTCGTCTCAGCATCCCGCGCAGGAAGTGCTGGACGTCCATTGCGCGCGTCCACGCCACTACTAGTGAAAGTCGAAAGTTGTGCCGACGCGAGGATAGTCCAGTTATCAGCGTTGCTCCGCCCGATATTGATGATCAGGTTTTGACCGTCAATCTTGTATTCGCCGCGGCTAGTAGGGTTGCCTGAGCCTGTGTACGCCGTCAGATTTTGTGGGCTGCCATTAACCGTTGCAGTAATATCACCCCAGGTCTGCCCTATTGGAAGCACATCTGTGATGATGACATCTGCGTTCAGGTTGTAGTTGTCGTCAATCCCGCCGGCGATCTGGGCTTCAGAGGCCGTAAATACCCTTAGGTCCGCACGCAAACGATAGGTTACAGTCTCACTCTGGATCAGCTTACGGGATGGGTCTGCTTCAAAGTCTTTGAAACTAAAATCTCTGCGTGGGCCAAAATTTTCATTACCGGAGGTGTCGATTTCCTTGTAGAAAAGTCCCTGACCCGGCCCAGGCATGTTGTACGTGTACCCGTGGTACTCAACATACTCAGTGTCATCGTCAATCTTGGTGTCGCCAAGGTACGCCTCAGCCGTGTTATTGACCTTTGGCAGCTTATATTCAGCGTTGTGTTTCCTGGAACCGGCAGGTCCGTAAACCGCATCATGCGCGGACTGTGTTTCCGCGAGGAATGCCGGGGCATCAATGATGTCTGCTTGGTAGGTAACAACAAGACGACTACCGTCAGGGATACCGGGCACCACAAGGGTGAAACCATTTTTATCAGAGTCAATGCTTAGAGTGTAAGCGGAGGCAGGAAGGAAATCATTCGCGTTGGCTGGATAGCGGGTACGTTTACCGTATCCCTCGCTAATCCCTTCCCACGTCTCGTAGGAGACTTGAAGGTTCATCGAAGCGGTATCAAATCCGAGCCACTCAACGTCGACATGATCAGAAAGAGTAATCGTACCGCCCTGCTCAACTTCGGTGACAAGACGGTAGCCGACACGCCCGTTGTAGGAAGAGAGGTTAAGAGTTCCGTCCTTCCCTGCAGGAGTTGGGATCTGCACAGGATGGATGTTAACCGCTTTATCGAAACCAGGGTTGACAACAACTGGCTCTGCATCTTTGGCGATAATCAGCAGAGTGGTCGGCTCAGTCGCTCCGCTCCAACTGATTTTCCCTTCACCGGTCGCGCTACCGTTAAGGTCGAGAGTAAACTTAAGTTTGAAGTTCTCCTGCTCGTTGGACGCACTCATATCCTCTTTAAAGAAGACGAGGATACCGACTCCATCTGTTGCTCGCTCGATTTTTTCGATCGAGTTCCGGTTCGCTTCAGGAACGACCAGTGCAGCATCGGGTATGTCTACCGATCCGACACCGTCCAAATTAAGCTCGAACTTGAGCGGGCTGTAGAGAGAATGGTCGTCATCAAACTCTTCTGGAGTGTAGACGAAAGCGAACTCGTACTCCTTTCCCTCCTCAACGTGAATACGTCCAGATTCATCGGGAGAACCAAAATTTGGCGCCTCTACCGAAACTCCAGGTGCGACATCGTCTTCGGCGGCGGACGCCGCAGCAGGGAAGCCCATGACAACGAGCAGCGTTGCCATAATCATTGAGAGCGCTCTCACTAGCGCTCTCCTAAATCTGTGTGCAGTCATTCGGTACAACCTCAAAAAAAATGGGCGCTGACGTGGTCAATGGATAGAACCATCCATGTAAGAACATAGCCGCTGACAGGCTGTCATATAAGAGGGGTGTAGATCACCCGTACGCAGAAACCGCACATTCTCACAGATAAACCACATTGAGTTCACCCGAGTGATTTATATCACAAAAAATCGCATAACATTCCAGTTGAACAGTTTTACAGGAAGCAACATGTTATCCAGGCGGAAAGCAGTGACCGATAACAGCAACTTCCCGAACGGAAACACGGGGTATCAACACCAGATTTTCCATCTGGAAAGGCAGACACAGTCCAACTGGAAAGCACGGTGTAAAGACCTGAGTCTCCTTGCCCGAGGACAGCGTCCTCGCACTAGTCGTCGCTCCCCTGATCTGCACTAACTAAGGGTGAGAGATGGGAAGTCGGGAAGACAAGAAGTTGGCGGCAAATTAGTCTGGTACTCATGAGTTCCCAAGCACGCCCATCAGGTAAGTCTCCAGTAGCACGAGCGGTCTTCTGGCCAGCAGCGATCACGGTCCTCGTGTTCGTGACCTTCGCGATGATTGCGCCCGACGCCGCGGAGTCGCTCTTCCAGAACATTCAAGACACGGTGGTCCGCTGGTTCTCCTGGTACTACGTGCTCATTGCCGCGTTCTTTGTCGCCTTCTGCCTATACGTAGGTTTCTCCAAGTACGGTGACATCAAACTGGGCAACGATGACGATGAGCCGGAGTTCTCCAACATGTCCTGGCTCGCCCTGCTGTTCGCGGCCGGCATGGGTATCGGTCTCGTGTTCTACGGTGTCTCGGAACCCTTGAGCCACTATGCGAGTCCACGACCAGGTGTCACGGGCACGCCGGAGGAACTTGCGGGATATGCGTTGCGTCAGACGTACCTGCACTGGGGTGTGAGCGCCTGGGCAATCTACGTAGTGGTTGGTCTCGCGTTGGCCTACGCGATTCACCGCCGTAAGCGCCCCATCTCGATTCGGTGGGCGCTCGAACCTCTGCTCGGCAGGGAACGGGTTGAGGGCCGTTGGGGAAACACCATCGACGCCATCGCACTGGTGGGCACGATCTTCGGTGTGGCAACCTCTCTCGGTTTGGGTGTCATGCAGATTGCGTCTGGCTTGGGTTACATCGGCATTGCCGAACCATCGACCACCCTCGAAATCGTCCTGATCGCGATCATCACGTGCTTCGTCATCTACTCGGTCGTGTCGGGTGTGTCCAAGGGGATGAAGTACCTGTCCAACATCAACCTCGTTCTTGCAGCCTTGGTTCTGATGTTCGTGCTGTTCTCGGGCCCAACCGTCTTCTTGTTGCGCGAGTTTGTCCAGTCCCTCGGTGGTTACCTGCAGACTTTCATAGGTCAGGCCTTCACGGTCTCGGCCTTCCAAGGCGAGGCCGGTGAGGAATGGCAGGGTGCCTGGACCACGTTCTATTGGGGTTGGTGGATGTCTTGGGCTCCCTTTGTTGGCGTGTTCATCGCCCGCGTGTCGAAGGGACGCACGGTCAAGGAGTTCGTGACCGGGGTCCTCTTGGTACCCACTCTCATGACTTTCCTGTGGTTCTCCGTGCTCGGTGGAACGGGCATCTACTTTGAGCTCACGGGTCGCGCCGAACTCATCAACGCCGACGGCTCCGTGAATGTCGAGGAGTCGCTCTTTGCGTTGCTCAACCATCTTCCAGGCACCACGTTCCTGACCATCGGTGTGGTTGTCCTGATCGCGATCTTCTTTGTCACCTCAGCGGATTCCGGTGCGCTTGTTATGGCGATGATTGCTTCCGGCGGCCAGGAGGAGCCACCTCGCTGGCTCAAGGTGTCCTTCGCGTGCATGAGTTCCCTCCTTGCGATCGCTCTCCTACTCGCGGGTGGTCTCGACGCGCTCAAGACTGCGGCAATACTCATAGCCTTGCCGTTCTCATTTGTGATGCTCCTGCTCTGCTGGTCCCTTGTCACAGCGTTTAACCGTGAGATCCGCGCCTATCAGAAGGCACAGCGCAGGGCATTCCGCGATCACATCGGTGAGTACTACGGCCTTGAAGTCGAGTCGTCGCCTCCAGCCTTCCACCTGCCGAAGGTCCGCTGGCCACACCCAAAGCGTCCCGGCCAACGGTCGGCACAGCCGCCCGCCATCATGCCCGAGGCACCAGCCATAACCTCGCCAACGGGAGCCTCCAACTCAAATGACCACCCCGAGACGCAACGGACGGACAACTAACCAGCCGAATCGTCGTCAATCCAACATCGCAACCATGCACTTGATCCACAGGGCTGCCGATACAACACTTATGCGCTTCTCTTTCCGACGAGTCCCCCTCTTCGCCCTACTCCTCACTCTGATTGCGGCACCCGTCCACGCCGCAGGCGGCGTGGTCTCCCCCGCGCGCGAACTTGGGGCCATCGGAGTTGGGGCCGGTCAAGGTCTGAACGTGGTGGAACAGGTTCGGACTGCAGCAACCCGAGCCGCATTCGCCACGGTCCCAGACACCGCTGCCGGACAGTCAGCCACATACGAGGCGGCACTTGCCAAGCTCGACACCCTCGCAGTCAGAGGTCGGGCACCAAAGACCGGATATTCACGGGACGAGTTTGGGAAGCGCTGGGACGACCGCGACCGCAACGGCTGCGACACCCGCAACGACATACTGCGGCGCGACCTCAGCGACCTGAAACACAAACCCAACACCAACAAATGCGTGATCACCGTGGGCGTGCTCGACGATCCATTCACCGGTTCACGCATGGAGTTCAACCGTGCAGAGGACGCAGCCGGGGTACAGATCGACCATGTGGTGGCTCTGTCCGATGCGTGGCAGAAGGGCGCTCAACAGCTCAGTATGGGCGAACGCACCGATTTCGCAAACGACCCACTCAACCTGCTGGCAGTGAAGGGCTCAGAAAATCAGAAGAAGGGCGACAGCGATGCTGCGACCTGGTTACCGTCGAACCGCTCGTTTAGATGCCAGTACGTTGCCACCCAAGTCGATGTGAAAGCGAAATACAACCTGTGGGTCACCATCGCCGAAAAGCATACGATTGCCCGCATCCTGTCTGGCTGTTCTGGGGAGATCCCCGCATTTGCTGAGGTGCCGCCGCTATCAGAGGCAGGGGATGAAGACACGTCAGCGGCTTCGCAGAAGGCCGACACATCAGCAAAGAACACGAACAAGAAGTCCTCAAAGGACCACAGCGCCGGTGTCGCGCCCGCAAGCAAGACCGAATGCCCCGATTATGCGCCGGTCAAGGGCAACCAAGGCTCGAACGGGTGGAAATATCACATCCCCGGCGGGCGTTGGTACAACATCACGCACCCTGAACAGTGCTTCGTGACCGGCGAGGATGCCGAGGCTGCGGGATACGAGTACGCCAAGAACCAGTAGGCGTGGGGAGTCCTTATTCCCCTCACTCCGAGCAGCACTCCAGCAACCACCAGCAATCCTGGCGAGCCCTCTTACCAACATGGTGATTTTCCGGGGTCAACAACCAAGAAAAAACACCCTGATCCCGGAAAAGCACCATACGGCTTCCTAGTCACGAACGGGCAACTGCCGGTCGATGAGCCCTGTAGTCGAAGAGCCCCGCGGTCGAAAGGGCTGTCGGTCGAAGGGCCAAAAAGGTACCGGGGACACATACTTTATCCATGCACGCGGGCCCAAAACAGCCCACCGAGTTTCGGTGTAACTGTTTCTCGTAGCACCTAACACCACAAAGCGAAAGCCGGTCCCGTTCTGGTGAACGGAACCGGCTGTATAGCTTTCGAGGAAGGTCGGCACCTTCCCTGTGGAGCACTCGCTTCTCCTTGTTTGATCAGGCTAGCCGCAGTGGTGTCGAGGCACTGAAGTGATGTCCGGTTGTCAACTCTCCCCCGAGAAGTGAAACCGTCTGTTCTAACCGATCCAACACACTCAACAGTAGGGACCGAACCTTGGAATTCCCTGCGTTTTATCTGTCTTTTGGCCGGGTTTATGGGAGAGGTTTCGTGAACGGCCTGACAGGTTGTCAGAACGTTGCGGACTCGCATCAGGTGTTACCGACGGCTTGATACAGAATTGTCACCGATGTCCTGAAACATAACAGGTGTTACTCACAAGCCGGTGGGCCGAAAACGCGCCGGGGGCACATACTTTATCCATGCACCCGGACCGAAAACAGCCCATCGAGTGTGGATGGTTTGTGCTGATTTCCGACGAGTAGTCCACTCCTCCTGCATCTCACCACCGCGAGTGGTTGCGCATGGCGGGGCAATGTTTCGGTGCTGTCGGCGATGTTACGCCAATAAACAGCAACAATGCCGACAGAACCGCAACATCGGACAGGGAGGAGCTGGCGAGGAGGTCACCATCGAGTGGGCAGGGAATCCATGCATAGTGACACCTAGCGCGGTATCACGCCGCCATGTCGTTGAATGGCTCCTCGGCATTTGGCTCATGCCGGAAGATCAGATCAGCCACGACAGCCCCGCCCTTAGTGCCGATGGACAGGCTCAGGAACGTGCCCAGCGCAGTCACCACGGTTTGGTTGTCAAAGGTTGTGAGCGCAACGAGGCCAACGATTCCGGGAACCAGCAGGATGAACGCGGGCCGGAACGTCACGATGGCTGGCGCCCGCGGCTCGAACCGTTCGACCACTCGTGCGAAGAAGAAGAACACCGCACCCACAACGCCCGTCGCGCCGATACTGCCGATGTGCGGAGTGAGCACCATGATCCCGGCGTAGGTGAGCAGCATCGCGGGAATCGACAGCAGCGTAAGCCGCCACCCAGCCTTGAATGCCAGACCGATCCCGGCAGCCATAACCACAACGCCGATCCACGAGAACCACAGCGGCGGGAGGGCAGAAATACCGGCCATGTCGGTGCTGACGCGGGTAACGTCGCCAAGCAGATGCGCCGCAGACGCGTCGATGCGCAGCCCGGTCGCCATGGCGGCCGCGCCGATGCCAACCGTCATGAAGGCCAGTACCAGCAGGCCATACATGAGTCGCGACGAGCCGGTGATCATGTCCGTCGCGCTCAGTTCCAGCAGCGCGTTTGTGATCGTGGTTCCCGGGACAAGGACGGCGAGAGGGGCGCAGACCGCGAACAGAGGGATCGGCCCAAGCTCGAAGTGGGAGGCAAGCAGCCCCACGGACAGTGTGGTTCCAAAGGCGACAAGGAACGTGATGATCGTTCCCGCTCCCCGGACCTTGGAGCCGAGGTGGATGGCTACGCCAATGAGTGCTCCGAGCACGAAGGTCGCGATGACCGCCCACCAGGGGATGCGGAACAGAACACCGAGACCTCCAGCCAGACCGGAGGAGCCGAGCAGTAGCTCCCACCAGGTGATGTGTGCGGTCGACGCGCGAACCTTGGCGATGTGCTCGGGAATGCGCCAGAACGGGACCTTCCCCGCGAGAAGCCTGCGTACGAGCAGGTTGGCTCGGGCGGTGATGAGCAGAGGGAGTTCAACGCCCGTTGCATTGACCACGGTTGTGGCGTCACCTGGGTGGTCGGACGCGAACACGGTGGCGGGCAGGACCACGAAGGCCATGTCCGGATAGCCTGCTTTCTCGGCAACTTTATACAGTGAAAAGTCAACGTCGGTGACTGCGTATCCGGCGTCGAGAAGGAAAGCCCCTAACTGGGCAAAGGCGCTGGGCGGACTAACGGTGGTGTCCGTGACTTCGTGCATGGCTGTTCCTTGTGGGAATGGTGTACACCCACAAACTACACTTCAAGCGCACCTAAGGGAACTGCGGGTTCCCGCACTCTCGTGGGGTGTGCCGCGGGATGTGCTCCCGCCGTGGTTGGCTGCTGAGTGTGAGTACAGGCGACCCCCACACTCAAGCAATCTCCTACCCGTTCAAGGAGATGCTAGAACTCCTCGTATTCGGCGGGGTTTTGGCCCTTCATACGTCCGTCTGGGCGTCCAAGCGCACTGATGGCAGCCACCTCTTCGGCGGAAAGCTCAAAGTCGAAGATGTCGAAGTTCTCAGCCTGGCGTTCGGCTGAACCTGAGCGTGGGATGGGCATGGCACCGATCTGGGTTTCCCAGCGCAGCACGATCTGGGCAAGGGTCTTGCGATGCTTGAGCGAAAGCTTCTGCAGCACGTCGTAGTTGAGCAGGTATTCCATGCGTGCGAGTGGGCTCCACGCCTGGGTGATGATGCCGTGTTCTTTGTGGAACGCGATCTGGTCGAGCTGTGGGAAGTGCGGGTGCAGTTCGATCTGGTTCACCACGGGCATGACGCCGGTTTCGCGTTCCAGCCGTTCCAGGTGCTCGGGCAGGAAGTTGGAGACGCCGATGTGTTTCACATAGCCGCGCTTCTGCGCTTCGATGAGCGCGCTCCAGGCTTCCACATACTTGTCGACGATGGGGTTGGGCCAGTGGATCAGGTACAGATCGTAGTGGTCGAGTCCGGCGCGGAACAGTGATTCCTCGATGGTGACGAGCGCAGAATCGTATTCGTGGCGGCGGCCGGGGAGTTTTGAGGCGATGATGATGTCCTCACGGCGTGCGATGCCCTCCTCCTGGATGAGCTTCGCGGCATGCCCCACGGCACCTTCGTTTTCATAGTTGAATGCGGAGTCGAAGAGCCGGTATCCGATCTTGGCAGCTTCCACAATGTTGCGTGCGCCGTGCACGCCGTTCATCTTGTAGGTGCCGAATCCGATCTGCGGCGCGGTGAATCCGTCGTGGGCAACGAAGGTTGGAGTGGTCATCATGCGTCCTCTCGCGTGTGCGGCTTGGGTTTTCTCCCCACTGAAGCCTATACACGAACCCCATGTGAGGCCATACGACCCAGTTTCACGACCGCGAACAGCGCACCCTGGCACAGCACGATCGTGGGACCGGTGGCGGTGTCGAGGTAATAGGAGATGTACACCCCGACCACAGCACACACGGCAGCCAGCACAGGGGCGAGCCACAGCATCCTGCCAAACCGGTCAGTGAGCAGGCGTGCGGTGACGCCCGGGATGATGAGCATCGCGACAACGAGCACCACGCCCACCACTTGGAGGGCGACGACACTGGTCAACGCCAAGATAGCCAGCAACAACCCCGAGAGCAGCCGAGGATTGATCCCAATGGCCCGTGCATGCCGCGCATCAAACGCGAACAACGTCAGATCCCGCCGTTTGATCAGCAGGGCCGCGAGCGCCACCAGTGCCACGCCAATGATCTGAACCGCGTCCGCCCAGGAGACACCGAGTAGGTTCCCGAACACGATGTGGTTGAGGTCCACATGGCTTGGAGTCACGGAGATCAGCACGAGGCCGAGCGCGAACAGGGAGGTAAACACGACTCCCATTGCGGCGTCCTCTTTCACGCGGGTTCCGTCGCGCACCACACCGATGAGCGCGACCGCGAGAAACCCGAACAGGAGCGCGCCAAGGAAGAACGGCGCGCCCACGATGTAGGCAAGCACCACTCCGGGAAGCACCGCATGTGAGACGGCGTCCCCCATGAGCGACCAGCCCATGAGCACCAACCAGCAGGACAACACCGCGCACAGGACTGCCGCAACCACCGATGTGAGGAAGGCGCGCTGCATGAACTCGAACGCGAACGGTTGGGTCAAGAAATCGATCATGCCTTCCCCTCCTCAACCCAATAACCGACATGGTGCTTTTCCGTGAATAGGGTGGTTTTTCTTGGTTGTTGATCCCGGAAAATCACCATGTCGCACCTCGCGCTGCCCGAGCCTGCAACCCCATCGCCATTGTTCCCAGTCACCCTTCACCTCCAGGCCTCATGCCGAATGCCACGGCAAGATTCTCAGGTGTCAACACCTTGTCGGGTGGTCCTGAAGCAACCACACGACGGAACAACAGCACCACCTCGCTAGCCAACTGGGGCAGCGCCGCCAAGTCATGAGTGGACACGAACACCGTCCTCCCCTCATCCGCCAGTTCACTCAGAACCGATCCGAGCGCGCGTGAGGTGGTGGTGTCCACCCCGGCAAACGGCTCGTCGAGAAGCATCACGCGTGCCTCCTGAGCGATTCCGCGCGCGACGAACACACGTTTGCGTTGTCCACCGGACAACTGGCCGATCTGCCGGTCTGCCAACTCTGAAAGTCCGGTGCGTTCGAGAGCGACATCGATGGCTTCCCGGTCAATTGGGCGCGCACGCCGGGCCGGGCCGAGGTACCCGTAACGCCCCATCATCACGACATCGCGCACTGACACCGGGAAGCTCCAGTCGACGGCCTCGGCCTGTGGGACGTATGCGATCAGGTTCTGCTTCCTGGCTTGGGCGGGTGTGTGACCATCGATCAGGATCGAACCGTGCGTCAGCGGTACCTCGCCCATGATCGCGTTGAACAGAGTCGATTTCCCGGCTCCGTTCATGCCGATCAGTCCGGTGACCGTGCCCGCGTCCACGGTCACATATGCGCCGTTCAGGGCAATGTTGTCGCCATACCGTACGTGTACGTCACGCACCTCGATCACGAGGCACCACCGGTGAGTCCGTCGATAATGGTGTTCACGTCGTGTGTGATGAGGTCGAGGTAGGTGGGCACGGGACCATCCGGCTCGGAGAGGGAATCCACGTACAGCGTTCCACCGAACTCAGCGTCGGTTGCCTCCACCACCTGCATCATTGGGGCGTTCGAGACCGTGCTCTCGCAGAACACGGCGGGTACGTCGTTGGCTTTCACGAACTCGATGGCCCGCGTGATTTGTCCTGGCGTGGCTTCCTGTTCGGCGTTGACCGGCCAGATGTACGCCTCGGTCAGTCCCGCGTCACGTGCGAGGTAGCTGAACGCTCCCTCGCAGGTGACCAGCGCCCGCTGGTTTTCTGGCAGATTGGCGACGATCTGGTCAAGCCGACCGGCAACCTCACGTAGCTCTTGGGTGTAGTGTGCTGCATTGCGTTCGAAGTCTTCTGCGTGGTCTGGCTGTAACTGCGTGAACGCTTCGACGATGTTGTCGACATAGATCTCCACGTTCTGTGGACTCATCCATGCGTGGGGGTTTGGCTTGCCTGCGTAGGCGTCCTCGGCGATGTCGATTGGTTCGACTCCCTGCGACAGGGTGATGCGTGGGACTTTCACGTCGGCGAGGAAGCGTTCAAACCAGGCCTCCAGGTTCAGCCCGTTGTCCAGCACCAGGTCGGCATCAACAGCGCGGCGCACGTCGGCGGGAGTTGGCTCATAGCCGTGGATCTCGGCCCCGACCTTGGTCAGCGACTCGACTCGCACGTGTTCTCCACCAACGTTCTGCGCGATGTCGGCCAGGACCGTGAACGTGGTGAGTACGAATGGCACGTCTTCATCGCGTTCCGCGTCCGCGCCGTTGTTTCCTGCGCCATCGGTGCAGGCTGCCAGACCAGCCGCAAGCGCCAGTGCAAGACCAGCCAACCGCAGTCCCCGCACCCGGGCACGCCACCGCGGATGGTGAGCGGACTGGGAAAGTGGGGACTCGTCGGAAATCTTGCGACTCATGGGGCGCCTCCTCATTGGCAGTTACGATCAGGTTCCACGAGCATACCTTAAAAGTTCGGCCGCCCGAACTTTTAATTCCGCATAGCCTTAAATGAAGATAAATCGCCAACCACTGCGACCACCACATGCCCTATAACGCCACCACTCGATGGGGCATTTTTGTCCCAGTGCCCCGCACAAAAACCGTGCAACCGGACTAATTTGGCCCCACCGTCCTCCAGCCAACCCCAGACTCCGGGCATACAAAAGCGGGGCGCACACCATATGGTGTGCGCCCCGTCTGTACGTGCCGGTCAGTCTTGGTTAGCCAAATAATCGCCCAAGGTGTCCGACTTGAATGCCTCGGCAACCTTCGCGAGTTCATCCCAGTCCGGTTTCACGACAGATGCGCTGCCCTCGCGACCCGTGCCGAGGTTCGGGGACGTGAAGAACGACATGTCGTCTGCGCGCAGGTTGCGCATCGAGTAGCCGAGCGAGGACAGCGCAGTCGCGGACAACCCCTCGTCAACCTTCATGTATGGGGCGAAGGCATCCACCGAGTCCAAGATCTTCGCGGGGCTCGTGAGCGTGTCACGCGAGAGGACCTCCTTGACCATCGCCTTCACGAACAACTGCTGGTTGGCCACGCGACTGTAGTCACCATCGGGGAACGCATACCGTTCACGCACGAACTCCAGCGCCTCGGTTCCATTGAGTTCAATGGTGCCCTTCGCGAAGTGAGTCTTACCGTGACGCGACGTGAACTCACGCGGGTTGTCCACCGTCACGCCGCCGAGTGCATCGGTGAGACCTTTGAATCCCTCAAAGTCGATGATCGCGACGTGGTCGATTCGGGAGTCGATGATTCCCTCCACCGTCTGAATGACGAGAGGGATGCCACCAAAGGCCATGGCAGCGTTGATCTTGTTATAGCCATGCCCCGGAATCTCAACCCAGTTGTCGCGCATGATCGACATGACCTGAACTGACTCGCGGTCATCCGAGATGTGAGCAACCATGATCGTGTCCGAACGCTGACCGCGAATGTCGTCTATCTCGTCATCCAACTCGCCGCGAGTATCGGAGCCAAGCAACAGGATGTTCAGCGCGCCGGTCTCAGATGCGGCGGGACGGTCCGCGTCATCGGGGAAGACATTCTCGTTGGAGAGTTTCTCCGCCTTGTTGAAACTACTGTTGAGCGACAGCGCAAACCATCCCACCGCACCCAGAACAATCACGAGAAGGGTAGCGATCGCCCACACGAGGAGCCGAAGCCCACGACGTGGTGGTTGCGCTCTCTCGTGTCTGCGGGATCCCGGTGGCACCTCGCCCTTGGACTCGTCTATGGCGTCTGCGGCTGGATTCTTAGTCACACGGCCATTCTTCCACGACCAGCACTTCGCAGCCGGTCAGAACGGGTGGAAACTGCGTGAAGATACGCGAGATTCCTGCGCTTATCCCTCTCAGGGCCTTGTCCACGCCTATCCGCTTCGCCGAACTCAGGTATTTACCCGCGAGATCAACCTGTAGCGGGCTGATCTCGCGGGTAAATGCCTGAGTTCGATCAAGGCCGCGGAGGTAGGCCGCAGGGTTCAGGATCTAGGTAGTTGAAGGGTTAGGGGTTGAGGAGCTAGGAGGTTCGGATTGCAGGGATCAGCGGCCAAACAGGCGTGCGAGGAACCCCCGCTGCTGCGGGTCTCCTCCCTGAGCCCCGGTCTTCACCGTCCTCGAGTGGCCGGTGCACCACTGGCCTGCGGGTACCTGAGCCTTGACGGAGTCTATGTGCTGGCCGCAGCCCGCCCAGGTGGTCTTTCCGCATTCCCTACAGTTGACTGGTCGACACATGGGGAGTCTTCTTTCTCGTTGGGTGACGCACGCCGCTCAGGCGAGCATCATGAATAGTTTTTCGAGTTCATCGATGGTCAGCTTTTCGCCTGAGTCGTCTCCGGCTTCCTTGAGCCCCTCATCCGAGACGACGCATTCCCTCATCGCGGTGGACACGATTGCGAATCCCGCACGGTCCAGGGCGGACGAGGTCGCCGAAAGTTGAGTGACCACGTCTCGGCATGGTGCACCGGATTCAACCGCGCCTATGACCGCGTCGAGTTGTCCGCGCGCCCGCTTGAGTCGGTTGAGGATTTTGCGCTGCGCCTCTTCTTGTCCCTCAAACATGTTTCCCTCTCTCGTTTTCGTTCTCACGCAAGCCGTGTCCGCCGGTTGTTCCCTGCCAGGTCAGTTACCGGTGACCAGATCGTCGATCCCCATGATCGCCTTATAGGTGATCATGCCACCCGAGAGGGACGCGCTGTCGAATCCGGCCTCGGTGAGTATGCGGTGGGCGATGTAGGAGCGCACACCGGACTGGCAGGTCACACGGATTCTCCGCCCCTGTGCAAGCTCGCTCACCTCGGCAAGGCGATCACGCAGTTCGGTGTGCGGAACATGGTGGGCGGTTGGCAGATGTCCGGTTGCCCATTCGGCGGCGGTGCGCACGTCGAGCACGAGCACGTCGTCCCCGAAACTTAAGTATTCGTGCGGATACCACAGGGCGAGTTGATCGGTCAGCACGTTCTCGGCGACCATTCCCGCGAAGTTCACTGGGTCCTTGGCGGACCCGTATGGTGGCGCGTAGGCGAGGTCGAGGTCGATGAGTTCTGGTGCGGTCAGGCCCGCCCGGATCGCCGTGGCGAGCACGTCAATGCGCTTGTCAGCGCCCTCATTGCCGACGATCTGGGCACCCAGCAGCAGCCCGTCATCTTCGCGTACGTGTACGGTCAGGTGCAGGCCGGTGGCTCCGGGGAAGTATCCGGCATGGTTGTTCGGATGCAGGTGCAGAGTATGGAACGCGACGCCTGCCGCCGTGAGACTGCGGGAATTGGCACCGGTCATGGCTGCGGTCAGTTCTCCAACGCGCACGATTGCGGTTCCGAGGGTTGCAGGGATCTCGCGCGCAGCGTCGGGGTTGAGGATGTCATCTGCGACGAGCCGTCCGGCGCGGTTGGCGGGACCGGCGAGCATGACTGGCCGTCGGGCCCCGGTGACCTTGTCGGTCTGGACGGTTGCATCACCGACCGCCCAGATCCCCTGCACACTGGTACGTCCGTGTGCGTCGGCCACGATGGCCCGGTTGTCGAGTTCAACGCCCGATCCGTCGAGGAAGTCCGTGTCTGGGGTAACGCCAGCGGAGAGCACGATGATGTGCGCGGGGATGGTTTCGCCTGTACCAAGGTTGACCACATCGGAGTTGCTGCCGCCGTTGGTAATCGAGGTGATCTCGGCATCTTCGTACACGTCCATGCCTAGACGTTCGAGTTCGAGCCGAACCTGACTTGCCACCTCAACCTCAGCGGGAGGCAATACGTGTGGGGCACGCTCAATCGCGGATACCTTGTAACCTGCGAGCGCCAGAGCCTCCGCAGCTTCGAGCCCAATGAATCCCGCGCCGATGACCACTGCGTGCGCATCGTTGGCGTCCTGCCCAGCGGAACCGATCTGGGAGGTGACCTGTTCGCGGAGAGCGACCGCATCGTCGACAGTCCGCAGTGTGGTGACACGGGGCGAGTCAATTCCCGGAATCGGCAAGGTGAGTGCCCGAGCGCCTGGTGCGAGGATGAGCGCATCGTAGCTGATCACAACCGGGCCGTCCGCGGTGTGCGCGGTGACTGTTTTCGTTTCCGAGTCAATGGCGGTGACGTTGTGACCAATACGCACGTCCAGGTTGAGTGAGGCGCGCAGTGACTGCGGGGTCTGTACGAGGAGTTTGGACTTGTCCTCGATTTCTCCGCCCACGTAGTAGGGCAGGCCGCAGTTTGCGAAGGATGGGTGCTGGCCGCGTTCGAGCACGATGATTTCAGCCGATTCGCTCAGGCGTCGGGCGCGGGCTGCTGCACTCATGCCTCCGGCCACTCCGCCTACGATCACGATTCTCATGTGGTTGCGCCTTCCGCTGGTGTGTGGTTCTCAACCAAGAACGAGAATACCCCCAGGGGTATATTGCACACAAGGTGGCACCCCTGTGATCCGCACCCCACGATCGATGGGGCATTTTTCGTCCGAATACCCAAAACCTTTTAGCCCACCCGGAACATTTTGGTCCCATCGACCCAACAACCTCGTGCACTTGTGAACAATCTCCCTCGATCATCAGTACGCACTCACAGGCGCCAATAACTTTTTGGCTCTACACTTCAAGAACCCCCACAAGTTACCGATTGGATAGGTAAGGGCGCGTAGGTAGTTGCCGCACCTGTCCATCCATCGGAAGAGCATGCGCTCGAGGAGCACCCATGATCCCCTACGCAGATCGCACCCGCGTCCTCGTCGTCTTTGGAACCCGGCCAGAGGCCATCAAGATGATCCCCGTCATCCGCGCCCTACAGGATTCGGGAAAGTTCCGGCCCGTTGTGGTCAGCACAGGCCAGCACACGGACATGGTCGAAGACCTCATTACCGCTTCCGGCCTACGTCTCGACGTCAACCTGCGGGCATCGGCACCGGTTGATGACCGCCGTCCCTCGCTCAACGAGGTCGTTGCGCGCATCATGGTGGGCATCGACCGCATCTGGTCCTCCGAAACCCTCCCTGCCGAATACCAGGACTCCGGACGCCGTTCAGTGCACGGCGCCCAGGTGTGCCTCGTCCACGGTGACACGAGTTCCGCCATGGCCGCTGCAGTTGCGGCATTCAACCTGCAGATCCCCGTGGTGCACGTCGAGGCAGGACTACGCACATCCAACCTACTCTCCCCATTCCCGGAGGAGGGCAACCGCCAACTCATCTCCCGCATCGCGGCCCTACATCTTGCGCCGACCACGGCCAACAAGATGAATCTAGTGCGCGAGGGCGTGGACTACGACCGCATCCTAGTCACCGGAAACACCTCCATCGACATGCTGCACTGGGCGACCGAACAGGGCGGAGGGTTCGGTGAAGGCCTGGAATCTCTCGAGGCCACCTACCTCGATGCAGAGGGCCACGCAGCAGCCAACCCCGAGCGTCGGCTCGTGCTTGTGACTGCACACCGCCGCGAAAACTGGGGCGAGGGTTTGCAGAACATCGCGAACGCAATCAGGGAACTGTCCGATATCTACAACGATGCCGACTTCGTGGTTCCGATGCACCCCAACCCCATCGCACGAGCACCCATGCTCGAAACCCTCTCCACCCAGGCCAACATGTATCTCGTGGGCCCACGCGACTATCTCTCCTTTGCGAAGCTCATGTCGGTCGCCCGCATCATCATCACCGATTCCGGCGGCATCCAAGAAGAGGCTCCCGCACTCGGCACCCCGGTCCTTGTCGCACGCAACACAACCGAACGCCAAGAGGGAGTCGAGGCTGGGACTCTACTGCTCGTCGGCACTGACCCGGCCACCATCGTGGCCGAAGCACGCACGCTTCTCGACGATCCGGCCGAGTATGCTCGCAGGTCCGGCCACAAGAACCCCTATGGAGACGGTCTTGCGTCCCAGCGCATCGTTGCAGCGCTCGACCATATCTTCCTTGACGGTCCACCGCCGGAGAACTTCCAGAGCAGCGAGATTCGCACTGCGGTATCACGCAGGTTGGGGTTAGATTTCAGTCATGAATAGCCTTTCCTGGCTGCGCACCGCACTTGCATTCGTGGCGGAACTCTACGCGGGGCTGCCCATCTGGGCGATCCCGCTCTTCTGGGTTGCGCTGTTCATGATCTTGACCTCATTCGTGTCACTCGGGGTGCTCCTCTTCAAAACCCAGAGGCAGTTCGCCCACGCGCTGAACCTCAAGCGAAAACAGATCGACCCTGCAGAGCATGAAGCAGATTTCCTATGGGTCTTCATGGTCCCGGCGCTCAACGAGGCCGTGACCATTGCGGACTCCGTGCAGCGACTCAACCAGGTCGACGTCACACACGCACGCATCCTCGTCATCAACGACGGTTCCGATGACGACACCGGTGAAATCCTCGCCGCGCTACAAAACGAGATCGAACGCCTCACCGTACTGACCCGCGTGCACCCAAACGCACGGCAGGGGAAATCCGAGGCACTCAACGACGCCTGGCGCTTCCTACACTCGAGGGTTCTCTCCGAGGGGATCTACAAGGACTGGGACCCACACAAGGTCATCGTCACGATCGTCGATGCGGATGGCCGACTCGACCCGACCGCAGGACGCGTGGCCAGGCATTTCACGAACTCCCTCGTGGGTGGAGTCCAATCCCAGGTGCGCATCTACAACCGCACCTCGCTGCTGACCCTCGCCCAAGACATCGAGTTCGGGGTGTTCGGCACGATCTTCCAGCTTGGTCGCACCGGCTGGGGCACAGCCAACATGGGCGGAAACGGCCAGTTCAACCGGCTCGCGGCGCTCGACTCCGTTGCCGTTCCTGACCCGCACGGACGCGTTGGCCCCTGGGCCTCGGGGCGCCTGACCGAGGACCAGGACATCGGCCTGCGCATGATGCATGCCGGATGGCGCGGCGAACAGTCCACCGAGGTCACCATCAACCAGCAGGGACTGAACTCCCTGCGCGCGCTCATGCGTCAGCGCACCCGCTGGTCTCAGGGGACCTGGCAGGTGTTCGATCTGATCCGCCCCTCGCTACGGAACAGGGGCTTGCCGTTTTCCGCCAAACTCGATCAGTTCTGGTATCTGCTGACGCCTCTCGTTCAGGCGTGGCTCGGCATGGTGCTCGTGATGTCCTTCGCGTTTTTGGCGCTGCAGATCGTGGAGCCACGCTGGTCAATCCTGTTCGCGATCATCTTGTACACGTTCGCGGCCATGCCCAGCATGGTTGGGGTGCTCTTCACACGGCGACGGCGTGGACTCAAGGGCTTTTTGATCAATGTTCTGTTTGCACATGTGTATCTCATGTACTCGTGGATCATCTATCCGGTTGTGTATCGGGCACTGTTCCGACAACTCACCGGTGCTCGCACGTGGGCCAAGACCGCCCGCGAGCAGATCGCACCCGATGACGAGGCCACCGACGCCCCCGCCGCACCAGGCACTCCAGGAGAGATCGAACCTCCCCATCCCACGATCGACATTCCGGCACCAAACGCAAGCAAGGAAACCCGGCCACTCCCCTAGGCCTCCCAGACATGCTGGGTCGGGACAGACATTACCCCAGCCGGAGGAATCGTCGTCAATCTAACCGAACGTCCATCAATCCCACACCAACATGGTGATTTTCCGGAATCACCAACCAAGAAGAACCGTCCTAATCCCAGAAGACCACCATGCGGGTAAGTGGTTACGGAAGTTTACTGTCCGTTCTGAGATTCGTTATGCCGCCTCTTCTTGTCTCGATACATGCTGTAGTCTGCACGAATACTCATTGATTCCACCGTGTCACCGGGACGCAACTGCGTAGCACCCCAAGACCATGGATGGGATGCCTGCGAACGTAGCCTGTTCACAAGCTGCGATGCCTGTTCCAGGGAAGTGTGCGGCAGTAACAAGACGAACTCATCTCCGCCAACTCGAAAC
The DNA here is from genome assembly GCF_042683685.1 of Populibacterium corticicola. NCBI lineage: Bacteria > Bacillati > Actinomycetota > Actinomycetes > Micrococcales > Jonesiaceae > Populibacterium > Populibacterium corticicola. Next base: position 507,965 of record NZ_JBHUOP010000003.1, on the reverse strand, counting down.
ACCAAGTCCGTGGTTCTGACACTAGTTCTCAACTCTTCAGCTACCTGCGTCAATACGCGGTCGCCCATGGTGTGACCAGAAGTGTCATTCACATCTTTGAAATCGTCTAGGTCAACAACAACAAACGAGAGTGGCGTGTCGTATCTATTGGCACGTGCGATTTCTCGCTGAGCATGAACGTTCAGACCGCCCCGGGTCAGCACTCCCGTCAACATGTCGATTTGGTTGTCGCTGTCAACTCGCCGCCGCCACAGATAGCCGAGTTCCATGGACAGCGCGAGGAACACAACAAGGCGCACCACCTCATGCCAAGTGCTGAAACCCTTGAGGTAGCCAGAAGGTCCGATTATGCTGACAAAAACGATCACGCTCGCATAGACGAACATCGTTTTTCGGGCGGTCCCACGCGGATAGAACCACGCAAGATAGATGGCGATCAACGGCATTTCCTGCAGTACGGCAACTGCGCGCAGATAATCATGGGTAAACCCCAGCACTCCAGCAGAGAGTACGCCATGAGCAGCCACGAAGAGCAACCCGGCCTTGTGCGATAAGTTCTTACCCTTAATGATCGCGTAAAGCCCAAATCCCATGCACATGAGCAGGAGCACGCCCACATTACCTAGAGTCACGACGAGATCTTTTCTAGGGCCAAGCAAGTTCATTATCAGCGACACGCTAAGGAGGCCTGCTAAGAGAGCGCTCACTGAGGAGTATGTTGAACTTCGTCCAAGTAGTCTTTTATATATGCGCTCCATTGCACGTTTATCCATAGGACGCCGCTCCATTCAAATCCTGCAGTGGGGCACAATATATCGCATTATTGGGGAGTGCTTCCCATGTTTCTAAATAGAAGAGGATGCTAGCCTGATCCACTTAGGTCTGGCCTGCAGAAAGTTAGCCCTGTAGAGTCGTAAAGGAGGGGGTGAAAATCATATGGCGATTTCCGAGATCAGAACAGACTTGTCGCGGCTCACCGCATACTTTCAACCGATCGTTGACCTAGAAAACTGGCGAGTCACCGGGGTGGAGGCACTTGCACGTTCTGCAGTGGGCGATTCGCCATGGCCGCTGCTCATGCGCGCCCGGAATGAGGGCTGGTATGAGCAACTCGAGGTTCCACTCGTCGAAATTGCCGTGCGTGAGGCTGCGGCGCTCCCACCACAACTGTGGTGCACTCTCAACATGTCCGCATGCACCGTATTCGATAATGCCGTCGAGAGGCTACTCTCCTCGCATCCGGAACGTCGTTGGGGAATCGAGGTACTCGAACGCTCTGGTCCCATCCGTGATGACCTCGAGTTCAGGGAACGCATCAATGAACTCGACTGTCTCATGCTCATCGACGATGCGGGCGTCGGCAACAACGATGAGTTCCGCATTCACGATCTCAAGCCGACCATCGTCAAACTCGATCGCCTCGTCCTTATGAGTGCGCATCACCACGGCTGGGCCCGTGACCGTGTGGAAAGCCTCGTCTATGAGTCGCGCAAGGCTGGCGCGCTACTCCTCGCAGAAGGAGTGGAAACCGCCAAGGAACTCATCTTCGCGCAGGAACTCGGATGCGAGCTCGCGCAGGGATACTACTTCTCGGCGGCAGTGCCCGCCAAGAATATCTCCGCCACGATCGCGGAACTTGAAGAACGGCTCTGGTTCGACGCTAAATAGGGTTATGCACAAAAAGACCCCACTGTTTGCGGCACCCCTCGCGTCGATTGCAGTGGTGTTAGGGGCTACAGCATGTAGCCCAGTCAATCCGTCACCTGCTCCAACTCAGAGCAGCGCGTCCACCCCCTCGGCAAAGTTCTCCTTCTGGGCTGAACACGGTGTTCCTGAACCTGCGATCAACGAGTTAGGGCGTTCATACGCACTCGATAAACCTCCGACCGATTTCAAAATCATTGCACCCCGCGATGGCGACTTAGCCGTAACATTGCAGTGCACCGGAGATGAAACTTCCGTCATGTCTGCGAACACAACCATCGCGGATACAGCGAAACAGCACGCAACACGATGCGGCCCAACCTCCGACACGCAACGTGCAGGGCAAGTCAATACAGGAGACATAGTCACCCTCTCATTAGAGGAAGTCACACCAAGCATTGGCAAAGCATGGGCATTCATCGAGTACATTGACGGCCTCAGTCCCACGGACACGGTCACTGATATACCTGCGTTCGAGATCCCACCCGTAACTGACACGGAAATCGGCAGAATCGTAGCGGGAACTAAGTCAACCGAAGACACGCCCTCAGGAATGGGCCTCGGTTTAGCGGTTGAGAAGAACCGTTACCTGATTATCGAACTGGACTGCCAGGGCCTTTCCTCCGCGAAACTCGTAGTCGGTATCGAATCAGGCAACACAGATAACGACCCTGATGAGGGCACTCCGGACTGGAAGCAAGAAAACGAAGTGCTCTGTGGGGAGGCCACGGACCGGAAAACTGTTATTCAAACCCAGGATTCAGATACTGTCCTTTTCACGTTTATTGTCCCCGACGTGGTCACCCATGCGTACGCTCGGCTGATGTACGCCGACCTGTAGTCGATCAGATGGTGATTCTTTGACGACGAGCCTGCCGCTTTTTCCAGCGGCAGGCTCGTTTTCGTGTGGGGCGGGTTGGGTCGCGGTTTACGCGGTCCAGGCGCGTGACGGCATGCCCCTAGAGGCCGAAGACGCCTCGGAGCGTTGGCCACTGCGCCACCTTGGCGAACACCGGCACCTCAAGCAGTGTGTAGGTACGCGACACCACCTGTCCGCCCTCGTGCTCATCGCCGGTGAACACGTCCACCCAAGTGCCCTCCGGCAGGTACGTGGCAACCGGCTGCGTGCCTGCGCCTGCTTCGAGGACGGGATTCACGAGGAAGGCGTCACCGAACAGATACTGCGTGTCATGCTCCCAGATTCTTACGTCTAACGGGTAGTCGAAGAAGAGCCCTCGCAGCAGCGGGACATCGGTCTCGACTGAGGCGTCCGCCTGCTCCTTGATATAGGGGACCAATGCCTCGCGAAGCTTTGCGAGGTATCGGAACTGCTCCACCACCTCGGGAGTCTCATTGCTTGACGCCACGTACCATGGTGTGCGGTCGCGCAGGGGACGTTGATGATGGTTGAACTCCGAGTGATACTGCATGATCGGCATGAACACGGAGGCACCGGTCGCACGAATGTAGAGTTCGGAGTCCGGCACAGGCCCCGAGAAACCGGCCAGGTCCCACCCCCAGTACAGGATTCCGCACGAGCCTGCCGTGATACCGGCAACCACGGAGTTGCGGAATGCCTGCCAGGTCGAGTTCTCATCGCCGGCCCAGAACAGGCCATGCGCCTGCGAGCCGGTGAACCCGGATCGCGAGAACGTAACGGGTGCCTTCCCCGCAGACCGAAGCAGATCGCCGAACGCACGAGCGTAATGCACCGGGTAGAGGTTGTTGCCCTCGTCGCCCCGGCGTCCATCGCCGTACTGGAGATCCCATCCCCAGGCATGCTCGCCGCCGTCGGTCTTGAAGCCGTCGATGTCGAAACCCTCAACCAGATAACGGCGTTTCTCTGTCCACCAGTCACGCCCCTCCTGCGTTGAGAGATCAGCCATCAGTGCCTGCGGGAACCACCATCCTCGATTGTGATACGGCGTGCCGTCAGCCTCGCGCACCGCGAGACCAGCCTCGACCATTGCGCGGCCATCCGTCAGTACCTGCGAGTCCTGAGGTACCGAGTCGCCCAGATCGTGTGAGGTCTTCTGCAACGGGATCTGCCACAGGATGACCTTGATACCGCGCGAGTGCAGTTCATCGATCATGGCCTTGGGATCGGGCCAGGCACCCTCGCGATTGAACGTGAAGTCCTCGAATGCGTGCGCGGAACCGTCGCTGTTCACGCTGTATTCCGCGTCACGCCAGATGGTGATTCCCTCTTCATCCGACCACGCCTCTATGACGATGACTCCGACCGGTATGTCTAGGTCACGGTGCGCATCCATGCGATCCATGACGATCTGCTGAGTGTTCCACTCATTTCCCGAGGCCCACAGTTCGAAGATCCACTCGGGCATCTGTTCTGGGCGGCCCGCGGTGTCGAGGAATGCGGAGAGCACAGTCTGTGCCGAACCATCCATGATCCGTACGTTCAACTCCTCCGACTGTGACCCGCCCAGTGCGACCTCGACAAACAGCTTGGTCGCGGTGGACGCGCCCACGTCGTACCAGGACCGACGCAGGGTCTCCACGTGGAAGCCCCACCCAGTTCCGCCGATGACGTGGGCGAAAGGCATGGGCATGTAGGTGCGGTGGTGTTCCCCCTGGCTCTTGTACTGTTCGAAGACGACCGCGTCCAGTGTGTGCCCACGCTGGTCCACATGGTCGTATCGCTCACCGAACCCGACAACGTGCTCCGCGTCCTCCAAGCGCAGTGCAAAACGAACCTTGAGGAGTCCATCCGCGTTGGATTGCCACTCGACAGACCCCGGTACAAGCCTGTCGTGCGCATGACCCCCATTGATGGTGAGTTTCCCTCGTGGTTCCTCGGCGTCTGCAACCCACTGCGTGGGCGAGACGACGAACTCTGCGGTTTCGGCGCTCTCCGATCCCTGCGTTGCCACGATGCGATACCTCGCGCTCTGCCCTGCACGAAGCCCTGGGATCGTCACCGACCACGCACCGTCCGACTCGAGTTGCGCCGCCTGCGCAGACGCGAGGTGCCCATCACCTCCTGCGAGCGCGGCCGCATCGGCGGCGCTTGGGGAGTAGGGCGCCAATGGGATGATCTGGGTTTCCTGGCCATCAGGCGTGTAGTGCAGTTCCACCTGCGGATCGCCGTCGGATGTCACCACCGCGCCGATGGAGAAATCTTGCTGAATCGCAGGGTGAACGGGAACGCGCTGGTCGGCAGAGGTCGCATATGGGTGTTCGATGCCGTACGGGCGGTGTGTCACGGTAAGAGACATTGCAGAATCACGCTTTCGAGGAGATGAGGCCGAGGGTGTGGGCAAGGGTCAGGAACATGCCGTGGGACCACAGCAGGGGGGTCGCCACGGTACCCCACTTCTCGATCCACTCGGCCTCGTGTTCGGGATGGTTCAGGTGGTTGTCGACCTGCTCCGGCATGTCCCCGTTCGCACGAGCCTGCTCAGCAACCCATGCAAGATATCGCGCGGCGTCTGCGACATCGCCGGCCACTGCCTTGTTCCAGCCAACGAGGCAACTGAGCAACAGCCATTGCCCGCCGCCATAGAACACGTCCGCGCGGAAGCGATGTACTCCCCCATCCACGCTGAGGTCGCGTTCCACGGCATCGATCGTGTTGTGTCCCAGCGAGGAGTCGATGTCCACGATGCCAAAGGGCACGACACAGGCCGCGAGGGACGCGTCAACGGCTTCGGAGCCAACCCATTTCGCGAGATGAGGGGCAGATGGGTCCTGCGCTCTGCCTGTCACCGTGGCCTTCGCCAGAACGAACTCGCGCACCGCGGCTGCAAGCTCAACCGAGCGTGCCGTACGCTCGGCATCGAGAAGGCTGCCACGGGCCACCGCCTCAAAGCCGGCGAACAGTGCGCCCAACGTCGATGTGTGCACGCATTCGGAGTGTTCCTCCCACCAGTCATAGCAGTTCGTCTGCCAGAACTCCGCAGCGAAGTCGAAGGCCACGGCCAAGCCTGCGGCCCATTGCGTTGGATCCACTCCGTGACGGGTTACGTGTTCTCCGACCTGCCACAGCCACATCCCGTACCCGTCGGTCTGGAAGTCCCACCACGGGTCGGAGCCGTCGCGTCCGTCGAAGGTGAAACGAGTGGGCAGCATGTCCGCAAGCGGAATGTCCTGACCGGCTTGGTGGCGTGCCACCAGGTCGTCCACCTGTTCGCGGCGTCCCGACAGGGTGGCGTTGACCCAGTTGTGGAAGTTGTCCACCGAGTTCACGTCGCCGAACCGAGACATCCCCTCAGCGATGAACGAGCCATCGCGGAGCCATGAGTACCCCTTGTAGGCGGAGAAAGTTGGACTCGCCGGGTAGGCGCCGTCTGGCTCCTGGAAACCACGGATGACCTCGGCGCTGTGCTGGATGAGGAAGTCGAGCCTCTCATCCGAGATGCCCCGTGTACGGAGAATCTCGCGTACGTTAGCCGTTGCTGACATATCTGCCCTTATGTGTGTAGTACTGATGTGGGGTGGGAGCGGGTTCTCCCCACCCCACGATTCGATCGGCGAGTCTTACTCGAGTGTGGCGTTGATGCGGTCCTGTGCGTCCTGCAACGCAGTCGCAACGTCCTTGCGGCCCGCTGCGGCGTTGGAGAGTTCCTCACCGACGATGTCCTGCATCTCTTGCTGCTGAACCACAACAGGCGGCATCGCGATCGCGTCGAGGGAGTCGATGACGGCCTGACGGTTCTCTGGTGGCGTCTGCTCAAGGTACGGTGCGAACAGTGCGTCATCGGCCACTGGCGGCAGTTCCCATGCCTTCTCCAGTCGCAGATCCACCATCTCCTTGGAGGAGGTCAGGAACTCGACCCACTTCGCGGTTGCCTCGAGGTTCGGTGAGGTGGCGGAAATAGCGGCACCGTTTGCGAACAGGGCCGAGGCCTTCTGGGTGTTGCCCGGTTCGACCACGATGTCCCAGTTGAGTCCCTCGACCTCGGCTAGGCCGCCGAACATCCAGATGCCCGAGTGCCACATGCCCAGCTTGCCCTCCTTGAACAGGTTGGTGTCGAAGTCAGGGGTGCCAGCGCCATCTGCCTCAGTGGGCATCGAGACGCCTGACTTCTCGATGAGCCAGGTTGCCGCAGCCTCGCCCTGCGGCGTCGCGATTGTGGCCTCGGTTCCAGAGTCGTTGAGGAACTGACCACCTGTCTGTGCCAGGGCCTTGTAGAACTCGTGGAAGGAGATTGGCTGGTAGTCGCCCCACACCCCTGCGTCCTTGTCGGTGATGGCCTCGGCGGCCTTCTGCTCGTCCTCCCAGGTCCAGTCCGCTGTCGGGTAGTCGAGGCCAGCCTTGTCGAAGAGATCCTTGTTGTAGAACAGCACGACGTTGGAGAACGAGACAGGCAGACCGTACTGCTTGCCATCGTGTTGGAATGCCTCGAACACCCGTGGACTGTAGGCGGAGGTATTCGACACTGGGATCTCTGCGAGGGCACCGGACGCGGCGTAGGTCACGAAGTTCTCGTAGTTCAGCTCGAAGGCATCTGAAACGGTCTTGCCCGCGACGGCGGTCTGCAGTTTGGTGAAGTAGTCGTCGTAGGGAAGGGTCTCGATCTGAACGTCGATGTCGGTGTTCGCCGCCTCGAATGCCGCCTCGATGGCAGCGAGGGTCTCCTCGTTCCCACCGTTGGCTGAGAAGTTCATGTAGCGGACGACCGTCTTGCTGTCGCCATCGCCCGAGGAGGTGGAGCCTGGTTCCTGCTTGGTGGCAGACCCCTGCGAACAGGCTGTGAGGGCAAGCATCGATACGGCTGAGAACGCGATGAGTTTCACGCCGAGAGATCGGGTCTTCGGTGTCTTCATGGGGTGGGTCCTTTCAGTTGTGCCGCTCCTTCGCGGCAACGGGGTTGGTTGAGTCCGTTGACGGGCAACGGTGGGCTGGGTAGGGCATCGAGCGCGTAGCTGTGGCGAGTCATTTGAGACCGGTATGCGACATGCCCTCGATGATGTGCCGCTGTGCGAAGAGGTAGATCACGGCGATGGGAATGATCGACATGACCGAGCCAGCCATGACGACGTCCCATTCGGTTGTGTACTGCCCCTTGAGGGTGGCCAGCCCCAGAGGCAAGGTCATGAGTTCCGGGGAGCGGATCACGACCAGTGGCCACAGGAAACTGTTCCAACTGCTCATGAACGCGAACACGGCAAGGGTTGCCAGTGATGCCTTGGTGAGCGGGAGGATCATGGTGGAGAAGATCCGTAGATGACCTGCTCCATCGAGGGTCGCCGCCTCATCGAGGTCGCGTGGGATGGAGTCCATGGTTTGCTTGACGAGGAAGATCCCAAACGCTGCGGCGATGGTGGGGGCGATGAGGGACAGGTAGGTGTCGTTCAAACCGAACTCAGTCATCTGAATGAACAGCGGCACCACGAGCACCTGCATCGGGATCATCATGGTTGCGAGGTAGAGGGCGAACACGACGTTCTTTCCGCGGAATGCGATGCGTGAGAAGGCATAGGCGGCCATCGACGAGGTGATCAGTTGAAGGATCGTCGTGGCGATCGCGATCCACAGCGAGTTGGCGATGATCCTCATGACCGGAAGCGAACCGAACAGTTTGCGATAGGCGTCAAGCGTTGGGTCCTTGACGATGAGGCTCGGTCCCGTGGCAAGTGTTCCACCTGGGGTGATGGAGGTGACCACCGTCCACAGGAAGGGGAAGAGCATCAGCGCGGCCCCGAGCACCACCAGCACGTGCAGGACAACGGACTTCGTGGTCAGACGCTTCTTGTTTCGAGTGTATGGGTCAGGCACTGTGCACCCACTTCTTCTGGCCAACGAGTTGGAAGGCTGTGACGAGCATGATGATGAGGAAGAGAATCCACGAGAGCGCAGACGCCTCGCCGGCACGGCCGTATCGGAACGTGAGGTCGTAGATTTGTCCGACGATGACCTGGCTTGATCCGGACGGTCCGCCTCCGGTCATCATGTACACCTGGTCGAACACCTGGAAGCCATTGATCAGTGAGATGACGATGACGAAGAAGGTCGAGGGCGACAGCAGGGGGAAGGTGACGCGCCAGAATCTCTGCCAGGCATTGGTACCGTCGATCTTTGCCGCCTCGATGACATCGTTTGGGACGGCCTGTAGTCCGGCAAGCAGAATGACCATGACAAAGCCGAGGTCTTTCCAGGCCGAGGCGATGATGACCGATGGCATGGCCCAGGTCGGGTCGGTCCACCATCCAGGCTGCGGTAGGTTGAGGAATCCGAGTACCTGGTTGACCAATCCGTTGGATGGGTTGAGCAGCCACTGCCAGACGAGTGCGACGACGACCCAACTCGTGATGACGGGAAGGAAGTAGGCGGATCGGAAAAAGGCGCGTGCGAATATCCTCTGGTTCAGCAGAACCGCGAGCGCGAGACCACCGAAGTAGACGATCGGTAGGTATCCGACGATGTAGAGCAGGGTGTGCCCCACTATGTCCCAGGTCCGTTCCGAGCTCAGCAACCGGGTGTAGTTGCTGAATCCAACCCACTGCATGTCGGAGATCAGGTTCCATTCATGCAGCGATATCCACAGGGAACTGATCATGGGACGGAACACGAAGATCATCAGCGGCACAGCGCTGGGGAGCAGGAAGAACGCAAGCCACCCGTAGTGCTTCCAGTTGGTTTTCCTTTTCCGACGAGGTGGTGGGGCCGGGGAGGTTTGTCCGTCTCCCGGTGAGTTCAGTTCCGTCAGGGAGGCGGCGGTGCTCATGCTCCCACTCCAACATGGGTGCTGAGTCGCTCGCGGACGAGTTTTCCCTGACCGCCGGAGGTATTGCGGGCATCGAATGGGGCCGCCAAGACGAGGGCTGCTGCTCCCAGCGCCCATTTGTCGTCAGCCCAGGCCTCGACGATGTAGGGAAGGTTGTTCCGCGTTGCCCACTGTCCTGACCGGAATCCTCGTTCGAATCCTGGCTGCCAGAACTCCCAGGCGTCAATGCCCTCGCCCAGGAGCACCACGATCTCCGGGTCTATCGTGTGGACGACCCCGGCTATCGATCGACCGAGTAGGTATCCGGCGGAGCGATATATCTCCCGTGCCGCCTCGTGTCCGCGGGCGGCGTGCTCAAGCAGTTGGGCGATGCCTTCCTCTGCGGAGATGATCTTCTGCTCGCGAGCGGTGGCCTCGAGCGCCTTCTGTCCGACCAGTGCTTCCAGGCACCCATAGGCTCCGCAGTCGCAGAGTGGTCCGTCGATTGCTGTGGGCAGGTGCCCGATCTCTCCGGCACCGCCTGATGCGCCGCGGTGCAGTGCACCGTCCACGATCATTCCGCATCCGATTCCTCGCCCGATGGTGATGGCGATGAACGACGCGTACTTTTGGCCGGTTCCGTAGAGGCGTTCGGCAACGGAGAGTGCGTTGACGTCGTTTTCAACGAGCACGGGAACATCGAGCCGATTGCGCAGATAGGGACCGAGTTTCACGTCATTCCAGCCGAGGGTTGGGGCATTGACGATTCCCGATTCCTGCGAGTTGACGCTACCCGCGATCCCGACGCCGATTCCCAGGAGCTTCCCTGAGTGGTTCTCGACCTGCTTCTCGAGGAGATCGCCGAGGTACTCCACTGCCCCGGCGGCACTTGCATCGAATGTGTGGGTGTGGGCGTTGACGATATCTCCGTCAATGGCGACCTCGACGATCTGCACGTGCGTGGAGGCGACCTTTACCCCGATTGCTCCGACTGCACCCTGGGTGAGCGCGATCAGCCGGGCCGGGCGACCGCCTGCGGATGGAACAGAATGCCGTTCCTCGATGATCTCTCGGCTAAGGAGATTCTTTGTCACCTGTGTGACTGTTGCCGGGCTGACGTCGAGCAGACGGGCAATGTCGGCACGGGACATCGGACCGTGTAGTCCCAACAGTGCCAGGACCGCTGAGGGGACAAGATCCCCGCTTGAGGAAACTACTGTGCGAACCACTGAGGACACCTTTGTTCAGTACTAAATTTAGTACTAAATTAACTCCATCCGTCACCCCTGTCAACAACAACCCCACATCACTCGCCGCACGGTCACGTGACGGAACGACAAGACGTCACCCGCTCGTCGCCGATTTGAATGGATACGCAGCCAGCCGACGACGTGCCTAGCACCGAACTCTCGCCCAGATCTAGTAGCGTGTACCTATCCAATGCACCACTTTTGTAAAGGCGACACCATGTCTAAGGAATCCCCAATGGAACGCGAGTTTCAACGCATCGCTGAAGAGATCTCGCGCGGAGGTTCGCTAGACTTCCCAAGCGAGGGTGAAAGCGCGTTCAACAACATCGTGCTACCACCAAATGGCTTTGCCGAAGATGAGGCTGAGGAGATCGAGATCGAACTCGCGGACCTTCCCATCCGCGATGAACTCCTCGACGACGGCGGTTTCTCCTACGAGGCAACCTGCTATTGGCCTGGCTCAGACGAGACCGTCGGCGCCTCCGTGACTCATGGCGAGACCACACACGCGCTCATCGAGTTCAAGGGAGATGGCCAGTGGGAGTTCACGTCCTCGAACCTCACACCCATCGAATTGCTGGCCATCCTCAAGCAGATCTCCGAGACCATCGAGGAAAACCTCGAGGAACTCGACGAACAGTGGGATGGCCGCCGCGAAGAACTCGGTACCACCCCACCGGCGACGCCAACCAACAACTAGACGCAAAAAACGTGTGGCGGCCTCCCCAACAGAGGAGGCCGCCACACGTTTGCCGTTCGATCGACAGATCGAAACTTACTGCGCGATCGAGAAGACCGTACGGGCCTCTTCGAATGCCTTACGTGCATCGTCCTTGCGGTCGAGTGCGTGGTAGATGTCAGCGAGCGCGACCATGCACTCGCCGTACTGGTGCTGCTGGCTACGGGCCTTGAATGCCTTCTTCGCCTCGAGGAAGTACGGCTCGGCCTCTTCGAAGTCGTCTGCATTCAGCAGCACGCGTCCGATTCCAAGTTGGCACTGGCTGACGCGGCGGTCGTTCTCAGCGGATGAGTAGTAGTCAAGCGCGTCATGATAGGCGGCGAGAGCGAGATCGGATTCCTCGGTTGCCTCGTGAACACCTCCCAGCGAGAGCTTCGCGGAGGCCACCTCGTGCTCCAGATCGTTCTCGGTGTAGTAGGAGAGCGCTTCGAGGTACAGGGCGCGGGCCTCGGCGAGTTCACCATTGCTCCAATGCACCATCGCCACATTCATGGTTGCGTCGGCGGCCTCGCGGGGCATGTCAGTCTGAGCGAACTCGGTGCGGGCCGCGGCGTACATCTCGTGTGCCTCGACGGCATTGGACTGACTCCAGTACAGATCACCCAGGTTCATCGCGCAGATGGCGGCCTGTGCGAGCGAGTTTTGGGAGGCGAAGAACGCGCGGGCCTGGCGCAACGCGTCCACGGTGTTGCCTTCCGCTACGCCACCGGACTCTTTCAGCGCCTCAACCGCACGGTGGACGGCATCCTGTGCACCTGAGATCGATTCGTTGAAATTAGATGAACTCATGCCCCCGACTGTAGCGGTTTTTCACCCGTCTGAACAGGTGTTGCGGTACGTGTCTTGGACTACTCTGCCAAGTTTCTCGCGAGGGTGCGGGTGGGTGGTGCGTTGGATGAGTTTACTTGGCGACGAGCCGGCTGTGCGGTGCGGCCGCCACCGCTGGCAGGATGGCCGGCGATCAGGGATACACCTACTGCTGCATGTTCACGAAGCGTGAGTACTGACCCTGGAACGCAACGGCGATGTCTGCGGTTGGACCGTTACGGTGCTTCGCCACGATCAGGTCGGCCTCTCCGGCGCGCGGGTGTTCCTTCTCGTAGGCATCGGGGCGGTGCACGAGCACGACCATGTCTGCGTCCTGCTCGATCGAACCGGATTCGCGAAGGTCCGAGATGGCCGGGCGCTTATCGGTACGCTGTTCAGGGCCACGGTTCAACTGCGAGATCGCGATGACCGGGACTTCTATTTCCTTTGCGAGCAGTTTGAGCGCACGAGAGAACTCGGAGACTTCCTGTTGGCGTGATTCGACGCGCTTGCCCGAGGTCATGAGTTGGAGGTAGTCGATGACCACGAGCTTGAGGTCGTTGCGCTGCTTGAGTCGACGGCATTTCGCGCGAATCTCCATGAGGGACATGTTGGGCGAGTCGTCGATGAACAGAGGGGCTTCCTGCATGCGTGACTGGGCCTGCGCGAGGCGCTGCCAGTCCGCCTCCTGCATGTCACCGTTGCGGAGCTTGCCCATGGAGATCGAGGCCTCGGCGGCGATGATACGCATGGCGATCTCGTTGCGGGACATTTCCAGGGAGAACACGACCGAGGCCATCTGGTGCTTGATCGATGCGGATCGCACGAAGTCGATGCCGAGCGTGGACTTACCCATCGCCGGACGGGCCGCGATGACGATCATCTGGCCTGGGTGCAGACCGTTGGTGAGCCGGTCGAAGTCCTCGAGTCCGGTCGGGACGCCTGTCAGTCCTTCGGTGCGGTTTTGCGCCGCTTCAATCTCGTCGATTGCGTCCGAGAGGAATTCACCGATGACCACGTAGTCCTCGGACTGTTGGTTTTCGGTGACGTTGTAGATCTCAGCCTGAGCGTTGTTGACGACCTCGTCCACGTCCGCGCCGTCGGTCGCGTAGCCGAGTTGGACGATGCGGGTTCCGGCCTCGACCAGGCGGCGCATGATGGCGCGTTCCCGTACGATGCGGGCGTAGTATCCGGCGTTGGCCGCCGTCGGGACCATCGCGATGAGGTCGTGGATGTACGGGGCACCGCCGATGCGGGAGAGTGCGCCGCGCTTGTTGAGTTCCGCGACCACCGTGATCGCGTCTGCGGGCTCTCCGTGACCATAGAGGTCAACGATCGCGTCGTAGATCGCCTCATGTGCCGGCTTGTAGAAGTCGTTGGACTTGATCTGCGCGATGACATCCGCAATTGCGTCCTTGGACATGAGCATGCCCCCGAGGACGCTCTGCTCTGCCGCGAGATCCTGCGGCGGCGTACGGTCAAACCTTCGCTCATTCTCCGACGGCGGCGCGGAGGAGAATGCGGGGTCGAAAGGTTCGATCGACATGTGGTGTGCTCCTTGTGGAACGGTCGGCATAAGCCGTGTGGCGTGCTACGCGTTGATCTGACGTCATGTGGACCGCAGCGGGAATGGGTCCGTACGTACAGAACTAGGCCCGGTCCAGACTCTACGTCTCGTCAGTACGGTCTTGGGCAGTGTGGCCGCGCGTGGTGTCTCGAGCTCGACAGAATACACCGAGCCTCTAGCACTCTATCGGGTTCTGCCCAAGCATGTTTCCACACCTTTTTCCACATGCCTGGGGATAACTGTGGAGATTGGCGGAGATTCCCAGTCCACAGTTGTGGACAAGAATGGGGATAACTGTGGATTAACGTTGCATAACCCTGTGATTTCATCCACACAATGGCTCAAATTAGCCATTTTGACTGTGGATGACTAGGTTAAGGAGAGCGTCAAACAAATCCCGCAGCAAGGACCAGTAAGTGGACAACAAACGAACAAAGAGTGGATATGATCGGCAGATCCTCGCGCTCGCCATCCCCTCTCTCGGCGCGCTGATCGCCGAACCGCTGTTCGTCCTCATCGACACGGCAATCGTCGGACATCTTGGCGAGACCCCGCTCGCAGGACTCTCCATCGCCTCGACCTTGCTCCTGACCATCGTGGGATTATGCGTCTTCCTCGCATACGCAACCACCTCGTCGGTGGCCAGGCTCATCGGCGCCGGACAACGCGAACGCGCACTCAAGGCAGGTATTGACGGCCTGTGGCTCGCGCTCGGACTCGGTATCCTCCTCGCCGTTGGGTTTGGGGCGGCGGCCCCGTGGATACTCGGCCTGCTCGGGGCCAGTGACGCCCTACTCGTCGAAGCCACCAGTTATCTGCGCTGGAGCGTGCCCGGTCTGCCGGGAATGCTCATCGTCATGGCCGCGACCGGTGTGCTGCGCGGGTTCAAGGACACGAAGACTCCGCTCGTTGTGGCGGTGGTCGGTGCCATCGTGAACACGGTCCTGAGTGTTGTCCTCGTATATGGCCTCAACATGGGCGTTGCCGGTTCAGGTGCGGGAACCGCTATCACGCAGATAGGCATGGGCCTCGTGCTCGCAACCGTTGTGGTGCGCAAGTCCCGCGCCGAGAACATCTCGTTGCGCCCTGCACCCGCCGGAATCCTCGCGAGCGCCCGCAGCGGAGTGCCCCTTTTCATCCGAACGATCTCGCTGCGTGCGGCGCTCCTCGTCACGATCTTTGTGGCAACGCATCTGGGCACGACCGCGCTTGCTGGACATCAGGTCGTGAACGCACTGTGGAACTTCGCAGCCTTCGCTCTCGATGCGCTTGCCATCGCAGCCCAAGCGCTTGTGGGTCAAGCGGTGGGTGCACGCGACAAGGCGGCCACGGCGGCGGTGCTGCGACGAACACTGCAGTGGGGCGTTGGGGCTGGCGTGGTCCTCGGCGCGATCATGGCAGGGCTCAGCCCGTTCATAGCTCCCCTGTTCTCCTCGGAGCCGTCGGTCCAGCGTGCAGTGATCGCCGGGCTTATCGCCGCAGCGGTGTTCATGCCCATTGCGGGGTGGGTGTTCATCCTCGACGGTGTACTGATGGGTGCCGGTGACGGCGTCTACCTAGCCAAGGTCGGAATGATCAACCTGGCCGTCTACGTTCCGGTCGCATTCGCCGTGTACGCGTGGGCCCCATCCGGCGCGGCAGGCCTTGTGTGGCTGTGGGTCGCGTTTGGGCTCGTGTACACGGGCGCCCGCGCTGTGGCCAACGGCGTCCGACTACGTTCCGATGCATGGACCGAACACGCTCTCTAACGTTCTGCCCGTCTCCTTGATAGTTACGAAAAGTGCACTCTCGCCCAACCGAGCACAACGCTCTCGTGCGATTAGGGTTATAAGTTTTTTCTTGTGTTCCAGTGCTCACAAGGCTCACAAGGCTCACACACAGGAAAAAACCTATGACCCTATTTGCGGGGGTTCAGATTGCCGACGATACGAGCAGATACCCCACCATCTCCCGACCCAGCCGGGCTGGGTCAGGACGAACACGCACAACTCGGCAGGATCGTCGCCAATCAGAGCACTCTCCCTCCACCGTTTCGGTCCTGTCGGCGGTGTCCCGGTTTTACGTGGCAGCAGTGCCAACAGGACCGAAACATCGCGCGGGGGTGCTGACGGTTCACGTGAGAGTCAGCAATGCGAAAAGGGTGCGGGTGGCTACCGCCTCAAGCGTGTAGCCACCCGCACCCTTTGTGGAGGAACGCACGAAAGTCCAATCGGGACAGGTACGTTCACGCACCGCATCAGTGCGCGTACTCGAATCCGCAAGCCGCCAAGATGGGGGTGGGGCTCACGAAGTCGTCGAAAAACTGGGTGGTCCTCAGTTGGCGCTAACGGTCTGAGAACCACCCAGCAGAAGAATCCAAAGATCAGGCCTTCAATGGATTCAACAGTCGTTGGACCTCAGCAGCAGAGTTTGCCGATTCCAACCGAGCCACCTGCTCCTGATCGGTGAAGACTTCCCCGATCTTGGCAAGCGTCTCCAAGTGCTGGCCGTCCGCGGAAGCCAGTGCGATGACAAACGTCGTGGGTTTGCCACCCCAATCAAGCCCCTGTGGATACCTCACAAAGGCCAAAGCGGAGCGGCGTATCGCCGCTTTAGCCTCGTTGGTTCCGTGCGGAATGGCCAGACCGTTACCCATGTGCGTGGAGACAGAACGCTCGCGCTCGTGCATCGACTCAACGTACTCGGGGGTAACCGCTCCGATATCCACGAGAAGACGACCTGCCTCCTCAATGGCCTCCTCCTTGTTACGAGCCGTGCCCTCAAGCACGATCGTCTCAGGCGCAAGCAGGTCTCCCACGCCCACTGCCCCCGTGCTGTCCGAGGCACTGTGGGCGCCGCCCGACCCTGCCTCGCCTTCCCGCTGCAGCAACTCAACGATCTCGTCGTAACGAGGGCTCTCCATGAAAGACTCAACCGACACGTGCAGGGCGGATGGAGTACGCTCCCGCGCACGCTCGGTCAAGTCTTGGTGGGTGACCACCAAGTCGTAGGTGTCGGTCAATGACGAGATCGCCTTGTTCACAACCGAGACGTCGGGGAAGCCTGCGCCACGGATCTTACGGCGCAGTACAGAGGCCCCCATCGCAGAGGAACCCATACCCGCATCGCAGGCAAACACGATCGAGCTGATTTGTCCACCGTTCGCACGGTTTCCAAGCAGTGCCGCGGACGCAATCGAGGACTTGCCCTTCATCCGCTCCATGTCCGCTGTCGCACCGGCCAGGTCACCGGAGCCGTTGCGATCAAGACGCAGAAGCACAGCGGCGATCGCGAACGTGACCGCAGCCGAGAACACCACGGACAAGGTCACCCCAACGAGGCTGCCAACCGGAGATTGCAGCCACACCGCGATGATCGACCCCGGTGCCGCAGGTGCGCGAAGTCCCGAGCCAAAAATGAGGTTGGTTGCCACACCGGTCATACCACCAGCGATCACCGCGATGATGAGTTTCGGCTTCATGAGAACGTATGGGAAGTAGATCTCGTGGATACCACCAACGAACTGGATGAGTGCAGCACCCGGTGCCGAGGCCCTCGCCATGCCAACGCCAAAGAACGTGAATGCAAGCAGCAGACCAAGACCTGGTCCAGGGTTGGCCTCGATGAGGAACAGGATCGACTGACCCTCTCGCACGGCTTCCGTCGTGCCAAGTGGCGTGAAGACTCCGTGGTTGATGGCATTGTTCAGGAACAGGATCTTGGCTGGCTCCACCAGGACGGAGGTGAGGGGCAAGAGACTGTGCTCAACCAAGAAGTTGACGACAGCCTCTGCACCTCGGGAGAACCCGGACACGAAAGGACCTGCCGCCACGAATCCCACGATTGCAAGGATCATGCCCCAGATACCTGCTGAGAAGTTGTTGACCAGCATCTCGAAGCCAGGTCGAATCTTGTCTTCCCACAGGGCGTCCAGGCGCTTCATCGACCAACCGCCCAGTGGGCCCATGATCATCGCGCCTAAGAACATAGGTACGTCTGCACCGGTGACTGCACCCATTGTTGCTATAGCACCGACAACTCCGCCTCGGACGTTGTCGTTATACATCATCCGTCCACCGGTGTATCCGATGAGGATGGGAAGTAGATACGTGATTGTCGGGCCGACGATGCCCGTGCCGTCGGCACCGGCGCCCCAGGCACCAAAGTGCTCCACGAATCCGTAACTGCCTTCGTACCCGAAGAGCCTCGTACCGATGAGTGTTATCCAGCCGACCTCGATGAAGAGGGCCGTAATCAGGCCCCACGCGATGAAGGCACCGATATTGGGTAACACCATGTTGGACAGCGATGTCCCGAGTTTTTGAACTGCGATGCGCAAACCACCCTTGGTTGATGGCGCGTCAGCAGGACTAGACATGTCTCCTCCTTGAGATCAGTGACTAAGGTCATACAGACTTGGCCATTAAACCTCATAAACAGACTCATTGCCAAGGACTTCCAACTATTTTTATGTCCGAAAGTGTGGTTATGATGAATTGTGGCGCGTGACACCGTGCCACGACACACTCAATCACCTGGAGGACCAATGAAGGCCCTGCGCTTCTACGCGCCCGAAGACGTGCGGCTCGAAGACCAGCCCGAACCAGAATGTGGACCGGACGAGGTCAAGATCCGAGTACGCAACTGTTCCACCTGTGGAACAGACGTCAAGATATTCCACAACGGACACCAGAACCTCAGCCCACCACGCACCATCGGACACGAGATCGCCGGAGAGATCGTGGAGGTGGGAAGCAACGTCTCCACAGCCTTCCAGCAGGACTGGAGCATCGGTGACCGAGTCCAAGTCATTGCAGCGGTCCCCTGCGGCGACTGCTACGAGTGCTCAAAGGGCTGGATGGCGGTCTGCGCCAACCAGACCTCCGTGGGCTACCAGTACGAAGGTGGATTCGCGGAATACATGGTCGTACCACGCCAAGTACTCAAGGTTGACGGCCTCAACCGAATCCCCGAGAACGTCGGATTCGATGAGGCATCTGCGGCGGAACCCCTCGCCTGCGCCATCAACGCCCAAGAACTCCTCGGCATCGAAGAGGGAGACACCGTTGTCATCTTCGGCGCCGGCCCCATCGGATGTATGCACGTGCGCATCGCTCGCGGCGTCCACAAGTGCGGCCCTGTCTACCTTGTGGATGTCAATGCGGACCGCCTCAAGCTCTCCGCAGAGGCAGCCGCACCGGATGAGGTCATCAACGCCTCCGAGGTAGACGTCGTGGAGCGCGTCATGGAACTGACCGGCGGACGCGGCGCAGACGTCATCATCACCGCAACCGCGGCGAACATCACCCAGGAACAGGCGATTGCGATGGCGGCACGCAACGGCCGCATCTCCTTCTTCGGCGGACTGCCGAAGACGAACCCCACCATCACGTGCGACTCCAACATCGTGCACTACCGCCAACTCCACATCCACGGCGCCAACGGTTCTGCACCAGAGCACAACAAGAAAGCCCTCGAATACATCTCCACCGGGCAGGTTCCAGTCAAGGACCTCATCACCCATCACATTCCACTCGACGATGTACTCAGCGCCTTTGACCTCGTGCGCTCCGGCACGGCAATCAAGGTCACGGTAGAGCCGTAAACCCCTCTACGGCCAGTCGCAGAGTTTCTTCCTCCGCTACTCAAAGGATCGCCGCCTAGCAAGCCCAGTTTCCGGTGCAATTGCTAGGCGGCATCACTTTTCTGCGATGATTCGAGGTGGGTCGTTCTCAATACACCACGAGACTCAACCCGCATACGGGGACAACAACCACGCACCATACCGGTAGAGAGCAGCATGTACGCAGAGGAACGCCAATCCAAGATAGTTGAACTAGTACTCGCACGGGGCCGCGTGTCCGTTGCGGACCTAGCTCAAGAGTTCCAGGTCACCAACGAGACGATCAGGCGTGACCTCAAAGTCCTAGAGCGCCTGCGGCTCATCCGCCGCCTACACGGTGGAGCGATCCCGATCTCCTCACTCCCCGCGATTGAGAGCGGCCTCGATGAGCGCGATCACAGTCGCGCCAAAGAAAAGGAACGCATCGCGCTGAAGGCCAAGGCATTCCTCCCCCAACCCGGTGGAACGCTTGCCATCGATGCGGGCAGCACGACCGCCAAACTGGTCGAGTTCATCGCGCCGGACACGCAACTCACCGTTCTCACCCATGGCGTCCCCATCGCGGCGCGTCTTGCCACTGTTCCCGGCCTTGACCTGCATCTGCTTCCGGGGAAGGTACGCACCACCACACAGGCTGCAGTCGGTGCAGTCACCGTTCAAGCCATCTCAAAGCTGAAACTGGATGTGGTGTTTCTTGGCACCAACGGTGTCAGCGTGGAAAACGGTCTGTCCACTCCTGATCCCGAGGAGGCAGCGGTCAAGCGGGCTTTGGTGAAGTGCGCACGCAAGGTCATCGTGCTCGCAGACTCCAGCAAGCTCGGCCTGACAGCGACCGTGGGGTTTGCTGAGCTCGATGAGATCGACATGATCATCACCGACGCAGAAAGCCCCGTTCTCCCCATAAAGGTGCTCGAAGACTACGGCATTGAGGTCCTCATCGCCTGACCGCTCAACCGCGCTTGCACCTGCTGGAGCCACCGGTTCAGCAGGCTGCCACCACCCACCGCTCCTCCTACCGGAGGTCATGGCAAGGGCAGGGAACGCTCAGTGTGCATCACCGATGCAGAACTCATTGCCCTCAGGGTCGGTAAACGTGTCCCAGTGAAAATCGTTCTCACCGCGCTGCCCTAGATGTGTAGCTCCAGCCTCAACCCAAGCCGCAATCCCGGACTCACGCTCCTCACCTTGAGCCCAATCAAGGTCGAGGTGGATGCGGTTCTTACCGGGTGTTGGGTCTTCGACCTTCTGAAAACCTAGGTTCACGGACCAACCTGGAACCGAGATGATGCTGAAGTACCCCTCACCATCGAAGATGGTTTCACCGCCCAAACGCTCCGCCCACCAGTCGGACAGGCGGCGAGGTTCAAGGGTGTCGATCGTGATCATACCTAACGTGGGCATGGCGTCTCCTTCGAATGTTCCTACCTGGGCCCATGCTACGCCGGTAGCGCTTGCACCGCTCCCCAACCCCGCGAGAGTTACCGATAGTGCACTATCCGTAACTCTCGAACTGATACGCACGTTGCGAGTGCACGGTTGCGCACTGCGCACCAACCAGCGCGGCTGGGTCAGGACGAACACGCACAACTCGGCAGGATCGTCGCCAATCAAAACCGATGGGACAAAATTCGTCCGGATGCACACACAAAAACTATGCACCCGGACCAGAAACACCCCATCGGCGTTCCGTCCGATAACCTTAGCGACACCGCGAACAGAAGCAAGCACAAGCAGGCATGACAAAAGGGCCCTCCCGCAATGGGAGAGCCCTTGAGTT
This sequence comes from Populibacterium corticicola, assembly GCF_042683685.1. Lineage (NCBI taxonomy): Bacteria > Bacillati > Actinomycetota > Actinomycetes > Micrococcales > Jonesiaceae > Populibacterium > Populibacterium corticicola. The sequence continues at coordinate 486,852 of NZ_JBHUOP010000003.1, read as the reverse complement.
TAGGTGTCCGAGAAGGCTCAGGCGCGCGGCGCCCGAGCCTTCTCAAGCGGTTTCAGCTCACGCGGAAACTACGACAACCTTGAGCTTTGCCTCGACCTCTGGGTGTAGGCGAACGGTAGCGGAGTGGTTACCGGTTACCTTGATCGCCTCAGGGATCTGCACCTTACGGCGGTCGATCTTGTGGCCCTCAGCCTCGGCTGCAGCAGCGATGTCTGCGGTCGAGATGGAACCGAAGAGGCGTCCGCCCTTGCCGGTCTTAGCGGCAACGGTGACTGGCTTTGCCTGGAGAGCGTCACGCAGTGCGCGTGCATCTTCGAGGTTGGCGATCTCGCGGGCCTTGCGGGCCTTACGGATTGCCTCAACCTCTGCTGCTCCACCCTTGGTCCAAGGGGTGGCGAGCTTGCGTGGGATCAGGTAGTTACGTGCGTAACCGTCCTTGACCTCAACAACGTCGCCTGGCTCGCCAAGGCGGTTTACTTCGTGGGTAAGAATAAGCTTTGCCATTGGAAAGTTCTCCCTATCAGCGTGCGGACGACGAGTAAGGAAGAAGAGCCATCTCGCGTGCGTTCTTGACGGCACGAGCGATCTGGCGCTGCTCCTGTACGGATACACCGGTGACACGGCGTGCGCGGATCTTTCCACGGTCGGAAATGAACTTACGCAGCAGGGCGGTGTCCTTGTAGTCGATCGCCTCGATCTTGGCGGACTTCAATGGGTTGGACTTCTTCTTGGGCTTACGCACAACTGGCTTTGCCATTGTGGTTTCTCCTTCACTGGATGCCCGTGGTGACGGGCCAAGTTTTCTCTTGTGTGTCGATTAGAACGGTGGCTCGTCGGCGAATCCGCCGCCGTTAGCCGGACCCGCGGTTGCCCACGGGTCGTCGTTCCGAACACCTGAACTTGCACCGAATCCGTTGCCGGCTGGGGCTCCCTGGCTGTAACCACCCTGGTTGCCTCCGCCGAAACCGTTGTTTCCGCCGCCCTGGTTTCCGCCACCAAAGCCACCGTTTCCGCCGCCGGAGCGTGCGTTGCGGGTGACCTTTGCGGAAGCGTACCGAAGCGATGGGCCGATTTCCTCGACCTGGAGTTCGATGACTGTTCGCTTTTCGCCTTCACGGGTTTCGTAGGAACGCTGTACGAGGCGGCCCTGTGCGATCACGCGCATTCCCTTGGTCAGGGATTCTGCTACGTTCTCGGCTGCCTCACGCCACAGCGAGCAGCGTAGGAACAGCGCTTCGCCGTCCTTCCACTCGTTGGTCTGGCGGTCAAAGGAGCGTGGTGTGGACGCGATCGTGAACGATGCGACGGCCACCCCGGACGCGGTGAAGCGGAGTTCAGGGTCTCCCGTGAGGTTTCCAACTACCGTGATTACGGTGTCACCGGCCATGTGTTTCTCCTAAGGTTTGCGTATACGTCTTCGGTTGGCTTGGGCGGTTCAGGCTGCTGCGCGGAGAACCTTGATGCGCAGTACGGACTCGTTGAGTCCGAGCTGACGCTCAAGTTCCTTCGTGGTAGCAGGAGTTGCAGTGAAGTCGATAACCGCGTAGATGCCCTCGGACTTCTTTGCGATCTCGTAAGCCAGACGGCGACGACCCCAGATGTCAGTGTTGTCTACGGTTCCGCCTTCGGCTGGAACAACAGCAACGAGCTTCTCAACGGTTGCGGCTACTGCGCGCTCGTCGATCTCTGGGGAGAGAATCATCATCAGTTCGTATGGACGCATGTTTACCCACCTCCTATGGTCTGTGCGGTCACGGTCGGTCCGTGACAAGAGGGTTCATGCCTGCCGTGGGCTGTTTATTTCGGTGAACAAGCCAACACACAGCAGTCTACGAGTCTACTCTGACATTCCCTCTAGCCTCTAGTGTCTAGGCCATTTTTCGGTGCACTTCACACTTTTTCTTTGGCTGTCATTCGCCGGGGGCCGCGAGGTGGACGAGCAGGGTTTCGGGTCGGTCGTCTGAGTCTTCGTAGGTGGCGAGTGAGAGCACTTCGCTCGTTGGGTTCCACGCGATCTTGTTGTAGTGGCTTCCTACGGCGACTTGGGTGGTGCTGTCGCTGAGGAAGTCATGCACGTAGACACCGCTGCTGGTGCCGTCGGCGACCACGTATGCGAGTACTCGCATGTCCGGGGACCATGCGAACTGCCCGTCGGTTTCGGCAAGGCTCTGTGGGTTCGTGCAGTTGATGTCGCAGACGGCTAGTTCTGCGATTTCCGACGAGTCGTATCGTGCCAGCGCCAGTTGCTGTTCGTCTGGGGCGACTTTGAGCGCGCTGACTCCCGTCAGTCCGAAGGAGTCGGTCTTTTCGGTTGCGGTGTCGTACCTTTTGAGGTGTTCGTCGGCACCGGTGTAGTAGATCTTGCCGTTGTGGGCTTCGTGAACGTACATGACTTCGTCGGTGATGCCGGTGATCTTCTCCGGTGAGACCTTGTCGATCCCGTGTGAGAGGTCGGCGATGAATGCGTGGTTCTCACCATAGAACTTGCCCACGATTGTGTAGTTGTCGAGCCAGACGGCGTCCCAGGCGAAGGACAGGCTGGCGGTCTTGTGTGTTGCGAGGTCGAGAACCTTGAGCGTGTGGTCTCCTACGGAGTAGGGCGCGTAGATGAGTGCCGTGCGGTCGGGGTTCAGCGCGTAGGCTTCGATGCTCACGCCGTCTTCTTCGATCAGCGGCGTGAGCTTCTTGTCTGAGGTGTCGTAGGTGTACAGGCTCCTCGGGTACAGCTTTGTTCCGTCGAATGATTCGTACTGCTCTAGTTCGCGATTTTCCTTGGACACGATTGCGGTTGAGTCGTCGAGCCACAGTTGGACTGCGATGTCTTCGATGCCGTCGGTGCTTGCCACGGTGATCTGATCGTTGGGGTTGCCCGATGGCGTGTCTTTGACCGTGAGTTCACCTTCGCTGTCACTTGGGCCTGGCTCGGTGACTGTTGGGGTCGGCTCGTCTGGATGCGATTCCGTGACGGTGACGCCAGGGACGGTTGCGCAGGCGGTCAGGCTCGCGGCTAGCAGGGCCGCGAACAGGGCGAACGCTCTTCGGGGTGTCCGTGTGCTGTTCATGATGAAACTCCTTGTCTTGTGCGTTTTCATCGCTTGTGGGTTCAACCTAACAAGGAGATTTCGACGTTCTGCGTCCAGTTGTATCGAAGATGTAAACATCTGGCCACATGCGGTTTCAGGGTCATCGCGGGCTGGCCGGTAGGGTCAGGCGGAAGGTGCTGCCGGAATTATCGGAGCGAGCGAGTACCAGGGTTCCACCCATGCGTTCGGCGTACTTGCGGGCGACCGCGAGGCCGAGTCCGGACCCGCCCGTTGCCCGGGAGAGGCTCTTGTCAACGGTGGTGAAGGGGTCAAAGATTCTTTCGTGCTGGTCGCTGGGGATGCTACGCCCGGTGTTGCTGACGTCGACCGTCACGTCGCTGCGCATGGCACGGACATCGAGCGTGATGCTCCCCGATGTCTCGTTGTATTTGATGGCGTTGTCGATCAGGTTGAGCACAACGATGCCTAGCAGGTCGGGGTCAGCGTTCACGAGCACTGGCCCGTCCTGCGGTTCGCTCGTGTAGGTGAGCGTAAGGCCCGATTTCTGGGCTTTACCGGACAGGGATCCGGCGATGTCACGGATGAGTTCACGCACGTCGATCGGTGCCAGTTCGGCCTCGAAATCGTATTTCTCGACTTCGGTGAGGCGCAGTACTTTCTCCACCATCTCGTAGAGGCGGCGGGTCTCCGAGTCCGTCGCGTCCCGCAGTCTCTGGGCCAGTTCGACATCGTCCGGATACATCTCGACCAGATCGAGATAGGCGCGAATCGAGGTGAGCGGAGTCTTGAACTCGTGCGAGACAGCCCCGAGGAGTTCCTTTTGTTGGGTGTCGAGCCGGTGAAGTTCGTCCACTGCGAGCGCCAACTTGTGCCGTTCGGCCTCATTGTCGGCGAGGGTTTCTCGGATCTGTTGGGCCATTGCCCCGATACCGCGACTCAGGTCACCGATTTCGTCGCGTCTCGATAATGCGGGCACCACATAGTGTCCTGCCTCGATGGCGTGCACCGATTCGTTGAGGGTTCTGATCGAGCGGGCGACCCGGGAGAAGTAGGCGTAACCGATCACGGCAGCCACGAGGAAGACTCCGGCGCCGATGGCGATCAACTGGTTTCGGAGTTGGCTGTAGAACTCGTTGTCCTGTGCGCGGGAGTAGGTGAATCGCACGACGCCCACGGGTTGTTCGCGCACGGTGAGGGGCGCGAAGTAGATGATTCGATCGGGAAGCGTCACGTATGCGACCTTGCCGTCTAGCGCGTGACTGAGCGCGGTGCCGAGGGTATTGCTGGCGGGCGGTTCGGAGGCGTCACTCGGGGTTCCATCCGGGCCATAAAGTTGCACTGGCATTGCGGTGATGCGTTCAAGATCGCGGGCGAATCGGGCACCGTTGGCGGATATGAACGATGCCGGGTTGCGGTACTCTCCCGTTGACACAAACTCGATCAGGAGAATGTTTGCACTCGTGCTTTGTCGGTCGAGTAGTTCCTCCGCGTTGTGTGCCTGGTTTCGTGAGACTGCGGACAGAATCAGTAAGCTCGTTGCGAGCATGGCCGCGAGGAGCAGTGCGCTGATGAACAGTGCGAACTTGAATCGGATGCTGGTTTTCACGGGTATGCCCTGCGTGCCTTGTATCCCACCCCGTGAACCGTATGGAATACCTCGGTCACAGCAGATTCCGTCTCGTTGACTTCCCCATGTGCTGCGGCGAACTTCTTCCGGAGTCGCTGGATATGGATGTCGACCGTGCGGGTTGCACCCAGGTAGTCGAATCCCCACACCGATTCCAGGAGTTGTTCGCGCGTGTACACCCGTCCAGGGTTCGAAAGCAGCATGACGGCCAGATCAAACTCCTTGGGGGTCAGGGTCACGATCTCGTCGCTGACGCGGGCCTCTCGTTGAACCTGGTTGAGCACGATGTTCCCCCAGATGATCTCCGGCTCTTCGACTGGCACTGGCGCAGTGGCGAGGCGACGGTACAGGGAACGAACCCGAGCGAGAAGTTCACGCATGTCGAAGGGCTTGGTCAGGTAGTCGTCCGCGCCCAGTTCCAGACCCAGGATCTTGTCCGTGATATCGTCGCGGGCCGTCACAAGTATGACCCCGTAGTGGCGTTCCAAGGGAAGCCCGCGCAGGATCGTGTAGCCGTCCATGCCCGGCAGCATCACATCCAGCACGATTACGTCCGGTTGGAAGGCACGGATCTGGGTTTCCGTCTGTGCACCATCGAACACTGCTCGGGTTTCATACCCTTCCCGACGAAGGGCGTATGTCACGGCGTCCGAGATGATCCGTTCGTCTTCAACGACCAGGACTCGGCGCGTGTCGTTGAGCGCCATATGCGGGTTCCCCAAACAAGAGTTGTGCGGCATCGCTGGTGGGCAGCGCAGATAGATGTGAGTCTACCGGCAGCCCCACCCACGCGACACTGTATGCCTGCAAAGGCACTAGGCCCTGATTACCTGGGTTTCCCGGTAATCAGGGCCTAGTGCCTTGCCTTTTGAGCGTGCTTGACCCGTTGCGACAAACTCACTGGTCGCGCCCTATGCAGACGCTCGCCCACAGTGAGGCGGCGCGAAAACCTTACGGCTCGTCGTCAGCGTCGGTCCCGCCGGGATCGGTTTCAGGCGGAGTCGTCTGCGTCGGTTCTGGATCTGGGGTGGGCTGCTGCGTTTCGGTCGGAGTGGGGTCAGGTGTCGGGGTTGAAGTTTCCTTATCCCGCTCCTCCTGTTCCTGGCGCTCGCGCTCCTCCTGTTCCTGGCGCTCGCGCTCACGCGCTTCCTCACGCTCGCGCTCACGCTGCTCACGCGCTTCCTCACGCTCGCGCTCACGCTGCTCACGCGCTTCCTCTTCCTGGCGTTTCGCCTCTTCCTCGTCCTCATCAGGTTCTTCAGTAGCGGTAGAGGTTGGAGTTGGTACTGTCTGCTTGAGGGTGCGTTCAGGGAATTCTTCCGGAGTTTGGCCCGCAAGAACGTTGCCCATGTAACTCACCCAAATGTCGAGCGGCACGGTCGAACCGGTAATCTCGCGGTAGCCGCCAAACGGGGTAATCGTCTGTTGCCCGCCATCATCGTCAGACTGGTACAGAGTGATCGCGGTGGCATAACTGGGCGTATACCCAACAAACCATGCAGACCGATTCTCGTTGGAGGTTCCGGTCTTACCCGCGATTGGGTGACCAATGGTTTTCGCCTTGTCACCAGAGCCTTGCTCAACGACTTGCGAGAGAGCGTAGGTCAGTTCTGCACCTATCTCTTCGTCGTAGACGGTTTGGGGCAGGTTGGATGGCTCGTAGATGGTTCGACCATCCGCGCGAGTAATCTCCTTGACAGTGTGGACGTCATACTTCCTCCCGTTTGCGGCGAAGGTCGCATAGGCTCCGGCCATGTCAATCGGGCGGACCGTTGCCGTACCCAGCACGTTGGCGAGGAGAGGTTTGAGGTCGGGGGTATCTGCGGGGAGGCCAAGGGACAGCGCGGTATCGACGGTTGCTTGCGGGCCGATTTCCTGGTTCAACTCAACGTACGCTGTGTTCACCGAGTTCGCGGTCGCCTTCACCAGATTCACATGGCCGTAAGAGGCGTTTGCGAAGTTGGGGACCGTATAGGGATCACCATTGTTGTCAAAAGTACGTGGGCTGTTTCCGTTGTAGTACTTCCTGTCCACGGAGATTCCCTGCTGGAGCGCTGCAAGGAGCGTGATAGGCTTGAAGGTCGATCCAGCCTGTGCGCGTCCCTGCGTTACGGCGTTGAACTGGGTTTTTACGTAGTCTCGCCCACCATACATGGCAAGCACGCCACCGCTTTTAGGATCAATCGTGACACCACCCACGGACAGGTTCTTGTCCCCATCATTCGGCATGTCCAGGATTGCGTTCACCAGTTTGCGCTGGGTCGAATAGTCGAAGGTCGAAACGATCTTGACGCCAGAGGTCTCCAGTTCGTCCTGCGTCATGCCGGTGACCTCAAGTACCTCCTTGCGAACCTGCTCGATGAGGTATCCCTGCGTGCCCTTGAACTGGTTCTTGTTGTCGTACTCCTTGGTCTCCGGGAACTCCATCTCGTTTCGCTCGGTTGCGTCCAGGAATCCGAGGTCGACCATGCCGTCGAGCACGTAGTTCCATCGGCGCTCCGCCTGCTCGCGCGCCTCAGGGCTTGCGTCTGGGTCCCAGCGCGATGGTGATGGGATGACGCCGGCGATGAGCGCGGCCTCCTCCACGGTCAGGTCCTTTGCGGACTTCTCGAAGTAACGTTGCGCGGCAACCTCGATACCCGAGGCGCCCCGACCGAAGTAGATCGTGTTCATGTAGTTGAGCAGGATCTCGTCCTTCTCGACTTCCTGCGCAAGCTTGATGGACAGCAGTGCTTCCTTGAACTTCTCGGTGTAGGTGGTGGCACCATCCATGTAGTAGTTCTCGGCGTACTGCTGCGTGATGGTTGAACCACCCTGACGTTTGTTCTGGGTGACGTTGATGTACAGCGCTCGCGCCATACCCTTGAAGTCCACACCGCGATTCGTGTAGAACGTGCGGTCTTCCGCGGCGACGACGGCTTGGCCGACATGGTCTGGCAGGTCTTCGGGGTTGTCGATCAGGATGCGCGAGACCTGCGCGAACTGTCCCATCTCGCGCTCGCCATCGGCGTAGTAGACGGTGCTGATTTGCGCGAGGGCCATGTCGACCGGGGCAGGGATCTTGACACTCGAGTACGCCGCAATGATCAGTCCAGCCACAAGGGCCACACCGGTCAGAAACGTTCCGAGGAAAAAGCGCCACGACGGAATCCAACGGCGGATGCCACGCTTTCCGTACCTCGGGTAGTCGATCAGCCGACGCCTCGTCGGCTTCTCGACCGCAGTGAGGCGGCTTTGGTTCGATTTCGCCACGGTTTACCTTTCACACGGGTTCTTGCTTTTCGGTGCCGCAGGCGGCACCGCGATGGGCAGGTGAGCACGCTGATTCCCGACGATGTGCCGTCGTGATGCGGGCTCGTCGCCAGTCAAAAAGACTCACGTCCCCAGATTGAACTTTAGTGGTCAAGATCGGCAAGCGGGGGATTGCGTGAGCAAAAACCACGAAATCAGCGCAGTTTCACGCTTGGTGCACGCTCGTTCTTCACAATTCTCGACGATTCGGCGAGTCGTGCCCCTTGCTTGCTTCTGTGAATCGACATATGGTTGCGATGTATCGATTCGATACATCGCAACCAAGTTACGGTTCTTAGGAGGTGCGTGTGCGTAGCAAGTCGACTGTCCTTGAGACAGCGATCCTTGGCATGCTGAACGACTCGCCTCTTCATGGCTATGAGTTACGTAAGCGCCTCAATCTCGTGTTGGGGTCATTCCGCGCACTCTCCTATGGTTCCCTCTACCCCTGCCTGAAATCCCTCGAGGCCCGTGGTTTCATTTCCGGCCACACCTCGACCGAGGCTCCCCCTCACGCACTGTCCGGGAAACGCGCCCGGATCGTGTACGAGCTGACCGCAGACGGCAAGGAACACCTACAAACCGTGCTTGCCTCATCAGGCCCAGCGGCCTGGGAGGATGAGAGTTTTGACGTTCGTTTCGCTTTCTTTGGCCAGACTGACGCCGAGACAAGAATTCGTATTCTCGAGGGCCGCCGTTCCCGCATGAACGAACGCCTCGAGTCGATCCGAGAGTCCAACACGCGGGCTGTCGAACGACTCGATGAATACACACTCGAGTTGCAGCGTCATGGTCTAGAGCAGGTCGAACGCGAAGTTCGTTGGCTCGATGGACTGATCAACACCGAGCGAGACCGGGTGCGGTCAAAGTCGAAGGACCCCGGGCGACGCTCGGGTCGCGACAAACCTGCCTGAGCTTGCTGTTTCTTTTTCCGATGAATCCTGCCCTACGGGGCACTGACAACAAGGAGCGAGGATGTCTTCTTCCATCCGCGTCGCCATCGTTGGTGTAGGTAACTGCGCTACGTCCCTCATCCAGGGTGTCGAGTACTACAAGAACGCAGACGTTAACGACAAAGTACCTGGCCTCATGCACGTCCAGTTCGGTGACTACCACATCTCCGACCTTGAGTTCGTGGCCGCTTTCGACGTTGACGCAAAGAAGGTCGGGGTAGATCTCGCTGACGCCACGCAGGCCTCTGAGAACAACACCATCAAGATCGCCGATGTCCCACCGACCGGTATCACCGTTCAGCGCGGTCACACCCTTGATGGCCTAGGCAAGTACTACTCCGCAACCATTGAGGAGTCGAGTGCCGAGCCTGTGGACGTCGTTTCGGTTCTCAAGGAGCGCGAAGTTGACGTTCTCGTCTGCTACCTGCCTGTTGGTTCCGAGGCTGCCGCGAAGTTCTACGCTCAGTGCGCAATCGACGCTGGCGTGGCCTTCGTGAACGCTCTGCCTGTCTTCATCGCTTCCGACCCTGAGTGGGCCGCCAAGTTTGAGGCTGCCGGTGTTCCCATCGTCGGCGACGACATCAAGTCCCAGGTTGGCGCAACCATCACCCACCGTGTGCTGGCCCGCCTGTTCGAGGACCGCGGTGTCATTTTGGACCGTACCTACCAGCTCAACGTTGGTGGAAACATGGACTTCAAGAACATGCTCGAGCGCGAGCGCCTTGAGTCCAAGAAGATCTCGAAGACCCAGGCCGTGACCTCGAACATCAACGACGGTCCCCTCGCCGGCAAGAAGGACGACCGCAACGTACACATCGGTCCTTCGGACTACGTTGCCTGGCTCGATGACCGCAAGTGGGCTTACGTCCGCCTTGAGGGTCGCGCGTTTGGTGAGGTGCCTTTGAACCTCGAGTACAAGCTTGAGGTGTGGGATTCCCCCAACTCGGCCGGTATCATCATCGACGCCGTGCGTGCTGCGAAGATCGCCAAGGACCGTGGCATTGGCGGCCCGATCCTCTCCGCTTCGACCTACTTCATGAAGTCCCCTCCGGTTCAGATGGAGGACACCGAGGGTCGTGCGCGTTTGGAGGCCTTCATCGCGGGTGACATCGAGCGCTGAAGAGCTGGACGTAAGCGCTCGATCAAAAGCACAAGAGCGTTGATGTAACTACTTAGTGGTGGGAACTGAAGCGTAGCGAGATTCTCACCTAAGGACCGTCCGGTCTACGTACATTGCGTACGTAGACCGGACATTTTTGTATGACGACATTGCTGAGCCGCCATGCGACCTCAAGCGACTCAATAGCCATCAACCCCTAGACACGGTGAAGTATTCGACAGAGATTGTTGAACCTTTCGCTAGGAATAGTCGAATCGTTTCGATACTATGTATCGTGAAGTGTGGACGCGCTCCCACTTTCATTCCCGACTCTCTTGCCCCAAAAACACTGCTGATCTTGGTGTACCGAGTTGGGAAACAGGTAACCCGCACAGCGGGCTGAACGAGGCTAGCATCACGAGGAGCACACCAATCATGACCACCGCGCGCACTTTCCCCGAATCATTTGTGTGGGGTTCCGCCACCGCCGCCTACCAAATCGAGGGTGGGGCCCAGGAAGGCGGACGAGGTCCTTCAATCTGGGACACATACTCACACACCCCAGGACTCGTGAAGGGCGGGGATACCGGCGACGTAGCCGATGATCACTATCACCGCTGGGAAGAAGACATCGAACACATCAAGAACCTAGGTCTTGATGCGTACCGCTTCTCCATCTCTTGGCCGCGGGTGCAGCCAGGAGGACGAGGAGATTTCAACCCAGAGGGCATCGCTTTCTACAAGAACCTCGTTGCAGGCCTTCTGGCAGCGGGCATCAAGCCTGTGGTCACTCTGTATCACTGGGACCTTCCTCAGGAACTCGAGGACGAAGGCGGTTGGACCAACCGTGAGACCGCACTTCTGTTCGCCGAATATGCACGCAAGATGGCACAAGAACTCGGCAGCGACATCGACACGTGGACCACGTTGAACGAGCCGTGGTGCTCCGCCTATCTGGGCTACGGTTCCGGCGTCCACGCACCTGGCCGCACCGAGCCGCTCGCAGCGCTTCAGGCTGTCCATCACCTCAACCTTGCTCACGGACTCGCGGGACGCGCTATTCGCGAAGTTCTCGGTGACAGTGCCAAGCTCTCAGTCACACTCAACCTACACGTCACCCGGATGGAAGACCCCTCAGATGCAGGAGACCAAGACGCTTTACGCCGTATCGATGGTCTCGCAAACCGCGTCTTCCTTGAACCACTGCTGAAGGGCACTTACCCTGCGGATGTCCTCGAGGACACCAAAGAGGTCACGGACTGGTCTTTCGTTCTTGAGGGCGACACTGAGCTCATCAACATTCCGCTCGATATGCTCGGCGTCAACTACTACTCCACCGGAATGGTCCGCGGGCCTCGCGAGGGCGAGGAAGCCGACGGAGCCTCAGACAACGATGGACACGGTAACTCCTCGCACAGTCCATGGATCGGCTCGGAACACGTCAAGTGGCTCCCACTGCCTGGCCCCTACACCGCGATGGGCTGGAACATTGATCCGTCGGGTATGACGGAACTGCTCTTGTCCCTTAAAGAGAACTATCCGGACCAGCCTTTGATGATCACCGAGAACGGTGCGGCCTTTGCTGATGAGGTTGTAGATGGACGCATCCATGACGTGCGTCGGGTGTCTTATCTGCACGATCACATCGCGGCAGTACTCGACGCCTACGAACAGGGTGTTGATGTGCGTGGATACTTCGCGTGGTCCCTCCTGGACAATTTCGAGTGGGCGTGGGGATACGAACGCCGCTTCGGGATCATTCGTGTCGACTACGAAACCCTGGAGCGCACCTGGAAGGACTCGGCATTCTGGTACCGGACGTTGGCCACGACGAACACCCTTCCCAGCGTTGATCAGATTAACTACGACATCTAGTCCCGGCTCAACGCTAAGGAACTGGCACTCGGGTGTAGGCCAAAGGTAGACGGCGCAATCCTTAGTGCGGCTCTCAGAGGACTCCTATGTCAGGTCCTTTGGGAGCCGCATAGGCGAAGATGTACATGATTTAGCTTGGCGAAGGCCGCACCCTACCTCACCTTGATGGCGCTATGAACTGCTCATTTGCCATATGTTGTAGGCGTGGCATAGGCTCAATGCAATCAGTGTCGAAACGTTTCGCTTATTGTATGCGAAACACTTAGGCGCTCAAGTGAAATTCTCGGAGTATGTGCGATGGCGACGATACACGATGTGGCACGCGAAGCAGGCGTGTCCATAAGCACCGTATCCTACGCATTGAACGGCAAGCGCTCGGTATCTTCCAAAACCCGCGAAAAAGTCGAAGCGGCCGTGGTGAAACTCAACTACCAACCCAATGCCGGGGCTAGAATGCTCGGCGGGACCCGCAGCCAGATCTTCGCCCTAACCGCGCCCATGCGTCGAGACACCAACCGTGCCGCACATATGAACTTCGTGCTTTCAGTTGTAGATGAGGCACGCAACTATGATTACGACGTTCTACTCATGACCGAGGATGAAGCTATCGGAGGGCTGGAGCGTGTCGCGTCAAGCAGACTTGCAGACTGCATCATCTTGCTTGATGTCGCCGAGGACGACCCTCGCGTGGAACTCGTGCGCAACCTCCCCACACCTTCGGTGGTCATAGGCGTACCCGCCAACACTGATGGCCTCATATGCGTTGACTTGGACTTCCGCGCAGCCGGCGAGTTAGCGGTTCGTTCCCTCGCAGAGTACGGCCATCGGAGCATCGGCTTGGTGGGCCAAGCCGAGGTCACTTACACCCGCGGAGCAAACTTTCCCCAACGTTTACTTGAGGGGTTTGACCAGGCCGCCACCGAACGCGGTATCGTCACCCACTTCACGTTCGGGGACAACAACAATGGATTGCTGCGCGAACAGCTCGACGCGATGTTCGCGGCGCCCAACCCACCAACCGCGCTGGTACTCAACTGCGATGACTTCAGTCACAAGACGGTTGAGTCATATCTCGCCGCGCGTAATCTCAATGTTCCCGAACACATTTCCTTGGTATCAGCGGGAACAAGTTTCGACATGCACGAACTTGACGTCCCACTCGACTCAATTCCCCTCATCGCACAGGATTCCTGCGCTCGTGCCGTAGCCCTTGCAATGAAATCACTCGAGGAGCCCCTCGACCCGCGCGTGGAACTGCTTCCCCCAACGTATCGCCGCCTTGGCAGCGTCGGCCCAGTGGCACGGTAGACCTCATGTACACGAAATCCGTCTCTGAGCAGGCTTTAAAGCGAAACGTTTCGACGATTCTGATCGAATCACTTATGAGACAGTTCCCGAGTCCAACAATAAGTCCAGCCCCTTGCAACACCCCAAAGGAGACCTATCGTGTCGGCTAGCGCCTTGAAGGTACCAATGATCTTGTTTGGCGGCGATTACAACCCCGACCAGTGGCCCCGCGAAGTGTGGGACGAAGATGTTCGTCTCATGAAAGATGCAGGCGTAAACACCGTGACGGTGGGCGTGTTCTCGTGGTCCACGATCGAACCACAGGAGGGCGTGTTTTCCTTCGACTGGCTCGACGAAGTCATGGACCTCATGGCAGCCAATGACATTAGAGTCGTTCTTGCCACCCCGACAGCTTCACCACCCCCTTGGTTCACTCTCGCCCATCCTGAGGGCCTGCCCATTACAAAGGCCGGCGTACGCCTGATACATGGGTCCCGTGACACGTACAACCCATCATCAACTGCATATCGGGAGGCCGCCAAGCGAGTTACACGCGAACTTGTGCAGCGCTACGCACAGCACCCGGCGCTGCTGATGTGGCACCTGCACAACGAGTATGGAACCATCTCATACGGACCCCAAACCGACGCCGCATTCAGATCCTGGTTGTGCAACAAATACGGCACTATCCAGCAACTCAACCATGTGTGGAACTCTCGATTCTGGTCACAACAATATTCAACGTGGGAAGAGATATTCGCACCTCAGGACACACAGTACCTGCCAAATCCCACCGCGATCCTAGACTTTAAGCGCTTCTGCGCAGACCAACTACGCGCAGTGCTCGGTGACCAAGTTGAGATCGTACGAGCATTGAGCCCCGACGTACCGCTCACCACAAACTTTATGCTCCCGACGTGGAACCACTACAACCAGTGGGACTTTGCCCAAGACATCGATGTGGTGTCAATTGATCACTATCTCGACTCCACATCCATGGATGGGGAAGCACACGTGGCATTTGCATCCGAACTGAGTCGATCATTCAACAACGGCCAGCCTTGGATGGTGATGGAGCAGGCCACAACAGTCATCTACGACTATGCTGCAGGGCGCATGTTCCCTAAGGCCCCCGGCCGCATGGCACGCAACACACTGCAGTACATCGCCCACGGTTCCAACAGTTCCCTGTTCTTCCAGTGGCGCACCCCGCGCACTGGGGCCGAGTTCTTCCACTCGGGAATGATTCCGCACACCGGTGAGGACACCCGTGGGTGGCGCGAGATCGTGTCTTTGGGGCAAACGCTGCAGAAACTAGCATCACTCACTGAAGCACCCATAGCCGGTGAACGTACCAACGCAGCAAAGATCGCCATCGTCTGGGAACCAGACGCTTGGTGGGCGGCAGAAACGCGGGCCATGCCTTCGAGCGACATAGCGTTCCTGCCTGCCGTGCGCGACGTTCACAAAGCTCTGTGGCTTGAAGGTTACGCTGCAGACTTTGTTCAGCTTGGAGCACCACTCGATGATTACGACCTTGTGCTCATACCAAACTTCATCGCGGTCAGCGATGAACAAGCCGCTAACCTCTCCGCTTACGTCCGCTCAGGCGGACACACGGCAGTTTGGTACTTCAGCGGAAGCGCCGACGAGAACCTCAACGTGCGGATCGGTGATTCATTCACCGCAGCATTCGCTGAAGTTCTTGGCGTCAAGGTGGACGAACACTGGCCGCTCGTCGAAGGAGAGCACCGTTCGCTCTCTAACAACATGCGCGGTTACAGCTGGGGTGAAACCGTACGTCCAACGACGGCCTCGACCCTAGCCACCTACGCGTCCTCCGACCTCGCAGCGGTGCCAGCCATCACGCGCAACGCGTATGGCAAGGGCATCGCAACGTACATCTCCACCAAGGTGTGCGGCGAGGACCTGCGTGAGTTGGTGCGCGAACTTGCACACACAGCATCGATTGCAAAGACCCACCCACAGGCTGGGGACGGTTTGGAAATCGTTCGGCGCAACAGTGGTGAACGCACGTACCTCTTTGTGCTCAACCACACCGACTCACAACACACGGTGACAGCCTACGGACGTGAACTGCTCACGGGCACCACCGTGGATTCATCGATCACCGTGGAACCCCACGGCTATGCGGTTATCGAGGAAGAGTCAACAACCAACTAGTGGCGTAATGCCACCCCTTCCGCAATCCGGCGGATTATGAAAGGTACGACGATGAGAAAAACTGCACGTCGCATGAGCGGCGCGGTTGCAGCACTCGCAGCAAGCGCGCTCGTTCTCAGTGCATGCTCAAGCAGCAACGATGCTCCGTCTGACAATACGACCACTACTGCGCCAAGCGGCGAGAAGGTCACGTTGTCTTTCTGGGGCTGGGCAACCGGACTGGAAGACTCCATTGCCACGTGGAACAGTAAGAACCCTGACATCCAGGTTGATTTTTACCGGATGACCGGTGACGATGGGGACAAGATTCCTACCGCCATCGATTCCGGCACTGCACCCGACATCGTGCAGATGGAGGGTGGAAATATCCCTCAGCACGTGATCAACAATCGTCTCATTGATGTGGCTGCCTACACCACAGACATCAAGGATGCTTTCCCCGAGGGCGCGTGGAACAACGTCACGTTCGGCGATTCGATCTACGGTGTTCCCCAGGACTCGGGGCCAACAGCCCTGATGTACCGTTCCGATCTCTTCGAGGCAGCGGGCGTCGATGTGCCGACCACATGGGATGAGTACATCGAGGCGGCTCGCTCATTGAAGGAGGAGAACCCAGACACGTACATCGCTCAGCTGTCACCCAACGAAGCTGGTTTCTGGACTCAAGAGGTCGTAGCGAACGGTGGTACGTGGTTCTCGATTGAGAACGACGCGTGGAAGGTCTCTGTCAACGATGCTGCCTCTCAGAAGGTCGCAGAAGTATGGCAAACGCTGCTTGATGAAGACCTCGTAAAGGTAGTCGAAATGTGGACCCCCGAGTACTGGGCTTCCATCAGCGATGGCTCGATCGCAACCGTGAACTACGCAGCATGGTTCCCAGCGTTGTTGCAGGAGAACGCAAAGGATCTGGCAGGAGACTGGTCGGTCGCACCTTCTCCCACATTCGACGGTCAGCCTGCGGCTGGAACCGCCGGTGGCTCAGTGGATGTGATTCCGACTGGAACGGAACACGTCGCCGAAGCGATGCAGTTCCTTACCTGGCTGAACGCTTCTGAAGAGGGTGTAAACACGCTACTTGACGGCGGCATCTTCCCAGCCGCCACTGTCGGCCTCGAAAGCGACCGGTTGTTGACTGAGAACGAGTACTTTGGCGGTCAGGTCATCAACGAGGTGTTCGCAGCGGCGGCGGAGTCCGTTCCGACGGGGTGGACACCTGGCCCAACGCACGATCTCGCTCAGGACGCGATCAAGGATCAATTCGCGAAGGTAGTGAACGGAAGGCAGAGCTTCTCTGAGGCTCTTGATGCTGTCCAAGCTTCAACGGTTAAGGATGTCGCAAACCTTGGCCTGAGCGTGGTTGAGTAAGCGCAAGCATGAAAAAGACCGCGGATAAAACCGCGCGAGTAGCCCGCCGTGCTGTGAGCGGCGGGCTACGGCTCGCGCCGTATCTCTTCCTCACGCCATTTGTGGTGTTGTTCCTCGTTTTCATGATCGTGCCGATCTTCATTGCACTGTTCAAGAGTTTCTATTCAGTTCAGCGCAGTGGTCTTGGCTTCGGTGGTGCAAACGAATCAGTTTTTGTTGGTTTCGACAACTACGTGCAAGCGTTTTCGAATTCCGAGTTCGTCGGCAGTTTTGGCCGTGTGCTTTTGTTCGCAGTCATACAGGTGCCGGTCATGTTGGCCTTCGCACTACTTCTGGCACTTCTGTTCGATTCAGCGGTGGTCCGGTTCAAACGGTTTTTCCAGCTTTCGGTGTTTCTGCCCTACGCGGTCCCCTCGGTTGTGGCTGCGTTGCTCTGGGGTTTCCTATACCAGCCCAAAGTCAGCCCTATCATCGATATCTTGAACTCTTTGGGCATCAACGCCCAGTTCCTGACTCCAGACACCGTGATGTGGTCGATGATCAACGTGGTGATTTGGTCCGTGACAGGCGTGAATATGATCATCATTTTCTCGTCGCTTCAAGCCGTGCCCCGGGATATCTACGAGGCCGCCCGCATTGATGGTGCTGGCGAGGTCCGCACCGCATTGCAGATCAAGATCCCGATGATCTCCGGTGCGGTCTTGTTGACCACGCTATTCTCGATCATCGGTACTTTCCAACTCTTCAACGAGCCAACCGTACTCCGATCGATAACGTCAAACATCTCCGGCGCGTACTCGCCCAACATGGCGATTTATCAGGCAACGACCCTAGGCGGTAACGCCAACCTTGGTTCGGCAATGGCGATCATCCTGGGCATTGCGACCTTTGCTTTGTCAATCATTGTCTCTGCACTCACCAACGGCAAGAAGAAGGGCGGTCGGTGATGTCGGATACTCACGCTCAGAAGGCTCCCACCCGCGCAACATTACGGTCTGCCGGAACCGCGCCAGCCCCATCGACGCAGAAGGGCCAATCCGCTAAGAAACGTAAGGTTCGTTACGCACACGAGGGCGGCGAACGCCCTGCACTGTGGGCCCGCTCGATCAGTTGGGTCTTCATGATCGCGGTGGCGTTGTACTTCCTCGTTCCCGTGTATTGGCTTGTCGTCGCATCGACCAAGTCCACGAGCGATCTGTTCTCTACTCCTGGCTTGTGGTTTGCGAACTTCAACCTCTTTGAGAACCTCAAAGCCTTGACCGATTATGACGGCGGCATCTTCTGGCGCTGGCTACTCAACTCATTTGTCTACTCGGGTGTGGGCTCAGTCCTCATCACGTTGATCTGTCTTATGGCTGGCTATGCGCTAGCTGTTTACCAGTTCCGCGGTCGTAATGTCATTCTTGCGGCAGTCATGGGTTCCATGCTGATTCCAACGACGGTCTTGGCTCAGCCAACGTATCTGCTTTTGGTGGAGCTTGGCTTGAACAACACCATGTGGGGTGTCTTGCTTCCCTCGCTGGTCTACCCATTCGGGGTGATGTTGGGCTTCGTCTTTGCGAGCCAAGCAGTACCTGTGGAAATCCTTGAGGCTGCACGTATCGACGGCGCAGGTGAACTGCGTACTTTCTTCTCCATCGCGTTCAAGATGCTCCTGAACGGCGGAGTGACCATCGTGCTGTTTTCATTCATCGGAACGTGGAACAGCTACATGCTGCCACTCTTGGTGCTCAATGATGTGAAGTTGCAGCCGATCACTGTTGGACTATCGGGATGGAATCAAGCGTCCATGACGGTTCCCGGACTACAGACCCTAGTCATCGTCGGTGCTCTGGTCTCTGTTGTGCCCGTTGCAATTGTGTTCCTGAGTCTGCAGAGATTCTGGAAATCGGGCCTTGCCGCTGGCGGAGTCAAGGCTTGATCTTCCGCGGGGCTAGGCGATTATGGTCTGGCCCCGCACTAGGTGTCGTTGCGCGCACCGCAAGGTCGTTATACGGCGCACCCGCTATTGTCTTTTGTTCTTCAACTGGTGCGGAGTTGTCCGCATGAGGAGTTAGTTCGGTTATGAAGTTCACCGATGGGTTCTGGAGTCTCAGACCTGGTGTTTCGGTCAAGTACGCTCAAGAGGCGTACGAGTTCGCCCAACACGATGATTCGCTTGTCGTCTACGCGCCCACCCGTGTCATCACAAAGCGTGGCGATACCTTGAACCTGACATCGCTGACGGTGTCTTTTTCCTCGCCTGCTGAAGGCGTGTTGAAGATTCACGCCTATAACCACAAGGGCGGGCACCCGCAGCCGGGTTTTGATCTGGAAGGCAGCCCGGTCGCACCGGTCGTTGAGATTGGCGACGATTCGGCGACTTTTTCTACTGGCGCACTGACTGCGACGGTCACCAAGGGCGCTCCATGGAATGTAGAGATCACCTCGGGTGGACGTCTTCTGACAAAGATGACACCTAAGTCGATCGGTTACGTCACGCTTGATGAGAGCGCAGCTGTTGCGGTCGAACCGGTTGGTGCAACCGGCGTGTCCAGCACTGGTCGTCCTCCAGCCTCGCATTACATGCATGCGCAGTTGGGATTGTCGGTTGGTGAACTCATTTACGGCTTGGGGGAACGGTTTGGCCCGCTCATCAAGAATGGCCAGAGCGTTGACGTATGGAACGCCGATGGCGGCACCGCGTCGGAGCAGTCCTATAAAGCAGTTCCGTTCCACCTTTCCTCGCGTGGATATGGTGTTCTTGTGAACTATCCAGGGCACGTTTCATACGAGGTTGGTTCTGAGACTGTCGAACAAGTTCAAATGAGCGTACCTGGCGAGGAAATCGAGATCCTGATCTTCGATGGACCTACTCAGAAGGGTGCTTTGGCACGTTACACGGCGTTGACCGGTCGTCCTGCTTCCGTTCCAGCGTGGTCATATGGCCTGTGGCTCTCCACATCCTTTACGACTTCATACGACGAAGACACCGTCAACTCGTTCATTGATGGCATGTCCGAGCGGGATATTCCGCTGTCCGTGTTCCACTTCGACTGCTTTTGGATGCATGAGTTCAACTGGACGGACTTCGTGTGGGATGAGTCGGTGTTCCCTGATCCGGAGGGGATGCTCAAACGGCTTCACAAAGATAAGGATCTGCATCTTTCAGCATGGATCAATCCTTACATCGCGCAACGGTCCGTACTCTTTGATGAAGCAGCGCAGGCAGGCTACTTGGTAAAGCGGGCTGACGGCTCCGTGTGGCAGTGGGACATGTGGCAGGCAGGTATGGCACTGGTCGACTTCACCAACCCTGAGGCGACCGCGTGGTTCCAGTCAAAGATCCGCACGTTGCTCCATCAGGGCATTGATGCCATCAAAACCGACTTTGGCGAGCGCATCCCGGCTGATCTTGTGTGGCATGACGCCATTGATCCCGCTGCAATGCACAACTGGTACACCCAGTTGTACAACCAGGCTGTTTTTGAGGTCTTGGAAGAGGTTCGTGGCAAGGGGGAGGCCGTCCTGTTTGCACGTTCGGCAACGGCCGGCGGGCAGAAAATGCCGGTGCACTGGGGTGGGGACAACTCGTCATCGTACGAGTCCATGGCGGAGACCCTGCGTGGCGGGCTGTCGCTTTCCATGTCAGGTTTTGGCTTTTGGAGCCACGACATCGGAGGGTTCGAGGGCATGCCTGATTCGGGGGTGTTCAAGCGTTGGGTGGCCTTCGGCTTGATGTCCTCCCACTCGCGTTTGCACGGTTCCCGCTCGTATCGCGTGCCGTGGCTTTTTGACGATGGCTCAGAGAGCCCCGGGCAGTCCGCCGTGGAGGTGACGCGTCGATTCACCAAACTCAAGGCACGTCTCATGCCGTATTTCTATGCGGTTGGCCAGAACGCACACCGCACCGGCGTTCCATTCATGCGTGCGATGGTGCTCGAGTTCCCGCAGGATCCTACCGCTGCGTTCCTCGACCGTCAGTACATGATTGGCTCTGACCTGCTTGTGGCTCCGGTATTCAGTGCCTCGGGTGAGGTTCAGTTCTATCTTCCTGCAGGCAAGTGGACGAACCTGCTCACGGGTGAGGTGGTCACTGGTGGTGGCTGGCGTACCGAGGTCCACGCCTTCGATTCGATGCCGTTGTATGTCCGTGAGGGTACTGTGCTTCCAATCGGTGTCCGTGAGGATCGGGCTGACTACGACTTCATCCGTGAGGTTCAACTGGTGCGTTGCGGCGGTGCACCCCGATCAGGAGCAACCGTTGAGCTTGAGAATCCTGCCGGTGAGCGCATGTCTCTAGTCGTGGCTTCTGTGGATTCCGAGGCTCTGGCATCACACATCACTGTGGTGGATCACGTACCTGGAACTCCTGTAGTCAACGAGCTGTAGCCTAGGTCGGATAGTCCCTGGTCACGCGGAAGTGATTCCGTGTGACCAGGGATTTTTTGTGCTCCAGGGGCTAGTTTGCGGTGATAGCGATCGCGTCAATCTCGATGAGCATCTCTTCGCGTGGCAGGCCGGTCATGACGGTTGTCCGCGATGGCAGTACGCCACCTGGGCAGTTGGCTGCCACGAACTCCCCGTAGGCCTCGTTCATGGCGGTGAAGTCATCGCGCGTGGTGAGGTACACGCGCAGCATGACCACGTCGTCGAAGGTGGCACCCGATGCCTCGACGATTGCCTTGACGTTCTCGAGGGTACGGATGGTCTGCGCTTTGACGTCCCCGATATAGAGGTATTCACCGGTCGCCGGGTCCACCGGTCCCTGGCCGCTCACCTGCACGAAAGGTCCTTTGCGGACGCCCTGGTGGAAGGTGTGCGCTGGCGCTGGAGCGTTCGGGGTGCTGATTGCCTGCTTGGTCCATTCGGTCACGATGTTCTCCTACGACTGGTGTTGACTAGAACTGGGTTTCGATGATGTCAACGATTCGATGATCGTTGTCGGTGACAAGGGCGTGCGTCCACTTGTCGAAGAGGGTGCACGGGTGTGATATCCCGAGGGTCATGATGTCGCCTGGCTGCAACGGCTCCGGTTCTTCTCCGGCAACGGGGCGAACAAAGGCATGTTGGTCGTTGACTGCGGTCACCTGCCACCCGTTGTGGCTGAGTATGCGCGGGAGGTCAATGTCGAATGGCAGGTCGCGCCGACCAACGTTGAGCAGCGCGAGTCCAGGTTCTGGTGTTGAGAGGACGACTGCGTGGATCGTTGCCGCGGCCTGCGGTTGCGCCGATTCAGCGTCGCCGAACCACTGTGCAGGCATGCGTTTCCACGGGTTGGCTCGTTCGAGTAGGCCGTGATCGTGGATGACGTAGGCTCCGGCGCGCACGACAGGAATGACAGGGATTTGTTCTCCGGTACCGGACAGAGCGATAGGCCCGGCAAGTTCAGCAAGCACCACATCCAGATACGCGGAGCCTCCAGCGGACACGATCACCGAACCGATCTCGCCTCCACCCGCCGCAACATCGATCAGGCCCTCTTCCACAAGCAGCCCTGCCAGAGACCGCAGTTCCCGAACGAACTCCCCCACAGCATGAAGGTCTTCCACCGTCTGACCAGAGGCCACCGACCCCTCGTATCCGGAGACTCCGCGCACAGTCAGTCCTGCCTCACGGGCACACCGTGCCACCTCGCGTGCGTCATCCGTTGAGCGCACGCCCGTCCGACCGTCTGGAACACCCAGTTCCACGGTCACAACGAGGTGTTTGCGCACGTCCTCTGCAGCATCGGCGTTCAAGCCCGTTGACGCAACGAATTCGGTGATTCCCTGGCTGATTCCCGAGACACCGGCGGCGGAATCCACGTACACGTAGATCGTGAGTTCTCGGCCGTCTACGTGTGCAGCGTGCACTTCGCTCGCAAGGTAGGCGGCGTCTTCGGGACGCACAACCTGATTGGCGTGGAAGATGTTGTCCAAGCCCGTCAGTCCCCACGACAGGAGCGCCGAAATGTGTCCGACGGTTGCCGTGGTCACGCCCCAACTGCCCGCGCTGAGCTGCTGCTGCACGAGCTGAGGCGACATGGAGGTCTTGATGTGCGGCGCATGCTGGACGCCAAGTCGCCCGGTGACTGCTGCCATGAGTGCGATGTTGTGCGCCACCGCTTCCTGGCGCAGTTCTAGGACCGGATAGCGTGTGAGTGAACCGCCGATCACGTGTGGGGTGGCCGCGAACTGTTCACGGAGTTCCCCCAGAGTGCGCGGACCGCGCAGGGCAAGCCCTTTTGTTGCGGCTCCTATGGGCCGATGGTTACTCATGTTTTTCCTTGTATCGGTTTACGTATGTGGCTGTTTGGGCGGTGCTGCGCGCCACATCCGAGGCGCTTGGCGACGATTACCGTGGTTCTGGCCGCAGCGGTCGCCCTGGCGTCGCACCAGTGAGTTCACCGTCGCGGAGCACGGGTGTTCCACGAACTATGACCGTGTCGATTCCAGTGGCCTCGGATTGCGGATCCTCATAGGTCGCGGTGTCTCGGACCTGGTCAAGGTCGAGCAGCGCGATATCCGCTATCTTCCCAACGCCTAAGTGTCCGTGCGAGGTGAATCGGAAGAGTTCCGCGCTTCGACGTGCGAGGTGCTGTGCGGCATCCGCGAGTGTCCAGTTCTGTCCATCGATCACGTAGGTGCGTAGGTAATTGGCGAATGTTCCCCAGCCGCGTGGGTGTGGACTGCCGCCCTGGTAGATCGCATCCGAACCGGCGACGTGCCGTTCGTCGAGTGCGAACTGGCGCACCGATTCGGGGCTGTTGGTGGGTGGTTGCGCGAAGACCGCCGAGGCCCGCAATCGCGATGCTCTCAGCAACTCGATCAGGCAGTCGGCCGGGCTGAGCCCGAGGCGCGTGGCTGCTTCGGGCAGGCTGAGGCCTTCGGTCCATGAGAGTTCGCCCGGTACCGCAGCCAGGGTCACGCGTGGCCACAACTCGTCCAGCGCATCGAGGTGTTCGCGGTGCAGTCGCGCAATCTGCTCCGGGTCGCCCAGCGCAGCAAGCATGGCATCAACATCCGCAACCGGCAACCAGCTCGGCAGCGCGAGCATCGAGAGGATCGTGCAGCCCCGCAGGTACGGGTAGGTGTCATAGGTGATACCCAACCCCGCGGTGCCGAACGCGTCGAGGGCCTCGGTGATCTCGCGGTGCGGCCCGTGCAGGTGGGATACGTGGGTGTGGATTCCCGTGGCGACCGCGAGTGACCGAAGTTCCTCAAGTGCGGTCACCGCTGCCGACTCGTATCCGCGCATGTGACTGACATGTGGCAGCCCGTGGTCGGCCACGATCTGCAATAGTTCGGTGAGTTCCCGGGTGTCTGAGAACTTCGCGGGAGTGTATTCGAGACCGGTGGAGATACCGCACGCCCCGTCACGCAGCCCTTCACGCACGAGTGCGCTCATCTGCGCGAGTTCAGCATCTGTGGCTGCTCCCGGTCCACCGCCCTTCACGGCGTAGCGAACCGTGCCATGCGGAATCAGATAGCCGACGTTCAAAGCCGTGGTCTCGTCGAAAATCTCCAGGAAATCCGCGATTGACCCCCGCGAGAACCCGCTGGGAGCCGCGCCGTTGATGGCGGCAAAGTAGTTTTCCGCCCACTTCGCCGCGCAATGGCCCGTTCCGGCGGGAGACGGCGCGAAGGACACGCCGTCCTGCCCAAGGACAACGCTCGTGACGCCCTGTTTGAGCATCGCGCGTTGCACACGCGGTTCAAACAACGCTCCCTCACCGTGGACGTGCGAGTCCACGAGCCCGGGCATCGCAATGAGGCCATGGGCATCGATAGTGCTCTCACCGGTGAGGACGCTGGCATCGTGTGGGGTGATCGCCGTAATGCGATCGCGCTCCACGTGGATGTCCACCGGATCGGTTGGGTTCTCGGGAAGGTACGCCCCCGCGATGATCATTCGGAGTGCACCTCGCTCGCGGCAGAGGTCTCCCCTGCCACGTCATCATCCGAGACCTCCAGTTCCATGCCCTCATGCCAGCCACCCACGTGTTCACCGGCCTCACGCAACACCTGCTCAAGGTCGAGCGGCCACCCCAGCACGCCCGGTCGCTGCTGCCATGGGAGCGGCCCGTCCAGTGGACGGTACTCGACGCCAGCGGCGTCGAGCCGAGGCAGGTGGTGGGCGCTCAGCCGCTCAACGAACTCGATGGCCGCATCCGTACCTGCGGTACGGTCGACACGCGGACTCCATGCGACCTCGGCAAACGCGCTCAGGCGCGGGTACGCGGCGTAGTCAACTCGCCGTGGCGTGTTGAGATGCTCGGTCCACAGTTGTGCCTGAACGCCCAGCAACCGCGATTTCCGTGCCGTGCGAGGGGGCTCTTCCCCACTCTCGTGTGCCTGATTGGCGACGATCCGGTCGCCTTGTGCCTCGGACTCACCCTGGGTGCTCGGCTGGGTGCCGAGATGCGGTAACTTGTCCGGCTCGAACGCCAGCACGTCATTCAGCGTGCGTACGAAACCAACCGGAACGGGCTCTTGATCTCCGTCCGCTGCCCGGTGATCGAGATAAAGGTTCTGCTCTGGTGCGAGCACGATGTCATATCCGAGTGCGAGAGCCTGCGCACCGGACTGGTAGCCGCGCCACGTGGTCACGATCGCCTCGGTGGACAGGTATGGGGAGCTACCTTCGTCCCAGACGACTGGGCGGCGCCCCTTGGAGACGATAAAGTCACCCAACTGGCCGAGGAACCAGCCATGCAGTTCGTCGACTGACTTGAGTCCTAACTCGCTGGCAAACGCAACGATCTGCGGATCCTCGCGCCATAGAAGAGGTGGCACCTCATCGCCGCCAAGGCCTATGTATGGGGTGTCGAAAACGTCTATGACCTCATCGAACACGGTTTTGAAGAAGTCAACGGTGTCATGATTAGGGTTCAAGACCTGCGTGGAGATGCCCCAGGTTGTGCGGACCACCGGTGGCTCATCGCTGGCGGTTGCGCAGCCGAGGTGCGGATACGCCGCAATGGCTGCCTGCGAGTGCCCCGGCACGTCGATCTCGGGCATGATCGTGATGCCGCGATCCTTCGCGAACGCCACGATCTCGCGTAGATCATCCTGCGTGTAGAACCCGCCATGCGGTTGACCATCAAAACGGTTGTGCCGCCACGCGCCCAGACCGCTCTCGGCACGCCACGCGCCCACGCGGGTCAGTTCCGGGAACGCCTTGATCTCAACCCGCCATCCCTGATCGTCGGTCAGGTGCAGGTGCACCACGTTGAGCTTGTGGCTTGCCGCGAGGTCAATGAATCGGAGTACCCCGTCCTTCGGCATGAAGTGTCGAGCCACATCCAGGTGCACGCCACGCCACTCGAAACGCGGCGAGTCATTGACAGTAACCTGCGGGTAGGCAACCTGACCCCGCGTCACCGGTGCGCGACGGAACGCATCTGGACCAGCAAGTTGGCGTAGCGTTGCCACGGCGGCGAGCAGCCCATCCTCATCGCGGGAAACCACCGCGATACCGTGGTCATCGATCTCAAGGGCATACGCATCCTCAAGATCAGGCACGCGCGTAAACCGAACCACACCGCTGGAAGCTGGCGTGGCACGCTCGACTTTAGGAATCGTCGCCAAGCCGGCTCTTCCAGCAGCAACGTCAGTTGCGGCGCCATCGGCCCGCTGTAGATTCAAGTGGATGCCGAACGCCTCGCGCACCTGCGCCGCGAACAGGCGAGCACCCGCAAGCGATGACGTGTCCGCATGAATAGTGTCAGTCTCGCTGAGCACGAAAACCCGCGAGGGGTCGGGCGAGACAACTGGCCGTGAAGGTTGAGGGAGCAGACCAAAGGCTTCCCCCAACGGCAGAGCCGCCCCACCCGAGTGAAGCGGCTCTACCGACTGATGTGGAACCGTCATAGACCGCGAGTTCCAAACTGGTCGCGATCCCCGCCATTGCCCGCAGCCGCGGACGCAAGTTCCTCACGCACAGACTCCCGCAACTTGCCGTGGTTGGCAGGGTTCGGGGCCGCAGCGAGCAGGATCTTGGTGTAATCGTGCTGCGGGTTCAAGATGACCTCGTCCGATAGACCACGCTCAACGATGTTTCCCTTGTACATGACCATGATCTCGTCCGAGAAGTGACGTGCCGTGGCAAGGTCGTGCGTAATGTACAAAACGCCCAGATTGTCCTCGCGTTGCAGGCGAGCCAGCAGGTTCAGAACCGAGAGACGGATCGACACGTCAAGCATCGACACCGGCTCGTCCGCGATCAGGTACCGGGCACCCGGCGCGAGCGCACGAGCGATGGCGACACGCTGACGCTGACCACCCGACAGTTCGTGCGGACGACGACGTGCTATATCCGCAGCGGGCTCAAGGTTCACACGCTCAAGCAGTTCGACGACCTTCGTGTCCACCTCAGCCTGAGTCCTCGCCTTGCCGTGCAGTCGCAGCGGACGCTCCAGGTGGTGGGCAATCGTGTGGAATGGATTCAACGAGGCAAATGGGTCCTGGAACACCATCTGCACGTTACGACGATACTGACGCAAGCCCGCACCACGAGTAGCCGACCGCTTGCCATCAATCGCTATGGTTCCCGAGGATGGGGTCTCCAACTTCGCGATCATACGGGCAATGGTGGACTTACCAGAACCGGACTCACCCACCAAAGCGATGGTCTTACCCGGCTCAAGGACAAAGTTGGCTTCGTTGACCGCACGCAGCAGGCTGCTCCTCAAGCCCTTGCGAATCTTGAAGTCCTTGGTCAGGTCGGTGACTTCGAGGGTCATGATTGGTCTCCCTGAGCAGTAGCAGTCTCGTCAACGCCCGAGCGGACAAAACCGCCGCGAGCACCGGTGAGGCTTGGGAATGATCCGAGCAGCTTCTTGGTGTACTCGTGCTGAGGCTTCTCGTAGATGTTCTTCGAGGTATCCAACTCCACGATCTCGCCCTTGAGCATGACCGCAATGCGGTCTGAGATCTCAAGCAGCAGCGGAAGGTCGTGGGTGATGAAGACGACCGCGAAGTTGAACTGTTCGCGCAGTCGCATGACCTCGCGCAGGATGCCCCTCTGCACGACCACGTCAAGTGCTGTGGTTGGCTCATCCATGATCATGACCTGCGGGTTAAGGGCAAGGGCCATGGCGATCATTACGCGCTGACGCATACCGCCCGACAGTTCGTGTGCGAACGAGTCGAGGCGACGTGGGTCCACGCCGACGAGTTTCAGGAGTTCCTCCGAACGTTCGAGCTTCTCCCGCTTGGACATCTCCGGACGGTGCGTGGTGAACACGTCAAAAAGTTGCGCCTTGATGGAGATGACCGGGTTGAGCGAGTTCATCGCGCCCTGGAACACCATCGAGATCTTGTCCCAGCGAAACGCACGCAGGCTGTCGCCCGACAGCGAGGCGACGTTGATGTCCGTTCCGTCTTTGTCGTGGAACGTGATCTCACCGCCCGTGCGCAGGGCCGGAGGCTTGAGGAGTTGGTTGATTCCGTACGCGAGGGTGGTCTTGCCGCAGCCGGACTCCCCCGCGAGGCCGAGAATCTCACCGCGGTTCAGGGTGAGCGACACGTTCTTCACGGCGTGAACCGGCGGGTTCACCTCGTAGGTGATCGAGATGTCGTGGGCTGTGAGCACCGGCTCGTTCTCTGCCATGTAGGTGGAGTGCTCCGCTGAGCTGAGCGGACCGGCGTAGAGAGCAGTTTCAGTCATGGTTGCCGCCTCCTTAGTTCTGTGCACGAGCTGCGGCACGGGCAGCCTTCTGGGCTTTACGGACCTGCTTAACAGCCTGTGGAGCGTTACGCAGCTTCGGGTTGATGATCTCGTCGATCGAGAGGTTGATCATTGCAAGACCACTACCAAACAGGGCGATCATCAGGCCTGGTGGCACAAACCACCACCACGCGCCCATCTGGAATGCGTTGTGCTGGCTTGCCTGGTTCAAAATGGTTCCCCAGGTGATCGCTCCGTCTGGACCAAGGCCAAGGAAGGATAGACCGGCCTCGGAGAGAATGGCCAGGATAACCGCGCCAAGGAACTGCGCCGCGAGGAGCGGCAGTAGGTTGGGCAGGATTTCAACGGTCACGATCCGGAAGGTTCGCTCACCGGCGACCCTGGAAGCTGCGGTGTAGTCGCGGTTGCGCAGCGAGCGGGCCTGCAGTCGCAGCACGATCGCGGAACCGGCCCACGAGGTGAAACCGAGGATGACCGCAATCAGCCACATGGAACGTTGCTCCATGTAGGACGCGATCACGATGACAAGTGGCAGGCCCGGGATGACGAGCATGATGTTGGTGATCAGCGAGAGGAACTCGTCAGTCCACCCACCGAGGTAGCCGGAGACCACACCGAAGATCAGGGACATGACGATTGCGATTCCACCGGCAACCAGACCCACCATGAGGGAACCGCCGGCACCGGCGGAAAGCTGTGCAAAGAGGTCCGCGCCCAGGTTGTTGGTGCCCAGGATGTGCTCACCGCTTGGCGGGAGGAACACTGCGTTGTCATAGTTCCTCGGATCCTGCGAGAAATATGGGGCGACGATCGCGAACAGGATCGTTCCGATAACGATGGTGAGGCCTGCTCCGAGCTTAAAGCTCATCGCGGGCAGCATCTCCTTGATGCCGCGGAATCGATCGGTCTTCTCAATGCGTACGACCTTCTGCGAGGTCGAGTCACTGTTTTGTTCTGGTGCTTCAGAGTTGTCGAGCACTTCGGTGTTGTTGTGTTCGTTAGACATTTTGGCGCGCCCTCGGGTCGATGAATCCATAGATGAGGTCCATGATGAAGTTCGCTGCGAGAACAGTGATGGTGATGACGAGGAAGACGCCCTGCATCAGTGCGAAGTCGTTCTCGTTCACAGCGTTGATCATCAGCTTTCCGATGCCGGGGTAGGTGAACACCTGCTCCATGACGATCGAACCGGCCACGACGAACCCGAGCGTGATACCGAACCCTGCGATTGACGGAAGAGCGGCGTTGCGGGTTGCATAGGTCATCGCGACGCGCGAGGGGCGCAGACCCTTTGCCTCCGCGGTGACCACGTAGTCCTCAGCGAGCGTGGAGACCATCATGTTGCGCATACCGAGCAGCCAGCCACCGAAGGACGAGATCACGATGGTGAGAGCCGGGAGGATTCCGTGATAGGCGGCGGATTTGATGAAGTCCCAGGACATTTCAGGTCCGGCCGGGAACTCACGCAGCGAATACCCGCCAATGATGGGGAAGATTCCAAGGTTCACGGAGAACACTGCAATGAGGATGAGTGCGATCCAGAAGTACGGAACGGACTGGAAGAGGGTGGAGAACGGGACGATTCCATCTGCCCAGGTACCGCGGTGCCAGCCGACCCATGCGCCGAGCCCAACGCCGACCACGAAGGAGATAATGGTGGCGAGCCCAACGAGGACGATTGTCCACGGCAGGGCTGCCGCGATCAGTTCCACCACTGGAACCGGGTAGCGGGTGATGGAAATACCGAAGTCGCCTTTGAAAAGGTTGCCCCAGTACTGCAGGTACTGCTCCCAGAGCGAAGCGTCGTCCCGTCCGAAGATAGCCTCGATGCTATTCATCATGGCGGGCGTTATCTCACCGCCTCGTCTCAGCAGTTTCGCCACGAAGATGTCCTGTGCGTTACCCGGCATAAGCCTAGGGAGCAGGAAGTTGATGGAGATAGCGGCCCAGAGTGTTATCACGTAGAACGTGAATCGCCGCAGGTAGTACTTCATGAGTAGCTACATCCCGTCTTGGATCGTTTGTGAACTTACCGTTGGTGGGCGCTGCAGGGGTATGTGCACTGACGCGCTCAGCAGGATGTACTGGTGTCTGATGGCGAGACTCAGGTCTACGCTTCAGGGTATTTCAGTGTTTCTGCGCCCGGTGGCGGGGTTGTTCAGGAGTTACAAGGTTGCGCTGGTGAGGTAAATCGAGGGTGCTGTGGGTGGCGGGGAGACCGAACCCATACGGCGGGCCAGTAGGTGCGAGAGCCGGGCGGCGCGCGAGGCGTACCGCCCGGCTCTCAATCAACCCGTGAGGTCAATGCCTCATAGTTGACGGGTCCGGCCTACTTGTAGGTCAGGTTGGACAGGATGACACCGGAGGATACCGAACCCCACGATGGTGGGAAGGCGTAGAGGTCGCCCTCGGTTGGCCAGCCGTCGAAGGATTCCTGGTCGTAGAAGGTCTGCGTGGCGTTGATGACCAGTGGGATGTATGGGAGGTCGTTGACGATCTCCTTCTGGATCTTGGCGTATGCTTCCTTCTTCGCAGCCTCGTCGTTGGTGCCAGCGGCATCCTTGACAGCCTGGGTCACGACATCGTTGCTGTAGCGAGTGAAGTTCCACTGGCCTGCACCGAGTTGCTCGCCAACCGGCTTGGTGTAGTCACCCGAGAACCAGTCGCGGTAGAGCTGGAATGGGTCTGCCACCGAGGTACCGACGACACCACCCATGATGAGTTCGAAGTTACCGGTCTGGCGGCCGTCCGAGAACTGGTCCCATGTGACCTTGCTTGCCTTGACCTCGATACCGGCTTCCTTCGCCTGTGCCTGGATCAGTTCCGCTGCGCTGTTGTAGTCCGACCATCCGTCAACGGAGGCAAGCTCCATCGATACTCGCTGGCCATCCTTCGCGTAGATGCCGTCAGCACCCTCGGCGTAGCCTGCGTCCTCGAGGATCTTGCGTGCCTCTGCAACGTTTGGCGACTGTGGGCTTTCCTTCTCCACTCCGTCCGCGATCCATGCGTCGTCACGTCCGAGCAGTGCGAAAGTCGGCGAGATTTCCTTGGTCAGGCCAACGAATGCCTTTTCCTTAATCTCTGTACGGTTCACAGCGAGGTTCAGTGCCTGACGCACTGCCACGTCGGTCTGTGCGCCCTTGCAGCCAAGGTCGACGTTTGCACAGGTGTACAGAACGGTTGGGTCCATTGGGGTGTTGATGTAGCCAAGGCGTCCGTCAGCGGTCAGCGAGTCCGGCTGTGGCACGAACATCGCGGCCCAGTCGATCTGACCGGTGCGCAGGAGGTTCTCAGCGGAGTTGTTTGCGTCAACACCGATGTACTGAACTTCCTGAATTACTGGCTTGCCGTCCTGCCAGTAGGTTGGGTTTGCCTTGAGGGTGTAGGAGGCGTCGGTTGCCACGTCAAGGACGTATGGACCGGTGCCGACTGGTGCGTCAGCGTTGGTGAATGCGACGAGGTCGCTCTCAGCCTCGAACACGTGCTTCGGCACCATGTAGCTGGCGCCGAGGAGTGCGAACTCGTTGGTGAACTGCGCTCCGTCGAAGGTGAGCTTGACGGTCGAGTCATCGACCTTCTCTGCGCTCTTCAGGTAGGTGGGCTTGGCGGCATCGTTGGTGTACGAGAAGATGACGTCTTCAACGGTGAAGGGGGTTCCATCGTTCCACGTAACGCCCTGGCGAATCTTGATGGTGAGTTCGGTTCCGTCTTCGTTGAACTCCGCGCTCTCACCAAGGATTGCCTCTGGGTCACCAGCGGTGGTCTTGTTGAAGTGGAACAGGGTCTCGTACACGCCACCGAGAGCCGCGTGCAGCACGGTTGGCGAGTATGGGTTGAAGTTCGCTGCGATTGGGGTCTGCGATCCGGCCCAGACAACGAGTGGTCGGCCGTCCTTCGGAGCCTCGCTGGTTTCGCCTTCCTTTGGCGTGTCCGTGGAGGTGGCGTTCTCGTCTGGCGTGTCACTGGTGCATGCACCAAGCAGAGTCAGCGAAGCCGCGATGGCAATAGCCGGTGCCACGCGCTTCCTAAACTTGGACTGAAACATTTCTGTTCCTTTCATTACTGGCTGAGTTGCTAGTCAACTGAGGTCCGGTCTTGCTTCTTCGACGTGAAGGTCACGGAAAAGTCGCCTGGAGCATCTGAGGTGATCCTCAAGGGCCAACTCTGCCGAAGGTCGGGGGACGATCTGTCACTGTTGCCGAAGTCACTTTCGATAGTAAGTACTATTTACTTACAAAAGCGAGTTTGGCCACAACTTGTTACCGGATGGTTACTTTACGAGTAAAATATTGGAGCGCTCCCACCTACGGTGAGATTCCCTTGATTCCGCGGTTCTTGAGCATTTGGGCAGGCAAAAAATCAGTGCCCAAGATAACGGCATCGTTGCCAAAAAAGAGACCTGCCCCACAGAACCCGCGGCTGAGCGATCATGACTCAACGGCGCTCGATAGACATAAAAACACCGCACCCTCCCCGTAGAGAGGTTGGTGCGGCGGCACTGGGAAGAACCACTCAAGCGCGGTCGGCGCGAGCATTTCGCTACTGTGCGCCTCGGATGGCATAGGTGACGAGTCGTTCGATGTCGAGCTCCCGTAAGGGTGTCTTCAGGATCAGGAGTCGGTGGTAGCAGGCTCCCCAGAGTTGGTCGACCATGATGTCGAGATCCGCGTCCATGCTGAGCTGGGCAGCCTGCTGAGCGGCCTGCAGTCGTTGGCGGGCGAGCCTTCGCCGGGGAAGTGCGTAGGTGTGGGTCCATGCTTCAGCGAGGTCGGGGTCCAACTGCGCCGCACCGATGAGCTCGGAGATGGGCCGACCCGCCCCTTCGTCGGTAAGCAGTTCAACAAACGCCGTGAGTTGCGTGACGAGGTCGGCATGCAGGTCTCCGGTATCGGGGAACTCCAACAGGGGCCGGCTGCGGGTGAAGTACGCCTCGGCAGCCAAGGCTCCAGGGGAAGGCCACCATTTGTACAGCGTGGTCTTGCTCGCGCCGGCCTCTTTGGCGATTCGCTCGAAGGTTACCGCCGACATTCCCTCTTCGAAAAGGAGCCTGCCAGTCGCCGCGAGCACCTCGGCGCGCACCTCGGCGGTCGGGCGGCGGCCCCGACCTCTCTTCGGGAGATGGCTATCACTCATCGTCGTTCCTTTTATGGACGGATCGTTCACTACTTTGCTACGCTCGCTTATGAACGAAGCGTTCATATCATATCGGGAGAAGAGACCATGAGCAGAACCACGGACCGCGTTGCCATTGTCACCGGCGGCTCCGGCGGGATCGGGAAGATCAGCGCGGAGCGCCTCGCATCGGATGGCTTGGCCGTCGTCGTGCACTACGCAGGAAACCAGAGTCGGGCGGAAGGGACCGTCGCGGGCATCATCTCGAACGGCGGTCGCGCCATCGCCGTGGGTGGTGATATCGCCGACGAGACAGACATGGCGGCAGTGTTTGACGCGACCGAGAAGGAGTTCGGCGGTGTCGACGTGCTCGTGCACACGGCAGGCATCATGCCGCTGTCGCCGATCGCGCAGTTGGATCTGGACGTGTTCGACCGGGTTCAGCGCACGAACGTGCGCGGTACCTTCGTCGTGGACCAACTCGCCGCACAGCGGATGCGTGACGGTGGGGCAATCATCAACTTCTCCACGTCAGTGACTCGCCTACAGATCCCCGGCTATGGCGCGTACGCAGCGTCCAAGGGAGCAGTCGAGGCGATCTCCCTGATCCTCGCTCGCGAGCTGCGTGGACGCGACATCACGGTCAACGCTGTCTCACCTGGCCCAACGGCGACACCGCTGTTCTTCGACGGCAAGAACCAGCAGCAGATCGACACCATCGCCGCAATGAATCCGATGGGTCGCCTAGGAGCTCCCGAGGACATTGCCGAGCTGGTCTCGTTCCTCGCAGGCCCCGCCCGCTGGATCAACGGACAGACCCTGTACGTCAACGGCGGAGCGGCGTGAGCACGATAGACCGGGAAAGAGACGAGACTCGCCTCATGCGGCTGCAGCCGGAAGCGTCACCTCAAGATCATTGGGCGCGGCCCCACCGCTAGCAGTGCGGCGGACCTGGCGTTGTGAGCGCCGCAACCCAGCAAGGGCCACCGCAAACACGGACGTGAGGATCAGTGCACTAGCCGGGGCCAAAGTGGTCCACGGAGCGCGTTCGACATATCCGATGCCCTCGGAGAGCAGCAGACCCCACTCCGGCAGCGGAGGCTGAGCCCCCAGGCCAAGGAAACCGAGCGCCGCGAGTGCGAGCGCGACTCCCGGCAGGCGCAACATCCCATGCCGGAGCAGAGCCGGAAGGGTTGCAGGCAGGACATGGCGCACCCACACCTCGACCTGCGACACCCCTGCAAGGGGAAGCCAGCGAATGTGCGGAGTGGCACGAGCCTCATCGATCAGCGAGGCCGCGTGAGCGGTCAACGGTGGCCAGGTGACCCAGAGCACCGCGAGCGCGGCACCCCCAACGGATGGTCCAAGGAGCGCCGCGATGATGACGCCCGCGAGGATCGGCGGTGTCGCGTTGGCGATCTCGGCTGGACCGCGGGAGACCTCTCCGAGGACTGCGAGCAGCAACCCCACAAGGATCGCGCACACAACTATCAAGAACGCGGGCGCTAGGGTGCCGATGGTTCCGTGGGCGACCCGGGCAAGCAGGTCGCGCCCGCTCGCATCGGCTCCAAAGGGCAGCGCCCAACTCGGAGGCTCAAGGCGGCCATAGGCGATCAGGTACGGATCGCGGGGCAATCCGAAGGCGAGGATCAGCACCAACACAGAGCACGTGATCGCCGCGGTCCAGCGGGCGACCCGACCGTCGCTGCGCGCCTCTGGGGGCGGAGGCAGAGACCCGGCAGGGAGCGGTCCACCCCGAAGCATCCGGCGTGCGCCCGTGGTGATCACCCCGACCAGAGCCGCGGCAAGTGCCATGAGCAGTACCCCTGCCTGAAGTGCGGGAATGTCTTGGGCATTGGCCGACCCGAGCAGATAGCGACCCAGCCCGGGAATCGCGAACACCTGCTCGACCGCGACCGCACCACCCAGCAGGCCGATGAACACAAGCCCCAACTGATCGATCACCGAGGCAATCGCGCGCCGAAACACGCCGGTCAGGATCACTCGCCCGGACGCACCAGCGAGACGCCAGACATTGACCCATCTCTCCTCGGCGACACCCGAGATCGCGTCGGACAGCAGTCGCCCCAGAAGACCACCGGCGGGAACCCCGAGGGCCAACGCGGGAAGAATCGCCGTGTCCAGCCCTGTCCAACCATAGGGTGGCAGCCATTGCAGTTGCACCGAGACGACCACGAGAAGCGCGCTCGCGAGCAGGAACTCCGGCAGGGCGGTCAACGCAACGCCCACCGGGCCTGAACCACGCTGCGGCTGATCGCGGAGCACCCGCAGCGATGCCGGAACTACCAGTGCAATCGTTATGAGCAGCGCAACGAGGATCGCGAATGCCGTCAGCGTCGCGGAGACTCCCAGTGCGTTCCACACGCCGGGACCGATCTCCCCACCACTCACCCACGACCTGCCGAGATCGCCACGCAGCACGCTCGACCACCAGTTGAGGCTCGTCGCGATCGGGCCGCCGTCGAGACCCAACTCCGCCCGGATGGCGGCGAGCGCCTCCGGGGTCGGCTCGAGCTCCGCATACCGTGCCCGGAGGACCGCGGCAGCCGGATCGGTGCGCGAAAGCCAGGGCAATGCACCAGCCACGAGGAGTAGCACGACCGCACTGAGAATCCTGGAGAGTACGCCTAGAACATTGCTATGCCGCAGCACGGCCACACCTTTCATTCATGCGCCTATTCGGCATCGAGGTGAGTGTCCGCGGTGATCAGAAGGCGTTCGCGAGGATCACGGGCCGCCTCGTGAACACGTGCCGACTCGCCCTGGATGACGCGCTCGTGCAACAGCGGGATCGCTGCATCGGTCCCGAGGATGCTCGCCTCAGCGAGCATGATGGCGTGCTGTCGTTCAACGCCCGGCTCCGTCTCAGAGGCGGCGGTGATGATCTGGTCCACGCCCTGATCGCACAGTTGAGAGATGGAGAAGCCACCCTCACAGGAGAAGTCCGAGGCAAGGTAGGCGACCGGGTCTCCTGAGTCGAGCACCGTGGCGCGGGACAGGATGAACGCGTCGAAGGCACCGTCCAGGGCATCGGCCTCGATGTACTGATACTCGCGGACATCCTGGGTGACCACGAAGCCCGCCGCCTCAAGCTGCTGCTCAAGTATGACCGCCACCTCGGGCAGTTCGGCGCGGTCGGTGAAGGTTCCCAGCGTGATCTCGATGCCGTCGACCTGAGCTGGAGTGGCCCGTCCCTCCAGGAGTTTCTGATAGTCGGCGTCATCCCGGAAGTCTGCAGCGTACGGAAGCGCCGGTCCGAGAAGTCCCTCGGCTATATCCGCGCGCTCCTCGTAGACGGAGGAGACGATTGCGGCACGGTCGATGGCATCGCGGGCCGCCGCGCGCACGGCAGGGTCGGCGAAGGGTCCGCTCTCGGTGTTCAGATAGAGCGTGTTCGTCCTCGGCATGGGAACTTCAGTGAGTAGTTCCTCGTCAACCGTCACCGCCTGGCCGGCCGGGATGGCCTCGACCACATCCGCGGTCCCCGTGCGCAGCGCTGCGGTGCGTGCGGTGCCATCGGGTACGAACTTGACATCGATTCCCGAGGCGATCGCCGGCTCGCCCCAATATCCGTCGAATCGGTCAAGGGTCGCGCCGGTCACGCCATCGATGGCGACGATCTTGAACGGACCTGTTCCGGTGCCCACGGGGTTGACGCCGTTCTCGGTGTAGGCTGCCGCGTCGAAGATCGCGAGTTGCGGGCTTGAGAGACGGTTTGGCAGCAGGGGATCCATCGTGCTCGTGGTGATGCGTACCTGGTTGGTGTTCGTTGCTTCCACGGTCAGGTCGATTCCGTTCAGGATGCGTGGAACAGGTGTTGCATCGATGGCGTGCTGAAGTGAGTTCACGACAGAGTCCGGAGTCATCTCCTGGCCGTTGTGGAATGTGACCCCCTCGCGGATGGTGAACAGCCAGGTCAGATCGTCCTGACGGGTCCACTCGGTGGCAAGGGCAGGAAGAGCATTCCCCTCTGCGTCCAGCGAGACCAGCGTTTCAGCAGCTGACCAGCGTGAGAGTTTGAACGCGTCATCGCTGAGCGGGCTGAGGCCGGAACGCGGTGGCTGCATGTGCGCCACCGATATCCGGTCATCCGTTCCCTGATGGGAAACCTCGCCCGAGAAGCATCCTGAGAGCAATAGCGCGGCGGAGACAGCGACGGCGAGGGCGGCTTGTGGCCGGGAGAGTGAATGAGCCATGGATGGGTTCCTTTTCTAGCTGTTGTGTTGTGGCGGCGCGATGGTCACGGTTCGGGTGCATCGCTGTGCAAGATGTGGATCGTGGGTGACGATCAGCAGGCCAGCTCCCGCCTCTGCGGCGCTTGCCAGCAGGGCTTGCGAGACTGAGTTCGCGGTTTCCGGGTCCAGCGCACTGGTTGGCTCATCGGCGACGAGCACTTGGGGTCCGACCGCGAGCGCACGTGCGATGGCGGCGCGTTGGGCTTGACCGCCCGATAGTTGGGCGGGTCGATGGTCGAGGAGCGTTGTCTCGAGGTGTGCGAGTCCAGCCGCGCGAAGGATCGCCTCGTCGGCGTCGCGCACGCCCGTCAGGCGTCGGACCGCCTGGGCGATCGAGATGCGAATGGTCCATCGCGGTACGAAGGATGCCGCTGGGTCCTGGGGAACTCCCTGGACGAGACGGCGCTGAACCCGCACCGGCTGACGGGTAGGCTCAACCCAGGCTTCGCCCTGCACGCGAACCGCCCCGCTGGCTGGGGCGCGCAACCCGAGGACGATGTCGGCGAGAGTCGATTTACCCGCACCGGAGGGCCCAACCACAGCAACGGATTCTCCGGCGTGGAGAGCGAACGTCGTGGGTGCAAGCACCTGCCGCATGCGCGCTCCGCGCCCGTACGCCCCGGTGACCTCGTCCACCTCGAGTACTGGAAGGCTCATCGCGATGCTCCCTGCAACGCGCTGACTGGGATCTCCGTGACCTTTCCTGCCGTGATGGTCAGGTGTCGCGTTGCCAGAGCATCGGCAACGGCTGGATCGTGTGTGACGACGACGAGGGTTCGCGATGTGTCGATCACGGTGTCCAACATGTGCAGGGTGCGGTCGCGCGTTGTGTGGTCGAGTGCACTCGTGGGCTCGTCTGCCAGAATCAGCGGGGCATCGGTGAGAATGGCAAGGGCCACGGCGGCGCGCTGTGCCTGCCCTCCGGACATCTCGGCTGGTCGGCGCCTCCAGAGTTCAGGATCGGTGAGCCCGACGGAGGTGAGCGCGCTGCGCACCTTCTCCTCCGATGTGTTGGATACCCTACGTAGTTGACGCGCAAGGGGGATGAGCGGGTGCAAGGCATCGAGACCTCGCTGTGGGATAAGGCCGATGCTGGCGAGCGAGGTTGTGCGCTCACCCGTGAAGTGCAGTCCAGGTGCCCAGCGTCCGGTGAGGGTCGAGAGCAGCATGGATTTTCCGCTACCGGAAGGGCCGGTGATCACGACACGTTCACCGCTGAAGAGGTCCAGTTCAGGTACGTCCAACAGCACACGATCTCCCCCGGATACCGTGACGCGGGCATTTCGCAGCGCGATGAGAGGTTTGTCTCCGAGTTGGGAGTGGGTTGTCGTGCGAGATGACGCCGATTCTCGCGTAACATTGGGTCTGAACATGAGAATCATTATCACTTACGCGCGGCAATCCCTGCAAATCCCCGTCCTACTGGGCACGCAAACCCTGTTCAACATCGGCTTTTACGCTGTCGTGCCCTTCATCGCGCTGACTTTGAGCGGCGACTTCGGGCTCACGACCGCCGCCACCGGCCTCGTGCTGGGCATTCGGGCCTTCGCCCAACAAGGGCTCTTTGTCATCGGTGGAACCCTCAGCGATCGCTTCAACCCACGGGCCATCATCCTCACGGGGATCGCGACCCGCGTTGGCGGATTTTCACTGCTTGCCGCGTCCCTGTGGCAGGACGAGCCCGACCTCGCGCTGTTCATCTGCGGAACCGTGTTGACCGGATTCGGTGGAGCCCTCTTCTCACCCGGACTCAACGTACTCATCGCGCAGGCTGAGGCGCGTCGAGTCCGAGGCCGCATCACGCTGTTCGCATGGCTCAGTGTGACCGGGGAGATCGGCGCAGCCATCGGTCCCGTTGTGGGCGCACTCCTGCTCGGAGCTGGTTTCGCCATGGTTGCGGCCATCGGCGCCGCATACTTCGCGCTCATCGCGCTACTGCTGGCGCTGCTTCTTCCCCGAACCACTGGCGAGCATGCGTCAACGGGAGAAACGGCTGACTCAGCCCCTGGATTGCGGACCGCCCTGCGCGACAAGGCATTCGTCACGTTTGTCGCGCTCCACTCGGTGGACCTGCTCGCCTACAACCAGTTGTATCTCGCCGTTCCCCTGCTTCTGACCGGTGCCTCGAACACCGAGCGTACGGTGGCTCTCGTGTTCGCGTGGATATCGGCCCTGACTCTCTGCGCGCAGCTTCCTCTCGCGCGGTGGAGCGCGCTACTCGGTTCATCGCGCGCTCTGAGACTGGCGTATTCTCTCAGCGCGGTGGGTTTCGTATGCGCTGGACTCGCGTCCCTATCGGTCGAGAACGCACCCGTGCTGCTCGTGTTCGCGGCCGCCACCTTCTTTGGCGTGGGGCACCTGATGGGAAACCCGACCGCACTCCATGCGGTTCCACGGTTCGCCCCCACCGCCCAGAACGGGTCTTACTTCGGACTTCTCGCCACGTTCGGCGGCATCGCGGTTCTGCTCGGCAACCTTCTCATCGGCGTCGTGGTGGACAGCGTTCCACCAGAACTCACGTGGCTGCCGTGGACACTCATCGCATGCCTTCCCGCCGCGTCCGCCATTGCCGTTCCCCACGTCCTGCGCAGCCATCCGCGGTTTCCCGTGCTCGCACCTGAGAAGAGCGCTTGAGAGTGCTGAAATCTTCACTCGCACATGATGTGGGGAGGAGTCAGATCCACCCGCGGTTGAACGCGATCGTTGCCGCCTGGAACCGGTTGGAGGCACCGGTCTTGGTGATAGCGCTCGACAGGTGGTTACGCACCGTTCCCTGGCTGAGGTGAAGTTGAGCGGCGATGACGGCAACCTCGCTGCCGTCACGGGCAACACGCAACACCTGGGTCTCCCGCTCGGTCAACGGACTCGCGCCCTCGCTGAAGGAGGCAGCCGCGAGTTCCGGATCAACCACCTTGAACCCCTCATGCACTCGACGAATCGCCTGAGCCAACTGCTCCGCTGGAGTGTCCTTGACCATGAAGCCGCTGGCCCCTGCCTCCAGCGCAGAGCGAAGATACCCCGTCCGGCCGAAAGTGGTCACAATCAACGTTTTGCATCCCGGAGCACGCTTGGACAACTCGCGAGCGGCAGCGATCCCATCGAGTTCAGGCATCTGCACATCCAACAACGCCACATCAACCTGCGTACTCACGGCCAGATCCACCGCCTCGCGGCCGTTGGTCGCCTGCGCAACCACCTCGAGATCCGCCTCAAGCGACAACAACGCGGCGAGACCTGAGCGCACGAGTGCCTGATCGTCGGCAATGAGAACCCGAATCACCACGCCACCTCCACGCGCGTGCCCACGCGGCCAGCGGGCCGCTCTCCCCCATCAACGCTACCGCCTGAGTCTGCGGGACCGATCTCCACACGCAGCCCGGCCATGTCTGCACGCTCGCGCATCGCAGCGAGCCCGAAACTGCCCGACCGCTCACCAGAAGCATCGAACGCGAACCCGACCCCATCGTCGACAATCGTGAGCACACCACCCACAGCAGACGCATCGCACGACACCGCACACCTCGTCGCGTCGGCATGGCGCAGAACATTCGTGCAGGCCTCACGCAGAATCCAGGCAATCGGGGCATCCACGTTCTGTGGAATCCCCGAGAAATCCCCACGGACCTCGAAGTCGATCTCAGCGCCCGCGAACGAGATGCGAAGCGCCTCGATCTGCGTGGGCACCGTGTTGGCGCGCAGACCACCGACCGTGGCCCGCACGTCAGTGAGCGCCGTGCGCAGCAGCCCACGCAACTCCTGCAACTCTGCACGCGCCCGATCAGGGTCGGAATCGATGAGGCGTTCCGCAAGCTCCGCCTTGATCGCAGTCACCGTCAGAGTATGACCGAGACCATCGTGAACGTCGCGACCCATACGCTCACGCTCCGAGATGAGCGCAAGGTTACGCTCCATCTCCGAGACGGAAATCGAGGCGCGCGTCAGCCCGACACTCACCGAGGCGAAGATCAACACCATGGTGCTCACGATGACCAACTCGATCGATCCACTCGGCCAACCCTGCACCACCGCCAGCCCAACCGTGGCCCCCAGCAACACGAGTGAGAGAAGGCCCGCCTCCCGTGGCGGCGAAAGGTACACCAGAAACGAGATGACAAACGGTAGAAGCCCGATCGCGTTCCACTGAATCAACTGCCACAACCCTGCCGTCAGAAGCAGGAAGAACACCGCACACCAGCGGACCCACACCGAACTGCGACGACTCGGGACAATGTCCAACCATGCGAAGGCCACAAGCCAGCTCGCACCGAACACCAGGACGATGACGTATCCGAGAGCCTTGGCCCCCGCGGACAGCACGGAGTCGTTCCAGATCGAGGAGACCGGGAAGATCAGGAACACCATGAACACCGCAGGCAATGCGATGTCATAGCGCAGCCACGGCAACCCCTTTGGCGCGAACGGGTAGACCTCAGTGGTCATAGACGCCCACGGCTACGGCGCACGCCGGCGATGGCCAGCACGCCGAAGATCAGCAACCACGCGCCATAGTTCGCGAGAAGCAGCCACACCGAATCACGCGACGGCAGGCCGTCGGTCGTGTTGACGATGTAGCCCTCAAGGATCGGCCAGCGGGCCAACCCACCGAAGCCGTACAGCGGCGTGAACTTGGCGATACTCAACATGATGCCGGACATCGGCATGAACAGGTTGCCCAGGAACGACATCAGCACGAGCACACCAGTGGCCACGCTCAACGCGGATTCGGACTTGAACCACTGGACGACCATGTAGCCGAACAGCCCGAACAGAGCCGATCCCGCAAGGGTGATGCCGAAGGTCGCGGCCCAGATATTGAGGCTGTCAGCCTCCGCGCCCGTCAGGACTCCCGCGGTGAAGATCGCTAGGATCGTGAAGCTGGTGATCGCGAGCGCCACCACCACCTTCATCGCCACCACAGCCCGGTTGGTCACCGGAGTCAGCCCGATCTGCCGCCCCCAGCCAAGAATCTGCTCCATCTTCGCCGTTCCGGTCACGCTCGTTGCCGCCATCGCCGCACCATACACGGCCATCGACGACATCACGTAAAACTGCACGTTCCCGTTGCCAGCCCGCTCGCCGCCATACTCGGCAGTCGCCCCAAACACCAGGTACATGACCACCGGCATCGCGACGATGAACGTCAGATTGGACAGGTCCCGCAGTTGTCGCAGCAGGTCAATGCGAATGTAGGTCAGGCTCATCGTGCTGCCTCCTGCTCGGGGGTGGTGTTGTTTTCGGCGGTGGTTGCGGTGTTGCTCGCGGCGTTCGTGAGGTCCACAAACGCGTTTTCGAGGCTCGGCTTCGAGATTTCGAGGTCTGTTGCGCCGTGGTTGGTCAGCAGTTCGAGCGCGAGTGCATCCGAGTTGGTCGTGGTCACGGTCAGGCGGTCATGGGTGAGGGTCGCCGATTTTGTCTCGGGCAGGCTCTGCACTGCGGCGAGCGTCTGCTCCGGGTTTTTGCCGATTGTCGACGATACGGTGCGTCCCGCCGCAATCGCACGGATGTGGTCCGTGGGTCCGTCCGCGATGACTTTCCCCCTGTTGACCAGGATGGTGCGCTGCGCGAACTGTTCAGCCTCTTCGAGGTAGTGGGTTGCGAAGATGATCGTGCGCCCGGAGTCCGCGTCCTTGCGCATTGTGGCCCAGAATTCGCGGCGGGCGTTGACGTCCATCCCTGCGGTCGGTTCATCCAGGATGAGCAGGTCCGGGTCCGGTAGGAGCGCCAGGGCAAACTTGAGGCGCTGCTGTTCACCAC
Source organism: Populibacterium corticicola (assembly GCF_042683685.1). NCBI lineage: Bacteria > Bacillati > Actinomycetota > Actinomycetes > Micrococcales > Jonesiaceae > Populibacterium > Populibacterium corticicola. Next base: position 443,353 of record NZ_JBHUOP010000003.1, on the reverse strand, counting down.
CGGAGCACTTGGACACTTTGCGGTTCAGGATCGGTTGGAGGCCGGTCTTTTCGATGATCGCATCGATGTTGATCGGGGTGCGCCGTGGAGCTAGGTCATGCAGTGAGGCCACGGCCTGGAGGGTTTCCTTGACGGTCAAGTCGTGGAGCAGACCGCCCGTCTGGAGTACCGCCGAGACGCGTCCGGCTTCGACCGCGTGGCGTGGGTTGAGCCCATCGATCAGGACGGTTCCTTTGGTTGGTTCCGTCAGGCCAAGGATCATGTCGATCGTGGTGGTCTTGCCCGCACCGTTGGGGCCGAGGAACGCAACGATCTCGCCTCTATCGATGGTCAGGTCGATGCCCGCAACAGCGGTCACAACCTCTTTCTTGAGTTTGAAAACCTTATGTACGCCGGTGAGGGCGACCGTGGGCGTGCTGGTGGAAGTCATGCATCTATCCTTGCGCACATCCTCCATCGGCGTGAGTGCTACGGATCATTTCTTGCCCATGACACCTGTCATGGCTCACCCTTGCGTCAGCTAATTCAGCACGGCCTCTCCTAAGAACAGTTGCTCAACGAGCTATCCGGAGTTTCCGAAAAATCGTTTCTTCGTGCTTGCATGCTTCCAGCTTATTGCAATGCTGCATTGCATCGCGTTTTTCTGTTTCCGAGCCAGACCGAGTCGTTACCGCACTTAAACCCCAGGTAGACGGTTCAGCCCAGATCCTTGATTTTCCGGGCTTCTCTGCACCTCAAACAGCCCTATTTCGAGTCATGGATTGCATAGTTTGCATGCATCAGGGCCCGTCCAGGTCCCTGCTCTTGGTAGATCTCTGCAGCTTCGTAAGGGTTTAAGTGGGGTTTACGAAGGAAGCGCTCGAATGATGCTCGACGCTCAGGTACGGCCGGTCAGCTGAGATCGAGTAGTTGCGTCCCCGCCTGCATCAGTATGAGTTCATTGCCGTGACGTTCAAGTATCCAAGCCGCAAGGATCGGTTGAGACTCGGAGATCGCGATAATCAGCGCCAGGAACCGGTCAAATCCGAGGTCACGATCGGCCATGTGCTTCGCATAGGTGTGAAGATCGAGGTCACTTGGTGTCGGCGGCACGTCGACGTGCGTGTGCCATTCGCCAATCCAATGCGAACGATCAGCTTGATAAAGGCGTCCGGCTTCGTGCTGGGTGAAAGCGAGGTCGCGGAGGAAGGAACGCGGGCCATGTTCCGCCCTCGGACCAGGCCCGGCGGCGTGCAAAACTTTGCTCCCATCCGATGGGCCGAACAGCGCTCCACCGGTTTCCAGTCGAGGATCGCTTGAACGGATTGTTAAGGCTATGGACTCGAGCGCCGCGGCGTCGATCGGGAGTCTCATGTCGCGTTGCATGCCGGACAATCGTCGTAGGGGCGACCGGCTCGGTACCACTTCTGATCAAGCACTCTGGTGGTGTCAAACGGATCGGAGTAACCGGGAGTTGGGCGCAGTGCGATCACCAGGTTGTCGTCGACAATGGTCTGATCGAGTTCGCCTTGGGCACGTAGGAGAGTGGCGACGGTAATCTTGGCTGTGAGCTGCCCCATGAGGTGAAGGTCGCCGCCGACGGCGGTCATAGGGTTATGACGGGTGCCGGTGCCGTATCCACGGTCGAGCGTGGGCTCAAGATCGATGCGCTCCGCCTCTTGCAGACGACGGCGTTGGCATTCGAGGCATCCGACTTCGGGCAGCGGCCTGATCCGTAGGATCTCACCGTAACCTCCGTCGCCGAGAACGCAGGCGAACACGATCGGCTTGCGAGCACGCCGCGCGAGATAGTTCGCCACACGCCTAGCTTCAACTCCATCAACGGTACAAACGACAATGTCGGCTTTGTCGAGCAAAGGCCTGACCAGATTCGCATGCGTGACGAGGTCGATTCCCCATGGCGTGACTTGACACTCTGGCCACGCCTCCCCGAGCGTCCGCGCGAGAGCGTCGACTTTCTTCATACCCACGTACTTAGTGGTCAGAACGTGGCGTGGGATGTTGTGAAAAAGCAGTCGATCCGGATCAACGACGTCGATCTCTCCCGCACCATAGCTGGCCAGTGACTCGGCGGCTGCACCGCCAATGCTACCCGCACCGAACAGGAGGACCCTCTTACTGGAGAGAGCGCGCGCTGGCCAGAGGCCATCGAGTGCGTCGACCAGTTCCTTCCCCTCCCGCATGTCAAAGTGGATCGGGCGCACAGCGGAGTCGGTGACGCTCCACGCGGACCAGGCAGGCAGCGTTTCGTCGTCCGAGATTGCGGGAGGCTCAGCGCAATATGTCACCGCGATCGACCACTTCCCCACGGCCGGGCGCTCCGCCTTCGGAACGAACTTCTGGAACTCATCAAAAGACAACTCCCTCGACTGGCGGACCAGGAAGTACTCCGCAAGAGCGAGCTCGCCCGGGGCAGCATACCAATGGCCAACCGGCTGGAAGTCAGCGGTCATCAAAAAGTGACCTGGGTCCGTAGCGACGGGAACTCGATCGGAGTCCTCGTTAGAGAGGGCGACGACCAGCGCCGCACGATCGGGACCGGAAATCCGGCAGGTCAACTGCCCCCAGCCGTGGCCCCTTTCAACAAGCTCTTTCGCCTCCCGTGGAAGTAGGACAATCCAGTCCTCACCGCTCATAAGCTCAGCGCCTCGATCTGCTCCGCGATGAGCTCGTCGTAGGAGTTGTCGATGACGATGCCGCTCATTGACATCTGCGTGATCGCTCTAGCTTCGAGAAGCGCGAGTTCGATCGCCCATCCAGCTGCCTTCAACAGCAGCTCGCTGGTCTTGGACCATGGGTACCACTGGTCTGCATCGCGCAGCAGGCAAAGGCGCCCGCTGGGCAGAACGTGGAACTGCGTGAAGCCCCGGATCGTGGGAACCGGCTGCGGGAGAAGCGGGAGTATATTTGGGGGCGCGGCGGGAAACGCATGGTTGTACTCAACGCGGACAACAAACGGGTCCAACAGGTCACTGATGTTCGTCGGAGCGGACCGTGCGAACGGCCATAGCGGCAACGGCCCTTCGAACCGCCCCGCTCCCTCCGCTGTCCAGGCAAGCAGCGGAGCGACCGCCTGCACGTCAGCGATCTCCTGCTCGAGCCGCACCGGATCGTCCTCCCACCAGGTGCGCGAGTCGACGCTCATCCTTGAGGCGAATCCCGAATAGGCCTAGGCCCCGGGTCGGCCTCCCCAGTCGGCGCAAGTACGAGCGGGAACGCATCTCCGAAGACATCCTGCCAGTGTTGGGTTGCACCCGGCTGATCGTTGTTCGCCACCGCTCGCAGAGCGGCGGTAGCAGCGAGGGCAGAATCTTCCAGTGCGCGGCGCAGCCCGGCAATATCCAGGTCAGGCTGGATCACACCGGAGAGCCTGGCCGGATCCTCTATCTGGAGACTGTGACTGGACGCTTCAACGAAGAATGTCTTCAGTGCCTCGGGCCGGTTCCCCGTGTGGAGGCAATCGAGGGCGAGCACCTCCATGACGAGCGACTTCACCCGACCCGTGTCGGCTGTATGCTGCCGCGCCCAGTACTTCAGCATGCGCACCAGGGGCCGGAACTGTGCCCACTCCCGCTGGCGCTCCGCGACCTGACCGATCAGGTACTCAGGATCAGCGAGTGTCCAACGGCGCTCACTCTTGAACGGAATGAGGATGCCATCCGTGCGTCGAAGGGCAGGCATGACGTCAACCGTAAACGCATCATCCGAGTCCGGCGGGTCAATGAAGCACTTCGCCGCCCGGTTCCGTTCCGCCGTGTTTACTTGCCGCACCAGTTGCGCGTAGGTTCCGCTCTCTACCGAGAGCAACTCGTGCACGAGATCGCGACACCGCTTGATCGCCTCTTCCGCTGAGTCACCGTCACTTCCCCACTCGGGGTGCTCATCAGCGTCGAACTCTACGACCAGGTCGACATCGTGCACCGGCTGCAGTTGCGTACTTCGCGCGAGCGACCCTGACCCCCACACCACCTTCACATCCGTCGCAGTGGCAAGAGCTGCCATGAACGTATCGCGCCTTTGCCGAGCAAGCCGCACAACTTCAGGGTCGGCGTCCACCTCTTGCTGGAGCGAATCGAACGAATCCAGAACTGTCATAAAGGCCTCCTAGCCGCACTCAGGCAGCGCGACGGACTTCGTCCGGCCTGCTTACCACTAAGGATAGACACCACCACCGACATTCCATCGAAAGAGCCCATTTGTCAGCGCATCGTGTCATACTCATGTAGAAGAGCGCTCAGTCATAGAGGAGTGTCCCAAGTGAGCACAGGTATTGATATCTTCGGACCGTTGTTCCTCTCTTACCGGCAGAATGATGGGTCGGAGATCGTCGCACAGCTGGCTTGGACGCTCCGTGCCGCGGGGATACCTGTCTGGCGCGACAAGGACGATCTCCCTCCTGGCGACACCGCGAACAGGCTCGAGGAGGCGATCGATGGCGGACTGTCTGGGGCCACCTTTGTAATCACAGAAGACATCATCAACAGCTCAATCGTGCGCAGCATCGAAGCGCCCAAGTTGATCGATCTGCATCGCAATGACTCTCGATTCCAGCTACTAATCGCCAACGACGTCGCTAAAGGTAGCGGTTCCCCTGACTACTCTGCCCCTGACAAGTTGCTCGGACGCGTCAAGGACGATCTCAAGGGAGTTGACCAGTCGGCAACGAGCATGGAAGGGTTGCTTACGATCACGCGGAAAGCGTTAACGCACCGGATGGTTCAGCACCGTGCGCCGGTCGAGAAGAACGGAGCGTTCAAACTTACGATCCAGACCCGCAACGTCGGCCAGGTCTACGACCGCACAGGTGCTCAGCTCGACATCCGCGTGCGCCGGTCTCATCATGAAAAGTTGCCTGACCCAGCCGGACTCGAGGATCTCCGTCGTACGTTGGGTCTGTTACCAGACGCAATCACGAGCACCGGAGCTGGGGTAGTTCAAGTCGGCGGTGGTGCGCATTTGTCAGTCGCCTTCACACTTGGCAGTGCGCTTCCGTCATCAAGGATCGGGAGACTCGAGGTCATCGACCAACGATCTGATGTCTGGACGAGTGGGCCTGAATCTACTGTTCCGGAGACTCCCGCGTTGCTTTTCGATGTAACCAAGCATTCGAAAGCGATTTCCTCTTACGATCGGCCACGCGTTGCCGTATACGTCGACCTGCTGCCCATAAGGAGCGACGCTGCTTTCGAGCGGTACCTCGAAGAATACGGTGACAGTCTGGCAGCACACGGAGTCATCCGTTCTCCGCGGCGAGGTCTGCTTGATCCCGCGCACGCCGGTGAGATCGCCTCTGAAGTTGCGGGGCTCATTCGCCAAATTAGCGGTGATCATACCAATGCACGAGTCGACTTGCTCCTCGCTGTACCTTTCGGACTCGCTATCCTCATCGGAAGACTCAGCAATACGCTGCGGGTGCGTCTATTCGAATGGGACGACTCTGATGCGTCTACCGAACATAGCGGAGATCCTCGACCCCGATACGTGCCCTGCCTCGAAGTCAGAGCAGGAAGCACAGCGGGTCCGATCACCTCAGTGTTACTCCAGTCCTGCAATGACTGAGAGAGCGAGACGCCTCAATGGGGAGCACAAAATGCCATCTACAAGCGCCGCTACTCATGCACTGAGACAGATTGTCAAGAAGACATAATTCTGCAGATCGTTGATAAGGAGCGATGACCGATGAAACCGAACCCCGTAGACACTCGATGCTACATCGAGGAGTATGCGAATGATCAGGGTCGTCTCAGCGCACGCCTGCTCCAGAAAAACACAGGGAAAAAGGTTGATCTTGGCTTCACAGATGCAGCCTCGCGCCACGCATTCCTCTTGTTCCTAAGTGGAGCCAAGAGGCATCAGAAGGATATCCCGGGTGTATTCGACAAGGACGATGAGGGTGACTGCGTTATCGTCTCAGGCGACCTTGACTTCGACGCACCCGACGAGATTCGATATGTGTCGAACGAACAGCTCTCGTACTACATCGCCTGATTCTCAGTTGCCGTGCGCCCGAAGGCCTCTTCCAAGAGCTTGGCCGTGATGGGGTCAACGGTCTCGTTGCGGCGGATGTAGTGCTCGCGCGTGATCGAGGGATCACTATGCCCGAGGAGTTCGGACGCGAGCTGCAGTCCCCCCGATCTCGTTGATCGCGGTCGCTACGGTTCGACGGAACCGATGCGGAGTAACGTCAGGTACTCCAGCCTGCTCCATCACGGCGCGGAGCTGCCTGCGGATGTTGTTCGTGGTGTGCGGTGTTCCGACGCGAGTTGAAAACAGCAACGCATTCGGATGCGCGAATCGAATCTTCTCGATCTGTGCGCGGGCGGCATGGAGCGCAAACCCTGGAAGTGCGACCCGGCGAACGGAGCGAGCAGTCTTGGGGTGATCCTGCCGGTGAGTGGGTTCATCCTTCCGGCTCACGATCGTTCCCGAGATCCGCACCGACGGTATCGAGGTTTCCAAGTCAACATCGCCAAGCCGGATCGCAAGGACCTCGCCTATGCGCGCGGAGGTACCGAGCATGAGTTCTACGATCTGGCCGAGCTGGCCGTCCGGTTTCGGGCCTGCTTTGATCGGGCGATGCTCCCACGCGCTGATGCCTGCACGAATAGCTTTGAGCTCATCCCAGGAGTAGATGTCCGGCGTGCGGGGCGGGCGACGGAGCCTCGAGACGTGATCCATCGGGTTGCGTGAAAGAATTTCGTGGCGCACCGCCACAGCGAGGGCGAGGCGGAGGACGACGCGGGCCTGTCGCGCTCGGTTGTAGCTCTGTTTCGCGAGTTGTTTGAGGAAGTAGTCGCAGCGAGCGACGCCGATTTCGCGGAGGGTGACGTCTTTGAAGAACGGCAGCACGAGCGTCCGCATGTTGCGCTCGTACAGCAGCCGGGTCGTCCTGGATAGCCGGTCTTCGAGATCCATGTCTTCGAGCCAGTACGACACCAGTGTCGGGAAGGGACTGTCGGCGGTTATGCCGGAAAAGCCGGGCTGGAATAGGTCGCGTTCGGCGAGCTTCTTCTTTAGCAAACGTTCGGCTGAGGTTCTTGTAGAGCTGGTTGTCTGGACGTGACGGCTCTTTCCGTCCCAGTCGCGATAGCGGGTGCGGGCGACGTAGCGTCCGCCTGGGGTGCGCGTGGTGGTGATGTTGCCGAAGGTGCCGATCGGTGTGCGGGGTCTAGCCACGAATGCACACCCCCGCAGTCTCGTGTGGGGAATCCCTGTGTGAAGATACTGCGGCGTGGACTTGATTTCGCATCATTCAAGTCTGGGTTGCGGTCTATCCTCCTCGTGCATGCCCCGTCACGGAGACGCTCACCCATGGCTGGAAGACACTTTGACGATCTGAATAAGCGCACGACGAGGGTGATGTTCGCGATGTGAGCCCTGGGGTACAACATCACTCATTAAGTGCCCCAGCCTAGAGAAAACTGTAACCTGTTTCGACGCCTTGAATCTTTGACTTCACGCGGATCTGACGTGGACCAAGAGGGTGAGGTTTCTAGTCAATCTGCGCATCGGGCCGATGTTCGGGGTCCGGTCGTAACGTCAGTCGGGACGGCTGAGACCCGTGTCGCTCCCGATGTCGTTCAAAGGATGGTCGCATCCTACGAGTCAGGAACTTCCTTGATCTCCATCGCACGGGAGCACCGGTTGGGTAAGGAACGAATCAGGGGTCTCCTGGCAGGAGCCGGTGTTGGTGTGCGTCGCCAGGGCTTAGGTGATGAGCAGGTAGTTTACACAGCCCGCCTCCACGAGGCCGGGTTGAGCGCTCGGGAGGTCGTCGGCGGAGCTAGGTTTAGGCCACTCGATGGGCTAACGAACGTTGAAGCATGCAGGAGTGGTGCTTCGTCCGTGTACCCAGCGAAGTCGTTCAGAGCGTTGAGGTCGAGCTCGGCTACGCCCAGGCTCGCATCCATAGTGCGGTTGCGTTGACTGCCGCTACAAACAGGAGCCATCATTAGAAACTAGAGGCTCCCTGGAACCTCATGTGAAGGTTTGCCGCACGTCGAGCGTGCAGGAAGCGCGGTACAAGTTGATTGAATCACTGGAGATCAAACAGATCCCCTGCTTTGGGGCGTCTGCATTGCCTTTGCACCCGATAGCTCAGATCACCCTAGTTTACGGACCTAACGGCTCTGGAAAGTCCTCAATAGCTCGGGCAATGGAAGCAGCTAATAATCCGGGATTCCAACATGAGCTCTTCAACAAGGACTTCATTGATCGCTTGCTCCAGGTTGATCACGGAATACCTGGCGTATTCGTTATACGGGACGGCGCGCCCGAAGTGCAGGAGCGAATCGACGCTCTTGTTGGCGTAGAAGCGAGTGAAAGTAAGCCCGCTAAGCCTGGCGAGATTCGGGACGCAGAGAGTGCAGTCAAGCAGTACGAGAAATCAATTGAGAAGCAAGAAAGACTTCTTTCTGAGGCAGATCAAATAGTACTCGAAGCTAGTTGGAAAAAGAGGGTGGCACTGCCGTCAATGCTGCAACAAGCATTTGAGGGGTACAAAAGCGATAAGAAGAAACATCTTGCTGAGGTCCATCGAGTTCGTTCAAGCACATCCAGTGATTCATTGAAGAGCGAGACGGAACTTTTAGATGAATACACCACGCTGGACGTTGAATCCGGCGACGACTTAAAACGCATTCCTCTGCTTCCGAGGCTGGGGAGTCTAAGCCCAGCGCAGTCCACTCTCCTCCAAGAGGAGATTAAATCCCAAGACAACACGACTTTCGGTGAGTTCGTTCAACAGCTCCAAAATGCTGATTGGGTTCATGAAGGTCAGTCGTTTCTAGACCAGTCACAAGGAAAATGTCCGTTCTGTCAACAAGTTCTCCCGACAGACGTGGCTAATTCGCTCTCCTCGCTATTTGACCATCACTATGAAGAGCAAGTAGTGAAACTAGAGAAGATACGTGTGGAGGAAGAGCAACGCCTGGACACGCTGAACACATATCTCGCTTCTCTGTCAGCACACGAAGCACCTGAGATCAACGAGATTGAGCGGCATGGCGGAGTACTATCTCAAAAGATTCGAGCACGAATCGCTCAAATTGGAACCAAGATTAAGTCTCCGTCTCAAAGTGTTGAATTCGAAGCAATAAATGGAACCGTTGACGAGATAGAGCGCATCGTGACCGCTTCCAACACGCGAATCGACGAAACGAACCTGCTTCTACGTAACAAGAAGCAGGCAAAGTCAAACCTCAAAAAAGAGGTCTGGCGCTACTACGTGCACTCCGTCTTGGAGCAAGACCTGTCCTTCTACGAGGGTAGTATCACGAACCCGAAGAAGGCTCTGGACAGTCTTCGACCCAAACTGGAGGACGCACAGGCGACACTCGCCACGAAACGTTCGGAGTTATCGGAGCTCCAGCAACAGCTGACCTCTTCGCTTCCCACCGTTCAAGAGATGAACAAGACGCTGAGGAACCTGGGGTTTCTCAGCTTCACGATCCAGCATTCTCAGGATGATACATACCAATTGATTCGACCGGACGGGAGCGCGGCTAATCACACGCTCAGCGAAGGAGAACGAACGCTCATCTCCTTCTTGTACTTCTTTCACCGGATCAAGCAGATGCATGAAGATCGTACCGTTAGCGACCAGCTTGTAGTGATCATCGACGATCCTGTTTCGAGTCTCGATGGCGAGATGTTGTTTGTCATCAACCTGCTCATCCGAAAATTGCTTGGCCATTGCGTAAAAGAGGACGGTCGCACACGACAGATCATCCTTCTCACCCACAATGCATACTTCTTCAAAGAAGCAGAGTTCACCCCGAATGGCACGAGTCCAGGAAAACGGTCCTACTTCGTGCTCTCGAAGGGACCTACTGGTATCACGAGCCACAGACACTATGAAAAGTCCCCAATCAAGTCCAACTATCGACAATTATGGGACCAAGTCAAAGCTGCCAATAACGCGCAAGATCTGGAACTATCTGCTTCCCTTCCCAACGCGATGAGACGGATTATCGAAAACTACTTCCAGATCACCGGCGGCATTGACGTAGATGATGTCATCTCGAAAATTGACGAAGCTGATCGGTGGGCAAGCCATGCTTTACTCGCGTGGTACAACGACGGTTCACATACAGCGCCTTGGGACGTTGACTACGCAAGCATCTCCTCTGATGTAAGTACTCATCTTCGGGCGTTCAAGCAACTGTTCGATGCTGCTGGCCACTCTCCACACTACGAAATGATGATGGCGGACGAAACTCAAATAGGAGTCGGAACTAGTAATTGAGACCCGCTGGTTTCGCATCATTTCGTCGGCGGGTGCGCGCCTCCTGCGCTCGGGCACGGACGAGGAGTAAGAGGCTCCACGGACCGAAGAGGAAGAACTTCAGCGCATTCCAGATGGCGAGGAAGAACAGCAGGTAGAGCCATTTGCTCCAACCCTGCGCGATGAGCCCGGTGCAGGTGACTGCGATTAGCGGGTAGACGACGCCGAGGAGCATCGCGGGAATTCCCCATTTGAGGCCGCGTCGGGTGTGCAGCTTGTCGAGAAGGATGTTGGTGGGCATCCAGCGGCCCAGGAAGATGCGGGTGTGGATGCTGGCGTTCCAGAACCGGTTCAGGAGCATGATGTGGACGTCGCTTTCGCACGCAGGACTATCGCGGTGCGGCTGGTCCTGAGTGGTCGAGTGCCCGAGACACTTCTCAAACGGTCTGCCTCACCCCAGCTTGCGGGGATCGGCGCGTGGTTGCTCCTGCCACCATCAGGGTACCCACCGCTCCAGCACGAAGGAAGACCTCGAGAGACGAGGTGCTTCTGTGTCGCGGTGTCTAGATCCTGCGCTCGTCCCGTCGCTGCGCGATCTCTCGGGTGTTGTCGTCGGGAGCTTGGTTCAGGCGCGTGAGGGTGTCGCGGGTGCGTTCGTAGTCGAGGCGTTGAGCGTCATCAGCGGGCACCGGCCCGAGGGCGCTTGTTGATGTGATTCCCCACCAGTCACGGTACGCGGCGACTGCGCGAACCGTCTGTTGCAAGTTCTCGTGGTCGAGGTCTCCGAGTATGGGCAGCCAGGGTGCGTGCTGCTCGATCGCGGCCTGGGTGAGCGCGGCGAGACGTTCACCCATGAGGTGTTCCCGCTCGTCGAGCGCTGTGCGCATGGCGGGGTCGGCGATGCCGGTGGCTCGTGGCACGAGTTCTGCGATGAGCCCGGTCGCGCATCGCGGGCTGGGCGGGTAGGTGCTGGTGATCTTCTGGATCCGGTACCGAAGCAGTGACCCCAGATCATCGACGCCCTCGAGGTTCCCTGCCTGCACCACCCGCGGGAGCAACTGTTCGATGTCGTGGCCTGCCGCTTCGAGGCGACGCAGCTCGGTGGTGAGGATCCCAAACGACTCTGTCTCAACGAGCTCATCAACCACTTCGGTGGTAAGCCCGCCTTGTTCGAGGAACGTGGTCCAGCGGTGTTGGTGGGCTTCTTGGGCGATGGTCTCGTACTCCGCTGCAAACTGCGCCAGCGATCCCCATACTTCTCGCTCGGCGACGATAGTTTCGTGAGCGGACTGTTACGCACCGACGGTATCGGCACACCCAGGTCTAGGTCACCGAGGCAGATCGCGAGGATTTCACCGATGCACGCCGAGGTGCGGAGCATGACTTCCACGATCTGGACGAACTGCCCATCGGGGCTCAGGCCCGCATTGATAGGGCGGTGCTCCCACGTACTGATACCGGAACGGATAGCGGTCCCCCACTGCTCACAAACCGTAGGTACGCCCATCATAAACACGAAAAATGGTTTGCTGGCGAGTGAGAGACTGTCGCTGTGACTATCGACATCAAAGCCATGCTCCACCGGATTGTCGCTGAAGTGTTCGATGAGACCTTCATGATCGAACAGACGACCTCCAGCAAGAACCCTTGGATGCACACTGTCCGCGTTGCTAACCCAGCCATTCCGGAACGCACGGCGATTATTTGTGCCACGTACGAGTGGATGGAAGTCTTCATCCCGGAGCTGAAGGTCACGGGAACCATCTTTGAATACGACGATGTTGAGGAAGACAAAGGAAACGCGCTTCGGCCACTCTGCATCGCCATGAGGATGTACCTTGACGGTGAAGGACGCATCGAGCAGAAACGGCGGTTATTTCGCCGAGGCACTGTTCCAGTCCTATACCTCGACATAGACGGAATGGAATGTTACTTGGGGCGAAACTGTTGGTCAATCCCCTACTAACAGCGTTTCTATTCCTGCTTGATGTGTGCTGATGATCTGCGAGGATTGACCTATGTGCGCAACAAACCTGTGGGCGGTGAACGCGGCAGCCTTCACACCAGAGTTTCAGCAGTTCACCGTTGAACGGATCGGTGTCGAACCCAAACTTAGCGAGATGAGCATTGCATCGAGTCGAGTTCGAGGTTCCTCGGTGGTGTTCACGTTGACCCGGAACATGTGTGATTGCAGCACCCTGATTGGAGCTAGGCAAGAGCCGGTTGGCGAAAACGAAGCTAGCGCAGAAGAGTGGCTCGCCTGGCTACGTGAGCTACCTGAACACGTTCCCCACCTGTCTCGCTTCGCTGTCTTGCGAGCATGGAGTCCCGAAGATTACGCAGTCACCCCAGCACGCACACGAGGCATCCGCCTTAAAGATGTCACCGAGCAGTTATTGCGGGACATGCGGGACAACCACCTACTGACAATTGACTACCCGCGCACCGTATCGTCGAAAAGCTAAAAAATCCCGTGATCGAGACGTTTGGAAGAAAATTGAAGGCTTCCGAACGCGTTGCCTGCGGTGGCTTCAATAGAGCCCTGACTTCAACCAGAGTAGTGGCCGAGGGTGGCCCTGAGGTAGGTAGTGAAGTTATCGCGGAGAGTTGTGGGGCTGACGATGAGTGCATCGGGGCCAAGGCGAAGGAAGATGGTCATGGCGTGGAGATGATCGACAAACTCGAGTTCCAAAAAACTCCAGCCACCGTGATCAGGTGGCGGTGAGGTTGGCTCCAGTTCTGTGGCTCGGATAACCCACTCATGTGCGTCACTCCACCTACTATCCCTGATCCATGCGGTCGCGGTAACAGCAGTGAAACCATCGAGGAACTTCTCGCGCTGCGCCCGCCATTCAGCGGCTACGTCAACCACTTCACCACTGCACGGCTCGGCCAGCATCTCGGCATGGTCGATGCGCGAAAGCTTCGTGAATCTCGGCTCACCGTGGTTCGTCGCGCAGAGATACCAACTGCGGCCAGCACTGACCAGCCCATGTGGTTCCACTACCGCGACTTCGGTGGAGGATCGTGTCTTGTATCGGTACTCGATCTGTAGGAGACGCTGCGCGAACACCGCTTCCTGGACGGTGCGAAACGTGTCGCCATTCTTTTCCTGCTCAGGCTGCGGGAGCCAGCCTTGCGGGTCGATCACGATCCGCTCTGCGACCGTGGCGGATTGATCGCGGTGTGTATCGGGCACCGCGGCCAAGAGTTTGCGTAGCCCGGAGGCGAGCGCTTCACCTAGTCCGAGGGAGTCCGCACCCCAGGTCGTCACCCCGGCGAACAGGGCGCGACTCTCCTCACTGCTGAGTGCGGTGACATCGGTACGGTAGCCGGGGAGTAGTCGCACACCGCCCTGCGGTCCTCGCTCACAGTAGACCGGCACCCCTACGGTAGAGAGCGCCTCGACATCACGGAGGATCGTGCGCCGGGACACTTCCAGCCGCTTGGCCAGTTCTGCCGCCGAAAGACCGCCATGCGCGCGCAGCAACCACATGATCGATAACAACCGGTCCGCACGCATCCGTTTATCATCTCAGATACATGACAAAAGATGTCACAAATAGTTCCTAACGTGGAAGAAATGGCGATGAAATTCCAGTCCTCGCCGTCTCTTGAAAGGAATCTATCCGTGTCCACTTTCACTCCAAACAGCGTCATTCTTTACGTATCCGACGTGGAGGCCAGCACCAAGTTCTATCAAGCTGTCCTTGGTGCAGAGCCGCTGGAAACTTTCGAAGATTTCACGGTCTTCGCTCTCTCCGACACGATCACCCTTGGACTGCAAACTGCCGACCAGATTGACCCGAAAGCCGAACCTCACGTCGGCGGCAGTGAACTCTCACTCAGCGACGTCAGCCGTGAGACCGTCGACCGGCTCTACGCCGCGTGGACAGCCACCAACGTACAAATCGCCCTCGAACCGACAGAACTCGCCTTCGGCTACACATTCGTCGCCACCGACCCCGACGGTCACCGTCTGCGCGTTTGTGCCACCGACACCACAGGACTGAATTAACTGCTGGCTCAGGTTTACTGATCGAGGTCTTATTCGGCAGGAACACGCGGCAGCCTGCCGACGGCTCAGGTTGGCTAGTAGGAACCACAGACCGCACGGTATCCACGGCGCAGTTCAGGACAACGAGTAACGGTGTAGGCGCACACTAGCGCGTCCTTGTTTGGGTAGGGTGGTGCCTCCTTCGCAGGAGGGCGCCACCCTACCCAAACGCGTTCCACTCGCCAGAAGCGACGATACTGCAGCTCAGTCAGATGCCTACCGCTGGCACAGCAAGACAGCGAAGACCGGTAACTGAGGTCATGGTCGTTAATCGTGAAAGTCCGCAGAAGCGACATAGAACTCAGCAGCCGCTACGCGCGGTGACTGGTAGGACTGCGCGACCGACGCGAATCATGTGCGGGAACTCTCCTGTGTGTCGAGAGATCTTAGGTGGTGGTTGAGAGTAGCCACGACTCGAGTGTTTGTTTCCTGTGATGCGTCCCAGAGCGCATGTAATGCGAGACCATCTAGCAAGCCGTGGAGCCGTTCAACTTCTATAGAAGCGTCCGTTCGAGTGTGAGGCCGTGTGAATCGGATTGCCTCAAGCGCAGCAGCACACACGCTACGGACACCACTGTGTAGTTCATGAACATTCTTTACCAGGCTTGGATCAGTTAGGGCGAGGCTACCAAGTTGCAGTTGAACGATGAGTTCAGTCCGCCTAACGTTATCGAGCGGGAGCAACTCGCACAGCATCGAAAGCGCAAGTGTTACGCCTTGCCCGGTAAGCGTCCCAATGCGAGTAGCAACATCTCTGTGAATCCGTTCGAGACAGAACTGACGCAGGGCTTCTTGCGTGGGGAACGCTCGACGTAATGATGCAGTGGCAAGATCTGCCTCTTCGGCAACTCTCCGCACCGAAAGCGCGGTTAGTCCGTCTTGGGCAAGAACTCGTAGTGCGGCATCACCGATATCTTTTTCCCGTTGAGCGTGGTCGATTAGCCGTGGCATCCGTTCATCTCCTCTAAGACGCTGGAGCCCTCTTCGGCCACAAGGTGTAACTAGCGGCCCAAATCAAGTCAATGCCAACTATGAGTCCGAGAACCTGAAAGAATCCCTCGAGTTCGGCCGTGCGTGCTGGCGCGGCAACGAAGTAAATCAGCCCGTAAAGGATCGCACCTGCGATTCCCGCAGCAACGGAAGTACGTGCCACATCTTGCCAACACTTAATCGTATATGCGGACCCACTGAGTACAGCACGGGGTGGAGCTCCGCGGAACCGGGTAGCAAATTTTGCATCCGCCCATCCAATCATGCGATGCCCGTAAGCGACCGAAATCCCAATGTAGATTGCCGCCAGGCCGTGGTGCCAGGATGCATGTCCCCCTCCCAACAAATCGACCGCAACTAGCACGAGCAGCACCACGTCGATGATGGGTGCGGCAATCAGCAGCGCAGCCCCTAGTCGTGGACGCCCTGCTAGATAACGAGCGGCAAGACCAGCCAGAATCGCTATCCAGAATCCAATCTCACACGCGATGATTGCAAAGAGGATCACAGTGCACCCCCTGAAGTAACTTCAGCATGGCAGCCATTTTAGCACGACCGTGCTAACAAAATATGCGCTGTCAATTCTGCGGTGGAATCGTCACAATGACTACCCGCGCACCGTGTCGTCGGAAAGCTGGGCAAACAAGACGCTAGGCCGTATGAGTGTGCATTCGCACACCCGACTCATTGCAGATACTGATAATTTGCGCGGGACGCCCGCCCGCCGCCGACATGGCGTGCGGGGTGCGCGTATCGAACTCTGCCGCTTCGCCACTGCTCAAAATGAGGTCCTGTTCGCCGAGTTGGAGGCGGAGCTTCCCGGACAGGACATACAGCCATTCGTAGCCGTCGTGCACACGCAGTTCAAGAGCCTCAGATCGTGGCTGATACGTGATTTTGAACGTATTAACCGGTGAGCCTTCGGGGGTGAGTGGGGTGATGATCATACCGTCGCGTCTTATGACCGAACGGTTCACGCGCGGATCCACAGGGCCGGACGGCACCAGATCATCCAGCCTGATTCCCAGTTTTCTGGTCAATGGGAGCAAGAGTTCAAGGCTCGCCTGCCGCTTGCCCGACTCAAGGCGCGAAAGAGTACTCACGGACATCCCCGCGCTCGTTGCCACCTCTTCAAGGGTGAGTCCACGATCCTGACGTATCGCCCTTAGCCGTGCGCCCACCTGTGACAGTCCAGCATCCACAATTCACTCCTTGCCAATTCCGCAAAACTGTTTGCTATTCCATTCATTGTGCACCCAGACTTGAATCATGCACAACCACACCCACACCACGGAACAAGCCAACAGCACCGAGTGGCCCGAGATCGCGCCCATCGACTTTTGGGAAGACCGCTATGGCGGGCCTGATCAGGTCTGGTCCGGGAAGGTCAACAAGGTCCTGTCCGACATCGCTTCCACGTTGACTCCCGGCACAGCACTCGACCTCGGCTGCGGAGAGGGTGGAGACGTCATCTGGCTCGCCCAGAACGGCTGGCAAGCAACCGGAATCGACATCTCAACCAACGCGGTCACCCGCGCAACTGCGGCAGCCGAAGCCGCGGGAGTCTCGGGCAAGGCCACATTCCTTGCGGCCGACCTCGCCACCGTTCCACCCGGCCAGTTCGACCTGGTCACCGCCAGCTTCTTCCACTCCCCCGTGGAACTTCCACGCGTCGAGATCCTGCGTGAAGCCACAACTCGAGTGGCACCTGGCGGGCACCTGCTCATCACCTCACACGCTGACTTCCCGCCATACTCACAGGCCTCCGATCAACGCGATCACCGGTTCTTGAGTCCCGAGGAGGAACTCACGCAACTCAACCTTGATCCCAACTCATGGGAGCGAGTCATCAGCGAGAAACGCAGCCGCATGACCACTGCGCTCACTGGCGAACCCGCCCCCATTGATGATGTGGTGGTTCTGGTCAAGCGTCGGTAACGCGCGAGGAGCAGCCATCCTCCGGATCGAACTCAGGCATTTGTCTACGAACTCAGGCCGCTAAGAGCTGAGTTCGTAGACAAATGCCTGAGTTCAGTTCCACGCAGCTGCTGCCAGGACGGTTCCTATGGCGGGTGTTCCCGGAAAATCACCATGCGAGTGCTGGAGAAATCACCAACGAGCTCTGGTGAAATTGGCAGTGAGAGCCAGAGAGAACGGCAAAGCCAGCACCCGAACCAACGGATCATCCCAGATCAGAGCCATGAATGAGCAACCAGTCAGGCGGGCATGATAGGTTCACGAGCGCACCCACAGGCGCGCCACGCTAGCGTCAGCGCGATGTCGCTAGCGGGCCACGCCGTAGAACCACGCCACACAGTCAGGTCTCAATGAGCGCCTCCTCCGAACTCCGAAGCCTCCTCCGCAACGCGGACTTCAAACGATTCTTTGTGATCCGGCTGCTCTGCCAATCCGGCGACGGCATGTTCCAGGCGGCGCTCGCAACCCTGTTCTTCTTCTCCCCGGAAGCCCAAGGCACACCGGGCGGTATCGCGTTCGCACTGTTCGTGATGCTCGCACCATTCACATTCGTGGGGCCGTTCGTGGGTGTGTTCATTGACCGGTGGCCGCGCCGCAATATCATCGTCATCACCGACTCGATCCGCCTGCTCCTCACGGTCGGCATCGTCGCGGTGATCCTGACCAGCGGTTTCAGCGCATGGGTGTACGTGCTCGCGCTCACGGCACTGTCGCTGAACCGGTTCCTCCTCGCAGCCCTGGGCGCATCCCTGCCGCGCGTTGTGGCGCCAAGTGAACTGCTCGTCGCCAATTCGATCCTGCCCACCATCGGCGCTGCGGCAACGGGAATCGGCGCCGTCCTCGGCGTCGCAATCGGCCTGCTGCTGCCGGCTGGCTCGACGCGCGATGCCGCGACCCTGGGGGCCGCGATCATCGTGTTCGCGTGCTCGATCATGGTTGCGCTCGGGTTTGATAAGGATCGGCTGGGACCGATTGCCGACGAGTTGGCTGGGGCACGTAAGACCTCTGTCCGTCAGGTGGTTGGAGACTTGGGCGGGGCTGTCCGGCTGGTGTTTGAGTTGAAAACTCCGGCTCGTGCCCTGCTGTCGATGGCGCTTATGCGACTGTTGTACGGGCTGATCTTTGTTGCGTCGATCCTGCTTGCACGCAACTATTTTGTGTCCTCGGACGGCGATGGCCTGACTTCGTTCGCGCAGATCATCGGTGTGACCGCAGCCGGTTTTGGTGTTGCCATCTTCGCGACCCCGCTTGTGGCGAGCCGTATCGGTGAACATCGGTGGATCGTCACCTGCATGGCCACGGCTATCGTCGCGCAGATCGTTGCCTCGATTCACGTTTCGGTGCCCACGATTCTCGTGGTGGCGTTCCTGCTTGGGGTGGCAACGCAGGGAGCCAAGATCGCGTTCGACACGATCATCCAGCAGGACACCCCCGACGACTATCGAGGCCGGGCGTTCGTCCTGTACGACATGCTGTTCAACACCGCGTTCATGACCGCCGGGCTCCTTGGCGTGGTGTTCCTGCCTGACACTGGGCTGAACCAGCCGCTCTATGCGGTTCTTGCGCTCGGCTATCTGGCCATTGCGTTCGTGTACCGCACACCCCGCAATATCTAGAAGTTCACAACGGGAACTTCAGCACCGGACACCTGCTCGGTTACACCTAAATCGTCGTAGAAGCCTTCATAAGGTCTACCCCATTCGGTCGAATACACGGCCCCATCCGGCCAAAACAACACCGTGTTGTAATTGCCAGCGAATATATGAGTGGCCTCGACCACGCTACCGTCTGCTAAATGCATCCTGAACGCTGTAGCGGTTTTATCGAGAAGGAGTTCGGACGAACCTCGATATGGTTTCACTGGTGTGCCATCAAAAAACTTTGTAATCTCCGAAATGACCACAGGGTCAGTAATTACTGTGCGCTTCGCTTCCGGTGGATGCTTTGCGTAGGGATACTCGAATAGTTCCAACTCAATCACTGCGCCTCCCAGAACCTCCGAGAGAACCTTCTTAGACGGCATGAACTCTTTAATGGCGAACACGGTGATGATTGTCAATAGTATTGTTCCAAAACTCACAAACCAGACCCAGTGGCGCTTTATGAAATCCATCGCAACACCCATCATGTTAACCGAAATTTCGTGTTAGACCCTACTAGGCCTCCATTAAGAACAACGTTGGTAAAACCTGACCAACCATAGTGTGTGATCAACTGCCCGCCTTTAGTCTGACCATAAGCAACTACAGCATGTGCACCCTTCTTTTTCCCATCTGTAGGAATGTTTCCAAAGAGGATAAACGGGTATCCTGCATTCAGTTCATTCCACATCCCGATGTTCCCAAGAGCCCAAGCAGACGTGTGTTTCACTCCCTGCTTCTTTGCGTTCCAGATCAGTTGGTCTTTCACATTCCGCGCCCAAGAGTCGTTCTTTCTACCATTTTGTAGATAGGTGGCAAAGTTCGGGCTCGTGGTCATGTTGGTACCACTTCGATACTTCGTTGGGAGCAGCAAACGAGCTGTTGACTTTGCATGCCAGTATCGCGTTATCAGCGATCCTGCAACCCATCCACAAGTACCTTCAGTATTGGGATACAGGGTGCTGCCAGTAATGTAAGTGTAGTTTGCTACCCGACTCTTCACATCCCCGGCCTTAACCAATGGAAGTCCGTCCCCCTTCTTCATCAGGCTAACGCGTTCAGGGACAGCAGAAACGACCAAGGTCTCGTGGAACTGGTCTGAGGCATCCCGTGCTATTGCACGCAGTTCCCGTGTATTCATCAAGCCTCCATTGAGAAGCCCGACCGCGCTGTCAGCGCCGAGAGCATAGTACTCACCAGGTCCAAGATAGGCGGCGTCTCCAAGTACTCGCCGGTACGGACTTACCGCAGTAGGAGAACCTTCTAAAAGTTCGCGCCTAGACGACTCAACAATCATGTAGCCGCCGGCATCACCTTCCCAGACTTCTATACCATCTTGAAGCGGACGCACATTGATTTGGGGATTGTCACTAAAATACTGATCAGCCAAGGCTTGACGCCAGTTCTCGTCAATTCTAGTCAGCGCTTCGGCACGACCGCCAGACGCGACAGTCATAGCACCGGCCCCTGCAAGAACTCCAAGCGCGATTAGAAAGTCGCGCCGTGCGATTGGTAAGCCGTTGCCATGCATGTCTCTCCTAATGTGGTGTGGTCATCTACAATTTCGTTTCACTATATGGGTGCTTCACCTGTCCTGCATATACGGCCTTCGTCTAGAGCAAACTAGACGTTCGTCTAGGTACTAGTCATACTCAGGTCGTACGATCTGCATGACGCAAGCTAAAAACCGGCGGTGACCAAATCGTCGCCAAGCACCGAATGCGCTTAGGCTTGAACCATGGCAACAATCAACGTGTCCGAAGCCGAACTCCCGGAACTCATCGCAAACAACAATGTGGTCGTGCTCGACTTCTGGGCGCCCTGGTGTGCTCCGTGCAAACAGTTCGGGCCGATCTTCGAGGACGTTTCCGAAGAGCACGATGACGTGGTGTTCGCCAAGGTCAACACCGACGATAACCGTGCCATCATCGACGAATACAAGATCAAGTCGATTCCGACGGTCGCCGTGGTCAAGGACGGTGAGGTCGTCTACAACGAGGCCGGAGCGATGAACGAGCTGTCGTTCGACATGCTCGTGCGCATGCTCAAGGAGTAGCCGCGTTACCGGTCGATCCCGTCCAACACCCAGTGCTCCGGTATCCCGAGTGCGGAGTCGCCCGGTGTGGCCACGAGATTCGCCGCAAGTGGGAGCTGATGCGAGGCACTCTCTAGGATGTGCATGAGGTAGCCGCCCGTGTTTGGGAAGGCAATCAAGTCACCAACCTGAACGCCTTTCGGGAAGTCGAAGCTCCGCCGCAGGATCAGTTCTTCCTCAATGCAGTATGAGCCCACGAGGAACGCCCCGCTCAACGGGTCAGACGGCACAGACGATTCGGACAGTGCAGGGCGTCCAGGCTCAGACGAGGACTCGGACACGACGGGTTGAGGCGAACGCCTGATCAAGATCGGGTCGAGCAGGAAGTCCGCCGAGTTCGAGCGCACCTGGGTTCGGTTCATGTAAAGCCCCACGAGCGGTATCCCATCTGAGGTCGGTTTCCTAAACGCCACCTGCGCGATGGTCATGCCGCAACCGTCGAGGAGGCTTCGGCCGGGCTCGCAACGCAGTTCAATCTTCCGTGCCCGCAGTTCATCCGCAACTGTCCCGCCGTCACTCCCTGCGGGTGCGCTGAGGATCTGGCGCAACCACTCCCCTCGCGTGACCGCCTGATAATACGGATAGGTGGCTGGTGATGGCCGATCCGCCTCGTGATCCACGAGACCCAGGGTGTCGCCACGCCAGGTGGGTCCAGAACCGTTAATGCCAGATCCAGTAACACCGGACCCTAGGCCACCGGGCCGAGCCAGGTTGGTGGTATCACCGCTCACCGCAGACCGTCCCACTGCAACGACATCCTCCCCGAGGCCACCCGTGCCCACTCCTGCCGCGTCCAAGGCACCAGCGTCCGCACTGGCAGCGACGGCCCTCCAGAACTCCTGCCACTGCTCCTTCGAGTCGAGGTAGGACATGGGGATTCCGCCACCCATGTCGATGAACTCCACGGGATGACCCAGGGACCGCAGTTGATCGGCGAACGTCAGAGCCTG
Source organism: Populibacterium corticicola (assembly GCF_042683685.1). NCBI lineage: Bacteria > Bacillati > Actinomycetota > Actinomycetes > Micrococcales > Jonesiaceae > Populibacterium > Populibacterium corticicola. The sequence continues at coordinate 421,419 of NZ_JBHUOP010000003.1, read as the reverse complement.
CCGCAACCCTATAGCGCGATGCTCGGCGGAGTACCCGTTGAGGTGGAAGTGAATCCCAGTGATGCTCAGCGACTCGACCGCACAAGAACCTAGAGCCTCAAGCCATTGCCCCGCGGCCAGCCCAAATCTGGTGGGCGGGATTTCAGGGTCAAGTATGGCCAATCGCAGCGCCACCTGTGCTTGGAGGCCGCCGCCGGTGGCTCGCGCGATGATCAGTTTCAGTTCGTCGGCGTTGTCCACGCTGATCGTCACCCCACCCGCGAGCGCCGCGTCGATCGCTGCCGGGGTTTTGGTGGCGGCGCTGAAGATGATGGCGTGGCCGGGGATGCCGAGGTTGAGGCATTGTTCGAGTTCTCGCTGGGAGGCGACGTCGATTCCGGCTCCGGCCCTGTGTGCGGCGAGGGCTGCGCCGTGGGTTTTGTTGGCTTTGCGCGCGAAGAACACCTGGAAGGCAATCTGGTGTCGGGCGGCTGCGTCCCGTAGCTCGTCTATGTTGCGGCGCATGGGCTCGAAGTTGTGGACGTTGAGGGGCGATCCGTGCTGTTCAACGAGGGTTGCGCACGCCTCGGCGTCTTGGGTGAGCGCGTCCATCCAGGCTTCGGTGCGCGCGGTCAGTGGCGGGGTGCCGTGGCAGTCGAGTTGTTGTGTCATGTTCCCTCCGTTGCGATATCCACAAGGTGTTGTGCCCACTGTTGAATGTCGGTGTGGAGCCTATGGTTGAGTGTGTCGTGGCCGATGACGGGGTCCTCGGTGGGACGCCCGATGGCGTACAGCCCTGGCGTGGGGGTCCCGTCTGGGCCGAGGCATTGGGCTTGCGGGGTGGTGATGATGCCGCGTTCGTGGTCGCGCACGCTCACGTATCCGCTGTTTGCGAGGTTGTTCCAGAGCGGGTCGGGGATGGTGTTGGTGTGCTCGTCGCGCACGCCGGGTGGCTGTGTGATTGCGTTCAGGGCTTCGGGCGGGATTGGCGACGATCCTGCCGCTTCCCAGCGCAACAGTCCCGTTTCGGTGAGGGCGAGGAGGCGTTCGACCGTGGTCTGGGGTGGACCGTAGGCCCAGCGTTCGGCGTTGCTGGCGGCGACTCGGAAATTGTTCCATCCCGCTGTATCTCGTGGGTGTCTGGCGAGTGAGTCGATGACGTTTCGGTATCCGAGCTTCCACACTCTGCCCCAGATCCAGCGTTCGTCTGAGGTGATGTGGCCGAGGTTCATGAGCAGGTGCGAGCGCATTCGTTCCGCTGCGCTTTCACCGGGTTCGAGGTGGTCTGGGGTGAGTAGGGTGCGTTCAAGTGCAGCCGTGCCCACATCGACGGCGAGGAACCGTGCGGTGCTGTGCGCTGCTCGAACCAGGGTGGCCCACCAGTCGGCGCTGGGTTGCGGTTCAGCGCTGCTGACCACCGTGAGGAGCTTGGCCGTGGCGCCAGTGACGTGGTCAATGAGTTCTTGGGACTGTTCGGGAGGTTTGGGCGAGAGTGGCACGCCAGTGCGTGAGTGCAGCGTGATGCTGCGTGGCTCTCGGCTGCTCGGCACGTACCGCAACCGCTCGGGCTCACCGGAGGTAAGGCCCTGCCTGCTCGGCATCATCAGTGCTGAGGCATCGGCTGGAGAGCCAGGCTCAGACGCAGACTCAAAGCATCCACCGCGACCCAGAGTCAGCATCATGACATAGTCGATCCCAGTCAACGCCGCACCCCGGATGTGCACGTCCTGACTGGTCAGCACTTCATCCTGAGCCAACGCGTGGTACTCATTCACGAGCAGCGGGGCACGATGCCCAGTTGCCAGGAGCACTGCGTCGTAACCTGTTTCCTCGACAGGTGAGGATGGGCTGGGAGGTGAGGGCTCGTCGGCAAGCAAAGACGGCGTTGAGCCGTCCCCAACGAGCCACCACCCCGCGGCGGTGCGGTGCACGTCGGTGACTGTGCGACGGACCCGACGCACGCATAGACGCGGCGAGTTAACCAGGCCTTCGCAGACGCGGCGCAGGTATTCGCCCATGAACCTGCGCGGCGGGAACACCTCGCGGGCACGCGGATCGGGGTGGCCTTCCGCCCACTGCGCGTAGCTGAGCGGGAAACTCGGGCCGGACAGGTCCACGATCCTGCTCGGGACGTTCATCAGCAGATGTTCGGGAGTACGACGATCCCACACCGCGCCCGGCCCCAACTCGTGCGGGTCGAACACGTCCACGCTCATTCGCGGTTGCCTACGATCCGTCACCGCGCCATGGTTATCCAGCGCGCCCCTACTATCGAGCGCACGGTCGAGTTCCGTCAGAGCCGCGAGCGCCTTGGGTCCACCGCCAATGACGGCCAGCCTCATGCAGGTACCCCTGGGCGAACGTACTCGGTGATGGGGATGAGGCTGTCTGGGAGCCTGCGACCCTGCTCGGCAAGTTTGTGGAAGGGGTTGCACCTGATCAGGTCGATGTCGGTGTGTGGGTCGTAGTCGAGCGAGGTGCGCACCCAGTCGTCGTTGTACACGGTGGGCAGGTAGGGGGCTCCGCCGTCGTGGACGAGGAACGCCCACGTCTCGTTGGCTGCCTGTGTGCCCGAGGTAGCGAGGTGCGCACTAGTGCAGGCAAGTTCCGCACCGACCGCCGCCACAAGCGCTCCCGTCGAGGCTCCGGCCATGATCCCCTCGCGCCGGGCGAGCAGGCGCGCGCCACGAACCATCTGGGCTTCGGGTATGCGATGAATGGCGTGCGGGTGAGCGTGCAGGGAAAGGTCGGTCTCGAACCCTGCGCCGAGCCCGGGTAGGTATCGGTCGCCGGAGGTTCCGCCAAACAGGGCCGATCCTGCCGAGTCGACGGCAATGACCTGCGTGTCCACGTTCAGTGCGCGGACCGCGTTCAGGCAGCCAAGCAACGTTCCCGTGGTGCTCGTCGCGACGAAGAGCTTGGTGGGGGCGGCGCCGAGCGCATCACAGATCTCCGGGAAGGTCGAGTCGGCGTGGGCCTTCGGGTTGCTCGGGTTCGCGTACTGGTTTGTGGTCACGGCACCCGGTTCGCATTCCAATAGTTCCTTGACCCGCTCGACTCGGGCGCGCAACCTGTTGCCGTCCGGTGGCGTTTTCACCAGGTCAACCTGCGCGCCGAAAGCCCGCATGGTATCCAGCGCGGCCTGGTTCGCTCGCTCATCCACGACGGCAATGAACCGCAGATCAAGCAGAGCGCACTGGCGGGCAAGAGCCATCCCCAGGTTGCCCGAGGTGGATTCCACAACCGTGCCACCCGTGGCGAGACCGCCGCTTTCCAGCAGCCCTTCCAACAGCGAGGCGGCAGTGCGCTCCTTGGTGCTTCCAGTCAGTTGTAGGTTGTCGAGTTTGGCGTGAATGCCAACTGGTTGTTCACCAAACAGTCGCTCAAGTCGGACAGTTGGGCTCGGAAAATACGTGGAGTGAACTGGGCGTTCCATACACCCTCCTTCGACGGTGTTGAGGAACACTGATCGTGCCCCTCACTCAGCTAGGTGGACCCACTCCACCTTGGCACCACTGTGAGGGTTGCGCTCGCGCAAGCACGTTTTGGCTTTTCACGCGTCTAGGAACGCTCGTGGATCAGCGCACAACCTAAAGTTTGTGGACATCCGCGAGGCCGTACTCAATTGCCTTGACGAGCACCTGCACTCGGTCACGTGCACCAAGTTTGTCGGCGATTGTGGTAAACCGAGACTTGATCGTCGATTCGCTGACCTTCATTTTCTCGGATATCTCACGGTTGTTCATGCCGCTACTGAGCAGTTGGATAATCTGAAGTTCCTTCTCGGTGAACCGCGCAACCATCTCCAGATCAGGGGCCGCCGTTGCAGGCCTCGACTCCTCAAGACCTCGGATGACATAACGCGTCACTTCAGGCGAGAGTACGGAACCACCACCCGCAACGGTTCGGATCGCAGCCTTGAGCGCGTCTGGGCTCGTGTCTTTGACCAGATAACCGGAGGCACCCGCCCGCAAGAGGTCCACCACGTACCGGTCAGTCTCGAATGAGGTCAGCCCAAGAACGATGACATCGGGATGCTGAGAACGTATCTCCGCTGTTGCGGTAACGCCGTTCATGCCCGGCATCTGCATGTCCATGAGAACCACGTCTGGCTGCAACGCCGCCACCTGTCGAACAGCAGTCACTCCATCCGCCGCCTCGCCAACGACCTCTAAGTTTGGATCCACCAGCAGATAGTCTGCAAGGATCTCTCGGACCAACGTCTCGTCATCGACCACCAGGATGCGAATTTTACTCATACGCCTCTCCTGGGTGTTTCATTCCTACGCCGTCCTGCGCGAGACTGAATGACGTGCCGCCGTCCAACCCGGCCAGTGGGAGCATGACCGTGGTCTTCCACAGAGTCCCGTCCTCGGAACCGGACGAGACCACACCACCAAAGACTTCAGCACGTGCCTTGATGGCCTCGAGTCCAGTCTGACTGGACATGATGGGCTCCGCCTCGGAGATGACGTTCTCCATGCTCATGACGACGAAGTCGGAATCCACTTTGAGGTTGAGCGACACGCGTGAACCTGGGGCACCGTGTTTGAGGACGTTAGTGGCGAGTTCCCGTACGATCCGACGCAGTGTTTGTCTCTGGCTCATCGGGATCGTTTCGGTGTCACCGTCGATGTTCTTCTCCACGCTGAGGCTGGAACGCTGTAGTGCCTCGACGACATCATTGAAGTCTTCAAGGAAGCCAACAGCCGTCGTGGTTTCGCCAGAGACCTCCGGAGTGTCCAGCACTAGATCCCCCACAGCGCACGTGACCGTAACGGAGTCATCATCCGTGGGCGGTTTCAACACGACGAGTAGGCTGCGCAAGTCTTGAAGCGTCTGGCTTGCCGTGGCACCGATGCTGTCGAAGATCTGCTGTTTCTTCTCTGGGTCACTCAGCAGTGCAGCCCTGCGCGCCTGCATCGAAATGATCGTGATGTCGTGAGCGACGATGTCATGCAGCTCGTAGGCGATCTGTTGGCGCTCTTCACGACGCACCCGCTCTTGGCGGTCCTTCAGGTCATCGATTTGCCGATCGCGTACCTTGATCCGGTCCCACAGGCGGTGCATGGCAAAACCTGCTGCACCGACAGCCGCGAACCCCGGCAAAAAACCCGCATAAAACAGTGCGAACGAATCTTGTGGACCACGGCCCACAAGTATTGCCGTAACCATGAGGGCAGCGACAAAAAAGACTATACCTTGCCGTATCGGGAACAATGCACACACAAAGAACAGGACCATCATCGTGGCGATGAATGTCCCAGCGAGCAGGTAGTTCGTAGGTCCAATAAACACGATGATGCCCATGGAGGCAAACCACACAACCGCCGCCGTTAAGGGCCCTACTAGCAAGCCGACTGCGGGTGCAAAAGGTACTAGGAAATCAAGCAGGCCAAGTGGCGTTGTAAGGACGGCATCGTCACGTTGACTGTCACCGATGATCCCTAGAACGATCAGTAGTACCAACACCATGCGGACCGGCTTGGACCAGGGCACCGGCCTAATGCTACGAGTCCAGCTAAACAGCCTCTGAGCGATGGTTGGGTTTAGTACCTGCGCATTCGTATAACCAAGAATCATCCCAGAGGATGACGCGGAAATGTACTTTTGTCTATTCTTCTCCTCCGCGGCTGCGGGCACTATGGACGAGTCACCCCACGGCAACTTACTGAGGAGCTTTATCTTGCTCAAATCCATAGCCATCCTCGCTGTCAGTACTAGTTTCTTCACAGGCCAGTTCATCCTGGGCGAAACCACCCCACACCCATTGTTAGAAACCTCATCGGAAGTCAACAACTCCGATGACAACACATCAGATGCACAAGAGTGGGGCCGAGAAGAGTTTTGCAGACTCTTCCCGTTTCTCTGCAGTTAGTGCGCTACGTAGCCATCAGATCACAGCGCACAAGACAAACTCTCACTGCTTAATATCGGCAGTTTGACGCTCTTCTTAGTGTAGTCCTGCATCACAGTCATCCTGGGGCCATTAGTCCAGGGGCACGGCGGTGCCCCCTTCCTAGGCGAGCAGGCTGAGTCGAAAGACGGGAAACTCGACTCAGCCAGCTCGTCGCCAACAGAACAAACGCACTAGAGCTGATCACCCGCCAAGACCGCCAGACCGTCGCCCTCAAGCGAGAGTACCGTGCCGACGCCAAGCCGTCGCAGGAAGTCGTAATCGTGGCTGACCACGAGGAGCGCACCGCGATACTCGCGCAGTGCATCAACCACTTGGTCCACGGTGGCGATATCCAGGTTGTTGGTGGGTTCATCGAGGATCAGCAGTTGCGCGACCGGCTCGGCAAACAGCAGTTTCGCAAGCGAAACCCGGAAACGCTCACCGCCAGACAGGCTCGAGACAGGCCGGTTCACAGATTCACCCCGCAACAGCAACCGCGCAAGCTGGTTGCGAATCTCCCCGACCGTCATACTGGACGCGACGGGGACGATATTCTCAATCGCACTGCGGGATTCATCAAGATCGTTCAAGCGCTGCGGCAGATATCCGAACCGATCCGTGAGCAGGGTGCCACGTGCACCCCCAGGCATCGGGTCCACTCCCGTCACCAGGTGTTCGAGCAGCGTCGATTTTCCGCAGCCATTCGGACCCACGAGCGCCACGCGCTCAGGCCCCTGCAGATAGAAGGTCCGGTCGCCATACACAATCTCAGCGTGCCGCCGCGAGCGCGGCACATCCGGGTCAGGCAAGATCAGATGGACGGCCTCGTCATCCTTGAGCCGGGACTCAGCCGCATCCAGCGCCGCTCGCGCTGAACTCACCCGAGCATCGGCGAGATTTCGGGCCGCACCAGCACTCACCTCTGCCTTACGCTTGAGCCCACCCGCGATGATCGGTGGCATGGAGGCTGCTGCCTTACGTCCCTGCGCGGCCCGGCGGGCAATCTTGGTCTCCGCCTCGATGCGCTGCTTCTTCTCCAACCTGAGCGCGCTCTTCGCACTGGTCACGGCCTGTTCCGCAGCCTGCTGTTGGGTTGTTTGATAGGTCTCCCACTCGCTGTACGTCCCACCGAACGTGGTCATCGCTGCGGCGTACAGTTCCGCTGTCGCGTCCATCCGGTCGAGTAGTTCGCGGTCGTGGCTCACCACGACCAGCGCACCAGGCCACTTGTCGACGAGCCGGGCCAGTTGGTCCCTCGTCCTGCGGTCGAGGTTGTTGGTTGGCTCATCCAGGAGCGTGATGGGTGCTTTACGCAGGCGCAGCCCCGTGATCGCCACGAGCATTGCCTCGCCACCGGAGAGTTGTTGCACGCTGCGGGTGAGATCCAGTGCTGTGAATCCAAGGTCGCCCAGGTATTCAGCGGCCTGGGTTTCGATGTCCCAGTCGTCGCCGATGATGTCGAAATTGCTCTCTGCAACATCACCGTTTTCAATGGCGTGCAGGGCAGTGAGCTTGTCCCTGATGCCAAGCAGGTCAGCGATGTTTGTTGCGGTGTCGAGGGTGAGGGTTTGGCTGAGGTAGGCCACATCACCCGAGCGTTCGATGGTTCCCCGTGTTGGGGTGAGTTGACCCGCGATCAGGCGCAGCAGCGTGGATTTGCCTGTTCCGTTACGACCGACCAGGCCCGTTTTGCCTGCACCGAAGGTGCCCGAGATTCCGTCGAGCGCTACCGACCCGTCCGGCCACTCGAACGTGACGTTGTGGAGAGTGACTGCGGCGTGCTTGGGGGTGTTTTTTGAAGTGGAGTTTTCGTGTGATGGCATCTGCGCCTCCGGTTGATTGTGCCGTGGGTATGCTGGCGGGCCCGCGCACGATGCTTTCGCATTCCGGTGTTTTGTGCTGCGCGGGTTGGATCAATCAACGGGTTGTCACATGTCTCCATGCTAGGCAGGGCCTGTGTGGAGGGGGCAAGTTATTTTCGCCGCGGCCCTCTCCGGTCAGATGAACGTCTAGGTTTTTTCTTCTCTGTGAGCATCATCCACACTCACAGAGAAGAAAAAACCTACACGTTCGATATACCTAGCCCACCCGCGGCTATAGTGTTGAGGCCATTCGAGCACCTAGACCAGTCCCCACAAGGTTCCGTGAACCGTTTTCCGCCCAGCAGTGAATACCAGACGTGAGCAAAGATAACGAGATCATCCTGCGGTCGCTTTCGCGGCCCGCAGAGTTTGGAGATCTGTTCTTTCGATACGCACCACGTATTCACCGCTACCTAGCGCGACGAATCGGCGAATCGGTTGCAGACGACATCCTCAGCGAAACTTTCCTAGTTGCCTTCGAAAAGAGAGCCACCTTCGATCAGTCCCACACCAATGCTCTCCCGTGGCTCTTCGGTATAGCGATAAATCTTGTACACCGGCACCGGATCGCTGAGGCCCGCACATTCAAACTCGCTGAACGCACGGCTGTCATCGACTCAGTAGACGACGAAACCCGTAATTCAGATTCTGCGGTTGATGCAGCAGTTGAAGTCCAGCGATTGGCTGGGAAACTCCGCAAACTCAACAAAGCTGATCGCGATGTCTTGCTCCTATACGCCTGGGAAGACCTCACCTACGAGCAAATCGGTGTGGCACTAGGCATCCCCACGGGGACAGTACGGTCCCGACTCAATCGAGCGCGCAAGATTCTGCGCAGCTCGTCAACTCAACAGGAGGCAGATCATGGACGAGTTCGCATCGCTTAGGAAACTGCGTAGTGAAGTCCCTCAGAAGCCGCTTGAAGCTCTAGCGCCAGCATTTGCTCCGCTCAGCACAGCTATGGCCGCTGCGGAACGGACTCTCGAACGAGAGGCAGAACGGGCTACCTCACGCTCTCGGTTACGCGATCGGCTCACCAAGCCGCTGATCGGTTGGTCAACGGCTGCAGCAGCATTCGCTGTGACTCTTGGCGTAGTTGCCGCACAGGTTCTAGCGCCAGCACCCTCCGCTATTGCCGCCGAGGTTTTACGTCAAGCCGCAGAAAACTCCATCAAGTACAGTGACCTCGACGTTGCCAAGGGCCAGTACCTCAAGATCCACACGGTAGTCAGGGTCCTAGAAGAGCAACCGAAGATATCGGACTCCAACAGAACTCAAGAAATCCCGGTCAAACGAGAATTTGATCTTTCAAACCTATACATTCCGTTCGATCTCAACGATGTGTGGGTATGGGACCAAGCCGCACTCGATGTTGGCACGGAGGACTACCAACCTGCTGAACTTGTACTGGGTGTTCGCGGAGACTTCTATGCTGATGACCCTAGAACCGACCCCCGACCCGACCCGTCTATGGGGAACATCTCTCTTGATCAACTAGAGGGTATGCCGACGACGGATGGCAACGCAGCTTACAACTACGTTAGTTCCCTCTACGAAGGAGGGCACTTGTCCCATACCGAGGACACCTTTGAACGTATACGCGAGTACCTAAACATCGGATCCGCTACTGCCGAGCAACGTGCCGCTCTCTATGAAGCCCTCGCGCTTGTACCAGGTATCGAAAGCACCGGATCGTTCACTTTGGAGGATGGACGCGGAGCGGTTGGTTTCAGCAGGACTGAGCACGGGCGCAATGACCAGACAACACAGATCCTCATCGACCCTTCGAGCGGCGAGTTTCTTGGCGAACGGCATCTCTCCGGCGACGGCCAAGTGAACTATGAGCACATCAAAACCTACGAGGTCGTTGATTCCGCACCCTAGTAAGTAACGCTGGATAGCCTCTTCTCGACCAGATGAACGTGTAGGTTTTTACTTCTCTGTGAGCATCATCCACACTCCCACCGAAGTAAAAACCTGCATGTTCGCCGCAACTAGGCCCCTGCGGTTGGCTTCGTCAGTCCCCGGTCAGCAGTTGGACGATGCGAGGAAACTTGACGGCGATTGCCTGCCACAATATCTTCTCGTCAGTACCGTCATGATCGTGGGCCATGAAATTGCGGACAGCGCGCAGCCCTTTCCAGTCAATCTCCGGATGAGTCTCGCGGAATACTTGCGGTAACCGGTCCGCTGCCGATGACAAGTCAATAATCAATGAGCGAGCAATTCTGCGCTGGTCATCGTTGTCTGGATCAGCGAACTGCTCATAACCACGATCAACTACACGACGCGCGGTAACGGAGAAACGGCGTATATCTGCCAAGATCGCAGGCACTCGGTCAAACGATTCCGTACTCATAGAACCGCAGCCTCATCCCTAATGCGGTCCATGGTTGGACCATGGCCTCGGTCCGATACCACATCAACAGGCACGCCCATCAGTTCTTCAACCTCAGTCATAAAACCAGCAAGATCGAACAGCGAAGCGTCCTCAGCCGGGTGCACAAGCAGATCAATATCCGAACCTGCGTGGGCAGCTCCCCGCGCAACAGAACCAAACACCCTGACGTTATCCAAGCGGCGTGCGCGCGCTACCTGCAGGATTTGCTCTCGAACATTTCGGAGTTGAGTGAGGGTGGGAACCTTAAGGGCTTCTTCAAGACGTTGAAGTGTTTCTTGCGTTGGCTGACGTCTACCGCTTTCATATGCGGAGATATTGGGTTGAGGCACGCCGGAACGATGCGCGAGTTCACGCTGCGAAATTCCCGCTATTATACGTCGCTGACGCAACGATGTACCTACAGTTTCCTGACCCATACCCCAATGATATCTAGTAGATATCAAACCGACTAGCGTTCCCGGGCCATTCCTCGGCCAAACCGATGTGTGGGTTTTCTCGTCGAAGTGTGTTCCTTTAAGGCACACAGTGACGAGAAAACCCACACACCGACACAGCTTTCTGAGGGCATCCCTGAAGCGCAGTGAACCGCGTCAGTTTTCGGTGTCAGAATCCAACTCCGCAGCGGCCTGAGCCTCCTCGAGCAGGAACGCCTCATACTGCTGGTGCGCCCAGTCACGCAGGGCATCGCGCTCGGCGCGGGTTGATTCACGCAGTTCACGTTCCCGGTATCCGAACGTAGTGTTCTCCAAGGACTCATGGAACACCCCGGTCGCAACCGCAACCTCTACCTCAAGGTCCGTCAGCGACCTATAGTCATCGTCGCCTTCAGAGAGTAAAGCACCGCGAAAGACGATGGCGGTGCGGGCTGGTTCACCTCGACGAAACGTCTGCGCCCCTAAGTAACTGATTTCAGACCCACCTGAGGACTCCGGCATGAACGTCGCATGGATCTCTCCCTCGCCGAGGTAGTGCACGGTCGCATAGATCAGGTACTCGTCGCCTTTTCGTTCGACATAGAACCCGTCGGTTTCAATCTCTGGGGACATCCTCGAAATGAGGTTTGCAGTCTCTATGTGCTCCATGCTCCGGTAGGTCTGGGTGCCGCACTGCTCCATCAGTAAGAGGATAACTACCGCGAGAATCACAGACAGCAACACGGTATGTAGGCGCCCATTTGGCACAGCAGGGGGCGGAAACGAAGCGTTGTACTGTTGCGCAAAGTCGATGTTGGGCTGCCGATCTGGCGTTTTGTCGGATTCCATATGCATCATGCTAACTGCGAGCGCACTTGCATCGCCTCATACTTTCGGATGCGATCGACCTGTCACACAACAACTTTCGTATCGCCTTAAACATCCCGTTGCATCCCGACGGATAGGACGTAAGACTCAACTTTCCCCACCCTTGTTGACGGAGTGTCAATAACGGATCTACTGTGAAGGAACTGGTGAGAGAACCTGCAAAACCAGTCATCTCGTCGGAAATAGAACCACCCAAAGAGGAAGCCATGGCAACCAAGAATCTGCGCAGCACACCAGACGAACGCGCCGCCGAGATCGTCCGTGTCGCGCAAACGCTCTTCGCGACCCGTGGCCTCCTCAAAACCTCGTTCAGCGACATCGCCCGCGAAGTGGGCGTGGCGCGCGGACTCATCTACCACTACTTCCCTGACAAGGACTCGCTCATCGATGCGGTGCTCGATCGCCACATCGAAACCTTTGTTGAGGCAGTACGGGAATGGGACGCCGCACGCGAACCAGGCAACATCGACCAGGCGCTCCGTGACTGCATCACGGTCTTCCGCGCACAGTTGCGCACTGTAGGCCCGATGCACACGGAACTCCAGAGCGTTGAAAGCAGCGGCCTGTACAACAGGTTCCTTCATCAGGCAGTCACCGCAATCGTGGACTGCCTCGAACTCACCACGATCGAAGCCTACGCCGCACGCCACAAGATCGAGATTGAGCACGTGCGCGAAACCTTCTACGTCCTGATCTACGGACTTGTGGGGCTCGCCCGCAACAACCCAGATATCAGCGACAACGTCCTCATCGACATCACCCGTCAGGTGTTGCGACTCCCCTCGGCCCCAAGTGACAACTAGGTTAAGCCGAATCATCCCCCAAATAAATCCCACAAGGAGAACGTCATGTTCTTGTTTGAATCCATTTCACTGACTCAGTGGTTGATGTGGTTCGTCGTGCTTGGTGCCCTGATCGGGCTCAACGAACTAGTCCGCTGGTCAAAGGTCGCCGCCTACGCGATCTTCATCGTACTTCCGATCATCTTGACCATCTTTGTATGGCCACACACCGCCGCAGGCTCGTCGACCGGTTCCTGGTTCCACTGGGTCAAGGTGTATTCGGCACTTGCCGGATGTATCGGCTTCATGGTGATCCGCTACAACCCACGGGTTGCAGCCAACAAGTACGCGCTCTGGTTCCCGCCAGCGATCCTTGCGATCAACATCGCCGAAGCCGTTGCTCGCGACTTCCAGGTCTCCCGCCTCGGTGAGGGCCTTGTTGATGGCGTCTACATGATCGGTGGCCCTTGGAACGTCATGAACGGCGTCGCCGGAATCATCAACCTCATCACGATCTGTGGTTGGGTTGGAATCTTCATCTCACGTGACCGCTTCAAGGACATGCTGTGGCCGGATATGGTGTGGTTCTGGATCATCGCCTACGACCTGTGGAACTTCGCATACGTGTACAACTGCGTCGGTGACCACGCATTCTACGCAGGTGCCGCTCTGCTGATCGCCTGCACCATCCCTGCGTTCTTCATTCGCAAGGGCGCGTGGCTCCAGCACCGCGCTCACACTCTCGCGTTCTGGATGATGTTCACCATGGCTGTACCAAGCTTCGTATCCGATTCACAGTTCTCGGTTGCGTCCTCGCACAACCCAACTGCCCTGTTCACGGTGTCGCTGCTTTCGCTGCTCGTCAACGTTGCCGTTCTCGCGTATCAGGCCTACGTGATCATCAAGCGCCGTCGTAACCCACTCAAGGACGAGTTGTACCCAGAGCTCAAGGACTATCAGAAGGTTGCCGCTCTTCGTTCGGTTTCGGTTGAAACTGAGGGAAGGCCCGTGGCAGCGTCTGCGAGTGCTTGATTCTGACATGCACTGAGCGGGTTGTTTCACGTGAAACGGCTACGCGTTTCGTAGGGGCAGGCGTGGTGCCGGTATCGGCGGCCTCACACTTCCCCTCCCGGTCGGTGCGCCATAGGCGCCTCATTGCCGACGAGCCCTCACCTTCCAGCGTTCCCCCACGCTGGAAGTTGAGGGCTTTGTTGTGCGCTGAACTGCCGTGCTTCGAGGGAAGCGTCACGGCTAGGAGACTGCCTCTAGCGGACGTTCTCTCTTGGGCCGCACATCACGAGGAGCCTCCAATCAGACCGAAACGCCTAAGAACCCTCAAGAAGACCGACTACAGTCCAAGCAGCGCAAGCGGCACCACGGCCACTCCATCGCTGCGCCTGTAGGCAGTAGTACCGGTAGTAACCACAACAAGATCAACTACCCGGTCAGGTAGTTGCTCCCGCAACCACTTCAAATGCCGCACATCGGAATCAGTTACGTCCGGCGCGAGTTTAACCTCGATTCCGATAATCTGCCCCTCTGGCCCTTCAAGAATCAGATCGACTTCCCGCTCGCCCGAATTGAGCCTGAGGTGGCTGACACGAGACTCAAGGGCTTGTGCTAACACCCGCACGCCGAGGGTTACGAGAGACTCGAAAAGCGGTCCAGCCATATGTGCACCACCGGGCTCCAACAGCGTCGTGGCCGACAGTCCGAGCAGTCTTGCCGCGAGCGCAGGGTCAGCAAGTTGATGTTTAGGTGCTTGTTGCAATCGGCGAATCGCGTTGTTTGCGGGCGTCCACCCGGGCACCGGGTCAAGCAGCCACAACTGGCTGAGGTTGTCCCGGTAAGCAATAGTGGTGGTCTTTGCCGGTTGGTCACCGTCCCCACTGGTGGTGGCATCGAGTAACCGTGAGTAAGCGGTCGTAGTTGAGGAAGCTGCAGCGTATGCTCCAAGCCATCGCGTGAGAGTCTCAGGCCTGCGAACCTCATACCCTAGTTCGGGCAAGTCCCGATCAATGATGCGCTGCAAGTACGCGTCAAGCATGCCGCGTTGCAACCGTGGCGCAGCGTTCATCATCCCTGGAAAACCACTAGTCGTGATCGCGTTCATGTAGTCAATAAGCGTAAAGGACGCGTTCCCTTGAATCTCACGCAACTGCCCGGTCATCAATGACTTAAGAGAGACACTTGGTTGAATCAGGCCACGTTCATGCAAACCCATAGGGCGCATACGTAGCGAAAGGATGCGCCCAGCACCGCTGTGCGTACCCGCCTTGTCCGTGGGTGTCGCAGAACCCGTGAGAAGAAACCTCCCTGGCTTCGCTCCCACATCCACTTGGCGCCGGACCGAATCCCACACCTGGGGTAGTTTCTGCCACTCATCAAAGAGCACCGTACCCGGCGGCAGCGTGTTGAGATCGAAGTCAGCTCTTGCTATTTCACGTTGCGCAGGGTCGTCAAGCATCCATGTTGCCTGCGCACGCCTCCGTGCTGTGTCAGTTTTCCCAACACCTTTGGGGCCATCCAGAGCAATCGCGGGAGCAAGTGGGAGCAGTTCATCAAGTTCGGAATCTACCGTGCGCTTGAGATAAGCCATACCCTTACATCTCCCACCATCTTCATGAACAAACAAGCAGGCAAGAGGGGTCTACGCTACCATTTTCAGGACTCCTACGCTACCATTTTCAGGACTCCTACGCTACCATTTTCAGGACTCCTACGCTACCATTTTCAGGACTCCTACGCTACCTTTCTCAGCGCGCTCGCGGGCGGCGGTTCGCAGGAACTCAGTTCACGAAGCCGATCCGATCGCCTGCCCAAGAGATGTGCCTTCAGTTGTTCGTGGGAGTACTTCTCATATGCCGCCGAGACGTTGATGCCATTCATGGGATACCAGTGGTAAGTTTTCTCAACGTCACGGGCTTCTTGACTCGCGGCGACTGCCTGAATCCGTAAGATGACAAGGCCGTACAGACCCAAGTCTGGTGCGTCAGTTTGAGTAGAGCAGGTCGATCGCCGCTGGCGACAGGACGTGATCTATCGCAAGGAAGGCCCCGCCTAGGACTCCTGCTTTTTCCTTGGTCTGTGAGGTGACAACTCGCAGGTGTTGTGTGGCGAGCGGGAGGGACCTGCGGTAGAGCACCTCCCGAATCCCGGCCATGAGTTGCTCTCCGGCAGCGACCATCGCTCCTCCGACCACTACAACGGACGGGTTCAGCATGGAGACGCAGCCAGCCAGGACGCCACCGATTGATCTGCCTGCCTCACGGACGGCCACGCGAGCCTCAGCGTTCCCATCTCGAACGGCTTGAACCACATCGGAGACGTGTGGGGCGTGAAATCCTTGAGCTGTGAGCACCCTTGCGAGGGCCGCTCCCCCGGCAACCGCTTCAAGGCATCCGTGATTACCGCAGGTGCACGCTGCCTCACTGCGTCCAGAGACCGCTATATGCCCGATGTCTCCGGCGGCGCCCTGTGCTCCGCGGCGTAGTTGGCCGTCAAGGATGATTCCCGAGCCGATGCCGGTGGCAACCTTCACGAACATGAGGTTGTCGTGATCGTTCCAGGCGGTACGGTGTTCTCCGACTGCCATGAGGTTGACGTCGTTGTCCACGAGGACCGGGACATTGAACTCTTTGCGAAGGTATCCTGCGACGTCATAGCCGTCCCATCCGGGCATGATGGGTGGTGCCACTGGACGCCCGGTCTTGTGTTCGACGGGGCCAGGCAGTCCGATGCCGATTGCTGCCAGCGTGTGCACTCCGTGGTTGACCTGCGCCAAGAGTGCTGCCGCGTGTTCCGTGACTGCGCTCAGCACCGCCTCGGGGCCGTCGGCGATGTCGAGCGGGCTGTCGTGGGTTGCAAGGAGGTTTGCAGCCAGATCTGTGACACCGATCCGGGCGTGAGCCGCACCGAGATCAATTCCGAGTACCACACGGGCAGCAGGGTTGAAGGCGAAGGTCGCTGGCCTGCGTCCTCCGGTTGAGGTGGCTTCGCCAACAGTCACGATCAGGTCCGCTTTGCTGAGGACTTCGATGCGCGCAGCAATGGTGGACCGAGCCTGTCCTGTGATGGTTGCCAGTTCGGAGCGGGTTCGTGGAACGCCGTCTCGCAGCAACTGGAACATCTCGCCGGCCCCGTTTGGTCGAGGTGCAAACTTCAACAGACTCTCCATATCACCAGTTAACCACGCTGTTTCGTGTAGAACGGTCGTTTTCTGCACCACTTTGGGTGATAACGGATCAGTAAAGATGAAACTACTTGTCAACTTTTGATTGACATTCGACAAAAGTCTACCTACTTTTGTCATATGGTCAACGCAGACCCCACACAACCGCTACTGCGGATGAGCAATATCGTGAAACACTTCCCCGGAGCGAAAGCCCTCGACGGCGTCGACCTTGAGGTTCTCCCGGGCGAAGTGCACTGCCTCCTCGGGCAGAACGGTGCCGGAAAATCAACGCTGATCAAGGTGCTTGCAGGTGCCCATCAGCCAGATTCCGGCACCATCATCATGGACGGATCAACCACCACAATCGCCAACCCCGTGGCCGCACTCACACTTGGCATCGCAACGATGTACCAAGAACTCGACGTGGTAGATGGACTTTCCGTAGCGGAAAACGTCTACCTCGGCCACGAGTTGGCTACCGCTGGACTCTCCCAGCGGCGCGAGGCAATCCGTCGCACCAAAGAAATACTGGCGCAGCTTGGGCACCCAGAGATCAGGGCAACCCGTGAGGTCGGCACGCTCTCGGCAGCAGGAAAGCAGATCGTGTCCATGGCACGAGCGTTGTCCCACAACGCCCGGATCATCGTGATGGACGAGCCCTCTGCCGTACTGGACTCGGAGGAGGTGGACAACCTTTTTCGTGTGGTCAAAGGACTACAGGAGCGAGGTGTAGCAATCATCTATATCTCGCACCGCATGGATGAGATCCGACGGATCGGAAACCGCATCACGGTACTCAAGGACGGCAAAACCGTCGCGACAAACCTGAGCGTCGCCGACACCCCCTCACGCGAACTCATCACCCTCATGACGGGCCGCACAGTAGAGCACGCGATCCCCGCACGCGGCACTCCCCCACACACCGACCAGCAACCCGTGTTGTCGGTCAAGGACTTGGGGTTGTCCGGAGTGTTTGAGGATGTCAGCTTTGAAGTTCGTCCGGGAGAAATAGTAGGGCTGGCAGGGCTCGTAGGGTCCGGAAGATCAGAGATTCTCGAAACTCTCTACGGTGCCCGGAGAGCTAGCTCCGGCGAGGTTCGAGTTGCAGGTAAGCGGCTCACCCGAGGCTCGGTGCCCTCAGCGGTCGCGGCGGGAGTCGGGCTGTGCCCTGAAGAGCGCAAAAGCCAGGGACTGATCCTGACCGAACCGATCTACCGGAACATCACCATGGCTTCCTTCGCCCGCATCGCATCGAGCGGGTTCCTCAATGAGAAGGCAGAAAAAGCTGCCGCCGAGGCTCAGGCGAAGGGGCTGGATCTGCGCCCTGTGGACGTTAATCGCGCAGCCGGAACGCTTTCCGGCGGTAACCAGCAAAAACTGATCCTTGCACGGTGGCTGCTCCACGGATGCAAGGTCTTGCTCCTCGACGAGCCGACCCGTGGCGTGGACGTTGGCGCACGCTCCGAGATCTATCAGCTCATCAACAAGCTCGCTGACGCGGGTACTGCCGTTGTTGTGGTGTCCTCCGAGATTCCGGAGGTGATCGGATTGGCGGATCGGGTCCTGGTTATCAGTGACGGCTCGATCGTGGCCGAGAGCGATGCCTCCGCCATCACAGAAAGCGATGTCTTGAACCTAGTAATGGAAGGAACTGCAGCATGAGTGACGTCACCACTGCGGACCAGGGCGAGAAGCCCGGGGCAGAGCGCGCCTCACAGAGCAGGAGCCCGCGCCTGTCCGGTTCGTTTGTCCGCAACATCGGTCTTGTTCTCGCCCTCATAGCACTGTGCATTGTGGGCGTTGCAACCACGGGTGAGCGGTTCGCGAACACGGACAACCTCCTGACAATTCTGCGTTTGGCCTCAGCGATGGGCGTACTCGCAATCGGTATGACCTTCGTGATCACCGCTGGTGGAATCGATCTGTCTGTCGGGGCGGTGATGGGACTCGCCACGGTGTGGGCAACCACCTTGGCCACCCAGACGATGGCTCAAAACAGCCATTGGACGGTCATGGTGTTCACGGCTCTCGCCGTGGGTCTCATTGCGGGTGTAGTCAACGGGGTGTTGATCGCATACGGCAAGGTCGTGGCGTTTATCGCGACGCTGGCCATGATGGTCGCGGCCCGCGGCCTCGCGGAGATCATCTCGAATCGTCAAACCCAGATCATCACTGTCAACGAGTTCAAGGAGGCTCTTCGCGGCAGCTTCTTGGGAGTGCCAAACCTCGTCTGGCTTCTCATCGTTGTGTCTGTGCTGGGGTGGATCCTGTTGAACCGAACCACCTTTGGTCGTCGGACCGTCGCGGTTGGTGGCAACCCTGAGGCAGCACGTCTTGCGGGTATCAACGTCAAGCGGCATCTCGTGTACGTGTACGCACTGTGTGGTCTAACCGCCGGGATTGCGGCGGTCATGATGCTCGGGCGCACCAACTCTGGCTCCTCCACCACGGGATACCTCTACGAACTCGATGCCATCGCGGCCGTGGTCGTTGGTGGCACCCTGCTCGTGGGCGGTCGCGGCACGATCGTGGGCACCCTCTTGGGCGTGCTGCTGTTCACGATCCTCACCAATGTTTTTGTACAGAACAACATGTCGACCTCGGCCCAGGCCGTGGTCAAGGGCGCCATCATCGTCATCGCGGTTCTGCTCCAGCAGCGGTTCGCGCAGCACGGCAAGGCCAGCACCTAGCGGCCCAAAGCCACACTCAGGCGGGGTAAGCATGCCTCATCTGTCATCAATCACCACACAGTCAGTTCATTCACGGACACTTCAAAGGAGAAACCATGTCCATCATGAAAACCACCCGACGCAGCGCGGTTGCGCTGCTCAGCGTAGCGGCACTCGGATTTTCCCTTGCCGCCTGCACCTCGAACGAACCTCCGGCACCGGCTGAGGGCTCCGAAACTCAACAAGCCGGTGGTTCAGGCGCAGTCAGCGACAATGACGCCCCTGGTGAGAAGGTCGTCATCGGCTTCTCAGCCCCTGCTGCTGACCACGGCTGGATGGGTGCCATCACCAAGGCTGCCATCGCTGAGGCTGAACGACACGAGGACGTTGAATTGCGCCTCGCAGAGGGCACCAATGATGTCTCGCTGCAGATCTCCCAAATCGAGGGTTTCATCAACGACAAGGTCGATGCGATCGTACTGCTCCCCTTTGACGGCGATGCCCTCACCGAGATCGCACTCGAAGCCATGCATGCTGGTATTCCGGTCATCAACGTCGACCGCGAGTTCTCCAGTCCATTTGCCGCACGCACCACGGTACTCGGCGACAACTACGGCATGGGCGTGAGCGCCGGTTCGTACATCTGTCAGGAGCTAGGCGATCAGTCGGATGCGGTCATCGCCGAGATCGCTGGAATCGACAACCTTCCGCTGACGCAGGACCGTTCGCAGGGCTTCGCCGATGCGCTGAGTGACTGCGGCCTGTCCGTCTCCAACCGCGTGGCCGCGGACTTCACGGTGGCCGGTGGCGAGACGGCAACCGCGAACCTACTCCAGTCCGCTCCGAAGATCGATGCGATCTGGAACCACGATGACGACCAGGGTGTCGGTGTCCTTGCTGCAATTGACGCTGCTGGCCGCGACGAGTTCTTCATGGTCGGTGGCGCCGGTTCGAAGAATGTCATGCAACACATCAAGGATGGCGACTCAGTACTGAAGGCGACCGTCATCTACCCGGCAACCCAGGCCGCTGACGGTATCCGTCTGGCTCGCCTTGTTGCGCAGGACAAGTCCGTAAGCGACTTCGTGTCCCACACGGTGCCGCGTTACGTGCAGATGTACGCACCGGTTGTCACGGTCGACAACGTTGACGAGTACATCAACGACGCGTTCGAGTCCTAAACCACCAGCAGCGTTTCCGCGGGTCCCGTACGGGACCCGCGGCCGCACGAAAGGACTCAGGCATGTCCACTGAAACACAGCGTGAACTCGGCGTCGCGATGATCGGCTATGCGTTCATGGGAGCCGCCCACTCACAGGGCTGGCGCACCGCGCCACACTTCTTCGACCTCCCGCTGCGACCTGCCATGCGGGTCGTTGCGGGTCGCAACCCGGACGGAGTCGCGGCCGCAGCCGAAAAACTCGGCTGGTCCGAATCGTCGACAAGTTGGAGTGAACTGCTCGAACGAGACGATATCGACCTGATCGACATCTGCACGCCGGGCGATTCGCACCGCGATATCGCGCTCGCCGCGCTCGCCGCCGGCAAACACGTGCTGTGCGAGAAGCCGCTCGCCAATTCCGTTGCCGAGGCGCAGGAAATGGCGGATGCTGCGGAGCGTGCGGCGGCACGCGGAGTGGTTGCGATGGTCGGTTTCACTTATCGACGAGTCCCCGCCATCCAGTTGGCCCGTTCGCTTGTGGAGCAGGGCCGGTTGGGCACGATTCAGCACGTGCGGGCGCAGTACCTGCAGGACTGGCTCGCGGACTCGCGAGCGCCTCTGACCTGGCGTCTGGACAAGGAGAAGGCGGGCTCGGGGGCGCTCGGTGACATTGGCGCTCACATCATCGACCTGACGCAGTTCATCACCGGGCAGCAGATCACCAACGTTTCGGGGGCACTCAAGACTTTCGTGTCGGAGCGGCCCATCGCGGAGGATCTGTCCGGCTTGTCCGGCACTGCGGGAACGGACATGGGGCCGGTGACAGTGGATGACGCGGCGGTTTTCCTGGCTGAGCTTTCGGGCGGAGCGCTCGGTGTCTACGAGGCGACCCGATTCGCACATGGACGCAAGAATGCGATCCGCATTGAGATCAATGGTTCGCGGGGTTCGCTTGCGTTCGATTTCGAGGACATGAACGTCCTGCACTTCTTCGATGCCACCGAGCCGTCCGAAACCGGTGGGTTCCGGCGCATCGTGGTCACCGAACCTGAGCACGCCTACGTGGCCAACTGGTGGCCTGCCGGTCACGGGTTGGGGTACGAACACGGGTTCACGCATCAGGTCGTCGACCTTGTCACGGCCATTGCGCAGGGCACGCGACCGTCCCCATCCTTTACTGATGGGCTTTACGTGCAAAGGGTGCTCGATGCCGTGGAACGCAGTTCACACAGCCGTGCTGGCTGGACTGAAGTCTAGTTATTTTGAGATAAGGAGCCGAAGATGTCTCGACCAATCACGTTGTTCACCGGCCAGTGGGCCGATCTGCCGTTCGAGGAGGTAGCGCGACTCGCCTCAGAGTGGGGCTACGACGGCCTCGAAATCGCGTGCTGGGGTGACCACCTCGATCCGTGGCGTTGGGATGATGACGAATACGTCGCGTCCAAACTCGCACTGTTGGAGAAGTACAACCTGAAGGTTTACGCGATCTCGAACCACCTGAAGGGTCAGGCCGTATGCGATGACCCGATCGACCAACGCCATCGCGACATCCTGCCGGATGTCGTGTGGGGCGACGGCGACCCTGAGGGCGTGCGCCGTCGGGCCGCCGAGGAGATGAAGCACACGGCCCGGCTTGCCGCGAAACTCGGGGTCAAAACGGTGGTCGGGTTTACCGGCTCGGCCATCTGGAAGTACGTTGCCATGTTCCCTCCCGTATCCCAGGAGGCCATCGATGCGGGCTACCAGGACTTCGCAGACCGCTGGAACCCAATCCTCGATGTGTTCGACGAGGTAGGAGTCCGGTTCGCACACGAGGTACACCCCTCCGAAATCGCCTACGACTACTGGTCGACCGTGCGCACACTCGAGGCCATCGGGCACCGCGAAGCCTTCGGGTTGAACTGGGATCCCAGCCACATGGTCTGGCAGGACATCGATCCGGTCGGTTTCCTGTGGGACTTCAAGGACCGCATCTACCATGTGGACTGCAAGGACACGAAGAAGCGGATGAACAACGGGCGTAACGGCCGGATGGGATCGCATCTTGCCTGGGCCGATCCACGCCGCGGATGGGACTTCATCTCAACCGGCCACGGTGACGTGCCGTGGGAGGATTCGTTCCGCATGCTCAACTCAATCGGCTATACCGGCCCGATCTCGGTGGAATGGGAAGACGCCGGAATGGATCGACTCGTCGGCGCACCCGAGGCGCTT
Source organism: Populibacterium corticicola (assembly GCF_042683685.1). Taxonomy (NCBI): domain Bacteria; kingdom Bacillati; phylum Actinomycetota; class Actinomycetes; order Micrococcales; family Jonesiaceae; genus Populibacterium; species Populibacterium corticicola. The sequence continues at coordinate 398,976 of NZ_JBHUOP010000003.1, read as the reverse complement.
GAGTTTGTGCGGCGGTTGGCATTCGATCAACCGGATGCCGCATTCGACGCTGCGTTCTCCACTCGATAGCGCCCATCGTTACCGCATAGTAACCCGCTTGGTGATTTTCCGGAATCAGGGTCATTTTTCTTGGTCATTGACTCCGGAGAATCACCATGTTGGTTTAGATCCCATGCCCCGAACTCCTTAGCGCGTAAGACAGCGCTGGGAGGAGGGCGTCGTCGGCAATCAGTGAATCAGTTGTCCGTACGTGCGCGCGCCCTCAAACTGATCCGCAGCAGTATAGAGTCTTATGAAAGAGCAGTGTAGTGCGATTCCGCTCCACGGCTTCGAATGTCAGAGGGTGGTGCCAGTGTGTGGACCACCACTTATCCGAATGGAGATGATATGGAAATCGCGCTACTTGTGATCCAGTTGGTCACACTGGTTCTACTCGCACTCGTTTGGCAGAAGTCTGGCGGATCGAAGAGTGATGATCCCGCTACCGCACGGATTCTTGAAATGCTGCAATCAAGCGGACAAGACGTTCAATCTGGACTAAGCGCGCAGCGCACTGAACTTACGCAGAACTTAAGCATTCAGTCGCAGAGCCTTGATGCCCGGATTCAAGGGCTTGCGACCGCTCTAAGTGAGGAGCAACGCAAGTTCACTGAGGGACGTATTACGGCAGAACGGAGCCTTCGTGAAGAGACCTCGAAAACAATCCAAGGACTTACGGAGATGTTCCGCGCACACGCTAAGGAATCATCTGAGCGACAGGACACGTTTAAGGAGCAGATGACGGCACGTTTTGAGTTGTTGAAAGCCGCGAACGAGGAAAAATTAGAGCACGTACGAATCGCTGTCGGTGAGAAACTCCAAACTACGCTCTCAGAGTCCCTCGAAAAGAACTCAAAGAGTATCGAACTACTCAATGAACGCAACGCGAAGAAGCATGCTGAGTTGCAGGAATTGCTCACTGTTGAGCTAACGAAACTACGAGAGGGCAACGAAGCCAAGCTCGAGAAGATGCGTGAGACCGTTGATGAAAAGTTGCAGGGAACCCTAGAGAAGCGTCTGGGCGAATCCTTCCAACTGGTCAGCACCAGACTTGAAGAGGTCCACAAAGGGCTGGGCGAGATGCAAACTCTAGCGTCCGACGTTGGCGGGTTAAAACGAGTTTTGACCAATGTGAAGAGCCGTGGTGGCTGGGGTGAGGTGCAGCTAGCCCGACAGCTCGAGGATCTCCTTACGCCTGAACAGTATGAATCGAACGTTGCGATCAAGCCAAGTTCCTCAGAACGAGTTGAGTTCGCGGTGAAACTTCCTGGGAAGGACCACAATGACAAGCCAGTGTTCCTTCCAATCGATTCCAAGTTCCCGCAAGAGGACTACGAACGCCTCCTTATAGCCGCTGAGCAAGGCGACAAAGAACAAGTTGAACTTGCCGGACAAGCGTTAGAACGCGCGATCATTGCGCAGGCCAAGACGATTAACTCGAAGTACATTGATCCGCCACACAGCACAGACTTCGCAATCATGTACCTCCCAACCGAAGGATTATTTGCTGAGGCGGTTCGGCGGCCTGGTTTGGTATCCAAGCTTCAGAATGAATACAGAATCAACATCACGGGTCCCACTACCCTCTCATCCCTCTTGAATTCACTGCAGATGGGCTTTCGTACACTTGCAATTGAGAAGCGCTCCTCCGAAGTGTGGGAGGTTCTAGGACAAGCAAAGAAGGAGTTCCTCAAGTACGGTGAGGTCTGGGACAAACTGGAAAAACAACTGTCAACTGCACAAAACACAGTCAAGGAGGCGGGCGTTCGTACTCGCGCAATCGGGCGTAAACTCCGCGACGTTGAGACTATTGCAGAAGCTGTAGTTGATGAGGCACCGCTCCTAGAAGATGTGCTTTCTGATCTCGTTGGCGACGATTCAAGCGCATAGAACTTAGGCACAGGACCGGCAGAAACCGTGACAGATACCCCATACCTGTCATGGTTTCTGCTGAGCAGTGTCCGACAGCATGACAGAAGCCCCGAACACGTGGCCGCTTCAGGCAGACGGCTCGAATGTTGACCAACTTGCATGGTGATTTTCTCGTGCTGGAAGGGGTTAACTCTCGCCAGCAGGACATCAACTGTCGTAGGTTGCGCGCAAAAGTCTGCTCTGCTGGTCTGTCAAATAGGTTATCCACCATTCATGAGACGTGATTTGAGATAGAGCGCGCCTGAGAAAGAATGGTTACACACCCCGCGAGATCGCAATGATCAGGAACGAAATGGTAGAGCCACAGTTGACTCGACCGGAGAGAGTCGGATCGTAAGCGACTGGTTCTTTCACGCCTTACCGCTACGGGTGTTACGGCACAGATTTTTCATTGCACGACCAAAGACCCGGTACGTGGCCGTAATATCTGCCTTGCAGAGATCGTCGCTTACGCAGCGGAGGGCTCTTTTACGAAACTCGTGATCGAACGCGACGAATCGATTGAAAAGTCTGATCGCCAAACTCTTTTTCGTGAAGTCCGGCGTCACGGTCTCACCGATGAGCTCAACTATGTCCTGGAGACTCCATATCAGGAGCCACTCCTATGGGTTGCAGATGCCATTGCTTGGAGTTACACGAAAGGTGGCGAATGGCGGCAACGGGTGGATCCGCTGATTGCTGGCATCACGATACTGTCGCCATAAAACGCGAAACTCGGCTCACCGACCGTCCGGAAGGCTACCGAGTTCACTTCACACCGCTACTGCAATGCGCTATCTCATTCTAGCCCAGCGGGGCACTACATTTCTATGGCTTCAGAGAATGGGATAAGCCAGACTCCTGCCCAGCGCGAGGTGGGGCTGGAACAAACCCTGCTCGTCGGCAAGCAGACAACAAAAACGTCACCGACCGTCCGAAAGAACCCACACACTAGTTGTCGTACGTGCGCGTGCCCTCGAACTGATCCGCATTCGAAGCCCACCATTCGAGCAGGCGCTCGCGCGCCACATCCTCGCCCAGTGGACCTTCATCTAGACGCAACGACATGAGGAACTTGTAGGCTGCACCCACTGCTCGACCAGGCTTGATGCTGAGAATGGACATGATCTGCGCACCATCAAGGTCCGGACGGATAGCGTCCAATTCCTCTTGAGCCGCCAACTGTTCAATCCGCGTTTCGAGCGAATCGTAGGCTGCCGAAAGCCTGCGGGCCTTGTTCCTGTTGCGGGTGGTGCAGTCGGCGCGGGTCAATCGGTGCAGGCGTTCCAGGAGTGGACCGGCGTCGGTGACGTAGCGGCGCACGGCCGAGTCGGTCCAGGCACCGTCTCCGTAGCCGTGGAAGCGCAGGTGCAACTCGACCAGACGTGAGACGGCCTTGGTGGTTTCCTTGTCGTATTTGAGTTCGCGCATGCGCTTGGTGGTCATCTTCGCTCCCACCAGTTCGTGGTGGTGGAAGGACACGGTTCCGTTGGCTTCGAACTTGCGGGTTGCTGGCTTGCCGATGTCGTGGAGCAGCGCGGCGAGACGCAACACCAGGTCGGGGCCGGGAACAACTCCGTCCGGGCCAGTCTCAAGATCGATGGCCTGTTGGAGCACGGTCATGGAGTGGGAGAACACGTCCTTGTGCCGGTTGTGTTCATCCGTGGCCGCCTTCATGCCGGGCAGTTCGGGCAGTACCTGGTCAGCGAGGCCGCAGTCAACGAGGACCGTGAGCCCACGCACAGGGTCGGCGGACAGCAGAAGCTTGTTGAGTTCGTCGCGAACGCGCTCGGCGGACACGATCTTGATCCGCTCGGCCATCAGCACGATCGCATCAAATGCCGCTTGCTCCACAGCAAACCCGAGTTGCCCGGCAAAGCGGGCGGCACGCATCATGCGCAGGGGGTCGTCGTCAAAGGACTTGACCGCCTCGATTGGGGTACGCAGCACTCCAGCAGCCAGGTCCCGGACTCCATCGAAGGGGTCCACAAACTCTAGGTCGGGCACTCGGATAGCCATGGCGTTCACGGTGAAGTCTCGGCGCGAGAGATCGCCCTCGATGTTGTCGCCAAACACCACCAGCGGCTTGCGGGAAGCGGGGTCATATTCGTCGGTGCGGTACGTCGTGATCTCAACAACGATCTCTTCGCCGCCAGAGCGCGCGAACCGCTTGGCTCCAATGGTCCCAAACTCCTTGCCGATGTCCCACACGGCGTCACCCCACTGGCCGAGCAGGGCGAGGGTCTCGTCGGGAGAAGCAGAGGTGGTGAAGTCGAGGTCGTTAGAAGACCGGCCCAGAAGCGCGTCACGTACCGGACCGCCAACGATGGCGAGTTCGTGGCCAGCCTTCTTGAAAACCTCGCCGAGTTCTACAACGGTGGGGTTCATGTGCGCCAGTACGGCGGACACACGCCGCTGCAGAAGATCGAGGGTTTCGGACTGTGGCTGGGATGACACGCAAGTCTCCTGGGTGGTGCGCCCTCCACGATGTGAATCGAGTGGGGCTGCACTTGGGTTGGACCGTTACGCAGGCAAACTAGGCTGCCGACCTGACGGCGCCTCGTATGTGAGGCTAAAAACGAACTGAACTTAAAAAGTCTGCCACATCTGCTGGCAGATTTGGTGGTGAATGTGGGGGTCTTACGGGTAGCCGCACCACAAAGTCAGGCAGATAAAGATATGGTTGCAATATGTCCACCAACGAGCGCCCCGAAGACCGTACTGCGGTCCCCGCGCCCCCAGGTGGTCACCCCTTGAGGATAAACCCGAATCGCCCGCGCTACGCCCCGGTCGTGCACAACAATCCGTCTGTGAACTCGAGTGATCTTCCCGTGGTTGAGGAAACCTCGGCTGGTGGTCTCGTGGTGAAGCACGAGTTCGGCACGTTCTACGCGGCCGTGATCGCTCGCCGCAACCGCGCGGGTCGGCTCGAATGGTGTCTTCCAAAGGGGCACCTTGAGGGGGAGGAAACGGCTGAGGAAGCCGCGATCCGCGAGATCCAGGAAGAGACTGGAATCACGGGTGAGATTCGTCGCGCTTTGGGCAAGATCGACTACTGGTTCACGGGCGATGATCGCCGCGTGCACAAGGTCGTGCACCACTTCTTACTTGATGCGATTGGTGGTTATTTGACCGTTGAGGGCGATCCGGATTCCGAGGCGGATGACGTGGAATGGATTGCATTTGAGCGGTTACCGGAGCGTTTGAGTTACCCGAATGAGCGGCGCTTGGCCGCGCTCGCTCATGAGTTGCTGCTGCATCGTCGGGCAGAGAATCTGCGCCGACTGCATGCCCCTTCTATGGGTTCGTTCTCGCAAGATGACGAATCGCGGTCATCGGCGGGACAATAGGGACGATGCTCTTACACAGACGAGAACCGATTACAGCAAAGAGTGCACGGTACGTGCACTCTTTTGTTGCTGTGGTGTTGTTCGCGTGCGCCGTGCTGATGGCGGCACCGGCAACGCCGGCGCATTCGCTTCCCGACGAGCCCTCCCCCTCGTCCGTCACTCCGGCCTCGTCGTCGCAGATCTTGCAGTCCTACTCCTATTCGAGTGGGATGCCGCTGGCCAGCACCGTGGGAAGGTCGGTGGAGCAGCCCGGTTCGAAGCGGTCGATGATGGAACTCTCCGAGCTCTCGCCGACTCTGGTCGAGCAGGATGATGAGCTCCGCGCCTCACTGCGGGTCACAAACACCACAAGCCAGCCGATCAGCAACGCAACGGTTCATTTCAACATGACTCGTGTTCGGTTTATGACTCGATCCGGCCTGGACGTGTGGGATGCTCAGGAACTCGAGGATGCGGGCGGCACGCGCCTCATGTCGGAGACTCTTGACGAGGTTCTTGAACCGGGTAGCACGGCGTCGTTCCAGTTCAAGGTAGATGCACGGCAGTTTGGCCTGCTGACCGGCCTTGAAGGATGGGGGCCGCGCGGTATCACGTTCGAACTCGTGGGGGATGTGGAAGGCCAGACGCAGCGCATCGATGCGTTCTACACCTATGTGCTGTGGTATCCGGCCGCAGATGCGGTTGAGCAGAATCTGAGCGTTGCGACGGTGGCCGCGATCACCGGTGTCACGTCCGATCCATTGAACCCGGATGCCAATGCCGGTCAGGTTCTTGCACAGACCGGATCAGATGAGCGTCTCCCCCGGGTGCTCAAGGCGGTAGAGAACTCCGAGCACGTTGGGCTTGCCGTCGATGCGGCAACGATCCAATCCATCCAGGACGCAGCCACGGTCACGACCGAGGACGACTCCACATCGGAAGAGGCCGCAGCCGAAACGGTTGAGAGCACTCAGGCCTCGTTTGAGCAGGGAGTGGCAAGCCGCTGGGTGGATGCGTTCCTAGAGGTCGCGCCCAAGCATGAGTTACTCTCCCTTCCGACCTTTGACGCGAGTTTCGCCCCCTACCTCGCCACTGCCGCGGACGTTCCCACCCCGCGGACAAGAGCCTATGGGGCACTCGGAGATCTTTCCTTCACCTCACCCATCGCATGGCCAGTTGCGAGTGATTTCAGCACGTCCGTTCTGAATCGAGCCGCGTCTTCGGGTTATCCCATCACCGTTGCGCAGTCTCAGGTGCTCCCCGACAGCGAGGCTCTGCCGTACACGCGCTCGGGTACCTTCAAAACCGAAGAGGACTCTGAGACAACTGTGTTCGATGCGGACGAGCGCATCACCGAGCTCCTGCTCAACCCGGGAACCGAAAACCCGATTCAAGCACGTCAACGGCTCATCGCGGAACTCGCGGTGCTGTCGAAGGAACGACCAAACGAGCAACGCAACGTGGTGATTGCATTGGATCGGTCGTGGAGTCCCGATCCGGCGGTCGCGCAGGCCCAGTTGACGGCAATCTCCGGGTTGCCGTGGATCCGGACTGCCGGGTTGAGCGAACTTGCGGGTCAGGAACAGCCGGTTGATGCTGAACGTGTGACTGTAACCTCACCGCAGAGTCCCGCATTGTTCGCGCAGGGGGAGTTTGCCCAGTTACGCGATAACCAGCGAGCGCTCGTACGGTTCGCAACGGTCACTGAGGATCCCTCACTGATCACTGAACCGCACTGGCGTGCGGTCTCACGCCTGACAAGTCAGGCGTGGTACTCAAACACCTCTGAACATGCGACAGCGGTTGCCGCGTTCAACGAGTCTGTTTCCGGACTCATGAACTCCATCAATATCGTGCCAAGCAGCGACATCAATATGATCAGCACGGGGGCGGAAATCCCGCTCACAGTGCAGAACAACCTGGATCAGGATGTCTCGTTCTCGGTTCAGTTGAGTCCCTCGGACTCGCGTTTGCAGGCTCCGACGACTCTCCCCGTGCAGATCACGGCAAGCTCAACGCAGTCGATCCGCATTCCAGTCACGGCGGTTGGTTCTGGAAACGTCGAGGTGAAGGTCCAGATTCTCGACGAGTCCGGCAAGTATGTGGCCACGTCCGGTGTGTTCCGAGTGCGGGTACGTGCGGACTGGGAGAATGTGGGCACGGGCGTGGTCCTCGGGCTTCTCGCACTCCTCCTTGCCGGAGGTATCTGGCGTACGGTGCGCCGCGGTCATTCCGAACGGCGAGTCTCGGCGCTGGACTCCAAAGAGGCTCTTGCCCTCGTTGAGGCGGAGGCTGAGGAACGCAAGTGACCGACCGCAGAACACCCCCACAGCCCGATCCGCAGCGTCCGCAGGGACGGCGTATCTCGTCGCAAAGCTACACCCCTGACGCGCACCCACGTGGGTCGCAGGGAGAATCCAGCGTAAGCGAGCCGGGCGGCGAAACGCGCCGTCGGATGGTTTCCTCCTCGACTCATCCGGCTCCGCCGACTCCTCCACCCACTCCACAGGGTTCTGGACAGCCAGGATCCGGCACGGCAACTGGGCGTAGGCGAGTCAGTGGCAGTTCGGAGCCTGGCCACCCTGTTGGTGCCTCTCGTGCACCGCAGCCAGAACGTGCCCCCCGGTCTGCGGCGGATTCACGGTCCACATCCAGTGCTGAGGTTGCCGCAGATCAGGGGAACAACGGTCCACAACAGCAGTCCATGGGCAAGAGTTCACTGCTCATGGCGTCGGGTACTGCCGTTTCCCGCGTGCTTGGACTGGTGCGTAACGTCATGCTCGTCGCGGTTCTCGGTGCCACGGGATCCGTCGCAGATGCATTCGATATCGCCAACAAGATCCCCAACATCCTGTTTGCGATCATCGCCGGTGGTGCACTCAACGCTGTGATCGTGCCGCAGGTGATGCGCGCATACAAGTCGAGGAACCCGCAGGAACGCCTGGACAAACTACTGACCCTCGCCGCTGCATCGCTGTTCGGCCTCACCCTGATCCTGACAATTGGGGCCTCCGCACTCGTCAGCCTGTACACAGCCGATTGGTCCGATGCCCAGAAGGGATTGGCCGTCTCGTTTGCGCTGTGGTGCATCCCGCAGTTGTTCTTCTACGGGCTGTACACCCTCCTTGGTCAGGTGCTCAACGCACGCGGACAGTTCGGCCCCTACATGTGGGCGCCAGCGCTCAACAACGTGGTCTCGATCATCGGTTTCGGTATCTTCTTGATCGTCTACGGCCCGGTGGCAACCGGGCAGATCCAAACTCTCGATGACTGGTCCGGCCCAAGCATCGCCCTCATCGGCATCTCCGCAACGCTTGGCGTTGCAGCCCAGGCGCTGATCCTGCTCGTCCCGCTCTACCGCTCCGGCTTCCGCTGGCACATCCGCTGGGGCCTGCGCGGCATTGGTCTACGATCTGTTGGCCGCGTCGGCATGTGGACGTTCCTGACCCTCATCCTCGACCAGATCGGCGTGCTCGTCTTCTCGAAGATCGCGACCGCCGCTCCCCTGGCAGCATCAGATGGCGTGACCGTCATCGCGGGTAACGCCTCCTACACGCAGGCACTCATGATCTACCTGCTGCCACATTCGCTTGTCACCGTGTCCGTGGCAACCGCTCTGTTCACTGGCATGTCTGCGGCAGCGGCAAAGAACGACACCGACGCCGTGGCCCGACTCGTGGAGCGAGGGCTACGAGTGATTGCCGTATTCACCGTGTTCGCAACCGCAGTGTTTATGGTGCTGTCCGCACCGATCACCAAGTTGCTCATCCCATCGCTGACCGCAGCCGAGGTTGATGTGGTCTCCCCCGTCGTGTGGTCGATGGCACTCGGCCTGATGCCGCTCGGTGCGATGGTGCTCATGAAATGGGTCTACTTCGCATTCGAAGACGGCAAGAACGTGTTCTACTTCCAAGTGCCAGTGACACTCGTGCTCATCATCGGCAGCTATATCACCACGGTCGTCGCACCAGGCGAATGGTGGGTTGTCGGCATCGGCCTGTCTATGAGCCTCGGCAATCTGCTCTGCGTCCTTCTCCGCATCAACGGCATGCGGAGACGGTTGTCCACATTCGATGTCAGCGGGGTGGTCCGTCTCCACGTGCAACTCATCGTTGCCGCGGCGATCTCTGCCGGTGCTGGCTGGCTCATCCTGAACGTGTGGGGATTCCAGGCAAGCGACTCGATCGCATGGGCTTTCGTGGTCACGGCAATCGTCGGCGTGTTGATGGTCTGTGTCTACGCGCTCATCCTGCAGATCTTCCGCGTGCAGGAATACAACGCACTTCTTGACCCAATCCTCAAGAAACTCTCACGTCGCGCTGGCTGAATCACGCCGGTTGCTCGCGTACCATGTGGGATAGAAAACACGACGCCTCGAAACCCTTACGCTCACGCCACTGTCAGGAGGAACCAGTGCCACGGCTAGAGCCTGGAACCACCCTCGTTGCCCGCTATGAGGTCAACACCCTTGAGACCTCACCGCGTATAGACGTTGAAAAATGGCGAGCACGGGACAAGATCTTTGGCCGTGATGTCAATGTGTACGTACTTGATGATGCAATTGCTCGCGGCGCCATCAACCGGGCAAAGGAAACCGCCCAACTCTCTGTCGAACACATCGCCCGTATCGTCGATGTCATCGACAAGGGTTCCGGCCAACGATACGTCATCACAGAACGCCCCGCAGGCGTCACCACCGCAGCGGCAATCGCAGGTTCTCCGTTCACCACCCCACAGGCCAAGGCAGTCATCGGGACCATCGCGCGCAGCCTCGTCAAGGCCGCGGACACCCAGGGTTTCAGGCACGGTGGCATCACCGCCGACTCCATCTACTTCCACAAGAACACCGCGATCCTCACTGGCCTCGCACCGCGCAACTTCCTTGGGCTCAATGAGGATATCTCCGACGACGTACTTGCGTTCCAGGACACCCGCGGCCTTGCCGCACTCACCTACTTCATGCTGACGGGGCTCATGCCCAACTACATGACGGAAGAGTCCACTCCGCTCCCACGCCTTACGGGTTTCCTCGAGGACGCAGACGAACATCTTGACCGGTTCACAACCGATCTGCTCAATGGAACCGAAACCGGTATCGCAACCCCGCACGACTTCCTTGAAGCACTCGGGGCCTGGTCGGAATCCGATCTTCCAGAGGTCACCGAGGTGAGTTCGCCAGACGAACCGCAAGATCCTGTTCCCCCGGTGACCTCTGACCCACCGAAACGGACGAGCGCACGTACCGGAGCGTCGGCAAGCGCACCACTACCATCGACCCAGCCACCAGCGGTTGTCGCAGGACTGGGTGCCGCCTCGATTGGCGGCGCAGCCGCCGCCCTTGCGGGCAGTGCCGAACTCAATGCAGCAAACCCCCTCGCTGTGACGAGCAGCCCCGATGCGACCGCAGCACGTGAATCGGGCAGACCACCGCGGTTCCTGCCGGCAACCAACGACATCACGCTCGGTGAAACCACCCCGCCACCCGCCGTACCACCACCCGTCCCACAAGAACAGGCGGCCCCGCAAGCCATGGAATGGTCTCAGCCACCAACACAGCCAGCCAAGCACGGCGGGTTCAACCCGACCCCGTTCATCCTCGTGTTGTTCCTTGGAGCAATCGTCACAGGCGGCGTATGGGCGGTCAATGCCCTCACGGCACCCATGGATCCAGTTGTCGTGGCGCCGAGCGGTCGTCCGACCAACCCTGCAGCAGAGGTCACTGACGAACCCACTGAAACGGAACCGACCGAGGACATCATCCTGCCGGTCATGAAGACTGCTCAGGCCCTTGACCCCGATGGCGATGGCAACGAACACCCCGAACTACAGGACCGCCTGATCGACGGCTCCACCACTCAACCGTGGTACTCGCGCACCTACCGCACCGCCGCGTTCGGCGGCATCGCGAAATCGGGAATCGGAGTACAGATCGGCCTTGAGGAAGAGTCGACCGTTACCTCTGTCCTGATCTCGAGCGCCAACACCGGCGGCAAAGTAGAGATCCGAGCAACCAGCGCTGATGATCCAGGAGGTGGCGAACTTCTCGCCTCCGGCTCGATGAACGGCGAAACCATGTTCCGCCTGGAACAGCCGGTAAAGACGGACTCCATTGTTATCTGGTTCACCGAACTCCCCTCAGATGACACCGGAAAATTCCGCGCCTACATCTACGAGGTAACCATCACCTGACTCCTCAGGAATGAATCCGACCACCGCACTGTTAGCCACACTGAACGGCTTCATACAGCCCTTGCCGCATGCGCCAAAGACACACCAAAGGAACTCACGTGACCGAGACCGCCACCCACGACGTCGTCATCATCGGCTCCGGCCCAGCCGGGTACACCGCGGCCACCTACGCCGCACGCGCAGGGCTCACCCCCTACGTGCTCGCCGGTTCCATCACCGCAGGCGGCGCGCTCATGAACACAACCGAGGTCGAGAACTTCCCCGGATTCCCCGAGGGGATCATGGGGCCAGACCTCATGACCAATATGCAGCAGCAGGCCGAGAAGTTCGGTGCCATCATCGAGTGGGATGACGCAACCGAGGTGCACCTTGATGGACCCGTGAAGACCATCATCACCGGCGGTGGCGAAACCATCACGGCGCGTGCGGTCATCCTCGCGACCGGGTCCGCATACCGAGAGATCGGACTACCCGACGAGAAACGGCTCTCCGGCCGTGGCGTGTCCTGGTGTGCAACCTGCGACGGGTTCTTCTTCAAAGACCAGAACATCGTTGTGGTCGGAGGAGGAGACTCCGCAATGGAGGAGGCAACCTTCCTGACCCGCTTCGCATCCAAGGTCACCATCGTGCACCGACGCGACGAACTGCGCGCCTCCAAGATCATGGCAGAGCGGGCTCTCAACGATCCAAAGATCGAGTTCGTCTGGAACTCCGCTGTCGTCGGCATCAACGGCGAGGACAAAGTGGAATCACTTGTCCTGCGCGACACGGTCACCGGTGAAGAACGCCTGCTCGAGGCGACCGGCCTATTCGTCGCGATCGGACACGATCCCCGCTCCGAACTGTTGGCCGGCCAGATCGAACTCGACGACAATGGCTACGTCAAGGTCCAGGGGCGCAGCACCAAGACCAACCTCACGGGCGTCTTCGCCTGCGGCGATCTCGTAGACCACACCTATCGTCAGGCAATCACAGCAGCAGGTTCCGGATGTTCCGCGGCACTTGACGCACAGCACTACCTTGAGTCCCTCGCGGACAACTGATCAGTTCGACACTCACCGGCTTTCATGCCTCGGGTGAACCCAACGGACAGGCTGCGGCCCAGGATCTCGCGGGTAACACCGCCCGTGGCGCACTGACATGGCAACAGCCCCATTCACACCAACGCAGTTCTCAGGAGAATGACATGAGCGGTAACACCGTTGAAGTATTCGATGACACCTTCGCCGACGAGGTCCTCGGCTCAGATCTCCCCGTTCTCGTGGATTTTTGGGCAGAATGGTGCGGGCCGTGCCGCCAGGTCGCCCCAATCCTGGATGAGTTGGCGAACGAATACGACGGCCGCGTCAAGATCGCCAAGATCGACGTGGATGCCAACCCCGAGACTGCCGCGAAGTTCGGAATCGTCTCGATTCCCACGCTCTACATCTTCAAGGGCGGCGAACTCGTCGAGTCGATCAACGGGGCGCGTCCAAAGCGTGAACTGAGCGAAAAACTCGAGGCCGCACTCTAGAGCTTTCCAGCCACATCCACTCCTCTGACCCGCGAATGGTCACAGGCTTTTCCTGAAGTGGAACGAACTGATGTCCATGCGCTCCCGAAGGTAGAACCTGTGGGCGTTGTGGCGCTGCACTCCTGAATCCAGTTCGATCGTAGAGCACCCGAGTGCACGGGCTCGTTGATTCAGTTCCGCCAGGAGTTGCGCACCATGTCCACGTGAGCGTGCCATGGAGGTCGTCGAGAGATCGTCCACGTACAGTTTGCGGATCGCGCTGGTGTTGGAGATGATTCGCCATCCTGCCACCGCCACGCACGCTTCGTCCTGGAAGAGTGCGGTAAACCTCAGCCCCTGCGGCTGTCCTTCGACAAGGACCTGCGTAAGTAGCTCTCGGGTGAGGTGAGGACGCAGTTCCTGGAGCACCGGCAAGGCAGTGCTCCACCGTGGATCATCGATACCCTCAAGATCAATAATCATCCAAACCTCCCAGAGACGACGGCGCGAGCATACACAGACCATGGTTTCATGTGCCGTCACATGGCTGTGAGCGGGTCTCACGACAGTGGATGTCAATGCTCCTCCAGATTCAGAACTGACCCAACCCATATCGTGCGGCGCGATGCGAGGCCAACTCGACTGATCGTCGCCAATACGACGGTGCCAACAGCACCGTCAACTGTGAAGAACTGCGACAGATTATGTTTCACATTCTGGGTTGAAACCTCTCGATGCACAGGATCGCTCGTAAACCGTGGCAAACTGGAATGGTGACCTCGAATACTCCACCCGCACAGGGAACACGTTTAGACCCATGGTTCGGCGCCTACGCGCAGCGCGCACACAACATGCGAGCGTCCGAGGTCCGAGCGTTGTTCGCGGTGGCGAGTCGCCCCGAGGTCGTCTCCCTTGCAGGCGGGATGCCCAACCTCGCCGATCTACCACTCGATGACATCGCCGAACTCACGGCAAAGGTCATCGCCACCGAGGGCATGACCGCGCTCCAATACGGTTCCGGACAGGGCCGCCCACTCCTGCGCGAGAAAATCGTGGACGTCATGCGCCTCGAAGCGATCGACGCCCACCCAGACGACATCGTCGTGACCACCGGATCACAGCAGGCTCTCGACCTCGTGACCCGCATCTTCATCGACCCAGGCGATGTCATCATCGCAGAAGCACCCTCCTACGTTGGTGCGCTGTCCGTGTTCCGCTCCTACGAGGCAGAGGTCGAGCACGTCCACATGGATGCTGCTGGACTCGTGCCATCCGAACTCGAAGAGAGCATCGTGCGCCTCAAAGAGCAGGGAAAACGCGTCAAGTTCCTCTACACCATCCCAAACTTCCACAACCCCGCGGGCGTGACCCTCTCGTTGGAGCGACGCCACCAGGTCGTCGACATCTGTAAGCGCCACGGCGTGGTCGTGATCGAGGACAACCCCTACGGACTACTCGGATTCGATGGCGAACCACTACCGGCAATGCGCTCATTCGAGGAAGAAGGAGTGGTCTACCTCGGTTCCTTCTCCAAAACCTTCGCACCGGGGTACCGCGTTGGATGGGTTGTTGCGCCACACGCCGTCCGCGAGAAACTCGTGCTCGCCCAAGAGTCGGCAATCCTGTGCCCCTCACACGCCTCTCAAATGGCCATCGAAGCCTACCTGTCCAACCATGACTGGAAGAGGCAGATCGAAGAGTTCCGCTCGATGTACAAGTCACGCCGGGACGCCATGATCGCCGCACTCTCCGAGTTCCTGCCCGACGCCACCTGGAACGTTCCCGAGGGCGGATTCTACGTGTGGGTCAAACTCCCACCAGGCCTCGACTCCAAAACCATGCTGCCGCGCGCCGTCACCGGTCGCGTCGCATACACCCCCGGTACCGCATTCTTCTACGATGGAACCGGCGCCGATCATCTGCGCCTCTCGTTCTGTTATCCCGACGAGGCAACGATCCGCGAGGGCGTGAGACGCCTCGCAGCCGTTATCAGCGCCGAACGTGAATCCGTCGAAATCTTCGGAACCACACCTCAACTAGACGATGTAACCGACGTCGACGTACCAGGACCAGATATCGCATGAGCACCTCACCACACGTAGTCATCCTCGCCGGTGGGCTGTCCCACGAACGCGACGTATCCATCCGCTCCGGACGTCGAGTCGCCGAAGCGCTCCGCGCCGCAGGACACACAGTCGATGTCCTCGACGTTGACGCCAACCTCATTCCCACGCTTTCAGCCTCGCAGCCCGATCTGGTCTGGCCACTCCTCCACGGGGCAAGTGGCGAGGACGGATCACTACGGGACATCCTCGAACTCCTTGACCTGAACTACCTTGGCACCCGCCCTCGCGAGAGCCGCATCGGGTGGAACAAGCCCGTGGCCAAGTCCGTGCTTGGCGCAGCTGGAATCTCCACGCCACAGTACGTGACGCTGCCTCAGTCACTGTTCCGCGAACTCGGAGCGCAATCCGTCATGGGTGCCGTCGTGTCCAAACTTGGTCTGCCACTCGTGGTCAAGCCAGCCCGTGGTGGCTCCGCTCTCGGCGTGACCCTGGTCAAGGATGCCAACGCGCTGCCTCAGGCGCTCGTGGACTGCTTCGCCTACTCCGAACTGGCACTCATCGAGAGGGCCGTATCCGGAACCGAGGTTGCAGTGTCCGTGATCGACACCCCTTCCGGGATCGAGGCACTGCCACCCGTTGAAATCGTTACCGATGGACCCTACGACTACGATGCGCGGTACAACCCCGGGCGTACCCAGTACTTCACTCCAGCACGCTTGTCCGCGGATCTGATCGCTGAGGTTCAGTCCACGGCAATCACCGCACACAAGGCACTGGGACTTCGACACATTTCGCGCACCGACATGATCATCGGCGAGGACGGCACCATCTGGTTCCTCGAGGTGAACGTGGCTCCTGGGATGACCGAGACATCGCTACTACCCCAGTCCGTTGTTGCAACAGGTTCTTCTCTGGCGGCAGTGTATAGCGGCTGGGTTGAAGCCGTACTCGCAGATACCCCAGCTCCGGAGTTCGAGTCTTCCGTCAGTGCGGTACCTGTTCTTGACTCAGAGGCGACGGAACCGGACTCCAGACCCGCCTCCAAGTCTCCTGAATTCCCGCTCAGTGATGCCGAGGCTGACGTGATCTCCGATTCTGTTGGCGAATCAATCACTGATTCGGACCCTGAACCGCCCGTCAGTTCGCTCGATGGTGATCCAGCTACGCCCACTCAAGGTGCAACCTCGACTACCGAGTCAGTTACACCGACTGAGCAACCCGACGACATCTTCACTGCGAGCAACGACTCAGATCCCACGGCCCACATGCACGGCAACGAGTTGTTCTAGTCCGCATTCTCGATGCCGTGTGAGTTTCTTGCAGCACGCGAGATCATCACGACCATAGAAAACGCCCTCTGAGGGCCGCTTATCTGCACTGATGGGGAATCACCCCACCTACTCGCAGAAAACGCGTCCCAGAGGGCGTTTTTACATTCACTTATCTGACATTCTTTGTAAAATTCGTCAGATAGGATCACTTTGCCAGGCACTGTCTACTGGAGGGTTACCACGGACAACCAAGATCGAAAACCATCATCACTTGGCTGCTCGGAACCTTCGACCGCCTAAGACCAACCAGACAAACCTCAGGAATGCTGAGCCGGCAGACCATCTTCGTCAGGCGCCATAACGGCAAGGATGCGATTCAGGTCCTCAATCGTTGCGAACTCAACGGTGAGCCTTCCCTTGGTCTTGCCAACATCCACCTTCACGCGTGTATCGAAACGGTCCGAGAGACGTGTGGCGAGACTTTCCGCTGCCTCATTGCGCTGCGCCCGTGCAGCACGCGTCTTCTTGACCGCGGGCTTATTCGAACCAAGTGCAACAGCCTCCTCCGTTGCGCGCACAGAGAGTCCCTCGGCAACGATACGCTGAGCAAGTCGTTCGATCTGTTCAGAGTCCGGCAAGCCAAGCAGCGCCCGTGCATGTCCGGCAGAGAGAACACTCGCGGCAACCCTGCGTTGCACAAGCGGGGGAAGGTTCAACAACCGCAATGTGTTTGAGATCTGTGGACGCGACCGCGCAATACGAGTCGCAAGCTCCTCATGCGTGCAGCCAAAATCATCAAGCAACTGGCGGTATGCAGCAGCCTCTTCGAGTGGATTGAGAGCGCTGCGGTGCAGATTCTCAAGCAGGGCGTCTCGAAGCAGGTCCTGATCTTCCGTGACGCGGATGATCGCGGGGATGGAGTCAAGTCCAGCTTCTTGGGTTGCCCGCCACCGGCGTTCACCCATGATGAGTTCGTATCCATCTTCTGCCGGCCGGACAACAACAGGCTGAAGCACACCGATCTCTCGGATTGAATCAACGAGTTCTTGGAGTTCGTCCTCGTCAAAGTTTACGCGCGGCTGTTTTGGGTTCGGCCGAATACTTGCAACAGGCAACTCAGCAAAGTGTGCACCTGGAACGGGCACCAGTTCCACTCCCCCGTCAAGATCTGGCGTTGATGCGGAGCGTGCTGTTTCACGTGAAACATCGGATACAGGCTTTTTGGTTGCCGCCCTGCGAGAGGTGTTCTTCGCCTTCGACGGACTCGTGGACTCCACATCAGCAGAGGTCCGGATACGTGGCGTGGATGTTAGCAACTCCCGCGCTGAGTCAGACATCAAGGATGGGCGTTGAGTGCCGCGCCCTGCTGCGTTTTGGTCAGGAAAGAACACGTCAACGGGACGTTCACCCTCGGGAGTCGTGGGAATGAGTGCGCCAAGACCACGACCCAGACCACGCTTCTTTTCTGCCACGATGGATCCTCCATAGTTGTATACATTTTCCGCCGCAGCGGAGTGGAAATGGGTCAGTTACGGACGGCTAACTCATAGGCAGCCTGACGATACGCAAGAGCACCCGTCGATGTCGGTTCATAGGTGACCACCGACTGCCCGTAGGAAGGAGCCTCGGATATACGCACCGAACGCGGGATCGTTGTCTCTAGGGTCTGTTCACCAAAGTGGTCGCGCACCTCTTGAGCAACTTGCTGAGCAAGATTCGTACGCGCATCGAACATGGTCAACAGAATTGTAGATACATGAAGTTCGGGGTTCAGGTGCTGTTGAATCATTGTGATCGTCTTGAGCAGTTGGCTCAAACCCTCAAGTGCGTAGTACTCGCACTGAATCGGGATGAGCACTTCACGCCCCGTCACAAACGCATTCAATGTCAACAGTCCGAGGCTCGGTGGGCAGTCCACGAGAATATAGTCGAGTCGCGGAAGGCCCGCCTGTTCGCGTTCAAGCACGTACTCATCCACTGCCCGGCGAAGCCTTGTTTCACGTGAAACAAGCGATACCAGTTCGATCTCAGCACCTGAGAGGTCAATCGTCGCGGGGACCACGAGTAGATTCTCAAGATCAGGGCACTGAGTGATCGCATAACTGAGCGGCTCCTCATTGACGAGGACATCGTACACCGAGGGGATTCCCGCGCGATGGTCCACTCCAAGCGCTGTTGAGGCATTGCCCTGTGGATCGGAGTCAATGACCAGAACGCTCAGACCGCCCTGCGCGAGTGCCGCGGCCAAATTCACGGTCGAGGTGGTCTTCCCTACCCCACCCTTTTGATTCGCGACCGTGATGATGCGTGTTCTGTCGGGATGGGGGAACTGCAGCCCCTGCAGTGACACTCTTCTACGGGTATCCTCGGCAAGTTGCACAGCCAGTGGAGTGGACTCATCAACCTCGGGCAGAGACCTGAGGATCTCTTCCACCCTCACTGCTCGCTCGCCAGGTCCGGTACTGAGCTGGTTGTGCTGTACTGACGAGTCGGTAGACACGTAAGTCCCCTCCAAGGCTGGGATTGGTACTTGAGAAACGAGTACCCTCATTTAATCACCGACCACTGACATTTCACGTGGGATCAAAATGGGCAACAGTTCAACGATACTTTGTGTGACGCCGCATTGCAGTCTTCCACACAACATATCCATGTGATTATCGTTCGGCTCACAACGAAAAGTGGGGGTGATGTTTCACGTGAAACATCACCCCCACTCGATTGCAACGTCATTCATCGCTCACGTATTGAGTCAACGGTCTCTGGGCCGGCATCATAGGGGCAGTCACCATTGGTTGGACACGACGTACCCTCCACAGGAAATCGTGCCGTAGGCAGCGTGTAGTTTTAAACGATCAACTGGCGCACTTGTGCGTGTTTCCACGCATCAGAATGATTACTTACCCCGTATCGTTCGGAGTACCGTGGTTGTCTCCACGCCGACAATGGTGCCAGCGCTGAGGATTTCAGGTTCACTGCACTTGAACTTGCGCAGAACCTTACGAGCCGGTTCGATCTCATCAGCCACAGATCGACCCTTGAGCAACACCATCTCACCACCGGTACGGAGTAGTGGTAGCGCCCAACGCGACAGCTTGTCGAGCGCAGCCACTGCGCGCGCCGTGACTGCGTCCGCTTCAAATGCATCATGGAACTCCTCGGCGCGTCCGCGAAGGACCTCAACGTTGGGCAACCCCACCTCCTGCACCATCTCGCTCAGCCAGGTGCAGCGGCGCTCCATTGGCTCGATAAGCTTCACTGACGCTTCTGGAAGCATGCACCCGATGATGATGCCTGGCAGTCCAGCGCCAGACCCGATATCAACGATGGTCCCGGATGAGGGCAGATACTGCACCACGGCAGCAGAGTTCAGGATGTGGCGTTCCCATAGTCGGTCCAACTCGCGCGGACCGATAAGCCCACGCATCTCGCCTTGAACCGCCAATTCATCCGCGTACGTGGCAACCTTCTCGAATGAGTCTCCGAAGAATTCCACTACCCTCTCTGGGTTGAGTGTCGCGTCCATAAAACTCCAATCAATACACGAGGGTCTGCATGTTTCACGTGAAACATGCAGACCCTCGAGCTACGCAAGATTACTGTGCTGGTGAGATCTCAATGTACCGATCTGGGTCAACACCGTGCGACTCCGAGGAAAGTCCTGCGGCTGTCACGACATCGTGTACGACTTTACGTTCAAAGGCATTCAAAGGTTCTAGAGCCACCTTGCGCCCCGTCTCCTGCACCTTCGCGATCGCGTTGTTGGCGAGGACAGTCAACTCTGCCTTGCGCCCTGCACGGAATCCAGCGATATCCAACATCAGTCGGCTCCGCTCCCCCGTCTTCGCCTGAACTGCGAGTCGAGTCAGTTCCTGGATGGAATCCAGAACCTCGCCTTCGCGACCTACAAGGTGCTTTACACCGGTTGGATCATCGGCAACGATCGCGAGTGCAGCACGACCGTGTTCGACATCTATCTCAATATCGCCATCGAGGTCTGCGATGTCGAGCAACTCTTCAAGATAGTCTGCTGCGACCTCGCCCTCTTCCTCGAGCATTGAAACGCGGCTACGAGGGTTAGACTCCTCGGACTTGGGTGCCATGTTTTCTCCTGTAAAACTCATGAACTACTGATGCAAAAACTATTTCTTCTTCTTGCGGTTCTTCCGCTGCGGCTGCTGGCGTTGTCCACGCGGAGCCTCAATGATGACCGGCTTGTCCTCCTCGAGAACGATTCCCTTGGCGGCGGCCTTGCGCGCCTTGCGCTCGTTCAGACGACGCTCCGCTTCCGACCCCGGGGTTGGCATGCGGCTGATCGTGTAATACTGCTGACCGGTTGACCAGAGGTTGGTGACAACCCAGTAAATGAGAACACCAATCGGGAAGTTCACACCGGAGATCATCATCATGACTGGCATCATGTAGAGCATGATCTTCTGAGTCTGAGCCATCGGGCCTTCGAGGGCAGCCGGTGGCATGTTCTTCATCGTTAGCTGGCGCTGGGTGATGTAGAGGGTTGCAGACATCAGAACGATCAGAATCGCTGCGATGACCTTGGTCGTGGGATCGGTCGGCTCGTGTAGGAACGTACCGGACAGTGGCGCGCCAAAGAGGGCCGAGTTCTCAGCAGCTTGCGCAACAGCCTGGTTAATTGGACCGATCGCGTCGCGATTTCCCTCGGCGATGTTGGAGAGGTTGCGCAGAACGTTGAACAGGCCGAAGAAGATCGGCATCTGCAGCAGGATTGGCATACACGAGGCCATCGGGTTCGTACCGTGTTTGCGGTAGAGCTCCATGGTCTCGCGGCCCATGGCTTCGCGCGACGCAGGGTCCTGGCGAGTCTTGTACTTCTTCTGAATAGCCTGCAGTTCAGGCTGGATCATTTGCATCGCGCGCGATGCCTTGATCTGCTTGAAGAACAGCGGGATCAGGATGATACGGACAACCAGTGTCAGTCCCACGATTGAAAGCACCCAGGCGGCACCCTCACCGTCGGGGAGACCTAGAAACACGAAGAACTTGTGGCAAAGATACATAATCCATGCCACGGCCCATTCGATGGGGTAAAGAATGTTCATCTGGTTCACTCTCAACTGCGAGCACGCCATGGGTGGCTGCTCTTAAGCCAACACGCAACTGAACTGTGCGCTGTTTTAAGGTTTATTCTTCTTTGGTGGAACGTCGTCAACGCCGCCGAGGTTCCAAGGGTTACATCTCAGCAATCGCCATGCTGCGAGTCCTGTTCCCTTGAAGACTCCGTGTATTTCCAGTGCTTCAACCGCGTATCTGGAACACGACGGGTAAAACCGGCATCGTGGCCCACTCAGTGGTGAGATGTACCGCTGATACAAACGTATGAGTCCGACCAACGTTCTCTTGGGAAATTCACGTAACCTCACGGTTTGTCCACGACCTTCCCAGAAAACGACAATACTTTGTCGATACAGGCACCGAAATCGCGATTCAGTTTCGCATGATCAGCCTGTGCGGCCTGTGGGAGTGCTCGCACCACCATCATTGAACCGGCTGGAAGCTGTGACAGGTGTCCGCGAACGATCGAACGCAGCCGACGCTTCACAAGGTTGCGGGTGACCGCATTCCCAATAGCCTTAGATACAACAAAACCGACCAGTGGTGCGTTCTGATTCTCCGCCGTCGCGGCGAAGTGAACGACCATGGTCGATTTTCCTGTACGCACACCAGACTTCACCGTCTGACCGAATTGATCAGATCGGCGCATTCGGTGCGCCGTATTTAGCACCGAGCTCAGGCAGAGAGCTCAGCACGACCCTTACGGCGGCGTGCTGCGAGAATCGCGCGACCAGCGCGGGTACGCATACGCAGACGGAAACCGTGGGTCTTCGCACGACGCCGGTTGTTCGGCTGGAAGGTCCGCTTGCTCACGAGGTACTCCAATAAGTTGTTCTGACATGTCCGTGGTGGACATGAGGCTTAAATGCATTCCTGCTCCTCGGAGTGATCCTCAAGAGCCCATCACGCCCGGAAGTGCCCCACTTTAGGGCATGGCGAAATTACTTGGAATGGCCTTAAAACGTTACGCCAGAACTTATCTGCTGGTCAATCGAAATGACAAACTGCAGCCTGTGTCAATGGTCACCATCGTCTGGACCTACTCGAGGGGTCCGTCGCATTCCTGTCACCCTCGACGGGGTGTCGTGGAACCGGAAAGTTCTCACCCACAACTTATACACAGGCCCAAAGGAGTGCTGTGGATAACGCGTCTAGATGTGGAAACTTTGTCCACACTATCACCGTCAAACTACATGAGTGCAACTTACTGATCCCTGTTGATCCCAGAAAACTCGGGTATTAGGCTACGGAGAAGCAGATACCCACAGCCTGTGGAAAACTTTGTGGATGACCAGTTCTGTGGGAGACTTGGTTACCGCTCTCTGGCAGTTTTAATCCACAGTTGTTGAAGGTGGGCTTCCACAGTTGAAACGTAAACACCGTGAGGACTTCATTAAGTGACTTCGCAAGATGAATCCATCGACGCGCTCTGGCAGCGGGTCCTTGAAGTTTTAGCAACCGATCCAGACGTGACTCCCCGCGTCCTCGCTTCGGTCAAGATGGCCAAGGTTCTGGGAATCATCAATGGCACCGTCATCATCAACGTGCAGAGCGAAGTCCAGCGCGACTTCCTGCAGAGTCGGGCCTCTGACGGTGTAGTCGAGGCCCTTTCCCGTGAGTTGGGAACTGAGGCTCGTTTCGCTATTACGGTTGATCCGACGCTCGAGGTAGAGCCTGAGCCTGATCTGACGTTGCCAATCGTTGTGCAAGAACCTGAGGAAGCGGCTCTGCCCACTCATGCCGAGCCCGCCATCGAGGTGCCATCCACGACCGTCCCTGGTGCAGCGAACGACGACAACCGGCTCAACCCGAAGTACACCTTCGAGTCTTTCGTCATCGGTGCCTCCAACCGGTTCGCACACGCCGCTGCAGCGGCAGTGGCGGAAGCCCCTGCAAAGGCTTACAACCCCCTGTTTATCTACGGTGGCTCAGGCTTGGGAAAAACGCACCTGCTTCACGCAATCGGCAACTACGTGCTCAATCTCTATCCGAATGCCAAGGTCAAGTACGTTAACTCGGAAGAGTTCACGA
The DNA here is from genome assembly GCF_042683685.1 of Populibacterium corticicola. Taxonomy (NCBI): domain Bacteria; kingdom Bacillati; phylum Actinomycetota; class Actinomycetes; order Micrococcales; family Jonesiaceae; genus Populibacterium; species Populibacterium corticicola. Next base: position 375,557 of record NZ_JBHUOP010000003.1, on the reverse strand, counting down.
ACGACTTCATTAACTCGATTCGTGATGAGAAGGCGGGTGCTTTCCAGCGCCGCCACCGCGAAGTCGATTTCCTCATGATCGATGACATCCAGTTCCTCCAGGGCAAAGAAGCCACAATGGAGGAGTTCTTCCACACCTTCAATACCCTGCACAACGCGAACAAACAGGTCGTGATCACCTCCGATCTTCCTCCCAAGCAACTCAACGGCTTTGAGGATCGCCTACGTTCGCGCTTTGAGTGGGGACTGATCACCGATGTTCAGCCACCGGACCTTGAAACCCGTATCGCAATTCTGCGGAAGAAGGCTGCCAACGAAAACCTTGCAGCCCCAGATGATGTCCTCGAATACATCGCATCCAAGATTTCCTCGAACATTCGCGAACTCGAGGGTGCTTTGATCCGTGTGACTGCGTTTGCGAACCTCAACCGTCAACCGGTTGATCTGGCGTTGGCCGAGATAGTGCTCAAGGATCTCATCACGGACGATGAGGCATCACAGATCACGGCTTCCTCGGTTATCGCACAGACTGCCGCTTATTTTGGTCTGACTATTGAGGATCTGTGTGGCACATCGCGTTCACGGGTGCTCGTCACCGCCCGTCAGATCGCGATGTATCTGTGCCGCGAGCTCACAGATCTGTCCCTTCCAAAGATTGGGCAGCAGTTCGGTGGACGCGATCATACGACCGTCATGCATGCGAACAAGAAGATCACTGAGCAGATGGCAGAACGACGTTCCACCTACAACCAGGTCACGGAACTCACGAGCAGGATCAAGCAGCAGCATCGTGGTTAATGGCTGGCACAACCTCACAGACACGCCGTTACGATCCGTCCTGGCGAACGAAATGACGAAAATCACCCCATCCACACCTGTGTATAACTCTGGGGAAAACCTTGGGACAAACAGCCAGGTGTTGTGCACAGGGTAAGTCGAATCTGTGGATAGAGAACTGGACAAAATCGTGAATTCACCGGTGCCGCGTTTGATTCACAACTTGTCCCCTTCCACATTCACAACCAAGACTGTGGATAATTCAACGAAAATCAGGGTTTTCCACATGATCCACAACCCCTAACACGACTACGAACCTTTAACTTTGGAGATTTCCACACACCTTCAAAAAGGCTTGAGCCTCGACCAACCGGTTCAGTGCACACAAGATCAAATTCAAGCCCTAGAAGACCTGGAAGTTCCGTGAACGACCACTAGACTTGACCTAGTATCCACAGACATATCTGAGCAACTCTGCTCGAGAGGAGTACACATGAAGTTCCGGGTCGAACGAGATGTTCTCGCGGAAGCAGTTACCTGGACCGCCCGTACTCTGCCCAACCGTCCTCCAGCTCCGGTGCTGGCCGGTGTTCGCATCGAAGCGACAAACGAGGGAATACTGAATCTCGCCTCCTTCGACTACGAGGTATCTGCTCGCTCAGAGATTCCCGCTGAGGTCATTGAGCCGGGCACGGTTCTCGTCTCTGGTCGTCTTTTGGCTGAGATCTCGCGTGCACTGCCGAACAAGCCTGTTGATGTCACTGTTGAGGGCACGAAGGTATCCGTTGTGTGCGGCGCTTCCCGATTCACACTTCTGACAATGCCCGTTGAGGAGTATCCATCCCTGCCGAACATGCCTGAGGTCACCGGTGTGGTTGCCGGCGATGTTCTGACTGAGGCAGTCAATCAGGTCACGGTTGCGGCATCGCGCGATGACACCCTTCCGCTGTTGACAGGCGTGCGCGTGGAGATCGAGGGAGAGAAGGTCACTCTCCTGTCCACTGACCGTTACCGCCTAGCGTTGCGTGAACTTGTGTGGAGGCCTGCGTCCCCGTCAATCTCCACCGTGGCTCTGGTTCGAGCACGTACCCTGAACGATGTTGCCAAGTCTCTTGGAGCTTCAGGTGATGTCAACATTGCTCTTTCGAACGGTCCCGGTGTTGATCTGATTGGTTTCGAGGCGGGTGGACGGCACACTACCTCGCTTCTGGTTGAAGGCGATTACCCACCGGTTCGTCGTCTCTTCCCCGACGAGACCCCGATTCACGCGGTTGTTGCGCGTCAACCACTCATTGAGGCTGCTAAGCGTGTTTCTCTTGTGGCAGAGCGCAACACTCCTATCCGTCTGAACTTCGCCGAGGGTCAGGTTGTTTTGGACGCGGGCCAGGGCGATGATGCGCAGGCGTCCGAAGCTCTTGAGTCTGTCCTTGAAGGTGAGGAGATTTCGGTTGCGTTCAACCCGCAATTCCTACTGGATGGTTTGAACGCGCTCAGCACAGACTTTGTACGTTTGAGTTTCACGCACGCAAGCAAGCCAGTTGAGTTCACCGGTCAGGAATCACTCGAAGGTGAGGACTCCAAGGAGTATCGTTACCTTCTCGTTCCCATCCGGTTCGCCAACTGAGCGCACATTGCGAATGACAGGGTTGCTATGTTTCACGTGAAACATAGCAACCCTGCGGTTTTGAAGGGATCTGTTTAGGCGTGTACGTCTCGCACCTGTCGCTCATGGATTTTCGGTCCTATGAGCACATCGACATTGAGTTTCACCCCGGTGTCAACATCTTGGTGGGCCACAATGGACAGGGCAAGACCAATCTTGTTGAGGCTGTGGGTTACGTTGCCACGCTCGGTTCACATCGGGTGGCCGCAGACACCGCTTTAATTCGTGCGGGAGCGCAACGTGCGATGATCCGTTCCAAGATCGTACGAGGAGATCGGTCCGCAACGGTCGAGATTGAGATTGTCAATGGCAAGGCCAATCGCGCACGGGTCAACAGAGGTACTCCCGGTCGTCCGTCCGATGCACTTGGACTACTCAAGACTGTCCTGTTTGCGCCCGAGGATTTGGTTCTGGTCAAGGGCGATCCCGATTCCCGCCGTCGGTTCCTCAATGAGTTGATGATCTTCATTTCGCCGCGAATGTCTTCGGTTCTCAGCGACTATGAGCGAGTCATCAAACAGCGTTCAGCACTGCTTAAATCCTCGGTTGTGGCAAGCCGTTCCGGCCGCGCGATAGACCTGACAACACTTGAGATCTGGGACGGAAAACTCGCACAACTCGGCGCGAGCATCATGGCCTTTCGTCAGCGTCTTGTCGCAGCGCTACGCCCTTACGTACGCACCAGTTACGACGAGGTTTCTATGAGTCAGTCCGTGGCTGAGGTGCAATATGTGTCCTCCGTTTCGACCACACTGTCTTCTATTGACGACGAGTCGGTCGAGTCGGTTCCCGAACTCCAGTCGGTCCAGGACATTGAGAGAGATCTGTTTGAGGCACTCGGCGTTGTTCGTCAGCGTGAGCTTGAGCGTGGAGTTTGCCTGGTTGGACCGCATCGCGACGAGATCGCGATGACTCTCAATGATCTTCCTGTGAAGGGATACGCGAGTCATGGTGAAAGTTGGTCCTTTGCACTTGCGCTGCGTCTGGCCTCGTATCGTTTGATGACCGATGGACCGGATGAGGAAGCGGGAACAGACGAACTCTCCCGGTATTGGTGGACCGATTCCGATGTGGACACCGAGCCCGTGTTGATCTTGGATGACGTGTTCGCCGAGTTGGACACGAAGCGTCGAACCCAACTGGCGCGTATGGTCTCAGATGCTCGGCAAGTACTCATCACAGCAGCCGTTTTGGAAGACATTCCCCAAGAACTTGGTGGTCGAGTCCTCTATGTTTCACGTGAAACATTGCCTGGCGCGACAAGCACCGTTGTCGTTCCAGAAGAGCAGGGCTCCTCCGATCTTGATGTCTATGCGCAACAGATCATTGCGCAACAAAACGAGTCGAGCACACAGATAGAGGTATCCCCCGCTTCAGTGCAGGATGGAACTCGCGATGGTGCCTCCTGAAACACCTGGCTTGTTCGACCCTGGGGACATGCCCTCCGACGGTCGCCCGATCGCGGAATCGCTCGGACTCAAGCCCGCTGGGGAGGTAGCTCGTGAATCTCTCAACCGAGCGAAGGCTGCGGCAAAGGCTAAGGGACTCTATCCGGGCAAAGAACCACGACGTGCCCCTCTCGAACCACAGGTCTCCGGTTCGCGCGCCGGCGGACGGGACCCGCGTACTCTGACCGAAACACTTGGTGCCTTGCTGGCACAACGCGGTTGGAATCAGGACGTCGCCGTTGGCGGTGTCATCGGGCGTTGGCCGCAGATCGTGGGAGAGGATATCGCCGCACATAGCACTGCCGAGACCTTTGAAAACAATGTGCTGACCGTGCGAGCACACTCAACGGCGTGGGCAACCCAACTCAAGTTCCTTATCCCCAACCTCTTGAGCAGGATCGCATCAGACATCGGTGATGGCGTTGTCCGTGAAATCCGGATTATAGGACCCGATGCTCCCAAGTTCTCGCGCGGAAAATTCTCCGTCAAAGGACGTGGCGCACGCGATACCTGGGGATGATCGCAGGACGAAATCCTCTGGCGTGGACCTCATTGTGGTGGGTTGCGCTGGGAACGTGGTTCAGCTGATCCTCACTCACGCAGCCTCCGCCTCGTCCACAGCCGGATCGTCGCGAATGAGGGCCTTTCGTTTACACCTCGTGACACACCCTGTGAAACTTGCAGGTCAAGGCCGGGCGAAAGGGGCGATTAGTCTGCCATTTCACTGTGTGAAAACGCCGAAAAACGGGCCCCTCTTGGTAAGATGGTGAGGTAACTCTGGTCGTAGTTTTTCGGCCGGATATCGAGCGAAATCACTGCTATGCCCGCGGTACACGATCCCCTGGGGGATCCGTATGCACCGATGAGTACGCAGGATCCGCATGATGACTAGGAGCACCACCTCTCGTGGCAGAACTCAATAACGAGCCGCAAAATTCACAATCGCTCAACGCCGTAGTCCCAAACAACGGCAACTACGATGCAAGTGCGATTACGGTTCTTGAAGGCCTTGAAGCAGTCCGTAAGCGTCCCGGCATGTACATCGGTTCCACCGGTGAACGCGGCCTCCACCACCTTGTCTACGAAGTAGTCGACAACTCGGTCGATGAAGCACTCGCCGGGCACTGTGACCACATTGAAGTCACAATTCTGGAAGACGGCGCTGTACGCGTAACAGACAACGGTCGAGGTATTCCCGTTGACATCCACCCAACCGAGGGAAAGCCCACCGTTGAGGTCGTCATGACGATCTTGCACGCCGGTGGAAAGTTCGGTGGTGGCGGCTACGCAGTGTCCGGTGGTCTGCACGGAGTGGGTATCTCTGTCGTCAACGCACTTTCCACTCGAGTTGAGACCGAGGTCAAGCGCGACGGCTACACCTGGCACCAGTCCTTCGCTGATGGTGGCAAGCCGCGAGGAACACTTCGCAAGGGTGAGGAGACTGAGGAAACCGGAACCACTCAGACCTTCTGGCCGGATCCAGAGATCTTTGAAACTGTCGACTTTGACTTTGAAACGCTCCGTGCACGCTTCCAGCAGATGGCATTCCTGAACAAGGGACTCCAGATCACGCTGACCGATCTGCGCGTCGAGGTAGACACCGAGGTCAACGAGGTGGCTGGTGAGCACGAGGAGGAAACACCAGCCTCCAAGGTCAAGACCGTCACCTACAAGTACGACAACGGTCTGTTCGACTACGTCAAGCACATCAACTCCGCCAAGAAGGTGGAGATCGTCAACGATGAGATCATCGACTTCGAGTCCGAGGACACCGAGCGAAAGATCTCCGTTGAAATCGCGATGCAGTGGACCTCAGCCTATTCGGAATCGGTGTACACCTACGCCAATACGATCTCCACGACAGAGGGTGGAACCCACGAAGAGGGCTTCCGCTCCGCGCTGACCGGTCTGGTGAACCGTTACGCTCGGTCGAAGAACATCCTGCGCGAAAAGGATGACAACCTCACGGGTGAAGACATTCGCGAGGGTCTGACTGCCGTTATCTCGATCAAGCTCGGTGAACCGCAGTTCGAGGGTCAGACCAAGACCAAACTCGGAAACACCGAGGCACGCACCTTCGTTCAAAGCGTTGTGACCGACAAACTCGGTGACTGGCTGGATGCACACCCGAACGAGGCAAAGGAAATCATCCGCAAGGCAATGCAGGCTTCGGCTGCTCGCCTTGCAGCCCGTAAGGCCCGCGAGGCAACCCGCCGTAAAGGCCTGCTCGAGTCGGGTGGTATGCCGGGCAAGCTCCGTGACTGCCAGTCCTCCAAAGCTGAAGAGTGCGAGATCTACATTGTGGAGGGTGACTCCGCAGGTGGATCGGCTGTTCGTGGCCGTAACCCACACACCCAGGCAATCTTGCCGCTGCGCGGAAAGATCCTCAATGTTGAGCGTGCTCGTCTTGATCGTGCACTGTCCAACAGCGAGGTCCAGGCGCTCATCACCGCGTTTGGAACCGGAATCGGTGAAGATTTCGATGAAGCGAAGCTCCGGTACCACAAGATCGTGCTCATGGCCGATGCAGATGTTGACGGACAGCACATCACGACCCTGTTGTTGACCCTGCTCTTCCGCTACATGCGCCCACTGATCGAGCACGGCTACGTCTACCTTGCGTTGCCACCGCTCTACCGCATCAAGTGGTCGAACGCAGAACACGACTACGTCTACTCCGACAAACAGCGCGACGAGACCGTTGCCGCTGGAACCGCCTCGGGCAAGCGCCTGCCAAAAGACAACGGCATTCAGCGCTATAAGGGTCTTGGAGAGATGGATTACACCGAGCTGTGGGACACCACCATGGACCCAGAACACCGCACCCTGCGTCAGGTAACCCTTGATGATGCCGCGGCCGCCGATGAGATCTTCTCCATCCTCATGGGAGAAGACGTGGAATCACGGCGTAACTTCATCCAGCGCAATGCCAAGGACGTTCGATTCCTAGACATCTAACCGGTTAACGGGTGCGCGGTGCTTGGCGCTGCTGCCAGCCGAAACGGACACCGCGACGAAACCGCTCAACGAGGGAATCGTCGTCAAGCAAAGAAACTAGGAATCAAAAGACTTAACCAGGCGCTTGCGCCGGAGAATGAGAGAGAAAAATCGTGTCAGACGATCAGACTCCAGAAAACGACCTCCCCGAGACCGATGACACCGTGGGCAGCGATGTCATCGTGCACGGCAACATCGAGCAGGTCGACCTCAACACCGAAATGCAGCGGTCATACCTCGATTACGCGATGTCAGTCATCGTGGGGCGCGCCTTGCCGGAGGTCCGCGATGGACTGAAGCCGGTGCACCGTCGCGTGATCTACGCAATGTATGACGGTGGCTACCGTCCAGACCGTGCGTTCTCGAAGTGTTCGCGTGTGGTCGGTGATGTCATGGGTAAGTACCACCCACACGGTGACTCGGCCATTTACGACACTCTTGTGCGACTCGTCCAAGACTGGACCATGCGCTATCCGCTTGCCGCAGGTCAGGGTAACTTCGGGTCACCCGGTAACGACCCTGCTGCAGCGCCGCGATACACCGAGACCCGCATGGCCCAGCTCGCCATGGAGATGGTCCGTGACATCGACAAGAACACCGTTGACTTCCAGGACAACTACGATGGACGTACCCAGGAACCATCGGTTCTCCCGGCTCGCTTCCCCAATCTGCTTGTCAATGGTTCCGCTGGTATCGCCGTGGGTATGGCCACCAACATTCCACCGCACAACCTGCGCGAAGTCGCCGATGGCGTGCACTGGTACCTGGACAACCCCGATGCGACGAGTGAGGAACTACTCGAAGCACTCATCGAGCGCGTCAAGGGTCCAGACTTCCCTACCGGAGCCACGATCCTTGGTCGTTCCGGGATCGAAGACGCCTACCGCACTGGACGTGGTTCAATCACGCAACGCGCAGTGGTCAACGTGGAGGAAATCCAGGGACGCCAGTGCCTCGTCGTCACCGAACTGCCCTACCAGGTCAACCCCGATGCGCTTGCCGCAAAGATTGCTGACCAGGTCAAGGACGGAAAACTCACCGGAATCGCGGACATCCGCGATGAAACGTCCGGTCGTACGGGACAGCGCCTGGTCATCGTGCTCAAGCGCGACGCAGTGGCAAAGGTCGTGCTGAACAACCTGTTCAAGCACACCCAGATGCAGGAGAACTTCTCCGCAAACATGCTCGCGCTCGTCGACGACGTGCCACGTACTTTGTCGATCGATGCGTTCATCCGACACTGGGTCAACCACCAACTCGACGTCATCAGTCGACGTACCGCCTACCTGCTCAAGGAAGCAGAGGACAAGATCCACATCCTGCGCGGATACCTTCGCGCTCTCGATGCGCTTGATGAGGTTATTGCGCTCATCCGCCGCTCCCCCACTGTGGAGGAAGCACGCGAAGGCCTGATGGAACTGCTGTCTATCGACGAGATCCAGGCAACCGCGATTTTGAACCTCCAGTTGCGTCGTCTTGCGGCAATGGAGCGACAGAAAATCCTGGATGAGCACGCCGAGCTCGAGGAACTTATCAAGGACTACAACGCAATCCTCGGTGATCCGGCACGTCAACGCACAATCGTGGGTGAGGAACTCACCGAGATCGTGGACAAGTACGGCGATGAACGACGCACCTCGATCATGCCGTACGGCGGTGAGGTCTCCATGGAGGACTTGATCGCTGAAGAGGAAGTGGTTGTCACGATCACCCGTGGCGGATACGTCAAGCGCACTCGTTCAGACAACTACCGGGCCCAGAAGCGTGGTGGTAAGGGCGTGCGCGGAGCGACCCTGCGTGAAGACGACATCGTTGAGCACTTCTTCGTTACGACGACCCACCAGTGGCTGCTGTTCTTCACCAACTATGGCCGCGTGTACCGCATCAAGGCATACGAACTGCCAGAGGGTTCACGCGATTCCAAGGGTCAGCACGTTGCGAACCTGCTCGCCTTCCAGCAGGACGAGCGCATCGCTCAGGTCCTTGACATTCGCAACTACGACGATCACGACTACCTTGTACTCGCAACCCGTCGCGGACTCGTCAAGAAAACCCGTCTCGCCGAATACGACACCAATCGTACGGCCGGACTCATCGCAATCAACCTGCGTGAAGACGAGGATGGAAACGCTGACGAACTCGTATCGGCGCGGGTGGTCGACCACACCGACGACCTCATACTCGTCTCCCGTAAGGGCCAGTCCATCCGCTTCACCGCAGATGACGACACGCTGCGCCCAATGGGACGGGCAACCTCAGGTGTCACGGGCATGAAGTTCCGTGATGGCGACGAACTGCTCTCAGCAGACGTGGTCCGTGAGGGCTCCGACATGTTCGTGGTCACCGAAGGCGGATTCGCCAAGCGCACCGACATCTCCGAATACCGCGTCCAGGGACGCAATGGATACGGAATCAAGGTCGCCAATCTCGTCGAGGAACGCGGTGACCTGGTCGGTGCACTGATCACAGAGGCAGAAGATGAAGTTCTTGTGATCATGGAGAAGGGAAAGATTGTACGTTCCGCTGTTTCCGAGGTGAACCGTACCGGACGAAACACGCAGGGTGTAACCTTTGCTAAACCAGACAAGAACGACCGCATCATCGCAGTTGCACGAAATGTCGAGCGTAACCTCGGCGATGAGGAGCCAGGCGACGATGACACCGAAGCGACCACAACCGACGTCGAAGTAGAGAACGCATGAGTGCTCCCAAGAAGACGCAGTCCCAGGGCAACAAGACCAATGCCCCGGCATCAGTGCCACCAAAGCCATCATCTGACGGCAAACCAGCGAGTTTTGCGCCCAAGCCCAAGAACGTCACTGCACCGAATGCGAAGGACGCCGTGGTTGTGGGAACCGGCGCCATCAACACCGCCGACGTCAAACTCGGTGCCTCACAGTCAGCTCAGGGGAAGCTCATGCCCGAAAGCAGCCAGAGCGCAACCTCCCCACGGGAATCCAAAGCAGCACCGGCGAGTGTGGGACCGCGTCGTGTTCGTCTTGCCGTGACCCGCGTGGACCCGTGGTCGGCCATGAAGATGTCGTTCCTGCTGTCAATCGCGGCGGGCATCATGCTCGTGGTAGCAGCGGTCGTTTTCTGGAAGGTTCTAGACGGGCTTCAGGTCTTCACCGAGATCGATGCGATCATCAAGGAGATCCTCGGCGAGAACACTGAAGTCAACGTTCTTCAGTACGTGGAACTCAGCAGGGTCGTGTCATTGGCCACACTCATCGCTATCATCGATGTTGTTCTACTTACTGCACTCGGTACCATCGGTGCATTCCTCTACAACGTTGTTGCTGCTCTCGTCGGTGGAATCCATCTCACACTGACTGACGACTGACGCAGAAACATGCGGCTTCACTGGTCGTAGGGTCGCTGCACGCGAAAACACGGCGGCGGGGATGCCCAATCGGTTTTGGAATCCCCGCCGAAGTCGTGTACATTTAATTCTCGTTGCGAGGGAAGATAACCCCCGAAACGGTACGGGCCTATAGCTCAGGCGGTTAGAGCGCTTCGCTGATAACGAAGAGGTCAGAGGTTCAAGTCCTCTTAGGCCCACTCTGTACTCACACCCTAGGGAGTCACAATGAAGAAGATCCTAGTTGTTCTTCTCACTGCGGTCGCGGGCTATGCGATCTGGCGCAAGGTTGCCGGAGACGATGGTCAGCGTGATCTGTGGGCAGAGGTTACAGACCCAATCGACTGATTGGTTTCCCATCTGGGGCTATGGCGCAATTGGTAGCGCACCTGCTTTGCAAGCAGGGGGTTAGGGGTTCGAGTCCCCTTAGCTCCACAAGCATGAAAGGCCTGGAACTCACGTGAGTTCCAGGCCTTTCGCGTTGCCTGGACCCAGGCGGCGTTGAACGGTTATCCTGCTGAACCAGACCTGATGTCTGGAAGCACCATCACGACGGAATCATAGGTCTTTCCATCCCAGTGGATGATGTCGCGGCGTTCGAACCCCCACCGACTGTAGAGTCCCACGAGATGTGTTGCGGGGACTGCTGTATCTACTCCGATGGATGTGGCTCCCTGCTGTGCGGCCCATTCCCTTCCGAGAATCCACAGGTGGCGTGCGAGACCTCTACTGCGGAGGGATGGGGAAACAGCAACCTGGTTGAGCCAGGCTCGCTGTGGGTGTTGGGCCTCGGCGGTCAGTTGCTGCAGGGCTTTTGCCGGTGGCAGGGACATAGTGAGGGTCGCCACGAGAGAATCATTGTGCTCGATCACCCAACATCGTCCCCCTCGTGCCCGGTACCTGGTTGTCTCCTCGTTTTGATCAACCGCCGTGTAGTTCAGATTCATCCTTCCCAACTCGGCGTATGAGGCATGGAGCAGTCTCGTGAGTTCTGGCGTGTCAGCGTCATCAAACAAACGGATGGTGAAGGACGAATCTATGGTGTTCACACTGTAAGTATTTCACCGAGATGTGTTAGTTCGAGCCTTTCCATCCCTGTTGTGGCCCTTGAATTGATGTGTGAAAGTACGCCTGGTCAATGGTGTCCCGCATCGCGGGCCATGTCCTAGATTGCCGACGATCCCACGGTTCCAGCAGTCTCTCCCCTGCGTTTCTGCCGCAGGATTGGCACAAGGCTGAATGCCGAGAGTATTGCGCCCACAATCAGGATCGTCCAGTAGGGCGTGACGCCGATCAGGACTGCGACGAGCGCGGAACTGAGCACCTGAGGTGCGTTGAGCATCATGTTCATTGCCGCGCCGCTGCGTCCCTGCACCTCCATTGGCAGCTCGGTCTGCTTGATCGTCATCACGACCATCGCCATGATCGGCATGCAGAAACCGAGAGCGACGCTGGCCAGTAGGACAGCGATGACGTTTGGGATGGCGAAGGCGACATAACCGAGGGTGAACAGTACGAGACCGAGAATCATGAGCCGGTCGAATCCGAACCGACGCATCAGTGCGGCTCCCAGGAGACCGGCGGCCACTGCTGCAGCGCCTTGAAGCGAGGTGAAGATCGGTAGGGCCTCGGGCTGCAAACCAAGTCCCTGGTCGAGCACCGGGAAGATGAGTGCGTTGATCGCGCCGCCGACAGTGACCACCACGACGAGTGCGATCAGGAAGGACCACAGACGCTTGCGGGCATACACCTCGGGGAAACCGCGAAGCGAGGTCTTCAACCATGAGCTATCGAAGCGCACGTCGTTCGCGGTCTCCTTGATACCCACGAATTTCAGGAACATCGCACCGAGTACAAACATGATGATCGTGAAGATCAAGATCGGTTGGATGCCCCACAGCGCGAATGCGCCTGCGGCGACGAGCGGAACAACGATCCGGAAACCGTGGTCAATCGAGGTGAACAGACCGTTTGCCGGCCCGAGTAGACGCAGATCGAGGGTGTCGCGCAGCAGACCTGATTGGGCTGCCGAGTTGATATAGGTGGTGCAGGAGTACAGCACCATGACCACGTAGACGATCCATATGTCCCCAGTGTCTTGGACAATAAATAGCAGGAGGATCGACAGCGCAACCAAAATGTTTGACAGTGCCACAAGTCTGATCCGTGAGAATCTGTCCGCCATCATGCCAAACACCGGTGCTGCCAGAGCAGGAAGTCCGATGGCAACGAAGGTCAGAGCAGTGTACACATCGTTGTCTGTCATGGTTTTGATCCAGATCGCGACCGTGAGGAAGAGGGCTGAATCGCCGAGGTTGGACAGTGTCCAGGCTGTGAGTAGCCGACGGAATGCGGGGACCTTGAGGGCTTCTCGCGTTGTTCCGATCTCTGTGGAGCGAGCTTCGGCGGGTGTGGCCACTGAAGGTGTTGGTTCAGACGCTGAGCCAGTGTCTTTGATGGGTGGGTCTTGATTCTTGCTGGTGTCAGGTGCCTTGGTCATGAGTTTTCTTCCGGTGTGTTCGATTCGTAGGCTGAGAGTTCAGGCGTCATGACCAGGAACATTCGAGAGTGACTCGCTCCTTCTGGCCGTAGCGAGGGATCTTCGTTGCGTTTGTGGAATGTGCTCAGTGCCTTCTCGATCACCGACATGAGTTCTTCATGTTCTTGGTCGGTCAGCCAGAGGTTCTGCGCGGTCACGAGGGCACGATTGATCGCTTCTTCCGGGAGGGTGGGAGCGGCTGTGATGAACTCGTTGACCCGAACCGCCAGTTGGGAGATCATCGCGTTGGTTAGCGCGGAGATCGCGGCTGCTTTGGCTGGAGAGTCGGGTTCGAATGAGCGACTGCGATTGGCCGGTAGGACACGCCAGGGCTTACTCTTTGCGTCCGGGGCATCGGCCTGTTCGATGTACCCGTGTTTGGCGAGCGTGCGCAGATGGAACGAGCAACTTGCAACCGATTCCTTGATGGCCTCGGCGCACTGCGTTGCGGTGGCCTGCGGAACGGACCCCAGAAAGTCGAGGAGTGCAAGCCTGATGGGGTGGGCAAGAGCCTTGATGTGGGCTGGATCGTGGATCGGTTGCGGCTGGGTCATACCTACACTATAAATACTAAAGAAAACTTTAGCAAGACTTCTTTAGAATATTTATTGGCGACGATCTACTCCGTCCCAGCGTCACCCCACTTCCTGCGTTACTGCTCTTGCTCTGGAGCCTGATCAGCACGAAGGCGGGCTGCGAGTACCTGTTCCATGTGCGTGGTTGCCCAGAGTTCGAGTTCTTTCAATGGTTCGCGTAGCGAAACGCCCAGATCGGTGAGAGCGTATTCGACCTTTGGCGGGATCTGCGCATATATGGTGCGGGTGACCAGTCCATCGCGTTCAAGTGCGCGCAGTGTCTGCGTCAGCATTTTCTGCGAAATACCCTCAACGGCCCGGGCGATCTCATTGAAACGACGTGGCCCATCGTTCAGGGTGCCGATGATGAGCACGGTCCAACGGTCCCCGATGCGATTCAACAGTTCACGTGTGGGGCAGTTGCGTGCGTAGGGGTTCCAATCCAGTGAGGTCATAGCCGTCTCCTTGGCTCTATGGGTAAGTTAGTTACTAGAAAGTGCCTACTTCCGAAAAGTCACTGACTTTACTATCGTAAGTCTTCAGGGAGAGACACGAAAGAGCCCTACACAATTCACAGTTCAGGAGAGAATCATGGCACGCATCGTGGTGCTTGGTGGCACAGGCTACGCGGGTGGCAACATCGTCGCAGTGGCAGCAGCAAGGGGACATCAGGTACTGTCCTACAGCCGTAACCTACCGCAAACGTCAGTTGCTGGAGTCGACTACCGCACCGGCGACATAACCGATGACGCTCTGATTACGGCTGCGGTCGAGGGAGCAGATGTGGTCGTCTCCGCGCTGTCACCTCGAGGTGCCCTGGAAGGCGTGGGAGTTCTGCGCGCAGTCGAGACCAAGATTGCAGATACCGCGAAAGAAGCCGGTGTCAGGTTTGGCGTCATTGGGGGCGCAGGATCCCTCTTGGTGGCCGAGGGCGGTCCAGCCCTTGCTGAGACTGACAGTTTCCCTGCTGACTACAAGGCCGAGGCTGATGAGATGGCTTCCGTGTTGGAGGATCTTCGTGCAAGTGACGCGGCACTCGACTGGTTCTTTGTCAGCCCTGCCGCGAGTTTTGGTGCATGGGTTCCTGGCGAAGCAACGGGAACCTATCGGATCGGTGGGGATGTCCTGCTCGTAGACGCAGACGGAAACTCGAATATCTCCGGCGCTGACCTCGCGGATGCAGTGGTGACAGAGATTGAGCAACCTCGTCACGTTCGTGCGCGTTTCACCGTTGCCTACTGACCCAACGAGTCCAACATGGCATAGGCTGGAGGGACAACGTCCGTACGGGAAAAGGTCATGCGTCAAACTCCGATCTACTTCTATTCGTCAAAGTCTGGAATGGCACGACAGTTCGCTCTCGCACTGAAACGCCCCGTCTTTGATCTGACTGATCGTGCCGTGCGCACATCGGTACCGGATGGCCCTTGGGTGTTACTGACACCGTCGTACAAGACTGGGAATGCTGACAACGACACCGTCCCGGAGCCGGTTAAACGATTCTTGAGAGATCCAGCCGTGCGCCGCAAGATGGTCGGGATCATGGGATCTGGAAACCGAAACTTCGGTGCGCATTACCAGGCTGCCGCACGTCAGATCGCGAACATATCCGGTCGACCGATGCTGTTTGAGTTCGAACTTCAAGGAACTCAGTGGGATGTTGAGGATGCTCGCGCGATCCTTGAAGAACTCGACCGACAACTCGCTCACGCACACGGTGAGGAACCAGCGAAGCAGTCCATCGCCTGATCGTGCCAGGTACAGCATGCAGTAGTCAGCGTGTGAACGTGCCCGCTGCATCGTATAGTGCGGCAGTACCCTTGAGAAAGCGTCTCCACGACTAAGGAGCATTACCCAAGGACTAGGTCAGTGTCTAACGAGTTATTTCCCACCCGCACCACTTCATCAAACAGTGATGATGCCGGTGGGCGCGTCTATCGTCGGCAATATGAGCCTGCGATAACCGTTGCGGACTTCACGCTCAATCGGCAGGTGGTGCAGCAAAACATTGCACGCGCGGCGCAGCGCGCAGGCCGCAACTCAGAGGGTGTGCGCCTGCTCGCAGTGTCGAAGACCGTCTCACATGATCGGGTGCGCAATGCGCACGTGGCCGGACTAAACCAGTTCGCGGAGAACAAGGTGCAGGAGGCACACGCCAAGGCGCATGATCTGGCTGATCTTGACGCACGCTGGGTCATGATCGGCCACCTGCAAACCAACAAAGCCAAGCAGGTGGCCGAGTTCGCGCATGAGTTCCAGGGCCTCGACTCGGCTCGGATAGCGGCTGCGCTTGACCGGAGACTTCAGCAACTTGGCAGGTCGCTCGATGTGTTGGTTCAGGTCAACGTGTCTGGTGAGGCCACTAAGTCCGGTGTGGAGCCCAGCGAGGTTGAAGTGCTGCTGGGCGAGCTCAAACACTGTGACGCCCTGCGGGTGCGTGGGTTCATGACGATCGCCAGCCACACCACCGATGAGCAGCAGGTCCGCAACTGCTTCCGGGACCTGCGTGACATTCGGGATCAGGCGCAGCAGACCGTCGAACATCCAGAGCTATTCACCGAACTGTCGATGGGTATGTCCGGGGACTATGAGATCGCTATCGAAGAGGGCTCGACCGTGGTCCGCGTGGGCAGTGCCCTGTTCGGGTCGCGTTACTACCCCGCCTAGCAGGCAGTGCGGGCGAGGTGCGACTGTCTACTTGGGCCGTCCCATAGCCAGCGTTCCCGCTACTTCGCTGCGAACCGCACGTTCACCGAAGCGCCGACCACGACATCTTCAGGTCGAGCCTCGAATGCCGCATCGCTGTGAATGGGTGCGGCACTGCGCATGAGCATCTTGCCCTCGAATCCCGCACCCGAATCGGACATGAGTCCAATGTCCGCGATTTCCTCGTAGGCGATGGATTCGATTCCGGCAGCCCCCGCGTAGGTGAGGGCCTTGTCGTATGCGTTCTTGACTGCCTTGACGCGTACGGCATCGGTGGCTTCCTGCAGTTCCGGCTCGGACAACTCCCACGCCACGTCCTGTAGTTGCACATGCTCGGTTCCAGCAACCGCCTCGAGCAGGCTCGCGAGGGCCGTGAAATCGGTGAAGGTTATTCGATAGGCAACATGCGCCGTGTAGAGCGGTGCACCGGGGGTGCCGTCGTTGGTCCAGGGCCGGTGGGAGGATAGCGTGAGTGGGTTGCGGGTCCAGTTCTCGACCGCTCCGGCAGTTTCGTGCTGTGCGATTGCCGACGATACGGCGTGGCTGGTCTGTTCGGCCCACTGTGTGGCGGTGCGTGCGTTGGGTGCTTCCGCGGTGACCACTATGGGTAGGGTGGCACGGCTGGGTGCGTGACGGGATTCGGCTGATCCGGTGACGGTGATCTTCATGTCTCTCAGCGTAGCCATGTTTGGGAGCGAGGGCTCATCCACACGGGGATATCCCCCTGTGGATTGCGTGGAATACAACACCTCCCCCAGTAGTTTTCGTGAGGGAAACCAGCGTCAGAAAGAAGAGCACATGACCGACTACGGCCAGGAACTTCAGTTCGGAACGTTCATCACGCCCACCAACGCCGACCCGATGCACGGTGTCGACCTTGCCGTCCGTAGCGAGCAGGCAGGTCTTGACCTGGTGACGTTCCAAGACCACCCCTACCAACCATCGTTCCTCGACACATGGACGCTGCTCAGTTTTGTGGCTGCACGTACGGAAAAGATCAAGTTGTCGGGCAACGTCCTCAACCTGCCGTTGCGCCCACCGGCGGTTCTGGCCCGGGCGACCGCTTCACTCGATCTGTTGAGTGATGGACGCTTCGAATTGGGCTTGGGCGCTGGAGCGTTCTGGGACCCCATGGTTGCGATGGGCGTTGACCGGCTCACGGCGGGACAGAGCGTTGAGGCCCTCGACGAGGCAATCGACCTCATCCGGGAACTGTGGGACACCGATAAGCGCGAACGCCTGACCTTCACCGGTGAGTACTACCAGCTCGATGGTGCAAAACGCGGTCCCGCGCCGGCACACAGGGTGGAGTTCTGGCTAGGTGCGCTCAAACCCCGCATGCTCAGACTCATCGGACGCAAGGCAGACGGCTGGCTGCCCTCGCTCATGTACCTGGCCTCCCACGAGGACCTTGCGGGCATGAACCAGATCATCGATCAAGCGGCACACGATGCTGGCCGCGAGCCACACGAGATTCGCCGCATGCTCAATGTCGCGGGGAAGCTCCTGCCCACGGACACCTCGGAGTTCCTAGCGGGAAGCCCGGAAAAGTGGGCGCAGGATCTAGCCTTCCTGACCCGCACGTACGGCACCTCAACCTTTATCCTCGCCTCCGATTCAGGCGACTTCATCGACCTGTTCGGACAGGAAATCGCGCCGCGCGTACGCGAGATCGTGGGAAACGACCGCGCCAGCAATTAAGCCCTCCCATAACCCCGTTCCACGAGCGCCATCACACGAAAAGCACACGAGAAAAACATGGACTACGGCCACCCCCTCACCTTCGGCGCTCACCTGAGCGACCCCACCCGTCAAGCGATAGAAACAACTGCGCTCGCAGAAAGACTCGGGCTGAACTATCTCTCCATTGGTAGCGGCTCCATTGACGGCAGTGAAATCGGCGAGGACGCACACCTCGAACACTGGACGCTGGCCAGCCAACTAGCGGCCCGCACAGGTTCGATCATGCTGCGCACTGCGCCACAATCGGGAGTGAACCCCGTGGTCATCGCCCGTTCAGCAGCAAGCCTAGACCTCCTGTCCGGTGCCCGCACTGAACTCACACTCCCCCAGTTTGGCGGAACACAACTGGAGGAACTCGCTACCGTCCTGAGCGCCATCTGGGACAGTGGCACCGAAAACCCACTCACATTCCACGGCAGGCACTACAGCATCCCCGCAGCGCAACGCGGTCCCGCGCCGGCACACCGGATTCCCCTATGGGTCACCGGGATTTCCGACGACTCCCTACGAGCCGCCGGGCAACTCGCTGACGGGTGGGTGGTCCAGTACGCCGACCTCACCGCAACCAACGCAGAGTTTGCGTCTACGGTGAACGCGCTCAACGACCTCGCCCGCGAGGTCGACACCCACGCCATCGCAACGGGACGTGACCCGAGGGAAATCCGCCGCCAGATCGTCGTCAAGCAGGAAGACCTTCCCGGACTTAACACACAGGACCTCGATGCTGCGCAGGCATCCGTCCTGGCGCTCGCGGATGCCGGATTCGCGGAGATGCTGTTTGAAACCACCGACTCGGATCTTCTGACCTGGATCGCAACAGACTTGGCTCCAGCAGTCGCGGACGACCTCGCGCAGGTGCGGGCGGAAGCCGGAACCAGAGTCGGGGTCATGCGCAATGCGGGCGTGCGCGCACGGCGCGTGGGAACCATCGACTATGACTCCATGCCGGCTCGGCTCCAACAGATTGCGATCGAGCCGGGCGACCCTCACCATGCCCACCACCGCAACACGTACCTGCGCGGCGGAAACCCGGGCGTTGTTCTGCTGGCCCGAGACATCCAGGACGTACGTGACGCCGTGACCTGGGCCGCCAGCCAAAACGTGCCGTTCGCGGTGCGCTCGGGAGGGCACGGATTCTCTGGCCGGTCCACCAACAACGCCGGAATCGTGCTGTCGCTGCGCGGACTACGAGACGTGACCGTGCTGGACCCAGAAGCGGGCCTCGTGCGCGTGGGACCCGGCGCTCAGTGGGCCGAGGTGGCGCGTGCACTCGAACCGTACGGACTGGCGATCAGTTCGGGAGACTCCGGTACGGTGGGCGTCGGAGGACTGGCAACCGTTGGTGGAATCGGGTTCTTTGCCAAAGAACACGGACTGACCATCGACTACATCGAAGCGCTCGACATAGTGACCGCCTCCGGCGACGTCGTGAGGGCCAGCCGCACCGAGAACCCCGAACTGTTCTGGGGCATGCGCGGTGCTGGACCGAACTTTGGCGTGGTGACGTCCTTTGAGTTCCGGGTCCAAAAGACCGGGCTCATAGCGCACGTACAACTCGCCATCCGCACCGACGACCTCACATCATTCCTGTACGAGTACGGCCAGGTTGTCGAGGCGACACCCAACGACACCACACTGTTCCTACTCACCGGTGCCGCACGACGGGGCCAACCCAGCGTTGTGCAACTCTACGGCGTAGTGAACAGCGCGGACCGAGACACGATCCTGGCGCGACTCCAACCGTTCGCCGACCTCGGACAACTCGTGAACCAGCAGGTGTACCTGACCACCTATGCCAGCGCTATCGGTGAGCCGGCAACCGGAGCGCAACACGGACACGGCGAACCACTCAGCCGAGCCGGTGCACTCCCCCACATCACGCGCGAAGCAGCCCACGATCTGGCTGGACTCATCCACGGCGGACTGACCGGATTCTTCCAGATCCGAACTACAGGAGGAGCCGCAGGCGCAGTGCCCGAGGACGCAACCGCATACTCCGGGCGAGGCAACACCTTCCACGTGGTTGCGCTCGGCAACAACCGGGCACGACTTGAAGCCGCGTGGTCTGGGCTGTCCCGACACTTCACCGGGTATTACCTGAACCTCGACACGGACACCAACCCCGAACGCATCCAAGGCGTGTTCAGCGCGGAGAAGTGGGAGCGGCTCGTTGCGCTCAAACGCGAATGGGACCCAGGAAACCTGTTCAACGACAACTTCAACATCGCGCCCTAGGTGATCACTGGATTGATGGAATATCCATATGCAAAGCCTTACTGGTGTGAGCGTCGTTCAACGAGGATAGCAGCTCGCAGAACGTCCTTGCGTTCAGTGCGGTTCATGAGCCAGCCAACAAGTGGTTCAAGCAGCCTTTCCACACCTTGCAGGGTTATCTGGCGTTCAGTTTTGAATAGACACTTGCCATCAGGGAGTTCTTCCAGCGTGCGGATGCCGTGTGCCTTCGTGCCGTCAACTGCCCGCCACGAGAACCCCGTGAGTGGCCGAACATCGCTGACTTCGATGTGAGTGGTGATGCTCCTGCCAAGGACCCGTAGTTCCTCGATCGCCTGTGCCCCATCAAACACTGGACCCGAGGGGCTTTGTTCCATCTTGAGTACGTTTTCCCGCCATAGCGGATCGTTCGCATAGTCAGCCAGTATCGTCCATGCAACGTCAGGGGAAGCATTGATGATTGCCTGTGCTGTGGTCTTGATTGTCATCCATGCACCTATCTAGTTTCCAAAGAAATAGTTTCCGTGGTAACTATATACACATGGTTTTCGATGCAACAAGGGATGCAGAACACAAAGCTCCTCGCCGAGGCACCTCCACCAACACGACGGATGATTCCCCAGATTTCGCCGATCGAGCGGTGACACAGTGGGCCGCGCAACGCCCGGACCTCGACTTCTCAGCGATGGGAACCCTGGCACGATTCGCACGACTTGGTCTCTACGGAGGGCAACTTGTCGACCAAACTTTCGGCGAGGTCGGATTGGACCGAGGCGACTTCGACGTGCTTGCGAGCCTACGCAGAAACGGTGCCAACCACCGCATGATGCCCTCTGAACTCGCGGACATCCTCCTCACCACGCGCGGTGGCATGACAAAACGCATCGACAGGCTCATAACGCGTGGACTTGTCATCCGCGCGCCCCATGAGACCGACCGACGTAGTTCGTACATCTCCCTCTCAGAGGAGGGGCTACGCTGCATAGACACACTCGTGGAACAACACGTCACCCGCGAAGCGGAACTCCTTGGGGTACTGACCCCAGAAGAACGAGTCGCCTTTGACGGCATCTTGCGCAAACTGCTCCGCACCTATGAGAACCACGACGAAAGGTAAGTCGGTAATCGACTCTTCGTGGACACAACATCACAAGCGACACGGTGGCACTGCGAGTTGAGTGAGAGGCTGGAGAACATGGCTTCTCCAACACCTGTAGCAGCAGGCTCCCTTAATTGCTAAACAGCGGTGGGGAACAGTAGATGAGATCCCTCCATCGAAGTATTTGCACTCTATATCCATACGCCCGCGCCGAAAACGCGATATGGTTACAACCCACGGCACCTGCTCCTTGGCCGCACGTTGACCTTAAACAAGTGGCACTCACGTTCTGGATGAATCATGTTCAAAAAAATCGATCTGCGCGCAGCAACTTTATTCCTCGCTATGGCTCTTTTCATCGCTTCAGCCGTCATTACGTGGAGCAACGACCGGATTATGGCATTGTCTTTTGCTCTCTTAGGGGTTGTCTTCGCACTACAGACACTTACCTCGACTGAGCCACGTGATCGCACGAAGATCATCACAACTTTGTCTGCGATCAGAATAGTCTTAACGATTGTCGCTGGGGCGCTCTTGCTAATTAGCCTTTTTCAATAAGCTAAGTATTCCTCATTGACTTTTCTCACTATGTGTGAAAGTGTTTATCGAGGTCATCGATGACCTGCAGTTACACATTTTCAAGTGATTGGAAGAGCATGATTAGTAGAGCGCGAAAAACCATCACCATCGCACTCGTGACAATCCTTACACTGTCATTCACCGTCCAAAGCGCTACGGCATCCACACAGATCGAAGATGACACAAGTGGCACATTTGTGGTTACTGACATCACAGGCATTGACAGAGAAGTCAACCTTGAAGAGTTTGAAGAAATACTTCAAAAGTTTGAAGAAACAATCGCAGCAGACGCCCTTGGCCTCGATGGTTTTTCAGGAGTAAGGCCTATGGCCCATGCCCAGACTGAAGGTACAACTTTCCGAAGTGTCAAACTCTACTTTAACAAGAGCGAGACATCACGAATTGCTGCTGGAGCAGGCCTATGCCTCACTATTGTTTCCAGCATTCCAATGGCAGCCGTATTGAAGCCTGCGTGCTTTGGTCTGACTGTTTATGCAACAAGCGCAGTTGTTGCAAACACTTGCATAGGAATCGCAAAATCCCAAGTCCCACTCACCCCGTATCCGATCTACCACAAGGGACAGTGGTGTAAGTAAGTAGTCAAAGGTGGAGCCTCGGAGTCGAGGCTCCACCTTTTTGTGGAACGTGTTGAGTTCATCAGCGTAGGAAATTTTTTCGATCAGGCACCATACGACTACATGCTTGGTGATTGTACGCCGCGAAAGTATCGGAACACGTTCTTGGTGACCGCGATGACAGAACTCAACCTCATAGACCATATGGGTAGCGGGATTCACCGGATGGTGGATCAACAGCGCAAACGCTTCCTCCCTTTACCCGACTACGAAAAGCCGGGTTGGCGGAAGGACGCAAACCGAACCTGCACGTTTCCTCGTCAGTTGTTAAGACGTTAGGTAGTAAGGCCGACTACATTCGGACGCGCGGGCAAGACGATGCCTTCTACAGGAAGCAAGTTCAGAACTACCTTGAGAAGTTTGGGTCAGCCTCTAGGGAAGAAATCGATACGTTGCTCCTTCCTCAGTTGAGTGCTGCCCTTGATCAGTCTCAGAAGACAAGCAAGGTAGGGAATCTGCTTCCGAGCATGCGCAAGGCAGGAACGATTCGTAACGCAGGTAGTCGGACTCGATCAAAGTGGATCTTTTCTTAAAACGGGTTAAAGCACTCCGTGTATCTTTCAATCAAGAAAGAAAGATGGAAAGAAATCTATCTTTCATGATGCTCTGAACAGGATGTTTGCCTGCCCTTGGGTCCTGTAGGCGGTAGATTATTTAAGAAAGGTGAAGCCAAAGAGATCTCTTCCACCAGGGTGATGTGTTAGATACGCGATGATCTAACGGAGGCTGTTGTCTGAACCCACGATCCAAGTTGAAACGTAAGCCGAGGCTGGGAGGCAACCGGCTCGTCGGGAAGGGAACTGCCGCGAAGTCGCGCCAAACCTCTTCGAAGTATGCCAGTATGAACTATGGCCTTGAATCTGCGTGAAATTTACGTCGACCTGCACGAAAACCCTGAGCTTGCGTTCCAGGAATACCGGACTGCGGCTATCGTGGCGGACCATCTGGAGCAACTCGGCTACGAGGTGCACACCGAAATCGGTCAGACCGGAGTCGCCGGGATTCTAGCCAACGGCGACGGCCCGGTCGTGCTGCTACGCGCCGACATGGATGGGCTTCCCGTTCACGAGGAAACCGGACTCGACTACGCGAGCAAAGCCCGTGCGATAGACCGCGATGGAAACGATGTTCCCGTCATGCATGCATGTGGCCATGACGTGCACGTCACCGCCCTGTTGGGAGCAGCGGAACAACTCGCGGAGACCACCGATGAATGGTCGGGAACCGTTGTGCTCGTGTTTCAACCCGCTGAGGAGGCCGGTGGTGGGGCACAGGCGATGGTCGATGACGGTCTGTTCGAGATCGTGCCGAAGCCCGACATCGTGCTGGGCCAACATGTCGCTCCCCTGCCCGCTGGGATGGTAGCCGTGCATCCAGGGGTTGCGATGGCCGCGGCCGACTCAATCGACATCACGCTTTACGGCGTGGGCGGTCATGGGTCGCGTCCAGAAACCACGGTCGATCCGGTCCTCATGGCCGCCTCGCTCACACTGCGGCTGCAACAGATCGTGTCCCGTGAGATTGCCTTCACCGAACAGGCGGTTGTCACAGTCGGGCAGATACACGCAGGCACCAAAAACAACATCATCCCGTCCACGGCGAAACTTGGTCTCTCCATCCGCACGCTAGATGCAGACCTGCGAGAACGCGTGCTCGGCGCTATCGAACGCATCACCAACGCAGAGGCGGAGGCCTTCGGCGCACCAAAGCCACCCACGATTCACAATACTGAGTCCTTCCCGCTGACCTACAACGATCCGGAGTCAACCGAGAGGTTCACCGAAGCACTCGGTGAGGTGCTCGGAACCCAGCGGGTCATTGGGGCGGGAGTTATCTCAGGATCGGAAGACGTTGGCGTTCTCGCGACCGCTGCGCAGGTGCCTCTCGTATACTGGTTCCTCGGCGGTGGGGATCCTGCGCTGTTCGCTGGGGTAACCCATGAAAGTGGACTGTCCAGCGATATTCCGTCCAACCACTCACCTCACTTCGCACCCGTCATCGAGCCCACCCTCAGCACGGGTGTGCTCGCTCTGGTCAGTGCCGCACGTGAATGGCTCGACTAGTATCGCTTGAGATGAGCGACGATACGGCTGGTCACATGATCACGTTACGGAGTCTGCGTGGTAGGTTGCGCACCCAAGCGCGGCATGCGCGCTTGCCCGGTACAGAACCTCCGTGAGTTGAGGCTGGGAAGTAACCGGCTCGTCGGCAATATAACCAACACAAACACCAGGAACCACAATGGTCAATGTTCTTCTCTTCGGCTGGATTGGGCTGTTTGTCCTCGCGGGAGTCGGGTTCCTGCGCAACCGTACGGCGCTGCGCAATGTTGTGGTGCTGTTCGTGGGCATTGGCGTGTTTTTCCTGTGGGGTGGGCTGAGCGTTGATTCGAGCCTCTTCTTTGCCCTCTTCGTGTTCCTCGTCATTCTCCCTATCGTGTTCTCACTACCGATACTGACCCTTGCGCTGCTTGCCAACGGGTTGGTCATGTACCGGCGAGAGGCACGGACGCTCGGCAATCTGCTGTCGCTTGTTGTGGGGCTGGTCATCGTTGCGATGACCTGGACCATGAATGGAATATTCGGCTCTGGGTACGTGAATCTCTATCTTGGGTGGGGCTGGATTTCTGTCGCGATGGTGCTCGGCTACTTTGCCGTCGCCTTTGTTGTGTACCTCGTGGCCTCATGGCTGTACTCGGTCGTTCCAACCCGGATTGCGCCTGACTACGGAATCGTGCTTGGCGCCAGGCTTATCGACGGCAAGGTTCCGCCCCTGCTGCGTTCACGACTCGATCGAGCGATCGACCTGTACCGTGAATCTGAGGCTCAGGGCCGCACGCTCACCCTCATTCCAAGCGGCGGTCAGGGCGAGGATGAGGTCAAGCCCGAGGGCGTGGGCATGGCTGAATACCTGTACGCGAACAACATCCCTCGCGAACATGTCGTCGTCGAGGACAAGGCCATCAATACTCGCGGCAATCTGACCATGTCCCGTGAACTCATGTCACGCCCGGACGCCCCCACGGCTATCATCACAAACAACTATCATGTGTTCCGGGCCGCGCTGCTTGCCCGCAAGCTCGGCATGAAAACGCACGTATATGGCGCAAAGACCAAGTTCTACTATCTACCGAGTGCGATCATCCGGGAGTTTCTCGCGATCATGGTGCAGTACAAATGGCTGAACCTGCTTGTGGTGCTCGTGGTCTTGGCTGTGGGCATGGTTGGTCTGGTCGAATCCGCCCGGGCCAACTAGGTTAGATCACTCGCCAGTCAACAGGGGCCGCACCCATCTGTTGGAGCAGTTCGTTTGTGCGTGAGAAGGGTCTGGATCCAAAGAATCCACTGTTCGCAGACAGTGGTGAGGGATGTGCCGACGCAACGGAGGGCACTCGTCCGAGCATGGGCTGCAGATTGCGGGCATCGCGGCCCCAGAGGATAGCGACGAGCGGTTGATTGCGTGCCACCAGCGATGAGATGGCAAGTTCTGTGACGGATTCCCAACCCCAGCCGCGATGGGATGCAGGCTTGCCGGGCTGCACTGTCAAGACCCTGTTCAGCAGCATCACACCCTGATCGCTCCAGGAGGACAGATCACCATGCTGCGCAGGAGGGATGCCAAGGTCGGTTTCAAGTTCGCGGTAGATATTGATCAGACTCTTGGGCAGCGGACGCACCTGACGGTCCACGGCGAACGAGAGTCCGATTGGATGACCGTGCGTGGGGTAGGGATCTTGTCCCACAATCAAGACCTTGACCTGGTCGAAGGGTCGCGAAAACGCCCGCAGGATGTTGTTCCCCGCAGGTAGATATCCACGCCCGGCTGCGTTCTCGGCGCGTAGGCGGTTGCCGAGTTGCGCGATCATGTCGCCGGCAGGTTCAAGTGCGTGAGCCCAGCCTGCGTCGATCAAACCCTGTGTGGCGAGGTCATTGAGGCTGCTGGGCATGGGACTCCCTGGTAGTGATGATTGTTCACTACGAGATTACTAGGCGGGAACCTCAACTCTCTCGGTTTGCACGAACAGGCCGATGAGTTGCTTTTTCACGAACCGGCCCTTGAGTCTTGCCTCAAGGAAATCCTGGTAGACCGTGAACGGGACACGGTGGAACACAACGATGTTGCCTTCCTTGTCCTTGATGTGCAACTCTGATTTTTCCTTGTCGTATCCGGCGGCAACGATGTCACGGGATGAGACTGAGTTAAGGCGGACCATATCTCTCTCCTTTGAGAACTTCTTGGAAGAAGCGGGTGTCGCTACAACCCTGTAGTGAACGAAATAAATGTACCCACTTGGTAAGTGTTCGACAAGGCCTTGTCTCACCTGTTGTTGTACGGTGCTGCATTCCGTTTGCCTGCGGGCGCTGGCTTGGGGCTGTACCACTCGATGGGCTAAAAATGGTCCAGATACCCTAGCTTTTGTGTATATCTGGACCAAAAACAGCCCATCGAGGTGGGCCGCTGAGTACTCGACATCATAATTACTTGACGCTTCAACTATTGAATGAGATGGTTGAAGGGTCAACTAAATGATGAGTGGTGTCGTAACAGCGCATCACGCAGTGCGTCACCGAGGGATCAACATGCCAGAAAAAACCAATAGCAATACCGTTGAACAGCGAGAATATTCGGTACAGGCACCACGTACCCCTGAGAGATATGTCTTGTCCGCGCAGGATCTACTGTCCAAAGACCTTGATATGGATGCAGTCACGCTGTACGTGCGCGACATCGACAACATGGTCGATTTCTACACAAAGGTCATCCGCCTCAGTGTGCTGAACTCCGACGGACACCTGTCTGCAGCACATGACAAACGCGAGGGTGTGGTGACGTTAGGGCGTGGAACGACGCCGATCATGGTGTTGCGTCACGAACCTGATCTGCCATTTGCACAATCACGTCAGGCAGGCCTGTTCCACACGGCAATCCTGTTCGAATCGCAGGCAGCATTGGCCGCTGTCGTACTCAGCGTTGCTCAGAATGCAGGAACCCTCTACACAGGCTCTGCAGATCACCTCGTCTCCGAGGCCTTCTACCTCAACGATCCAGAGGGCAACGGCATAGAACTGTACTGGGATCGACCTCGTGACCAATGGGCGTGGAATGGATCAACGGTTGTGATGGACTCGCTGTGGCTCGACCCCAACGCATTTGTACAGAAGCACGTGACCGATAAAGCTCTGGCCACACCAGAGGAGGAGCAGGCAAAGGTCGGGCATGTGCACCTTCAGGTCGGCGACACGCGCGCTGCTCGGGAGTTCTATGTGGACACTCTAGGATTTGAAGCCACCGCAGAGATGCCGGGTGCGCTCTTTGTCTCCGCGGGTGGATACCATCACCATATGGCTATGAACACGTGGCACTCGCGTGGAGCCGGACCGCGTGCCTCTTCGCTTGGCCTAGGAGAAGTCTCCATCCTTGTGCCCAACGATGATGAGGTTCAGGCACTTCAGGATCGGCTGAAATCCAAGCGAATCGCCGCCCGCCATGACGGTGTGGCGTTACGGTTCGAGGACCCGTGGAAGAATCAGATCGCCGTCTCGGTCAACTAGAACCGCCCTTTCGCGTGCGCTCTATCCAATAGCGGAACTAGAACTCCGGCCAATGCTGTTCAAGCCCCAAGAGAATGAACTCCACCTTGGTGTCCATAATCGTGCGGCCAGCCCACGATTCCTCCGGCTGAAACAGGGCATCCTCACTGACCACGGCATCGCGCATGAGGTCAAGGCCGGTCTTGCCATTCTCATGGATCGTGCGCAGGGCCTCGACCCCGAGATGAGAGGCGAAAACCGTGTCACCAAGAAAATCGAGTGCAAACATCGACTGTCGTACGGTCTTCCCCTGGGACACGAGATTCTCGCCGTATCGTGCGACAACGCTCTCGATCCTCGTCGTAGCCGCTGGATGAGCGAAAACGGCTCGATTCAATCCGGGGTACTCCTCGCACAGTCGCCAACACTCATTCGCCCACAGCCGTAAGGAATCGCGCCAGTGTAGGTCTGGCTCCGGAGTCTTGATCGTGGAGCCAGCCCTGTCCAAGCATGCGATGGCGAGATCCTCGCGTGACGGGAAGATGCGATAGATCGCAGCCGTGACCACGCCCAGTCGTTCGGCGACAGCGGACAGGGTGAACCGGTCAATCCCCTCCGCGATGGCCGCGTCTACGGCGTCATGCGCCGTGAAGGTGGCTTTACGCCCTGGCTTGGGACCTGTGGACACGATGCGCCGGACAGAGGTATGCCGCTCACCTGGCGCATTGATCAAATCACCCACGGGGTCAGAATATCGGATTACGCGTTGGTGAGGTGCCACCCCTGTGCGCTCCGTAGCCGGTCCCAGAACTGGGCGTATGTCCCGTGAGATGCAAGAAGTTCCTCGTGGGTGCCCTGTGCCTCGACGCGACCATCGTCTGTGAGCGCGATGATCTGGTCGGCAGCCACGATGGTGTCGAGACGGTGCGCGATGATGACGACCGTCGCCTCCTGTCGAAGTCGCTCGACCGCTGCGACAATGTTTGCCTCGTTCTCCACATCAAGGGCCGAGGTGGCCTCGTCGAGCAGCACGATCGGCGACTTCTTGAGTAGGGCACGAGCTATCGCCACACGTTGACGTTCACCACCTGAAAGCGCACGCCCACCCTCACCGACCCGGGTCTCCCAACCATCTGCGAGGCGGTTGACGATCTCGGTGACCCCGGCAAGCGCTGCCGCAGTTCTGATCTCCTCACGCGTCGCATCGGGACGACCAACCGCCACATTCGCCTCGAGGGTGTCGTCAAACAGATATACGTCTTGGAAGACCATTGAGAGCTGCCCCATCAACTGTTCCGTGGTCTGCTCGGTCACTGGAGTGCCACCAACCAACACTGTCCCGGAATCAACGTCGTAGAAGCGACTGATTAGACGAGCAATCGTGGTCTTGCCCGAACCGGACGAGCCGACCAGGGCAATCATCCTTCCGGATGGCACCGTGAACGAGACATCACGAAGCACGGGGTCGGGTGCGGTTCCATAGCCGAAGGTGACGTTACGGAACTCCACGGTTCCAGGAGCAGATAGTTCGGATGGAGCAGAGGGCTCAGGAAGCGGTTCAGCGGTGAGTACCTCATCAATGGAATCCAGGAGTGGGCGACGTGACTCTGCTGCCATCGCACTTTCGGTGATGGCGGAGAGCGTTGAGGTGAAGCGTAGTGCAAGGCCCATGAAAGCCAGTGCGGGTATCGGCTGAAGCGTACCGGAGACGGCCAGCGAACCGGTGGCACTGATCAAGGCGACGATGACGCCCTGGGTCACTGCCCCGCTCAACAGCATGCCGATCGTCTCGGTCCACTGTGCCCGCACACGTGCTGACCGAGTCGACTCCAGGGCGTTGCCAAGCGGAGCGAAGCCATCGCTTTGTCCACACGAGCGCAAGGCTCCTTGGCACTGCGCATACTCCACGATCCGATTCGCCAGATTGATCTCCTCTGGTTCGTGGATGGCGCTGCCTCGACGCATGAAGTGTGTTGAGGCCAGGGTGATGAGTATGAACACTGGCGCCGAAAGGGTCAGAATGAGCCCGAGTAGTGGGTTCCAGAACCAGGCCGCAACGACGATGACCACCGCGGAGGTTATGCGAGAGATCAGGGGACCGATCATATGGGCGAAGATCTCGCCGGCCAGCATCAGTTCAGTTGAGACCATGCGCGAGAGTCGTCCGGACAGAGGGCGGGCAAACCATCCGAGCGGTTGTTTGGATACCTGGTCACCGATGAGGCGGTGGATGGAGTACAGGAAGTCCAGTGCGATCGCATAGGTTCCGGTCGATTGCAGATAGTTCAGGGCAAACGAGGTCAGGGCCAGTAGGACGAACACCCAGAGCCATCCCGTGGTGTGCAGACCCCAGACCGCGGTGCCGGACGCCAATGAACTGATACCGGGGAGAAGTGCAGCGAGGGCCAAACCCTCGATGAGGCCGCACAGTGAGGCCACCAGGAGCGCTGGACGTAGTTTTGCTGGTGTGGAGATCATGCGTCCAAGCCGGGGGACGATGTCGATCAGAGGGAGGTTCATGCGTTCGCTCCTCGGGTGAGAGTGGCTGTGGTGGCATCCCAGAGATGGGCGTAGCCGGGCTGTGTCAACAGTTCATCGTGGGTTCCCGTGGCGACCACTGCGCCGTTCTCCACGAGAACGATGTGATCGACCCCCTTGATGACCTCTGGGCGGTGCGCTATGAGCAGGACCGTCTTGCCGCGTACCAACTCCGAGAGCGCCTGCTGGATCTGATGCTGCGACTCTGGGTCGGTGAGAGCCGTTGCCTCGTCGAGGATGAGGACCGGGGCATCCATCAGAATCGCTCGTGCGATCGCTATGCGTTGGGCTTGGCCTCCCGATAGCCCGGTGTCTGCTCCGTAGATGGTGTCGAAGCCGTTTGGTAGGGCTGCTATCTCGTCGAAGATACGAGCGGCACGAGCTGCCTTGTATATTTGCTCGTCGGTCGCATCGGGCCGACCGAGGGAGATGTTGTCGCGGATGCTGATGGAAGGCAGTTGAGGATCTTGCAGGACGAATCCAACGTGCGCGTACAGGTTGCCGATCTGTCGTAGCGGGATGCCGCCCAGTGTGATCTGTCCCGAGTGGGGATCGTCGAAGCGGGCCAGGAGTGTCGCGATCGTTGACTTCCCGGAACCGGAGGGCCCGATCAGCGCCGTGATGGTCCCCTCTGCGAGGGTGAAGGAGACATCGTGGAGGGCGAACCCGACGTCTTCGGTTGTGCCGTACGAGTAGGTGATATCGGTGAACACGACATCGTGGCCCTCAGGCGTGGTCTCAGAGGCGTCCTCGTTCAATGTCGGTGTCTCAAGGAGGTCTGTGAGGCGGGTCGCGGCTGCTCCTGCCAGTTGGGACGACCAGGCCGAGTTCATCATGACTTCCAAGCCGTACGGGATAAGGAGAGCGATCAGCGATGTTGCAAGGACATCGGCTGTTGTCACGATGCCCTGCTGTACCAGTAACGTGCCGCCCCCAAGGTTGATGATGAGGATCAATGGTGCTGCCAGAAGCGATGTTCCAAGTGAACTCACGCGAATTAGAGGGCGCACCCACGCATAGTAGAAGTCTTGGAACTCCTCTGCGGATTCCTGATAGGCGCGATGTGCGCGTCCAACCTGGCCGAAGGCCTTCACGACGGTGATGCCAGTGACGAACTCGACCATGCGGGCAGAGACGATACCCAGTTTCTGATCCATCTGCACCGTTTTCTCCCCCATCCCGCGCATGCTGAGACTCATGGCACCCGCATAGAACGGCAGCGTGGCGATAGCCAGGAGGCCGAGCCGCCAGTCGATGAGGAAGGCATATCCCATGAGCGCGAGGGGCATGACCATCGCCACCGTCCCGTCGACAGGCTGGTGTGCGATCAGGTGGTGGACAGTGCCGATGTCGTCCTGTAGCGCCTTGCGCACCCGACCGGAGTTGGTGGATGTGAACCAGACCAGCGGAACGCGGGAGAACCTGTGAACCATTCGCTCTCGGATCAGGTGTCCGAGCTTGATGTCTGCCAGATGGGTTATCAGGAGTGCGGCGAAATAGAAGACCAATCGGAGGGTGAACGTGAGGATCAGGATCGTGATCCAACGATTGACCTCCTGGGCGTTGAGTGTCGTGTCAGCGGTCGCAGCAGCAAGTAGGAGGGCACCGATCTTCACGAGTGAGATGTAGGGGACGACAGCCAGGATCGCCGAACCCACGGCCAGGCCGCGCCCCAGCAAGAGAGGTGCTGCCACTGGTTTCATGAGGTCCTTCAGTGCGCGCGCATCGGCCTTTTGCTGAAGTTTTGCGGCTGCTGCGGCATCGACTTCCGGCCGTTGTGAGCGCGTTTCTGCGGCTGTTGTCATGACTCTCCTCATCCTGACGGCTTCACCCAAGACTATTAGGTTAGGCATTCCTTACTTATTTGTGAATGAAGTTCAGAATATGCCGAAGATGGGTTTCCCACAAGAGGGTGAATAGGTATGGACCCGTGGGGCTGCTGCTCGACACGGTCCCCTGCCGGGGAAATCGTCGAGTTAGAAGGTGCAGGACACGACACGGTTAGCCGTTGGCAACCAGGCATACATGACTCGATAGGGTTGAGACATGAAGAACCCCGAGGACATAATTGGCCTGTTCGCTCATGCTTGGGCGGACCGCGATGCGCAGGCACTCGCGGGCCTGTTTGCCCAGGATGCAGAGTTCGTGAACGTGGTTGGCCTGTGGTGGCACGACCGTGAGGCGATTCGAGTTGCGCATGCCTATGGGTTCGACATGATCTTTGGGGATTCGACTCTCAGCTTTGTCGAGTCTCGGTCCCGGCGGATCGGCGATTCGGCGGCAGTGGTACACGGCAAGTGGAAGATCACGGGCCAGGTGGCCGCAGATGGTTCAGTGGCAGGTGAACGGTGTGGGATCTTCACTTTTGTGTGCGAGAAGCTCCCTGCTGGTGACTGGCAGGTCGTCGCCGCGCAGAACACCGACATCATTCACAACGCCGAGTCGATTGCCGTGATTGACGGGCAATCCGTTCCGAGCGACTACCGGTAGTTCCGGATGCTCGTGCACCTGACGATCTGACCGACTATCCCTCTGTGACCTCGTGATCCGGTGCTGGGATCTCATGTGGTTTGTAGCGTGGAAGCCGTGACGCGGGAACCATGGCTATCGCGCTGACGCCCGCCAGAACGAGTAACCCTAGTTTGAGTGCCTGCAAACGTTGTTCCTCGTTGAGTTGAACCGCTTGTTTCACCTGTTCAGGAGTGGCATCTGTCTGCGACAAGAGCACTTCTTCAAGGTCAGCGTTTGACACAAAGTTCACGTCGTCCAAGTCGACCTGCGCGACCAACTCTTCCGGTAGTTCCGGATGCTCCAGGACCGCACGCCCGACGCCAACGCTGAGCAGGGCCACCAACAATGCTCCAACCACTGCCGTGCCCACCGCTGAGGCCAGGTTTTGTGTACTGCCGCGGATGGATCCCACATCGCCCGCCAGTTCTGCGGGGGCAGCCGTTACCAGAACGTTGAATACCAACGTGACAAGAGCTCCTTGTCCGATACCGAAGACAACGAGACCGAAAACGGTTGGAATGGTTTCCCAGTTATTGGTCACCACGAACGAGAGCCATGTCAATGCCGCAGTCGTGAGTGTAAACGCGGCGACCCCGATCGTTCGCGGAGAATAGCGCCTGTAGAAGCGCACCACGAGTGTGGCTGTGATGAAGACAGTCAAATTGAAAGGCATCATTGCCAAGGACGTTTCGAAGGGCGTTCGTCCCTGCACGATCTGTATATACAGAGGAACAGTGAAGTTCAACGCCGCCTCAAGTGCAACGACAATGAACATTGCGTAGACTGCCGCGCGCTCACGAGACGATCCCAAAACCGACAGATCCACAAGAGGGGCCTTACCCGCACGCATCCGACGCCGAGTCCATGAAAAGAAGGCCTGACCCAACATAATGCCGATGAGGATGAGGATAGGCGCCGGGGATACGCCCATGACGTTGAACGGAGCGCCGACGCTGGCGAGAAAGGCTCCCCATCCATTCAGATTGTTGAAGCCAAGTGTGAGCGACATGATGGCAAGGCCAATCAGGATGGATGCCACGAAATCGATGCTTACGCTTGAATCGCCGTGGTCCGAACGCAGTTTGAAACTGAAGAGGAAAACCACAATGGCGATAGCGAACACAATCATGAAAACTGGTCGCCAACCTACAAGCGTTCCGAGTGTGCCGCCAATCAAAAATGCGCTGATCCCGGAAAGCGCTCGTGCTGAACCGAGCGATCCGATCGCCGTTGCCTGTTGATCGCCGCTGTAGTTCTCCGCGATGAGAGCCACAAGCGAGGGAACAATGATCGCGGCTGCGGCACCAGCCAAGGCCTGTCCGGCAATGGCCCAGCCAACAGATTGGGAAAAGATCATCATCAGCGATGAACCCGCGAAGACCACAATGACGCAGCGGAAGATGAGGACCCAGCCGATACGCTGTCCGAGTTTTGCACCGGTCATGACGAGGGCTGCCACGACAAGACCGTAGACCACGATCGTGGAGCTGGCCACGGTTGGTGCCACACCGAAGTCGGCAACCATACCGCCAATCGATATGGGCAATGCCGCCACATTGAATGACATGAGGATCTGCGCCAAGAACAGACCGATCATAGGAACCCATGATCGTCGTTCCGCCTGCGTTGGGATCGCCGTCTCAGTGGTCATCACACTATCCTTGCGTTCGGGAAGATGCTTTGGAAGCGAATAGATTGAGGCCGAGACCTCGTGAAAGATAAGCGATGGCACGTTGACCACGCACGCTGTTTCCAGCAGAGTTCAGACGAGGTGAGAATGCGCCGATAGCGCCCTTTCCAGGAGCGATGGCCACGATGCCTCCGGCCACTCCGGACTTGGCAGGTATGCCGATTTCAAACAGCCATTCGCCGGAACGCTCATACATGCCACTCGCCGCGAGCATCGCGAGGGTGTCTCCGCATACCTCGGGCGATACCACACGCTGTCCTGTCATCGGGTTTATACCGCCATCGGCCAGTGTCGCCCCCATGATCGCCAAGTCGTGCGCATTGACCAGCAGCGCGCATTGTCTCGTGTAGATATCCACTGTCTCGAGTGGATCGGCGTCAATGCGACCGTAACTCTCAAGTAAACGTGCGATGGCCTTATTGCGGAAGTTGGTGGCCATCTCCGAGGCATACACCTCACCGTCCATGACGAGTTGACGACCAGCGAATGCCGACAGGCCCGTGCGAATCACCTCCCACTGTTCCGCGGAGGACGTGCCGGGGATTAAAGCTGTGGTGGCGATCGCTCCGGCGTTCACCATCGGATTCATGGGATGGCCATCATTGAGTTCCAAGGCCATGACGGAGTTGAACGGTAGGCCCGTATTGTTGACTCCGACCCTCTCCTTTACGCCTGCATGCCCGTATTCTTCGCAGACAAGAGCGTAGACGAAGGCTTTGGAGATGGATTGGATCGAGAACGGATGGCCGCTGTCGCCCGCATCATGTGCTGCTCCGTTGACCTCGATAACTGAGAGGCCAAAAAGTGAGGGATCAACTGCTGCCAAAACGGGGATGTAGTCTGCGATTTCGCCATCATCCAGAGTGAGATAGCGTTCGTGGGCTGCTGAGGTCAGTGATTCCACCTCGTTCCAGCCGGGCAGACTGCCTGTTGAAACAACTCGTGCGATGCTGTCGGATTCAGACGTGATCATATGGTCTCCATGAACCTTCGAGCACAGATGGATGGCTGGGTTGGAGCTAAGGACACCTAGTTTCGTTTCAGCAAAATTGTAGCCCCATCTGTTACCCGTGTCACAAGATAGGTTTGTCTCCTTCAGGCCGAATGGCGTCAACCATCCAGGCGCTTACCTGCCACTATGACATCGGAGTGCTCATATCCAAGCGCATCGTAGAATCCCAGGGCCGCGGCATTGTCACTACGGACCATGAGTTGCACTTTTACGCAGCCCTGCGCCGCAAGTCGACGTTCCGCCTCGTGGACGAGTTTGCTTCCGAGTCCGTTGCCCCTGTGTTCGGGCGTTACGGCGAGGTAGTACAACCATCCGCGGTGTCCGTCGAAGCCGCTCATGACCGTGCCTGCGATATGAACTGGTGTGTCGGTTGCGACGAGGAAGTTTTCAGGCCACGTTGTGTGTGCGCGTTCGATATCGATGACGGGGTCGTTCCACGGACGTGTGAGTCCGGCGGCGTTCCAGAGGTCTATGACTTGTGCGGTATCGGCGGGCGCGAACGGCCTGAGGTGAAAGTCCATGTCGTCATCGTGCCAGACGGACGATGACTCGTGGTGAGCCTTTTAGTCTTATGTACGGGACAGGGCGCCCGGATGGGTACTACTCGTCCGTGCAGATTTCCGACGAGTCCTGCATTTTTGCCTCGCTCCTGCGACTGGTGTTTGTACTGGTGAGGGTCGTGTCTTGTGTTTAACGCAGTGAAACAATGTGACGGCGACCACTAAAATATGGGTACTGCTATCCATTGGTAGGAGGGTCGTTTCTCCAGTTTTTCACCCATAATCGAAACTATACAATTTATTTGTTAGCAAGACTAACAAATGGATTCACAGCGACGTGGATGGAGAGACGATGAGGTCATCGTGGAAGAAAAGGGCGCTCGCGGCCGTAGCAGCCGTCGGGCTCCTCGCAATGGGTGTTGCCCCTGCCGCGCAGGCAGCCGACACCTCGAACACAACGAACAACACGCGCCAATGGCTTACGGGCTACTGGCACAACTTCGACAACGGATCAACCCTGTTGAAGCTCAGCGACATCCCAAGTGCATACAACCTTGTTGCAGTTGCATTCGCTGAGAGCCACCCGTCCATTCCCGGCGGGATTGACTTCACGCTTGAGTCCGAGGAACTTGGCGGATACAGCGAGGCCCAGTTCAAGGCCGACATCAAGGCAATCCAGGCCGAGGGACGCAAGGTCATCATCTCGGTTGGTGGCGAAAAGGCTCATGTCACCATCAACACCCCGACCCACGCGAAGAACTTTGCTGACACCGCGTACGACATCATCACCGAATACGGCTTTGATGGAATCGACATAGACCTCGAACACGGTGTGCACGCAGAGTCGCTGTCCACCGCGCTGCACGATCTCCACAACCGTATCGGCAACGAGTTGATCATTGCGATGGCCCCGCAGACCATCGACTACCAGGCGACCTCGATGCAGTACTACCAGTTGACGCAGAAGATCAAGGACATCTTGACCATCGTCAACGTCCAGTACTACAACTCTGGTGGCATGATGGGCTGTGACCAGAAGATCTACTCCCAGGGCACACCACAGTTTGCGGCAGCACTCGCGTGTATCCAACTCGAGATGGGTCTGCGTCCAGACCAGGTTGGGCTTGGATTCCCATCCGTTCCACGGGCAGCCGGTGGCGGATACATGTCCAATGCCGATGTCGTGAGGGCCGTTGACGCACTCGAACTGGGAACCCCTGTCGGCGGATTCACCGCACCACGCGCCTACGGCCCGATCGGTGGCGTTATGACCTGGTCAATCAACTGGGACGCGACCAACAACTACTCGTTTGCTCAGGCAATGGCCAATCGCCTCAACCTCGGCGGTGAATGGGTACCACCGACCGACCCTGTCGATCCAGATCCTACCGATCCCACGGACCCAACTGATCCGGTTGACCCCACCGACCCAGTCGATCCAACTGACCCCGTTGACCCAGGCACCATCACCTGCGATGGCGTAGCGCTGTGGAATGCAGCGAGTGTCTACACCGGCGGTGCTCGCGCTGTCTACCAGGGCACAGTGTACGAGGCCAAGTGGTGGACCCAGGGTGCCGCACCGGACAGCGATTCCGCGTGGAAGGTCATCAAGATCTGCGACGACAACGGCACCAACCCGGTTGATCCGGACCCAACAGATCCCACGACGCCGGTTGATCCAGGCGAGTGCCCGGCCTGGGTGAGTGGACAGGTCTACGTTGGGGGAGACACGGTTACCTACAACGGCGCAACTTACACCGCCAAGTGGTGGACCAACACCGATGTTCCAGGTGCCTCGCCGTGGGGCCCATGGGCAGCGGGCGGTTCCTGCAACTAAACACAGAGACTATGCGGCCCGAAGTCACGAGGACTTCGGGCCGCATAGACCTCACCGAGTAGCCGCTCGCATCCTATTCGGTGAGGTCAGCACCGAGGCATCACAAGAGGCGGATCACGATTGGGCGACCCAGTATGTGCTGGGTCGCCCAATCGTGCGTTCATGCAGGTGGAATGTCTGCTTTTCTGACAGACTGTCACCCCATACGTCCCAGACGCGGTGGGAAAATGGTGACTAGGGTGAGATGAGATTGGATGCTCGAGCCGCAGGAGAATGTGTGATTACCCGCCCACCCGCAGTCATCTTGGTCAACCTCGGCACGCCCGAGGCCCCAACCGCGTCGGCGCTGCGCGGTTACCTGAGGGAATTCCTCTCTGATCGGCGAGTGGTGGAGATGCATCCCGCCCTGTGGCGTCCGATCCTTGAGGGAATTGTTCTGCGGGTTCGCCCAAAAGACTCGGCGCACAAGTATGCGACTGTGTGGCAGGAAAATGGCTCACCGCTCATGGTGTACTCGCAGCAGCAACGTGATGCCGTTGCACGAGAACTTGACGGTATCGCTGATGTCTTTGTTGCGATGCGATACGGAAGGCCTGCTCTCCATGACGAGCTGACTCGTTTGCACGAGTTGGGCTATCGACAGGTCTTGATCGTTCCGCTCTATCCCCAGTACGCAGCGTGCAGCGCAGGAACCGTGTTTGACGAGGTGTATCGCTGGGGCCTCAGATCTCGTGATCAACTCGAGATTCGCACGATCCGATCCTTCCCGACCGATGCGGGATACATCGATGCCCTCAGCTCAGCACTCACGGATCATTGGGAAGAGGCTGGTCGACCCGACTTCGACGCAGGGGACAGGGTCATCCTGAGCTATCACGGTATCCCTCAGGCAATGCACGATGCGGGCGATCCATACAAACATGAGTGCGAGGCGACGCTTCAGGCCCTCGCGACGGCCCTCGGGATTCCCGTGGTTGATGCGGACGGCGACGAGGGTGGTCTCGCGATGACCTTCCAGTCCGTATTCGGTCCGGCAAAATGGCTGACGCCAGCCACAATCGACACGATGGATCTCCTGGGTAGGAAAGAGATCAAACGGGTTGATGTGATCTGTCCAGGTTTTGTGTCCGATTGCCTCGAGACCCTTGAGGAGATCGACATGCTAAACCGAGAGGCGTTCCTGGAGGCCGGCGGCGAACGGTTCCACTACGTTCCATGGGGGAATGGGCGTGAGGCCTGGACCACGGCCCTGTCAGATGTTGCGCGTCAGCACCTCGGCGGATGGGTTCGTAGCCTCGTGTGAGACAGACTCTGTGAATCATTTGTGCGAGTGTACGCGGCTCACTCGTTCAGTGAGCACTGACAGGGCATGCTTGACACGATAAGCATCACATATCGCTGGTTAGGAAAAACATGCCATTCACGGTGAGTCACATCGCCGGGGTCCTCCCCTTCACGTCCAAAAGGCTGTCGCTACCGTTTGCCGCGCTCGCGATAGGTTCAATGGCACCTGACCTGCTCTATTTCATCCCGCCACTGATTCAGTACGGAACGAGAACGCACGAGGCCCCATACCTGTTCACCGCAAACCTCGTATTGGGGCTTGCAGCCTGGGTTATCTGGCGTCTCATCGCACCGCTCCTACACGACGTGGCACCTGAAGTGGTGCGTGAGCGCTGGCGTCCGGACACATGGATGAGCCATCCGTGGTGGTCAGTTCCGGTGGCGATATGGATCGGCATCGCAACCCACATCGTCCTTGACCATTTCACGCACTCCTGGGGCTGGGGGACTAGGAACATTGAGGCGATCGCGGCCACATACGCAACACCGGTTGGGCTGAAAACCGGATATGAGTTGATGCAGATCGGTCTGAGTGCGCTGGGACTTGTCATCATCTTGGGCGTGCTCTTGTTACAGAGGCGCAGCGTCATCCAGCCAAGCCCCGTTCCGACAATCCAAAGACTGACCTTTCCTCTCGTGCTTGGTGCTGGTGTCTTTGGTGCCATTGCGCGCACCGCTGTCGTTGGAGGGTTCGACTCGCGATTCGAAGCCCTTGCGTTCTATCTTTTGACCGGCGCTGTCGCAGGGATCGTCCTTGCGCTCACGGCCCTTTGCCTCCTCGCCGCAATCGCACGTGGGAGAATCGCGGAGAGGAAGCCAGAAGGAGAGATGGATGACCCAGCAGCGACCTGACCCCGCATCGGTGACTGCCGAGGAGTTCGACACGACTGGACACAAATGCGTCAAGATGCTGCTCAAGATTCGTTCGCGACTCAACGCTCTGCCGGTGGGTGCGCAACTCATCGTCATCTCCGATGATCCCACCTCGGTCTACGATCTACCGGCCTGGTGCCACATGACGCAGTACGACTACCGCGGATACACGAGCGAAGAGGGCATCTACCGCCACACCCTCGCCGTCACTGAGTCCTCCATCCGTACCACCACAAAAAAGGTGTGGGCAAACCCGACGTGACCGACTCGTCGTCAAGCAAGAATCGAAGGCGCCGTGGCGCTGAGACAAAGAATCGGCAAAGGTTCGTGAGTCTCGGCAAAACTCTGTTGGCGCAAACGTAAATTTTTCGTGTTGCGACGCAGTTCACGCCCAAAAAATAAAGACGTACCCGAACGAGTGGGCGTAACATCGAATCGATACGATCGAATCGATTCGAAAACTCCGAGAGAGTCGAACCGAAACGCTCGACCCAACCCCCATCCCACCGCACCACCCCTATCGGAGCAAAGTGTCCCAGCCCAAGAAGACCCTCACCGTCGGCACGCCATGGCGAGTGATTCTCCTCTTCACAGTGCCTCTCCTGATCGGCAATATCGTTCAGCAGATGTACCACGTCATCGACGCGGTGGTCGTGGGTCAATCGCTGGGCGTCAATTCCCTTGCCGCCGTTGGCGTGACGGGCTCGCTGCTGTTCCTGTTCATCGGATTCGCCTGGGGCATGACCTCCGGATTCGCGATCCCGACTGCCCAGGCATATGGCGGCGGCAACTATGCCGCAGTGCGACGTTCCGTCGCGGCTGGCACCATCCTG
This sequence comes from Populibacterium corticicola, assembly GCF_042683685.1. Lineage (NCBI taxonomy): Bacteria > Bacillati > Actinomycetota > Actinomycetes > Micrococcales > Jonesiaceae > Populibacterium > Populibacterium corticicola. Next base: position 334,535 of record NZ_JBHUOP010000003.1, on the reverse strand, counting down.
ACCGCAGGCATCTCGCTACTGCTCACCGTTAGTGCGCCGTTCCTGGCAGAACCGCTGCTGCGCCTCATGCGTACCCCGACAGAACTGCTCCCAGAAGCAACCACGTTCGCGGTCATCAGCTTCCTTGGCGCTGCCTCGACCATGTTCTTCAACTACCTCTCCGCAATCATCCGCGCCATCGGTGACGCGCGAACCCCACTGATCTTCCTCATCGTGTCGTGCGTGCTCAACATCGCGCTGGTCGTCCTGTTCGTCTCGATCATGGGCCACGGCGTTGGCGGTGCCGCGTTTGCGACAGTGCTCGCACAACTGGGTGCTGTGATCGGATGCTTCTGGTACCTCAAGGCCAAGCTTCCAGTCCTGCACGTGGAGCGGAAAGACTGGAAGGTCTCATACCAGGAACTCTCCCATCACCTGCGCATCGGCGTTCCCATGGGGTTCCAGGCATCGATCATCGCGATCGGAACCGTGGTAGTGCAGGTCAAACTCAATGAGATGGGCGCTGAGGCGGTTGCCGCCTACACTGCGGCAACTCGCGTGGACGGACTTGCGGTTGCGTTCCTTGCTTCTCTTGGCCTTGCTGTCTCAACGTTCGTTGCCCAAAACTACGGTGCACGACAGTTCGGACGGATTCGCCAGGGCGTACGTCAGTCGCTCGTCATGGCGACCGTCGGATCGATCGTTCTCGCTGTCACGTTGATTGCCGCTGGTAGCCCAATCGTGCGCATGTTCGTTGGAGATGCCGCAGAGAACGTGGTGTCGATGGCGCACTGGTACCTCGTGGTCAACGGCGTCCTCTACTTCACTCTCGGCCTTCTGTTCGTGCTCCGCGGTGCCCTCCAAGGACTGGGACGCACTTTTGTGCCGATGATGACCGGCGTGACTGAACTCGTGGGCCGCGTTGGCGCTGCGATCATCCTTGGCTCGTACTTCGGATTCTCCGGAATCGTGTGGGGCAACCCGATCGCGTGGATCGCTGCAGTTGTTCTGCTCTGGCCCGCCTGGCGCCGCGCGCTCAGGGATATCAGATCAGACGAACTCGCATTTGACCTCATCTCGACTGAGAACGCTCCGGTCGTTGCGGGCGTTAGCGAGGCCGAGCGAGCTGCGGCGGCAAGCATGACCCAGGCAGAGTCCGTAGTGGTGACGGATGCCTGCGAACCGGCTGCACTATATCCAGACGCCATATTGGCCGCCACGGCGGCAGAACCAGATGGTGAACCGCTGGATCTAGAGCAGTCGATCCCAAAGCGCGAGGTGTGCGGGGTCACGACTAACTAGCGAGGAATCGGCTCGATACCCCCGTCATCGACGTTCGGCTGGTGTACGAAGATGATGTGAGTATCGTTTCTCATAGTGGCTGCGCCCCGTGTGGAAAGACCCGTTTGTGTGGGTTTTTCACTCGCGCTATGCAACGCCCACTGACTGTCGCATCACAGTCAGTGGGCGTTCTTTTTGCGAAGCACCTGATCAGCGAGTGAAGCTACAAGAGATTGTGGACAATGCACAAGAACCCAGCAGAAACTAGTAGTTTTCCTAGCAAACGTTAAGCCTTTGATGTTACGCTGAATGAACATTTCGATGATCTACATCCTCCGCTCTGGAACATATTCTGGGCACAGGGACACGATCCAAGGCTGTATTCCCGGCGAGGGTGCTGGTACGGAATTCGTACAGTACCGGTCAGGAATGTAACCTCGGCGACGATTGTTGAAAATGACGAGTTGCAATCCTGACTCGTCACCATATTCCAGCGGGTGTGCCGGGTTAGATCACGGTGACTCGCTCAGTAGCGACTAGTTCGCTACGCGATAGAGGCCCCGGGCATATGCGGAATCGTTTTCGCTCATCGATTTCGCTCAGTTTGGTTTGGCATGCCGCTTCCAATCGGTACTGGATGGTATGCCTGATACCAGGTTGGCTTCGGGGTCCTTGTCGTTCACGGAGAAGAACCTTTAGTCCGGTTTCTCCCTAAAATGATGGTTATGCGTTTAACGTATTTCTTGTCGCATTTCCAACGGTGTAAAGAATGCGGAATACCGGATACGGAAAATACGTACGTATATAGAACCGCGACGACACGGGCTGAGCGGTATACCGACAGCAATTTGGCACACCGCTCTGTAAGAGGTGTTTGCGCTGGCCATAGAAGTGCGGCTCCGCTGTTGTCGGGTGCGGGATAAGTGTGACCTGGAGCACATGTGATGACCTGAATGTCAGGTATAGAACTGTTCTTGGGGAGGAATCGTCCCAAATTTTGAAAAAAGTTGAGGAAATCTTCTCAAAGGTATCCACAAAACATGTGAAGTAGTGCATTATTAAAAATGCGTAGAGGAAGTGTTCAACTTCCAAGACGTAGGAGACGATTAGTCTACTGACGAGTCAACTGAGCGCCGGTACCGCTCAGTTCCGCACCACCGTAGCTGGCGGATTTTTCGCTCATTGAAGTCAGATACGTTGAGGTGTATGCGTGTGAACTCGCAATGATCGCCCCGCAGCCCTTGGGCTGCGGGGCGATTGTGTTTTCCAACTGAAACCTGCCGATTTGGGCACAATCGGCGGTGAACCGGTGCCGTGTTTTGGGTTGGCTGCGAACGTGTGGCTGGCTTGGACGCATTGGTGGCGTGTCACGATGTCGATGGGTTGCTTTTGGTCCGGGTGCACAGTTTTTGTGTGTGCACTTGGACGTTTTTCGGCCCATCGAGTGAATGGACGGCATGCGGATGCATAGTTTTTGCGTACGCCTTTGGATCATATCTGGCCCCATCGACTTTGATTGGCGACGAGATGGCTGGGTTCCCAGAGGTGATTGGTTCTCGGCGGGCTGCGTGAGTACAACGCCGCTTGCCGTGCTGGCGCAACGCGAACGCTCTGTGATGGGGCCTATATGTCCATATTTTGAGAGAGCTGCACGAAACTCGAACCGTGAACGGGCACAGGTGTTGTGAGGCGCAAAAACATGCGGCTGAACAGCGCTAAAAACAAGGAAATTCGTGTGGGACGCTCACTCAGGGAATGGTCACGAGAAGGTTACAATTTTGCGTGGGTCGGATTTTTATAACTGAGTCAGAAAACTGGGACAAACTCAGTCAAACCTGTATCAATTCTCTCAGGAAAACCCCAATCCGTGCTTGAAATTCTCACTGAAACCGTGACCGATATGAGGACGGTGAGTGGCCGTGAGTTCGAGCAAACTGACGCGAGAAGTACAGGGGGTCGTCGTACCCACAGTGCGTTGCGATCTCAGCGATCGGTATCTCCGTCGTCGCCAGAAGTTCCCTGGCCCGTGCCAGGCGGAGATCGTTTTGATAGCGCAGCGGCGGTACTCCCACCCGCTGCTTGAACAGTGCCGAGAACTGTGAAGGACTTAGTTCAGCGAGTGCGGCAAGCTCCTCGACGGAGACCCGCTCCGGGCTGATCCTTTGCAGGTGTTCGAGTGCCATGTCAACGGCGTCTATGGAGTCGCTCGTTGGGCGTTTGCCCGCAGAGATAACGTGGGTGAGCACGTGCCAAGCGGCTCCCGATGCGCGCACCAATCCACCATTTGTGGAGGTGTCGAGCGCCTCGATGACCTGGGCGGTCAGTGCCGCTATCGCGGCGGTGTCCCTGAGATGCGCAACATAGCCGTCAATGATGCTGATCGCGGAGGCAAAGAGTTCGTCCGCATCGGGACCAACTGTATGGAACCACCAGAGTGTCCATGGATCGTCTTGATCGGCTCGGTATTCGTGGGGCAGCCCGGCAGGCAGTAGTACAGCGTCGCCCTTGGTGATGTTCGTTCGCCCTGCGGGCGTGTGGACGTGACCGCTGCCAGCCGTGCATATCAAGAAGATGTGCTCCCGCGCTCCTTCGGGACGCTCGCACTCGTGGCGATGAGCGTGTGGAAAGAAGCCGGCGTCGGTGACCAATAGTTGTTTTGTCACAGGTTGTTTCAGTGCCGCCTGCACGGCTGGCTCGGGAACTACGAAAAATCGGGTTTCAGTAAATCTGTCATCTGAGGCTGTACCTGGCACAGTCGGCGTTTCGTCCATATACGGCATCGAATCACTGCGCGTAGTCTTTCGTCAACCAGTTGAAATCAACCCCAATGGTCAATACGAGTTCACCGTATGGTCCAGTTTGTACAACGATGTAGAAATGTGTTGTGCTCTGCCATGCGAACCACGTGTCCCAGGACAGGTGCTGCACCACAACTCATCGGCACCAGTGATGGCTCGTAGAAAATCACCACGGGCGCTCAACACTGCACGCAGTGGAAGGCGCCGCACCACGAGACACAACGGAGAGAATCGTGAAAAAGATCAGTCCCTGGATCGCAGCAGCGACCGCTGCGGTCCTCCTCGCGTCCTGCTCAAGCGGCGGAAACGGCACCGAGCCAAGTGCCAGCCCAGACGCGTCAGAAACCTCAAACGGGGCTACCGAGGACAAGGAACCTGTAACCCTTGTCGTGTGGGAATCCCCAGACGGGCATGACGAGGTCATCAAGCAGGCGGGCGAGGCGTACACAGCGAAGAACCCGCACGTCACCATCGAATACAAGGCAGTTGAGCTCGGAGACGCCAAGACTCAAATCGCACTCGATGGCCCAGCGGGGGTCGGTGCTGACATATTCGCGGCGCCATCGGACAACGCCGGTGACCTTGCAGCAGCCGGACACATCCTGGCAATCGCGAACCCTGACGCACTCAAGGCTGAACTGGTTGAGGCAGCAATCGCGAACGCAACCTCGGGTGGAACCCTCTACGGCGTCCCCGTCACCGTGGACACCTATGCGCTGTTCTACAACAAGGACCTCATCGATGAGCCGCCAACCACGTGGGAAGGCGTCATCGAGTTCTCCAAGGAGTTCAACGCCGAGAACTCTGGCAAGTACGGCTTTGTGATGCAGCCAAACTTCTACTACACCGCACCATTCCTCTTCGGAGGTGACTCACTTCTGTTCGGTGACTCTGGTTCAGACCCTGAAACCCCAAACACCAACTCTGAAGCTGCAATTGCAGGCATGGAAGAACTCGTGGCGCTCCGCGAAGTCCTGAACGTGGCAGCAGACGACCTCGACACCGCAACGGTCGACGCACTGTTCTCCGGTGGGCAGGCTGCCATGCATGTCTCCGGGCCATGGAACATCAGCGTTTTCGCTGAGGCAGGAGTCAACTACGGTATCGCTCCATTGCCAGCACGTGCAGGCAGCGACACCCCATCGGGCGGTTTCTCCAACTCGCGCACCATGTACGTCTCCGCGTACTCCAAGCACCCGGAGGAAGCACAGGACTTTGCAGCATTCCTCGCATCCCCTGACATGCTGAGCCTCGCATATGGCCTCACCGGTTCCATCCCAGCGGCAGAGATCCAGATCGACAGCGAAGCCACCCTTGGAATAGTCAAGCAGGGTGAGTACGCCTTCCCAACCCCTGCGATCCCTGAGATGGGAGCCGTATGGGCGGCAATGGACGCGGCCGTGGCAAACATCTGGAACGGTGCAGACATCAAGAAGGAACTCGACGCAGCCACCGAGGTCATTCTCAACCAGTAGTCGTGCCCGGCACGGCTCCCTGGCCTGGAGCGCCGTCCCACGCATGTGGGGCGGCGCTCCAACCCCACGAAAGGAACATGGATGACTGCGATGTCGTCTCACCCCGCACCGAAACCATCGCGGGCGCCCTCGTCTCAAGTGCCTGGCAAAGGCCCAGCGAAGGGCTCAACGCCAACCCCAACGATCATCAGGGGTGCGAGTAAAGAGGACCGCGACCTCACCCGGTTGCTGGCCATACTCTTTATGGGCCTTGCCCATCTGACGGTCCTCCGCCAGCGGGTGAAGGGCGCCTTCTTCGCCCTCATCGAGGTGTTGTTCATCCTCGCGATCCCATCGCTGGTCCAGCGCCTGAGCAATCTCGTCACGTTGGGTGAGCAGAACCTGTCCGTCCCGGTCATGGAACGGGACAACTCGATGTTCATGCTCATCGACGGTGTCCTTGGGGTGGCGGTCATCCTCGTGTTCGCGACCATTTACGCGATCTCGGTCCGGAGCGCCCTCCAGGACGCGGACGCTCTCGCGCTGCGTCCGGCACCGACCGCACGCCAGCAGGTCGAAAGCATCACCTCACGGGCGTTCCCGACCATCGGTCTGATGCCGATGCTCGGTCTGATCTTGTTCTTTGTCGTGGTGCCGCTCGTGTTCTCAGCGGCCGTCGCCTTCACCAACTACTCGGCACCCAACAACATCCCACCGGCAAACACCGTGGACTGGGTGGGCCTCGAAACCTTCAAGGACCTGCTCGGCGGGAATGCCCTGTGGACCGGCGCACTCGTGCGCGTGTTCGGATGGACCCTCGTCTGGGCCATCGCGGCAACGATCACCTGCTACTTCGGGGGAATGCTGATTGCGGTCATCCTGCAGGAGTCGAAGATCCGCATCAAGCCTGTCTTCCGGGCAATCTTCATCCTCCCGTACGCGGTGCCAGCGGTCATCACGATGCTGGTATGGCGCAATATGCTCAACGGAGCGTTCGGGGCAGTCAACAAGGTACTCCTGGACTGGGGCATCATTGACGCAGCCATTCCGTGGCTCTCAGACCCGTTGCTCGCGAAGTTCGTGGCAGTAGCCATCAACCTGTGGGCCGGGTTCCCATACTTCATGCTGCTCACCCTTGGGGCGATGACGGCGATCTCGCCGGACATCAAGGAAGCCGCTGAGCTTGACGGCGCATCCAAGGTGCAACAGTTCCGCCGCATCACGCTTCCGCTCGTGCTCTACCAAACGGCTCCACTGCTCATCATGTCCTTTGCCGCGAACTTCAATAACTTCGGCGCGATCTTCTTCCTCACGGGTGGTGGCCCAACCGTCTCCGACACCACGCAGACGGGTGCCGGCGGCACGGACATCATGGTCACGTGGATCTACTCACTGACGATCGACCTACAGAAGTACAACTACGGTGCAGCGCTCGCGGTCATGATCTTCCTTGTCCTCGCACCAGTCGCGATCATGCAGTTCCGTCGCACGAAGTCCTTTAAGGGGGAATTGTGAGCCGTCAAAAGTTTGCCTCGATCGTATGGAATGCGGTCATCTTCCTTGGGCTGGTCCTGGTGTCGGTCGTTGTCCTGTGGCCGATCCTGTACACGGTGTCGAGCGCGTTTGCGCCGGGCAATTCGATTGCCGCGCTCTCGCCGATTCCGTTTGCCTCAGGGTTCACCGCGAGCCACTTCGGCTACCTGTTCAGCAGTACGCTGTTCTTTCGGTGGTTCCTGAACTCGCTGATCATCGCGTTGTCGGTGTCTGCGGGCACGCTGCTGTTCGCCTCGGTCGCGGCGTATATCTTCTCCCGCTTCAACTTCGTGTTCAAGAAGGGTCTGCTCACGACCATGCTGGTGCTGCAGATCTTCCCGTCGTTCGTGGGCATGATCGCGATCTACGTGATCCTGCTGCGCATCGGTGCCCTGGACACGCTGTGGGGCCTGATTCTGGTGTATCTGGCGGGAAACATGCCGTACCAGATGTGGATGGTCAAGAGCTACATGGACAACATTCCGCGTGGCCTCGATGAGGCTGCCCGGTTGGACGGCGCATCGCACCTGCGCGTGTACCTGCAAATCATCTTGCCGGTGGCTCGTCCGATTCTGGTGTTCCTTGCGGTGACCACGTTCGCTGCTCCGTGGATGGACTTCATCTTCCCCAAGCTCGTGCTGCGCAGTCCTGAACAGCAGACCCTGGCGCTCGGTCTGATCAGTTTCGTGTCGGACAAGAACTCGGACTTCACCACATTCGCGGCCGGTGCGATCACGGTTGCGATTCCGTTCATGATCTTCTTCCTTGCAACTCAGAAATCTTTGATCTCCTCGCTTTCGAGCGGTGCGTTGAAGGAGTAGTCGACCGGTACGCGATGTGCGTGCCAACGCGCGCCGAGCGCAGCCTGTGCCGTATCGTCGGCAATTTTTAGGGGGCCAGTTCTGTGAACTGGCCCCTTTGCCGCGTCCCTTGACGACGATCCGGCCACCATGTGGTGTTGCGCTGTAGTGAGCGGTGGATGCGTTGTGTTGCCGTGGAAGTGAGGGGCGTGGACGTAGGCTGGATGCTGAGCCTCCTATCCCGCAGTGCGGGGCCACATCTTGAAAAGAATCGTCTCATGATCCACCGCGTCACCGCCCACACGACTGTGGGCGTCCGTCCGCTGCCTGCTGCCCTTGTGCTTGTGGGTCTCCTGCTCGTCGCTGGAAACCTGCGCGCTGCGATCACGACCGTTGGGCCGGTCCTGCCCCATATTCAGGCCTCGCTGGGAATCTCCTCGGTCGCCGCATCGGTGCTGGTGAGCCTGCCGCTACTCGCGTTCGCGGTGGTCTCACCGTTCGCACCGAGGCTTGCCAACGCGCTTGGCCTTGAACGGGCCATCGCACTGAGCTTGACGGTTCTTGCCGCGGGGCTGGTGCTACGCTCAACGCCGCCGATTGCGCTGCTGTGGGTGGGAACCGCCCTGATCGGTCTCTCCATCGCCGTGTTGAACGTGGTTCTTCCAGCCCTGGTCAAACGAGACTTCCCCACCAAGATCGGTCAGGTGACAGGTGCCTACTCCGCCGTACAATCGATTTTTGCCGCGATAGCCGCAGGCGTTGCGGTGCCGGTGGCGGGTATGTCGGATCTGGGGTGGCGCATCCCCCTGGGCATGTGGGCTGGACTCGCGATAGTGACCATCGGGGTGCTGATCCCGCAACTGAATCATCCGTCATCGAAACCGATGCGCGGTATGAGTTCGCGTCCCACGGGCGATACCGGCGCCGAGGTCGTCGCAGATACAGAACCCACAGGACGAGTGGTGGGCATTCGAGCTGTCGACAATATCAAGGGGAGTGCGGATACCGGCGAGGTCGATGGGTTCAATCCGTGGCGGCGGGTGCTGGCCTGGAAACTCACAACGTTCATGGGCATTCAGTCGGTGGCGTTTTATGTGTTCATCACCTGGCTACCTGCGATAGAGGCGGATGCCGGGATCAGTGAGGCCGCAGCCGGTGGGCATCAATTTCTCCTGAACGCATCCGCAATCATTGGCAACCTCGTGTGCTCAACCCTGATCGCCCGCCTCCCCGACCAGCGACTGCTCGGGGTCTTCGGGCCGACACTGCTTTTGACAGCCACACTGGGCATTCTCTTCGCGCCGCAGTGGGCGGCGGTATGGGCCTGCGTTGCCGGACTGGGCGGAGGATCATCCATCGTGCTTGCACTGTCGTTCTTCGGGTTGCGTACGCGTAATCACACTCAGGCCGGGAAACTGTCTGGCATGGCGCAGGCGGTGGGCTACCTCTTCGCTGCCGCTGGGCCGATTGCCGTGGGTGCACTGCACGATGCCACCGGATCGTGGGTTCCAGCACTCACCGCGCTGGCGGGTGTCCTTGGCGTTCTGGTGGTGGTTGGCTATCACTCCGGGCGCGATCGTTTCGTCGATTAGGGTTCGTTCTTGGTGTCACGCGCTGGGGAGCGTCAGGATCTCGGCCCCATTCTCGGTGATGGCAACCGTGTGTTCGCTGTGCGCAGTGCGTGCGCCGGTTTCGCTGCGGAGGGTCCAGCCATCCGCGTCCGTCACGAGACGATCCGTGTCGGACATGATCCATGGTTCGAGCGCGAGCAACAGGCCGGGTCGAAGTACGAATCCGCGTCCGGGTTGGCCATCATTGGGTACATGTGGGTCCTGATGCATCGTGGAACCGATGCCGTGACCGCCAAAATCAAGGTTGATCTGATATCCAGCGTGTGAAAGAACCTGACCTATCGCATGCGAGATGTCACCGATGCGATTGCCTGGCCGGGCGGCGTCGATAGCGGCAGCGAGGGCCTTCTCCGTCGTGTCGATCATGCGGAGGTCTTCAGGTGCTGCGTGTGTGCCAATCATAAAGCTGATGGCCGCGTCAGCAGCAATGCCGTTCTTTGACACTGCGAGGTCGAGGGTCAGCAGGTCGCCATCCTTGAGTTGGTAGTCGAATGGCTTGCCGTGCAGCACGGCATCGTTGACCGAGGTGCAGATGTAGTGGCCAAACGGGCCACGCCCAAAAGAGGGCGCGTAGTCCACGTAGCAGGAATCAGCGTTCGCGCTCTGGATCATCGCCTTGGTCCACTGGTCTATCTCCAGCAGATTGGTGCCCACTTGGCATCTGCTTTTCAGGGTGTGCAGAATATTTCCGACGAGTCGGCCCGATTCCCGGGCACGCTCGACTTCGCCTGCGGTCAGTATCTCGATCATGCTGCATCCTTCCGTACTGCCAATAACTATACCGGTAATAATATACCGGTATTAGAATGGGTTCATGGTCAGACTGCCACTCACTGCTGAAGAGGTCGAACGCGGAGAACGCCTCGGCGTGATCCTCCGCCAAGCGCGGGGAAACCGCTCCATGCTTGATGTCGCGCTCCAGGCGGGGGTGTCCCCGGAGACGCTTCGCAAGATCGAGTCCGGACGGGTGGCGACTCCCGCATTCCCAACCATCGCGGCAATCGCCGCTGTGCTCGACCTTTCCCTCGACGAGATCTGGGCCCAGATCAGTCGTGCGGATTCTGACACCCTGATGAGCGCATAGAGCGTTCGCCCCTGCGGTCGGCAAGAACTCAGTGGTTTAGCGTCCGGTACGATAAAACGCTATGAGCGAGCAAAACCGGGACGTCATAAAGACTCAACAAGCGGAGTTCCTCGCGCTCTTCAAGGAGTGGGAAGTTCCCGTCATCGAGTCGCTGCGGCACAGAAAGTTCAGCCGCAAGATCGCTTACACCAGTCCTGAGAGCCAGACGGCTGCCGGGATCGAAGTACAGTTCGTTAAGAACTATCGGTTGATGGAGTGGGGCGCTTTATGGGCGGCCACGGTCACGGTGAGTGCTACCGGGGGTGTGCTGTCCACGGTTCCGGCAGCCATTCTGCAGCAACTGTCGCCCCAGAGGGAGGCTGCCCCGGACCTACTGATCTCCTCAACCTATGATCCACTGCAACTCCCACCGCTACGCAGGGATGGAACGCTGACGTTCACGGCGGACACTAGCGTCAGCGCAAACTTCCAGACAATCACCGAGTACCTTCGCGTAGTGTCGTTTCCCCTGCTCAATCACTTTATCCACGGTGAAGACCTTGTCATCGAGGACATTCTCTCGCGCGATGGTTTTGGCTACCGTTATCCGGCGGCGACGATAGTCGCAGCGTGCGTCGCACTTGATGATCCAGAACGACTCTCCTCGGTGGCAGCCACCGCACGGTTCCGTAAACTTCCCGATGCGCGTGCGCAGGGCCGTAAAGTACTCCTCGAATGGGCATCCACGATGATCTAGGGGTCGCACTCCTCACAGCCAACCACGCTGCCACTTTCCATGATCCAGCGGGCCGCGTTCTTGCACCTTGTCCAGCCGCCAACCATATTCTGTCCTGCGCAGGTGGAACCGTAGTTCCTGGTCACGGTGCATCTCACGGGAATCGCGGAGCACCACCTCTGCGAGGGTCTTTCGCGCATCCACCGACACGAGTCGTTGTTCAGGAGAATATCTAGGGGGAGACCCGATAGACCCCTGCGCCATGCGGTCGGCCTGGACGGCATACTTTTCGACGATACGGTCACCCTGGGTAAGTAACTGCGGCATCAGGTTCAGATCCTGGGCAAGGGCAGCATGCGCCGAGGTTTCCCATTCCGACATTTCGGTGACGAACCGGTAGACCACAAGTTCCGGAGAGAGTTCGTCTAGCGAGGCTCCGTCATCCTGTGGCCATTCGATGGTGTGCGGTTCTTCGAGTGTGGAAGCCATGGCTCCTTGGTCACGTAGCAGTGCGGCACAATCAGGGCTATTGCTTTCGAGGGCAACGTCTAGTGCAGTACGCTGCCACACGTCCTTTAGATCGACACGCGCTCCAACGCTCAAGAGAAGCTCGGTGAACTCCACGGCATTGAGCGGCGCGCGTACCGCGTGATGCAGTGCAGTGTCTTCGATGTCGTGAGCCTGTAAGTTCACGTCCGCACCAGCCTTGATGAGAAGTCGAGCAGCGGTGACATCGCCCGTAAACGCAGCGAACATCAACGGCGTGTAGCCCCACTGCCGCAGTAAGACACATTGACTGACATTAACGAGTACTGCTCACTGGCCATAAACATAAATTAGAAACCCTTGGTCAAACTGAGTATCACCCAAGCCCCTATGGTTCGCTCGATGGGGTGAGCCAGGCACAGTGAGCGTTAGAATCAGACACAATCACGTCGGAACGACTCGAAATTTTGTCCAAGCAACTTCTGAGGCACGAGGCCTGTCCAACCAACATGAATGTAGGTGGGAAGCGAGGACTTCCGAGCGCCTACGCGGGTCAAGGATTCTTCATACGCAACCCTGCAACTCGATTGCACACCACTTCTCGTCACGCTCAAATATCCAGGTCAGTTGAGCTCTCGCGATGTGCGCCCATCCAGGCAGCCCCGACCCTGATCACCAGAGTTGAGCATGAACGTCGAGCCCAGGTGACCACCCGTGAAATGAAGCACACCCGTCGACCTGTCCACCCTCGAGGGGCTAGCGCGACCGCCTAGTGAGCTCGAGTGCGTGCCGAATATGATAAATCTGTGTCTCAGTAAGTGGCGTTGCGGCAACTCGAATCGCGGCAACTTGCTCCTCGTGAATTCGGCGTTGATCGATCTTGTCGAGGTCCTGAACACGGATCATGTGCTTGAGCACGTAGCGGCCATCTCGCCCGAGAGAGCAAGCCTTCTCCGACGGCAACTGCCCCGTCCGGATCAGGTGGTAGATGGCATGAACAAGTCGCCCCGGTCTCTCTGCGGCGGAGGGGATGTCTATTCGTTTGTCGGGTTGTTGACTCCGCCCTTCTCAACACCCTCGTCGAGAACTTGTCGTCGCCACCCACAAGTATGACTCATAGTCCGTGGATTATGAGTCACTTTATCTTCATCGTTGAAGTATGACTACCCCTGCGCATCGCATCGCCTTCGGCGATCAACTGCGCAGACTGCGTCAGGAGCACGGTTGGGCATCACAAGAAGCCTTCGCGCATCACGCGGGACTCGATCGCACCTACATCAGCTTGATCGAGCGCGGCCGCCGGAACCCGACGCTCGACGTGATCGTGAGGCTGGCGCACGCGCTAGAGGTCCAGCCCGCGGACCTGCTTACGACGCTTGAGTAGCAAGCAGTGACGAACGTTCCTGAGTTCGAGGACCTCGTGCACCGCATGCGTGCAGCGATCCTCACCATCGACGCGGAACCGAGCCGAAACCGCAAGACGATCTTCCCCGCGATGTGGTGCGAGTACGCATCCATCGTCATCGCGGAGATCCTGGAGCGGAATCATTCGGCCTCGTGGGCGTTCGTCGATGCAGGCCTTCCTGAAGCGCCGAACGGGCATGCGTGGCTCGAGTTACGAGACGACGCCACTCTCGATCAGTTCTCCTGGAACGGCGACGGTTTGCACGTCGGCGCAGAGCAGACGCCGGCCGTGCAAGTCTTCACGACGCGACGATACGAGGGACCTTGGGAAGGATGGAGCGTGCTGACGTACGACCCTTCCTACCACAAGTATGCGGACGGCTTCGCAGCTCAATCTGGCCCCTGATCACATGCGCCAGATTCGACAGCAACTGGGCAACCGAACCTACGGTCGCAACGCAGCCCAGCTGATCTCGCTTTAACTCCTGAACAGGTGTTTTCTTTCCCAGCCGGGTTGACTTGACTCAAGGCCATTGAATGGCGCACTACAACTGAACAGGCGGGGTTCTCTTGACCTCAGCGACGCAGCGCATCGCGCAGTACAACAAAGAAGTGGGCCAGCCGCGCGGCGGGCTGATGAGCCTGAAACTGCTGACTGTAATCCAGCTCGATGACGGGCTCGGAATGCTGGATTATGAGGGCGAAAACGTACGCGCGAGAGTCGTCAGGCTTGCGGTCCACCACCCCAGTCGCCTGACGGACGTCCTCGTCGAGTCGCAGGACGAAGCGCGACAGGTAGCGGAATCAGTTTTTAGAGCGTCGTTGGTCGGCGCTCGACGGCTCAGTGACGCTGGACTGTTTCCTGCAGCGCATCAGGATGCAACGCAGACCTTGCGGGACTTCACGCTCTCGACCTACGCCGACGGCGTTGCTTCAATCAAGTTAGATGAACGTGCTGTGCAATCCGCTTGCCGTCTCGCGTCCTACGAAATCACCAGGCATGCGGGCCTCGCTTGGTACGACCCTGCAGATACTGACCGCTTCCGGGATGCGACGACCGTCTCGCACATCATGATGACGGAGCGGACGCAAGACTTCCTCCGAGAATATGGGCCAGCCATGGCAGTCGAGTTCGCGTTCGCCAGCTAGCATGATGAGCTTGAGAACGAAGATGAAGACGGATATTCGATCACTCTCGACGGCGGTGATGGGGATTTCATCACCGAGCAAGCAGTGTGGGATTAATGAACCAAACCTCACCTCCGAGCAAGGAGCACCTGCTGAAGCTCCTGGTTCACTACCTGATGGGCGCGGGGTCAGGGCTCCCCCAGTTCCGTACGCAGACTCATCTTGGGATCTTCAACCCGAGACTGAACACCGCGTACCGCGTGGCGATCGATGATGTTCCGAAAGATGTGATCGAGACTGTCCGATGCGACATCATTGGATCAGGGAAGATCTAACCATGAGCCTGCCGAGTGAACTGCGCGACGTGGGATCTCTCCGATCCGTGCATACCTCGACGGGGTCTCTCCTGTTCTGGCTGGATCGACATCATTCGGTTAGGCGCATAGTCGATGTCATCCAGATGTCGTCTGCGTTCGGATCGTGTTGATGCATGCCACTGCCCGTTCCAAGGGGATGCGTTCCTGCTCGATTCGACGGTGCCCTGAGAGCTGAGGCCTGAGGAGACGTAGGTACAAGTTCTTCTCGTCAGCGCGAAGTTGTTCAACGGGCCTCGGATCGCTCGCGATGATCAATTTTCCATGCTTGTCATGGTTCGTGCCGTATCGCTCGAATTCGTCGTACGTTGCCACGTCCATGAGCATGGTGTCGATGTCTCGGTTGAAATCGGCGCGGTACCCGTTGAGGATCTCGAGTCCTTCCTTGTCGATGTCGCCCCAGTAGACGACGACGGAAGCGTCGCGAATCCAGTCGAACGCTGCCAACGTCCTGCCACCGCTGCCACCGCCTTCGACACTGATGCCTCCGGTGATGGGTGGGAAGTGGATAGCGGTGTCCTTGTTTTCGGAGATCACCACGATCTCGGGCTCGTACGCTGGTCGGAACGCGTCGTCGACGGTGGCCGAGTCGTGAATCCGTCCGCCCGATGCTCGATGTTCCGGATCAAGGTAGGTGAAGTGGATGCGCGACGGGTGGTTTGGCAGGAGTCCCAGGTCGTCGAGACCTGTCAGTGCGCGCACGCCCGCCCCATGGTTTTGCAGCCACTTCGCGTGGACGCCAGGGATCGGCACCTGACGTGGCGTGATGCCAGCCGTCGCGCGCGACGGGTCGGTAAGGTACCAGTCCGCGGCCGCAAGTAGCAACTCGAAGTCCACCTCGCTGTAATTGTCGATCATGCGGATGACCCGCCCGGCGTCGGCGACTTCGGGGAACCGCACACGCACGACGTCGAGGCGCTCACGCCCGCGGACGAGGCGCGTCAGCCAGTCACCGGCGACGACCGCCGCGGCATGGTCAATCGAATCGATCCGCGCATGCGTCGGCACTGCCTGCGTAGTGCCGCCCTGGGCAGCGCGGTTCGTGTACTCGAGCGTGACGCCGTGGATGTGGGCCCAGTCCTGCCATGTGACAGTCTTTGAGTGAATCGCGGCGTAGTCCTGGCGCAGGTCGGCAGCCGTCGGCCGCCCAAGCGGGAACCTGTGCGGGAAAGCTTGCTCGACGCCGGAGAGATCCGCGTGCCATCGGGCGCTCAGACGCCGACGGATGTCGTTCGTGATGGCCTCGGGCATCTTCATGCGACGTCCTCGGCGTCCGGGTCGTCCTGAAGGTCGACGACAAAGGAGTAGCCGCGCTCGTTCTTCGTGACCGTCAGGAGCAGATCCATGTGCGGCTCCAGCGCCGTGACCTTGTCCAACGGCGCACCGATGACGAGCTGGAACCCGAGGTCCTGCCAGGCGCGGACTGACCGTCCGGCGAACTCACTGTCGGATTTCACGAAGCCTTCGTCGAGGAAGACTGGCGCAAACCTCGGCCGCGAGCGGGTCTCGTCGCCGAGCTGATAGCGCAGGGCCGAGCCGACGATGAACGCGACGAGTTCCTGCGTCTCGCCACCGGACTTGCCACCAAGTGAGTCGTGGGTCGCGATCTCGCGCCGATTCCTGATGTCGTCGAGAACGACCGCGGTGATGACGACGTGCTGACGCACGTCCAAATAGCGATCCCGTTGCGACGTCGAGGCCCGGCCTTCGGGGATGGCGATGCGCGTCATGAAGTCGCGGAGCCTCGTGAACCGCGCCATGATCTGCTTGTCGGACATCTCGAGCGCGAGCCCGGACGACAGCTCTCGCAAACCCCGGCGGAACTTGGTGAGGTCATCGCTCTGCAGGCGTCGCGACTTGATCTGCAGGACACCCTTCCCGCCGAACGGGAGGTTCTCGAGGATTCGGTTGATCGGTACGAGGCGCTCTTCGATGTCCTCGAGGGCGAGGTCGAACGCGTCGTTGAGGCCAAGGAGGTCGTCGCTGGACCACGTGGCGAGCTCGCGCCGCCAGCGGTCGCGTCGCTCGTGCAGACCTTCGGAGCGGATCTTGTCGAGGATCTCGCGGTAGCCGTCCGCGGATGCGGCAGCGGTGCCGAGGTTGTGTTCGTCCCACCGCGCCTTGTACGCCTCGAACATGCTCTCCATCGAACTGATGGCCCGGTGAGCACGCTGCCGGGCGGCGACGGTTTCATCGCTCAACCGCTTGCGCAGCGCACGCACGTTCGCGCTGAACGCCTCGAGATCTGTGACGTCCCAGTTAGCGGCGAACAGCGTGTCAAGATACGCCTGTTGGTCATCGGCGACTGCGGCCGTCTGCGCGGCGACGATCGTATCGATGCCGTCCTGGACACTGTCCTGCTCGGAGACGAGGTCGCCGTGCTCCTTGGTGAGCGTCTTGAGCCGTTCTTCGGCGAGGACCCGCACGCGCGTCGCCTCCTTGAACAGCGGCTTGGTCCTCCCCTCCTCAGCCTCGAGCGCGTCGAGGATTGAGTTCGCTGCGCGCAGCCTCTGGACCTCGCCCTCGAGCTCTCGGATCCGCACGCCGATACCGAGCAGGTCGATGCTGGCCCAGTCGGCGTCCACCACGAATCGGTGCGCGTCGCGCTGCAGGCGGAGATTGCTGACCCGCGCTCGGATTGCCTTGATCTGGCTCTGGATGGCATCGATCTGTGGATCGAGCTCGGCGAGCTGTATCTCGATGTCGGCGAGCCGACGCTCGTTGGAGAAGCCGATGATGTTGCCGTCGCCGGATTCGCCGTGCGCTCCACGGCTCCCGTTACGCGTCTGCCCGGATGGGGTGACTCGTGCACCGGGGCCGCTGAGAGATCCGGAGTCGGGTACGCAGAGGTGGTCGACGTTGTCGCCGCTCACGCGGTCCTGGACCCATGCGGAGAAGGGCGAGCCCTTGAACGCGAGCTTCCCCGAGATGTAGCTCGGGTTTCCGCGCCACTCCTGGTGCTCCTCGAGTTGGACGGCCTGGTAATTCAGGCGGGGACTGATCCGGAGGCCGTCGATCGCTGCCGAGAACCTATCGCGGATCCGACGGTCGATGAGGAGCGTGCGCGCGATGCCGCCGAGCGTGTTCTCCACGGCGGTGCGCCAGTGCGCCTCGTCCGGAAGCACGTCGATGAGCTCGGCGACGAACGGCAGGTCGATCTCGGGGTCAAGCCCGGCCGCCTCGGCCATGGCGACCCTGGCTAGGTGCATCCGTCTCGGCACGGCGCTCTTGCGGTTCGCGAGCGAACGCTTCTCATCGAGGAGGTCGATCTGACGGCTCGTCAAGGGTGCAAGCTCGAGCTGGGCGGCGTCCTCCTCGGCCTGGAGCGTCCGCTCGCGTTCCTCGAACCCGGCAAGGAACTCGGCGGAGGCACGCTGTGCTTCGACGAACTGCTCGGCGGTCTCGGGCGCGACGAGGTCGATGGCTTCCGTGCGGGTCTGGAACCTGATGAGGGCCGTGTGGACATCGCCTTGGCTGCGTTCGAGCCGGGCGATCTCTTGTCTGCGCTCCTCGATGGCTTCGCCGCCGTTACTGCGCTTGTCCTCTCGGATTTGGGCAAGCCGCGACTCGTACTGGGACTCCTTGGCCTTCGCCTGCGCGAGCGTGGACGAGATCCCGACGTGCTCGGCCCGGTTCTCGTCCACGGCCGTGTCGAGCAGCGCGCGTTCGGTCCGCAGTCGCCACAGCCGGAAGGGAGAGGGACCTTCGAGGTCAGCGCCGAACTGACTGATGATCTGCGACGTTGCCTCGGCGTCCGCTAGATCCTTCTGCAGATCGGGCAGCCGCGCCAGAGCCTTCTCCTTGTTCGCTGCATCGACCATCTTGGAGTATGAGGCCTCGAGGTCGGCGAAGTGCAGGAGCGCGGTGTCGGCTGCTTCGTAGGTGATCGGCTGCTCGAGGACCATCGTCTTGTACAGTCCATCGACGCGCTTGACCTCCATGCCCGCCTGGACACGGGCGAGCAGGCGCATGGCTTTCCTGCCGCCGTCACCGCCGCCGATGTCCAGGCGGGTGTGGATGGTGGCCTCGAATTCGCGGAACGTGTTGAAGGTGGCCATCCCGGGGATGCTGGTCTTGAGCGCACGCTTCTCGAAGCGTGAGGAGGCCAGCGGTTCGAAGCGTGAGATGTCGAGGTAGCCCTCGTAGGTCGCGTAGGTCGTGGTGACTTCGGAGGTCGCGCTCGCGCCAGCCTTCGCAAAGTAGATGCGTGTGACCGTGTAGCGACGGCCGCTGTCGTTGATGAACGTGCCGGCCAATGCGCCCCAGATCGGCTCGCCATTACCGCCGCGCAGGACCTGGTCGCGCATCTCGCCGGTGCCATCGACGCTACTGGAATCCATCTTTCCTCGCAGATAGCTCAGCAGGTTGCGCTGATCAGCCGAGCGGGCGCGTCCGCCGGCGTCGTTGGACGCACCGTTGAACGGGATATCCGAGGGCATCATCAACGCGAGGTACGCGTCGAGTACGGTCGACTTACCGGTGCCGCTCGCGCCAGACATCAGCGTGGAGCCCGGCGAGAACTTCACCTCGTGACGGCCGTGGAACCCGCCCCAGTTCGCCATCTGCAGCGACTCCATGCGCCACTGCGCATGATCGAGAACGGGCGCAGGTTGAATGGGTGTCACTATCTCGAGCGTCACTCGCTCTCCTCCATCTCGAACAATTGGCCGGGCCCGCCGTCTGCGTCGAGCACGATGTCAATATGCGCGCCAGCATCGGTACCGTTCTGAGCCATGAACCACGCCAGTAGCGCGCGAAGCTTCTCGATCGGCATGAGTACCTCGATGATCGGCGAGATCCGGAACCGATCCGGGTCGCCGGTCTTCAGGATCACGCCCGCCGTGTTCAGGTTCTCGATCGCCTTGTCGGCGCGCTTCTGATCCATGGCGCGGTCCGTCGCGTGCTCCGGCCGCTGACTGGCCACCTCGTCGAGCAGGCTCTGTCGGTCGACGAATACGGCATCGTCGTTCTCCTGGCGCTGTGCGAAGAACCGCTGTCGGAGATGGATCATGACGATGGTCTCCTCCTTCTGGTGCGCGAGGTCGTTCAGCAGCGACGGCAAACGATCTCCGGTCTCGGTGCGGGCCTGGCGCTTGAACGCGACCTGGTACTCGCGGTCGATGTGCAACTCGAGGTACAGGTCGTTGAGGCGGCTCTTAATCAGATCCTGGTCGGCGACCAGCGTCGCCCACTGCTCGGGATGCCGATCGGCCGAGATGTACCGCTGCTTAAGCAGTGCGTGCAGGCAGCGGCGCTGCTCAGGGTAGAGCGTGCCGGTGTCGCCCTCGAACATCGCCAGGCTCTGCACCTCGGCCTCGTCCTCGAGGTTCGGCGCAGGCTGGTCGAGCGCCTCGAAGAAGCTGAGCGCGTCCTCGCCGGTGCCGTCATCGGCGTCGTCAAGCAGAGTTTCGGTCAACTGGGTTCTCCTTCGTCAGCGACGTCGGTTGTCGCCTGGATGGCCGTGGCTGGCATGTGGAATCGGCGGGTGCTCCCGTCCGGGCGCACGGCCAGGACCTGCTCCCGCAGCGCTGGATCGATCTCGGCCCCGATGCGGGTGAGCAAATGCAGCAGCCCGAGTATCTCGACCGGGCGGCGCAGATCCACCGGCAGGTCGTTGAACAGCGCCGCCGCGGAATCGAGATCGCCCGCGCTCAGCATCGCGTCGATGCGCTCGCTCAACTTATCGAGCGTGGGCCCTCCCTGCTTGCGGATCTCGTCCAGGGACAACGCCGCTGGCGCTTGGCTGGACACGTCCTCGAGCGGCGCAGGTGCTTGTTCGCTGTCGGGGTCGAAGGTGCGGAATCGGAGCACGGCGATGTCCATGGCCGGCGGGATGATTTCAACGTCCACCCGGTCACGAGCTCGGGCCGCCTGCATCCACACGCGCATCTCGCGGTCGATGCCCTTGAGCGCCGCGTCGAGCTCGCGGTTGCGAATGTGGTCGTAGTTCTCGATATGCTCGCGCAGCGTGGCGCTTGCGCGATGGCGCTGTTCCAAGACGTCATCCCTTCCGCGGCGAATCACGTTCACGGCCGTCCGGAGCTGACGCGTCTCGTCAGGCAGGAGCATGCCTGCCAGCGGATGCGCAAGGATGCGCTCGAGATCGTCGCGCAAGTTCATCAGCCAGTCGCGGTTGCGCAGCAGCTCCGTCGCGCCCTCGAATGCCCGCCCTTCCGGAGTCCCGGTCAGCAGCATGGCCGACTGCTCAAGATAGTCGTCGACTACTTCGCCGATGGGGCGTACCTCCTCGCGGAACTTCTTCGTGATGGCCTGGTGCATGTCCCGGACAGCTTCTTCGACGCGGCGGAAGTCCGACGGTAACCCGTCGAGCTCGCGCAGCACGTTCGAGAACTGCTCGGTTACCTCAGACTCGGTTGCCTGCGGCATCTCACCGCCCGAGTCGAGATGATCAAACTCGGCCTGCAGGCGCGCGATCTCTTCAGCGAGCCGGCGCTTGCGCTCCTCGCGATCCGGATTCGCGGCCAAGGCAGCCTCGGAGATGACGCGGCGCATGGTCTCGATGCGCGATAGGGAGACGTTCAGCTGCGTTCTCGTCGCCCTGGTGACGTACTCCAGAGCCTGCTTGGCATCGCCAGTCAGCTGGTACGTCTCCTCGCCTTGGCCCGGGTCGCGGTACAGCCAGCGCTCACGGACCCATTGCATCGCCAGCGTCTTCCCACTGTTCGTCTTCGCGATGCTGTACCCGCTGGCGTTCAGCTCATCGAGCAGCGCGTCGACGACTGTGTGGAACTGCTCGACCGGGACCGGCTGCGCGTCCTCGGGAAAGGCGTTGGCGAACAGCGGCAGCGCGATGCTGGCGGACTTACGGTCCAGCAGCTTCAGTGTTGGCGTGTTGAGCGCCGCTTCTATCCGAGCGACGTCGCCTTCGATCCTGCTCCCCATTGCTCCCCTCCGTTGACGCGATCTCCCAGCTCATGCGCACGCTCAGTATGGCGGGTGCCACTGACATTGCGAGCAGTCTTCGTGATTGGGAATCTACCAGGTTGCGTATGACAATGCTGCACTAAACGTCATACGCAAATACCTGTGGCTATCTGGGGCCACTTGGGTCGAAGGGAGCGCGGCTGTGGCCGTTGTGAACATCAGAGTTGAAGACCACGTCCGCGACCTCCTCAAGCGCAAGGCCGACGACGAGGGTGTGACGCTCAGCGAGTATGTGCGCGAGGTGCTCGTGGCGGCGATCATCCCAGTTGGCACGGCAGCCACCACGGAGCATGGTGACGAACAAGCTCCGGAGACGATGACCTTGTTCAAGCGGCACGATGGCGGGAACTCGCACATCCCCACGCTGGCCTGGTACTCGCGACTGCTCGCGGAGTACCGACGCATCATGGACGCACGTGAGCGCGGCCACACGCGAGAGAGCTACTTGCTCTCAGCCGCAGAGCTACGGCAGGTGAAGGATGCACGGACACACCCGTCGACTCGGCGGAACATGGGGACTGCTGCACGGATAGGTGATAGGTCACCTACTCTTGCAGCAGTCCCGTCTGAGGTCGAGTCGGGCGAGATCACTCCCGACACCCTGTAACGGCTGCTCGCGGGCACCGCTACCGGGTCGAGGATCCCCACACGCAAGTCGAGATAGCCAACGGATAGACACCGAGGGGATGCAGCCAGAAGATCGAAAAGAAAAGATACCCCGCGAGCATTCAGCCCTCGGGGTATCTCCGCCAATGTCCATCGCATCTGCGCTCTATGTATTGATCCGGGCAGAGTCACTGGCGAGGTGCAGTCGCAGAGACTCGTCCATGGTCGCGCGCGCAGCTTCAACCTTCATGTGGTCAGCCACAGGCCAGACAGAGAACCGGCTCTGCATCGCCCCGACCTGTTCAAGCAGCGAGTGAGGCGCACCGCCCGCCACCAGATCCTCGCATCGGGTTTCGGAACCCCTTCTGCGAACGAGCCCGCGCTTCTGTTCTCGATACCGCCTCGTTGAGCGCAACCGCACAGCGGATGCTCCTCTCCCCCGGTATCGGCCTGGTGCGCACCACTAGCGACACTCAGGCTCGCCATCCGGAACGCTCAGCGAGCGCGTGGAACACGCCTACGAGCACCTGCTCACTCATCGTGAAGAGCGTTCCGAGCGCACTTTGAACAATTGAAAGCAGGAGATCGAAGTGACATTAATGGAGAAAGAGCGCTATTAAGCGCGATTAATAGATACTGGCCCTGACCAGGTAAAAATCTGCATCTAACTTGTGGCTACGAAGAGCGCTTGCGCTGACACTGAGGACAGAAAAACGAGGATCGGTTCATAAATTTCACTCGTCGAATGGGTGATCCACACCGCGAGCAGGGTTGCTGCTCGCGGCCATAAGCACATAAATGCATATGGAATGAACCGACTGTCGCATAGGCATTTACGTCTGCCCGTGCTCGATCAATAACTCAAGCACGGGTAGGTGCCCCTGTGAGATTGCAGCGGTCAGTGGCCGATGACCGCCACCCTTACGCATCCAGTCAGGGTCTGCTCCCTGTCCGATAAGCGCTGCAACTTTCGTGACATCTCCACGCTCGCTCGCTGTGACCAGATGATGTGACATGGCTTCTTCTCTCCTGCTCTCCTAGGAGCACTGAAAATGGCTGAGAACGCTCTTGATGTAGTTTAGGCTGACCGCATGAGCATCTGGGTGGCGCTTCTGCGCGGGGTAAACGTCAACGGCATCACTGTGCGTAGCGCAGACTTGGCCGGGCTTTTCCGCGACTTGGGGTTCGAACAGGTAAAAACGGTTCTTGCCTCGGGAAACGTACGATTTAACGCTTCTGGTGACGACAGCGCGGACACGCAGGAGAAACTAAAACAACGAATCGAGGCCGGGTTACGCGAGCGATTCGGGTATGACGCCTGGATCGTGCTTGTCCCACATGAGGCGCTCGCCGATCTGATTGACGCCTACCCATTTGCGCAGGACTCCGAGCATCACGCCTACGTCGTCTTTGCATCCACCGAAGAGGCTCGCGATGACCTTCTGAGCGGCGTGCAGGAGGGCAGTGCTGATGCGGTCGAGCACGTCGCAGGGGGAGCGGGAGTTGTCTACTGGCGCTGCCCCAAAGGCGGCAGCACCGATACGCCGTTCTCCAAGCATGCGGCCAAAGTCCGTTTCAAAGCCACGACCACCAACCGCAACATCAACACGCTGCGCAAACTCCTCTGACTACCTCATGCGAGGTCGCCAAATCAGGCCTCTCTTTGATGAGCGCCCGGGATCTATCGGTCACATCACGCTACCGCCAGCCAAGCCCGGGAGCCACGTGGGTCAGGATTGACTCGATGACGTGTGCGTTGTAGTCCACACCGAGTTGATTTGGCACGGTCAAAAGAAGGGTGTCTGCTTCTTTGATGGCCTCATCGCGTGAGAGTTGTTCGATCAGTTGATCTGGTTCGTCGGCATAGGTGCGTCCAAAGACGGCAAGGCCTTCA
This sequence comes from Populibacterium corticicola, assembly GCF_042683685.1. NCBI lineage: Bacteria > Bacillati > Actinomycetota > Actinomycetes > Micrococcales > Jonesiaceae > Populibacterium > Populibacterium corticicola. The sequence goes on along the minus strand of NZ_JBHUOP010000003.1, from coordinate 310,423 downwards.
CTGCCGATCGAACCGAACGAGTCCTGACGCTCTCCCGCAAGCCCGAAGTTACGGCGGTCCTCGTCGTTGACCAGGGCGAAGATGGAGCGTGACACCGACACTCGAGGCTCGAAATCGTGTCCCTGCTCTTTCCAGGCCTCGCGGAAGACTCGGATTTGCTTAGCCTGTTGGATGTGTAGTGGCTCGCCTGATTCATCGACCTTGAGGGTTGAACTCATCAGGTTCATGCCTTTTTCTGCGGCCCACACAGCAGTTGAATCAGAGCCTGCTCCCCACCAGATGCGTTTGCGCAGGGTTTCGGAATGTGGTTCAAGGCGCAGTGGTCCTGGCGGGTTGGGGAACATCGGGCGGGGGTTGGGCTCCGCGAATCCTTCTCCCCTGAGCAGCGTCAGGAAGACATCGGTGTGTTCGCGGGCCATGTCCGCGTCCGTTTTACCATCTGCAGGCACGTGGCCGAAGTGGCGGTAACCGTCTATCACCTGCTCGGGTGAGCCACGGGAGATCCCGAGTTGCAGGCGTTCCCCCGAGATGAGGTCGGCGGCTCCCGCTTCCTCCGCCATGTAGAACGGGTTCTCGTAGCGCATGTCGATCACGCCCGTTCCAATCTCAATGCGGTTGGTGCGTGCAGCAATCGCGGATAGCAGAGGGAAGGGCGAAGCGAGTTGGCGTGCGAAGTGGTGTACGCGGAAGTATGCGCCGTCTGCCCCCAGATCCTCCGCTGCTTGCGCGAGGTCGATGGACTGAAGTAGCACGTCACGCGCCGTACGCGTCTGGCTGGCGGGATGTGGGGTCCAGTGTCCGAAGGAGAGGAATCCGATGTTCTTCATATGCGCTCCAACGTGCGTAGACACCCAACTATTCCGAAATGCTTGAAACTTCATCTATTTATTCCCGACGATACGCGCGTTCCATCCCCGGCGCGCTTTGGCACTCTGCCCGTCTTCCGTGGACGGGGCGAGATTTCGGGTGCCTTCCTTGAGGAGTCGTCGGCGCGAGTGCTGGAAGGCGGCCTTGGCTGCCCACTGCGTGACGCGGGTGGGCGCTCTTGAAGGAGCGACTCGTCGGCAATGGGCAAGGTGCCGGCTGCGCCGAGGCGCTTATTGTGTATATCTCGCAATTCGAGACAATCCCTATTGTCTCGAATGTGTCCTACCTCACTCATTGATTTCCTATGTTAACTACCGGGCGGTCGGTAGAGGGTGCGGAAGCGGTGGTCCGGGCGATGTGGTTAAGAGCGGCCTCCGAGAATTGATTTTCATGGTTTAACAAGGGGAAACATTGAAGATTCGGCTGCTGATGGAGTCGGGGAAACCGATGACGTTAACCCTTTAACATTGAGGACCAGCGGGATCTCCCCGCCACAACATTTCGCACGCTTGGAGGATTCTCGTGACAACAACGAGACGATCGTCATCACGTGCCGGTATTTTTGCTGGCGCGATTGCAACTACCCTGTTGCTCACCGCCTGCAGCGGTGGCAACACGGACGCAGAATCCACTGCGTCGACCGGGGAGAAGACCGAGCCGCAAAGGCTCAAGGTAGCCTTCAGCCACGACTCCGAGAACTACGATCCGCAACAGCCACCGCAGACTGTCACCCGTCTTATCTCGCGTCAGATCACCGACACTCTGACCGAGCAGGACCCCAAAACTGGAGAGATCCTCCCGCACCTCGCAACCGAATGGGAGATCTCTGAAGATGCCAGCACATTCACGTTCACACTCCGCCAGGACGTCACCTTCTCGGATGGAACCCCATTCAACGCTGAAGTTGTGAAGAACAACTTCGACCGCATCATCGAGCTGGGCGCGCTTTCTCGAGTCGCAGGTGGACAACTCCGCGGATACCAGAGCGCTGAGGCAGTTGACGAGTACACGGTGCGCGTCACGTTCGATGGTCCCAACGCACAGTTCCTGCAGGCTACCGCTTCGCAACCACTGGGAATCCTGGCACAGGCGACCCTGGAGCTGTCCCCGGAGGAAGCCGCGGCGGGCAATGTCATCGGAACAGGGCCCTACACCCTTGAGTCGTACTCCCCGGACAGCGGAATCGTACTCAAAGCACGGGAAGACTATGCCTGGCCATCGCCCATCTACACCAACTCTGCTGGCGAGGCATACTTCGACACCGTGGAAATCTCATTTGTCAAAGAACCGACCACTATCGCCGGATCGTTGACAGGCAAGCAACTGGACCTGGCCTTCGAGATCGACCCGGCATCCGTCTCCACGGTTGACGCATCGAGCACCGCCTACATCGAACAGTTGCCAACGCCGGGTATCTCAATTCCACTGCTGCCACTTCCACAGAGCGAAGTACTCAGTGACGTCAAGGTTCGCCAGGCGCTCAACCACGCAACCGACCGAGAAACCATCGTCAAGACCGTCTATCAGGGCCTTAACGATCCGGCGACCTCGGTGCTTTCGCCAATCACCCCGTACTACACGGACTTGAGCGAATACCTCACGTTCGATGTTGACAAGGCAAACCAGCTCCTCGACGAGGCGGGCTGGACGGAACGCGACAGTGACGGGTTCCGCACCAAAGACGACAAACGCCTATCGATTGAGACCAAGTACTCTGGCGCAGGAACCAGTACAGAACTGCTCCTCCAGGCGCTCCAGGCACAGTGGAAGACGGTCGGCCTCGAATTCGTGCTGACTCCAGTACAGGCGCAAGAAATCGCGGAGTTCCAACTGCACACCTACCCATTCGACATCACCACGTGGAGTCAAGGTCGAGCGGAACCCGATGTGCTCCGTACCGTGTTCTCCTCGTTCTACGAAGGGCAGTCGGTACGCTTCGACAACGCTGACGAGGAACTGGATGAACTTCTTGTTGCCCTGCAGTCTGCAACCGGCGACGATCGTGCAGCCGCTGCAGAATCTGCTCAGCGGGACATCCTGGAAAAGGGTTACGCCCTACCGATCTACGACCCCAAGCGCTTCATCGGAGTCTCCAATGAATTGCAGGGCTTCAACGTCGACATCGAGGCAAAGCCGATCTTCTACGATCTGAGCAAGTAACGAGAACTTCCATGAACCACCGCATCACTGGAAACGCCGCCACGCGACGTTACGTCTTGCGCAGGTTGGGACAGGGGGTGATCGTCCTATGGGGGGCGATCACCCTCTCTTTCCTTGTCCTGCATTTTGTGCCCGGCGACCCGGTAGACATCATGCTCGGAGGCGACGGCTCCAGCGATTCCGGGTCCACGGCATCAGCCGAACAGAAGGAAGAGTTACGTGCCCAACTGGGGTTGGACCGGCCCATCATCGTGCAATACCTGACGTTCGTGTGGGGCGCACTTCGACTGGACTTCGGGAACTCCTACTCCACGATGCGGCCAGTATCGGATCTTGTCCTCGAAGGGCTGCCGCATACTCTCCAACTAGGAGCCGTCAGTATCCTTCTGACGGTCGCACTCGGTTTCGTGTTCGCCCTTGGCAGCGTTTTACTGCCAACCGCCGCACTTCGATCGCTGTTCCAAACCATCACCGTTGTGGGAGTCTCGTTCCCCTCCTTCTGGGTCGGAATCATCCTGCTTCAGGTGTTCTCGTTTGGGCTTGGCTGGTTTCCCGCATTCGGGAATGAGGGATTCCAGACCCTGATCCTTCCCGCATTCACCCTCGCGCTCATCACTGCCGGGTCTCTGGCCCAGGTACTCACTCGAGGTCTCAACGATGCGTTGGCGCAACCGTATGCCGACACCGCACGAGCAAAGGGCGTCGCCCACGTGCGTCTTGTTGTGAACCATGCGCTGCGTAATGCCTCGCTTCCGGTGTTCACCATGGTGGGCATGCTGGTCGGCTCCCTGCTGTCCGGTGCCACGATTGTGGAGACGGTGTTTGGGCGTTACGGCTTGGGCAGCATCATGGTCAGAGCCCTGCAAACCCAGGATTTCCCTGTCATTCAGGCATTTATCGTTCTATCCGGTGGACTGTTTGTGATCGTGACGCTCATCGTCGACCTGCTTTACCGGTACATTGACCCCCGCGTCGTGCTCCCTAATTCTGGCAGCGCGAAAGCCTCCCTGTTCTCCAGACGATCCACCCAACAAAGTGCTTCCACCGGAGGTGTCTCATGAGCGCACCGGTACTCCCATCCGTTGTGGTCCCTCCCCAACAGGATCTCAAGCAGCCTGCGAAATCGTTGAACACCAGGCGTTCAGGTGCAGTGGACAGCAGATCAAAACGGGCTGTCAGGGCGCTCATAACGCAGCCCGGTCTCCTCTTGGCACTACTGTTCTGTGCGGTGGTCATCGCGTGGACGATCGCTCCATCGGCTTTCACGTCGATTGATCCGGTTGACGACCTGGATTCCGCGGCATCGCTTTCGGGGCCAAGCAGTGCGCACTGGTTTGGCACCGACGCGCTTGGACGGGACGTCTTCTCACGGGTCGTGCACGGGACGCGGGTCTCCGTCATCGCCGCGGTCATCGCGACATCGCTCAGCCTCGTTGTCGGCAGCATCCTCGGGGTCACGGCAGGATATATTGGCGGCTGGTTTGACTCCGTCATCTCACGCACGGTCGACGTACTGGTGGCAATACCGTCGCTGCTGTTGTCAATGGCTGTGGTTTCGATCCTTGGGTTCGGAGTCACTAACGTTGCGATTGCGGTGGGTGTCGCCGGTATCCCATCATTTGTCCGAATTACCAGGGCTGAGACGCTGAGAATCAAATCGTTCGCCTACATCGATGCCTCGCGTGCGATGGGTCAGGGGAATCTGCGGATTATCTTCGCCCATGTGTTGCCCAATGCCGCAGGGGCAGTGTTCGTTTTGGCCGCATTGGATCTGGGTGGTGCGGTGCTATCGATCTCCGCGCTGAGCTTCCTCGGTTTTGGAAACGTGCCACCCACCCCGGAATGGGGCTCAATGGTGTCCGAGGGCCGCGTACACATCGCCGGTGCCTGGTGGTTGACAACATTCCCGGGGCTCGCCATTGCGGGTCTGGTGTTGTCCGCAAACCGAATCAGTCGTCAGTTTGGAGCGCGTAGAAGATGAGTCGACAGATCCTCGACGTACGGGGCCTAGACGTTGTCTACAAACTGTCCGATCGAACTAATCATGCCGTGCGTGCCATCGACTTCGGCATTGCAGCGGGTTCCATCACTGCGCTTGTCGGTGAATCGGGCTCTGGGAAATCCACGGTGGGTAAAGCCATCATGGGGTTGCACCACGGCCGCACCAAGGTTCGCGGGGCGATCAGCTTCCACGGACGGAACCTGCTTGAGAACTCTTCAAGGCAGTGGCGTGACGTGCGTGGACGTCAGATCGCCCTCGTTCCACAGGATCCGCTGGCAGGGCTCAATCCCCTCAAGACCATTGGCCAGCAGGTCGGCGAGGTGCTGTTCATTCATGGGCTTGCCCGAGGTGAGCAGCTCACGCAGAAGGTAATTGCGGCTCTGGAGTCCGCTGGCCTGCCGGATGCTCGCGAGCGCCTGGGAGACTATCCGCACCAGTTCTCCGGGGGACAGCGTCAGCGTATTCTCATCGCCATGGCGCTCGTGGCTGAACCAGACCTCATCATTGCGGATGAACCCACGTCTGCCCTGGACGTGACGGTGCAGCGGCTCATCCTGGACAATCTGGTCGGCAACGTTCGCGAAAAGAACACGGCACTGCTGCTGATCACGCACGATCTTGCGGTTGCCTCGGATCGAGCCGACTCGGTGATCGTGATGAACCAGGGCGAGATCGTGGAGCACGAACGAGCGGCCCAGTTGTTTACTGCTCCGCAACACCCCTACACCATCAAGCTCCTGCAGTCCGCTCCCGCATTACATTCCGAGCCGCTGATCGCTCCCCGTGTGGGTGTCGGCAACGTTACGAAGCCAGTCCAAGACCTCACCGACAACCGCGTTGAGAACACGGGAGAAAAAGACACCGAGACAGGAGGAACCCTGCCGGTAGTCGCCTCGGTGAGAGCCGTGAACAAGACCTTCCTGTCCGCCAGCGGTCGTTCAGTGGCGGCGGTCCAGGACGTGTCGTTGACTCTGCACAGCGGAGTCAGCTACGCGTTGGTGGGGGAGTCTGGCTCCGGTAAGACCACGACAGCACGCATCCTCCTGGGGCTGGAGACGCCAGACAGCGGCAGCATCCAGGTGGGTGGCCAATCTTGGAACACCACACCGACACGAGTTGCGCGGCGAGCACTCGCCAGCGTCATGCAGCCCGTGTTCCAAGACCCGTATTCCTCCCTCGATCCCACCCACAAGATCGGCAGATTGATCACGGAGCCGATGCGGGTGCTGGGCGGTAGTTCGCGTGCCCAGAGAACAGCGCGACTGCGAGAGCTCCTGGACCGGGTGCGACTGCCCCAGGACGTCATCGGGCGCAAGGTGTTCGAACTGTCTGGTGGTCAACTACAGCGGGTGGCGATTGCTCGGGCGTTGACTGTCAACCCGGATCTGGTGGTGCTTGACGAGCCGGTGAGCGCATTGGATGTCTCGGTCCAAGCGCAGGTTCTGGAACTGCTTGCCGAACTACACCGAGACGCAGGGCTGACCTATCTGATGATCTCCCATGATCTGGCGGTCGTGCGGCTTATCTGCCACCAGGTAGCTGTGATGCAGCAAGGAAGAATCGTGGAACGAGGTGCCACGACCGATGTGTTTGAGCGCCCGCAACATGAATACACGCGGGAACTGCTGGATGCGATTCCAGGCCGTGAGGTAAACGTGTGAAACTTGGCCAACCCTAGTCAGGAGACGACTGGGCGCTTTGAAAGCGTACCCGCTGGGAGGCGAGTGCAGACGGAAGTGACAGGATCGTCGCCAATCCCACAAGACGCGCTCGCGGATCGAAGCGGGGCGTAACGGCTTTGATAGCCTGACGAAATGCGCGCCATGACCATTAGCAAGGATCATCGTCTTGAGTTGGCCGACCTCCCCGAGCCGGTTCCGGCTGACGGGGAGGTGTTGATTGACGTCGTTGCCGCGGGCGTGAACCGTGCGGACCTTGTGCAAGTGGCTGGGAAGTATCCGCCACCGCCCGGCGCGTCTCCGCTGCCAGGACTAGAGGTATCTGGACGCCGCCGCGATACGGGCGAAGAGGTTGTCGCGCTCCTTGCTGGTGGAGGCTACGCCGAGGTGGTTGCCGTACCTCACGAACAGTTGCTGCCCGCCCCACCCGGGCTCTCACTGGTAGACGCCGCTGGCCTTATCGAGGTTGCCGCGACCGTGGTGTCCAATCTGGTGATCGAGGCGGGTGTGCCCGTGGACTGCGCTGCCTCGCAAACGGTGCTCGTACACGGTGGCACTGGGGGAATTGGGTCGTTCGCCATCCAATTTGCCCATGCGCTAGGGCACCGTGTGCTCACTACCGTTGGCTCGGACGCTGGAGTGGAGCAAGCCTTGAAACTAGGTGCTGATCAGGCATGGAATCGGCACACTACGGATGTTCGCGCGGCGGTTTCCGAGGCTGGCGGTGCAGACGTCATCCTCGATGTTGTGGGCGGGTCCGGCCTTAGCGACAACGTGCGCATGCTGCGTGAGCATGGTCGCCTAGTGGTCATCGGCTTGCTGGGTGGGCCACGCGGGGAACTCGACCTCGGCGTGCTGATGTCCAAGCGTGCGCGGGTCATCGGAACTACCCTGCGTTCCCGGCCCCCTCAAGACAAGGGCGCTATCCTCGCTCGTACGCAGGAAATAGTGTGGCCGCTGCTCGCATCGGGAGCCATCCAACTGCCCATCCATGCACGCTTGCCCCTGACGGAAGCTGCTCAAGCACATCGGATACTGCGCGACGGAGGACACCTCGGCAAGGTCATCCTAGAGGTGTGAACCGCGGGTGCGCGGACTAGTCGAGGCAGAACTCGTTTCCCTCAACGTCCTGCATGACCATGCAGGATTCGTTGAAGCCGTCCGCAGGTAGGAGCCGCACCCGCTGCGCGCCAAGCTCTTCCAGCCGCGTTGCCTCCTTCTCAAGGGCTGCAAGGCGTTCCTCGCCTCGAAGACCGGTCACCACACGCACGTCAAGGTGCACGCGGTTCTTCACGACCTTGCCCTCGGGAACGCGCTGGAAGTACAGGCGTGGACCAACGCCATTCGGGTCTTGGCATGCGCTCGCGCCACCCTGCTGTTCGGGCGGGAGTGTGGCATCGAACGCGTCCCACGAGTCAAAGCCGGGAGGCGGATCTGGAAAGACGTACCCAAGGACATGGTTCCAAAACTCTGCGACCCGCATCGGGTTTTCGCAGTCGAACGTAATCTGCACCTGCTTCACATCAGCCATTGAAAAAGTCTATTCGAGTGCCACAGCGTGCGCTTGGTAAGCCATCAAGAATTCACGTGAGTGCTGTAGTGTGCTCGCCATGCAACCCCACGAGTCAAAGCCCAGTGTGCTGTTCGTCTGCGTACACAATGCAGGTCGATCCCAGATGGCCGCAGGCTACCTACGTCACCTTTCTGGCGACCGCATTGAAGTCTGTTCCGCCGGGTCGATGCCCGCCGAGCAGATCAACCCCGTGGCAGTTCAGGCGATGCAGGAAGAAGGCATCGACATCACCGGCGAACAACCCAAAATCCTCACGGTTGACGCGGTCGCGGCAACCGACGTTGTGATCACGATGGGCTGCGGCGACACCTGCCCCTACTTCCCCGGCAAGCGGTACGAGGATTGGAAACTGGATGACCCTGCAGGGCAGGGCATCGAGGCTGTCCGCCCGATTCGCGACGAGATCAAGACTCGCGTTCAACGCCTCGTTGCGGATTTGCTCGTTCAGTAGCGGCTTGGGCACTCAGCGGAAATTCCGGCTGATGGCGCTACTCAGTTGCGAAAGTTGCAGCCACACTAAGGCTCGAGCCAGGGGGCGCATAACCCAAGCGATGAGCGGAAGTCGTGTACGTTGCGGGTTCCGTTCCCACGTCAGGCTTAACCGCAAGTGCGTTCCACCTGCGGCTGGCTCCAACTCAACCCGAATACGTCTAGCGTTGGCGGAGGGTGCATCGGGGTAAGTGAATCGCCACTCAAGCGTGTGTGGCTCGCTTTTTTGGAGTAGTTCGACCCGCTGCTGAATTAGTGAGGGTTTGATTTTGATCGGCTTTCCATCCAACCGTTGCGTGCGGGCGTGAGCCTGCCATGTTGACCCGGTGACGGCTGTTTCTTCATCGTCAATGGTGACTGCGCTGATGCTTGGTTCCCAGTCCGGCATGCGGAGCGGGTCAGCCAGCAGGGCCCACACCTGCTCAACAGCAGCTGGTGCGAACCCTTCCGAAACGCCTGCTAGGTTCTGCCGTGATTTTTGAGCAGACCGTGTCGCCGACCGATACTGTTCTGCTTTATCGAGCGTAGAAATGACCTGCTGTGGCGTTGTGTTGAGGCGATGCAAAATGGCTTCGATCATTCCGCTGGGCTCGACTACAAGTTCGCGCAAGGCGGCTGCTGCGTCTCCGCGAGCACCGCTCTCATTGGCCTTTTTAATGACGACTAGCGGACCCTCGCCCCATTGATAGCCAGCAGTCTGGTGAAACACGATCTCGCCAGGCTCCGGCATGGTTGTGGAGATTCCTAGGGATTCGAGTTGTGCGGCATGCTGTGCCGTGACTGCATCACGCGCCGAATCGAGTGTGATCCCTAGACTGCGTAGGACTTGACCGGCAAGTTGTTCATTGACCACGAGAGCCAGAAACATGTGGTCGATCTCTGCCGTGCGCTGACCATACCGTGAGGCCTCTTCCATCGCGGTGAGTGAGAGCGTGTGTGCAGTGGCTGCCGCATTCGTGAACTTGCTCAACGGTTCCTCCGTGGGGTTGGGATCGTCTGATCGATCTTCTTCGAGTACTTTTTGTGGACTGCCTGCCGGCTCACCCCGAGAGCTTCTGCAACGTCCGACCATCCCATACCTGCGCGTAATGCTGCTTCGACTTGAGTGAGTTCTAGGCGTTCAGTCAAAACTCTCAACGAGGCAACAGCGCGTAGGCCGGATCGTGGATCGCTTGTGTTGGCTGCGATATCTGTTAGATGCATAGACTCCATGTTGTCAACCTATGTTGCTAAGGATTTCTTGTCAACCTTGATTGCTAAGATCCGGTGTTGCGAACCGAGGGCTACTGCACAGATTGGCGACGACACGGTTCCTTCCAGCGCAACTCACCTCCCGGCGGCGGTGCGCTGGAAGAAATGGCTCGTCGACAATTTCGTCTGCTTAACAGCTTCGCGAGTGGGGAGCCCACACGCAGTGGAGGCGTTCACGAGACGAATAAAGTTGGGGTGTCGGAGGGGAACTATAGACTGCTGGCATGATTCGAACCCTTGCCGTGGAGAACTATCGGTCGCTACGAGAGGTCACTGTGGGCCTCGGGCAGTTGACCGTTGTGACCGGTGTGAATGGCAGTGGAAAATCGAATGTGTATAGAGCGCTCAGGCTGGTCGCGGATATTGTCCGGGACGGCGCGCTACAATCCCTCGTCGCTGAGGGTGGGCTGCGCAGCGCTTTATATGCGGGGCGGCGGGAACGCGGCAAAAGAGTCGCGTTGCGGCTCGGGTTCGCGACGGATGACTATTCCTACGCAATTGACCTTGGGTTGCCACAAACCCCGGCATTCGATGTTCCCGGCGGGGTGCTCCTGCTCGATCCAGAGGTCAAGAACGAGACCATCTGGCATGGAACAACATTGCGCCCGTCCGCGATAGTTGCGGAGCGCCGGTCGCTGGCCGTGAAGTATCGCGGCGCCGACGGTAAGTTGTCGGTACTGGATGCGAGGGTGCAAGAGAGCGAATCGATGCTGGCGATGCTCGCGTCGCCCACCGAGACCCCGGAACTGTTTGAGTTGCGCGAATCGGCTCGTCGGTGGCGGTTTTACGACAACCTGCGCACCGACTCGTCTGCTCCAGCGCGGCGTCCGGGGCCTGTGAGCTTCACTCCCGTCCTCAACCCGTCCGGCTCCAATTTCGCTGGCGCTCTGGCGACAGTCCTTGGGTCAGGCGATGGGCTGCGCCTGCAAGCGGCGATTGCTGATGCGTTCAACGGAGCCCACGCTGGGCTGGTCGGAGACGACTCCGGGATCGCGCGGGTCTGTCTGCACCAGCCGGGTCTCGAACGCCCCATCGGCGCAGCCGAACTATCTGACGGCACCCTGCGATTCCTGCTGCTGGCCACAGCGCTCCTAAGCCCACGCCCGCCCGAGTTGCTCGTGCTCAACGAACCCGAGGGCAGTCTCCATCCACGTCTGCTTCCTGCACTTGCGGGACTCATCCTGAGTGCCGCCAAACGTATGCAGGTTGTTGTCGTCACACACGCAGAGCCGCTGGTCGAGGCGCTCGCGAAAGGATCCACCCTCATAGAGCTTGAGAATGACGGATCCGAAACCTCAGTGCGAGGACAACTGCGTTTTGACGGGCCTGACTGGCGCTGGCCCAAACGCTGACTGCGTGTTCGGGTCTTCTTGCGTGGCCTCGAACTAGTCGTATCGTCTAGGCGGCGTAACTCCGGTTCGTCCTGTCAACGGGCGGATTGGCGGCACCCCGGACTGCCAGTGCGGGGTCAAACCTGTGAGTGAGCCGAATCGTAGGCCGCGCGAGCAGTCTCGATGCGTTCTCGATTCTCCACGGCCCACATGCCAAGCCCAATGGACAGTTCCATGAGTGTGCGCCCCAGGTCGGTTAGCTCATACTCGACCCGTGGCGGTACTTCCGCGTGGACCGTGCGGCTGAGCAGTCCATCGCGCTCAAGGTGGCGGAGCGTAAGGGTGAGCATACGCTGCGAGATCCCCGGGATGTGCCCCTGCAGTTCGGAGAACCGCAACCGACCGCCGCGCAGCGTGGCCACCACGAGCAGGGACCACTTGTCTCCGACCCGCGACAGTACCTCGCGGATCATCCGCCCCTCCTCGGCACCATGTTGCCCCTGGCAGGAGCCCTCGTATTCTGTGAGGGGAGCGCAGTCCTCATTCGCTGACGGCATCGAATGTCACCTACTTACTTCAATGTGCCTTTTGCAAGGCCTTCAAACCTGATGCACGATGGGGTTACTTACACATCGTAACCAACCCTACCTACAGTAATGGAGACATAGATGACGATCGCACTGTGGATCATCAACATCCTGCTTGCCGTCGCGTTCCTCGGCGCAGGCAGCATGAAGCTCGCACGGTCCAAAGAAGCCCTCGTTGCGGCTGGTATGGGCTATGCGGAGGACTTTTCGGCCGGGGCCGTCAAGGCTATCGGTGCCGCTGAGGTACTCGGGGCACTGGGACTGATCCTTCCCCTCGCAACCCACATCGCTCCCGTTCTTACCCCAATTGCGGCTGTAGGCCTCACCATCATCATGGTTGGCGCCGTCGTGGTGCACCGGAAGCGCACGGAAAGTGCCACCCCGGCTCTGGTGCTCGCAGTGCTCAGCGCCGTGAGCGCAGTCCTCGGGTTCCTGACACTCGCCTGATGTGAGCGTGTGGGGGATTACTTCTGTGTGCGCAAAAGGAATCGCACACCGAAGCAATTCCCTACACGTTCAGCGGCAGTGTGACTTCGCGGTCGAGATTGGCGACGATACGGCCTCTCCCACGCAACCAACCTCCCAGCGTTGATGCGCTGGGAGGTTGGAAGCGTCGCCAATCAGAGGTGGTTCAGTGCGAGCAGCACCCGTCATCACAGGTGAGAGATCCCTGATCTGTTGCGACAAGTCTGCTGACGGGAGCCGCACAGCAGGCATCGCCCCGCCATGCCTCGATGCCTTCACGCACCGCAACGGCGGCAATGACCAACGCGGCGACCGAATCCGCCCACGCCCACCCGAACAGTGAGTTGAGCAGCAGGCCAGCCAGCAGCGCCGCCGAGAGGTAGGTGCAGATCAGTGTCTGCTTTGAGTCGGCGATGGCTGAGGCGGAGCCAAGTTCCTGCCCGGTTCTACGCTCGAACCAACTCAGGAATGGCATCACCAGCAGGCTCAATGTCGCAAGGACGATGCCAATGGTTGAGTGTTCGGGGTCGCGGAATCCCGCGAGCGACAATACGGCCTCGATGGAAACGTAGGCGGCCAGTCCAAAGAAGGACACCGCGATGATCCGCAACGCGATCTTTTCACGAGACTTGGGGTTGGGCGAGGCGAATTGCCAGGCTACGGCGGCGGCGGAAAGAACCTCGACAATTGAGTCGAGACCGAAACCGATGAGCGCCGCCGAGGAGGCGGCGCCACCTGCTATGAGTGCGATCGTCGCTTCAATGACATTCCAGGTGATCGTGATGGCCACGATGATTCGGATGCGTCGTTGAAGTACTTGGGTGCGGGCCGAGGCCTTCTCAAGTATGGTCACCGTGCATCCTCCGCTTCACTGTTGCCGCAGCATCCGGGAATGGGGCAGGAGGGGTCGATGCATGGTTCGTTCTCATCCACGGCCAAGGTGACGTCGACGAGGGCCGAAAGTGCGGCAGCGAGGTGCGGGTCGGCGATCTCGTAACGGGTCTGGCGGCCCTCTGGTTCGGCTACGACGATGCCGCAGCCGCGTAGGCAGGCCAGATGGTTCGACACGTTTGTACGGGTGAGGTCCAGGTCTCGCGCCAGCTGAGCGGGGTAGCCTGGTCCGTCGAGGAGCTTGAGGAGAATCTGCGCCCGGGTGGGGTCGGACATCGCGCGCCCCAAGCGGTTCATCGCGTCGAGACGGGAAGTAATGGTCAGCATGTACTGACCATACATTGATCACTGTATAGTCAGCAAGGGCTGACCAATCTTTTGCGCAAAGGGTGGGATGTTCAACCCTCAGCAATGAGGCGTATAGGTTTTGTCTTGTGTGTGAGTGGTCTAGACACTAACGAACAAGACAAAACCTATACGCCTAAATGTAGTTAAGCGCCCGGAGGCGTGATCTGAGAACCATCAAAGTTGTCATCAAGCCCGCCGCGCGGTGTCTTCGGTGCGATCAGGCGGGGCGCAACATATAGATAACCAAACGCGAGCAACGCGAAGTCCGCTGCAACCAGCCCCAATATCACCGGCGTGGTCAAAGAGTTCAGAGCCAACAGAACCAGCACGATGAACCCCGTGCTGGAGAAGAACGCCGCCATGATCCACCGTGCCGTGGCCTCGTTGGCCGCAGGAGCCGCGAATCTCTGAGCAAACAGCGCGCCAAACCCGCCAACGACGCCGACCACACCACCGAGTGCAGCGCACACCAGGATGGAGAAGACTGCGAACGTCACGTGATCCGATCCCGCACGCATGGACCACCAGACCGACATGCCGATCCCAAGAACCATGCCAACCAAAGACAAGATCAGTCCGGCCTTCAAAATGGTGAGGACATCGTTGCCTGGGCGAAGGTGCGAGAACTGGTTTTCCATGCGGCCCATTGTGCCACGCGCACATGAGGACAACGGGGTACGTACCGGGCGCACCACTGCAGGGCAGACAATAGAGGTATGAACCCAATCGACAGCCGATCCCACATGACCACGGGTGTCTCACTGATGTTCCTGGCCATGATCTGCCAGGAGGTTGGCGCGTCGATCGCGGTCCTCGTGTTTCCGCAGGTTGGTCCTATCGGCGCGGTGGCACTACGGTTGGCGTTCTCCGCACTGGTTCTGGGAGTGATTGCCCGACCAACGCTGCGCGGTTTGACCCGTGGAAACTGGTGCACGGTCGTCGGGTTCGGGCTGGCGCTCGCGGCTATGAACACGAGTTTCTATCTTGCGCTGGAGCGTATTCCGTTGGGCATCACGGTCACGATCGAGGTCCTTGGCCCGATGATCCTCTCGATAGTCTTGGCGCGCCGCTGGTTGAACACCCTGTGGGTGGCGTGCGCGTTTGGTGGGGTGGTGTTGCTGTCGCATGGACCGCTGCGACTTGACCCGCTGGGCGTCATGTTCGCGCTGATTGCGGCGCTCATGTGGGCGTTCTACATTCTGGGTGCGCGGCGCGCTGGTCGCGAGTTTGAAGGGCTGTCCGGCCTGGCGCTCGCGATGGCCGTGGGCAGCGTGGCGGTTGTGCCGTTCGCCGCAGCGACGACGGGGGCGGTGCTCATCGCACCGCATATCCTCGCGATTGGGCTGGGTATTGCGCTGTTGTCCTCCGCGATTCCCTATGCTCTTGAGCTTCTTGCTTTGCGACGAGTCCCCGCCTCCACCTTCTCTGTCCTGCTCGCATTCGCTCCGGTCGTGGCCGCGCTCGCCGGCTGGCTGGTACTGGGACAGGCGCTCACGCTCGTGCAGTGGTCCGGGGTGATTCTGGTTGTGGCCGCATGTATTGGGGCGATCCGTATGACGACTCGTTCCGCTCGCTTAGATGCGCGCTGAAATATGGGCGACAACCAGCACATAGACTGCGTAGGATCAGTACATATCCACGCAATCTTTTCGTGTGAAACGAGCGAACATGGCAAACGACAAGTTCTTCATCAATCAGCCGGACTACATTACGCACAGTCCAACGGCTGAGCCTTCCGTTTCATATGAGGGTGCTTCTCGCGGGAACGCTGCGCCTGGGGACGACGCTGCGGCAGTCCATGCGCAGCCTGTGGCGGCTGCACAACAGACACAGCAGCACGCACCACACCAAACGCCGCAGCCAGTTCCCGCTCACAATGCGCACCTTCCGAAGGACAGCGCGGCGTCACCTTCCGCGAACCGGCCACAGCAGCCTCGCGTCAGTTACGCCCAGGGCAACTCTGCCAATGGTCAGCAAAACTATGCTGAGGAACTGCCCGAGGATTATTTTGTGGGCCGTAGTTACTCATTCGGTGACAAGCCGATGCAGAAGGAGGAGACGAGCGCCGCCGGCGTTATCAAGGTCATCGGCATGATTGTGTTCGTTCTGTTTTTCTTGGGCGTGGCAAGCCGAGTCCTCTCTGGGTTTGGCGAGGTCTCCAACAACTTCTCCCCGTTCTTCGATGATGGCGGTTTCCTGCCGGGGAGCACCGTGTACTTCGAAGAGGATGATTTCCCGCCGGGCGTTGAACTGCCTGAAGGCGCAGTCATCCTAGACGACGGTGAATACTCGGAAGAGTACTTCGATGATGAGAGTGGCGAGAGCTCAGACCACGACGAATACCTAGATGATGACAACCCCTTTGGGGGCGGGCCGTACAGCATTGATGAGACGACGCTGTTTGGCTTTGGGTTCTAGAGCGTGAGGTCTCGTGGCTGACAGGTTCTTCATTCGACCGCTTGAACACGTAACGCAGAATTCGGTGACTCCACCACCAACCACGGATGTCTCCACCGACGAGGCTCCCGAGTACACCACAACCCGGCAAAACTCGTCAACAACCACCTATACCTCGCTGGGCGCTGGCACGAGCGCGAGCACGGTAACGCGTTCGACCGTCCAGAAGAACCCAGCCGCGCAGACTGCCACGTTCACTGGGATAGTACTGGGCTTCTTGATCCCTATTGCCGTTGCCGCGGTGGTGTTCATAGGGATCATGTCGCTTGCGGTCGACCAGACGGAGGTAACCTCCGAGTTCACTACCCCCGGAATCGAAGAGTTTTGGGACGCCGGTGACGAGGAGTATGGAGAATACGAGGAACCCGACGAATACCGCTTTGAGGTAGATCCCGACGAGGTTTACACGGACAGTTGGCGCTATCAACGGGTGCGGGAGATGGGATTTTCCGAGCCGTATATCTGGTTGGACGACCTCAAGGAACTAGACGAGCAACTTCCCGAGTTTGATTTCACACCACTCATCAGGGCCTTCCAACTCCAGATCGAACAGGTCGGGTTTGACTTCCCCATCACCGAGAACGGTCTAGCACTCGCGCTGGAAAGTGGTGTGCTTGACGCAGAACCGGACTATCAGCAGATCGCATCATTTACTGAAGAACGTGGCTGGTTCAACCAAGATGGTGGTGGTGCAGGGTTCGCGCTACTTGCTTCCGGAGAGTTCGAGCAGGGTCTGGGCGAGCAAGAGATTGCTGAGCTCTTCACCGCCCGGCTGCTGGATCCTGGCATTCCGCGTGACCGTTACTTTGAGAACTACATGGTGGTTGAGGACGGCAAAGTGAAGCCGTACCACGCAGAGGGCATCATTGACGAGATCCAGACCCATATTTCCGGTGAAGATGCGTGGAATGAGATCGCGACGACCGTGGCTGCTCGGGCGTTGCGAGCCGCAGATGAACTTGACTACCAACTCTATTTGCTGGAACAGGGCGAATAGCCGCCACTGTGCTCATCAAGCCCGTGGAGGCACCTGGCTTCCGGTGACAGCCAGATACTGTTCGAATACGGCCCGGGCAAAATCTTGGGCATGATCCAGGTGCACGGCATGCTTACCGGGAATCATGCTGCGAGGAACACCGTAGGTCTCACTCAAACGGGTCACGGAGGAGTGTCGCAGAGTGGGTGAATCGGTTCCGGTGGTGAGCAGCACGGCGTCGGGGACGCGCAGGGCTGTGGGTTCGAATCGTGAAAACATCGCAAACTCTAGGGCGACTCCGGCATCATCGATGCTGGCCAGCGCCGGGGTCCAACTCTCTGAGTACAGGGCCTTCCCAAAACCAGCGAGTCCTTGAGCCGACAGCGCCTGCGCCACGTGGGAGAGTAACCCGGGGGCGAGCGATCCTGCGGCAGGTTCATGCAAGATCCCACCGACCGGTATGGCAGGAGCGTTGCTGCGATATCTGCTGCTCAGGAGTTCCCAGCCGAGGGTTGCCCCGCCAGAGACCCCCACGATGAAGGCTCCGCTCGCCGCGCTGCTCAGGGCATCGATCTCTTCATCCCAGTCACCGTGCTGCGGACGTTTCGGGGCACGGAGTTCCGGTGTGGGTAGTCCCTGGGCGTTGAACAGTCCGAACAGCGCACTGACCACGCCGGTCCATACGGTGGGGCCGGTCGCAGCGCCGTGAATGAACAGGATGGGAGTGCGCATCAGCGGACCGGGGAAAAACTCGTGTATTCGGCCCAGCCGCTGAAGTCGGAGATGTTCTGAGCGGAGTCTAGGGCGTGCGGTTCACACAGGAACCCGAGCACCTGACGGCCATCGGACAACTCGACCTGGCCCACACACATCGGCCGGGCCAAATCCCCAAGAAACTCGGCGAGGCGAGCTACCGGTATCGCCCATTCTTCCCCGATGAACGAGGTTCCTGATCCGGTGTTGCGTACGAGGCCGGGCTTTGGCGGAACGGTGTCGAGCGTGTAGAGCGAGTAGGTGGCGGCGGTGGTGACTTCGCCGAGGAGCCGTGCGCCGCGTGAGGTCAGTTGGTGGTTGAGCGGTTGCCCGGTCAGGTGTGCGCCGAACACCGCAATGGAGGCGTTTTCGGGGAGCCATGTCGAGGGATGGCCCGTCGCCCCGCCTGAACTGGAGGGACGACCCGTGCACACGTGCTGTACGTGGAGCGCGAGGTCCAACAGCGCACGATCCGCGAATGCGGGACCGATGAGCGTGACCCCTACTGGCGCGATTCCGGGAACGGCCATGGCGGAGAGATCGAGCAGGTTCACGAAGTTGGTGTAGGTACCCACCCAACTGTTCACGGCAACCGGATCGGCCCGCACCTCGGCTACGGATGGGTGGCCCGGAGCCGTGGGGAGGATCAGGGCGTCGATCTCGGACCAGACTTCGCCGAGCAAGGCGCGGACCCGAGCGAGCTCAAACTGGTTGTTTGCCAACTCGACGGCGCTCTTGCCTTCCCCTGTCCGCACGATACCGGCCACCGTGGGATCGACGGTGTGTGGTTCGCGATCAAGCAGGGTGCCGAAGGCCGCAGTACGTTCGGCGATCAATGCGCCGTCATACAGGAGCTTCGCCGCACCGAGGAGCGGAGTAATATCTACCTCGACCACGCGCATTCCCGCATCGGTCAGGGCCGCAACGCTGCTCTCGAACGCGCTGCGCCAACTTGCGGACATCGGCTCCAACGCTTGAGAGGTGGGCACCCCGTATACGGGAGCCGCGGGAGCGGCAAGCGGGGCACGGCTGTCCCAGCGACGGCTACGTGGATCGGCCGGATCAGGGTGCGCGATCTGTGCGAGGACCAACTCGGCGGTGCTCAGATCAGCAGCGAAAACGGTGACCGCATCGTAACTTGGAGAAGCCGGCACCACCCCGCTGGTGGAGACGAGGCCGAGGGTTGGCTTGATGCCCACAATCGCGTTGAAGGCTGCGGGGACGCGCCCACTTCCGGCGGTGTCCGTACCCAGCGCGGCATCCACAATGCCCTGAGCCACGGCTACGGCTGATCCGGAACTCGACCCACCTGAGACCAGTTCGGGATCGAGGACCGACACCGGAATCCCATACGGGCTGCGCACCCCGACCAGACCGGTCGCGAACTGGTCCATGTTGGTCTTCCCTAAGATCACGGCTCCCGCAGCCCGCAGCAGCTGCACGCTCGTGGCGTCCTGGTCTGGCGTATAGGAGGCACCCGGTGACGCGCAGGTTGTGGGCATCCCCGCAACGTCGATATTGTCCTTGACCGCGATGACCATCCCGGCAAGCGGCAGGTCCTCACCGTCGGCCACAGCCGCATCAACCTGAGTGGCGGCCTGCATGAGCTCAGAATGCTCGGCCACGTGAATCCACGCATTGCGCTGCCCGAACTGATCAAGATCCGCGAGCGCGCGGGTGATTCGATCGGTTGCTGAACTGGGAGTCTGGGTCATCGGAACATCCTTGGGTGCGAACGTATGTCAACAGTTAGCGGTTGTGCTGCCCCATGTGTTTGGAGCAGCACAACCCAGGGGAGGGAAGAAAGTTAGTGGGTGTGTGCGAGCGAGGCGAGAACGGACTGGGAATCCGAGACTGCTCCGAACACTCCGCCCTGCATTGTGACCATGCGGAGCGCGGCCACGTGGTTGTCGTGGTCGGTGGCTCCGGTGCAGTCGGACAGGATGAGGCATTCGTAGCCGCGGTCGTTGGCCTCGCGCATCGTGGTGTGCACGCACACGTCGGTTGTGATTCCGGTCAGGATGATGTTGGTGATCCCGTGGGAACGCAGCACCAGGTCGAGATCGGTTGCGTAGAACGCGCCCTTGCCTGGCTTGTCGATGATGATCTCGCCGTCGAGGGGCGCGACCTCGGGCACGATGTTCCAGCCTGCCTCGCCGCGCACAAGGATGCGTCCGCACGGTCCGGTTGATCCAATGCCCGCTCCGATCTGCTCGGAACGCCACTTCTTGTTGGCTGGGAGGTCGGACAGGTCGGGTCGGTGGCCTTCGCGGGTGTGGATGATGGTCAGGCCCGCCTTGCGTGCGGCCTCAAGCACCTTGGCGGTCGGTCCGAGTCCGGCCCGGGTCAGGCCGATGTCGTATCCCATCGAGTCGACGTAGCCGCCCGGCCCGCAGAAGTCGACCTGCCAGTCGATCAACAAAAGCGCGGTGCGTTCGGGATCGATCCGGCCATCGAATGGCCACACGTACGGCTGGGCGTCGACGGGCGGGTAGGTGGTCACGGTTTCAGTCATGGTGCGGTCCTAACGTGAGAAGTGGGTTGTGAGCAGCGCGGTCACGTGCGTGCTTGAGTCGATGGCCCCGAAGATGCCGCCGGACATTTCGACGCAGGACAGCGAACCGGTGCGTAGGTCCGGGTCGTATGACACGCACAGGTCCTGCACGATCAGGCACTCATAGCCCCGGTCGTTCGCGGAACGCAGGGTCGAGTGCACGGTGGTCTCCAGCCACGTTCCGGCAAGCAACAGTTGGTCGCGTCCCTGCGCTCGCAGGTACGAGTCGAGTCGCGATTCATAGAATCCGTCGATCTGTGGGGCCGCAATCCACCCTTCGGGTGTTGGTTGCCCATCGGTTTGACACATCAGATTGACGACGATCCCGCCAGTCTCGCGGACAACTCCGGCGAGGGCTTCGGTGGCCTGCGCCTCGCGGCTGGCCGCCCCCGAAGGGGCGGCCAGACCGGACGTCACCACGCCGGAGCCCGTGGGTGACTGGTCAAGGTGACTGCTCGTCGGCAATGAGGAGACGATAAGCAGTGCGAGACGGGATGGATCAAGGTGACCATCCCACGGCCACGCATACGGTGAAGAGGAGGACAGAACGGTCATGATCAGTTGGACGGCAGCGAACCGACGATGCCCTCAACCAGGCAGTTGAAGCCGTTGACGTCAGCGTAGGTGGCCGAGTGGCCCTCGGCCACGAGCACCGAACCATCCTGGCAGTAGATAGGACCAGCGAACACGGACTCGGTGCCGTCCTTGAGGCCCTGCAGGCCGTCCTCGATCTTGGCCTTGGTCTCATCGCTCACCGACGGACCGAACTCAGCCAAGGTCATGGTCGAGTTGTTGTCCGCGAGCGAACCGAGCCAGTTGTCGTTGTACTGCGAGCCAGCGAACTCGCCCGCCTGGACGGTTGTGACGATGTCCTCAAAGACCGGAGCCCAGTTCCACGAGGAGCCAGTCAGCCACGCCTCACCTGCAATGTCGGAGGCATCGTGGTGGTAGCCAACCACCTTCGCACCCGCCTGGACGGCGCTCTGAATCACCGTGGACTGGCAGTCCTGGTGCTGAGAGAGCACGTCGACGCCCTGCGAAACCAGCGCGGACACGGCATCCTGCTGCTTGACCGGGTCACACCAGTCGGAGGTGTTGATGAGGTAGGTCTCCACGTCAGGGTTGGTCTTCTGCGCGCCCAGGTGGAATGCATTCACGTTACCGATGGTCTGGCTGATCGGGAACGCGTAGATGAAGCCGAGCTTGTTGGACTCGGTTGCGTCGCCAGCCGCGATGCCACCCAAACCGAACAGTTCGTACGGGTAGGACCAGTAGGTTCCGAAGTTCTCAGGAAACTCCTCTTCCCACAGGCCACCCTGGTGCAAGACCGTGACCTCGGGGTTCGCCTTGGCGAAGTCGGCCGCGTAACTCATGTAGCCGTAGCTCGTGGCGAAGATGACCTCAGCGCCCTGATCCACCATGGACTGCATGGTGTCGGTGACGGAGTTGTTCTCCGGGATCTGATCGGCGGTCAACACGGTCACGCCGTCGACCTTGTCGAGTTCCTCCGCGGCTACCGCGACGGCCTCGTTGTAGCCCGCATCCTTCACGGAGCCGACCATGACAACACCCACGGTGATGTCGTCGGCACCATTGGGCGTGGACCCGTCGGATGCGTTGCCGTCGTCCGAACAGGCAGTGAGGGCCAACAGGCCGGTGGTTGCGAGAAGAGCGATCGGGGCGAGCTTCTTCATTTCGGTGCCTTCTTTCAGTGTTGTTCCCCAGTACGGGTATGGGGAGGTTTGGGGATTAACGTGCCGCTAGAGCAGCGTTCAAGGCCTCCGGTGCGGCCTTACGCTGCGAGGAGATGACCACGAGAACCACGAGAGTGAGCAGGTAGGGCAGGGCGTCGAGCAGATACTGGTTGACTGCGAAGCCGCGGGCCTGCAGTTGCGATGCGAACGTGATGGCCGCTCCGAACAGGTAGGAGCCGACCGTTGCCCAGTTGGTGCGCCATGCCGCGAAGATGACCACGGTGACGGCAATGAACCCGTAGCCGTTGGTCATGTTGTTACTCCAGTTACCCACCACGCCCACCGAGAGGTACGAGCCGCCGAGACCAGACAGGCCACCGCCGAGAGTTGTGGTGAGGAACTGGATGAGTCGGGGGCGGTTGCCCGCCGCCGCAACCACGAGTGGACGTTCGCCGGTCGCGCGGATGAGCAGACCAACACGTGAGCGGGTCAAGAGCCACCACACGCCCGCGATGAGGGCGAATCCCAGATACACGATCGGGGATTGGTGGAACAGGATGCTTCCCACGAACGGGAGATCGGACAGGCCCGGGATAGCGAGCTTGCCGATGGGTGGGAGGACCTGACCGTTGTACTCGCGCCCGAACATTGACGTGAGTCCGAACAACAGGAACCAGACGATCAAACCCGTTGCGAGTTGGTTGGTCCCGCGGAACACGACCGCCCACGCGAACAGGGCTGCGACCGCTGCGCCAGCCAATATGCCAGCGCCTATACCAAGCCACGGACTGCCAGTCGAGATGCCCATGATCACGCCGGTCAGAGCGCCAGCGAGCATGGCCCC
The DNA here is from genome assembly GCF_042683685.1 of Populibacterium corticicola. Lineage (NCBI taxonomy): Bacteria > Bacillati > Actinomycetota > Actinomycetes > Micrococcales > Jonesiaceae > Populibacterium > Populibacterium corticicola. The sequence goes on along the minus strand of NZ_JBHUOP010000003.1, from coordinate 287,502 downwards.
CTCGGTTCCGAGGTTCGTGATGCCTGCCCGCTGCGTCAACAACTCACCCAGCGCCGGGAGGAGGATTGCGGTTCCGGTGGCAATCGCACCGGCCAAGAGGATCTCGATCATCGGGTTGTCCTTAGCGTCGAAGCGAGTGCGGTCAGGGCCAGGCAGGCAAGGCCGAGGAGCACGTAGACGGCGCTTCCGTCGAGGCCCGCCCGCAGTTGCAGCGGATTGCTCGCAACCATGAGCGCCGCGAAGCAGAAGGCGGCAACCAGTGAGCCCAAGATGTTCGAGCGAGCCACGAAAGCGGCAAGGAACGCGATGAACCCGAACGAGGTCAGGATGTCGGGTCGTAACTGACCCTCGAGTCCAATCAGGTTGAGCGCACCGCCCAATCCTGCAAGGCCACCACCCAGGGCCATCGCCTGCACCGACGTCTTGGTGATCGAAATCCCCGAGCGCACCGCGGCCTCCGGGTTTCCACCCGCCACCGTGATCCGGAAACCCCAGTCGGTTCGAGTGGCAAGCCACCAGGCGAATCCGCAGACCGCAAGAGCCACAAGGATCGCAATGGAGATCCTGGTTCCAGGGAGCATGGGAAGCATCGCGGCCGGGTCCAGTGGCCGGGTTTGCGGCTGACCGGAACCGTTGGGGTCCTTCCACGGCTGATAGAGCAGGAAGAGCATGACATCCAGCAGGATGAAGTTCATGAGCAGCGTGGTCACAGCCTCCGGTGCGTTCACCCGTACCCTGAGGTAGGCGCAGAACCCCGCGACCACACCACCGGCAAGCATTCCTGCTACCGCACACACGAGCCAACTGAGCGGCCCTGGGAACGCGGAACCCACCAGAAGGCCAACGCCCGCGGCTGCAACCGAACCGGCGATGAGTTGCCCCTCCGCTCCCACGTTGACCAGGCCTGCTCGTGCGGGAATGGCCACCCCCACCGCAGCGATCATGAGCGGAACCGCCCGCACGACCGTCTGCTGCCAGAAGTTGGGGTTGTTCAGGCCGATCGTGAACGCCTCGATGATCCCGCTGAGCGGAGCATTCTGCGCCAGGGCCAATGCGGCAAACACCGCGAGGGCCGCCGCCACACTGAGGATTGGGCGGATAGCACGCTTGCCAGCCGTCACCGGATTGATGCTGAACCGAGGCCGTGGTGCGCTCGCGGTTTGAGTCGATGCTGCTGCTGTCATGCCGCTTCCACCAATCGAGTCATAAGGTCACCGAGCGCGGCGCGATCGGCGTCGGAGCGGTCAAGGATTCCAGTGATCGAGCCCTCGTTGAGGACCGCGATCCGATCTGACACCTCAAGGAGTTCGTCCAGGTCCTCGGAGACCAGCACTATTGCGAGGCCGCGCTCACGGGCCTCAAGGAGGCGCTGGCGGGTGTCGCGGGTGGTTGCCACATCGAGGCCGCGGGTGGGGTAGGAGACCACGAGCACGCTGCCCGGTGTGGAGAAGGCCAGGGTCAACAGGACGCGCTGGATGTTTCCACCGGAGAGCTCTTCAAGGACGCGGTGCGATGGTGCGACAGGTAGCCCGACCGCCGCTGCTCGTTCCGTGAAGCGGCGGGCTGCCGCCTTGGTGGCGTACGAGGTGTGTTCGCCATGCGCGACCTCCCACAGTGCGGCATGCTGGGCGATACTCATGCCGGGGACCACGAACTGTCGTACGGGATCGGGCACCACGGAGATGACGCCCCGGGCCTTGAATCCACCGGGTTGGCCGCCAGGCACAACGTGGTCGTTGAGCATGACATCCCCGTCCTCTGCGGCGCGTACGCCGGTGAGCACGTCCACGAGTTCTTCCTGCCCGTTACCTGCGACCCCTGCAATCCCAAGGATTTCGCCGGGGTGAACGCGGAACGACACGGAACGCAGGGCCGAGGTTCCATCGCGGCGGGTAAGGCTGGCCGCCGCCAACTCGATGGCTGGCAACGAGGGCGGGAACTGCGTGCGAGAGGATTCAAGCGCGGGTACTGAACGCCCGACCATGGCCTCAATCAACTCGGGGTCAGTAAGGGTGTCGGCGGGAACATCCGAGACGATCGTCTTACCGCCACGTAGCACGGTCACCCGGTCGGCGATCTCGCGGACCTCACGCAGCTTGTGCGTGATGATGACGATGCCCACGCCCGCTGCCCGTAGATCGGTGAGCACCGCGAACAGCGCTCCCACCTCGGAGGGGGTGAGCACGGAGGTCGGTTCATCGAGGATCAGCACGTTGGCCCCGGCGAGCAGCACCTTCAGAAGTTCGATGCGCTGCCATTCACCGACCGAGAGGTCTGCCACGAGTGCGTTTGGCTCGACGGGTAGCCCCCACTTGGCGGAAGCCTCAACGATCATGGCTTTGATGTCTGTGGGCTTCTGGCGCTTTGTGCTGGGCAGGTTCAGCGCGATGTTCTCCCACACGGTGAGCGCGGGGATGAGGCGCATGTCCTGGAACACAAGACCGATGCCCTGGGCTCGGGCTGTGGCCGGGGAATCGATGCGCGTAGGGGAACCCGCCAGCGTGATCTCCCCGGAATCCGGTTGGTAGACCCCGTAGAGCTGCTTGACCAGCGTGGACTTGCCCGCACCGTTCTCGCCGAGGAGTGCGTGCACCTCGCCGGCCCTGATGGAGAAGGAGACGTTGTCGTTGGCGTGGACCGGACCAAATGACTTGGACAGTCCGTGCACCTCAAGAAGCACCGCAGCGTTCATGGCAGATCCTCCGCTGACGTGGCGTGGTGGGCAAGGGTGAGCGCGCGTGCGGCCCGTTCGGTGACGACCTCGCGGGAGGCGCCGATGTGATCGCGCAGGAAGTCGAGCGCTTGGGGAAGTTTGTTCGACAGCACGAGTTCGAGAAGTTCAATGTGCTCGGACATTGTGGCGTCGAGTCGGTCCCTGGTCAGGTAGTCGTACATCCGGACTGAGCGGATACGGGCGCTGACCTGATCGAGCGCCTGGGTGATGGCGCCGTTGCCCGCGGAATCGAGCAGAGTGCGGTGGAACAGTTCGTCCTCCACCACGAACGAGGCGTCGGGGGTGCGACCCTCGTCCTGCATCGTGTGCCAGCGGGTCAGTTCCGTATCGAGGCGGGTGGTGTCGTGGTGGACCGTCGGGTCCGAGATCGCCCGGACGATGCCCTGTTGTTCGAGCGTGACCCGCAGTTCATACAGGTGGGTCAGTTCGGTGAAGCTCGGCACGTGTGGGTACAGGCCGCTGTCGCGTTTGACCAGTAGGCCGTCCGCTAACAGTTGCTTGAGTGCTTCGCGCACTGGAGTGCGGGAGACCGCGTGACGTGCAGCCAACTTCTCCTCGCCGAGGCGCGTGAACGGCGAATACACGCCGTTCATGAGGTCATCGCGCACCTGTAGATACACCCGAGTGCTGAGCGGGAGAGCCTGTTTTGAAGTGTCTGCCAGAACTGTGTCCATAGCTGTATATCGTTCTGTATACAGGTTTCGGGCGAGTCCTCTCAGCGATTTCGTGGGCGTAAATACGGGTGTTAACGCGAGGTTTCGGACTCGTGGTGCGACAGTCGGTGCTGATGGCAGTGGTGTCTTTGGTTATCGCAGGAGCACCGATAGACTTATTTTTATTGTGAAAATTTCCGACGAGTCGTCAGGTTCAGTTCGCAGCGCACCTTCCAGCGCACCCTCGTTGAAGTGGGTGCGGGCGGGCCGGGGGTGAGTTGGTACCGGAACCAACGGTATTTTCTGGCTGAGAACTGTGTCCGGTGCGCTACGGCGGGAATCTGCTTCGCGTGATTCCCACCCCCCGCAGCACCTACCGTGTTCTCAGCCGACTCGTCGACAGTCAAGAAAACCACGAGCAAGAGCCAAAGGGACTGCAACATGAAGCAACGCGCCTCCGTGCCACTGACGTCACCTGCCTACGGCGGTGACTACAACCCCGACCAGTGGGACGCCGAGACCTTTGACCGCGACCTCGAACTGATGCGCGAGGCAGGTGTGAACCTGGTGTCCCTCGCGATCTTCTCGTGGGCGAAACTCGAACCAGTCGAAGGCACCTACGACTTCGACTGGCTTGCAGAACTCATCGACCGCCTGCACGCCGCTGGAATCTCCACCGACCTCGCAACCGGCACGGCCTCCCCGCCCGTGTGGATGGCCGAAAACCACCCCGAAACGCTTCCCGTCACCGCCGACGGAGTGCGCCTCGGGTTCGGGTCGCGCCAGCAATACTGCCCATCGTCGCCAAAGTACCGCGAACGCTCTGCGGCACTCGCCCGTGCGCTCGCGGACCGATTCGCGGACCACCCAGGCGTGGTCATGTGGCACATCAACAACGAGTATGCCTGCCACGTGCACGAATGCTTCTGCGATATCTGCCGTGTGGAGTTCCAGAAGTTCGCCGAGGCTCGATACGCAAACATCGATGCACTGAACCAGGCGTGGGGAACCGCGTTCTGGGCGCAGCGCTACTCGCAGTTCAGCGAGATCAACGTGCCAAAGACGATGCCCACTTTCTCGAATCCAGCGCAGATGTTGGACTGGCGCAGGTTCTCGAACAAGCAGATCCTCGGCTGCATGCTTGGCGAGATCGCAGAGATCCGCGCCATCTCAGACAAACCGATCACCACAAACTTCATGGGTGCCTTCGTGTGGCTTGACTACCGAGAATGGGCGCAGCACCTCGACCTGATCTCCGACGACCACTACCCGGACCCGTCCGACCCCGCCGCAGGACACGACATCGCCTGGCAGGCCGACGTGATGCGCGGACTCGGCGATGGCGCGCCGTGGCTCCTCATGGAGCAGGTCAACACCGCCGTGCAGTGGCGCGGCCGAAACTCCCCCAAACGCCCAGGCCAGTACGAGATGTGGTCCATCCAGCGGGTAGCCCACGGAGCCGACGGCATCCTGCAGTTCCAGTGGCGCCAATCCCACGCAGGTGCTGAAACGTACCACGGCGGAATGGTCGGCCACGCCGGTAAGGCATCCAAGGCCTGGCATGATGTGACCGCGCTCGGCGCGCAACTCTCGAGACTTGCACCCGTCATGGGAACGCGATCGGCCTCCGAGGTCGCAATCGTCATCGACTGGGAATCCGAATGGGCGCAGATGTCCGCTGTCGGACCGGCAGAGCGCACGGAACACTTCGCAGAGGCCAAAGCATGGCACCGCACGCTGTGGGAACAGGGCGTGGCCACCGACGTGATCGGACCGGACGACTCACTCGACGGCTATCGCGTGGTCATCGTTCCCGAGTTGTGGATCGACCGTCCTTCGCTGGCTGACCGGGCTCGCGCCTTCGCTGAGACAGGCGGACACGTGGTGGTCACCCACGGCACCTCCGTGTCCGATGAGAACCTGCGAGCAGTGCTCGGCGGATACCTCGGATCGTTCAAGGAACTGCTCGGGGTGCAAGTGGTTGAGCACGCACTGCTGAGTGGACCTGATTACTACGACTCAACCGAGGATGAGGCGCGTCGGACCACAGTTGATCGACTGTCCCGCGCCGTTGGAACACCTAGTGCCGAAACGTGGGTTGGCCTCGAGGCCACCGCCCCAGCACTGGACCGGGCTGCCGAGGCAGTGGGCGCGGCGGGCCTTGGGCTACGCGGCGGCATGTGGGCCGAACAGGTCATCGCTGCCATTCCATCCGCCGCAGGCATCGGTGTCTCGGCTGCTGACGGCTCGCAGCGATACGACCGAGACCTGCCTTACGGCGAAGTCATCCTCGGGTTCTCCACCCCCGGAAAGGTCGGCGAGGCAGACATTATCGCCTCGTTCGACGGGCGTTCGGGCGGTGCGGACCTCGCGGGGATGCCGGCGATCACGCGCCGATTTGTGAGTGCGCCGGAGGAATCGAACGGTTCTGGTGTGGCTGGGGCTCCTGGTGCGAAGGGCCAGGCCTGGTACATCGCAACCGACCTCGACTCAGTGAGCCGCGCAGCCTTCTGGCAGTTGCTCTCGGTGTCCGCACGGGTCCAGCCGGTACTGCGTGACCTTCCGGACGGAATCGAGGCACAACGCCGCGGTGACTTCCTGTTCCTACTCAACCACGGGGACAAGTCCGCGCAGCTCAGCGGCGTTGTGGGAACCGATCTGATCTCCGGCCAGTCCTGCACCGGACACGTCATGATCGCACCACGCTCCGCGATGGTGGTCGCTCCAACAACCTGACCATCCATTTGAGAGTGACCTAAAGTGCACTCTCACGCACTGAGAGTGCAGATATGCGCACTCTCAAAAGAGCAAGAGCGTTGCGAGTGCGCGAATGATTTTCGACGATTCTGCTGGTTCAGGAGTGTGCCTCCTGAACCAGCAGAATCGTCGTCAAGGTGTCTCCAACTGTCTGCGCAAGTGGGACCTAACCCACTTGCGCAGCCGCGAGTGGGCTAAATCCCACTCGCGGGGAACCTGAAACGAACACCACCGCGTCACTGTGCAGGTGCGCGGATTGTGCGGGAAAACCGACCGAATATGCCCCTGTGTTAACGCGCGTGAGGCACTCTTCTAGAGTGATAATGGGAGCGCTATGCGCGGCATCCGAACAACGGCGACCGGACCGCTAGAAACGAGGGAGTTCTTTGTCTAGTTCCGCGAGACGAACAGTTTCCATCGCAATCGTCGACGACAACAGTCGCGACCGAGATCGACTCGTCGAGTTGCTCGCGGAATACGAACGCGAACACCCCATGCAGTACCGAGTACGCCAATACAGCGATGGTGCGGAACTGCTCGAAAACTACCAACCCGACCACGACATCATCCTGATCGACATCCAAATGGAAGGCGTCGACGGTATGCGGACCGCTGCAGCGATTCGCAAGGTCGACGTGTCAGTGATCATCATCTTCGTGACAAAAACCGCCCAATACGCCACGAGCGGATATGCGGTCCAAGCACAAAACTACCTGCTCAAACCGGTATCCTACTTTGCGTTCCAAACGGAACTCACGCGCAGCCTCAAACAGCTCAAACGCCAAAAACGAGCCTCGATCCTCGTGGGTTCCCGGATCGCACCCAGGCGCGTGGACATCGCCGACATCATCTACATCGAAAGCAACAAGCACAAGATCACCGTGCACACCATTGATGACCCCATCGTCTTCAACGGAACGCTCAAGGAATACGAAGACATCCTGATCGAACGTAATTTCTATCGTTCGAACAGCGGATATCTCATCAACCTCCACCACCTCGTGGCCATTGACGGCGACGACTGCCACATGTCCAGCGGCGAATACCTCAAAGTCAGCAGATCGCGGAAGAAGGGCCTGCTCGAAGCGCTCACAAACTACATCGGCGGTAAACACTTGTGATCCTGCAAGCCCTTCCAGATATCCCTCGGTGGTACACCGGGCTTGCTGAATGGTCCGCCGCACTGGTCTACATCTCCATTATGCGGCCACGATTTGCAGGATGGGCGCGATTCCTCGTCATCGCTGCGGCACTTCCGATCATGATTGCCGTCCAAGTGCTGGTAGGGCGCTTACCCCTTGCCTTCTGGACAGTCGGCATGGCGGCTGCCGTCTTCATGATCTTCGGCTTTATCCATCTGTGTACCAGCGGAAACTCCCGCGACAGCGCCTATCTCACCGCGAGAGCGTTCGTGCTCGCAGAACTCGTGGCCTCCCTCGAATGGCAACTGTGGGTGCACTGGCATCCACAAGATCCAACCCCCTCGCTCGGCAATGCACTCTTTGCGTTGAGTCTCATGCTACTTATCGCAGCCTATGCGGTCGGGTTTGGTGCCGCCTACCTCGCTGAACGTCGCAATTTCCCCCAAGGACAGTGGCTGGGTGTTGAGCGTCAATCGCTCGTGACCGCACTCGCCATCTCGATCGGTACATTCGCCGTGAGCAACCTCAGCTTCCTCACGACCTCCACACCGTTCAGCGGGCGCAACGGACTCGATATCTTCTACATCCGCACGCTTGTCGACCTTGCGGGGTTCGTGGCGCTCTACACTCAACAGAGTCACCGCAATCAGATCAAAAATGCCATGGAACTCGCGGAAACGCGCCTGATGATCAGATCGCAGCACGATCAGTACCTACAGTCGAAACGCAACATCGAAGAACTGAACCGGATGCACCACGACCTCAAGTACTACGTGGCCGCAATCCGCGAAGAAGACTCCGCCGACATGCGTTCCGAGTACCTCAATCAATTGGAGGACAGCATCCGTGGGTACGAGTCCGAGGTGCAGACCGGAAGCCCCGTCCTCGACGTCATCCTGAGTTCCAAACTTGAACGTTGCCACCAAGAACAGATCGCCATGACACTCATGGTTGATGGGGCCGCGCTTGAGTTCATGGATCTGATGCGGATGAGTGCCCTGTTCGGCAACGCCCTCGACAATGCAATCGAAGCATGTCAGGACATCCCAGAACCGCAGCAACGCATCATCAAGGTATCCGCCTACACCCAGGCAGACTTCGTACTCATCAGATTCGAGAACTACTGGCCCAAAGACGTGTCATTGGTCGGCGGACTACCCCAAACCACAAAGGCCGACAAAGCAAAGCACGGCTACGGTCTGCGTAACATGAAATCGATCGTGGAGTCATTCGGCGGCTCCCTCACGATCGGCCTTGAAGACCAATGGTTCAACGTCCGAATACTCATTCCACGAAACAACGCGAAGGTGGCCTGAACTCTCTCTTCTGCGAGAGTGGCGCGGGCCTACGCGAGGACACGGCACGGTGCGTACGAGCAGGACGAACCTAGTTGAACCCAACCAGCAGCTTCGATCCCCGATATCCTGCCCGGACGGCGAACTCCGTTGACTTTCCACGCCGGGACACCACGTTACCCACCAGTGGACGCCGCAGGTTGTACGCCAGCTCGCTGTCCAACTGCTCTATGTCATCCCACAACTTGTACTTCTTCGCAATGGACTCGGGGGTGCCATCACGCATCAGCAGAACCGACGAAACCGATGTGACAAGTGAGGCGTAACGAGTCATGTAACGTTCAAGGCTCACCGGCAGAGTGGCACGCTGACGCACCTCGCTGAGATAGCGAACCATCAACATGTTGACATTGATCTGTTGATCAACGCGACGAATCATCACCTGCTCGTTGACAGACTGATCCGAGCGACCAATGAAATAGCGATACAGGTCAACATCAAGGTATTGAAGCCGCTTCACGTGCGGAAGCGGAACAAACGCAAAGTAGTTGTCCACATAGAAGCTCTTCTCCGGGACGTGCAGGTTGGCATCCCGAAGCAACTGAGTGCGGTAAGTCATCGCGTGCATCAGCATGTACTGCCACGTCCAGAATGACCCAACCTGCTCCCAATTGAGCATTTCGTTCCGGGGGAGTGCCCTCCGGTAGTGGACAACCCGTTTGACCCGCTTACCCTGCTTTTCATACACAAAGTTGGTGATGAGGAGATCCAACTCCTTGCCATCTTCAAAGAGCCCTCGAAGCAGGGTGAGCACCTTGTGATAGGCGCTCTCATCCAGCCAGTCATCACTGTCGACTACCTTGAAATAGGTACCACGAGCTACCCGCAGGCCCGCATTGATAGCCGATCCGTGCCCACCGTTCTCCTTGTGTATCACCCGGACGTGATTTGGATACATGAGTGCGTACTCGTCAGCGATTCGCGCGGTGTCATCGGTCGAACCGTCATTGACAATGATGATCTCAATGTCAGGGCTAGCTGGATCGATCAGTGAATCAAGGCAACGCTTCATGTACGCAGCCGAGTTGTAACACGGAACCACGAGGCTCAAGATCGGGGACATCATCAGTTAACTCAGTACCTTTCAGATACACGTTGTGCCCGACTCCACGAAATACGTGTGAGGCGGGCACAACTCTACATTTTGGTGGTTGCCTCTTTGCAAACCCCAAGTGTTTTTAGGCTGTCAACTCTTCTGTTTCATTCTCAGGGACACGCTTGAAGATGACCTTGAAGATGGGGAAGAAGATCCAGAACGACAACGCGGAGTTGATGATCATGGTGATGACATCAGCAATCGTGCCGCCGGTCGTGCCCATTCCCCAGGTCTCCATGAACAGGTGATAAATCGGCGCCTTGTAAAAGCCCTGCAGAGCAGCAGCTGCGAACGTGATAAGGACGTACGCGATGAAGTACCATATCGCAGCCTTTGCCACGCTCGTATTGGACTTGAACGTCACGTTGCGCTGCGCAAAAAAGTTGATGATTTGTGCGATCGCGAGCGTGATCTGAACCGCGAGGAAGTAGGCAAGGCCTCCGCCGCCCTCGGGAAGCGCTCCCGACGCATAGTCGAAGATGTAGAACGGGGATACACCGTCAGCGCCCGTACCCACTGGGAGCACCTGAAAACTGGTTTCAACCAGACTCGTCCCATTGAAGATATTGCGGAACAGCGGCATCAAAATGAGTTGAAGCGCGGTGACTCCGTTACTCAGGATGAAGAACATGACGAACTGAGCTGAGCCTTGGTGTTTCTCCTCAAAGGCTGCCCACTTGGAGCGAATCTTGTTAAGCACGGTTCCTACTTGTGTGTTGCGGGGATGGACTGATGAGTGGTGGACAAAGCAGTGAACTCGCGCTGCAACGCCTTTTGCCGACGCCGGTTTCCAAAGAACCGGGTGACAACCTGGCCAAAGCCGCGGAAGAAGTGACCGTTCACGATGGTCAAGATGCCCTCGACCATGCGCATGTCCGCGAGGCCACCGCTCATCTTTGCAACTGCCCTGAAGGGCATGCCGTACTGGAACAACAGATTCAGGTCTGGTGTGCCGGACTCCTCGGCCTTACGCAGGCCACGCGCGAGGTAATGCCTGTAGATGGCGCGGCCAACGGGGCTCTTTGCGTATTGCAGATCAGAGAGCGGCGAGTTGATCCCGAGAAGTTGACGGGCGGATACGTCCACAGGTAGAGAGCGACCCAGGAGGACCGCGAAGTCCTGATCGCTCAGTTCCTGCACGTGGCCGGTGGCGTAGCCCGGAACCTCACCTGCAGGGTGCGTTGCCGCTACGCTCTGGCCAGCGACCCTCACAGTGGAGTGAAGCGCGATGTCATTGGCGTTGTGACCGACGCAGACAACGTAGTCTCCGGCAACCGTAATCCACTTCTGGGAAGCCGCGTCAAACTTTCGGAATGAGTATTCATCGAAGTTGATCGTGACGGTCTTCTTTTCGCCGGGATCAAGGGTTATCTTGCGGAATCCCTTAAGCTCAAGAGTCGGCACCGGCCCCAACTTGCGGGCGTCCTCTGGAACCCGAACGTAAAGTTGCGGCACGTCAGCTCCGTGTACGGAACCAACGTTGGTCACCGTGAAGGTCGCGGTATCACGGGTGACGCTCAGGTTGGAGTACTCAAACTGCGAGTAACTGAGTCCAAAGCCGAACGGGAACAGAACGGGGGTGCCAGTCGTGGCGTAATAGCGGTATCCAACGAATGGCCCCTCCTTATAGAGCGCATGCCGGGTCTGCGCAGGGAAGGTCGATGCGGTTGGGGTGTCGGCCAGGCTGAGCGGGTAGGTCTCGGAAAGGCGCCCCGACGGGTTGATTGCTCCAGTCAGAGCGCGAACCATCGCAAATGCTCCGGCCTGTCCGCCAAGATAACCGTGAAGTACCGCCTGGCACTCGCCCAACCAGGGCATCTCGATGGCAGAGCCGGCGGCGAGTACCACGACGACTCGTGGGTTGACGGCCGCGACTGCCCGAAGGAGCGCGATCTGGTTCTCAGGAAGCCGCATGTGCTCGCGGTCCTTGCCCTCGCTCTCCGCGATTTCATCAAGACCCAGGTAAAGAAGCACCGTTTGAGCGGTTTGTGCAGCCTGAACCGCCTGAGCGATGAGCCCGCTGTCAGCGGCCTTCCCATGCTCGAAGCCCTGCACCTGCGCCACAACATTGAGGGAACTCGACGTGAGCGCCTCGATTGGTGTGTCCAGACGTGTGGGATTGACCAGCGATGATCCTGCTCCCTGATAGCGCGGTTTGAAAGCGAACTGGCCGATGACCGCCACTGATTCCGTAGCGGACAGCGGCAGCAAAGAGCTTTCGTTTTTCAGCAGAACAATGCTTTCCTCAGCAGCACGCTGAGCCAGGGCATGGTGAGCATCCTGGAAGTCAGGGTCGCCTGGAACCGGGTTGATGGTGCGGACAAGATCCACCAGTTCCCCAACGCGCTCGTCGAGCTTCTCCAGGTTTGTGCTCTTGGAGTCGAAGATCTGCTGAACAGAGTCAAACCCAGGAGATGGCATCTCAATCGTGCCACCCGCCTCGATCGCTGCGTGTGGGTCGTTTCCTCCACCCCAGTCCGTGATGACAGCCCCAGAAAAGCCCCAGTCATCGCGCAGAATGCTCTGCAGGAGTTCAGGGTGCTCGTTAGCGTACGTTCCATTAATGAGGTTGTAACTACTCATAATGGTGAGAGGGGAAGCCTCTTTGGTGACCATCTCAAAGGCGGTCAGATAAATTTCCCGAAGTGTTGCGGAATCGACCACAGAGTTTGAGGTCATTCGACGCGTTTCCTGGCTGTTGACCGCAAAATGTTTGGGGCAAGCCGCAATTCCCGCGGATTGAATTCCGCGAACATAGGCGGCACCGAACTTTCCGGTGAGGTATGGATCTTCGGAAAAGTACTCGAAGTTACGACCGCATAGGGGGCTGCGCTTAATGTTCAGACCTGGTCCGAGCAGCACATCGACACCCAAGTTCGCGGCTTCGCGGCCCAATGCCGCACCGATCTGTTCCCCAAGTTCCGGGTCCCAACTGTTTGCGATCGTCGCCGCAGTTGGGAAGCATGTAGCGGGTTGGGATGCGTTGATTCCCAAGTGGTCAGAGGAGCCGACTTGTTTGCGCACACCGTGAGGACCATCGGCCATAAAAAGAGGGCGGATATCGAGCCGCGGAATTGAGCGGGTCTGCCAGGTGTTTTGGCCGCTAAGGAGCGCCACCTTTTCAAAAAAGGTGAGGGAAGACAAGACGTCTGACTTCTTGATGGACTCGCTCACGGAGTCTCCTTCGCTGTGCAAGAGATAGCTACATTGGTATCAATGAAAAGCCGCAAAACATTGTTCGGTTCACACTATCCGTGAAGACCATGGAGTCAGTTCGCGGTTACACGAATGGTCGTTAATCCTGCATACATTGTTGGTCTTGAGGCAGAACGGTGCACCAGTTTTACGAAATCCACAGGAGAGATCTTTCGCAGAGGATTCATAACCGTATGCTTGCAAAGATGTCTTTATGACGGCTGGTTGCGTGGCAGTGTGTAAAGCAGCGCCAAGCGCTCACCTGCATTTTCGACGAGAGTTCAACGGATCGTACGCGAAAATCGACAGTTCATGCAGCGGCCCACCAAAACACGGCAGGTGGCCTTTACGTTATAGGAGGACGAAACCTAGGGTTTATGTCCATCCAGAAGTGGGTTCCATCAGATTTTTTGCTAAGACCTAGGACAGAGATGTTTTAGTTCTATGTTGAGTGGTGGAACCTCATGCGCGGACTAAGGAGAGAAGTGAAACGAAAGGCCTTGTCAAAGAAGAGGAAGGTCGTAAGTACCGTTGCCTCGGGTATTGTTGCCGTCTTGATCGCGGCAACAATGGTGGCGGTCAACATTCTTGTCGTTGATCCTCAGAATAGCCGCATGGCTGACAATTTTGTTGGTCGTGGAGACTACATCGATAACAAGGGCGTGAAGACTGCGGATTTTGACCTTGACTACTACAAGCAAGACTACGAGGGCGATGCACTGGTAGCTGAACAAGATCGGATCGATGCCGAGATCGTCGAGCAGGGAACGATCTTGTTGAAGAACGAGTCAAATCTGCTTCCGCTTCAAGCGGGAACATCGGTGAGCTTGTTCAGCGCTAATTCCGTGCCTCAGTCCGGAGGGCTTATGCTTCCGGGGATGGTGCCTCCGACTGATCTCAAAACAGCCCTGAGTAACGCTGGGTTCAGCGTTAATGATGCGCTATGGACCTTCTATGCAGAGGGTGATGGTTCAGAATGTGGTTTGGCTGAAGGCTCCATAGGGTATGGGGACGATGAGGACTTCGCAATTAACGAGTGCAGTTTGGACCGTGTCCTGGCAGGCAAAGGCGTTAAGGAAAGTCTTGAGGGAACGCTACCTATTTATGTCTTCGACCGCGTCGCAGGTGAAGGTCGGGACATGCCACGATCAATGTACAATCATGCTGAAAGCGCTGAGGACAAAGTGCGTTCGTATGTCGAACCCGATTCGACTGAGTTGGAGATCCTTTCCTATCTGAATGATAACTTCGACAACGTTATCTTGCTCGTGAAAGCAAACGCCGCTATCGAGCTAGACTGGGTGGACCAATTCCCCAACATTCGCTCTGTTGTTGTCTCACAGCGAACTCGTGAACAGGTTGCTAGTGTTTTATCTGGTGCTGTTAATCCGTCGGGTCGCACTGTAGACACCTACGCTGCAGACGCGGCTAACTCTCCTGCGGCGCAAAACTTTGGTAGTTATCAGTATGTTGATAGCGCGGGAGAACTCACCAAATATAACTATGTCACGTATGCGGAAGGCATTTACGTTGGATACCGTTACTACGAAACACGGTATGAAGACTTTGTGCTTGGTCAAGGCAATGCGGGCGACTTTGACTATGCTTCCGAAGTCGTATATCCATTTGGATACGGAATTTCCTACACGTCCTTTGACTGGACTGACTATGACGTTAATTGGGAAGGTAAGAAAGCTACGGCACACGTCACAGTTACGAACACAGGCGATGTTCCCGGTCGTGATGTAGTTGGAATCTACATGCAGAGCCCTTACACGGACTATGACGTAGCAAACCGTATCGAGAAGTCAGCCGTTTCGCTCATCGGAATGGGAAAAACACCTGAGTTGGCTCCGGGTGAGTCGACTACTGTTTCCATTGAAATTGATGAGAGTCAGTTGAAATCGTACGACTCCCTCAACACTGGAACATACATTCTTGAGCCTGGCGACTACTACCTGACTGCCGGTATCAACGCACATGAAGCCGTCAACAACATCCTTGCGGTCAAGGGAAAGACGGTTGCAGATGGGATGACGTCGAATGGTGACGCAGCTCTTGTGAGTCTTTACAATCCAAAGATAAGCGAAATTGATGCCACCACTTATGCGGTAGATCCTGTTACAGGAACCAGCATTAAGAATCTCTTCGATGACGCTCGTGGTGATGGTGAGTTCTTGTCGCGATCGGATTGGATGGGTACGTGGCCTGTTCCAGATGGTGAGCCTGACGAGCGGCATATTAGTGAGTGGGGCAACGAAATTAACGGAACGAACGCTGATGGTACGCCAGCTTCGTTTACTCGAGTTAAGAAGATCAGCGACGAAGACTTAGCGAAACTCGATTCGTTCGATTCACTCAATCCTACAGACCCATCGTCAATCACTGATACACCTGTCTATGGTCAAAAGAATGGTCTGACGCTCATTGAGTTGCGCGGTCTAGATTTCGACGATCCGAAGTGGGATCAGTTACTTGATCAGTTGACTCCAGAGGACTACCAAGACATCATCACATGGTCCGGTTACGGAACGCCTTTCCTTGACTCGGTCAACAAGCCTTTTGGTCTTGACGCTGATACGGCATCTGGTCTTATCTATGGTGGTACTGGCCGCATGTACCCAAGCCCAATGATGCTTGCACAGACGTGGAATGATGAACTTGCCTACGACTATGGAAAGCTGATCGGTAACGAATCACTGGTCGGTGGCGCAAACGGTTGGTACGCTCCAGCGATGAATATCCACCGCACGCCGTTTAGCGGTCGTAACGGTGAATACTATTCAGAAGATGCGTGGCTTTCTGGGGTTGTCGGCTCCAAGTCGGCCCTTGGCGCATCAGAGAAGGGTATGTATACCTTCATCAAACACTTCGCGATCAATGAGCAAGAGAATCACCGTGGAGACCGAGCTGGGCAGTTTGGTTTAGCAACCTGGTCTAACGAGCAGGCAATCCGCGAGATTTATCTGATGCCATTCGAGATGAGTATCAAAGCCGGGGATGTGAAAGTCGACTATGTGGCTCAGGGGGAAGACGGCACATTAAGTCAAGCAAATACAACGGTTCGCGCTAGCCAAGCAGTGATGACTGCGTTTAATAGACTCGGGTTCACGTGGACGGGTGGTCATTACCCACTCATTACCGAGCTGCTGCGTGATGAATGGGGATTCAACGGGTTCATTATCACGGACAACGCCAACACAGGTGTCTTCATGGATGCTTACCAGATGATTGAGTCTGGTGCGGATGCAAAGTTGACCGCATTGCGTGAATCTGCGCGGTATGAGTTTGATAAGGACAACCCTGCCGAGTACAAGTATGGTCGCGATGCAATGCACCGCGTGCTTTACACGATGGCGCATTCAAACGCGATGAACGGTGCTATGCCTGGCAGTGTGTTTGTTGAAGCCTTCAAAACAACGGACATGATCCGTTTGGGAGTGAACATCGGTGGCTCGTTGATCTTGCTCCTTCTGGTGGGCTTCACGGTTCGCAGGTTTTGGCCCAACAAGGCCGTTCAAACCCAAGAGGTCTCTGCCTAAACAGGCCCAAACGGCCAGCCAATCTATCTTTGACTAGGCCGATAGGTGCCGAGCATGGCTTCTGTCCTTCTCGCTCGAGGCGCTCAACTGGAAGTCCAGTTGAGCGCCTCGTTTTGATGATGGTGCATCATGTGTGTGCTGAGGTCTGCCGCGACCCCCGCACGTGCCAGCTCTAGGCGGTCATCCTGCGCTGCAGGTAGGACGACACCCGTGTGTTCGGTACGTTGGATCCGGTCAAGGTGCACTTGGATGTCGGACAAAACCATATAGTTCAACGATGAAATGGGTGCCCACACAGCGTGTGGGCACCCATTTCATCTTTATCAGTGCTCGACGAGCGGCGTGAATGCTTGACAACAAAGTAGCTGACGCAAACTGCGCCCCCGCCTGCGTGCTTCAGAGATTGACCTAACCAGCTCGTCGTCAATCGAATACACTCCAGCACGGGTGGAAAATCGACTGATTGCGTTGATACGCATGGAGCTGGCCTGTAGAGCGATAGTTGGCGCGCTAAGCGGAAGCGTTCCGAAGAGCCCTCAGTGACGGGCTGCTGTTAGTGATGCGCGACAACCCCTCAGCAAAAATCTCGCTACCAGTCGTGCACAGAGCCGTCACGGAGCCTGTTGATAGGTAGGTAGGATCGCTCGTATGGGTAGGCATTGGCTAGTTCTTCGTCATACGAGACACCGAGTCCAGGGGCTTCCCCGGGGAAGAGCATGCCGGATTCGAACGTGAAATCCGGAGTGAAGACATCCATGGATAGTGATTGATACCCCGAGTATTCTTGGATACCGAAGTTGTGGAGCGCAGTGTCAAGGTGGATAGCCGCAGCCATGCCTATCGGCGAGACATCTTCGGGTCCGTGGATGCCAGAGCGTACCTGGTAAATGGAAGCAAAGTCGAATATCTTCCGCATGGCAGTGATGCCTCCGCCATGAGTGATAGACATACGAAGGTAATCTATGAGTTGTTCGGTAACGAGAGTTTGAGCGTCCCAAACGGTATTGAAGACCTCGCCGACCGCCAGTGGGGTGACTGTCTTACTTCGTATGAGTCGGTACACTTCTTGATTCTCCGCCGGGACACAGTCTTCGAGCCAGAAGAGACGGTATGGTTCGAGGTCCTGTGCGAGCCGTGCAGCCTCGATTGGCCGTAGACGATGATGGGAGTCATGTAACAGGTGGACCTCCTCACCGAGCTCGCTCCGGGCTGCAGAGAATACTTCTGGGATGAAACGAAGGTAGGACGGAGTGTCCCAGTATTCTGTGACAGGCAGGTTCCCTTGGTCGACTTGATTGGGTAGAGGGACCCCGTAGTTTGAGTCGTGGCCGGGAATTCCAGCTTGCAACCGGACGGCCTTGAAACCTTGTTCCAGCAGTCCGTGGGCATGTTCGACAAGATTTGGAATGTCTTTACCAAAAGCATGTCCATAAGCAAGGCATCCAGTGCGGCTGCGGCCTCCCAAGAGTTGATATAGAGGTATGTTGGCACGCTTCGCTTTAATGTCCCACAACGCCATGTCGATACCCGCAATTGCTGCCATCGTTATGGCACCGCGCCGCCAGTAGACTCCCCGGTAGAGGAGCTGCCAGCATGATTCTATGGCACCATCCTCGTGTCCAATGAGCATAGGAACGAGATGGTCACGAAGGTAGGTTGCAACGGCTTGCTCACGGCCATTGAGGGTAGAGTCACCATAACCGACTACGCCGTCGGAGGTTGTGATTCGCACGGTGACGAATGTGCGGCCCGGTGAGGTGCAGAAGACATCGATTTTTTCGATGAACATAGTCATTTTCCTTCGTTGTTTGGTTTGGCAGGGTCCCATCCCGCTGATAGTGGTGCGGTGGGAATGAATCGACTGGATATCTCGACTACTTGATTGCTAACGGCGGCTTCGTTGATGGACTCCATAATGTCCAGCACGTGCAAGGCAAAGTTCCCGTTGGCGTGCTCTATTTGGCCACTGAGCAGAGACGATGCCAGATTGCTTACACCGATGCCTCGTGACCAATCAAAGGTCGGTGAGGGGACAACTTCGGGTTGATTGGCGCCGCGTCGCCACAAGTGGGTGGCACCTGCAAACTCATTGGGATCGGGAAAAGCTAGGGTTCCTTCGGTGCCGGAAATTTCAACGATACCTGCCCGAGGAAGCGACGAGTCAAAGCTCAGTGTGACTTGAGCGGTGCTGCCTGTCTCGAAAGTAATTAGGGCGGATACGTGAGTAAATACCTCGACTGGGAAAGTCGTGCCAGCGTTTGGGCCTGACGCGATAGTGCGGGTGTCGCGTGACCGGGTGCCAACAGCGCTGACAGATCGGGCAGGACCGAGGATCTGAGCGAGTGCCGCTAAGTAATATGGGCCGATGTCGAAAAGCGGACCGGCACCTTGGGCATACAAGAAAGCGGGAGCAGGGTGCCAAGACTCGGGTCCATCTGTCTGGAAAATGGCTGTCGCGGTGATCGGCGTGCCTATGGCCCCACTTGAGACAAGGCGCAACGCATTTTGAAAGCCCGCGCCCAAAATGGTGTCTGGGGCAGAGGCGATACGAACGCCTCGGTGCTTTGCCTGCTCTAGTAGTTCCCGTCCGGATTTGACATCGAGAGACAAAGGCTTTTCAGACCAGACATTTTTTCCGGCTTCGATGGCGCGACTGCTTATTTCGTGGTGTGCAGCAGGAATCGTTAAGTTAACAACGATGTCTACGCTGGTGTCAGCCAACATGTCGTCAACCGTGCCGGCATGAGGGACCCCAAACTGTTGCGCACGACTCGCGGCGCGATTGATGTCTTGGTCAGCTACCCAACGTACGTCTAGGTGAGGCATACGTTTGAGGTTATTCAGGTACTCCTGGCTGATAACACCTGCTCCGACGATTCCTACGCCTAGTGTGTCGCGGTTCATGTTTCAACTTCTCTCTGCAGGGAATCGCCCTACGTATGAAATTTGGAGGGCGTTGCACCCGTCGCCGAACTGCTTACGGCTCATCAGTACACAGTATAGATGCGAAACATTTCTGAACACAAGAGAAATGTTGACGAAACCGAGTAAAGAAAATAGTGTGTTGACGCAAGCCTCAATGTACTCAACAAAGGAGAAGAAAATGCCTCATGTCAGGGTTGATCTTGACGAAAAGTTCCGCACACGTATCCCCGAGATCGGCGATGCTCTACACCTCAGCCTGGTGCAGGGACTCAACATGGAGGACGACGACCTCTTTCAGATCTTTACCGTGCATCAGCCCGGTGAGATCCGCTTTAGCCCAACTTATCCAGGGGCTCAGCGGTCCGAACTGATTCTGATTCAGATCCTCGCTTCCTTCGGATACACCCCTGACGACAAGCGCGCTTTCTACAAACGAGTAGTCGACAACATGGTTTCGTTAGGGTTTGCGCAGGATGAGTTGCTGGTGTCAATTATCGAGATTGACGGAGAGAACAACTGGCATGCTCCTGAACATTCGGTAACGGAGTAGCCTCAAGCATGCTAGCGGTCGCCCCTAGGATTTTGCTCGGGGCGCCGCTGTGCTCCTTCGCACCACGATTGATGTCGCTAGTTCGATCCTGTCCACCGTTGTCTCCGGCTTCTCTCGGAAACTGACTATCATTTTCGCGGCTTCCATTGCCATCTCCTTGAGATTTTGGCGGATAGTGGTCATGGGTGGACCGGACCACTGCGTGAAGGAAAGATTGTCGTATCCAACAACCGAGAGATCTTCAGGGATCGAAAGGCCCAGTTGGCGGGCGGCTTCATACACACCTAGCGCCTTGACATCACTGGTGGCGAAAATAGCGGTGGGGCGTTTCGTGTGATTGAGTAAACTTAGCGCAGCTGTTGGGTCTGCCTCCATCTCTATGGGTCCGGTATAGATGAGTGTTTCATCAATCTTCAGCCCTGCCGCGTCCATAGCGGCGCGGAACCCTGATACACGCGCCCGCGTGGCCATAAGGTTTTCATATCCCGCCACGACGCCGATTCGTTTGTGTCCTAGTTCTATAAGATGGCGGGTTGCTGTCATTCCACCGGCCCAGTTCGTTGAACCGACGGACGGTACGTCTGATGCTGAGTTTCCAACTGGATCAACGATAACGAAGGGGACCTTTTTGGCGCGCAATTGAGCCTTGTCGGATTCGCTGAGCATGAGTGAAACCAAGATGACGCCGCATGGCGGACGAGTAGTTGTATCTCGACTCCAGGAAGCATCGACGCCATGGAGAACTCCAGTCTCGCGCACATTTGTGGTCATGCCGTACTCGCGCGCCACTTTAGCAGCCCCGCGGATGAGTTCAATCGGCCATTCACCATCTAGCGACTCGAATACCAGGTCGATGTAGGGAGCGAAATCTAGTTGTGCTCCTGGTTTCTCGTACCCGTAAGTTTGGAGGACCTCCCAAACTCTTTCTCGGGTTTGTTCGGATATCCCTTTGCGATGATTGAGGACCTTGGACACCGTAGACAGGGACACCGATGCCTCCGCAGCGATGGTGTCGAGTGTTGCGGTTTTCCGAGTGTCAGGCGGTGTTGAATCTCGAGAGGTTGAAGTGTCGTTCACGGCAGTCTTGGATCCTAGGAGAGAAGGTAATGAGATTTTAGCATAACGAAAACTTTCCAATCAAATGATAAAACTTGACTTTGTTATTTCGCGTGGATAGGTTGCTGCTAACCACAGAGGCGTGGTTTTCTCACAAGGAGGATCTCAATGAAAAGAGTCAAAGGTCAGATTCGCCCAGGAACGCGAGCTTCCGCGATCGTCCTCGCTGCTGCGACGATGTTCGCGGTGGTTGGCTGCACACCGGGCGGCAGCCAAGAGACCGTGACTGAGGGAAGCGCGACATCGGGAACTGTCAACTGGTGGGGATGGACTCCCGAACGGGGCGTCGGTGAAAACTACATCAAGTTGTTCAACGAACAGTATCCCGACATCACCGTCAACTACCGCCAGATTGCTGTGCAGGACTATGACTCGGTTCTTATGCCAGGTCTTTCATCATCTGTTGGCCCCGACGTATTCAACGTCGCACCGGGTGGCGGCATCGGTGGTGTCGATCGTTACGCGTCTTTCACTACAGACATGACACCACAGTTGGAGTCCGCTTTTGGCAGTGACTGGAAAGCAAAAATCGCCCAGAATGGTCCAGTAGGTTTGGAAACTGGCGATGGAATCATGGCAGGACTTCCTGTCGGCTCAACCTTTGCGGGCAGTCTATGGATCAACCAAGACATGTTCGACAAGTACAATCTCCAAGTTCCCGCGACCTACGACGAGTGGGTAACCACGTGCCAGACGCTCAAAACTTCCGGTGAAACATGCCTCGCGTTAGGTGCGGGAGACAGCGGTGCCAACATGGACTTCGTCCATGCGATTGCCGATAGCATCGAGCCTGGTCTATGGACCAAGGCTGTTGCTGGTGAAGCACCTTGGACCAGCCCTTCCATCATCAAGGCTGGGGAGATATTCAAGGAGATGTTTACCAACGGCATCATTCAAGAAGGTGCTCAAGGGATGCAGCAATATCCTGACGTCAACAACCGCTTTATGGCAGGGGAAGCAGCCATGGTCCTCATGGGTACCTGGTACATGCAGTATTCAACCGTGCCAAGCATGACTGCAGCCGTGGAGGCTTCTGGTTCCTCGACAGGCGAGTTGTTCCCCATCGTCAATATCCCACTTCCTGCGATGGGGGACCCTAGCAATCCAGCGCCCCTGTTCGGTGACGTGGACTATGGTCTGGCGGTGAGCACGAACGCGAAGAACCCGCAGGCGGCCACGACATTTGCTACTTGGCTAGCTACTAGCGATGAGGCTCAACAACTGGTTACTGATTCGCTCAACAACCTTCCGTCGCTCAACGAACTAGAGCCGCAGTGGGACCAGATCGAACTCGTAGATGCGCAAGCACAGAAAGATTCGCTGATCGAACTGCAGCAACGTGCCGTGGGCGTTGTGGAGCCAAGGCTGGGTGACATCACTGCTGAACTTGGCGAGGCCATCAAGGTCGCTGTTAACGGCGTAGCAACCGGAAGCGTCGAACCTTTGGATGCTTTCAACGCCCTGCAAGCGTCAGCCGACGCTCTTCGGTAGGTTTTCACAACAATGAACACGAAAAGTTCTTCCTTGGGCGGGGTCGTGAGCGGCGACACGACGCTCAACCCCGCCCCTAGGGCTCAGAGCGACACGAGACGCAAAATGCGGCATCGTGGAAACGGTCTCTTCTGGATACTACCCGCGTTGGTGCTATCAGTAGGCCTAATCTACTATTCCATCGGCTACACACTGTATGTCTCTACCCTCAAATGGGATGGGTTCTCCCCAAATCCAGAATTTGTTGGAGCTGACAACTACGCTCAAGCACTAAACGATCCTGTTTTTTGGATGGCAATCGGTCACACTTTGCTGTCTTTTATAGTTACCTTTTCATTCCAAGTCGCCATTGGTGTGACTCTTGCTGCGCTGCTCCATTCGAACCCTTGGTTCGGTGGTGTCTATCGCGTTCTGGTCTTTATACCGGTAATCCTGGCCCCGGCGATCACTGCTCCTGTTTTTCGGCAAATCTTTGCTCCAGACGGGCAACTTAACGCAATCTTGGAAGTCATTGGTTTAGGAGAGTTTGCCCAGCCTTGGTTGGCTCAAACGAGTACTGCACTACCTATGCTTATGATCATCATGATCTGGCACGGAGCGGGACTCAGTTTTATTCTCTACTATGCAGCGATGAGCCAGATCGAGCCCGAGGTACTCGAGGCGGCTGAACTGGATGGTGCGGGCAACTTCAGAAAAATGATCTCGATCATCTGGCCGAGCGTTCGTGGCACAACTATTGTCTTGGCAACGCTGAACGCTATCGCTTCTCTCAAAGCATTCGACATCCCGTATCTTGTGACAGCAGGCGGCCCAAATTTCGCTACTGAATACCTTGGCACAATGATCTACAGGATTAGTATTCGACTGACTCAAGTCGGGTATGGAGCGGCGCTATCTGTGCTTCTGCTCATTATGGCACTGGTTATCGGTATCGTTCTGAATAGCCGCCGCATCAACGGAAAGCGAGGACAGTGATGTTAACTGCGCGAACAACCGGCGGCAAGCTAATGATCCAATTGGTGTTGACGCTACTGACCATTCCATTCGTCTTGCCCCTCATCGCTATGGTGCAAGGTTCGTTAGCAGGTACTGGCTGGAATAACTATAGGACCGTACTTTCGGTCCCACAGTTACCAGGGTTTTTCAAAAACAGTATCATCATCGCTATTTGTACCGTGGCGCTCGTCTACGTGGTTGGTCTACTGGCTGCTTTTGGATTCTCTAAATTGCGAATTCCAGGAAAAGAGTTCTTCTTCTGGCTCATTTTGGCTGCATTGACACTTCCAGGTGTAGTTATGATTACACCACTGTTCAAGACCGCCAGTACATTAAACCTTTTGAACACCTATCCAGCGGTGGTTCTTCCACTAGCTGCGTTGCAGATTCCGTTTGCAGTACTTATTGCTCGCAACTTCGTCAATGGTATTCCTGATGAAATTATTGATGCGGCACGTATTGACGGAGCTTCTACGTTTCAGAGCTTTTGGCACGTGGTCTTGCCGCTCATGAAGCCCATCGGCGCTACGGTCATCGTTTTTACGTTCATTTCAGCTTGGAATGAATATCTTTTCCCGCTTCTCTTCCTGGTGGATCCAAGCATGCAAACCTTGACTCAGTTACCACAGTTCTTTGTCGGACAATTCAGTAATGATCAGACTAAAGTTCTGGCGTCTGCAGTCATTGTCGCACTCCCTCAGATAGTTGCCTATCTGTGCCTGCAGCGTCTTTTTGAAAGAGGCATGTCGGCTGGTGCCATCAAGTAAACTCGCTTTTCCCTTTTCACTGCATCAGAAGGAAGGTCTCCTGTGCCACGTTCGCTTCGCCCTTTCCAAATATCTCAACTTCGAGTGATTGATATCACTTCTGGAGTGGATACCATGGTTTACCAATCAGACAGCATGCTCTTCGAAGCTCCTAACTGGACTCCGGACGGGACTGCACTCGTGTTCAACGGCGATGGGAGGTTGTTTCAATTCGATGTTGAGTTGCAGCACTTAGCAGAGGTGGACTTGGAAAATCTGGATCCAATCAATAATGACCATGTCATTAGCCCAGACGGGCGCTATGCTTTCGTTTCGTCTGACGATGGGCATATCTATCGGATTGACCTAGAAGGATCAGAGTCGCGCTTCCGGGTCTCTAACGACCACGGTCCCAACTTTCGTTACTACCTGCACGGCATCTCGCCTGATGGGAAGACTTTAGCCTACACAGGTATGACGATTTCGGGCGGTGAACTGCAAACTAACGTCTATCTGATTCCTGCGAACGGCGGCCCAGACACGCAGATCACGAATGATGTGTACCCTGACGACGGTCCTGAATTCTCCCATGATGGTGAGTGGCTCTACTTCAACTCGGAGAGAGGGTCTGATGTTCCAGGTGCTGCTCAACTCTTTGTGATGCGGCCAGATGGTTCCGAATTGCAGCAGTTAACGTTCGACGAAAGAGTGAACTGGTTCCCGCACCCTGATCCTACGGGGCGCCGTCTCTCCTACGTGAGTTTTCCGCCGGGTACGTTAGGACACCCGGCCGACACAGAGGTGATTGTACGTTTGCGTGAGAACGACGGCACAGTCCGTGATCTTGCAACAGTATTCGGCGGTCAAGGGACTATGAACGTGGCGAGTTGGAACCCTGATGGCACCCAACTGGCTTACGTTGCTTACCCGATAGTCAATGATACGAGCGAGGTCCTGTCGTGAGTAATGCACGGCCGCTTTACCTCGATGCAGCAGTTGATTCGTCAGTTCGTGCGCAAGACCTCCTTTCCAGAATGACGTTGGAAGAGAAGGTCGGGCAGATGATGCAACTGGACGCGCGTGAAGATCTCGACGCGCAGGTTCTTGATGTTCATGTAGGGTCAATCCTCCACGCGTCACCCGAGCGATTGCAACGAGCTCATGAATTGGTAAAGAGAACACGCTTGCGCATTCCCCTACTGGTGGGAGAAGACTGCATTCATGGACATTCTTTCCAATACGGCGCTACGATCTTTCCTACGCAACTAGGAATGGCTGCTTCATGGAATCCAGAGTTGCTGGAAGACGTTGCACGGGCCACCGCCCGAGAAGTCGCAGTGACGGGGATTCACTGGACTTTCTCACCAGTGTTATGCATCGCCCGCGATTTACGCTGGGGCCGTGTAGATGAGACCTTCGGTGAAGATCCCTTTCTTATTGGAGAGTTATCTTCCGCGATGATTCGAGGTTATCAGGGTCGGGGTCTTGCAGACCCGGAGAGCATTTTGGCGACAGCCAAGCACTTCGCGGGGTACTCCGAAACGCAAGGAGGGCGTGACGCCACCGAGGCAGACCTGTCACGTCGGAAGTTAAGGTCGTGGTTCCTTCCGCCCTTCGAGCGAGTGGCTCGAGAGGGATGCGGAAGCTTTATGCTCGGCTATCAGACTACGGACGGTATTCCCATCTCGACGAACTCTTGGCTTCTTGACGACGTGTTAAGAGGTGAATGGGGCTATGGCGGGATGCTAGTTACTGACTGGGATAACGTTGGTCGTATGGTATGGGAGCAGAAGCTTCAACCTGACTATGCTCATGCAGCAGCCGCGGCTGTCACTGCCGGGAACGACGTGATCATGACAACGCCACGCTTTTTTGAAGGCGCTCTCGACGCCGTCGCGCAGGGTCTGTTGGCCCCAGACGCCTTCGACCGAGCTGTTTTGCGCATTCTTCGAACTAAGTTCGAGATGGGGCTTTTTGAAGATAATAGGTCGGTGGTGGCTGACCGTGTGCAAGAGGTAGTGGGCAATGCTGAGCATCGTCTTCTCAATCAAGAAGTCGCGCGCCAATCGATTGTCTTGCTGCGCAATCAAGGGCTGCTTCCGTTACCGGTTGGGGACGTGGAAACTACGAGGAAGGTCGCAGTCATCGGGTTGCTAGGCGATGACGCACAGGCACAGTTGGGAGACTGGGCGGGATCATCGGGGCAAGCCAATTGGCTCCCGGATGGGCAGCCTCGAGAGAAGATAACCACCGTCGTTGATGGTCTCAAACTGGTACTTCCTGAGGCATGGAGCGTTAGTTTCTCTCCCGGCTATCGGATGTTTACCCTCGCGCCTGATCCGCTTGGTGACGTGTTTGAGGATGGTCAGCCACGGCCTGAGCTTGTGGTTCCATGTGAACCGGATGAAAGCCTCATCGATGCTGCTGTAGCGGCTGCTCACGACGCAGATTATGTGATTGTGGTCGTAGGAGATCATATCGAGTTGGTGGGTGAAGGGAAATCCACAGCAACTCTAGAACTCATAGGAGACCAAGTCGCTTTACTGGAAGCTATCGCGGCGACGGGCAAGCCGATGGTAACTGTGCTGATGGCATCGAAACCTATGGTGTTACCCGATGTGGCGATGCGGTCCGCTGGCCTATTGTGGGCTGCCAACCCAGGAATGGAAGGTGGCTTAGCAATTGCCGAGATTTTGGCTGGCAGTGTCAACCCTTCGGGGCGTCTACCTATCTCATTTCCTCGGCACGTCGGCCAACAGCCAACCTTCTATAACCAGGTACGAGGGCAGCATGGGGACCGTTACGCAGATTTGACCCAGGAGCCCGCATTTGTTTTTGGTGAGGGGCTATCGTACTCGCCAGTGACCTACTCTAGCGTGACTGTCCACACGGAAAGGGTTGCGCTCGGCGAAGATGTTGTTTTCTCAATTGAGGTAGAGAACATTGGTTCGGTTGCGGTGGTGGAAACTGTTCAGGTCTACGTCAGTGACGTTGTTACGTCCGTGAGTTGGGCGGACCAAGAACTCAAGGGTTATGAACGTGTCCCGCTGGAGGCTGGAGAACTCCGTAGGATTACTTTTAGGTTGCCGAGCAGCAAGTGTTCGATTGTCGATGCTGACGGAAACCGAGTAGTCGAATCAGGAGAGTTTGAGATCCGCGTGGGGCCTTCCTCAAAAATAGAGAATCTTGCTAAAGCGAGATTTTTCATTGATGCCAACTGTATGCCTTAGAGGTTTATGATGGAAACATCTCTCGCCTTTACTTTGGGTGGAGTCAGTTGTCTTTGCTGTCGACGGGCTGCTCACGTGTGAACTGTGCGCAACTGCCGTAAGTGTCTAGTTGAGTAGTTTGGAGATTGCTTTTTGGCAACAAGCCATTAGTATTTGCGGGCTGTGATCTTGTTGAGGTTGTAAAAATGGCTGATTTCATCAGAGGTTTCCGCTTTCACTCCTTTTATAAACTTCTTGAGTGCGCTCGCGTGCGAGCAGGCTCTCCTTGACAGGGAGGCCGTAGCGGAACCCGCCGAGGGTTCCATCGGTGCGCTGGACCCGGTGGCAGGGCACGAACAGTGCGGCGGCGTTCATGGCGCAGGCGCTCGCGGCTGCCCGGACCGCGCTGGGGCGACCGGACCTGTTGGCATATTCGGTGTAGGTGATGACCTCGCCGGGTGCCACCGTGCGTAGGACATCCCACGCGTGTTCGCGGAATGGGCCGGACCTCTGCTGGACCGGAACCCGTGCGAGTAGGGAGGAGTCACCTGCGTAGTAGGCGTTGAGAGCCGCGACCGCTGTGGCGAGGGCGCCGCCATTTGGATCAGAGACGGTCGTGACCTCCTCAAGCCGAGGACGTAGATCGCCGTGAATGAGCGCGATCAGGCTGGCGATATCGTCGGTCCAACCAGACGCAAGAACCGCCTCTTCGCTGGTGACGATGCTGAACGGGCCATCGGGCGTGGTGGTGGTGAAAGCGTAGATCATGCGAGTTCCCTGTCGGTTAAGGAAGATGGTCGTGGGATGGAAGAAGCGGCTTTCCACAGGTGCATGGAGGCGTAGGAGCGCCAGGGTGCCCAAACGCGTGCGTACTCTGCGAGTGCCCTGTGTTCAGCCTGCTTGTTGGGGAGGGAGTCGCTGAGTAGCCCCATCGCCCGGGCTCCGGCGATCAGAGCGACATCCCCGATCATCCAAGAATCGGAGTCACCAAGGACCCTCAGTGCAATGTAGGCGGCAGTCCATGGGCCGACCCCGGGCAGAGCGAGAAAATCCTGGGTGAGTTGCGTTCCATCGGCACCAATGTGCACCTGAAGTTCTCCCGTCGCCAGCCGCCTCGCTGCCGTATGTATGGCTGTCATGGAACGTCTTGGGAGTCGAAGCGCGCGGTCCGGATCGAGTGGGGTGTCCTGTGAAACAGGGACCACAGCGTTCGCGATCTGCTCAGGGGCTGGAAACAGGGTGGTGAGTCCGTCAAACCCGGATTCATACGGCCTGCCGGCGATGTTTGCGAGCCGTGCCAGATGGCCACGCGCTGCTGGAACCGAGATCTGCTGGCCCACAATCGCCCGGATGACCATCTCGTTGGGGTCCACGGACCCGGGAACCCGTATACCCGGGGTCCGCTCCACGAGTGGCCGCAGGTGCGGGTCGTGCAGGAGCGCTTGGTCGATCCCCTCGCAGTCGGCATCCAGGTCAAGGAGTCGTCGGATGCGTGCGAGGACCACGGGGATGTCGGACAACTCGCTGAGTTCGAGATCAGCGTGCAACCGCCATGGCTGTGGCAACTGCCGTGTCTCCGCTTCTGTGAGAGAAGCATGCGCAGCCACTGGGGCCGTTCGAACCTCAGGCATCCGGGTAGCCCTGATTCGGAAGGCGCCCGGTCCAGAGGGTAGCGCAACCGTGCGCGCATACATCAGATGCGACGGATCGCTCAGATCAGCCTGTTCAACTCCCACAATTGCACGCGCAGCGAGGAACTCAAACACCCCCAGGGCATCAAACGGAGCACGCACCGGGAGCGAGAGCGTGACCTGAATCCTGGGGCCCAGAACGGTGCTGCCAGAGGTGAGAGTCGCCGTGGAGTGTTGAGCACGCTCGCGGATTGCTGACGGTTGCGCATCGAATACCGCACGCATCGTGTCGTTGAACTGCCTGATGGACCCGAACCCAGCGGCGAATGCCGCGTCTGCCAACTTCAGATCCGTGCCCACGAGTAGGCTGCGGGCCAACTGTGCCCGTTTCGCCCGAGCCAGCGAGACGGGCGATGCGCCGAGTTCAGCAACCAGGGTGCGGTGAACGTGTCTAGGCGTGTAACCCAGTTGCGCGGCCAACCCCTCAACCCCCGAGCGGTCCACAACGCCGTCAGAGATAAGCCTCATCGCACGCGCCGCCAGATCCTGGCGAATGTTCCACTCGGGCGTTCCAGGTGTCGCTTCGGGCAGGCAACGTTTACATGCACGGAAACCAGCCTCATGCGCCGCCGCTGATGTGGTGAAGAACGTGACATTCTCAGGTTTTGGGGTGCGCGCCGGGCAGGAGGGGCGACAGTAGATTCTGGTGGTCTTGACTGCGGTGAAGAACTGTCCGTCAAAGCGCTGGTCCCGCGAACTTATTGCCCGATAGCGCTCGGCGAAGAGGGTGTCGTGGTGGGGTGGACGCTGTTCGGACATGACTTCACCATACCCGTGTGAATCCCTGCGGTATAGCGGAAAACGGACATGTCTGTGATAGGTGATTCGCACAGATCGGCCTTTCCACGAGGGGTCTGTTCGCGTGGCTGTGGATGTCCTGCCTGCGACTGCCCTGCGAGGTCTCCTTCGCGCTGGAAACGATCTAACAATGTGTAAGTACTTTCCATATTGGTAACTATTTGTTACGATTGCTTCATTCATCGAGAAGAGCAAGAACGGATCGCAACATGACAGCAACTGACATCAGCACACTTCGCCTGAGCCTCAAGTGGGCGTGGATCGGCCCTGCTGCCGGCATCGCCTGCATGGTCGCGTTGTTTATCGTCGGCCTCGCAACACAGACTTCGGGCCTGATGGTCGTGGCCGCATCGGTTGCAGCTGCCCTCTGTGGCGTGTGGGTAGCTGTCATCGCATCGCTGCGTCGCGCGATCGTACAAAAGGAGCAGCGATGAGCGAGACCACGGACGGCAGCCCCACTCCGGAAGAGGCGCAGGCACTACTCGCGCAGGTTGCCCAGTTGGAATCGACCACAAAGACCGGATCGAGTTGGCCGCAGATTGCAGGGCTTCTGACACTAGGTGCAACATCTTCGCTCGCTCTCCCTGCCATTGCGTTCGCGTCGGACGGATTGCTCGCGCTACCCATGATCTTCATGACGTTGTGGATTGCAGTATCGTTCGTTTTCATGACTGTGTTCAGCACATCCGTAAAGCGCGGCTTCGGCAGACGGTGGTTCGTCACGGTGGGTATCTGGGCTGTCATCTGGGTCATCGGTATCCTTGGCGTGTCGACCTGGTTCGTGGATCAGGCTTGGTTCCTTGCTGTTGCATGCGCTGCCTTGACGGCCATTACGATGATCGGCGCATGGATCGAGGCCAGACGATGACGGTCGAACACCCTCGGCACCAACTCGTGGAAGCCCTCTCCCACCCGGTTCGGTTCTCTCTGGTGGCAGCGCTAAACGGTGTCGAGAGCATTGAGTTCGGGACGACCCGAGACCAACTCCAGGTAAGCGACTCTGTGCTGAGCAGACAAGCCACTCACCTAGAGAGCCTCGGCATCATCGAGATCAGGAAAGGCTATGTCGGCAAGCGGCCGCGCACCTGGCTGGCCCTGACAGAGAACGGGCGCTCACAGTGGGCATCGCACGTCGCAGCATTGCAGGCAATCGCTGGCGGCCACGCGTTCGAATAGGCGCTGCGCTTTTCTCATGTCAGTACGAGAAGCGGAGCCAGAGGCTGCATTAGATCAGGGTATTTGTAGAGCGTTCTTGTGGGAAGGTGCAGTTCACGCGGTGAGTAACAGGTAGGTCAGCCCCGTTGCGTTCCACGCCACGTGTGTCGTGACTGGAACGAGTAGATTGCGTGCCGATACGAAGTAGGCGACGGTCAAGGCTGCGGCGTAGCCGACATATAGGACGCCAAACTGCCATTCTCCCGCTCCACGTAGATGGATAGCGCCGAACGCGAGACAGGACAGAACAACCGCTACGCTCGTGAGTAACCGAGATCGAGGCCGACGGAACGGGAGTTCTCTGAAAACGATTTCCTCGACGATTGGCGCCACGAAACCTCCAACGCCGATGAAGAGCAAACCCTCAAGAAGCGATGTCGATGATGTGAGCACCTCAGCGTTTATCGCCACCTGGTTTTCGCTAGTTACTGGGGGTGTGAAGAAGAACATGACAACCTGGCTCAACGCCGATGCCGCTCCCATAAGCGCAAGCCCAAACACGGTTGAACCCGCTGCCAGAAGTGGGCGTTGCCGCGTCACGCGCCAACTTCTCGCAAATCCATCTTGGAACGCCCAGAATCCCAGAAGCATGGTGGCGACGTAGCCGGCGTTCTTCAACGCTGCGAAGACGGGCTCGTGCACGAAATCCCGACCCACAAGAATCCACGCAGTGAGCACAATGTAGAAGCCTAGGAAGAGCCGCCATCGTGAGATTGAGCGGGGCGCTGCTTCCCGTAGGTTGGTTCTCACTGATCCTCTTATCTTCCTGGGCGACTGCCCACGATTCGCATGCACCAGTAAACCATGTACTCGCGGCTGAACTTGGGCATTATCTCCTAGAGTCAGCCAGAGGCGAGCACCCATACCCACTACGTGGGAACCCTGTGCGGGGTGATAGTCGCCCTCATCGGAGGGTACATGCTCATCCGTAGGCTGCCCGATCGCTGAGGTGATTTGCCGACCATCGTTCGGTGTTGCCGCGAGTGCACAGGCCTGGAGGGCCCAGATGACTCTCCCGTGATCCAGTTCCCAGACATTCCCGATACGGACTTAAAGCACTATCCAAAGTGCCAAAACGGCGGGAGAATTAACTATGGAAGCGGCAACAAGACTCTGGGAACAGAAGATCGATTTCGGTGGAAACGGCTATTTCGTGGTTGCCACCATTTTGAGTTTGATCGCGGCGGTCATCATGATTGCAGTGAGCGAAAAGAGCAGTGATGCGGCGGGGGTGTCCGCTGTGCTGCTTGTGCTAGCGGTTGCGGCGATCACTGTGGGGTTAAGCGTGCGGATCAGGCGCGCCAAGGCTGACGCTGAAACTCAGCGTGCGATCCTTCGCCAGTTAGCCAGGCAGAACCAGCAGAACGAGGAAATAATCGAGCGCCTGCACAATATGAACGCAGCGATGGAGGCGTTCGGCATCATCGATCCGAATTAAATGACAGCCTGTCATAAAGGTCGGGGCGTGAATATGTTTATGCCCAACTTAGCGGCATGAAAGTCTAAACAAACTGCCATAGTCCCATTTTTTCGTCGCTCGTGTTTCCAACCGGGCCTCATGCTGCTAGAAAAGACCTATGCCCCAGAGCCCCCGCACCCCCAAAATGAATAGTACGCACCAGGCAAGTGCGCGCCTCAACGCGTGGGCGGCCGATACTCTTAGTGCCTTGACAACGGACGAGGAGGAAACGAACAAGCACGACCGCACGGTCACGGAGGATGGAAACCGTTACTTTGCGTGGGCCGTGGCTTGGCTGTTTCCAACGATATTCTTCACGCTTGCTGGGGTGGACATCGAATCCAACTGGCAGTGGCTGTTTTGGATACTCGGGGTCCTGTTCTCGGCCGGAGTGATGGTCAACCTGACTCAGGGATTGTGGGCCCGCCGTCGCCGCGCCACCCTCGACTCCGAGATCTACCTTGAACTTCTCACCACGCTTGAGGTTCAGCGTCGCCACAACGAGGAGGTCCTGCTGCGCTTGAAGTGCATCGAGAACCAGATCAAGCACGGTCAGCAGGGGCAGTAGGCCGCCGCAAATGATTCAGGTGAACAGTGGCGTCACCTTGTTCTCGAAGGTTGAGAGCGCTGCTCCGATGGCCATGTGCATGTCGAGATACTGGTAGGTTCCGAGCCGCCCACCGAACACGACCCCCTGCGTTGCCTCGCGTGTGGCCAGCGCCCGGTATTGCTCGAGCTTCTCCCGATCCGCGGTGGTGTTGACGGGGTAGTAGGGTTCATCGTCAAGGTCTGCGAATCGGGAGTACTCCCGCATGATCACGGTCTTGTCCCCCGGATAGTCGGTGCGTTCCGGATGGAAGTGCCTGAACTCGTGGATGCGGGTGTAGGGAGTTTGGGCATCGGCGTAGTTCATGACCGATGTGCCTTGGAAGTCGCCGGTGGGAAGCACCTCCCGCTCGAAATCGAGGGTCCGCCATCCTAAGCGGCCATGACAGAAGTCGAAGTAGCGATCAAGCGGTCCCGTGTAGACAACCGGCACCTGTCCGCGAACCCGCTCCTTGCTCAGCGGTTGGTCCGCATCGAAATAGTCGGTATCGAGCCTCACCTCGATCAGCGGATGGTCCACCATTCGTTCAAGCCAGGCCGTGTAGCCATCAACGGGCAGACCCTCGTAGGTGTCGTTGAAGTATCGGTTGTTGTACGTGTACCGCACGGGGAGACGACTGATGATCTCCGGTGGCAGGTCCGTGACGGGAGTCTGCCACTGCTTGGCCGTGTAATCGCGGATGAACGCCTCATACAGTGGGCGACCGATCAGCGAGATCGCGCGTTCCTCGAGGTTCGTGACCTGATCCGAGGCGATCTCGGCTGCCTGTTCGGCGATCATTTCCCGCGCTGCGTCAGGGCCGAGCGCGCTGCGGAAGAACTGGTTGATCGTTCCGAGGTTGATCGGCAGCGGATACACCTCACCCCTGTACGTTGAGTACACGCGGTGCTGGTAGTCGGTGAACTGCGTGAACTGGTTGACGTAGTCCCACACCTTCTTGTTCGAGGTGTGGAAGAGGTGTGCGCCGTACCTGTGGACCTCGATTCCCGTCTCGGGGTCGGTTTCGGAATAGGCGTTTCCACCCAGGTGGCTGCGTCGTTCAATGACGGTCACCTTCTTGCCGAGAACCCGTGCCGCGCGTTCCGCGACGGTTAGCCCAAAGAAACCAGAACCGACAATCAACAGATCCATTGCGCAATGCTATCAATGGCCTGCAGCGCATAGGAGCCTGCCTGCATGAAAGCGTCATACCCACACATGATTGGCGACGATTCGGCAGTTTTCTACGCACTGTCCGGTTGAGTGATCGTCTGGCAGGGCAGGGCGCACGGCCGTAGAGTTGAGGCACGTCGCAATCACTGCCGAAGCCGTGGTCTAGTGGCAATATCATCTCTAGCAACTATGAGCGGTGCAGCCATGAGTGCGGTCCGTTGAGGTAGCATGGGAGCGCTCTCACGATAGAACCTACATTTCAGGAAATCTCATGCCTCTTACCCCCGACTTAGAGTCCGGCGATCGTTCCCACTCGCTTTCTCCGGTGGAATCTGTCGCTCAGATCTCCGTGATTTTGCAAGATACTGACCCGACGTTGGATCCGGAGCTTGCTTCGCTCGCTCGTCAGGCCGCAGCGGAAGGGATCGTTTTACTACGTAACGAACGTGAGACGCTGCCACTTGGTCTTCAGTCCGTTGCAGTTTTTGGTCGCGTACAGTACGACTGGTTCACAGTCGGCTATGGGTCAGGTGGCGACGTGAAGGTTCCCTATGTATGGAATCTCATCGCTGGTCTTCGCGATGCGGGGATTGCTGTGGACGGTGAACTTGCTGGTGTATATCAAGAGTGGTGTGCGCAGAACCGACCCAGCCATTCCGGCACCTGGGGCACATGGCCGCACCACTTTCCCGAGATGCCGTTGGAGGATGGTGTAGTCAAGGCAGCAGCTCTGCGCACCGATATTGCATTAATAGTGATTGGGCGAGCTGCTGGTGAGGCACGTGAAAGCCTGCGCGAGCCCGGTAGCTTCCTGCTTACTGACGACGAGCGTCACCTACTTGATCAGGTCACCACTTCTTTCGAGCGTACTGTGGTCGTAATCGATGCCGGCAACGTCATGGATCTCAGTTGGCTTTCCGACTATGGCGAGCGCATTAGCGCCGTGCTCTACGCCTGGCAGGGCGGCATGGAAGGCGCGCGCGCCGTCGCTGGCGTGCTCGCCGGCGAGTTGATGCCAAGTGGAAAACTGACTGACACAATCGCGTTTAGTTACGAGGACTATCCCAGCAGCGCGAACTTCGGAGATCCGGATGTCAGCCATTACGCAGAGGACGTTTTCGTCGGCTACCGCTACTTCGAAACCTTCGCACCCGAGCGTGTCCAGTTCGGCTTCGGCTTCGGGCTGGGGTACACGACTTTCGCGTTGGAAATCGAGAAGACGGTTATAGATTCCGATACCCTCATTGCCGTCGTCAATGTATCTAACACAGGCACGCAACACTCTGGAAAAGAGGTTGTACAGATCTACGTAGGTGCTCCTGACGGGGCGCTTTCCCAGCCTGCGCGACGTTTGGCCGCCTACGCGAAAACACCCGAACTTGCCCCCGGTGAGAAGGCTCGCGTGGAAATGAGTTTTGCCCTGACCGACTTCGCGTCATTTGACGACAGCGGAGTTACCGGTCATCGCAGCGCCTACGTGCTGGAACCGGGCACATACCCTGTATTCCTTGGTACTGATGTTCGTTCCGCTGTCGAGATCACCGCGTTCGAGGTATCCGAATTGCGTATTGTGCAGAAGTTGCGTGAGACTGCTGCTGTTAAGGCCGAAACACCGTTCGACCGAATGGTGCTTGCGCGCGACGCGGAAGGCCGCGCAGTCGTAGCGTGGGAACCTGCGCCAACCGCATCTGTGGCACGCGCTGAGCGTGTGCGAGCTGGACTCCCTGAAGAGGTTAGCCCCACGGGCGACCAAGGTATCGTGCTTGATGATGTCGCAGCAGGCCGTGCGACGCTGGACTCGTTTATCGCACAACTTAGCGACGTCGAGTTGGCTGCAATTGCGCATGGTGATATCACAATGCACAGCCCGCTAGGGGTGCCTGGAAATGCGGGAGTTCTTGGTGGTGTCACCGAGTCGCTGCGCGCTAAGGGCGTGCGTCCGGTCACAACGACCGATGGTCCAAGCGGTATCCGCATCGGCGCGTATGCTTCCTTGCTGCCGTCAGGCACCGCACTAGCCTCCAGTTGGAACACATCACTAGTAGAGGAACTCGCCGCGTTGCACGGCCAAGAGATGGTGCACAAGGGTTCAGATGTGTTGCTCAGCCCTGGTATGAATCTGCACCGTGACCCACTGTGTGGTCGGAATTTTGAGTATTTTTCTGAAGACCCTCTGGTCACGGGGCGTACGGGGGCTGCTGTAGTGCGCGGCGTGCAATCGGCGGGAGTTTCAGCGTGTCCTAAGCACTTTGCAGTCAACAATCAGGAGACTAACCGTACTCGTCATGATGCGCGCGTTTCGGAGCGCGCGCTGCGTGAGCTCTACCTGCGGGGTTTCGAGATCTGTGTGCGTGAAGCCAACCCGAAAACGATTATGACTTCTTACAACAAGGTCAACGGCGTTTGGGCGCATTACCACTACGATCTAGTTACATCTCTCCTGCGTGAGGAATGGGGCTATGAGGGATGTGTCATCACAGACTGGTGGATGGAAGATGATGTTGATCCTGATTTCCCAGCGTTGACTAACAACGCATTCCGTGTGCGAGCACAGGTCGATGTACTTATGCCGGGTGGCGTAAAGACTGAGAGCGGACCACAAGATTACGCGGATGACACCATACTCACCTCGCTGCAGCAAGCCGAGGGTCTCACCCGTGGTGAACTACAGAGA
Organism: Populibacterium corticicola; assembly: GCF_042683685.1. Taxonomy (NCBI): domain Bacteria; kingdom Bacillati; phylum Actinomycetota; class Actinomycetes; order Micrococcales; family Jonesiaceae; genus Populibacterium; species Populibacterium corticicola. The sequence goes on along the minus strand of NZ_JBHUOP010000003.1, from coordinate 250,399 downwards.
GGCGCCCGTAATGTGCTTGGTCTGGTACTTGCGCTGACCCCAACCATTGATGGTCGAAGCTCGAGTAGATAGGTCTAACCTGACTACGCGAGCGTGCCCTCGGAAAACTCTCAGCCTCAAGAACAGGAATAGGTCAGAGAGGCCTTAAGTCGAGTAACCAGAGCAATAGGGGAGGAATTGGGATCCTCTGCGTGGAGTTCAAGATTTTGCTGTGAGCACTGTTTAGCGAGCGCTGACCTGTGCATTTCAGTCTGCAGGTCGTACCCAGCCGGCACTTAACTAGTCAATCTGCCGGACGTTTACTAGTCAATCTGCCGACTGTGCCGTCCGGTGTCACCCAACGGCGGTTCAGGATCTACACGCGCAAGGCGTGATGAATGCATAATCCGTGCATGTCCCAATCGTGCCGAGCGGTGAGGGGTTATTCGCCGATGTAGTTCCAGTGCCACGGTTCCTCGGGGATCGTCTCCGCGAACCCGTAGGCTGCGGCGTGCGCGCGGAGCCATTCGACCGCATCCCAGTCGAGCTTGAGGTCCACCGCCGTACCGAGTCCATGCTCCGACGTACCGACCGCCGCAGCGCGCCCGCCTTCCTCCAAGAGTCCCAGGTCTTCCACGAGTTCCTCCTGCTCCTCGATGGTCCGGTAGGCGGAGTTCAGGGTGTAGGCATACCCGGCCTCGTTGAGCGCGGCGGTCATTTTTGCGAAAGCCTGAGCGGCGGGCTTGATGAGTTGATACCCATCGCCGATGTCCTGCAGTTCCTCTTCGGGAATCTTCCCGTTCTCGTAGTGCGGCGTCTCCACCGCGACGGGGCTGATCGTGGAGAGGGGTTGCACCTCGCCCTCACGTGCGTGGTTGTTGTTTCCATTCAGTGCGAAGGCGAGCGCGATACTTCCCGCTACCAGGCCGAGTACACACGCGGCCAGCAGCAGTTTCACAGGCGGCAGGCGCTTGGGTGGGTTCAGATCGAAGACGGGCTGCGCGGTGCGGGACACCTGCACGCCACCGTGCGGTCGCGCGCTGGTGCGCACGCCCGATGCTCCCGCGTCGCCTGTATGACGGGACTGATTCTGGTGGACGGGGCCGAGTGGTCGCACATTGCGTGAGTGCGGGTTTGCTGACGAACCGTACAGGCCATCCTGTCCCGTCATCCTGATTGGGTGGCTGGGTTGCCGTGGAGGCTGCGTTGCCTGGTCATTTCGTGGCGTCGATGACTGAGCGGACACGGATGTACCTGACCCGGGCGTATGCGCCGGACCTAGTGGAGGCGGGGGCGGAGGTGTTGCAACCATACTGTTCAGTATCGCGAGGCGCTGTGGAGGTGCGCGTCAGGCAGTGGGCTGATCTTCGGCGGGTTCTGTGTGCTGTGGCGTCACTCCTGGGAGTTACCTGCCGGGCGAGGGGACGCTACCTGGGTCGTACGGCGTAGTAGTGGCACGGTGCTGGTCAGTACGAGCAGTTCCACGAGGGTTTGGGTGACCACGGCAAGGGCGACGAGTTCGTTTCCGGTGGCAATGGCCGCAGGGAGGACGACCAGGGAGTTTCGAGTGGCTCCGCTCAGTGCGACTGCCTTTTGTCCCGGTACGTCAAGGCCTGCCACGTGGGCGGAGGCCCAGCCCAGCACCATCATGACGAGTGCGAACGCAAGGTAGATCGGAACGAGCCGCGCGAGCACACCGATCTGCGAAGCCACGGCCGGAAGTTGCGACGCCACGACAACCCACAGTGTCACGGCCATCAGCGGCACCATCGCCTCGAGCACCCGTACCTGAACGACGGCGGCCACCCGCCACCGAGTTCCAGCCCACTGCGTTGCCCACGCCAGCGCGAGTGGTACAGCGATGAGCAGTACGAATGCCTCAACGAATGGCCCCACCTCAAGCACCGCATCCGAGCCGGTCATCAACCGCAAGAACATCGGGACCGCGGCAATCTGCGCGACGGTCAGTAGCGGGGTTGCGGCCAGCAGCCGCTCCTTCGACCCGCCCGCAAGCCCGGTGAACACGATGACATAGTCCACACACGGCGCGAGCAACACCAACAGCGCCCCGAATACGAGCGGCTGGTCCGCCGCGATGGGTCGCGTCAGGAGGTAGGCCAGGGCCGGTACGAGTACGAAATTGGCGACGAGTAGCGCACCCACAAACCGCCCCTCGCGCAGTGCTCGGGTCACCTGGGCGGCGGGAACGGCAAGGAACGTTGCATAGAGCAACACCATGAGTACCGGGTTGACCAGCGGTTCGACCGCGTTCCCCACGGCGTGCGCTTGGGCTTCGGGAAGCGTAAGGGTCACCGCGACTGCGAGGGCGATTGCCCCGAGATATATCGCCACCTGATAGCGCTCCATGACCTCGACGGTCCTATCCCAACGGGTGGGGGACTCGTCGGCATGGCTCATGTCAGGTACTTTACCGGTCGTGGGCTGCCTCTCAACGTGCGGGTCGGTATCGCATGGCGACTGCTCCCGAGCGGAACTCCCGGCGATCCACTAGCTCAAGCGGGATGCTCTTGCGCAAACCAGCAAGCACTGTTGGTCCGCGCCCGGCAAGGATTGGCTGCACAAGGAACTCGTATTCGTCGATCAGGCCCAGATTCGCCAAGGCCAGAGGGAGTGCGACACCACCCACGGACAGAGCGTCCCCAGGCTCTTGCTTGAGCCGCTGAACCGTTTGCCTCAAGTCGCCTTGTAGTAGTTCGGCATTCCAGTCGACCTCGCTGAGCGTGTTCGACACGACGTACTTTTTTGCCCGGTCGATGACCTCGGCAAACGGAGTCTCCCATTCCTCCATCCAATCGGGCCACACGCCTGTGGTTGGCCGACGCCACGCTGATTCCATCATCTGGTAGGTCACCCGGCCGAACAGCAGCGCGTCGGCGCGTCCCATCTGATCGGTCCAATAGCGCATCGACTCCTCGTCCGGTGGGAGTCCCGCCTCGTGATGACAGCACCCGTCGAGCGTGATGTTGATCGAGTAGCGAAGTGTTCTCATTGACTTATTATCACGCCGTCAGATCACGCTGCCCACCCGAAAACCGACGAAACCACCTATCTTTTGTCGCTGGTTTCATCGATTTTTGGGTGGTTAGTGAATGGCTAGTCGGAGGGGTGGTGCCTGTCGTACCAGGCTCGCTCGCGGTCGAGCATACGCACCTTGAAGTCCACGCCGTAACTTCCGTACTGGCCCGGAGAACCATCGCCGCGGATGACCCGATGACACGGAACGAACAACCCCACCGCGTTGCGTGCGCAGGCAGTCGCAGCAGCCCGGACAGCGGCGGGCCGTCCGGCCAGTTCCGCCAACTCGCCATACGACACAACCTCGCCGCACGGAACATCCCGCAACGCCGTCAGCGCCAACCCCCGGAACGGTCCACCACGTTGCAGGACGGGAACCTCTCGAAGCAGTGACGGATCGCCGTCGTAATACGCCAACGTTGCCCGCGCAGCCCGACCCAACACGGCCTCATCGCACGCGAGGGGGAGGGCGAGAGCTGAGGGCTCGTCGAAAATCTGGATTGTCGTGGGAGCGGGACGTAACGAGTCATGTACCCCCGAGAGAACCGAGCCAAGGCTGAGTACCGTGCCCTCTGTGTTTCGGTCAGGGGCTGTTCCGCCGTGCTCACTCGTGCCCAGTGGGAGGCTGGCGCGCCAGCCAGCCGCGATGACATGGCTGGGCGTGGCGACGATTGTGAACGGGCCGTCGTCGGTGTCGAGCGTTGTGGCGAAGGTGGGATTCGGCATGAATGCGCTGTCTGGCTGGAAGCGGGCGTGGCTAGGATTCAGCGTACCGCGAGGGAGCCTAGGCGTCACCCACCCAAAAACTGTTGAAACTGGCCATCTTTTGGGGCTAGTTACGACCATTTTTGACTAGGCAGTGAAGAGCGGCGAGTTATGGAGGGGTGTACGATCGTACACATGGATTACTTTGAGGGCGATGATCGCACCAACTACCAGCGCATGATGGATGGCGACTACTACGTTGCCGAGGGCGAGGAGATTCCCAACGCCACCAAGCGTGCGTTCGAGTTGCAGAACCGTTTCCTCGAACTGAGCCGCACAGACCCGGCTGCCGCCCACGAAGTTCTCGTGGATCTGCTGGGATCGCTCGGGAAGGACTCATTCATACGCCCGCCGCTTGCCGTGGACCTCGGATTCAACATTCACATGGGCGATCGCTCGTTCGTGAACTTCAACTTCGTGGCCCTCGACGTCGCCCCGATAACCATTGGAAACGATGTTCTGATCGGCCCGAACGTCCAACTCCTCACCCCCGTGCACCCGCTGCAGCCCACCCCGCGACGCGACAAACTCGAGAGCGCCAAGCCCATCACCATCAAGGACAACGTGTGGCTCGGCGGCGGCGTCATCGTCTGCCCAGGCGTCACGATCGGCGAGAACACCGTGGTCGGCGCGGGTTCGGTGGTCACGAAAGACCTGCCCGCGAACGTCGTGGCTGTAGGGAATCCTGCGCGCGTGATCAAGGAGCTTAGCGAGGAAGGGTTCGATCCTCGGCTGGCCACGCATCCCGATGTGGTGGGTGCTGCCGGTTCTGGTGCTGGTTCTGCTGAGCCCGATTCTGCTGAGTCTGATCGTGTTGGGCCGGGTGACGCTGCGTCGGACGGCGCCGAGTTGGCGGTGGGGTAGTCATGGGCGACGGGCGGGTGACGAGAGCGAGCGACCCAGATCGCAGGGAACGAATCATCGCGGCGGCGCGAGAACTGATCGCCGCCGAAGGCGTCGACGGTGTCAGCCACCGCAAGGTGGCGGCACTCGCCAAGGTTCCGCTCGGGTCCATGACCTACCACTTCACCGGGCGCGACGAACTCATCTTCGAGGTGTTCACCCGTTTCGCGCAGGAGATGTCCGACCGCTTCCAAGCCGCGTTGAGCGCGGCGGTGAGCCGGGAGGAGGCGGTGGGAATCGTCGCCAATCTGATCAACAACGATGTGCTGACCGATCCCGATGAACTCGTCTTGACGCATGAACTGTATGCGCTCGCGGCACGCGATCCGAAGTATCGCGAGGTCACGCATGCGTGGATGTCTCGAAGCCGGGCGGCGTTTGAACGGCACTTCGATCCCCTGACGGCCCGGCTGATCGATGCGCTCGTGGAGGGGTTGAGCATCCACCGGGCGTTGGACGTGGACCCTGAACTGGCTGGGCTGAGCAGTGAGGAACGCCGCGGCTTGGCGACGGAGGCATTGCGGCGACTTGTGGGGTGATTGAGGTGCGTTGGCTGGTGTATTTGGTGGGCGTGTTCGCTGTTTGACGAGTTGGGTGTGGCGGTGGCATGCACAGGTGTGGGTTAACAGTTGTGGATAGGAGAATCGCGTGAAGCAGGCGAGAGGTGAACGGTTCGGGTCCGCCCCGGTCATCCGAGGTGTCTTCTATCGCGCAATTGATCCGCGGTTCCGTGAGGCTGCGATTTCAGGGTCCCGGTCTGCTGGGCGTTACTCACGGCCAGGCGAACCAACGCTCTACCTCAGTTCATCCGTTGAAGGCGTTGAAGCCGCGATGATCGCGCACAGGGATGGTCGGTCCTCTTCGCTCGACATCGTTGAGGTCACGGTTGAGGCGACTGGGGTTGTCGATCTTCGCGATGATTCCGCTCTCGCCGAATTTGGTGTCGATCTGCCGGATGCGATTGCGCCCTGGCAGGACATTGTCCGGTCTGGCGGTACCCCGTCGTCGTGGAAGGTTCGTGACCGTCTCGTGGAAGCCGGGGCAAATGGGCTCATTGATCCTTCGCGCAAGAGTCCTGGTCTCTGGCATCTCGTGTTGTTCCGATGGAACGATGGCGATCCCGGAAGTCCTGTTGTCTCGGTCGTGGGTGGACAACCAGGATTTGGGTTAGGAGTCGTTTGCTATGGCGCATGATCGGTTTGAGGATCGCGAGGTTTTTGGTGCTGGGCCGAGCGAGGAGACTCTTGAGGGTGGTGGAGTCAACGTTGTCGTGCGGGTTGACGATACTGTGCGGCGTCCAGTTCATCCGTGGACTCCAACCGTGCACTTGCTATTGGCCGCTGTTCGGGCGCAAGGCTTCACGGGTGTTCCCGCAGCTCATGGATACGACGAGCAGGGACGCGAAATCTTGGACTTCGTGGAGGGTGCGGTTGGGAACTATCCCCTGACCGATGAAGTGCGGAGCGTGGAGGCGTTGGTGTCGGCTGCGAAACTGCTGCGGGGATTCCACGACGCGACGATGCACTGTGTTGCAGACCTTGATGAGGGGTGGCAGCAAACGGCTTTGGAGCCGGTTGAGGTTATCTGCCACTCGGACTTCGCTCCGTACAACTGTGTGTTCCGCGATGGCCAAGCGGTAGCGCTCATCGACTTCGACATGGCGCGGCCGGGTCCGCGTTCATGGGATCTGGCCTATGCGCTTTACCGGTTTGCACCGCTCACGGCCCCAGAGAATCCTGACGGATTCGGGGACATCGAGATGCAGGCCTCTCGCGCTCGACGGTTTTTGGACGCCTACGAGTGTACCCGCGAACTGCGGGCAGACGCCATGAACGCTGTCGTGCCGCGTCTACGCGCTCTCGTGGATTTCATGCGCGAGGCCGCTGAACATGATGCCAACTTTGCCGATCAAATCGAGGCAGGACACCTTGACCTGTACCTGACGGATATCGCCTACGTAGAAAACCATCGTGAGGCACTAGATCGCGTGGTGACTGGCTCCTAGCGAGGTGTGCAAGCTCTGGACCGATCGTATTCGGTGATTATGTATTGTGAGCAACGTTCGTGAGGAAATGTGGGTGATGCACCCGTCTCTAGGTGCTTGGTCCCAGGTTCCAGTACTGTTCGGGCGATACAACTAGATATATCGGTTCCGCGCTGGCAGTGGGTTGCGGTGCGCGAACCGTATCGGGGCTATGGCGCAGTTGGTAGCGCGTCTCGTTCGCAATGAGAAGGTCAGGGGTTCGAATCCCCTTAGCTCCACCCAATAGTCGATGTTCAAACTTGCGACGTCCGCAGGTTTGACATCCTCCCCCGCACGCAGCCTGGCCTCGTAAGCCAGCGCTGCGGCGTGAAGGTGCGGATCGAGCAGCGCATCGAACGGTTCGCCGGGCTCACCGACGCTGACGGTGAAGGGTTCTCGCTGAGCGCTGCGGCCGCGGCCGTGCGTGACGAGCTCGACCGGGGCGGGGTGGAGCGGGCGCATCTGGTGTCACACTGACCGTGACGTGTTCGTGCACTGATCCGGGCCTGCGCGTGCATGGGCGGTTCGGCTGGGTTCAGGTTCAGGTGCAGGTGTCGTCCCCATCGACGGGCCTCACCGGCAACGAAGCGAGCCATTTGTTGACCTCGCGCTGCCCGCACAACCGGATCACTGGCACCCCCTCGGAAATGAGCACCCGCATGCGGCGGCGGGTTACCGCATGATTGACCCATGCCCATCGGATGATGTTGCGGTGCGGATCCCACCTCAACCAAGTCAATGGGTTCTCCCGGTTACCGTGCCACAGTTCCTCGCGGGTGACCGCTCGTCGCAGAGTCCGGAGGATCACACGACGCATCACCGTGCGTCGGGGATGATCGAGCCATACGAACGTATCGGCACCGTTCGGCGTTCCCGGGTCGAGCAGGCCATCGAGGCGATTCACCCACCCACCATCGCTGACCCAACCGTCCGGATGCTCTGTGACGAATTCTCGGATGATGTGGTGCGCTTCGTCTAAGTCACGATAGGTCCACTCTGCATCCCAGAACACGGCGTCCAGATCCAATCGGGGAAGACCCATACGTGCGGCCACCGCCTGCGCCAGATGAGACTTGCCGGAGCCCGAGACTCCGACGATTCGTAAACGCTGGGGAGGGATGCCGTCCGGTGGAGGCTGAGCAGGCATCCAATCATTGTTTCGCGACCGTCGCCGTGCACGCAATCGTCACACTCCACACCAAGATTTCCGCGCCGATGCGCGATCGGTACTCATATTAGCACGCTCGTGCTAATATGAGTACCATGCATTGTGACTCATTCATGAAAGCTCACCCGTGATTCTGCTCGCCATCATCGCGTGCGAGGTCGGGTTCTGGGTCGCGATCATTGCGGGACTTGCCGCGCGGTATCTTGCGGGTCGGCCACGCCTGGGCTCTGTGTTGTTGGTCGCGGCTCCGGTGATCGATGTGGTGTTACTCGTGCTGGTCGCGGTCGATCTGATCGGGGGCGGCACTGCGTCGTGGCATCACGGCTTGGCCGCCCTCTATATCGGTGTGTCCATCGCGTATGGGCGTCGCATGATCTCCTGGGCGGATGCGAAGTTCGCCGTCCGCTTCCGCGGTGCACCGCCCCGGCCGACACTCGGCGGCATGGCGTACGCGCTCGCCTGCTGGAAGGATGTTGCACGCACGACCCTCGCCGCGGGCATCGCAGCGGCGATCCTGTACGGCCTCATCTGGATCGTCGCAGCGCCCGAGCGCACCGCTGAACTTGACGCGTTCTTCCCGATTCTTGGGGTGATCGTGGGGGTTGAGCTGCTCTGGGCCATCAGCTACACACTGTGGCCCAAGAAGGTCTCGGCCGACGCGAGGGGGTGACCGGATGCCACGACTGATCGACCATGCGCAGCGCGAGCGTGACATCGGCGACGCCGCGTGGCGGGTCCTCACCCGCGACGGGCTTGCGGCGCTGTCGGTGCGTCGCGTGGCGGAGGAGGCGGGCATCGCCACAGCCTCACTACGGCGCGCATTTCCTACCCAAGAGGCACTGCGTCGGTTCTGTCTTGACCGGATACGCAGCGATGCCGGCGCACGCATCCGGGCATTGACCGGCGAGGGGACAGGGCTCGCGCTGGCGATGTTGACCGAACTGCTGCCGCTGGACACCACCCGGCGCACCGAACTCATCGTCCAACTCCAGTTCGGCTCTCTCGCCCTGACCGATCCCAGCCTCACTCAGCACGTGACCCAGCTGCACCGCGCCGTGCGCTCGTTGTGCCAACGGGTTCTGACAGAACTTGACCGGACCAGCCCCTTACCCGCTGATATGGACCTGGATGTCGAGGCCGAGCGTCTCCACGGGCTTCTGGATGGACTCGCGATTCACGCGCTCTGGGCATCGACCCCAGACGCGGGCGACCGTGCCGTCGCGATCCTCACCCACCATCTGACCACCCTTACGAGATAAAGGATGCTGCGCCCATGATCCGTATCGGCAGAGCCGTTCTCCCTGTTACCGACCTCGCCGCCGCCATCGACTGGTACGTCAGCTGCTTCGGCTTCCGCGTCCTGTTCGACCAGGAACTCTTCCCCGGGTTCCGATCCGTGCATGTCGGCCCCGGGGACATGAGCGACCCGGGCGTGTGGCTGTTTCCCACCGATCACCCCCACACGCGGCAAGAGCCGGCGCTCGTGCTGTACAGCACAGACATCGACGCCGCCGCCGCGCGGCTCGGTGAGCTCGACACCCCGCTCGTCGCGCCGATCACCGGTGAGAGGGGAAGCCGCTCACTGCAGGTACGCGACCCGTCCGGCAACGTCCTCGTGATAGCCGAGGTCGACGAACACACCACGGAGAACCGCTAATGCCACTAACGGCAAAAGTCGAACGAATCAGGGTCGATGAAAGCCTCACCGAACAGCAACGACTGTGGAAGGCAATCGCGACCCTCGCGAAACACATCGATGACGGAGACTCCACCGACATCCTCTCCGCACTTTTCGGCAACTGACTCACACTGACAAGGTCGCTCGAAAACCTGCCTTCGAATCCGCGCCTATAACTGTTCGCCCACGCCGAGAAGGAAGTTGACCCACGCAACCCCGGTCCCGGCAAGGGCCGCCGCGCCGAGGGCTACCCAGGCTCCGAGGCGGGCTTTGGTGGCTGGTGAGGGCATACGACCTGTTGAGGTTGTCGGCGAGGAAGATGTTGCCGATATAACGGTCGTCTCCGCCGCTGATGGTGGTGTACCCGGCGACTTGGGTGCTGTGCGGGAGGCGGTACGGGGTGGCGCGGTCCATGATGGGCTCGACGCGAACACTTCCACAGATGAGGTTGTTGACGAAGACACCGCCCTGACTCGCGACCTCGAGTGAGGCGGGTGAGGCGAGGACGTTGTGGTCGACCAGGTGTGGGCCGTTGGAGACCTCGATGAACAGGTCACGGTTGTTGCGGTAGAGCAGGTTGCGTGTGACGCGCGTGCCCTGCGTCTGCCAGTCGAGCCAGATACCAAGGGAGGTGTCGTGGATACGGTTGTGCTCGATGGTTGTGTCGATGGCGGCGTGGAGCTTGATGCCGGCGATTTCGTGGCCGTAGAACTCGCGCTTGAGGGCGATGTTGTAGATGTGGTTATCCTCGATGCGGGAGAAGGCGCATCCGAGGTGACCAACGACGGCGTTCTGGCCGCAGTCGAAGATAGTGTTGCGGCGCACGATGTGCGAGCCGATGTGCTCACGGTCCCAGCCGACATGGCGGGCAGCGAACACGGACTCGAGCTGGTATTGGTAGCCGGGTTTGTCGCCTCGCTGGTGTGCGTAGTTGTCCCCGGTGGAAGCTTCCTTGCCGAGGGAGATTGCTGAGCATTTGGCGTCGTGGATAGTGTTGTCTTCGATGATCCAGCCCTTAGCCCAGTTGGGTCCGATAAGGCCGGGCTGATCCGCAGTAGGAGGCGCCCAAGGTGTTGCGGCGTGCGCCATCTCGAAGCCGCGGACAGTGATGTAGTTCAGGTGGTGTACGGCAGGGTAGAAGATGGAGCGGCGGACGTTGATTTCGACGAGTTCTACGTTCGGGTCTGCGTCATGAAAGTTGGCCCAGATGGTGGTGTTCTCGGAGTCGACTTTGGCGTACCAGAGGTAGCGTGTCTGCTCGGGGTCGCGAACGGGGACGGTGACGCCGATCCAATCGTCGACGATCTCGGTACGGGGCGTGGGGTTGTTCAGGGAACTGAGGTTGGGGGCTTCGTAGAGGCTGCGTCCGTTCAAGTAGACCTCGCCTAGATGGCGCGGAGGATCGCCCACCTCGGGGCACACGACCCAGTCGCCCTCGACGATGCACGAGTAGGGGTTGAAGTCGCCAAACAGTGTGTTTGGCACACGGGCCGTCCAGACCCCCGTCCCCGAGTTGCTCCCAACCTGAGATTCTCTCCGAGCCCTTGATGACGACGCGCTCTCCAGCTGCGGCAGCATAGGTGATGCGCCGATCCTCACTCAAGCCTCCCCGTGCAGGCTTGACCCATTCACGGTACTCGCCCTCATGGACGAGGATGGTGTCCCCCGCGTGCGCGAGCATCGATGCACGAGAGATCGTGCGAAGCGGACTTGCCTCCGTGCCGATGGACTCGTCGGAGCCGTGCGGGGAGACATGGAAAATGGAAGCCGTGGGTTGACCATTCTTTTGATTCGTAGGAGAAAGCATGAGAAGTGATGGGTAGCGGTACGTTGAAGCTAGATATGCCAAGGTAGGAAACCTGCGCTTGAGGAGGGTACGTGATCACTCTCCCTCTGGTGCGGGCCAGGGGAAATCATCACGCCGCGCAACCGCAGTAACTCCCGGGTAGCAGAGAGGAAGATATGGCGCCCGGATTTGGTCGGCGCTTCTTTGCGAATCAAATCAGCGTACGATGCAGGATCCGTCAGGACCAGATACCGGTCGCAGCTGTCTCTTGTGCGTATTCGACGAAGGAGCGGGGCTTCTTTCCAAGGGCCTCCTGGACGCCACCGCTCAGGAACGCGTCCGATCCGTTCGAGATTTCGCGAAGGTACTGCGCGACTGCAATGGCCGCCTCCGATGGGTGACCGCCCCGCTCCAGAGCCGCGGCGGACTCTGCAACCGTTGCCTTCACGTGCTTGATCTTTCGCCCCACAGCATCGCTGATGATCTCGAGCGCTTCTCCAAAAGAGAGAAGGTCGGGACCCGAGAGGTCGTAGGCCTTGCCATGGTGGTCTGACGACGTCAGAGCCGCGACAGCGACCTCAGCTATGTCTTCCGCATGGATGAAGGGTTCCCGGCCATTGCCGGCGGGCGTAGCAACAACTCCCGCTCGCACTCCGTCGAGGAAGTACTCTGGCGCGGAGAAGTCTTGTGCAAATCAGCAGGGTCTCAAGAGTGTCCACTGAAGGCCGGACCGCGTGACTGCCTGCTCGGTCGGGCGGTGCTCGCCCTCCCTGCTCAGTCCGCGCACCGACAGTTGGACGATCCGCTTTACGCCCTCGTCTTTGGCAACAGCCACGAATGCAGATCGATCTTCGAGGTTGAGCGTTTCAGTCGGAAGGAAGAATACGGCGTCCACGCCTGAGATCACCTGTGGCCATGTCGTTCGATCGTTCCAGTCAAAGGGAACCGAGCTTGATCGCGAGGCTCTCCTCACGAGGTGCCCTTCCGCTTCAAGCTTGTTCGCGACCAGCGAGCCGACTTTTCCGCTTGCGCCCAAGACGAGGACCTCGCACTGAGGGATGATGGATATGGTGGACCTCTTTTCTAGTGATGTATTCGGTCTATTTTTCAGATACGAGGCTGTTGGACGCGCGGTTTAACCGCGCCCGCGAAGATCAGCGACGTGAGGACGGCGGCGAGGACGACCAGTAGTGCATTCCGAATCCCGAAATGCTCGCCTAGGAACCCCAGCACTGGCGGGCCGATAAGGAAGGCGGCATAGCCTGCGGTAGCCACGAGGCTGGCGCGGCGCGCGGCATGAACTGGGTCATCGCCCGCCGACGACAGTGCCACAGGAAACCCGAGAGAGGCACCCACGCCCCAAAGCAGGACGCCGAGAGCGCCAACGAGGACGTTAGGTGCGGTGATGACGATGATAATTCCGACAGCGGCTGTGATGATGCTGGAACGCATAACGGGCGCCCGCCCGAACCTGTCGATGATGGCACCTCCGGCAAAACGGCCGATCGCCATCGTTAGCCCGAAGAACGCATAGACAACAGCCCCGGTGGTGGCGGCTTGACCAAATCCGTCGACGACAATCAAGGGAAGCCAGTCATTGGCGGATCCCTCGGCCAGAGCCATCCCCAAGATGATTGCGACGAGAGCAAGCAGCCGTGAGTCCAGCCAGCCGCGGGGACTCTTTATGGGTGCGCCCGACTTAGACGGGACGTTTGCCCCGGTGTCAGCGGGAAGCTGCCTGACAAGCCACAGCGTTGCTGCAAGCCCCATCAAGAGCATGGCCGCCAGATGCGTCGGGGCCGGCACAACAAGAGCGTTCGCTGCCAGGCCGATCATCCCGCCAACGAAGACGCCGAGGCTGTAGAACCCATGCAAGCCCGGAACGATGCTGCGCTGGACCTTGACCTCGAGTTCGACTGCCTCGATGTTCTGCCCGATCTCCCCCGATCCCATCCCCGCACCGAAGAAGGCCAGTCCGCCGGTCACGACCCATCCCTCAGCGAGCATCGTGCCAGTTGCGATGACGGCAAGCCCGGTCAAAAGCAGGAGCATACCCATGGCAATCACGAAACGAGCGCCCCGGCGCGCTACCAGCACTCCACCAACGGCGATCCCGATCATCGATCCCACCGACAAACCCGCGATGATGAGCCCCATCTCGGCAGTGGAAGCCTCCAGAGCGTCTCTTATCGCAGGCGTTCTCGACACCCATGTGGCCATGCCAAGGCCAGTCAGCATGAAAGCAGCAGACAGCGCGACCCGAATCCGGGTGTGCGATGGTTCGTGGCTGCGGGTGTGCCTGACCGTGGAAGAGGGGACGTGCTTAACAGACATTGGGAGCCTCAAGGAGTGGGGGTCGGTTTACTCGGGCCGCCGAAGCGGCGGGCGATGGCGCGATCGTAGTGAGAGACGTCGTGGCGACAATCTGTTCGGCTTAGCTCCCGTTGCGGAGCTGGTCGAGCGAGCGCTGCTCGAATACGACGTCAGTGAACTCCACCGGACACCCGGGGCCCATCGGGCTCTGCACCTCGAAACCGATGTGGGGTTGGGTGTCGGGAATATCTAGCACGAACGCCCGGGCGAAAGACCAAGAGACACCGTCGGTCGAAGAGTGGAATGTCCAAATTGCACCCTTGCGGGCGATTCTCAGCCAGACGTGATTGTCAGATATAAGCATGCCATTCGCGTCGTCAGCGACGTCGCGTGCGACAACAGAGACCACCATCGGCTGACCCTGGGGCGAATACTCAAAACAGAGTTTGGCCCAGTTCTTTTCGTTGAGCCACAGCATCAGCACCCCGGCATCGAAGGTGGACGCGAAACCGACCTCAACCCGTGCGCTGAAGATAAAGTCGCCGTCCGGGGCTTGCCCCATGAGGCGGACGGCAGACAAATTCGAGGGCGCAACACTCCCATCGCCGCTCGGGTCGATGAAGACATCACTGTGAGGCTTTGCGACTGCGGAGACCCCATGCTCTCCGATCGTCCATTCCCACTGCTCGGAGAGCTCCAAAGGGAACGGGACGCCTGCAACTGCGACCATCGGACACACCTTTCTTTCTTGGGAAAACGGCTCAGAAGGATGTGAACGGCTCGCTTGCCGATCCGAGCCGATCCAAGGGAGCACGGCGCGCGCATAATTGACCTTCGAGGGAGTCTTCCCGTGGTCGAACCGTGAACGTTCACGGTCCTAACGGTAGCGCTAGAATAACCACATGGCAACCCCCCCGAAACACACCACGATCATCGACGTGGCGCGTGACGCCGGAGTGTCGCGACAAACGGTGACACGTGCCCTGAATGACATGGCTGATGTGAGCGAGGCGACTCGTGCCCGGGTTCTTGAGTCCGCGCGGCGCCTCCGATACCGGCCCAACAGGGCCGCTCAGGCACTCGTGCGCGGCGGAGGTGTGGCGGTCGGATTCCTAGTCGACAACTTCAAGAACCCGTACTACGCCGAACTTGCATCGGCGCTGACCCGCGCGGCCGCCGAACACGGGTGGAACGTCATCCTGGCCGACCTAGCCGACGACGAAGTTCGTTCGCGCGCACAGGTGCAAGCACTCCTACCTCGGATTGACGCCTTAGTCCTCACGGGGTGTCGAGGCGGCACAGTCGGCATGATCCCGATCGATGACCTACGAGGCGGACTCCTCGGGATCCCGACCGTCATGATCGACGGGGACGACGCCACAGCGGTCGACGCGGTAGTGGAGGTCGACCACATCACGGGGGTGCGCGACGCGATAGCCCACCTTGTTAGCCGCGGACGGCGGCACATCGGCATGATCACCTCCACACAGTTTCCGGGCTCGTTGCGACACGACACATTCCGGACGAGACTAGACGAACTCGGACTACACCGCGACGCTCGCTCCGAAGCCGCGGCCACCGAAACCTACCGAGGGGGCGAGGGAGCAGCAGGCCGACTGCTCGCTGGCTATCCAGACCTTGACGCGATCCTCGTCTACAATGACGCAATGGCGTTGGGAGTCATCAAGGAACTGTCACGCCAGGGGGTCGCCGTACCCGGGCAAGTCGCGGTGATCGGTATCGACGGCCTAGAGATCGGGGAACTGATCACACCTGAGCTCACGACCCTGAACGTCGACAAGGAAGAACTTGCCCGCTACGCAATCGATGCAATCCAGGCCACCATGTCGTTCGGCGTCGACTCCGCTCGAGGCACAGTCCGGAACGTTCCCCTCGTATTGCGCGTCCGGGAATCAGCCTAAAAGTGACGCACGCGCGCCAGTGCCGCGAGCACTTCGACGCTAACGGGTTAGCCAGTTCTTCGCCGATCCGGTAGGGAGCACGGCCCGCGCGGTGAAGTGTGAGTTGGTCCAGGTCCCCGAGGATCAGAAGCGACCGAACTGCCTGATCGATCTCAAGGATGTCAATGTGTTTCATGCTATGGGGTGCGCTGATGCGCCCACCACTGCTGATCCTGCTCTCGCTGCGATGCCCTGTTGGGCTTGGACGGTGTCCGGGGTCGAGGATGTTGATCGGTGGGGCGCGGTCATGAAGGTGAGGGGCTCGACTCCGTGGCACCTGACGAGCTGCCCGGACTGTGGGGTCGTCGCTTCAGGTCGTGGGTGGCGAGTTCGGGGGTTGCACGATGTCTCGCACGGCGCCGTGCGGGTCGCGCTCCAGTGGTATGGTGCTGCCCTGATCCTGGGTGCCCGCGTGGCACGTTCGCAGAGCAGTCCCGAACCTAGTCGCTGCGCGAGGTTCGCCGACGGTCTGGGTGGTGACTTGGGCGTCGCAGAGCACATCTTGCACCACCGTGGCCTGCGCATGTGTGAACCCAAGGAGTTGACCGGGACGGTTGACCTGACTCGTGAACAGCACGGACGCACCCATTCCCGGCTGCTGGACTTGGTCTAGGGGCAATACTGTTCAGTTAAGGAGTTTGGCGGCATTGGCGGTATGCCTCGTTCTGGATGGAAGAAGCCGGTTTCGGATCGGCGGTTGTCGGATTTAGTGTCGGTTGGGCTACGGAGGCGCGTGTTCCCTGCGGATGTGGTCGATGAGGTTATCACCGCGTCGGGTCGTCCCCAGGTGCTAGCTGCCAGGTGGCGAGAGGGCGACCCGATCACGGTCCGCGTCATCGATTACCAGATCGACGACTGACGCGACAATCCCGAGGAATACCGGCTCCTGAAGCCGGACGAAGCCCCCGCCGACGCTCTCGCTGCCGCATACGTGCAGCGGTGGGAGATCGAGTCGATCTTCGATGAGTTCAAGACGCATCAGCGCGGCCCGCGGGCGGTGCTGCGCTGAAAAGACTCCTGATCTGGGGCAGCAGGAGATCTGGGGTCACCGGTGCTGTCACTACGTGGTCCGCACTGTGATGGCCGATACTGCTACGCATTTGGGCCACGATCCCGACAGAGTGTCGTTCGTCAAGACCCTCCGGACGGTCCGCTGCACTGTCACGCAGGGCTCTTTCCCTCTCAATAGCCTGAACAAGCCGATGTGCTTTGGCGCCGCGCGATCGACTGGATGGACCGCAACCTCAACCCACGTAGGTAGCCTCGCGCGAACCCACGCGTCGTGAAACTTAAAGTCCTCGAATGGGCCGCAAAGCGCGGACAGCACGTACACTGGCCACAATCCAACACGCTAGCTGCTCACACCATCCTCACCACTAACTGAACAGTATTGAGTTTAGCTGAGGAGCATGTGCAGGTCTTCGGCGGAAAGCCGAGAGCCACCAACCGCTCGTGGCGTACGGGCAACACCAGTACCGGCCGAAACGCCCGTGCCCTTGGCATCCGCAGTATCCGCGGCAACAACGGAACCCTCAACCTCCTCAGCCGAGCCGCTGCCAGCAGAGGCCGTGGTCTGGGAGGCGGGAGGATCGTCGCTAAGCAGAACCTCAGCAACCAGTTGCCGCTTTGCGTCCTGCAAAGCGAGCACCTTTTCCTCGATTGTGTCCTGCGAAACCAGGCGGTACACGTGCACAGAACGGGTCTGGCCGATGCGGTGCGTGCGGTCTACGGCCTGTGCCTCGACGGCGGGGTTCCACCACGGGTCGCAGATGATGACGTAGTCGGCCATCGTGAGGTTGAGGCCCACGCCACCGGCCTTGAGGCTGATGAGGAAGACCGGATCGTCGCCATCGGCGAAACCATCGATCACCTTGCGCCGGTTGGTCGTGGATCCGTCGAGGTAGGAGTACTTCACGCCCGCAGCGTCCAACCGCGCCGCGATCATGCGCAGATACGTGGTGAACTGGCTGAACACGAGCGTGCGGTGCCCCTCCTGCGTTGCCTCCTCAAGTAGCGGAAGCAGCACATCCAACTTGGATGATGGAGCGGACGCCCCGGTATCCACGAGCGCTGGATCAATCGACATCTGCCGCAAACGAGTCAAAGCGCTCAACACCTCGACCTGGTTGTGCTCGATGTCCTCGGCAAGATGCAATACCCGCTGGCGTTCGCGCTGCAACTGCCGGTCATAGAGCCGCCGGTGCGCAGGGGCCAGCTCGACTTGGATGATCTGTTCCTGTTTCGCAGGCAGCTCGCTTGCCACGAGTTCCTTGGTGCGGCGCAGTAGGAACGGGGCAATCCGGCGGCGCAGGGTCGAGAACTGCGCACTCGTGTCCACCGCCCCCCTTTCGATGGGGCGCTGGATCTTGTCGCGAAACTGCTGCGCATTGCCCAAGAGTCCAGGCGCGGTCAGCGCGAACATCGCCCACAACTCGCCCAAGTTGTTCTCCATCGGCGTTCCGGTAATCGCGAATACCGTTGGTGCTTTGACTGTCAGGATCGCACTGAATGTCTTGGACGCAGGGTTCTTGGCCTGCTGGGCCTCGTCGAGAACAAGGCCAACTGGGCTAAGTGCAGCGTACTCATCCTGTTCAAGGCGCAGCAGGGTGTACGACGTGACGACGATATCCGCACCCGCAGCGACCTCGGCAAGTGGGGTGCCGCGTTTTTTAGCAGTCGAATCCACAACCACAACGTTCAGGTTCGGCGTGAACTTCCGGGCCTCGGCGGCCCAGTTCGCGACCACGGAGGTTGGAGCGATGACAAGCCAAGGCCCACGGTTGTCGGGATCGGATTTGGGTTGGGGATCGTCGATTGGTTCGCGTAGCTCGGTCGGCGTCAACTCGGGTGCAGGAGGCGCGCCCAAAGCGCCGGGTGCATCAGACGCACCAACGGAGACATCGGCGGAGTACGGGTGTGGGTTTTCGCGCTCGTCCTGAATCATCGCCAGAGTCTGCACGGTCTTGCCGAGTCCCATGTCATCGGCCAAAACCCCACCGAGGCTGGACCTGCGCAAGCGCGACAGCCACTCAAAGCCCTCGCGCTGATACGGACGCAGTTCGGCGGTAAGCCCTGACGGAAGCGGAGCAGGCTCGGGTGGGCGTGCGATTGCATTCTGAAGCGCGCTCAGCCATGAGTCCGCAGACTTCTCCACAATGGCGAGTGTGAACAGGTCCTCCCACCACGACAGCCGCACCTGCGGGACACGGAGGCCCTTGCGCTTCGGGTTGGTCAGTTCCAGTGCCTCTTCAAGAAGCTCCCGTAGCCGCTCTAGTTCCGGGTTGTCGAGTCGCACGTACTCGCCCGACACCAAGAACAGCACCTTCTCCTTGCGGGTCAGCGCGGTCAAGATGGTGGGCATCGGGATCTTGTGCTCGCCCACCTTCATGGTCAGATTGAGGTCGAGCCAGTCGCGGGTGCCACCCTCGCCGGGTGCTGCATCGAGTTGAATGGAGGGCGCTGACTCTTCGCGGAAGTTCGGGATCTCACCAACCACTCGGACCTCCACTCCGAGTTCCTGCACACGGGGTAGTAACTGCTCTGCGAAGTGCACCGCATCGAGGCCGCGCAACTGGGACACGTGGCGTGGGAACTGAAACTCTGCACGTTCCTCATCGGTCGTGTTGACTGCGCCGGACTCGCCGCCACGACCCGTACCGGCGTTCGCACTGGAACCCGGGACTGCGCCAGCAACCTCAGCACCTCCACCCTGACCAAGTTCGCGAGCCAAATCATGTGCCGCTGTCGCCGCGCCTGGAGAATCATCCAAAGCAGTCGGAAAGTCCTTGAAAACCTCTCCAACCTTGGCCAGCCGCGAAGCATCCTTCACGAACTTCTCGGTCGGCTCCCACGAAAACGGGATCAACCGCTCGGTCCACTGCCGCTGCCCAACACGTTGCAGATCAACCGTGACCGAAGGTCGCGGAACACCCAACTCAAGCGCCTCGAAATCGGAACGAAGTAGGTCGGCTGCCATATCGTCGGCAATCCACGACCAGTGCAGAATCGCATGCGGAGGCCGACCCTCCTGCTCGCCCACTCGCGGCCGGAAACCGACCGTGAGATGTAGCGCGTCAACGGGTGGTGGCGGAGGAGTGAAGCTGGCATCGGGTGAGGACCAACTGACGCGCGCAATGCGGGGGAAAACCTGTTCCTCAAAGGATTTACGCGCTGTTGCAGGGACTGTTACGCCCTCAGACTGTTCTTCGAGGCGACGCCACTGCTCCGACGCCGGTTCCTCCAACTGGGCCACATGCATCGTGCCGTCCGTGCGCCACGCTAGGCCGTGGAACGGGTGGCCGATCCGCAGCGGGGTGCAGTCAGGAACAAGTGAGGGATGTTGGAGTTCGGCCTTGACCGTGAGATTCTCGGCCGCTGGATCCCGTGTGATCACGATCTCCGCGCGCGCCTTGACCTGCTCGAACGTGACAGGATTCCAGGTACCCTCCTCAAGGATGGGAATACCGGCATCGCGGATAGCATACAAAGCCGGCCACACCGTTGCGCCCCGAAACAGCCGCAGATCGACCGACTGCCCAGTGCCGGGCGTTGCGGCGCTGGCCTCATGGAGCAGAAACAGATCAACGAGCGCATGCACCTGCTTCGGATCCAATCCCTGAGCCTCACCACGAAGAAGTTTTCCCCAGGTCACGCCGGTTCTGATCCAGGTGTCCTTCTTGCCCTTGCTGACCGGACGCATACGTACGGCACCCTGTGAACCGTAGTCGCGCTGATAGCGGTTCTGCGGGTACGGCGATGGTCGGACTGTCCGGGCTGGTTCAAACTCGACAGCCAATGCGATCTGGGCAAACGGTTCAGCCGGAGCGAAGATCTTTCCAAGAGTGTCCAGCCAATCAGAACCAGCAGCCGCCTCCGGCACGGATGTTCGGGCCGTGCGACCCTCCGCGTCAAGGTGGGTCAGCAGCAGCGAAACTGCATGCTTGCAGTTGTAGCCGACCGGGCAGGTGCAATTGCCCGATACCTTCTTGATGACATCGTGCTGGCTGATCTCGTACTCAACCTCAGTGCGGTAACGGTTTCCGCCAGAGCCCCTAGACCTCCCAACAAGCCAGGTGGACGCGGGAAAGTAGGACGTCCCGTCACCGTACGGACTCTTCTGCCGGGGTGTATGTACTGCCTGCGTGACCGTTGTGCGTCCGCTTTGCGCATATTCCTTACCGCGATTGAGCGTAGGTAGACCCACGATCGCCGCTAGTTCCACTGGTACGCGCATAGGTGCAATGATATGTAGCCCGTGGGTGCGTGAGCGAAGTGATGGAGGTTACTGTCGCAGGATTGGCTTTTGGGGTGTGGGTGTAGTTAACTTAATTCTGCGGCCATCACAGCGGTGAGGAAACGCCCGGTCCCATTCCGAACCCGGTAGCTAAGCTCACCAGCGTCGATGGTACTGCACTCGGGAGGGTGTGGGAGAGTAGAACGTGGCCGCACTTAAACTTCATATAAAGAACGAGGATTCCCACTGGCGGGGGTCCTCGTTTTTGTTGTGTCCGGTTTTCACGGGTAATCCCTTATGGGGGTCTCACGGCTGAGTCATTTACTTTGCTTACTCTCGATGGGTTGAGATGGGTCCGGGTGCATAGTTTGTATGAGGGTGTCTGGGCCGATTTCGGCCCATCGGTTGTGATTGACGACGAGACGGCTAGGTGGTTCCAGTCATAACTGCTTCGTTGTGCGCGGTCCCGTAGAACCGCGTACCACGAGCGGTGCAGGCACGAGTGGAATCTCGGGGACCGGTTCGCCCTTGAGGGTCGCGAGCAGTGACAGGAAGGAGTCGTGTCCTGCCTGTTCGAAGTCAACGCGGAGAGTGGTCAGGGGCGGCGAGGTGTATGCCACATCGGGCATGTCGTCGATTCCGGTCACACTGATGTCTTCAGGAACGCGCAGGCCTCGTAGGTTCAATGCTCGGATCGCGCCAAGGGCCATGCGGTCGTTGGCGGATACCACGGCAGTGAAATCGAGTTCAGACCCCAACCCGTTGATCGCCTCGAACCCGGAGCGGGCTGTCCAGTCGCCATGCACGATGCCTGCGGAATCCAGTCCACGTGCCTCGACAGCCTGGGTGAATGCGCGAGATCGTCGGCGGGCTGCTGGCCAGGTTTCGGGGCCGGCGACGTGGAGCAGTCGTTCGTGGCCCAACTCCGCCAGGTGATCGACCACGAACGATACGCCGGCTGCGGGTGCATCTGCAATCAGTTCGTCGCTCATTCCTGCCACGGCGTCACTCATCATGAGTGGGATTGGTAAGTCTGCCTCCCGAAGGGCGCGGGCCATCTGATCGGTGTAGTCCAGCGAGAGGATCGCATCGAGGTGCTGGTGCCGGATGGATTCGAGTACCGCGTCGATCTCGTCTGCGTCCCCGGTGTCCAGCGCGATGGTGTCCAGTACGTATCCGGCTTTGCGCGCGGCGCGAATGGCGCCCTTGACCGTGCGGGCTGGCCCGGGGTCGTCGATTTCCAGGATGAACAGCCCGACGGTGTTGGTCTTGCCGGTCTTGAGAGACTGCGCGGTCTTGTTGGTTCGGTAGTTGAGTTGGTCGATGGCGGCTTTGATTCGCTCACGGGCGGGTTTCTTGACGCTCGGGTCGCCTTTGAGGAACCGGGCCACGGTCTGGTGCGAGACTCCGGCGTGCGCAGCGACATCACGAATGGTGGCTGGGCGCTCGCTGGCTGAGTTCGGGCTGATGAGTGCTGTCTTGTGGGCACGGGGGGATGCGGTCTTCTCTGACACGTCATCTACCTCTTCTCATGCTCGACGGATCACCTGCGAGTGGCGATTCCGCATGGCGTCCGGTGCGGTTGGTGCGTTCCTGCAGGTGGTTCTTCCCAAGAATGCTACCGCGAATCTTCTTCAAAAATACCCCTTGACAGAGTGAAAGTGAACGGTCACAATTTCAGTACAACGAGATTGTGAACGATCACATTCCTGTTGCGCAAGCGTCTAACGAAGGAGATAGACCACGCATGCAGTATCAAAACGCACCATCTTTGCCTTCCGAATTACTGTACGGAGTGGCCTATTATCCCGAGTACCATGTTGCTGATCGGCATATTCAAGACCTAGATCTCATGGCCGCCGCTCACCTGAACGTGATCCGAGTCGGCGAGTCCGTGTGGTCAACGTGGGAGCCACGCAACGGCGAGTTCCACCTCGACTGGCTGGAACCCGTGCTCGACGCCGCACACGAACGCGGCATCAAGGTCATCATCGGCACGCCAACCTACGCGGCCCCACCATGGCTTCAGACCGCCTATCCGGAAATCGCGGTGGAGCGAAAGACCGGACAGCGCGCGGCCTGGGGTGCTCGCCAGGAGATCGACTACTCCCACCCGGCATTCCGCTTCCACGCCGAGCGCGTGATCCGCGCGATTCTCAACCGCTACGCGCAACACCCTGCGATCATCGGCTATCAGGTCGACAACGAGCCAGGACTTGAGCTCATCCACAACCACGGCACCTTCACGGAGTTCGTGAGGCGACTCAAGGCCACCTACGGCACCACAGACAACCTCAACGCGCAGTGGGGACTGACCTATTGGTCGCACCGAATCGACGACTGGTCCGAACTGTGGCGGCCAGACGGCAACTCCGTGCCGCAATACGATCTGGCCTGGCGCCGCTATCAGGCCGACGTCACCAACGAGTTCATTGAATGGCAGGCTGGGTTGGTCGCCGAGTACCGGCGACCAGAGCAGTTCGTCACGACCTGTCTGCAGTACCCGCGTCCGGGGCTTGACGACGAGAAGTTGGGTCGGGTACTCGATGTCATCTCGGGTAATCCCTACTACGGCATGCAGGACCACCTGGAACGAGGCACCGAACTTGCCCAGCCCAACGGCTGGACCACGACGGGGATCGCCGGGCTGTTCCGTCAGGCAGACCGCATCTACTCGTCGCGCCAGGCACGCTACCTGGTGACCGAGACCAATGCACAGGCCATCGGCGACTCGCACATGAACTGTCCACCCTACCCCGGCCAACTCAGGCAGGCCGCCTACGCGTTCATCTCGCGTGGAGCGGCCATGATCGAGTACTGGCACTGGCACACCCTCCCTTACGGAGCGGAAACCTACTGGGGCGGAGTGCTGCCGCACAGTCTCGAACCGGGCCGCGTATACGACGAGGTCGCAGCCATCGGCGCTGAGCTCGCCACCCTCGGCGGCACGCTGGACGGATTCGAGCCGGACGCGGACGTGGCCATACTGTGGTCGGTGCCCAGCCGGTTCGCCATGCAGCACCTCGCGCCCCTCGCCACGCCAGACGGTGACCCCGATAGGGAGTCATACGAGAAGATAGTGGACGCCTTCCACCGCGGGGTCATCGACTCTGGGCGCCAAGCCAGGATCATCCACGCGAGCCAGGCGCTTGACCTCGGGGCCGAGAAACTCGTTGAGAAGTTCCCAGTCCTCGTCGCCGCAGCCCACTACATCGCTGCCGATGAAGACATCGAGTTGCTGCGTCGATACGTCGCACTCGGCGGGCACCTGATCCTCGGCCCACGCACCGCTTATGCAGACGAGGAAGCTCGGGCTCGCATCGCCGTGGCACCTGAGGGGCTCCACGAGGAAGCCGGTACCTGGTACGAGGAGTTCTCCAACCTCGACCAGCCCATCAAGGTCGTGGCCAACGGCAACGAAATCGCGCTGAGCGATGGCGCAGCCGGGTCACGGTGGATCGACGGACTCCACCTCAAGGGTGCCCAGGTGTTGGCCTCCTACGACCACCCGCATTTCGGCGTATTCCCGGCGGTGACCACGAACGCCTCGGGTAATGGCCGTGTCACCACGGTGGGTACCGTTCCCACGCCAGAACTGGCAACCGCAGTCATGGAATGGGCCGCCCCGCAGGCGGCAGGCGAGTTGCTGGACGGTGAGGTGCCCACCCAGGTGACCGTATCGTCGGGAAGCATGCCAGATGGAACCCGCGCCTTCTTCGTCTTCAACTGGAGTTGGGACGAACAGAAGGTTGCACTCGCAACCGACGCGCACGAACCAGCCGCTGACACCGCGCACGTGCAGGGCAGTGCCTTGAGTCTGACGGCCTGGGGCTGCCGCGTGTTCATCGCCCAGACCGAACGGACCAGGGAGGAAGCATGAGCGCCACCGCGACCGAACCCACTCTCGTATCTGCGCGTAAAGCGCCCTCCGCCGACATCCGCCGACAGAAGCGAAACTGGAGCGGGTGGATCTTCACCGGGCCGTTCGCGCTCGTGTTCGTCCTCGTGTTCATCACCCCGCTGGTCTACGCCGCCTACCTCAGCTTCTTCCAAACCAGGCTGATCGGCGGGACGGTATTCGTTGGCTTCGACAACTACATTGCACTGTTCCAGGACCCGGCGTTCTGGGAGGGATTCCAACGAGTGCTGTTGCTGCTCCTGATCCAGGTGCCCATCATGCTGGGATTGTCGATGATTGCAGCACTCGCGATCGACTCGGCCCGACTCTACCTGACCGGACTGTTCCGGATCGTCATCTTCCTGCCGTATGCGATCCCCGGCGTCGTGGCGATCCTCATGTGGGGGTTCCTGTACTCCAACAACTTCGGGCTCGCCGCGACCATCAACGACTGGATCGGCTCCAATGTGGTGCTGCCGTTCTCGCCGAAATGGATCATGGTGTCCCTTGGAAACATCGTGACCTGGCAGTTCGTCGGATACAACATGCTGATCTTCTATTCAGCGCTCAAGACCATTCCCACGGACCTCTACGAGGCCGCTGAAATCGACGGTGCGCGCGGATGGCAGGTCACCAGGGCGATCAAACTCCCGGCGCTGCGTGGATCAATCGTCATCGCGACGGTCTTCTCCATCATCGGTAGCTTTCAACACTTCACCGAACCGAGCATCCTGCAGCCTCTCGCACAGGGCACCATCACCAGTTCATTCACCCCGAACCTCTACGCGTACACGCTCGCGTTCCAGGGGCGCCAGTTCAACTACTCGGCCACCGTGGCAATCGTCATGGGCATCATCACCGCGATCATCGCCTACGTCGTCCAACTTCGCGGAACCCGAAAGGAGGACCGCTGATGTCCGCCGCCACAACCCCACGAACCATCAATCCTAGGGTCCGTCGACCGAACTTCTCGGTCAACCAACCCAAGAAGTCGGCCAGCCGCACCATCATCATGGTCGTGTTCTTGGTGTATTCGCTGCTCCCCATCGCCTGGCTGCTCATCTCGGCGACCAAGACCCAGTCCGACCTGTTCAGCACGTTTGGCTTCTCGTTCGGGAACACGTTCTCCCTGTGGGACAACATCGTGGGCACAGTGACCTACCGCGATGGAATCTTCCTGCGCTGGTTCGGCAACACCATGCTCTACGTCCTCCTCGGCGCAGGCGGGGCGACGATCCTGTCAGCACTGGCGGGATACGGTCTGGCCAAGTACCGCTTCCCCGGACGAAACGCCTACTTCGCAGTCATCCTCGGGGCAATCGCGGTACCGGGAACTGCGCTCGCTGTCCCCACGTTCCTGCTGTTCAGCCAGGTCGGCCTAACCAACACGCCGTGGGCGGTCATCATCCCGTCCCTGGTCAGCCCGTTCGGTCTCTACCTCATGTGGGTGTTCGCCAACGAAGCGGTTCCTACGGAACTTCTTGAGGCGGCACGAATCGACGGCGCCAGCGAGATGCGTACCTTCTTCTCCATCACTATCAAGTTGCTTGCCCCCGGAATCGTCACAGTGGCGCTCTTCGCAATCGTGGCCACCTGGAACAACTACTTCCTCCCACTGATCATGCTCACGGACCCCAAATGGTTCCCCCTGACAATCGGCCTC
The DNA here is from genome assembly GCF_042683685.1 of Populibacterium corticicola. Lineage (NCBI taxonomy): Bacteria > Bacillati > Actinomycetota > Actinomycetes > Micrococcales > Jonesiaceae > Populibacterium > Populibacterium corticicola. The sequence continues at coordinate 223,993 of NZ_JBHUOP010000003.1, read as the reverse complement.
AACCAGTGGAACTCCCAGGCCCAGGGCGTCGGAGCAGACCCGATCTTCAACTTCGTCATCACCGGGTCCCTGCTCGCGATCATCCCCATCGTCGTGATCTTCCTCTTCCTCCAGCGCTACTGGCAGTCAGGCCTGGCCGCCGGAAGCGTCAAGCAGTAACCCGCAACCTGGCGCGCGAACAGTGCGCGGCAGACCGACCCGCCGACTCGTCGGCACACCGCCAGAGCAGACTGGCACCCCACAGGCAGAACCGGTTTCCCGCCGGCCCGGCCGACAACACTCACATCGAAGGAGATATGAGAATGAACAGCAAGAACCGATTGACCCGGACAAAGGCGGTGGCGGCCACCCTGGCCCTCACGCTGTCCATCGGAACGCTCGCCGCCTGCGGTGGTTCGGATGACGCGAACCCAGGGGGCAACTCCAATCCCGGGGGAGAAGCGGAGATCACCGCCGCTGACATGGAGGCGGCACTCGAAGAGGGCGGCGACCTGACCTGGTGGACCTGGGTGGGTTGGTCTGAAGTCCAGGCAAAGGCATTCACCGACAAGTACCCGAACGTCAACATTGATGTAGTCAATGTGGGTACTGGCGGTGAGGAATACACCCAGATCGAGAACGCCCTCCAGGCAGGTTCCGGAGCTCCGGACATCGCTCAGATTGAGTACTTCGCGATCCCTCAGTTCGCGCTGAGCGAGGGGTTGCTGGACCTCAAACAGTTTGGCTTCGGGGACCTCGAGGACAAGTTCACGGCCTCCACGTGGGCGCAGACCTCCGTCAACGAGGGGCTTTACGGTCTCCCACAGGACTCCGGGCCAATCGTCATGATGTACAACGCCGAACTGTTTGAGAAGCACAGCGTTGAGGTACCGACCACCTGGGACGAGTACATCGCCGCAGCGGAGACCCTCAAGAAGGCCGACTCGACGATCTACATGAACAACGAGGTCGGCGGCCCGGTCTCGTTGCCGCTCGTGTGGGCATTCGGTGGCAACCCCTTCAAGATCGAGGGCAACAACATCTCGATCAACACCAGCGACCAGGGATCCTCCGACTGGGCCGAGACCTGGAACAAGCTCGTTGACATCGATGCGGTCTCCGACATCGCCACCTGGAGCACCGACTGGTGGACCGCGCTGGGCAATGACTCAATCGCCACGGTCCTCTCGGGAGCCTGGATGCCGGGTATCTTCGAGAACTCACTGCCAGACGCCGCAGGCAAGTGGCGCGTGGCACCGTTGCCAACCATGGACGGAACGCCAATCACAGGCGAGAACGGCGGTTCGTCGATGGCGATCACCAGCCAGACCAAGAACCCGGTTCTCGCGGCGGCCTTCCTCAAGTGGCTGACCACAGAGCAGGAGTCCGTGGACCTGTTCTTGGAATCGGGTGGATTCCCGGCAACCACTGCTGATCTCAGCAACCAGGAGTTCGCTGACAAGACGTGGGACTTCTATGGTGGCCAGAAGGTCAACCAGGTGTCCATCGAGGCCTCCAACTCCGTCTCCACCAACTGGAGCTTCCTGCCCTACCAGATCTACGCCTACACCGTGTTCGGCGACACCGTGGGTCAGTCGTTCGTGAACCGCACGGACTTCAAGGAGGGCCTGGCCGCTTGGCAGGAGACACTCGTGACGTTCGGAAACCAGCAGGGATTCACCGTCAACAAGTAGTTCCCTCGGCAAGGCACCGGGGATGTTCACGGACGCCAGTGAATTTCCCCGGGCCTTGCCCTTTTCCTCCCGTTGTCACCCACAGAAAGTAGACCCAGATGCCCCGCGAGTTCTTTGTGTCCCCACATGGCAGTGACACCGCACCTGGCACGAGTGACCAACCGCTCAAGACCATCAATCGTGCGGCGCACCTGGCACACCCAGGCGATACCGTAACCGTACGAGGCGGCGAGTACCGTGAATGGGTCAAGCCCGCACGGGGCGGCATAGACGACCGGCGTCGCATCACCTACCGTGCGGCCGATGGCGAGCACGTGTCCATCAAGGGCTCCGAGCGAGTCAGGGGCTGGCAGCGGGCGTCGGGCACGACCTGGCGAGCAGAGGTGCCCAACTCCCTGTTCGGCGACTTCAACCCGTTCGCAGTCGAGCTTGGCGGCGATTGGCTGGTGGAACCGGACCCGTACCGGCCCAGCGAGCAACCGGCCAAGCACCTCGGCGAGGTCTACCTGAACGGCCGTTCGTTCTATGAGGTGGCCACCCACGACGAGGTGCTTGAGCCGGTCCGTCGGCTCACGCACGTGGACCACTGGACGGGTCTGACCGTTCCGACCCCTGTCCCTGAAGACACCGCCTACGTCTGGCACGCTCAAGTCTCGGACGACCACACCACCATCTGGGCCAACTTCCAGGGTTGTGACCCGAACGTGGAACTCGTCGAGATCAACGTACGCCGCTCCGTCTTCGCTCCCGTGGTCCACGGCATCGACTACATCACCGTCCGAGGATTCGAACTCGCACAGGCAGCACCACAGTGGGCGCCCCCCACGGCAGAACAACAGGGGATCATCGCACCCAACTGGGCCAAGGGCTGGATCATCGAGGACAACGTCATCCACGATTCCAAGTGCTCTGGGGTGTCGCTCGGCAAAGAGGCCTCCACCGGAGACAACTTCGCGCTGCTACGCGGCGACAAACCCGGCTACCAATACCAGGTGGAGTCCGTGCTGGCCGCAAGCCGCATCGGCTGGGACAAGGAGCACGTGGGCTCCCACATCGTACGCCGCAACACCATCTTCGACTGCGGGCAGACCGCGATAGTCGGGCATCTGGGCTGCATATTCTCGGTGATCGAGGACAACCACATCTACCGGATTGGGGTCAAACGCGAGTACTTTGGCCACGAAATCGCGGGGATCAAGTTGCATGCGGCCATAGACACTGCGCTCGTGCACAACAGGATCCACGACTGTTCGCTCGGAATCTGGCTCGACTGGCAGACTCAGGGCACGCAGGTCAGTCGAAACCTCATGTACGCGAACAACCGCGACCTGTTCATCGAGGTCAGCCACGGCCCCTACACCGTCGATCACAACGTGCTGGCCTCGCCCGCATCGCTCGAAGTGGTGTGCCAGGGCGGTGCGTATGTGAACAACCTGATTGGCGGCAGCGTGCGACTGGAGGTCGTGCTCGACCGTTCCACCCCCTACCATGCGCCGCACAGCACGCAGATTGCTGGGTTTGGTGTGGTCTCGGGCGGGGACGACCGCTGGATCGGGAACATCTTCCTTGGCGGAGACCTAGATCAGGCATATCTACCCGGCGGAGTGCACCATTCCACCGCTGAGTATGGGACAGCCGGATATGCGGGCTATCCGGCAGGACTGGATGAGTACCTGGCGGGCATCGATCGAACCCTACCCGATCACGTCCAGTTCCTAGACGTCCGCCAACCCGTCTACTGTGCGCAGAACGTATATCTGGGCGGGGCGCAGCCGGTGGACAGCGAGCAGGATGCCCTGGTATGCGATGCACCTGCGAGCCTGCGCGTGTTCGAGACCCCTGAGGGGGACTCGGTCACCGTGGAGCTGATTCTCCCCGAACAGGCGCTCGGTGACCGGACCACTGTGGTCACGGGCGCTGATCTGCCTCCAACGCGTCTGTCCGGCGCAGCGTTCGAGGATACTGCCGGTCAGCCCATTCGACTGGACGTTGACCTGATCGGGGAGGTGAAGACGGATGACGGCAGGTATCCGGCAGGTCCGTTGGCAGCACTTGCCCAAGGCGTGGTTGTTCGCGTGTGGTGAATAGTGCACCATAATTCTGCTGATGTACGCCTTTGTTCCGTCCGAAACTTGGTCAGGCTTCGTGTCAGATCAACGTGGCAGTTGGTTATCGCTTGGTTGGTCACTATTTGACCTCTTTATGAACCAAGTCGAATCGCACGAGTAGCCTTTGCTGTGTGAATGTTGAACTATCTATTCCAGTCCTAGAAAAACTTAGGTTCGTAGTCAGTGCAAAAGGTTGCTGAACTGGGATGCGAATTGCTTTTATCTATGCATTGGGGGCTGGGGATCGCAAATTTCTCACCAGAATACATTTCTAAGAACGAAGTGAAAAACTGGTAACTTGCGGCAGTCTTCGAACTGCTTATGGTGCCTAGGTGAGGCTATTTACTCTCCTTTTTGGCGCGAACTGGCTCGGAAATTTACATCTGACAGGTGCGCTATGCATGATTCAAAAACAATTTGATGACGCGATTGATGATTCACGCGGGCCAAATTTTCGATGTCATGGCACTGTTGCAATTTTATTTAGAGTCGCAAAAATCAACTCTTCAGTAACTTCTTCAGGCATAAAATGGCGTTGAATTGTGAGGCCTTCTTGGGCTGCGTCTAGTGCCCGAGGGGAAACTAACGGGTTTGCCTCGGCTATCACTTCATGAGCGCGTTTCATCCATTCCCTGGTTAATTCTGCGTAACGTTGTTCACGATACGAAAGGACGTATAGTTCGGCCAGTAGGATGCGGTCACGTAGGCGTTCAGATGTGGTTTCTGTGAGGATGAGTTGCGTGAGGCTGTCTACGAGATTCCTATCATTGGGAGCCGCTGCTTCTTTCATTCGTGCAAATGAGATGTGAGTGAAGCGTTGGAAAGCAGCGAAGAGGAGCTCCTCGCGAGACGAAAAGTAGTAGGTCATTGACCCTAGCGGAACTCCGGATTCGACTGCGATCGTTCTGTAGGTGGCTCCAGTTAGGCCAGATTGCGCCACCAGATCCAGTGTTGCATCGAGTATGCGTTCGCGCTTGTCAGAAGTGTCCACCTTTGAATGCTCCCACTAAAAGTTGATAGCCACAACTTTGTATTCGTACGTACGTATAGTCTAGTGTGGGGGAGTGACTTCTCAAGATCTTTACCGTCCTGACTTAAGAGACCGGCGTGCGCGGGCCGCTGCTGCGGCCTTTTTCCTTACAAATGGTGGCTTATTCGCGAGCATGGTCCCGCATTATCCTCAAATCAAGATGGATCTGGCGCTGAATAACACGATATATGGGCTGGCTGTTGCTGCTTTTCCCGCAGGAGCGATCTTGGCTGGCATGGCCGCAGCTGTGCTGATTCGTAAGTTCACTTCTGCGAAGGTTGCGCTTTTTGGAACGGTGTTGACTGCATCAATGGTGTTTCTTGTGGGGCTGGTGCCTTCCGTTCCAACGCTCATCGCTGCATTGTTGGTGGCAGGGGCTTCTGACGCCATTACGGATGTTGCTCAGAATGCACAGGGGCTGCGTGTACAACGCCGCTATGGTCGTTCAATCATTAACTCCCTGCACGCTGTGTGGTCTGCTGGAGTAGTACTGGGCGGTCTGGGCGCGGCTGGTGCAATTGCAGTGGGAATGCCTAGGTCAACGCACTTGATATTGGTTGCTATTCTCCTTGCTGCCGTAGCCGTTTTAGCGTGGCGTTACAGTTTGCATGGACCTGATGATACGAGCGTTACGGGCGTGGATACTGCAACCGTAACGAACGCTGATTCTGTTGTGGAATCCGAGGCTGTGCTTAGGAGCCGCACCCGAGTTCTTGTGGCTTTAGGCGGCATGGCGATTATCGGGATTGTTGCATGCGCTGTAGAGGATGCGGGTAGTTCGTGGGCAACGTTGTATCTATCAACCTCTCTGGGAGCGCCAGCAGGGTTGGCGGTTCTCGGCTATGTAGCGTTGGCGGCTGCTCAGTTTGTTGGTCGAGCCACTGGTGACAGGCTCGTGGATCGTTTTGGTGTGCGGCGAGTAACTCGCGCTGGAGGCTTGCTCATCACTGTAGGTCTTGGCTGTGCGCTTATGTTCCCGTCGGTGCCGGGGACGATTCTTGGCTTCGCCGCTGCTGGGTTTGGAGTTGCGACTCTTGGTCCCAACGTCATGGCAGCCTGTGATGAGCTTCCTGGGCTTCGTCCCGGTACCGGGCTAACAGTCGTGTCATGGTTGATGCGGGCAGGTTTCTTGTTCGCGCCGCCGCTCGTGGGAGCAATTGCAGACGCCGCGACGCTTCGGACGGGGCTTATAGTGTTTCCCGTTGCCGGGGCCTTGGTCGTTCTCATGGCAGGGGTAATGCCAAAATACAAGCGCGAGGAAGGTCCATTGGCTTCATCATAGTAACGGGGCCAATAAGCCAAGTCAGCCGGTTCGTACGAGATTACGGAATCAACAGTGCCTTGGTGACGTGCCGCTCATGCATGGCAGCGTAGGCGGCTGGGGTCTCCTCAAGCGCGAAGGTGCCATCAAACACGATCTCAGGATGAATGGCACCACTCAAGACGTCTGGCAGCAACTCGGCGATATACGCGCGTGCGGGGGCAACGCCGCCGCTGACCGTGATGTTTCGGGAGAACAGAGTGCTCATAGGCGCTGCCGAACCGTGCGGCACGCCCACAAAGCCGACATGACCACCCGCACGCACCCCGCCAAGTGCCGTGGACATCGACTGCTCCGTGCCGACGCACTCGAGCGCGAAGTCCACGCCCACCGAGTCAGTTGTCTCAAGGAGTGCCGCCACCGCGTCGTCGCCACGCTCGGCGATGACGTCGTCCGCACCAGCCGCACGCGCTAGTTCCTGGCGGGCGGGATTGCGCGACAGCGCGATGACCCGTGCTGCGCCAAGGCGCTTCGCGGCGATCACCGCAGACAGCCCCACAGCTCCGTCGCCAACCACGGCAACCGTGGAACCAGCAGTTACGCCAGCGCTGACCGCGGCATGATGTCCCGTGCACATGACATCTGAGAGAGTGAGTAGACCCGGCAGCAGATCCGTGTCCTGCTCGGTGATGCCGTCCACCCGGTACAGGGTGCCGTCGGCCAGGGGCACCCGAACCTGCTCTCCCTGACCGCCGTTGCTGCCCGGAGAGCCCCAGAAACCACCGTTGCGGCACACGCTCTGGAACCCATATCGGCATTCTGGGCAGGTGCCGCAACTCCACGTGAACGGCGCGATGACGAGGTCGCCCCTCTTGATGTCGGTGACCTCAGAACCGGTGTCCTCAACGACTCCGACGAACTCATGGCCGATCCCGAGCGGACCCCTACGCTTGTTCGCGCCACGATACGACCACAGGTCAGAGCCGCACACGCAGCTACGCACCACCCGGACTATCGCATCGGTCGGTACCTCGATGATCGGGTCCGGTTGATCCTCAACGCGAATGTCGCCCTCGCCGTAAAACACTGCAGCACGCATATTGCCCCTCTTGGTTGGTGTAAGACTCCCTGTGATCGTACTTCCTCACGACGATCCGGTAGGTCCCCAGCACGTCGTTGCGTTGCGCTAAGGTTTCGCAGACGTCTCGCCGCGTGGCCCGAGAATGTGCAGGATCTCGACGAACTCGCCCACGGGGCCGAACCAGTGCGGGGTCATCGCGTCGAACTCCGCGATCTCGCCTATCTGCAGTTCGCGCTCAACCACGCTCGTGTTCAGTTGGCCTGTGACTGCTTCGCCGTCCGCACCCGTCCTGCTGAGGAGTGCTGTGGCACCAGCGGGCTTGGACGAGGCATCCGACTGCTCCTCCACACGTGCCCCAGCGTCGAGAATCAGGCGGAGCCCTCCCGACAACACATACAGCCAGGCCTGCCCCTCGTGCTGTGTCAATCGCGGTTCGTTTGGCCCGAGTATGTGTTTGAAGACTTGAACGCGACTGCGATGCGGGGTCAACGGCAGCATGATGCCGCCAGAGTTCAGGCGTTGCGGCTGGATGTGGATGCGCGGGTCGCCTGTTGGCGGCATCCCCACCAAACGATCAAGCGGCACCCGGTATGTCTGGGCGAGCGGGATGAGGGCATCGAGCGTGGGCTGTCGATGACCCGTCTCCAGCCGAGACAGCAGGCTCACCGACAGCCCTGTGAGCCGCGCAAGGTCCGCCAGGGTGAACTTGCGTGCGGCGCGCAGTTCTCGGAGTCGTGGGCCGATGCCTTCCAATATCTGCGACACGTCTTGTTCCATACCCATCATTTTGCAGGATCTGCAAGAAACCTTGGGGTTGCAATGTTGTGCCTGGGAGCATCAAAGCGAAACAACTACCAAGGAAGACCACATGAAGATTCTCCTGCTTGGCGCTCGCGGAGCCGTCGGCACAGTGATCCGGCGCGAACTGGAACAGGCGGGCCACGAGGTGGATGCCGCCTCCCGTCAGGCAACGGGTGACCTTGGCGTCGATCTGCGCGGCGACCTCGAACCCTTGGCGCGGATCGCCGCCCACTACGATGCTGTGGTCAACGCCTCGGGCGTCGAACGGGCTGACATCGCGCAGATGACCACCTCAACACCACTGATAGACATATCCGCATCTGGCGCCTATCTGGAGGAGCTACACGCCAGGGCGACTGGTCCGATTGTGCTCGGCGCAGGTCTTGTACCAGGGCTCAGCACCGTTCTCGCCGCTGGCCTGGAGTCCCTGCCTGGCGACGAGTTGGACGTGTGCGTGATGCTCGGTTCCGGTGAACAGCATGGTCCGGCCGCTGTTGAGTGGACTGCTGGGTTGGTCGGCGCGGAACTGTATCGTCCGCCCGAGGGGCGGTCAGTGATGAACCTTCGTGGCGGTCTTCGTTCAGTCGGACCAGATGGCCGAGTGCGACGCTACCTGCGGGCTGACTTTCCCGATCATGTCCTGCTCAATGCTGTGCCGGGGCGTTCGCATGGGGAGGGTGGTGGGTTGAGGGTTCGCTCCTACCTCACGCTCAGTTCCTCGGCTTTGACCTGGGCTCTTGCCGTGATTGGTCGTCTTCCAGCACTTCGGGGTCTCCTCAAGATCGCGCCACACGCCGGTAACTCCAACTGGCATGTGGTCGTGCACAACAGGCGCACGGATGAGCGGCTGCAGGCAGAGGGCGTTGGACAGTCCGAGGCGACAGGTCGCCTTGCCGCATTGGCGACGATTCGTGCAGTCGACACCGCGCTGCAACTCCCAGCGACGATGGCCGACATCGTCAGTCTCGATGATGTGCGATCAGTTCTGGCGTGACGCACGTTACGCCCCGAGGATTGGCTTTTGGGGTGTGGGTGTAGTTAACTTAATTCTGCGGCCATCACAGCGGTGAGGAAACGCCCGGTCCCATTCCGAACCCGGTAGCTAAGCTCACCAGCGTCGATGGTACTGCACTCGGGAGGGTGTGGGAGAGTAGAACGTGGCCGCACTTAAACTTCATAATAAAGAACGAGGATTCCTAATGGTGGGGGTCCTCGTTTTTGTTGTGTCCGGTTTTTACTGGTAACCCCTTATCGTGGGGATCTCACCGCTGATTCATTTACTTTGCTTACCCTCGATGGGTTGAAATGGGTCCGGGGGCATAGTTTTTGTGTGTGTATCCGGGCCAATTTCGGCCCATCGAGGGGCTGGAAGCGGATCCCGTGCACACATTTATTCCACTAGACCCAACAACCCTTAATGAGAACTGTTATCATTTGGTGCGAGCACTCTTGCGCTCATGAGACAGACACATACAGCATCCTGGAAGGAACGTGCATGGCGGTACCAAAGCGAAAGCTCTCGCGGAGCAATACTCGTCACCGACGATCAGCGTGGAAGGCAACCCCGGACGCGTTGGTACCTCTTGAGATCGACGGGGTGCACTACGTGGTCCCGCGTAGGCTCGTCCGGGCGGCGCAGCAGGGTTACATCGACATCTCGGCGCTGGCTCTCGCGCCGAGGGGCCACTCGAGGAGCGCATCGCGCAAGAAGTAGGGCGCGGTGGGCGGCAAAGGGGATTCAGGTTGCTCACCAGCGAATCGGATTCCCATAGACACAAGTGCTTCGCGGGCGCGAGGCCGTCATCTCTTGGCGGCCTCGCGTACCCGCTGCGGTGATCGGATCTGAGCGCATGAACCACCGGATTGCGAAGTCGTGCTGGTGGAGCGGGCGTTCACAGGCCCTGGGGCTGCCGCCGCTGCCAGGTTGTCCAGAGTGGTCGATAGCCCTCACGCTGCCAGAAGGGCATCGACCAGGGGTTCTGGGCCGAGGCATCCAACAGCACCGTGTCAACGCCCGCCGAGGCTGCATGTGCGTGTAGGTCTGACACAAGAGCGTGACCCACTCCGCCAGCGCGAAACGCGCGCGAGACGATCGCTACCCCCAAGTACGCAGCGGGACGTGTGCTGACGCTGTCCGCCGCCCAGGTGGAGAGTTCGGGTGGCGCGATGTTCGCCCATCCGATGACCTCTCCACGGAGTTCGGCCACGACAGCCCATCCTGGATCGAGGCTGACTGCTTCATCGGCGTAGGTGTCGCTGAGGGTGGCGGTGCGCTCTCGCACCGCACCGAAAGGTATCTCGGTGCTGACGAGTTCGCGCATGAGTTCTCGCATCCTATGGCGGTCGTTCTCTATGGCGGGGCGAACTAGGACCTCAGTGCGGTGTATCGGGCGAAGGGGCGGTGAGCTCAGGCGGCGGGCAAGGGTTACGGTACTCGGGGCAAAACCGCGTTCGATCAATGGAATGATTGCCTGGGTCGTGATGACCGGGATACGTACGGAACGCGCACGATCTCCGCCAGTCTCAGAGACTGCGGGTTCCGGACTGTCCAGCCAGGCGTCAAGAACCTCGGCGATATCACGGCTTGAGCAGTGCGGCTCATGACGTAATTGCAGGGATTCGAGAGTCGAGGCGCGCCACAGTGACACGGGGGAATCCAGGGGTGTGTCTACTTGCCGAACGACGCCGACCGCACGTTTGGATGCCGCGGGTAGTACCGCGACGAGATCGTCTCCAGGCTGGGGCGTCGGTAGCTTCCCGAGAAGTGGGTCTTCATCACGCAGCGTTTCGTTCATCCGGGCAGTGAGCTCTTCAGACAATGGGCCGAGTGTGTTCATGCAAACAGTTTATCGAAAATCGTTCTCATTAGCATTGGCTGGACGGCCTGATGGCAGGGTGTTGACCTGCCCACCTCTTCTGTTTAGAATGGGAATCATTCTCAATAAAGTTAAATCCTGACGCTCTGGCACCCTATGGGTTAGAAAGGCGCGATTCATGGCGAACCGCACCGCACCACGGGTCACACCTGCGCCTGGACAAAAGGACATCTCCACACTCTGCACGCCGTGTCGGACCTCCCAGGCCCATACCCACCCTCTGGATCACCTTGAAGGGCGTCAAGTCACTTGTGCCTGCGCGGGGCACCGCGTCACGGTTCAACCAGTCGCGTTCCGTGTTGGCATACAGCCTCCGACTCCACTGGTCGGCACGCTTCCAGTCAGCGACATCCATGAACGTGGGCCACCGAAGTGGTTGCCATCTGCACCTGATTTCTTCCAAGCCTCGCTTGGCCACAACACGGTCTTGGTGTGCTCACTCAATCCGGCACATCGGACGGCAACCCTTCAGTTTTCCTATGACCGGGAGGTCAAAACATGCAGTTTTCACGCCTTGCCAAAGCTGGCGCCGCCCTTGCTGGCTCAATCACCCTCCTATTGGCAGCATCTGTGTCAGCACAGGCAGCCACCAATGTTCCAAGCGGGCACATTGACGCTGTGAACGTCGGCTGCACCTGGAACGGTGCGCAGGTTGAGTACCAGCTCGGATTCAAGATCGGATCAACCGTGTACCCGGCATCCAGCATCGGCGACTACGTGTTCCAATACGACAAGTCGAAGTTGACGTGGAACGGCGCGACATCTACCTGGAGCGCGCCAGACGGTATCTCGGGAGTGCCCGACATTGGATTCAACTATTCAAAGGGTCACGCGAACTGCGCCGATGGCATTCGGATCTATCCGGCTTCGGTGAAGCGAGTGGCCTTCAGCCCTCACAGCACCGCGAACGAAGGCTTTGACTCAGACGATTCCAGTCAGTCGCTACTCCTGGGGGACGGAGCAGCGACTCACGTCCACGGTGACTGGGAGTTCGGCGACGGCAACAACTCTGGCGGCAACTGGGCCACCAGTTTCTACGTCTACGACCACAACGACAACCTGCTGCCGGGGCTCACCAGCAACCAGGTCACGCCGTTCCAGGTATCCATCCAGTAAACCAATCCGCGAGGGTGGGCGACTGCATTCGGTTGCCCACCCTCAACCGTGTCGTTAGTCGCAAGAGAAGGAATTACATGAAATCCACAGCATCGCGAGGCTCCTTGCGCCGAGTGCTGTCCTTCGGGCTCGTTGGCGCATTCAGCCTCTCAAGCATCGTCCTGAATGAACCCGCTGCCGCAGATGAAACACCCCGGGTTCAGACTCAGGAAGTCTCCTCGGGAACCTACCAGTTCCATATCAACCCGAGCGAGGGCGGCACATTCGACTTCACGGTCAAAAATGCGCCTGAAGGCGCACCGCTCACCATGCGTGTCCCCTCCGTGCTACAGGCTGCGGAGTTACCCGAAGGTTCGGAACACTCGTGGCTCGGGGCAAGTGGTCAGCAGGCGTACGTGATTCCCACGGCTGAGACTACGCGGCCTAGGAGTGAGGGGCGCTATGGGATCAGTGTTGGCCCATTTGTAGGGGCAGGGGTTGAAGGCAAAAGCCTGAGCCTGGTCGAGGTGGTGGCTCCAGTCGGTGGCACCTACACCGGCTATGTGCCCGCCTTCAGAGCCTCGGATCTCAATGCGCCTCCGGCTGACGCTCGAGGATTTGGAACCGGAACGCAGGCAAACGGCGAACTGCAGGGAACAACCTTTCCCCTGATCCTGACGACAGAACCATTCGCGCAGCGTTTCACCGCTGAAGGTCTCTACTGCGTCACCTATCGGGCAGCGTTCACTCCGGCGGGCGGATCAGAGTCGCAGACCCTCGACCTCACCCAGCGATATGCGGTCGGTGATGACATTGCCGCAGATGCACCCTGTGGAGGTGCGCCAGAGGAATACCCCCGTGATGGCGAGCCAGAACCGGAACCGGAGCCGAGTGAGCCGACGACCGTTTCGCTTGGTGGGGTGGTGTGGAACGACGCGAACCGAAACCAGGTGAGGGATTCAGATGAATCGGGCATCGCCGGTTACCGGGTCTTCATCTGGAAGGGAGAACGCAGAGTTCAGGATGGTAGCGGACAGAGCCTGGTTGCAACGACCGACGATGCGGGGCGTTATCTGTTCGAGGGGCTGCCAGTTCTCACAGACGGCCAAGAGACATATCGCGTTGAACTGCAGAGGTTCGGAACAGATCTGGAAAACGGGCTCACCACTCCCTCGATGCGAGTCACGTCTAGCGATCTCAGCGTCCCGGGATCGAGTCAGATGAATCTTGACTTTGGTCTGGCGCACAATGGCACAACTTCACAGCGCGTGCTGTTTAGCGGCCATGCCGATCTCCTCAAGCCTCAAATTGATACGACCGGTGGTGCTCAGTCGATCCATCTCCGAGCGAAAGCCGATGACCTGGTGCCTCAGATCAACGAATGGGAAGACCTGATCGTGTTCATCGGCGACCATGAGAAGGGCCGACTACCTGGCGGGTACGAGTTCATCGGAGCCGCTGGGCAAGAGGTGTGGAACAGTCCGGTTGCAGGCGGTTCCCCGTGGATCGGAATGTCATCGGAGGACGCCTCCCTACCAACAGCCCTGGGTTCGGATGGGGTGCTGATGTTCCGGCTCGATGCGGTCACCGGACTGGGCGGTGGACAAGCCCCAGGCGAGGTGGCCCTGTGGGAGGGAAACAGCGCCGAACAGCCGCGGCTGCTCTTCAGCACCCGTGAGGGTCTACCGCGTTCGACACCCTATGGTCTACTGGGTCACACGCACTTCAACTGGACGTTCACCGCACCTGGAACGTATTGCCTCGCGTTTGGGGTTGAGGCCCGTCTTCCCGATAGTGGACAGAAACTCACGGACAACAGACAACTCACGATTGTGGTTGGAAATGACATCAACCCCAATACCGTGCAGAGCTGTGAGAACAGCGGCTCGTATCCGCAATCGGGAACCCGGAGTTTCATTGAGAACGATGAGGCGGCACCGGTCGTCCTAGAGGGAATCACGAACTCGAACCGGCAACACCCGCGCCTGATGCTGCGCGAGAGCGACGGCGTATCGATCGTGCAGAACGTCGGGGACCCAAGCGGCAAACTTGGTTTGATCCAGGTCGATGATGTGGTCCTCCATGGGGCGACGGCCCGAGTCAATCGAGGCTACTACAGTGCGGGTGTTCTCAGTTTTGATGGTGCTGAGACTCGCGCAGACGTCACGTGGCGGATCACGGATGTCAAAGGCCCGGGGGAGATTCGCACCTCCCCGAGCTATGTGCCGTTGCAGGAGTACTTCGATACCGGGCTGGGGCGCACGGATATCAACGTCTGGGCTGGTGGCTCGCTACGCCATCCGCTCATCGAAACGAGCCGCCCCGGTAAATATTGCGTTGCCATGCAGTGGGAGTCCGAAACCGCTGCCGGAGCCACGATTGTTGAGGACGCGGTCTTGACTCTTGCGGTGGACGGTCCACTGGATCCTCAGGATCTCTTCTGGGACGAGAGCGGTGAACTGGTTAGTGCGGGTGAGGTCTGGCGGGCCAGCGAACAGGGTGCATTGGATGCGACCTGCGTCCAGGACCCTGATTCGTGGACGCAGCCACACGAGGTGGAGAACCCGAACGAGGAGGTTGATGAGCCGGACAACCCAGACGATGATCTTCCTGGTGAGGGTGGGCCCGGTGGCGAGGTTCCGGGCGGCGATCACTCTGATGAAGGCAAGCCGGACAGCGGGCAGCCTGGTGATGGTTCACCGGGTGGTGATGCTCCTGGTGGCGGAGGCCAGTCAGGTGGCGATCAGCCTGGTACGGATAAGCCTGGCGACGATCCGGCAGGCAACGCTCAAACCGGAGGCCAGGTGCCTGGTAGCGGTGGCACTACGGACGGCATTTCACCGGTTCCCGATGCCCAGTTGACCGAGGGGAATCGTGGCGGGGTTCGGGTGCCCGATGCGGCGTCCGTGGGGCAGCGCATCGCGGTTGAGGTTGGTCAGGGTCACGCAGGACAGCGGGTACGGGTATGGCTGCATTCGCAACCCGTGTTGTTGGATACCGTCACGGTGGATGAGGCCGGTGCCGTGTCCGTCACGATCCCCAAGGCTGCGGTACTTGGTGCACACAAACTGGTGGTTCAGGCCCTTGATGGGCGTCTGATCGGCTGGGACGACCTTGAGATCAGGGCTCTGTCACCGAGCAGCTCGGATTCGGAACGGCTGTCGGACACTGGTGTTGGGGCGCTGCTGCCGATGATCGCAATGGCGGTGATTCTGCTCGCGCTGGGGGCTGCGGTCTATGTCGGATCAGGTGGGGATGGGCGAGGGTCTCGCCTGGGTGTCCGGCGTTCGTGACGAGCGTGGAGGCTTGGAGCAATGAACTGCTCCAAGCCTCCACCTTGCGTGTAACTGCCCCTGGTGTCGGAGACGATTCCATGCCGCGGGACGGAATCCCCCCTCAGGGTGCGCAAGGGAGCGACCGCGGCTGGTCCAGAGGGCTCCCCGGCTTTACGCCAGTTGGGAGATATCTCCTTGTGTCGCGGGTCATATTTACCAGACCAGATCACTGAGTAATAATGAGAATCGTTATCAATAACTATGTTCTGTGAAGGACTTCAATGAACCAGACCATACGCCGACGCGGTATGGCGTTAGCGACCGTGCTTGCGCTCACAGCGTTGACAGCGACAACCGCTACAGCAGCACCGGCACCAACGGTGTTGGATGACCAGATCACCCTCGATCACGGCCACATCGACGCCTTCAACCTGGTGCTGGATGCTGACGACTCAGTTCGGATCACCCTCAAAGAAGATGTCACCGGCTCGCACGTGCTTCGTGAACCCGAAACAGTGGAATTGTTTGTGAAGGACAGTGCGCTCACGTCTATTCCTGATGGTTTTGTCCCGGGGCTTAGCGGCAACGTCTATTACCTGCCACTCACTCAAGACCACACTCTCATCTGGCCCGGATGGGACACACAATCCATCGCATCCGTGTTTCCAGGCGCGGACACAGACATTGTTGTTCGTGAGATTGACGGACCGGGTGAGGTCTTTCTCTGGTCCCAGGGAAGTTTTGGGGCTGTGACCTCATTGCTCAAGAGCGGCGGGTACAAGTTGCCTGACACAATTGCCCAGCCCTATCCGGCTCACACCCACGCCAACTGGGCGTTCACTAAGTCGGGTACCTACAAGTTCACGGTCCAGGCAAACGTCACGGACAACACCGGGAAAACCGGTACAACACGAACTGCTATCTACACGTTCGTTGTGGCTGAGCGTACAGAACTGGTTCCGCCCGCCCCTGCCCAGCAGGGCAACACCGTCACTGTCCCAGCGGCGCAGTGGGTGGAGTACCGTACCTCTTCAGGCCAGGTTCTTGCCCCCGGCGCCCACAGCATCAGCGCGAATACAACGATCACGGCGCAGGCTGCGCTTGGTTTCACCATGTCGCCAGAAACCATCACTGCTTGGACGTTCGCCCATGTCCCGGATCAGGTGTTCACGTCTGTGGACGTAGCTGTCTTGGGTGACGCGAAGGTTGGTTCGACGTTGAGTGCTCAGGCGACTGCTGCACCTGCGGCGGATGGGTTCTCCTATCAGTGGTTGGTAGACGGTAAGACAATCTCCGGTGCGACTGGTGACACTTACGTAGTCGCTGCAGGTGACGCTGGCAAGAAGGTCAGCGTCACGGTCACTGCCTCCAAGACTGGGTTTGCCTCGGTCACCAAGACCAGTGCGGCTAAGACGGTTACCGTGCCAGTAGCACCGGTCAAGGACTTCACGTCCGTGACTGTCACCATCTCTGGTGACACGAAGGTGGGTTCGACCCTGACCGCGAAGGCAACGACGGCGCCACAGGCTGACAAGGTCTCCTACCAGTGGCTCGTGGACGGCAAGGCAGTTGCTGGTGCGACCAAGTCCACGTACACGGTTGCAGCCGGTGATGCGGGTAAGAAGATCAGCGTGAAGGTGACCGCGTCGGCTTCGGGATACAACGCCAAGTCCGCTACATCCACGCAGGTTTCGGTCGCCAAGGCAGCAAACAAAGCGTTCACCAAGTCTTCTGTGAAGGTAACGGGTAAGGCTCAGGTCGCCAAGACTCTGACGGCTAAGGCGACGTTCTCGCCCAAGGCGGACAAGGTCTCTTACCAGTGGCTGCGTAACGGTAAGGCCATCAAGGGCGCGACGAAGTCCAAGTACAAGGTGGTGGCCGCTGATGCCGGTAAGAAGCTCACCGTAAAGGCAACTGCGTCGAAGAGTGGCTATGCGACGAAGTCGGTGACGTCGAAGGCTACGGCCAAGGTGGCCAAGGCTAAGTTCGCTAAGGTCACTACGAAGGTCACTGGTACGGCGAAGGTGGGTAAGACTCTTAAGGTCAAGGTCACTGTTAAGCCGAAGGCTTCGAAGGTCTCCTACCAGTGGCAGAGCAATGGTAAGGCCATTAAGGGTGCGACCAAGGCGAGTTACAAGGTCAAGAGGGCTGACGTGGGTAAGAAGATCAGCGTCAAGGTCACTGTGAAGAAGTCGGGTTACTCCAACAAGTCGGTGACTTCGAAGAGGACTAAGACCATAGCGCGCTAGCGTGTGTGTGGTAACTCAACGGGGTGGTTGCCAGATCTGTAGATCTGGCAACCACCCCGTTGTTTCCTTCGGTTGCTCGTTGCATTTTGGGTGACGGGATCATGCGGGTTAGCCAACCCGATTCCAGGAGGGGTCGCGGCTGTGAAAAGTATGTGCTGGGGTGCACAGAAGTGGGCCGATGAACTCGATGGGACAACTCGTCGCCAATCCGCCCGCGATGACGAATCGCGCACCCGCACGCTTGAGGTCGAGTCCGGGGGTCTCGGCTTCAATGTCTCCCTGTGGCGTGGATCATGTTTACCACTTCCCAATGCTAGAAGATAATGGTAACTATTATCAATAACGAATCTTCTTGAAAGACAAGGTGTCCGCCGACCTGTGAAGAGGGTGGAAGCACATGTGTGTTTTCCTCCGAACTGTCTGCGCGAAAAGTATGAGTACGTATGTAACAACTAAGTGGCGCACAGGCCGCACGGCGCTCGCCCTCGCCGCATTTTTCGCACTGGGGGCGTGCGCTGCGCCAACCCATGTTGGCCACCACGCTGAATTCGCCGCCCGTGGAACTCACGATGACCCACCGATTCAGGTGCTCACCACCACCGGCATCATCGCCGACCTGGTACGCAATGTTGGCGGTGACCTGGTCAACGTCATCTCCCTGGTTCCCGAGAATGCAGACCCACACTCCTACGAACCCAATCTCCGCGATATCCGCAATATCGTCTATGCCGATCTCGCGTTCTCGAACTACCTCATGCTCGAGGAACAGAACCTGATTAAAAGCCTCGATACCAACCTGCGAACCGATGTACCGAACATCGCGTTGGCGGAGGCCGCAGTCAAGTATGCCGCTGAGATCATCCCACTGGTGGAGGACATCTCCCTGGACACTGCCTGGCTTGGGTTGCGGGTGCAGGGTGATGCGTCCAACAGAGGCGGAACCCGTGCCTCACACGTGGCAGTCACCGCGACAAACCTACGCGGACCAGGCCGTCTCGCGGCATATCTGACCGGAACCTTCGGTGAGGTGGCCCATTACTTTGACTCGGTTGACGGCTTCGATGAAACTGACGTGGCCACCCTGCCAACCGATGCACACACCCACTTGAGTTGGGCATTCACCGAACCCGGCTATTACGAGTTGGATCTTCGTGCGGACTTCCACCTAGACGACGAGGACACTGAGGGGAGCGCGGTGGCGCAGGGAACAGTGCACTTTGCGGTTGGCGTAGATCCGTATGACACTCCCAACGTCAGCGACCCATTCGTGCTGAACGCCGGACATTCGGACATCACGGTGAATCTCGACGAACAGAAGTTCCAACTGCTCCTCGATCATGAGCACTCTGGAACCCAAGAACGTCACCGCGACTACCTAGACCTCAACAAGGTCGTCGTCGAAGTGCCCACAAAGGCGCTGCACCAACTCCCCAGCGACCCCACATTCCGCTTCCTTGGCAGAGCCGGGACGCAGGTCTACCAACTCCCGCAAGCAGTGCTGGGAAAACACGTGCACGGTGACATCGATCCGCATCTGTGGCAGGACGTGGGCAACGCGATGGTCTACGCGGAGATCATTCGGGACACCCTCATAGAGGTCGACCCGAAAAATGCCGCGGAATACACGGCCAACACGAAAACCTATCTCGCTGAGCTTGAAGCCCTGGACACCGAGATCCAACGCACGATCGACACGATCCCACAGGGGCGAAGAATCCTGGTGACAACGCACGATGCGTTCGGGTACTTCGCGCACGCCTACGGGATGACTGTGGCGGGCTTTGTGACACCGAATCCAGCGAGCGAACCGTCCATCGCGGAGCGTAAACGACTTACCCAGACGATCCGCGACCTTGAGGTCCCCGCGGTGTTCCTCGAACCCAATCTTGCGAGCCGTTCGTCGACCCTCGTTGAAGTGGCGCGCGAACAGGGCGTCGCCGTGTGCCCGATCTACGGGGACGCATTCACCCCTGAGGTGCGTACCTACGTCGACATGATGCGCTTCAATGCGCAGTCGTTGACATCCTGCCTCACCGAAGGCCCCACAGCCCCAGAAGGAGACCAACAGTGAAAGCAATCAATACAAGACGGTTGATCCGCAGTGGACTGGCCAGCCTCGGGATACTTCTTCTGTTGGCGCCGCATGCTGCTGCGGCCACCGATGATGATCTCGACCAGTTGATCGACCCCAATCAGGCTCAAGGCACGGGTCAGGTGGTCCTCGACGCAGGGCACGTCGACATGGGTCCAACCCTGAACACCGGAGAGTGGCGGCTGCAAATTCACGATGACACGTCTGAGCCGCGCTACTGGCGCAACCTTGAGGACGTGGTCTTGAAGGTCAGCGACCAGTCGATCCTGGAAGTCCCGGACAACCCAAGCTTCTCTTTTCTGGGAATCACCCCGGGCAAACAGGTGTGGGTCATCCCGCAAGTCGAGAGGAATGGGGTCATCTGGGCTGGCTGGAACACCCAGGAACCGGGTGTGCTGTCCTCGGTGAGCGGCGGCGTCACACTCCGGATGCTCGATGTTGAGGGACCAGGGGACGTCACCGTGTACCTTCAGGGCGGAAACTTCAGCGAACCGAAGCCACTGTGGACCACGCGGGAACAACTACCGCAGGACGTGTGGATTGAACTGAACACCCACACCCACGCCAACTGGGTCTTCGATGCGCCAGGGGTCTACTTCATCAACTTCGAAGCAAGCGCGACTCTAACCGATGGCACTCAGGCAGTATCCACAGACGTACTGCGGATTGCAGTGGGCAACGACACCGACCCGCAAACGGCCTTCGGTCCGGTGGAACAGACCGGAACAAGCCCGCAGCCGAGCGCCAGTTCCGTTGAAGGCAACGCCGAACAGCCTGATCAAACACGAAACGCGTCGAACGACGCTACGACGCAGAACAACCCGCTTACCGAGTCGATCATCTGGATTGTCGCCGGTGTGGTGGTTGTGGTCCTTATCATCTCCGGCACGCTGATTTCCCTGAGCAATCGAAAAGTCAACCAGGCGGCGCTGGAACGGGCCCTCGCCGCGCAGGATTCTGCTGTGCCTTCAAAGGCGACCGAAGAACGGAAAAGCGAATCATGAGTGTGCTCAGCGTGCAAGGTGTCAGCGTCCGCCTTGGCGGTCGGATCGTGCTCAATCAGGTCAATCTTGAGGTCCATGGCGGCGAGTTCGTGGGGCTGCTTGGGCCAAACGGTGCCGGAAAGACAACGTTGCTGCGATCGATCCTTGGGTTGGTTCCCCTCGCATCGGGAAAAGCCATCATCAACGGCCGCTCCAAAGCCAGGGAACGGGGCTTGATCGGGTACGTCCCTCAGCGCCATGAGTTCGCATGGGACTTCCCCATCTCGGTTGAAGAGGTGGTGCTCAGCGGAAGAATCTCGCGAATCGGCTGGCTGAAGGGTGCCAGTGTTCCAGACTATGAAGCTGCTGGGCAGGCGATCGCTCGGGTAAAGATGGCTGATCTTCGCTCCCGTCCCATCAGCGAACTCTCCGGGGGACAGCGCCAGCGAGTGCTCGTGGCACGGGCGCTAGCGCTGCAACCCAGTCTGCTCCTCCTCGACGAACCGTTCACTGGCTTGGACATGCCCACTCAGGAACTGTTGACGGACCTGTTCAAGGAACTAGCAGATGAGGGTAAAGCAATCATTATGACCACTCATGATCTGGCTGGTGCCGTGCATGATTGCTCTCGCCTGTGCTTTATCAACCGCCGAGTCATTGCTGATGGCACCCCGCAGCAGACCGCACAGCGGCGCATCTGGCAGGAAACTTTCCGGGTCAGTGACAACTCTCCTCTACTAGAAGCTGTAGGTGTGTGAAGTCGATGCTTACTCCATTGGACTTTATTTCGGATCTGATGAACCCCGATTTGGCGTTCCTTCCCAAGGCTCTCGCTGTGGCCCTTATGTCGAGCATTATCTCCGGGGTGATTGGGTGCTTTGTGGTATTGCGCGGTATGGCGTTCATCGGTGACGCCGTGGCTCATGCGGTGTTTCCAGGGCTTGCCACAGCATTCGTCTTGGGTGGGAACTTGGTGCTGGGCGGCGCGGTCGCTGGGGTCGCGACGGCGATTCTGGTGGCCATCTTCTCTCAGAATCGACGGGTCAAGGAAGACTCCATTATCGGTATCTTCTTTGTCGCGGCCTTTGCACTGGGCATCGTCATTATTTCGCGAGCACCAGGATATGCGGGCTCCCTGCAACAGTTCTTGTTCGGATCAATTACCGGCATTCCCACCTCTGACATCTACGTTGTTGCCGTCACCGGTGTCGTGTTGGTCAGTGTGTTGTTGCTGGTGCGTAAGGAACTCGTGGCGATCACGCTGGACCGAGAGACGGCCCGGGCTATGGGCCTGCCGGTATTCTGGCTGGATCTCCTGCTCTACATAATGGTGGCAATCGCGGTGGTTGTGTCCACCCAAACCATCGGTAATGTGCTGGTGCTGGCTCTGCTTATTGCACCGGCTGCCACTGCCCGGCTACTCACCGACAAACTGGTGACGATGATGCTGATTGCCCCAGTAGTGGGCGGTGTTTCAGCGCTACTCGGCCTGTACTTCTCTTGGAGTCTGAACACTCCCGCGGGCGGAACCATCGTCTTGGTTGCCACGGCATTGTTCCTCCTGGCTTGGCTATGTGCCCCAAAGCACGGTGTGGCCGCTCGGCTGTGGCGGAAACAGCCACCTCACGTCACTGAACAGGACAGTGAAGACCCGTTTGACTGGAATGTGGTTGAAGCCGCGAATACTTCGAACAACCAGCAGGCCGCTCATGCCGCCGAACCAGGCGAACCAGTTACCGAAGGAGCACTTACATGATGTTCACAAGGACTGCCCCGAGAAAAGCACGGGGAGCTCAAGGGCTGTCGGCCTTGATCGCGTTACTTCTGGGTTGGGGGAGCGTTGCCGTTGGGATCAGCCCTGCGTCCGGCGATGCCGGAGCGCTGGCTAAGCCGCTGGTAACGATGACAACCACGATGCCAGCACGAGCCTCTACGACAGTGAAAACTGCCAACACGGACCCCAAACCAGGACCGGCCCCACTGCCTCGTGAGAAGCGGGTGCTCGAAAATGTTCACACTGACGCTGTTTCGGTGTATCTGGATGACGGCGTTCTTAACCTGCAAACCAAAGCGGATATTGACGCAGACGGTGATGGTTCCATCGAATTGGGACACAGATTGGTCACCGAGGAGACTATCTTCCATCTGAGTTCTGCGGCAAAAATATCGGTGCCAAACTTGCCTGCCTATTCGTTCCTGGGTAGCCCTGGTGCTGCGCTGTGGCTTGCCCCGCAAACGCAGGATTACAATCTGATTTGGCCTGGTTTTAGCACCGAGGACCCAAATCTGCGGGGGCGACTCAAAGACAATAGCGTTTCAGTGAGAATGCTCGAGGCAGAGGGGCCTGGCAACGTTGAACTCTACCTTCAGAGTGGCGCTCAACCAATCCGCCTTTTCAGTTCACGCGAATCAATGCCTGACTGGAAACTAGATGTGCCACAGCATGTGCATGTGAACTGGGCTTTCTCCGCAGCTGGAACGTATCGGCTGACATTTGAGGTTGAGGCGGTCGTGAATGGCAAGACCCAACGTGCCCGCAATGATTACGTGTTCGTGGTTGGTGATCTGGCCCAACATCAGCAGGAGACTGCATCCAGCGTAGCGCTTGTTCCGGGTACGGATGCCCCAAGCCTGCGGGCTTCGGTGACTCCTGCTGAGGCTGCTGGGGCAATGCAGTTTGTGGATCGAAGCACGGGTGCGATTCTTGGGCATGTTCCGGTCGCAGCCGGCCAGATAGCAGACTTCCCGCTCGATCAGTTGCCACCAGGCACGTACAGTCTTTCTGCTCAGTTCGTACCGAGATGGATCACTGATTTCAAGGGATCTACCTCAAGCCCGGTGGAGGTGACAATCGCGGGCGAATCTGCCCCGAAGCCTAGCCATGATGATGTGACCGCTCCGACATCGAGTCAGTTAAGCGGTCGTGTTCAAGGGGACGGCGTGAAGGTGGTGGTCGAACGTAGTCCGGCGCTACCACTGGATCCAGTCTCGGTTTCCCTCAGCAACGCAGACCATTTCGGTAAGTGGGTTTCGGTGTGGCTGCTCGGAAAGAACTCTGTGTGGCAGGGATGGCATCGGGCCGACTTGTCGGGACGTTTCGCATTAACTCTGTCTGAGAGCGTTCCTGCTGGTGATTATCAGTTTGTGGTGCGTAGTCCGGAGGGCACAGTGCTGGGATGGGACAGTCTTAAGGTTGGTGCAGGAACTTCCCCCCAGCCGACCCCAACACCCACGCCAACCCCAACACCCACGCCAACTCCAACCCCGAAACCAGGTACAACGCCAAAGCCGGACACAGATTCTACCTCGAAGCAAAAACCCAAGAAGACAACCAAGAAGAAGACCTCAGGGAAAACACAGGACACCTGTGAGCCGGCGGTCACGTTGGATCACGGACACATTGACGCCTTCTACGTGTCCGAAGCTGGTGGTGAGGCTGTCATGCAATTGATGGAGGACGTGACCGGCTATCACGTTCTACGCGCTCCGGAGACTGTTCTGATGAAGGTCAAGGAGTCCGCGAATCAGGCGGTGGCCAGCGGCATGCCGGGGGCTCCTCGTGGATACGTGCTGCCGTTGACCCAGGATCCCGCACTGGTATGGCCGGGCTGGGACACCAACAACACGAAGAGTGGCGGATACACGAACGTGGGTATTCATGTCACCAAGGTGGCGGGGCCGGGTACGGTGCATATCCACAGCCAAGGTTCATTCGGTGAGCTGTTGTCGGTGCTTGATGGGGGCCGCACTAGTTTGCCCGGCGTTATTCGTCAGGCGGTCCCGGCACATACCCATGCTCAATGGGTGTTCTCGAAGAAGGGCATCTACGAGTTAACTGCGCATGCTGTCCTGACTAATCCCGACACGGGGGCTAATGTACGGACGGCCAGTCACACCTATGTTTTCCAGGTCGGCGATGTTCCATTGGGCGATGTCTTCTGTGGCGCGAAGCCTGTTGACCGGGACACTGCGCGTAAGGTCAACGCTCAGGTGGCGGAAAGAGCCAAGACTGCTTTGGCTGCTGACCAGGCGGAGGAGGATCTTGATCAGGCGCTGGACGCCGTGGCGGCAGATCAAGCGGATGCCGTGTCCGCCTTGGGGACACAGACCGCGTCTCGCGGCGGTTCTAACGTGCAAGGTGACGAGGACGCAGGAGCGATTGCTTTGGGCCCAGAATCTCTTGAACAATCGCTTGCGGCTCTTCCTCTGTATGTCTGGATTGTCATTGGGGTGGGAGTCGTGGCGGTGATGGTGGCGACTACTTACACCGGCTTTCGTCTAGGAAAGAATCAACGGCTGAGTCTTGGCGCAGTTGCAGCGTGACGGGACGGATGCCCCTAGGTAATCTACCGGCTGTGCCCGAGACGCATCGACATCTTAGGCACAGTTGGTGGATGTGGCTTGGGCTGATCGGCCTCATATCCTTTGCCTCGTTACTGTGGTTTTGGTCTACGGGGCGCGATTCTAGCCCGGTTGATGACGCGGGAGTGCGGCTAGAGGTTGATGTTGATGCTTACAGGAATCCGCCATCGGATGAGGTGGCATCTGCGGCGGAGGAGATTGATGTCGTAGAGGATCTATCTGAACCTGTTGGCGAGGTAACTCCGGTGGCAGAGCGTGCGGACCAGGGGTGGGTTGATCGAGTCTCCACAGTGACCGGTGTCCCGTCTCGCGCGATGCATGCATATGCCGGCGCAGCGCTTTGGCTGGCGGAGGAGAACCCGTCCTGTGGCATCGGGTGGAACACCTTGGCCGCGATTGGCGAGGTCGAGTCGCATCATGGCGGCATCGATGGCAATGTCCTACTGCCCGATGGACACCCGCGCGTGAGGATCATTGGAGTGGCATTGTCCGGCGAGGGCGTGGCCCGCATCAGGGATACCGACGGTGGTGTTCTCGATGATGATCCAGAGTGGGATCGTGCGGTTGGTCCGATGCAGTTTATCCCGGCTACCTGGTCTCAGTGGGCCGCCGATGGTAACGGTGATGGGGTACGTGATCCACAGCAGATTGACGATGCGGTGCTGGCTGCTGCTCGGTATCTCTGCTTTGCTGGCGGGGATTTGAGCGTGCCGGGGAACTGGATCAGTGCGGTGACGGCGTACAACCACTCGATTGAGTACAACAATCGTGTTGCTGAGGTTGCTGATCGGTACCGGCTGCTTGCGGAGGGCCAGTAGCAGCGGGGAACGCTGCTTTTTCGTGATTGCCGACGAGTCGGCGGCAACTGCGATCCATCTGCGGTCCCAGCCAACTTGTCGGGAAGTGCGGATGGCGGCCCCGCACAAGTTGACCACATTGCCTGCGGAATCGTCGTCAAGGGTAAGCAAGCGGTTTCACGGGGTAGGCGTGAAAAATCGTGGCCTATGTGAGTCGATTTCCAGCAATCGCCGCAGCGTGTTTTACGGTGAGCGCACAGTGCTATTATCAAGAACGATAATCATTATCGTTTTGATAAGGAGTTGCGTTGACGCAGACAAAACCCGCATCGCGGGTGGTACATATACCCCGAGCGAGACTCGCCTCAAAGGGTCCGGTATTCACAAAATTGAGCGCTGTGTTGACAGCGCTGGCCGTTGCGGCCAGTGGGGTGTTCCTCAGTCCTCAGACAGCACATGCTAATGAAGGCTCAGCGCCAACTCCCCGCGAATATCGGGTGCTGGAGACCGAGCACTCCGACACTATTGCCACGTTCTGGGACGAGGGTGACTTCAACCTCGGAGCGAAGGCCGACATCGACGGGGACCTCGGGGTCCGTTTTCCTGCCGAGGGCATACTGGTGCACCTGAACGATCTGGCCCGCGACGACTCCTGGCCGGCTGGTCAGGAGCATGTCGCAGAGGCTGGCTCCACGGTGTGGCTGGCCCCGCAGGCCCGCAAAGACGGCGTGGTGTGGCCCGGGTTCTCCACCGAGTCCGTTCCGACCGGAGTGCTGAACAGCAACATCACTTTCACCCTAGACAGCATCACTGGACCCGGCGACGTTGAGGTGTGGACCAGCGATTCCTTTGGCGGCGTGCAGGAGCGCCTGTGGTCCTCCGACGAGAACGTGAAGTCGTTCTCCCGGCCGATTGGCACGCATATGCACGCGAACTGGGCCTTCACCGCTGCGGGCACCTACCAGTTCACCGTGACTGCTTCTGCGACCACCGCAGAGGGCGCAGCGGTGTTGGACACGAAGACCTACACCTTCGTCACCGGTCCTCTCGCCGAGCAGGCCACGACCAGCACCGCCCTGCACATTGAAGGCGAATCGACCGTGACCGAGGGGACCCCGATCAAGTTCCACGCGACCGTCACCCCTGCCAGCGCCGAGGGCTACGTCGAGTTCCGCAACGGGACCACCGTGCTCGGCCATGACGAGGTCGAGAACGGTGAGGCCGAGCTGGAGACCACGGGCCTCGGCATCGGCACCCACAGCATCACCGCTCACTTCGTCCCGAAGATCGCCAACCACGCCTCCGCCTCCATTTCCGACGCGGTGACGGTTACCGTGATGAACGCCGAAGGTGTGCCGTTCTCAATCGCAGGCATCCAGGAGTCCTACTCGCCGGGTGACATGCTGATGGTGACGCTTACGGGATACACACTCGGTGAAGGGGAGCAGGTCCGGTGGCGAATCCGCCCGATCGGTTCCGACAGCGCCAACGGCCTAACCTTGACAACCGCGCCAAGCTCGACCTACTCCACCGTCCTCGACATCGCCGACGACGGGTACGAGATCAGCGCACAGGTACGCCAGGGTTCCACAGCAATCGCCACTACCGGCTGGGTTCCCCTTGTCGTGACCTCGAGTGCTGTTGCGTTGCCAACGCCGGTGATCGGTGCCGCCACGCCGTTGCCGATGTACAACGGTGATCGGATGGTTCTGGATTATCCGCCGGTTCAACTCGCCGAGGGCGAGTCCGCGCAACTCGTGTTCCGGACGTCCAGCTCCCGCTGGTCGCCCGTAGCCGCAAACACCCGGTTCGCAAACGTCACGGAGAGTGCCGAACAAGCCAGCTTTCATGTGCGGAACACGGGAACCTTCAGTTTCGCGGTCCGTGTTGTCAAGGACGGGATCGGAATCCGCCAGTCGAGTGCTGTGACCGCAAACGTGGGGTTCTATGAGGCACATGTCGAAAATGTGCAGAGCCTGTATCGTGCGGGGCAGACCTTGACCGCGACGGGCCGCTACTTCCCTCTGCGGGATGGTGTGGACGACGTGTCGTACGAATGGCGTTGGTACGCCCCAGACAACACATTCATCGTGCTCGATGCAGGGCTCGGTACACCTCCACCCGTGGTTCGCGAACTGACCGCCGCGGACAACGGCAGCAGGCTCTACCTCACGATCAGTAGACCGAACTTCAACGGCTCTTCGAGTGCGAGCGCGCGGATCAACGTCACAGATACCGCAGGGCAAATCTTCCAGTTTCCGCCGGTGTCAGAGCACTACCACCAGAACGACAACGTCGACCTGCGTGCTTCCATAGACCCCGCACTTAGCGAGGACGACACCGTCGAATGGGAATGGAAGTGGCCGGGAGGCACCTGGCAGCCGTTCCCCGGCATGCCGCGACTAGGGCAGCAGATCAAGGCGGAGCAGGCCATGGATGGCGTCGAGGTCCGTGCGACGCTACGTTTGGCCGACAACACCCATGAGCCGATGGTTGCGGGTCCTCTGACTATCCATGTCGACGATCATGGCGGTGCGGCGCGTCAGCAGCCGACGATCGCCGGCCCTGCTGAGGCGGTCACCGTAGGCGATGAGGTGACGCTGACCCGTACCTTGCCGTCGAACGGCCAGACGATCCTGACCGAGCATCGCTGGGAGCGCCTGGCGGCTGGCGCAGAGGAGTGGACAGTGATCACCGGTGAGAGCAGTGCGGAATTGTCGTTCCCGGCGAGGACTGCGGATGACGGTGCGCAGTACCGGGTGTCGATCTTTAAGCCCACCGGGCAGGTCGCTTACGGCCCGTCTCCGGCGGTGACGCTCGCCGTGGAAGCAGACAATACGCCGGACCCGACTGTTCCTGCCGCGCCGATACGACCGGGCATCACCGTGGACGGTTCCACTGTGTCGGTGACCTGGCTGGCACCTACTGACGGCGGTTCAGTGATCACCGGTTACACGGTTACCCTTACCCCTGCTTCGGGTGCCTCAATCACCCAGGAAATCGTGGCGGATGCAAACTCAGCTATGTTCGCTGATGTGCCCGCTGGAACCTGGACGGCGACTGTAGCGGCGATCAATGCAATTGGCTCCTCAGAAGCATCTAGGGCCTCAGAGTCGGTAACCATTGCCGTGCCGGTAGCACCGGTCAAGGACTTCACCTCGGTGGCTGTCACCATCTCCGGTAACGCCAAGGTGGGTTCGACCCTGACGGCTAAGGCGACTGCTACACCCACGGCGGATAAGTTCTCCTACCAGTGGCTGGTAGATGGCAAGGCTGTCGCTGGTGCGACTAGGTCCACGTACGTGGTTGCGGCCGGTGATGCTGGTAAGAAACTCAGCGTGAAGGTGACCGCCTCGAAGAGTGGCTACACCGCTAAGACCGTGACGTCCACGCAGGTTTCAGTGGCTAAGGCAGCGGTTAAGGCGTTCACCAAGTCTTCTGTGACGGTGTCGGGTAAGGCTCAGGTCGCTAAGACGTTGACGGCTAAGGCGACGTTCTCGCCCAAGGCGGACAAGGTCTCTTACCAGTGGCTGCGTAACGGTAAGGCCATCAAGGGCGCGACGAAGTCCAAGTACAAGGTGGTGGCCGCTGATGCCGGTAAGAAGCTCACCGTAAAGGCAACTGCGTCGAAGAGTGGCTATGCGACGAAGTCGGTGACGTCGAAGGCTACGGCCAAGGTGGCCAAGGCTAAGTTCGCTAAGGTCACTACGAAGGTCACTGGTACGGCGAAGGTGGGTAAGACTCTTAAGGTCAAGGTCACTGTTAAGCCGAAGGCTTCGAAGGTGTCCTACCAGTGGTTGCGTAACGGTAAGGCCATTAAGGGTGCGACCAAGGCGAGTTACAAGGTCAAGAGGGCTGACGTGGGTAAGAAGATCAGCGTCAAGGTCAGCGTGAAGAAGTCGGGTTACTCCAACAAGTCGGTGACCTCGAAGAGAACTAAGACCATAGCGCGCTAGCGTGTGTGTGGTAACTCAACGGGGTGGTTGCCAGATCTGTAGATCTGGCAACCACCCCCGCTGTTTCCTTTGGCGGCTCGTGGCATTTCTGAGTAACAGGACCGTGCGGGTCAGCCAGCCCGATTCTAGGTACGGTTGTGGCGGGGAAAAGTATGTGCTGGGGTGCAGAGAAGCGGGCCGATGAACTCGATGGGACAACTCGTCGGCAATCCAACTACATGTCGATCGCCAGATCGTCGATGTCCTCCATCGACTTGCCCTCGGAAATCAGGGCCAAGTAGTTGGCCTTGCGGTGGAAGTCGATCTCCGTGTTACTCATGCCCTTCTTCCAGTAACCGAACACGGCCACATCGTCTTTGGCCAACCCGACCGTCTGACGGAAATGGCGGCGGATCGTCCGCATCTCATCGCGTTCGCCAGCCGCCCACACCACGTGATCTTCCGGTTTCTCCAGCGCGACCGCAGCCTGGGCCAGCACATGACCGTGATCGGCTGGAGTGGGCAGGTACTCGTAGTTCAGCCCGTCGAGGCGCGGCAGTTCGTTGAACACCAGTTCATCGCGGGCAGTGACCCACACGGTGCCCTGAAGCCCACCGGAATAGTTGTCGAGGATGGAATACAGTGCGGGAATCGCGGTCTCGTCAGCGAAGATCGCGACCTTGTGGTCGCCCACCTCTGGCAGGATGAAGTGAGGGCGCGGGCCGATGAGCTTGAACTGTGAACCCGGAGAAAGGGTCTTCACCCATAGCATCATCGGGCTTGTTTCCCCGTGGATCACCACATCGATGGTCAACACGTGGGTCGCGGGGTCGAAGTCCCGCACGGTGTAGATGCGGGTCGCCTCGCTGAACTCTGGGCCGAGGCAGATCCGGAAGGAAACGTTCGGGCGCTGCCATCCATTGTCCTCCCCGCTGGTCAAGAGCTTGGCCGAGAGGCGGGCCAGCGTGGATGTCGGGTAGGAGATGTCGAGTATCTCGGCGGTCTCGTACACGAGTCCTCTGTTGTGTTCTTCTGTGTCGGGTGGAGTCACCACGAGAGTTGGCGTGTTTTCCATGAGGGATCCTTTCAAGGAGCGGTCGTAAAACGATGGGTCAATGCGCTGGAGTGAGTGCCCGTGGAACGGTGAGGGGTGTTCCCGTCTCTGGGTCGGTGATGACGACGGCGTCCAGGTCGAACACCTCCTTTAACACGGGTGGGGTGAACACCTGGTCTGGGCTGCCTTGAGCGATCACCTGACCGTGGTTCATCGCGACCACATGCGTCGCATACCGGGCCGCGAGGTTGAGGTCGTGTAATACGGCGATGATGGTATGACCGGAACTCTGCAGATTGAGGCAGAGTTCCAAGACG
Organism: Populibacterium corticicola; assembly: GCF_042683685.1. NCBI lineage: Bacteria > Bacillati > Actinomycetota > Actinomycetes > Micrococcales > Jonesiaceae > Populibacterium > Populibacterium corticicola. The sequence continues at coordinate 193,004 of NZ_JBHUOP010000003.1, read as the reverse complement.
TCGAGTTGATGGGAGATGTCAAGGAAGGTGGTTGGTTCATCCAAGAGCAGGGTCTCGGCCTCCTGCGCCAACGACATCGCGATCCATACTCGTTGACGTTGTCCGCCGGAGAGTTCGTTGACCTGGCGGTGCGCCTGATCGGTCATGCCGACAGCGGTGAGCGCGCCATCCACGGCAGCAACGTCCGTGGGACTCCATTGGCGTAGGAGTGATTGGTGGGGGAAGCGACCGCGGGCGACAAGATCCTTGACCGTGATGGCATCGGGGACCGTCGGGGCTTGGGGGAGTAGCGAGACGTGTCGAGCAAAGTCCTTGGGGCGCATCGTCTTGATGTCAGTTCCGCCAAGCAGCACCCTGCCCGCCGTTGGCGTCAGCAGTCGGCCGAGTGCTCGCAGAAGAGTCGATTTTCCGCACCCATTTGGCCCGATGATCGCTGTGAACTCGCCGTGTGGGATCTCAATGTTGAGGTTCTCAACAACGGGTACTTCGCCGTGGTATCCCACGGTTATGTTCTCTGCCTGGAAGACAGGGTCTGCGGTGGAGGCTTTGAGCGAGTCGGCTGTCACGGGTTTCTCCTGAGAAGGATCGCGATCAGATACACCCCACCGAGCAGGCTCGTGGTGAGCCCGACGGGGGTGCGTAGCGCGATGTTGACGGATTGGGAGAGCAGGTCCGCGCAGGCGAGGAGGAACGCGCCGGTCAGGAACGATGCGGGGAAGTCCACGCCGGTGGAGCGGGTGCTTCTCCGCGCGATATGCGGCGCGGCCAAGGCGATGAAGGCGATGGGTCCTGCTGCCGCGACGCCCGCCCCGGTGAGTGCGACTCCCGCGATCATCGCCCCGATGCGGGTGCGTTCGGGGCTGATGCCAAGGGAGGCACCGGAGTCATCGCCCATTTCCAAGAGCGTGAGTCGTGAGGACAGCGCGGTCAAGAGCGGTGCGGAGAGCACCACGATCAGCGCGAGGGGAATGACGTGCGGCCAACCTCGAGCGGTCAGGGAACCCGCGCTCCACAGTTGGGCGGTGGCCGCGTCGGTGATGTCTGCGCGAACCATCACGAAAGAGGTGGCCGCGTTGGCGACGGCACCGGCTCCAATGCCCACAAGGATCAGACGTAACCCGCCGCTGATCCCGTTGCGCAGCGACAGTCCGTACACCAGGGTCGCAGTGAGGAACCCGCCGGCTATGGCGGCAAGGGAGGTTGCCCACACGCCCTGTCCGAAGAACACGATCTCACAGATGGCACCCAGGGCTGCGCCCGAGGTGAATCCGATGATGTCCGGCGAACCGAGAACATTGCGCGACATGGACTGGAAGATCGCTCCGGCGACGCTCAGGCAGCCACCGACCAGAAGCGCGGTGAGGAACCGGGGCAGGCGGCGCTGTTGCACGGAGCGAACCGCCGATTCCTTGCCTACGCCAAGAAGTGCCTGCCACGCCTCGGTGGGTGATGAGGTGATGGAACTGTTCATCAGGGTGATGAATCCGACCGTACACAGCGCCATGATGGCAATGAGGCAAAAGATCACGCTGCGCTTGGAGATCAACAGCGAGTAGCCACTCACGTGTGGGGCCCAGTACGGGGTGCGGTTGAGGTCAACGCGGTTGCCGGTCATAGCGCTCCAAATGATCGCGAACGCACGAGCAGGATGAAGATCGGGCCTCCGAGTGCGGCTGCCGCTATCCCTGTCTGAATCTCACCGGGGGCCACGACAATTCGCCCAAGTACGTCCGCCAGCAGTAGGAACGCGGCACCCACGCACATGGATGCAGGTAGTAGATACGTGTGGTTCGGCCCGACAAGTTTGCGCACCACGTGAGGAGCGGCCAGTCCGGCGAAGCCAATGGGACCCACGGCAGCGGTGGCTGCACCGGCGGTCAGGACAACGCACACGGCGGCAAGCGCTCGAACGCTGCGGGTTCTGCTCCCCAGGCTGCGCGCGGTTTCCTCTCCGAGCGACAACGCGTTCAGGGAAGGCGCGAGACATAACGCGAGCACTGCCCCGGCGAGAACAAACGGGAGCACGGTCGTGCTCACGTCGAGGTCTCGGCCTTGAAGGCTGCCAACCGTCCAGTACCGGAACTTGCTGAACGTCAGTTCGTTGCTGATCAACACCATGTTCGTGACGGCGCTGATGGCGATGGTCACTGCCGATCCTGCCAGGGCGATGCGAGCGGGTCCACCGGCACCGCGCTGTGCGTTCCCGAGTGCATAGACCAGGACCGAGGCGCCTGCGGCGCCTATGAACGCAAACCAGATGTATCCGTTGATGGTGGAGACGCCCAGGTAGGCGATCGCGATGACGACCGCGGCCGATGCTCCGGCGTTGACCCCCAGGATTCCGGGGTCGGCCAAGGGGTTCCTGGTCAGCGATTGCATGATCGCACCGGAGAGGGCGAGGGAGCCACCGGCAATCAGACCGACTATCGTCCGAGGCAGGCGTGACTGGATCACGATCAGGTGTTGATTGTTGCCAGCATCGTAGTTGGTGACAGCCTCCCAGACCACCTGGGCCGGCACCTGGTGGGAGCCAAGCATGAGGCCAAGGGTCGCCGTCACGGCGATCGCTATGAGCGATAGCGCAAGCACGGCGACGAATCGGATGGGTGCTCGGGCTGCGTGGTGCCGGGGTGGCGTGGGCGAGTCGCCGCTCTGTTCCACAGCACGGCGACTCGCGTTCAGTACGGGGGTGGACACTGTTACTTGGCGAATTGCTCGACGACAGTCTCAACCGTCTGCTTGGCGCTGTAGTAGTCGAGGCGGAACGAGGTCATGCCCAGCGAGTACACGCGGTTGCCTGCCACGGCTGGCTGATTGCCAAGGAGCGGGTCCGCGCTGAAGTTAGCGACTGCCTCGGGATTACCCATCGGCACAACGAAAAGGGTGTTGGCTGCGGCGAGTCCCTCGGCCATGTTCTCGGCGGTGAGCACGGGAACCCCGGTGTCCTTTGACTCAGGGGTCACCAGGTCTTGATCTGCCTGCTCGTAGGTGAAGCCGAGCGAGATGAGCAGTTGGGCCTGCGGGGCATCCTGTCCGAATGTCCAGGCGCCGTCAGCGTTCATGTACACGAGCGCCGTCACCGGCTGTTCCGGGAGCGTGATCGTGGCCGCCTGTTCGGCGACCCAGGCGTCGAAGTCGGTCAGAAGGGTCGTGGCTGCCTCCTCCCGGCCTGTTGCCTCGGCAAGGGACTCGGTGAGTTCTTGCCACGACGGGGTGCCGTAGTCCAGGAGCACGGTCGGCGCGATGTCGCTGAGTTGGGCATATGCCTCGAGGGTGGAATCGCCGCCGTTGGCTGAACCGATGATGAGATCGGGCTCGAAGGCCTCGATCGCGTCGAGATCAAGCTCAAGGTTTGGATAGGCGATCTCGACGTTTGCGTCGGTTGCCGCCTGCGCCCACTGGGTGAAGAATCCGCGGTCATCCGTCATGGCGGACGGGGTCGTCGCCCCGGAGGCGACGACGGGGGCGCCGATGGCGAGCAGCGATCCTGTGATCGAGGTTGAGGTCGACACGATGCGCAGCGGCTCTGCCGGGATCTCCGTGGTGCCTGCGGCGTGGGTGATCGTTCGTGGCCAGCCGGTTTCCGTGGTCGATTCGGATTCGGTGGTCGCAGGGTTCGTTTCGGCGGGTTTGTCGGCATCGGCCTGCGAACATGCGGCGAGTGCTGCACTCAAGGTGAGGGCGAGGCTCGCGGCGAGGAAACGGAGTGGACGGCGCATGGTGAAACTTTCTATCCAGTCAGCCGTGAGACGGTCTTCTCACAGCACTGACTGTTAAGTTAGCCTTACCTAAATTCGAGTTGTTGACGCAAGGTGCCAAGTTGTTATCATCCACCACTGCAGCCAGGTTGGGGCCGAGTGTGATGCCGGAATCAGTCCACCCCAATCACACCATGGTGTGGGTCAAGGCCGGATCGGCCAGCGTCGTGGCCGGTGGCGCGAAGTTGACCTGCGCGGCGAGCACCGGCACGGGCAGTCGACAGATTGGCGACGAGTCGGACGGTGCCCAGCACAATCCCAGCCGTGTTGATGGCACTGGTGGTGATGTACACAACACCACCTCGGCAGTCCTGATCCCGAGCGGCACCAAGTTCTCCATCACAACGACACCAGGTGCACTGGTGTTCCCCATCGAGTTTGACGACTCGATCGAACTCACAGAACTGCGCACGGTCGAGATGGTCGCCGAACAGGCCGACTATCTGATTTATCTCTTCGCTCAAACCGTTGGCTATCTACCGCCGCGAAGTGAGCAAAGTCGACGATTCTTCGCAGAACTGGTCGAGGCATCGCAGCCCATAACCGCGCCGTTCGCGACACTCCCCAAAATGCCGATCAGCGCGGAACTGAGGCAGGTAACCCAGGCTGTGCGCGCAGAGTTGCAGGTCAACAATCCCGTCAATCACTACGCGGCCCAGGCCGGTGTGAGCGTGAGGACGCTGCAACGGCGCTTCCTTGAGGAGACCGGCCACACCTTCTCGCAGTGGCGCCGCGCCGCACGGCTGGTCGAGGCCAAGAAACTGGTGGATCGCGGAAAACCACTCGAATGGACTGCCCACCGCGTGGGCTACTCCGAAACCTCCACGCTGGTTCGCGCATTCAAGGAGCAGTCTGGCCCATCATCCACGGCACACGGCAGTGATGCCCGGGCCGATCAGAACGCCTCGCCAACCATCCCCGCCACCACGGCGGGCGGGCACGCCGAGACGCGCCATATCGTCGCCAATCAGAAAACCGGCACGCAGGCAGCCATCGAATCCATGGACTTCTCCACGTGGCCCCGCATCAATGCAGGGCACGTGACCATCTGGATGTATCGCGGCTGCGCGACCGTCGAGGCCGGAGGTCATCCGATCGAACTACGGCAAGGCGAACTGTTCATCCTGCCAGGTGGGGTCCACAATCGAGTGCTGGCCCAACCTGGCGCGATCGTACTGCCCGTTGGATACCTACGTTCCAACGAGGTGAGTATCGACCCCCAGCGGAACCGACCCATCACCGCCGCCGAACTGAGCGAAGAGGACCTGCTCCACCGATTCGTCTCAACCTACTCCCGGCTCGCACCGACGGGCCACGACCCACACCACATGATCCACCGCGTCATCGCGCAACTGAAGATCGCCGATACCCAACGCGAGAGCACCCACTGGCTGCGTGAACAGGTGCTGGAGATCATCACCCAGATAGCCCGAACACCAGAAGACCGAAAGAGCCTCGACGAGTGGGCTCACACCCTTGGCGTTCCAGCGGAGCTCATGCGCACGAGCTTCCGGGAGATCACCGGCATGACCTTCCAGAGGTGGCGTTCGCTGCAGAAGATGACCATCGCGCGCGAACTCATCGCTCGCGGGCAGCCGATCAGCAGCGTGTCACGCCAACTCGGATACGCGCACCTTCCAGCCTTCACCAGGGCATTCGTGAAGGTTCATGGATGCCCGCCACAGGAGATAGTCTCATCCTCCGTCGCGCGAGTGACCTGGCCGTTCGTGCGGGATGGCGCTCGCGGCAATGGTGTGGGGCAATCGGGCGCTGATGCTATCCCTAGGCTTGGCTCGTTGCCAGAGCGAAGTCCTCGTCCACGAGTGCCCCGTTCACAGCACCACCGGTGAAGGCTCCAGCTCCCACGGCCATGGGGACGCTCGCCATGGGGTTGACGACGTTTCCGATCGCCCAGACCCGTGGATGGCTCGTCTTGCCCGTCGGATCGACCTCGATGAATGAACCCAGGCCGAATGGCATCTCCGCGCGGGTGAGGTTCAGACTCTTCAGGAAGTTGTCGTGTGGCACTGGGGTGCCTGCGGTGAAGACCGCCTCGAGGGGGAACTCCTGCCCGTCCTGAGTGCGAACTCCCGTGACCTGATCGCCGTTGCCGAGCACTTCCACGACCGGTGACGTCACGATCTCCACATCGCGCGACCGCAGTCGAGCCACGGTTGCGGCATCCAGGTCGCCGAGGGCTGCGGAGAACAACGTTATGTGCTCACTCCACTGCCGTACCAACTGAGCTTGATGGAGCGATGCGGGCGAGGTGGCGAGAACCCCGAGCCTCTGATCCCTCACCTCCCAGCCGTGGCAGTACGGGCAATGCAGGATGCTGGTTCCCCACCGCTCCGCTAGACCCGGGATGTCGGGAAGCCGGTCGGTGATCCCAGTTGCCACGATAAGGCTCCGGGCTTCGTGCACCGTGCGATCGGTGAGGATGATACGCAGTCCCCGTTCGGTCTCGTCCACAGAGTCGACCAATCCATTGCGGAACTGCACACCGTAGGACGCGGCCTCCTCACGGCCGTTCTCCACGAAAACCTCTGGCCGGGTTCCCTCGTTTCCAAGTACGCCGTGCATGTGTGCCGCAAACCGGTTGCGCGGGCTGCCGGAGTCGATCACCAGCACCCGGCGTCGGGCACGACCCAGCAGGAGCGCGGCAGAGAGGCCCGCTGCCCCTCCGCCCACGATGACGGTGTCCCAGAATGATGCAGTTTTCTTGTTGTTCATGAGAATTATTCTCAAATGAGGGATGTTGAAATGGCAAGAAGTTTTGCTGAAATGGCAATTAGAGGTGCTCACCAACACCGGCATCATCGCCGACCTGGGACGGGCCGCAATGCGTGCCACCTCCGAGGAGCTGACTGGCCTAGGTGACCTGACATTCTTGGCCGCAGCGGTCCTCGAGATCGGGTCATGCACGCTTAATCTTGGTAGATGCCTAACGCGAATACCGGAGCCGCGCCAGAAGAGCCATTGCTGATCGAAGATGCCGCTGCGTGGCGTGCCTGGCTTGACGCCAACGAGCATGAGTCTGACGGTGTGTGGCTGTTACTCGCCAAGAAGGGCACGGTCACGCCGACATCGCTGACCTACGACCAGGCGTTGCGCGCGGCGCTGTGCAGCGGTTGGATTGATGGGCAGAAGCGATCCCACGATGCTGCGATGTTCATGCAGCGCTTCACACCGCGTCGTGCACGTTCTATGTGGTCGCAGCGCAATGTTGGGATTGTGGGTGAGCTGATCGAGGCGGGTTTGATGCGCCCCCGCGGGCATGCTGAGATCGAACGTGCACAAGAGGACGGTCGTTGGGAGCGCGCTTACGCTGGTTCTGCAACGGCCGAGATACCCGACGATTTGATTGCCGCACTGGAAAAGTCACCAGACGCTAAAGCTCGTTTTGGTGCGCTCTCTTCCGCCGAGCGCTACTCCGTGCTGTTTCCGCTGATGACCGCTACCCCGCAACAGCGTGATCTCCGGATCGAAAAGGCCGTGCAGAAACTTGAGGTTGAGCAGCGCCGCTTGGGTGACAGCGAGTAGCCGTGTTCTCTCCGCGCTCGATGGGGCCAAATTGTGCCGAGTGTGGTGTTTTAAGTTGTGCCTGCGGGCGAAAAATGCCCCATCGATTATGAGCGCGGCAAGAATCAGTTGCCCTAGTTGCATAAACTCAGGCTAGTCGTGGGGTTTTTCGGCGATGAGAAGCACGTTTGTCCAAGACCAGTCGTCTGGGACGAGATCATCCGCAACCGCTGAGCCAGCGTCCAAAGCATCAACCCGCCGGAACACCTGCGCAGCAGGGTCGAATCGGTTCTCGATCAGCCACGGGTTTCGGATGGGCCGTGAATCAGTGGTGCACACGAATCCGTGCCGCTCCAACAGCGACGTCCATTCTCTTGGCGAGAAGAAGCAGAAACGTTCGTGCGCCTCGGACAACCACGAATCCACGTAGTCTTTCTTGGCGAGGAAGTCGTACAGGTCAGCACGCCGTAGCTCCACAAGATCAGAGCCGACAAAAGCACCAGCACCGAAAACACTGGAACCCTCCGCACGCTCAGGCCCCGAAACAGCCACGGACCTGTACGTCATCCCATCACCCTCGGCCCGGCGGAAGTCATGGACAAACCGCTCGAACCGTGCCCGAGTGTTCACACGCGCCAACTCGGAAACCTCCGCCAGCCCAGACGCCGAGTCGCCATCTGCCGTGTTGAACCGCGCAAACACCAGTTCGTCGCCGCGATCAGGCCCGACTACGTCGTAGTTGATCCACACGCCACCGGGCCGCAGCATCGAGTACACGTGGGCACAAAACTCCTCAAGCGCCTCGCGGCCCAAATAGGATTCGATCTCGTGCGTCAATGCCATCGTGATCACGGTGTCGAGCGAGTTCGGCTCAAACAGTTGCGTTTGCAGGATGTTGCGCTGGTGGAAGAACACGTTGGCGTCGCCAAACTCGCCATTCGAGGCACGTTGTAGGCAGATCTCGTACAGCGGCCGCGCAACCTCAACGCCGTAGAAGTCGGACTCGAACAACTCGGGCCGTTCGCTCAACAACTTGATGGTCTGACCGGTCGCACACCCCACGTCAACGATTCGCCCGGGCCGCACGAGGTGCGCGAACTCGCCGACCTTCCGCCATGCGTTGTCCTCGAACGCCGCGCGATAGGTCGCGTAGTCCCTGGTCACGGTGATGTCGCCATCATCGGAGTCGATGAGCGGATCGCCATACACCTGCGCGATCACATCGGCCAGCCCGTACCGGCGGTAATACTCAAACGCCACGGGGTGCATAGCCGCAGCCACATCGGGATGCGAGATCCCGTTTTCAATAAGCTTCTCGACGATTTCCCAGGGCCTCTCCGCATCTTGCCGTTCCGTTTCGGTTGGTTGGGCAAAGCGTTGGTCGCCTTCCCCCACCGGCCTAGGCGCGTGCAGCGCGCCCAACCCAGCCACCTGCGAAGGTTCGGCGGAGGGAGAAGGTGAGGGCTCGTCGGCAATGGACAATGCACCCAACTCGACGGCGTCGATGCTGAATCCGAGGCGTTCGTAGTCGGCGATGACTGCGGGCGTCGAGCATGCGACGAGCGTGTTGTCCGAGGTCATCGTGACTGTTCCGCCGGTTTGCGTGCGGATTTCCTCGATGACGTAGTGCGCGAAATCGGGCTTGGGCTGGCGGTTCGCGATGAGGAACGTGAGCGATGGGAGGGCTTCGGCGGCTGCGACCGCTTCGATGAGGCCGAGCCTGCGAGTTCCGGGGATGGGGTTGCGCTGGGTGCCGCCGTGGTTGGCGCTGGTGATGGCCCAGACGACTGCGCTGCCGGGATGCTTGGCGACGAGTCGGCGCAGGTGGCGGACCTGGAATGCGGTCACGAGGTGGTGACGTCCGGGGAAGAGGATGTACCGGATTGGGCTAGTCGGTGCGGTGCTCATGAGGTTCCAAAGCGGGTGAGTGGTGGTTGTCGGTTCGAGCTTGTCAGGGTGGTTTCGCTGTTGCGGTTGCGTCGGCGGTGTTGCCAGAAATTTTGGGGACATTGCCGACGAGACCGCAACACCGGTGGGCGGGTTACGGCAGGTCTGGGTCGCGCATGATGGGCGGGTGGAGCGAGAGCGCGTCTCCGGCGCGGTAGAGCGTGGCTGGGCGGCCGCGGCCGCCTGCCCGTATGCCGTCTTCGACGACGAAACCGGGGGAGCCGAGGACTTTGCGGGAGAAGTTTCGGGCATCGAGTGGGATACCCCATGCGGCTTCGTAGACGCTGCGTAGTTCGGCCATCGTGAATGGGGGCGGGCAGAATCGGGTGGCGATTGTGGTGTATTCGAGCTTGGCTTTGGCGCGTTCGAGGCCGATTGCAGTGATGGTGTCGTGGTCGAACGCAAGTGGGGGGAGTTGGTCGATGGGATGCCAGCGCGCCCCCGAGGCATCCGATCCGGCTTGGAGCGCACCCAACTCTGCGGCGAGCACAAGGTAGGCGACGGACACGACGCGTCCGCGAGGGTCTCGGTCCACGTCTCCGAACGTGGCGAGTTGTTCGAGATGGGAGGCATTGAGGTCGAGACCAGTCTCCTCTTTGAGTTCGCGCAGCGCCGCGTCGAACACGGATTCATCGTCGAGGACGAACCCTCCGGGGAGTGCGGGGCTGCCCTTGAACGGCGGGATTCCGCGGTCCACGAGAGCGAGGTTGAGGGTGCCATCAATGATCGTGAGCACCACGAGGTCCACAGCGACTGCCATCTGGGGGAGTTTCACTCTCCAACATTATCGTCATGTTGACAAAATATCTATCTGCTGTTTATTGTCGAAGTGACACAAAAAAGAACTGGCTTCCGAGGAGGAGCAATGACCACCATCCGGCACTTCCCATTCGCTGCCCACGCAACATCCACCGCCACCCGATTCCTCATCCACGGACGCGGCGGTCGGCTCATCCCGCGCGGTGCGGGTGCGTCGTTCTGGTTCAACCCGCTCGGTGCCACAATCTCCGAGGTCCCGGTTGAAGACCTCGAATTCGGTGCGATCTTCCCGGCTGTGACCGCGGACCGCCAAGAAGTCAGCGTGCAGGCCGCGTTGACCGTACGGATCGTTGACCCTGAGGCTGCAGCGCGGCGCATGGACTTCTCCGTCAACCTAGGTGGTGGCGAATGGACGAGCCGCCCGCTCCAAATCCTGCACGACCGAATCATTGAACTGGCCAGGCAGTACGCGGCCCAAGCAGCAGGTGCTCTCACACTCGAAGCGCTACTGGCGGACGGGCTCGTCATCATGCGCGACGCAATCTCGCGCGGTCTGGCCGAAGAAACCCACCTCGCCGAAGCGGGCATCCTCGTTGCCGGAATCAGCGTGGTGGCAGTGAGGCCAGACGATGAAATCGAACGAGCGCTGCAAAACAAGGTGCGCGAGGCAATTCAAGCCGAATCCGATCGCGCCACCTACGACCGTCGCGCCCAAGCAGTGGATCGTGAGCGCGCGATCAAGGAAAACGAGCTCAACAATCGGACCGAGCTCGCCCGCCGTGAGGCCGAACTCGTTGAACTTGCCGGAGCCAACGACCGCCGTCGCACCGAACAGGAACTTGAACGCGATGAACTGCGTGCCCGGGCAACCGTGGCAAACAGCAGGCTCGGTGTTGACGCCCGCGTTGATGAGATCGCACGCGTAGCCGAGGCCGAGAACAATGCACTTGCCGCCCGGCTCAGTGAATACAACGGCGCCGATCTGCCCGCACTGCTCGCAGCAATCGCACCCGAAATCCTGACGGCGATGCCTCGCGTTGAATCCCTGACCATCACGCCCGACATGTTGGCCGGAGCCGTTCAGAAAATGATGAACAACGTACGCGAAGGTGCGGCAGCATGAGTGCCCCACGGCTCGTGCTCGTACATCGGCGCACCCAACTCGAAGAACTGCTCGCAGAACACTCAACCATCGCAGCGGTCGAGTTCTTCCTCTCCACTCGTGGGCAGGATGTTGTTCCATTGGTTGCCGCTGATGAGGCCCAGCAGCGGGCGCTCGCGGAAGCTGCCAATGCGGTTCCCCTGGAGTGGCGGCAGGCGGTGGTTGAGCGCTCGCAGCTCAGCCGGTTTTTGTTCGAGCCTGACGACGTTGTGGTTGTGGTCGGTCAGGATGGCTTGGTTGCGAACGTGGCCAAGTATCTGGGCTCGCAGGTTGTGCTTGGTATTAGTCCAGGTCGTCCGGGGTTGCTGTGTGGCCACGGGGTTGCCGATGTGAAGCGGTTCCTCTCCGGTTCGGCTGAGTTCCGGGTGGGCGAGAGGCAGATGGTGGAGGTTCGGGTGGATGATGGCCAGACCATTACCGCGCTGAACGAAATCTTCGTGGGGGATCGAAGCCACCAGTCTGCGCGCTACAGCCTCGCGGTTGCTGGGCGTGCGGAGGAGCAATCCTCATCCGGTCTCATTGTTGGTACCGGCACAGGGGCGACCGGGTGGTTGGCTTCGCTCTGGATGCAGACCCGTCCCGGCTTTGAACTTCCGGCGGTGGACTCGGCCGATCTTGCCTACTTTGTTCGTGAGGCGTGGCCGTCCCCAGTGACCGGCACCAGCTTGGTTGCCGGACTTGTAGCCCAGGATGATGAGGTGCGCGTGCGGGCCCAATCCTCGCTCGTCGCCTTTGGGGATGGAATCGAGCGCGATCACCTGCGCATCGAATGGGGCCAGGAACTCACCCTCCGTCGCGCTTCGCGCACCCTCCACCTCATCGACCGCTCAATCTAGAGGTTCATGTAGTTTCTGGAATTCAAGAGCATGTACAAGTTGTTCCGGGGTGAGTTCGGGTTCGTCTTCTGGATTTTTGTTCCAGTCCACTCCGTGCTCTAAGAGTAGTTTTCGTACATATTGCGGAGCTGTAGAGGGTACGAACCACAGGTTGATACCGTGCTGGTCGATTCGACACTGTAATGCCCGTGGGAGATCACTGTAAGAACCAAGCTCGAGGCTGACTATCGCGTGATGAGCAATCTGAGATTGGGTGATGTCACTATAAACATCGAGGTGATAGTGCTGATCGTCCTCGTCGAGGTAGATGTTGATGTCGAGGGTTCTGCTGGTACGCGGCATTTGATCTCCAACTGGTTTGGCCGAGTCGTGCACAGCAGTGTGTGCACTTGGTGATCCTATGAAGCTTCCTGTCTAACCGCAGCTACCCGCATCGTGCGGCATCCACCCTTACTGGCGCGTCGCCCAGAATTAGGCGTATAGGTTTTGTCTTGTGTGTGAGTGGTCTAGACACTCACACACAAGACAAAACCTATACACCTCATTCGCTCTCATTCGCGCGATCCAAAGACTCGCCGCCGTGCAGTGGAGCGTAGGCACATCCTTGGGCAGCGCGTGGGGTTAGGCGGTTCAACGTGAGCATGTGTGATCCTCACATTGGATCGCCCGACCTCACGCAAGCTGAGCAGGCTGGGAGGTGAGGCGGGGTTGGGAGGCGGCAGGATCGTCGGAAAACAGAAGTAGGGTTCAATGCACTTGCCTGGTGAACTCTTGCAGTGCCCTTACTCAAGGATCACGAGGCGCTGCGTCGCACGGGTCATCGCGACGTAGGTGTCCACGGCTGCCTCTACACCCGAACCGAAGGCGCTCGGCTGAACCAGCACCACCAGGTCGAACTCAAGGCCCTTGGCCAAAGTGGGCGTGAGCCAACTGATCCGATCCGTTCCACGTGAAACACCACCGCCAACCTGGGCGGAATCACGTAGCCAGGCCCCTGAGGCGATCACGCAGGCGACCCCCTCGGTGTGTGAAGCCTCCCATTGCACCAGCACCTCAGCGAGATCACCAACACTGCGCCGCTCAACGGGCTGGCCGGTCGAACGCACCGAGGTCGGCACATCAGCATCAGGAAGCACCGACAGCACAACCGGTGCGGCGACATCCATCACTTCAGATGGGGTCCGATAGTTCACGCTTAGCGTCGCCGAATGTACAGCTCCCGAACCGGGGAGACTCACCCCAACGCGGGTCAGGCGTTCCTCCCACGACTCGGCAAACCCGCCACGAGCCTGCGCACGGTCACCCACAATCGTGAAGTGCCGGGACGGGCACCGGCGTAGCAACATCTGCCACTGCATGTCGGTCAACTCTTGAGCCTCATCCACGATGACGTGCGCAAACGGGCCATCCAACACGGGTGACTCGTCCGCCCAACGTGCGGGATCGTCGACAAGCGCCTCCTGTAGATCGGACTGCTGCAACTGCGACATCAACCCACTGCCGTTGTAATTCGACGCCATGAGCGCTTCCGCAACCTCGGCGCGATATTCGCGTTCCGCCGCACGCTCAGCTTCGCGAACGCGTAAGCGCCGACTGGAGGTTTCGTCACCGAGCAGGTGCCGGGCAGCATCGAGCAGTGGCAGATCGTCTGTGGTCCACTCACTGCCGGTTCCTTCGGGGCGACGCAACACAGCGCGGTCCTCGGGATTCAGCCACGGCGCACACAGGCGCAAGAGCGCAGGAACCTCCCATAGGTCCGAGACCAAGTCCGAAGCAGACAACAGTGGCCACGCCCGATTGAGTGCCTTGCTCAACGTGATGTTCAGGGCCAACGCCCCGCGCACCTTCTCGGGCGCGCCCAGGGCCTCGGACTTCTCGGAGAGCAGATCGAGTAGCGTCTCCCAGATCTGGTCGCGTGCCTCATTATGGGGCAGCCCATGCTCAACCGAAGCGAATGCATCCTCCCAGTCGGCGGCGCTCACGTGGACTTTTCCCAACGGGGTGTCCACGGTCAGGTCTCTAGCCGGTGCTTCCTCGTAGATGCTGATGGCACGCTTGACCGCATCGATCATGCGCAGATCAGACTTGAGTGCGGAAGCATGCGCACTGGATTCACCGGGCAACTCGCCGATGCCATCCAGAACGCCCGGCACGAGATCGTCCAAAGTGCACACTGCAACCTCAGACTCACCAAGGCTCGGCAGAACGTTGGCCACGTACGAGGCATACGGTCTGTGTGGACCCACAAACAGCACTCCGCCTCGTCGGTCCTTGAGCCGCGGCTGCGAATACATCAGGTAGGCGGCGCGGTGCAGCGCGACAACAGTCTTGCCCGTGCCTGGGCCACCATTCACCACGAGTGGTACACCTGCATCCGCCCGGATGATCGCATCCTGATCGCCCTGTATGGTCGCCAGAACATCGCGCATGGCACCTGAACGGCTAGAGCCCAAACTGGCAATGAACGACGATTGATAGTCCAACGCCGCCCGTTCATTTGGATCCTCAAGTCCGTCAGCGGAGAATACCTCGTCCCAATAGTCCGTGATTCGTCCGCGCGCCCACTGATACCTGCGTCGGCTGAGTAGTCCAGCTGGGTCGGCATGGGTTGCCGCGAAGAATGGCGCGGCGGCCGGGGTGCGCCAATCCACGAGGAGAGGGCGCCCATCCTCATCCAGCAGCCCGATACGACCGATGTACACGACCTGTTCCGAACCGCTCGGTGTGCCCTCGGCATCTGAGGCGAGTACGAGCCGCCCGAGGCACAGGTCGATCCCGTAGCTCTCAAGCAGCTTGAGCCGGGCCGAGAGTCTACGTATCTCCGCGTCGCGTTCCACAATGCCCTGTCCGAGCGCCTCGTGTGTCTGTCTGCGCGCGGAAAGTCGTGTTGCCACGTCGGCGGTTTGTCGCTCAAGTGCCGCCGCCATTGCGGCGAAATGCCGCTCGTCCTCGGCAATCAGGGCTGGGTTTGCCTTCGCATTCAGCCGCTGTGGCAGTGCAAAGGCGGATTGCGCTTCGATTGACGACGATTCGGCAGTTGAACGCTCAGACATTACGTTGGCTCCGTGGCTGGTGGGGCGGGCAGAGTCCACAATTGTGCACCACCAAGGGGGCCTTGCGGCAAGACCCCCTGTGCCGTATATTCTGAAAATGCGAGAGGTTCACCGAGCCGGTGGCCTCTTTTTTATGCCCAAAACTTACGCCCCTCCCGTTGCGAGTGCGCTGCCAACTGGTTTCAACGGGGATACTGTCCTGTCGCCCGCCTGAGGTGAGATAAAAATGGGACGCGGCAGGATCGTCGTCAAGTGGCAACAAAACCGACTATGTGCGTAGTTGAGAGCACAATCAGGGTAACGGCGGTAACGTGTTTCCCGTTACCGATAACTCGCATTATGTGCACGCAACGGCGCAACTATTTGCGCCGTCGGTCTCCCTAACTGCGCAAACATGCCAACAGGGCACCGCACTATGTGCGCACGCATCCGAAATCATGTGCACAGCAGGGTGAATAATATGCCACCACGGTCAACCCGCACAGACGTCCCATGTTTCCTGTCAGATAATCTGGGAGAATAATTCCTATGGCTCCCGACCAGCAGAAACTCTTTCCCGGCACGCATTTCATCGCCACGGTCCTCGAAACCGCTGAGACCAAGGCGTCGATGTCGCGCACTATCGCGCAGGTGTACGTAATGCGTGCGGCAATGGCTGGAATCTTGATTGGTGTGTTCTACCTCGCAAACTACGCTGTGATAGCAGCTTTTGTGAGGGTCAGCCCCGACCTTGAGTCCGTGGGAAAACTGGTCGGCGCGGTCGTCTTTGGATTCGCGCTTGCGTTCATCTATTACACGAAGTCTGAGCTTTTGACCTCGAACATGATGATCACGACCATCGCGGTCTACTACAAGCGGCTCCGCGTATTGAATGCAGCGTGGGTGATGTTCCTGTGTTTCCTTGGCAACTTTTTGGGGGGCCTGCTCATCGCGGTGTTTGCGGCTGGCTCATCCCTGCTTGACGGTGCTGCCGGGGAAATCGTCAACCACTCGGTCGAAGTGAAACTCGCCTACGTCACCACAGACGCGGCAGCAGTCGGCGACCTGTTTGTGCGCGCGATCCTGTGTAACTTCCTCATCAATATCGCCATGTTGCTCGTGTACAACGGCCTCGTGAAGACGGACGGGGTCAAGGTCATCGCGATGAACGTGGCGGTCATGCTCTTTGCGTTCCTCGGATTCGAGCACTCCGTCGCGAACACCGTCCTGTTCACCGTGCAAGGTCTGCGCGATGGGATCGACGTTGCGGCTGCCGCAGCCAACGTGGGTGTGGCCCTCGTGGGTAACTTCATCGGTGGCGGAATTCTGATCGGTTGGTACTACGCGTATGCCAACGATGCCAAGCGCCGACTGCACCAGACAGAGGCGCTGACCGACTCGTCGGAAATGATGTAGCGCCACCCGCATCGTCCAACAAACGTTGAGAGTGACCAGATCCGCACTCTCACGCATCGTGAGTGCGGATCTGGTCACTCTCAACGGATGGGCGTGGTGCGAGTGCGCACCACGCCGATGCGCGGCACAGCCACATCGCAACGTCAGGCTACCACTGCACATCTGCTTCGAGACGCTGCGCAGCCAGAAAGCCTGTGCCACAGCAATCCGCAGGGCAACGGTGGCGCAGTGCGCCACAAGCGAACTAGCAGGTGAGGTTGTCGCCCGTTGTGGTACCCAGAACCTCGCAGTACTCGGTGAACAACCTGACGCGATTGTTCATCTGACGAGGATTGCCACCCTCGCACTCCAGCGGGCCGTTGATCGAACGAATCGTCTCGGCGAACCCGTGATCGCCAACGATCGCATTGTGGCAGGTGAAGTTACCTGGGCCAACCTGCGTGTTCCAGTACCAGAGCGCTGTCGCCCATGCGACCATCGGATCGGTTTCCACGAGTTCCGGGTGATTCAGCAGGTCGAACCCGAGTGCATCGCCCGCAGCCTTGTAGTTGAAGTTCCACGACAACTGAATCGGACCGCGACCGTAGTAGGCGGCCTTTCCGGCAGGACATCCGTAGGGTTGGCTTGGGTCGCAGTAGTGGTCGTAGAAGGCGGTGTTGATCTCGACCACGTGTTTGAACTGAAGGGATTCGTGTGACGTGTTCGCGAGGAAAGCCGCAGCCTCACGAAGCGCGATTTCCTGGCCGCCGGTGGTCGTGAACTCGGGATACTTTGCCGTTGCCTCGACGAGGCCCTGGTAGGTGTAGAACGGATTGCGTTCGGGGAAGAGCAGTTCGAACTGTTCTTCGGTGACAACGAATGACACGATGTTCCTTCCGGTGGTGTGGTTCGCCTGGGGGAGAGACGGTTGCGCGGGGTCCGCGCGATGGGGGAGCAAGTGCGGTTGGGGACCTCGGGAGTCCGCGTGGCGAACACCCCGGCGTGTTTGTGCACTCCAAGGCAGTCTAGGCGAGTTTTAGTCGATAAGTAGGATTTAGTTCGTTGCGGGGTCCGTGTGCTCGGTTAGGGCGCACGAGCCTGCTGTTGCACAATGGAGCAATGAGTGGATTCAAGCGCAGTGTGGCACGGCTAGGTTTCAAACTTTTCCGGTGGAATCATGTTTCAACGGTCGCGCCAGAAAAGGGGCAGCCATCAATTCTGATTGGTGCCCCGCACACGTCCAACTGGGACTTCATCATGATGCTGGGGATCGCGTGGGAGTTGGGCATCGATTTCCGATTCCTGGGCAAGGACTCGCTGTTCAAGTTCCCGCTCGGCCCGCTCATGCGTGCGCTCGGTGGCATTCCCGTGGACCGTAAGCGTCCATTTGGGCTGGTGGAGAAGTTGGTTGCCGCAGCGGAGGCCAATGACGAGTTCACTTTGGTCGTTACCCCGGAAGGCACGCGCGGGTCGGGCAAATACTGGAAGTCTGGGTTCTACCGGATTGCCACCCAGACCGGCATCCCGGTCACGCTCGGGTACGTGGACCGCGAGTCCCGCACGTGCGGCCTCGGCGTCACGTTCACGCCCACCGGTAATGTCCATGAGGACATGGATTTCGTGCGTGACTTCTATAAGGACAAGTCAGGCTATCGCCCGCAGTTTCGGACAGAGCCACGCCTGCGCGAGGAGGACCGTGCGCCTAAGATTTCCGACGATTCCCCAGCTTCTTCTGACGCCTAACCTCTGGTCCGTGGCCAGGTAGGTGGCTCATCTGGATTACTCAACCGTGGGCCAGAACTGTTCAGTCGCGGAATCTATGTCGATGGGGCATTTTTGGTCCGCATACACATCATTACTTAGTGCATGTGGACCAAAACGCCCATCGAGTTTTAGGCCTTGGGTGAGGTTACTCTTCGGTACAGTCCGTAGTTTCGGAGCAAGGGGCGATGCGCTCCTGATCAAGGTTCTCGCGAATCGCGTCAGCGATGACGTTGAGTTGCTGAACCTGTTCAGCGGTGAGTGCGTTGAACACGGTGCTACGTACCTTGCGGACGTGGCCTGGCGCGCTTGCGGTGATCTTCTCCCAGCCAGCGTCGGTCAGATGAGCGTTGGTGTGACGCTTGTCCTTCTGGCTTCGAGATCGCGTGACATATCCGGCTCGCTCAAGCCGCTTGATCACATGAGACAGTCGAGACAGGGAACCCGACGTCAACGTTGCGAGATACCCCATGCCGAGGGTACGGTCTGGTTCCTCGGAAAGCATGGCGAGAACCATGTACTCATAGAAACTGAGGTCGCTCTCGCGTTGCAGGTCAGATTCGAGTGTGGAGGGCAGTCGAAACATCAGGTCGGCGAGCGCCACCCAAGCTCCTCTTTCTGTGGGGGACAGCCAGTGCACGTCTGGGGTGAGCTCTTGGGACATGCTCTTAATTCTACCCAAATTACTTGAAGTTTCAAGTATTGAGTTTGGCTGCGGTGATGGTGAGGGCAACCTGGACCCTGTTATCCACTCCCAGTTTATCGAACACCCGTGACAGGTGGGTCTTGACCGTCGGCACCGAGAGGAACAGGTGCTCTGCGATCTGGGAATTGCTCATTCCCACCGCAACGGCTCGGGCCACATCGAGCTCTCGATCCGTGAGTTCTAGCAGGTGAGCGTAGGCGTTCTCATCCCGTCGTGCACGATCTGAAGGATGGACAACGGCGCCTGAGCCGTGTGATGGGTCTCCGGTTTTATCCGTTCCCGCGGTGTTGGAAACGCCGACACCCGGCACTTGTGCCACCAACTGGGTAATCACTGAAGGCGAGAGGGTTGCCTGACCTGCCGCCGCCACGCGGACAGAGCGGACCAACTCCGCAGGTTCAGTGTCCTTGAGCAGAAATCCGCGCGCACCAGATTTGAGTGCACGCACCACGAACTCATCGGTATCGAACGTAGTGAGGACAACGATGTTGGCCGAAGGATGTGTCCGAAGGATCTCCTCGGTTGCCGACAGCCCACTGCGCTCGGGCATGCGGATGTCCATGAGCACCACGTCGGGTAGGAGGTCACGGAACATGTGCACGGCAACCTCGCCATTCGGTGCCTCGCCCACGACCATCAGTTCAGGGTGCGCGCCCAAGATCAACTTCAGGCCAGCGCGGACCAGCGCATCATCATCCGCGATCAGTATCCGGATCGTGTCAGTCACTCGGAGTCCTCCTGCCCTATCTCGCGTTCAACCCAGGGGAGCGCTACATCAACGACAAACAAATCGCCAGATGGTCCGGCGGTGATCGTGCCTCCCGATGACCGGACTCGCTCCGTCATTCCGATCAGACCGAAGCCCTCAAGAGGTACAGTATCCTGCACAGTTCGGCCTCCAGCGAGTCGATTCACCAGCGTGATCCGCAAGAACCGAGGATCTATGCGCGACAACGATACCTGCACTGGAATCCCGGGAGCATGTTTGCGGGCATTCGTTAAGCCCTCTTGGATCACACGATATGCGTTGCGACTCGTGCTCTCCTGCAATACGTCAGCGTCCTCGGGACGCAGGCCATGCCACACAATCGATACAGGTGCGACCGCCGTGTTCGCCTCTTCCCACAGAAGCGGCAACTGCGCGAGAGTGGGCTGGGGCGCATCCGACTCGTCGGAAATCTGGTCCGCGCGTAGCGTGCCCAACACCTCGCGCAACTCGGATAACGCGAGCCGGGCGCTGTCGTTGATGAGTTGGGCGGTCTCGTGGACCTGCTCAGGCGGCATGTCATCGCGGTAGGCGAGGGCACCCGAATGGAGCGCAACCATCGAGATGCGATGGGCGAGCACATCGTGCATTTCGCGTGCTATGGATGTGCGTTCAAGTGCGCGAATCTCCTGCACCCGCGAGGACTGTACCTGCTGTTCACTGGCCTGCCACGCCGTGAACGCAGAGTTCCTTTTCCGGCGTTCGCCGATCGATACGGCCACTGCGTAGAAAATCACCGAAAGAGGCACTATCGAGACGAAGCCGATCATAAGCGGGATCCCTGGGGCAAGAATCTCCGAATACACCAGACTGGACACAATCTGAGACGTTGCGAACAGCAGAGAATTAGGCAAGATCTCTTGCCACCGTCCGCGCGTAGCCATAGAAAACATCGCGAGTAGGGCTGCGCCGGTGCTCGAACTCGACACTGCCAAACATAACGGTGCAAAGTAAGCGATTTGAAACGGCAACTCGCGTCTTCTCGCCGCTAAGTAGAGTGCTCCTGCTAACCCGATGAACTCGCCGAACAAGGCCAGTGCTGTGGGTTCGTCATATTTCCATGAAAGATCTGAAAACCGGTAGATCACAGTTGCCAAACCCACAGTAACAACGAAAATCCAGCGTAATACCTGTCCCCGGTAACTGATTGGGTAGCCAGGTAGTGAAGGCGGGAAGAAGAAGTCATGCAGTCGGCTCATGGCTCAACACTATTGTCGACGAGTTGGGTTCCGCCTCGTCCGAAAGTATTGTCTTCGCAGTGGTTGCTTGGTGGCGTCAGCCAAAGTATGAGGTGGCGGGGTGCTCGGCGGTTAGGACTGTGGCACTATGGCGGACTGTGCCAGGCGGGTTGCGAGTTCGGTTGCCTCATCAAGAAGGTACAGCAGGCGCTGCACGTCTTGGCGCGGAGCTTGCTGTAGCAGAGCGTCAAGGGAGCGGAACTGGACTGCCTCGGTCTGCGCGAGAGCGGCATGACCGTTATCGGTGACAGTAACGTCGATGATGCGGTCACCGATACGCTCCGAGACGTAGACGAATCCGCGTTCCTCCAGTGCGATCAGGATCGTGTGTACGACCTCGCGGTCCATGCCGACCCGGCGTCCAATGTGACGGGGGTGAGAGATATCCTTGGCCACCGTGCTGAGGACTGCGTGCTCGCTGGTCTTCAGGTACGTGAACTGTTCGATGCCACGGCTCATGCCTTCGGCGAAATCGCGCAGAGCGCCAAGTTGCGTGACGAATCGAGCGGTCGTTTCAGTGTCGTTGACCGTGGTGGTCGCCAACTCTCGCCGTGCTGCGGAGATCAGTTCGCGGTTATCGCTCAGCGTGATCTCTGCAATTCCGGGCTGGGTGTTCAAGACGGTACCTATCGTTTTGGTTCATGTCGTGGCGTGCTCTTTCACACTAGCCGCAGACACTGACATTCCGCAGCGTGACCCACGCCTTCTGACATGGATGAGAACGCCTTGAGCACCCAGATGGTTCCGAAATTGCGGGGTAGTTCTACACCTTGTTGTCCCTCATGGCTGAGCGATACGCGCGAGCATCTTGCCGGTGTTCGCCCCACGCATCATGTCGAGGAAAGCGTCCACGGTGTTCTCGATCCCGTCAACGATGGTCTCGTCGTAGGCAATCTTTCCTGATGCGAACCAAGGAGTCATCTTCTCCTGAAACTCTGGCGCAAGGTGCAGGTAGGCGGCCAGTGTGAAGCCCTTGAGAGTCAAGCCACGGGTGATGATGTTGGCCAGATTGCTGGGCCCAGGGGTGCGCTCGGTGGTGTTGTAGCCCGAGATGGCACCACACAGCGCGGCTCGACCGCCGTCATTAAAGGCGTCGAGAGCGGCTTCTAGGTGGTCGCCACCGACGTTGTCGAAGTAGACGTCAATGCCCTGCGGTGCGGCTTGTCTGAGTTGCTCGCGAACGTCGCTGGCCTTGTAGTTGAATGCCGCGTCGTAGCCGTATTTCTCGGTGAGGAGCTTGACCTTTTCTTCGCTGCCGGCGGAGCCGATGACTCGGTGTGCGCCGAGGAGCTTTGCGATTTGTCCGACGGCGGTTCCCACTGCTCCGGCTGCACCGGAGACGAATACGGTGTCACCTGGCTGAAGCCCTGCGATTGCCGTGAGTCCGACGTAAGCGGTCAAACCTGTCATGCCGAGAATGTGCAGGTTCAGGGAAAGCGGTACTCCCGGAATCTCGGGTATGGCGCGGAACGTCGATGCTGCCTCCTGGACCACGTCGGCCCAGCCGTGCTGGTGCAGGACAGCGGTGCCCACGGGAAGTTCCGGCGCTGCTGACTCGATGACTCGACCGACTGCCCCGCCTGTGATCGGCGCGCCGAGTGCGTAGGGAGCGACGTAACTGCGGGTGTCGTTCATGCGGCCACGCATGTATGGGTCAACTGAGATGAACTCGTTGCGCACTCGTACCTGCCCTAGTTCGAGGTCTTCGAGTTCCACGTGTGCGATCTCGAAGTTCTCGTGGCTTGGCCAACCGGTTGGGCGAGAGACGAGGCGAATCTGGGTGCTGGTGGATGAGGTCATGAAGATGGTCCCTTGGGGTGGTGTGTTGGTATGCGAATGTCGAAGCTGGGCGTGTGGAGCCTTCTGGATGTCAGAGGGCTATTCCCAGGATGAGCAGAACGATTGCGAGTAATGGGAACGTGCCCTGTTTGACGGCCGCGCCGCGCTTGTCTGGGCTGGAGAGGAACAGCACGAGCGCGGCGGCGAACATGGACCCGACTCCGGACAGGAGCAGCGCGATGCCGACGGCGTGAAGTCCGGACACATGGAGAATGATTCCCACGGCAGTCGCGATCGCGAGGAAGAGGTTGTAGAAGCCCTGATTGAACGCCATCTCCTTGGTTGCCCTGGCTTCGTCCTCGGTGGTCCCGAAGGTGGCCCGCACCTTGGCGCTAGTCCAGGCGATGGACTCCATGTAGAAGATGTAGACGTGCAGGAGCGCGGCAACTCCAGCGAGTGCGAGACCGGCGATGACCATGAGATTTCCCTTTTCCGAGTTGATTGTGTAATGGTCATTCCAATATATACTGGAATGGTCGTTACCGTAAAGGAGGGAACATGGCACGTACCCGAAGCTTCGATCCAATCGCCGCTGTTCGCGCTGCCCGCACAGTGTTCTGGGATGTGGGCTACGAGGCCGCGTCCATTCCAGATCTAGAGGCAGCCACAGGCCTGAGCCGGTCAAGTATCTACAACACGTTCGGTTCCAAACGCGGCTTGTTCGACGCCGCGGTGCAAAACTATCTCGACGAGGTCATCAGGCCACGTTTGAGTCCGCTCCAGGTGTCAGAGGTCGCCCCGGAAGCGCTCATTGACTACCTGAATGGACTACGGGAGGCGTTCACGAGCCTCGACTCGACGGCGGTTGCAAACGGCTGTCTACTCATCAATACAGCGGGTGCGCCCATCGCGCACGAGGAACCCGTCGCCAAGGTCATCGCGGAGTATCGAGCCGAACTGCACGAGGCTGTTTCGCGGGGGATCGCCGCACTCGGAGACCGCACGGATGCCAGGGTTGAGCGTGCGGCCGATATCGTGACGAACCTCGTCATCGCAGGATTCGCGTTGGTCCGCGTCGACCAGGCGCAAGCGGTCAACAGCATCGCGTGCGCGCTCCAGGTCGTTGAGGGAGCACAGGCGGACGTGCGGCAAGTAGTCTGAAGGCAAGGAAACTCATCGACAAAGGAGTCACGTTGAGCATGCCACAATCAGAATCCGCGCAATCAAAGTTATCCGCCGCACCCGGCTTTGTGCCTCATACAATTGTCATCGGTGCAGGGCTGGCAGGCCTGGTGGCCGCGTGCGAACTCCTCGACAGAGGACGAAAAGTCCTGATCATCGACCAAGAGAACGAACACAACCTTGGCGGTCAGGCCTGGTGGAGTTTCGGCGGCCTGTTCCTGGTTGACTCGCCTGAACAGCGTCGGCTCGGAGTCAAGGACTCCCTCGACCTCGCGCTGCAAGACTGGTTTGCCACAGCGGGGTTCGACCGCCCCGAGGACGAGTGGCCGCGCAAGTGGGCGCGCGCCTACGTGGAATGGGCCGCTGATGGAAAACGTGAATGGCTCGCTGACAAGGGCATACGGTTCTTCCCCATCGTGGGTTGGGCAGAGCGCGGTGCGGGTACGGCGATAGGACACGGCAACTCAGTGCCCCGCTTCCACATCACATGGGGGACCGGTCCAGGTCTGGTCGAGCCGTTTGCCGCCCAAGTCCTCGAGGCAGTCGCAACCGGACACGCACGAATACTGCACCGTCACCGCGTGGATGATCTGCTCGTCGAAAATGGTGCTGTGGTTGGCGCCAAAGGTGCCATTCTGATTCCCGACGATGCCCCACGTGGGCAGGCAAGCTCGCGGGAGGTGGCGGGCAGGTTTGAGCATCGGGCGCAGGCCGTCATCGTGGCATCTGGCGGTATCGGCGGAAACCACGAACTGGTCCGCAAGTTCTGGCCGAAGCGTTTGGGTGAAGCGCCACTGCGAATGTTGTCTGGCGTGCCGGCCCACGTGGATGGCCGGATGCTGGAGATCACGGAACGTGCTGGTGGCACCCTCATCAATCAGGACAGGATGTGGCATTACACCGAGGGCATCGAAAACTTTGCGCCCGTGTGGGACAAGCACGGGATTCGGATTCTGCCGGGACCGAGTTCGCTGTGGTTTGACGCCACCGGCAAGCGTCTGCCGACGCCACTATGGCCAGGGTTCGACACGCTGGGCACGCTTGAGCATAATGTCTCGACCGGCCATGACCATTCGTGGTTCGTGTTGACGCAGAAGATCATCGAGAAGGAGTTCGCTCTCTCCGGCTCCGAGCAGAACCCGGATCTGACCGGCAAGGATCTGCGACTTCTGGCGCAACGGCTCGGCAAGGGTGCGCCCGCACCGGTTGAGGCCTTCAAACGCGAGGGCGTGGACTTCATCGTGCGTGACACCCTGGACGAGTTGCTTGCGGAGATGACTGCGCGCTCTGGCGACGTGCCGTTTGACGCGGGTAGCGTGCGGGCGGAGGTCCGTGCCCATGACCGTCTGATCGCAAACGAGTTCGGCAAGGATGCGCAACTCAACGCCGTACGCCAAGCGCGGACGTATAGGGGCGACAAACTCATCCGGGTGGCCTCACCGCACCAGTTCCAAGACCCTGCCGCAGGACCGTTCATCGCCGTGAAACTCAACATCTTGACGCGGAAGTCCCTGGGCGGAATCCACACCGACCTCGATGGACGGGTACTCGACGAGTCGGGAACTCCGGTTCCGGGCCTGTTTGCGGCAGGCGAGGCCGCAGGCTTCGGCGGAGGAGGGGTACACGGCTACCGTTCGCTTGAGGGGACTTTCCTTGGCGGATGCCTGTTCAGTGGACGAATCGCGGGGAGCAGTGCCGCAGAGCGGTGATGATTTGAGAGTGTCCGGGCGGAGATTGTGGGTTGAGTGAGTTTCATGCGTTCGGCGAGCGATTCTCGTATCGCTCCTCGTCTTTGCGGATTTCGCGGAGTCGGTACGCCTGTTCTTGAGCATTCATCTGCGCGACGTGTTTGGCGACAGCCCGTTCATCAACCGGGCGCTTGGTGCTCACATCACTCCATGCGCTTGTTTTGCTGCTCATCTCAATTCCCCTCGCTGTTCAGCACTCGTTAAACGCGATAATTACTTAGTGTAGGTCCTGGGCGGTTGATGAGTGGCGATGATTCCTCCAGACTTCTTCCCAACATGGTGATTTTCCGGTAACAGCCACCAAGAAAAACCATCCTGATCCCGGAAAATCACCATACGGGTGGGTAACACGAAACCAAGGTTTAGCGGTTAGGTTTGTGTCATGACTTCTGATGCCCGCACGTCGGCGCCCGTACACACTGATCAAGTAGCCGGAGAGGCAACGTCGTCACCGGGAGGCACCATGACGTCCGATCCCCTTGAGGCGTACACGCTTGAGCAACTCACGGCACGCCGCTCGGTCAAATGGACTCAGTACGCTTCCGATGTTCTGCCCATGTGGGTTGCGGAGATGGACTGCTCGCCTGTGCCGCAGGTAATCGAGGTCATCCAACAGATCATGGCCGCAGGCGACACGGGATATCCGGGGATCACATACGCAGCGGAAGACATCCGCGATCTTCCCAACCGTGAGGTCGACTACCGGCAGCTTCCCTCGTATCAGGACGCCTATATCGTATTTGCACAGGATCGGTGGGGCCTCGACGTGAGTGCAGACCAGATCAGCCTGATGCCCGACGTCATGCAGGGTGTCAAGTATGCGGTGGACATGATCGGCGCGCGTGACCTCGTCATCAACACGCCCGTGTATCCACCGTTCCGGGTGTACCCGGTCGAGGCCGGTGCGCGGATCCATGAAGCAAGGCTCGCCGATGACGGTCGTCTCGATTTTGCCGAACTTGAAGCGCTGTTCGAGTCCGCTGACTCCTATCTGCTGTGTAACCCGCAGAATCCGACCGGTGTCGCGCACACTCGTGAGGAACTCATCAGGGTGTTTGAGCTTGCCAACAGACATGACGTCCGCGTCATCGTGGATGAGATCCACCTGCCCATCGCCGCGACCGGTCATTCCTGTGTCCCGGCGCTGTCCGTACCTGGAAGCGAACGCGCGATCGTCCTGTTCTCTGCGGCTAAGGCATTCCACCTCGCCGGGTTCAAAGCCGCCCTCATGATCGTCGGGTCCGACGCGAAAGAGGAACTCAAGGACGTTCCGGAAACGGTCTTCGAGGGTGCTTCGACCATCGCGATCGCCGCGCACACCGCAGCACTCGTGTATGGAGGTCAATGGCTTGATACGGTGCGGGCCGGAATCGATGCACGGCGCATACGTCTGACGGAGGGCCTCGCGAGAGTTGCTCCCGAAGCTCGTGTGCTGCCAGCAGTTTCCACCTACTTTGCGTGGGTGGACTTCTCGCGGGTGGTCGTCGACGGGAAGCCGCTCGGCAAGAATCCCGCCCACTTCCTGTACCGCAAGGCGAAGACCGCGTTCAATCCTGGCTACACGTTCGGCGCGGGTGGCGAAAACTACGTGCGGATCAACCTCGCCACGTCCAACGAGGTCATCGATGAGGCGCTACGCCGCATAGAGGAAGCTCTCAACCGGTAATGCAGCGGACGGTGAGGGATACCGCGTCTACTGAGGTGCGACTCAGGAGGGTTTGATCGACACCGTCACCGTGAACTTGCGGTTCGAGCCGACCACCACGGTGCGTCCGACGGATCGAGTCATGGCGTTACGGTACGGCAGCGGCGAATTGTACACGGTCCACAGTTGGCCACCGGGACGTAGCACGCGCCCGGCCTCACGGAACATGCGTTGTGCCACGTCGGTGTCGAGCGAGGTTCCCGCGTGAAACGGCGGGTTGCACACGATCACGTCGGCACTTGCGGTGGGTAGCCCTCGTAGGGCGTCGTCCTGCACGGCGGTGATGCGGTCGGCGAATCCGTTTGCCTGTGCGGTTTCGCGAGTGGAGAGGACGGCTGCAGCTGATACGTCAACGCCCGTAACCTGCGCTGATTCGCGTAATTGCGCGATTCGCGCGCTCAAGACCCCTGATCCACATCCGGCGTCCACGAAGTCTCGCGCGTGCGGCGCTTGTTCAAGCAGATGTTCCAGATTGTCGACGAGCAGGCGGCTTCCGATGTCCAGTTTCGTCCCAGCGAACACACCTCCGTGGGCAACGACTGTGAGCCCGAGTTCAGGTAGATGCTTGCTGCGCGGGAAGCTGGACACTGCAGAGGTTGCGGCACCCGGCAACGACTCGGATCCTAAAGGCTCAGTAGCTCGCAGTGCACGGGACTTGAACCTGCCCAGCGATGCAGTAACCGAACCGAAGTACCGTTTGAGGACCTCGTTTTGCGTGGGGGTCATGTACTTGGTGCGTTCGGCACCGAGGACAAGGGCATCGGGCTCAAGTCCAGATGCGGCTGCAGCGGCGAACTCGTCCAAGTAGTCGAGCGACTTGGGTAGTCGCAGCACAAGAACCGAAACCCCGGTAAACAACTCCGTGGGGAAACGTACAGAATCCAACGCGGCCACCCGCATATAACGGTCCACCCACTCACGCTCAGCAACCTCAGCATCATAGAGCGAAGCGTCCACGTACGAATCGTCGTACGCAACCAACTGGGCGGTGGGGAACAACCGTGCCAACTCGTCGGCAAGCAGCACAGACCCACAATCCACCAACGCAATCCGCTCTACTGGACCGGCGATCTCTGCGAGTTCAGCGAGCAGCAGTCTCTCCACCCCATCCAACTCGTCGCGCGAACTGCCAGACGACCCGACAGCCAGTTTGTGATGAAGATCCATGAATCAAGTGTCCCTGAAATGGAACACCGCTGAGGTGAGAATTGCCGTGATCATGCGCACCACTACGAGCAAAATCAGGGCAAAACGGGCAGGCCTCGGGGTGAATCGGTCCAAAAAGAGAAAACTCACCAAAAAACCTCGACAAAACCGCTAGAAATGGCGACACGCACTGGTTTTTTTGCCCTAACCTTGTGGAGGTAAGCCCGCACAACAGCGGGCACGGTTACGTCTCAGCCAGAACATTCGGCTAAGACCAATGAAGGGAAGTTCATGGCACTGAACCGCTCCGAACTCGTTTCGGCAATTGCCACCAAGTCCGGTCTCACCAAGACGGACGCAGACGCTGCAGTCTCGGCACTCCAGGATGTACTCATCGAGCAGCTTGCGCAGGGTGAAGCTGTCAAGGTGACCGGCCTTCTGTCGGTAGAGCCAGCAGCCCGCAAGGAGCGCACCGGCCGCAACCCACGCACCGGCGAAGAAATCGTCATTCCTGCTGGTTGGGGCGTTAAGATTTCGGCAGGAAGCCTGCTGAAGAAGGCAGTCGCAGACCTACCGGTCGCGTGACATCACGCTAACTCAGACAAGGTCGCCCACGTCTTGTGGGCGACCTTTCTTATATCCTCGACCCGGCAAGCCCTGTAGTTCTCGGTAAGGAGCAACCGTGACCGATCAGCCCATGCGACCGCGTGACTACGAACGCCCAGAGCCAGCGCATAGCGACGTCGAGCCGACCCAGACCCAGCCGCACGGCACCGGAGTGGAGGGTGGGGCAGGACGCCTGCCCGAGGGTGTGCACGCAGTGTTCGGTGGCGTTCCACCCACTGCTGCCGTATCGCCGAATGTCGATGCAGGAGTGCTTGATGGGTTGGCAAACGGCGGGCAGGCCCACTCGCACAGCCACGCCCATGGTCCTGCTCCGCGGGCCTCACGTGGAGTCCGCATCGTTTTGGCGGTGCTGCTGATCCCGATGCTGCTGGCCTCCGCGATTGGCATGGTTGTCTACTGGCCCAAGGATCCTCCTGAGCGCGGTGCCCTGATGACCACGGCGCCAGGGGCAACAATCATGCTGGGAACTGTGACCGGCCCACTCGAGGATGAGGGGATCCCGGTCCGGATTGACGATGAGTTCGGTGGGGGCGAGATCGTCATCCAGATCGGTGGCGAGTATGCGAGCGTCGGCATCGATGCTGGTGACCGTGTTCGCTTCCAAGAGATACCTGTCACCGACTCAGACACGGTGTATGTGTTCCAAGACTTTGAACGCCGAGCACCAATCGGCATCATGGCTGCAGGGTATGCACTGCTCGTGGTGTTGGTGGCAAGGTGGCGTGGTTTTGCCTCGATACTCGGGTTGATCGTGTCGTTCCTCGTGATTGTGAAATTCACGCTTCCGGCCCTGTGGACGGGTGCGGATGCGATTCCGATTGCCCTGGTCACCTCGATTGTGGTGATGTTCTTCGTGCTCTATGTCGCGCACGGGTTCACAACGCGTACCTCAACGGCACTGTTGGGCACGATCATCGGCCTTGCGGTGACGGTCTTGCTTGCGGCGTGGGCCGTTGAGTCCACCAACATCGTGATGCTCGATGACTATCTGGTGCAGTTGAACATGCTCGATGAGCGTGTCTCCGTGCGGTCAATCGTGCTGTGCGGCATGGTGCTTGCCGGGCTTGGCGTGCTCAACGACGTCACGATCACACAGGCCTCGGCAGTATGGGAACTCAAGACCGTGAATCCCCAACTTGGCGTGTGGGAGTTGTTCTCGCGCGGCATGCGGATCGGGCGTGACCACATCGCCTCGACCGTCTACACCATCACGTTTGCCTACCTTGGCGCGGCTCTGCCGATGCTCATGTTGGTCTCGCTCATTGACCAGGGTCTGTGGTTCACGTTGACCTCGGGCGAGATCGCAGTCGAGGTGGTGCGTACGCTCATCGGCTCGATTGGTCTGGTGCTGGCCATCCCCATCACGACCTTCCTCGGTGCCCTCGTGCTCACGCTGGGTAGACAGGAGAATGCTGCGGCTGAGGAGGAAGAGCGGGCCGAAGCCGCCCACGCGGCCTAGAGCTCGTTGTTCTTTTGCAGATAGCGCATTGCGACCCAGCCGATAGGGATACGCGCCCAGTAGGTTGCCACGCGGAACAACACGACGGCAGAGGTGGCTATGGCCGCTGGAACGCCGGCTGTGGTGGTCAGACCGGTCACGAGGGCAACCTCGATGGCACCCAGACCTCCGGGAGTCGGCGCCATGGCACCCACGGTGTTTCCGACCAGGAACACGACTGCCGCATCGATCAGGGAAACCTCGGCTCCAAACGCATTGAGCGCAGAATCGAATGCGAGGACGTAACCCATGGTCATGAGAGCGTTTCCGGCCAGCCCGAGTGCGAGCCGCCACGGGGTGCTGAGAAGTTCGGAGAGTCGTGGCCAGATCTGATTGAACGTTGGCCTGATTTTCGCCAGTAGGTACCGGCGCAGCCCTGGAATTGAGAAGGCCACGGCCCCGATAAGGACGATCGCGATGATGACGACGATGACCGATGTGGAGGGCAGCGCACGCAGCGCACCGCCATCGCCCGAGGCCACAGACAGAATCACCACGAGCACGATTGTCACCACGAACCCGGACACCTGAACCAGGGCCACTGTTGCGACGGCGAGCGAGGTTTGCACGCCCCGTCTGGTGAGCATGCGCAGGTTGAGGGCCGCGGGGCCGATCCCCGCGGGTGCCGCGAGAGCGACGAAGGAGGCGGCAGCCTGAACAATGGTTGCCTTGATGATTGGAATACGTACGGATGCGAAGCCCACGAAGGTGAGCGCTGCGCCAAGCCAGGTGAGCAGACCGAGCAGCAAGGTTGCAACGCTCCACCACGGATTCGAGGTCGTGATTGCCTCGACGATCTGGTCGAACTGGATGGTTGTGAACACCACTGCAGCCGCGATAAATGTGATGCTCCAGGTGATAACCGTTTTGATCCCGAAGCGTTGAATCTGCATCGGTTCCACGTCGGCTTCGGGAATCTGCTCAACGAGAGCGCTGCGCAACTCACTGATGAGTCTTTTTTGACCGCGTAGGGCGGAGCGCGTTGTGGACGGCATGATGACGGTTTGGAGCAGAGGACCGAGGCGGCGCAGTTCGTGGGCGGAGATGACCTCGCGGGCCACGGCTATCGCCCGATCAGGACCCGTGAGGGAGGCGAACATCGCGAGCATCTGCGCGTTATCCATGTTTCTGGCCAGGGTGGCAGAGGCGATGTCTCCGTTTTCCCAGCCGGTGAGCCATACCTTCGGCGAACTGAGCGCGGGGAAATGCGGATCGAGACTGCTTGGCTCTGAAACGAGTAGTTGGTCCGCGGAGATACCGCGGTGCGACAACCCAGCCTTGTGGGCGATCTCGAGCTGTCGCCAGGCCTC
Organism: Populibacterium corticicola; assembly: GCF_042683685.1. NCBI lineage: Bacteria > Bacillati > Actinomycetota > Actinomycetes > Micrococcales > Jonesiaceae > Populibacterium > Populibacterium corticicola. The sequence continues at coordinate 161,127 of NZ_JBHUOP010000003.1, read as the reverse complement.
GCGCATCAGAGAGTCGCTGATCTGAACATCCGACAGCGAACTGAGCGGCACGGCGCGTTCAGGGTGGTCGAACACGAGCAGCATGGAGTCCTCGGCCTCGGAGACGCCGAGGAGTTTGTGAGTGCGCACGCCAGCGGACTGTGCGGCGTAGTTCAGGAGTGCCGCGCGTTCTGCGACTGAGCGCAGCGAGATGGCGGAGCGTCCCTCGATTCCTCGTAGGCGGAGAGAGCGCCATAGGCGTTGAAGGACACCGATGAGTTGGCGATCACCGTCGAGCACGACCACGTCCAGGCGCGGTCCATCAAGTCGGTGCATTGCGTAGACGCGGGTGCTTGAATCTGCGGTGAGAGGGTGTGCGGCGAAGTCTGGTGGAATCGTGTCGTCGAAGAGTGCGCCAGGATGTTCAACGGTGACATCACGGACACGGGCGAGCGAGATCGGCTCGAACCCCGCACGTTGGACGCCGCGAACGAGGGCGTCTCCCTGAGCGCGTTCGCTCTTGACACCGGAAACGTACCGGACGGTGAGCCCCGCCACGCGGCCGAGGAGCACGGCGATGAACGCGCCGGCGAGGGAGACCTGCCCGGCGATGAGCACGAACGCGAGTGAGAACCACAGAACGTTCCAGGAGATGGACACGCTGCGGCGGCGGGTGCGAGGGCCAGCGGCGGTCAGCAGCCCGCACAGTCCGGCGACGTATCCGGGGATCGTTAGCACCGCTCTGGACCCGACTCCCGCCGACATGCCTTGGATCAGGGTGGATGAGCCCCACTGCTGCACGCCCCAGATAAACACCACGGTCAAGGTCAGGCCCAGGGCGAGTGCGATGGCAGACTCAAGTACCTGTCGCCCTGAACGCCTGAAGGTCAGCTCGGTCAGGACCGCGACCGGTACGGCGAGGGTGATGATGGTTTCAAGCACCACAACTGGAACAAGGAAGAGCGCGCTGAGTAACGAGGAAACCGACTGGACGTCTCGTTCAACGCCCTCGGTGGTGGAGGTCAGATATGCGGAGAACAGCATGAGCGCCGCAATGCCCAGGAGCGCGGTGCCGATCCCCATGGCGTCGCGAGGTTGTCGCACACGCGGCTCGATGTCATCGAGCACAAGCACCTTGGTGGGTGGGGGATTGTCGCTTTCGTTCTCTGCCGTTGTGGATGAATTCGACCCTGCATCGGCGGAGGAATCGAGCCGAGCGCCCGCTGAACTGACACTCGCAACCTCGGCGAGATCAGGTGTCTGCGCCGATGACTCTTCGGTGTCCGGGGTCGCCTTATGCGGCGATGACGGTGAAGGATCAGGCGACAACATGATTTGAGTCTATGAGAAAACGGACCGCGACTCACCAGAATTTACGAATTTCGCACACCGAGCACCTTTGTGTCGTCTGTGCTTTTATGAGGAGAGGTACATTTTCAACGCAAATCCGGAGGGAACAGTGAAAAAGGGTAAGTCTGAGACAGTCATCGAATCGGTGAGTTCGGCGCTCAAAGCGGTGTGGTGGCTACCGTTGCTGCGTGGTATTTCCCTTGTCATTTTGGGTGTGCTGGTGACGATCGAGCCACTCAATACCTTGGTCACCCTCGTGTGGATTGCCGGTATCTTCCTTCTCGTTGACGGTGTTTTTGCGATCATCCAGGGATGGGCGAACCGTACGCAGACCGGTTGGCGCATGTGGCTTGTTCAGGGTCTCGTGGACGTGATCTTCGCGGTGCTTATTCTGGCATGGCCGGGTATGACGGTTCTGGTGTTCTTCTACCTGCTGGTGGTGTGGACGATTGCGCTCGGTGCGGTTGCAATTATCGGTTCCGCGATTGCGGCCCGTTCGAAGAACCTCAGTTCGCCGTGGATGCTTGCATTCGGTTTGCTGAGTGTTCTTTTCGGTGTGATGCTCTTGGTGCGTTCAAGCGGAAACATCGTTGCGACCCTACAGATCGTTGGTCTGGTCTTGGGTCTCTACGCATTCATCGCCGGTGCACTACAGATTGTGTCGGCGTTCTCGGTGCGTGCCGTCGCACGCGATATCGACCAGGCCCTGCGCGGCCAGTCCGAGGTGTTGAAGGCAATCAACCTGAACCAGGAACAGTACGAGGCCGAACGAGTACAGCGCGCCGCTGAGCGTGAGGAGGACCGCCGCACTCGTGCCGCTGAGCGGGAGAAAGAAAAGCAGGAACGCGCCGCTGAGCGTGAGGCAGAGAAGCTTCAACGCGAGGCTGAGAAGGAGGCGGAGAAGCGAGCAGCAGAGTTGGAACACGCGGCGCTCGAAAATCGTGCACTTGAGGAAAGCCGCAAGGCAGCTCTTGCACCAGACCTTCTCGACGAGCCAGCCCAGCCCCAGCGGCCTGATGCGCCAGGTGCGGGGAGCCCATGGGCGGGCGCCTCGGCTCTCGATGAGCCAAGCACGTCACCCAACCCAACCGAAGACGAAGGTAGGCCGGGCGGGCGGCACGTCTGATCGTCGGCAATGAATCACATAGAGTGTGGGTGGCACCTTGAAGGTGCCACCCACACTCTATGTGATGCCGAAGCGATGCAGCCAGGCCGCAGGGATCAGAGCGTAGCCAACGAATGCAACGATGTCGAGGATCGTATGGGCGATGATCAGAGGCATGACCCGACGGCCCCCGCGCCTCTCATACCAGTACGAGAACACGACACCCATCGCAACGTTGCCGATGAACGGACCGATCCCCTGATACAGGTGGTATGAACCACGCAGAATCGAACTCGCAGCGATGATCTGCCACATACCCCACCCAAGCCGACGCAGCCGGTCATGCAGGTAGCCGACCACCAGAATTTCCTCGAGCAGGCCGTTCTTGAGCGCCGCAAGGATGAGGACGGGAACAGTCCACCAGTATGTGTCGAGCGCTGCGGCTTGGACGGACACGGTAATCCCGTTTGCGCGACCCGCAGCATAGAGTGCCAGTCCAGGAATACCGATCACTGCCGCAAGCAGGAATCCGTAGCCCATATCCCGCAACGGTCGCGCAAAATCCAAACCAATCCGCCTGAGCGCACCCTTGCCGGACTGCGACAGCAGGAACAGCGCAAGCGCAACTGGCATCACCGCAAAGAACAGCGACAGCAACTGATACGTCAGATCCAGATATGGGCGGGCCGACTGGCTCGGGTTCAATGCCGTGGACTGCTCACCCAGTGGGGTCTCGGCCGTCAGCCGCGCAATGATGTTGACTACCGCGTAGACCCCCGACTTGCCCAGGCTCAAACCCAGCACGATCCAGACCTCGACGCCAAGCATCCGACGCTCGCGCCGATCGGTCACCACCTCAGAAGCCTTGGTGGGTGGTGGTTCTACAGGTGCGGACATGGATCAGTTCTCGGAACCGTCGCCACTGTTGGATCGCTTACGCGTGAAGTAGGTGAGCAGTGCACCCGCCAAAGCGCCCAAACCACCAAACACTGCGATGCGGCCCCAGTTGATGCCAGGTTGCTCGGTCGTTGCGTCAGGTGTTGGACTCACGGGTGCGTCGGATGAGGCATCAGTTGGCTCTTCCGAGGACTGTGGCGCAGCGTTGGTTGATGTCTCCGCGGGCTCAGGCTCTTCTGACGCTGACTCCTCCGGGGTGGGAGATTCTTGTGGAACGTTGTTTGGGTCATCAATCGTAAACGTCAAACCGCCCTCAATGGGGTGGGAGTCTGATGACACCACACGCCATGCAACCGTGTAGTCGCCGTTGGCCAGCGGGGCGTCAAGTTCCAGAACAGCGTCCTTGCCGCGTGCGGAGAGGTCGTATTCGCTCTCACCACCCTCATCCGAACTGACCTTGATCTTGCCGCCGATCTCCGCGATGTCATTGTTGAACGACAACACGATCGTGTCCGTGGTCTCCGTTAGCGTGGCACCGTCAGCAGGACTCGACTCGAGGAGGACATCGTGGGCGTTTGCGGGCGCTGCGGCGATAACGAACAGGCCGAACGCCACGGCAAGTGTTGCTCCGAGTGCGCGTAGGCGCCCACGGGCGGACAGGGAGTGTTGGCTGGTGCTAGTCATGGACACAACCATAGTCCGCTTGCCTAAAACTTCGCTGAATGACCTGGGTGTGAGACGTGCCCAACTACTGGTCGGCCAACGCTTCAGTGTTCACGTAGGACATCCGTACGGGTCGGAACAACAGTACGAGGAATACAGCGGTTGCGATGGCACTGAGCCACGCGGTGACCGTAGCGAACGTTCCCAGCGGATACACCCATCCCGGGATGTCTGTTCCCTCGTAACCATTGCTTGCCAGACACTTGCTGATGAAGCCGGCGGGACCGAAGAAGTCCATGAGGAAAGCCACGATCCACAGTGTGAGGCTCACCGCGAATCCTGCACACGCGGTGCTACGGACTAGAGATTGGCGCTTCAGGCCCTCCTCGTGTTGCGTGGAGATACCGTACCCTGCCGGGGTCTTGACCTGGGATCGCAGCGCCCCGAAGAGAACCGTGGCGAGAAGGAACAGCGAAGTCGCCATGGGAACGGAATAGTGCGGCCCAGGGTAGGGGCCGGTGGTACAGGTGAGCGCACCACCGGCCACCTGTAGATAACTGATGCTCGTGTCCCCGATCGCACGTCCCGATGTGAGGTACGCGAACACAAAGAGCACACCGATCAGTACGACTTCGACCGCGAGAATGCCCCACAGCCAGCGTGGGCCGTAGGCATACTGGTCACGCTGGTCAGGGGACGAGAGCGTGCTGACCGATCCCCTATCTGAGATTGGCGGCGGCGAGATCCATCGTTCGGACACCCACGCGCCAAGAATGTAGGACACGGCAACGAGGCTGGGCGACACCATAAGGATGATGTCAGTGTGATCCGTTGTCGTGATGACCGGGTAAACCAGCAGGCTCACTGCCGTGATTGCGGCAAAACCCCAGCGCACCACCTGTGCGATCCGCCATTCACGGCGAGCCTTGGACGCTACGCGCATCCCTGCAGGAGCGGCGTTAGCGCGAGCCAGCGTTGCAACGAAGATGATCGCAGCCGCGCCGCCAGCGAAAACCAGAAGCATAACAAGCGCAGCAATATCCATCACGGTCCTAGCACTAGGGGTTCTTACCCCAAGTCTGGATGCGCCTGTGAACTGCGTCAATATGAGGTGTGTGCACGTTATCGAATCGGAACGTCACGTGGAAAACACTCGCTCTTGTCGCGAGTGTCGTGGTAACCCTAGTCGTTGGGAGTGGGGTCGTTGAGGGTCGATGCCGCGATGATGAGGTCGTGAAGTGCTGCGCGATGCTCGTCGACCTTGGCTGGGTCGCACAGTTTTACGTGGCGCATCGTTGAGGTCCCGGTCAGGAGACCTAAGGGATCATCGAGTTTTGCCCCCTGCAGGAGAGTCAGGGACACCCACTTTCCAAACGGGGTGACCGCAGCCATTCCCCAGCCGTTGTATCCGTACTGGTGCGCTCCATAGCCGACGGCGTGATCGACGGTGTCAACGGAGTGCTTTACATCGGGTAGCGCTTCAAGCACGAGTTCGTGCAGTTTGACGTACACCTCCACGAGTTTCTCGGGGCGCTCGACTGCGAGTTCCGCGAGTTGCCCGGAGGTTGGTGACTCAATGTGAGGGTGCGTCTTTGCCACGTTTTAAGTGTACTGAGTCAGTTTCCCGCCAACCACATGAATCTTGTATTGACACAAGTATCATTCGGGCCTAATCTTGTATCAATGAATTGATACAAATAGAGGGGTGGGTAATGGCCCTCGGATTGATTGCACTGGTGGTAGTGCTGCTTGCAGCCTCTACGATTGTGGTCGTCATGGCACAGCGCGACCGTGCTCAGATAGTCTCATCGTCCAATCAGTGGCGTGCTGTGCTCGTCATACGTGTACTGTTCCTCATGCTGGGAATAGTCGTAGCAGGAGGTCTCATAGAGTCCGGTCTGGCGCGAAACATGATGATCGCCCCAACGGCTGTCGGGTACTTTCTTGTGCTGGGTGTCTTCCTCGGTGAGGCAGTTGTCAAGGCTCCGCGTCCCAGTGGTGTTCGTGCCGCAGGCATGAAAGCACGTTCTCTGCGGTCATATATCGATCGTGCGAGCTTGAGAAGTCTCTTGGCTCTGTTGGCTATCCACGTCACCGTCCTGGTGTTCACCACAGCTATTGCAATCCCGGATGACATGGGCCGCCCTGGTCGCGCCATCGGCTACTCGAATGATGTGGGTGGGTCGTGGAGCACCCCCTTCCCTGGTAGTTACTACACGAGCACGCAACTGGTGCTCGTCGCTGGTTTGATCGTGTTCACCGGCCTTGCCGCATTTTGGGTGGTGCGCCGACCGCGCGGGTATTCGCGTGATTTCGAGTCTGAAGAAGCCATGCGGACGAGTTCGGTCGCGACCGTTCTCGGAGCACTAGGCGTGAGTGTCGCTGTCGCCCATATAGGACTCGCAGGAGTGGCTGCGATGCACCTGATCTCGCAATCCACGACCGAGAACCTGATGCCGGATGCAGTGTTATCAGCGCCGTCATGGTTCTTGCCTGCGGGAATAATCGTCCTTATGACTGTTGTCCTCGCTCTGGTCATTGGGGTGCGGCTCGCTGCCGCCACAGTGTTCCCACGGAACGTAGGGGCTAGAGCATGAGCGAACTGGAACTTCAGATCAGCGTTGACGAGAACAATCCAACGCCACCCTATGAGCAGATCCGCAGTCAAATTGCTCAGGCAATCGCGGTTGGTGCCCTTGGGGCAGATGAGCGCCTTGCCCCGGTCCGCCAGCTTGCAGGTGATCTTGGCGTGGCGCCGGGGACGGTGGCTCGCGCCTACCGGGAACTTGAGACGTCGGGCTATGTGGTCACCAAACGGGGTGGTGGAACACGGGTTTCAACCTCTGCCCCACGCTCGGTCATCCCGATTACCGACGATCCGCTTGCACCCCAGGGGCATCCTCAGACCCAGCGAATCGCGGCCTACGGCATCGCCCTACAGGGCGATGAAGTGCTTCTTGTACGATCTTCGGACCAGTCCAAGCTGGCAGGAACCTGGTTCCTGCCAGGCGGTGGAATCGACTGGGGTGAGGCTCCTGAGGAAGCCGTGGTGCGTGAGTTCGAGGAGGAGACCGGGCTGGAAGTGAGCCTCGGGGAACTGCTGGATGTGTCGTCGGCAATCAACGTATTTACAGACGAGACTCTGCACACGGTGCGAATCATCTACCTGGTGAACGTGGTGTCAGGTGACCTACGCGTGGAGGTCGACGGCACCACTGACGCGGTCGAGTGGATGCCACTGGACCGGGTGGGTGAACTCAGACTCGCGGAGTTCGTGATCCGTGCGCTTGGAAGACTACGCGCACGAAAAGGGTGAAAATCCTGAATGGCTTAGGCTGTCATATCCATTGCCGAGCACCTCTAACGTTGGTATCTTCTGCGGTTATGAGGGGTAAAAACAAAATAGACCAAAATCTGGGTGACCGTAGCCAGCTGCGTCGGCGTCTCGCCGGCAAGACCACGGTCCTCACGGTCGCGTGTTCAATGATCTTCAGTCTGGTTCTGGCTCCCGCATCCGCGCAGTCAGGCGGTGGCAACGCAACGTCTGCGCCGAACCCAGAAATCACACTGGATGGCATCGAACAGTATTACCAGCAACAGATTTCCACATCCGCGAAACGCGACTCCGCCGGTAAGGAGTTCGCGCAACCAGCAGAGGGCGCCGAAACCTCGCCGGATACAAAGTCCACCAGACGTCTCGCTGCAGCGTACAGCTATTCGGATGGGCTCATCAGCCAATCTGGAAGAATTGCAGACGTAAATGTGAACAGTGCGCCCACCGCGCAACAACGAATCACCAAGATCGATATAACTCGCGATCTCGTAAAACGCACCGTCACGGCAAAGGCGACCTTTGCACAGACCCCGACCACGGCCAACGATTCCGCGGTCTTTGTGATCCTTGGCGAGTGGTCAGGTAATACCTGCAACGCGCGGGTACTACTCGCAGCCGCGGCAGCATCGTCAAGCACCAGTGGCGCCTTCATCAACGCGTCCGGCGCACAAACCGGAAACCTCACGGTAAAGCGGTCGCTGAAAGGCGCGGAGCTGACGCTCACGAGCGCCGCGCACAACACGATACGTTCCGCCAAATGGGACTGTGCGTACGGCTTCAACCGGAATGCGTCAGGTGATGTCATGTACACGACCTTCTACGCTGAATCCCTGAAGGACGTGTTCAAACCCAAATTCCAGATCGATCCGGGCGCTCCCGTGCAGGGAAACCTGAAGGGCAAGTACGTGAAAGTCCGCGTACAGGTCCGCAACTCCGGTAAGGGCGATGCGAAGAACGTTAAGGTCACCGCGTCTGGAAAGGGTCTGACCATCAAGAAGAAGACTCGTTCCATCAAGACTCTGAAAAACGGTCGAAGCGAATACCTCACCTTCAACGTCCGAGTGAAGAGCGGTAAGTCACGCAAACTCAAGATCAAGACCACCTCAAGTGGGGGATACACGGCATCCAAGACGGTCACGATTGCCGTCAAGCCAAAACCAGTGACGTACAGGTCCCTTTCGGACCGATATTTCTGGGGTTACGTACCCACAACGCTGAGTTCATATCGGGGTTGGGAGAGCCGTACGGTATGGTTCCTCAACTCCAAATGGGCCTATGTTGGGGTGCCAAAGAACGGTGCGAAGCCCAAATGCACCAAGACCACCTCCACCTGCAAGCGCTACACCTACAACTCCAAGACCGGGGTGGCCAAGATCGGTAAGCAGAAGTTCAAGGTCACCTCAGATGGGTTTGAGTACCGTGTGAAGGCCAAGGAGAAGAAGGCCATATTCGAGCCATTGACTCAGCCGAAGAAGGGTGCGAAGCTCGCCACCAAGCTGATCAACCAGGACTGGGTTGGCAACTGCATGCTTACCTGCACAGCGAGCACCGAGCGTATCGAGCTGGGTAAGAACGGCAAGTTCCTGTGGACCAGATCATCGGTTGGTAGCTGGCCCGGATTAGGCTCGAACTGGGCGATCATCCCACCAGACCAGCGTGGGACCTACAAGGTCATCAGCAAGGGACGAATCGAGTTCCGCTACTCTGACGGCTCCAAGAAACGCTTCCGAATCGGCGTCATGCGCGATGTGCGCGGCAAGGACTCGCCAAAGGGAGAAGGACTCGTGATCGGCGATACGAACTTCTATCGCGATTAGCATTCGCTGGTCAAGGAAAGGCCGGTGAGCGGACCTGAAGTCCGCTCACCGGCCTTCGCGCTGTCCAATCTCGTAGCAGACAGGGCGTGGAAACCTCTAGGCGGCTCGGCGCAGCCGTAGCGAGTTGCCGACCACGATGACCGAACTCGCCGCCATCGCAGCCCCGGCGATCATTGGGTTGAGCAGCCCCAAAGCGGCCAGCGGAATTGCGGCAACGTTGTAGGCGAACGCCCAGAACAGGTTCTGCTTGATGATCCTCAATGTCTGTCGCGACAGCCTGATTGCGGTTGCCGCAGAACGCAGGTCCCCGCGCACGAGCGTGATGTCACTGGCCTCGATCGCAACGTCCGTTCCTGTGCCCATCGCAAGGCCGAGGTCGGCGCTGGCGAGTGCTGCCGCGTCATTCACACCGTCACCGACCATCGCCACGATCTTGCCCTGCGACTTGAGATCGTTGACCACGGACACCTTCTGATCCGGAAGGACCTGGGCGATCACGTTGGTTTCCGCGATTCCAGCGGCGTGTGCGGCAACCTTCGCGGCACCCTCGTTGTCCCCGGTGAGCAGGATTGGGGTCAGACCGAGTTCCTTGAGCTCACGGATGGCCTGCTCGGAGGTCTCCTTGAGCGGGTCGCGGAGCACGATGATGCCCTGCAGCGAGCCGTTCCAGGCGACGGCGACTGCCGTTGCACCGGTCGATTCCGCTGCGTTGAAGATGTCCATCAGTTCAGCGTCATCCACGGTCACGCCCTGCTCGGTCAGCCAGCGTAGCCGTCCGACCAGTACTCGAGCGCCGACCTCGACGCCGGAGTGTGGCTTGCGGATCAATCCTGACACACCGCCGCCTGCGGAGTTCTGGAAGTCGGTGACCTCAAGCGACCGGTCGACGCCGTCTTCGTTCACCGAGGCAGGCAGGTTTTCTTTGCCGTATGCTGCAATCGCTTGGGCGATGGGGTGCTCGGACTTCGATTCGAGGGCAGCAGCGTAGGCGAGCGTATCGGCTGCTCCGACCACGTCCTCAACGGTCATCTTGCCCTGGGTCACGGTGCCGGTCTTGTCCAGCACGATCGTGTCGATCTTGCGGGTGGACTCCAGGATTTCAGGGCCTTTGATGAGCACGCCGAGCTGGGCGCCCCTGCCTGACCCCACCAGCAGGGCGGTTGGCGTTGCCAGTCCAAGGGCGCATGGGCATGCGATGATCAGCACGGCAACTGCCGCGGTGAACGCCGCTGAGGTTGAATCGCCCCAGATCATCCATGCCGCAAACGTAGCCAAGGCAATCACGATGACGATGGGCACGAAGACAGCGGAGATCCGGTCCGCAAGGCGCTGCACGGGAGCCTTACCCGTCTGCGCCTGCGTCACCAGCCGGCCAATTGATGCGAGGGTCGTGTCCTTTCCCACGCGGGTGGCCCGAACAACCAGGTGGCCGGAGGTGTTGACCGTGGCGCCGGTGACGTTGTGACCCGGCGCAACCTCGACTGGGATGGGTTCGCCGGTGAGTAGCGAGGTGTCGATTGCGGAGTGGCCCTCCACCACGATTCCGTCCGTGGCGATCTTCTCACCCGGGCGGACTGCGAACAGGTCGTCTACCTGAAGTGCATCGATGGGTACGAGTTCCTCGCGGCGGGCACCGGATGGGGCAGTGACCAATCGCAGTGCATCTTTGGCACCCATGTCGAGCAGCGTACGCAGGGCGTCACCGGCGCTGCGGCGTGAGTGGTGTTCTGCAAAGCGCCCCAGCAGCAGGAACGTGGTGACGACCGCGGCAACCTCAAAGTAGAGTTCCGGGGTGTCGTTGTGGCCCGACATGCGTGGCAGGAAGGACAGATGCATGACCATTCCGAGTTTGCCCGCACCGCCGAACAGCAATGCCCACAACGACCACAGGGTTGCCGCGGCGACACCGAGCGAAACGAGCGTGTCCATCGTGGAGGACAGGTGCTGGGCTGCGCGGAATGCGGCCTTGTGGAATGGCCAGGCACCCCAGGTCACCACCGGGAGCGTCAACGCCGCGATGACCCACTGCCACCCCGTGAACTGCAGAGCCGGGACCATCGAGACCAGCAGGACGGGGAGAGTCAGGATCGCGGACCAGATCAGGCGCGGTTTGAGCATGGCGCCGCGGTCGTGAGTCGGTGCGGAGGTGTCTCCGTCTCCCGTGTGGCCCTCGTGTCCTCCGAGATGAGCGAGTTTTTCCTCGGTGCTCGCAGGAGCATCACCTAGAGAGACGGAGTCGTGCTGGTGGGCGGCGGTCGAGTCGTCGGCAATGGTGTCCTCACGTCCGGTGACGTGGCCCTCGTATCCAGCGCGCTCGATTGCGGCTATCAACTCTTCATTCGACACCGGCTGCGTGAGAAGAACGCGTGCCGATTCGAGGGGAAGGTTCACCGTCGCTTGAGCGCCAGGAATCCTGTTGATGCGTTTTTCCACACGAGCCACGCACGATGCGCATGTCATTCCCGATACCGCGAGGTCAACCTCGGCGATGACTGGTCCAGGGGCGTTCTCGGTCTCTTGCGGGGTACTCATTGAGAATCACTTCTCTCATTGAAAATGCGTGTTCCACGCAAAGCGGCGAGGAACGTGTGGGGCTCATCAGCGAATGTCGCGGACAAATGCAGTGGAGCGTAGGGGCGATGCGTAGCGAGTCCCTACCGGAGCGCAACGGGTGCAGTTCGCAACCAAAGAGTAATGAGCGGGGCATGATGGGATGCGGGAACGTTCGTTCCGTCAAACCCTGTGCCGGGTGTTGTGCGTGCTGGATTGCATGGGTCCGCAGCGTCACGGTCGGTGTGGGCGGGATGTGGCCCCGCCCACACGGTATGACTACTGGCAGCCGCAGTTGCCGCAGCCACATCCGCCGCCGGTCGATCCCTTGGCGGTGAGGCCGAGTTCGGAGTTGACCTCGGTGGAGGTCTGGGTCGCGATGGATGCCACTTCGTAGCCGGCCTCATCGATGGCTCCGCGTAGTGCGTCTTCTGCGAGCGGGTTGTCTGAGAATACGGTGACCTCAGATTCTGCTTCCTTGCGCAGTTCCACGGAGACGTTTTCCACGCCTGTGACTGCCTGGAGTTCCTTGGTCACGGAGGAGACGCAGTGTCCGCAGGTCATACCTGGAACCATGAGTGTGGTGACGGTCGACATGTTGTTCCTTTGTGTTGTGTTTGATTTTCGACGAGTCCCGCCGTCACGTTCGCGTGTGCGGGTTTTGTGGTGGATTGGGTATGGGGGAGTCAGCTTCGCACGAGTCGGGCGATCGCCTCGGTTGCCTCGGTGACCTTGGCTTGGCCTTCCTCGTCCGAGGACTTGGCGGCGTTGACCACGCAGTGGCCGAGGTGGTCTTCCACCAGGCCGATGCCCACGGATTGCAGGGCTTTGGTGACTGCCGAGATCTGGGTGAGGACGTCAATGCAGTAGGTGTCCTCTTCGACCATACGCGCAATGCCGCGCACCTGTCCCTCGATGCGCTTGAGGCGTTTGGCGTAGTCCTCTTTTGTTCCGCTGTATCCCGCCATGGTCGGCTCCTTGCTGTTGGTTGCTGACCATCTCAATATACCCCCCTAGGGTATATTTGTATACCCCTAGGGGGTATCTATTGGAGCGATGCTCTCATCACCTGCGCTGTTGTTCGATCACCACGAGCGAGAGCGGGGTGCCAGCGCCGTCGTTGAGAGGTTGCCAGAGGTGTGGAGTGCGAGGAGACTTAGGGGATGGACTCAATTCGCAGGTTTCTTGGCCTTGACAGGGAGGGGCGAGGTGTCAGTTCCTCGACCTCGCTCCTGTACTCTCTGATCCTCTCCCTTCTGATCAGCGTGGGCCTACGTTTCCTGTTCCCGGCGATGGCTTACCCGGTCCGCTTCATCCTGTTCATTGTGGTCGTGTTTGCCGTGTTCTCATGGATCAACAAGAACCATCGCGACAACACTCGCGGGTGCAATGGCCCCAAATAGTTACCTGTAAAACTAATGTGCGCTGGAAATTCGAGACTCGTCGAAAATCAAGAAACCTTCCGAGTGGAAAGGCTCGCTGTCAGCGATTCGCATTCGCCAGACCGGACTCGATGGCCTCGATGATTCGGGGATCGTCCGGGGTGATGGTCGGCGCATAGCGTTTTGCGTTCCCATCAGGGAAAACAAGGAACTTTTCAAAGTTCCATCGAACTCGTCCGCTATGACCTGTTTCGTCCGAAATGCCGTGTAATGCAGCATAAACGGAATGCTTGTGCTTACCATTGACACGAACCTTCTCTGTCAGGGGAAAGGTAACGCCCCACGTCGTAGAACAGTACTCGGCGATGGTGTCCCCACTGCCCATCTCTTGCAGAAATTGGTTCGAAGGGAAGCCGATGACCGTAAATCCACGCTCACGGTACGTCTTCTGGAGTCTCTCCAGGGCCTCGTACTGTGGCGTTAGGCCACATCGGCTTGCCACATTGACCACAAGCATTACCTTGTCGCACCACTCACCCATCGTGGTTTTGCCTCCGTCAAGCATTGCGATCTCGCACCCACTGAGATCAACCATGTGCATTACCTCCGCTGTATTAAGACGATATAAACAACTATTTCAGATTACGCAGGCGAGAGGTTCGTTGAGCGCGTATAACTGTAGTAGTTAGAAAGTAAGGGGGACCTAATGGCACGAGTGTCTGATGAGGGAAATTCGGGTGAAACTGCGCACCGAGCACTCTATGTGAGTGGACGTCAAACGCGAGAAGAAATTCTGGAAGCGGCGATGGAGCTCTTTAGCGAACGGGCCTACAATGGTGTCTCAACGCGTGATATTGCTGCAGCCGCGGGCGTCACACATGCGGGTGTTCGTTATCATTTTCCGGACAAAGAGCAACTCCTGCTGGCCGTCTTAACCCGATACTCGCAAATTGGCGACCAATATTACGAGCAAGCTGTTGCTCGGATAGACCACGGGGACCCTGAGCCTTGGGGTGTCTTGCGAGACTTCACGGCCTACCTGCGTTTTACATTAAGTCAGAGGTACCGGGCCCAGTTGCTTATAATGCACGGCATCCTCGCCGCTGATAAATCACATCCAGCGCACGATTTCTTCGCGGATCGCTATCGTGATAGCACCAGGCAGTACGCGGAAGTCATGGGCCTGCTCCAGGAACTCGGATACATCGACCGAAAAGTTGATGTTGAGTTGGCGGCGATCGAACTAATCGCACTAGTCGAGGGGCTGCAAATACGTTGGCTAATCTCTGGTGACACGTCGATATATCAAACGATCATCTATCAAGCTCTTGCCCGGCTCTTAAAGCCAAAGCATTTGGAAGAATATCATCGTATAGCTCAGGATTTGGGGTTTCCGAGCAAGCGTAGCTAGAACATCATCTCCATTAGCTGCGCGAACCGTTGAGCGCATACGGGTTGCTGTGAGGCGAACATGCGATGAGTCATCGTGCTGCCGCTGCTGCAGCCCGGGCCGCTGCGGGCAGTGCCTCGATGATTCGGTTGATCACTGCGTCATCGTGCGCGGCGGAAACGAACCAGGCCTCGAACACGCTCGGTGGGAGCGAGATACCCTGCTCAAGCATTGCGTGGAAGAACGGCCCATACCGGAACGTGTCGTTGGCGAGGGTATCGGCGTAGTTGTGGCTTCCGTGCTCAGCCGCGTGCTCGCCAAACATGACGGAGAACAGTGTGGCCGCACGCTGAACCCGGTGGGGGATACCCGCTGCGGTCAGTGCCTCGGTGACAGCCTCGCCCACAGCGATGGATGCGGCCATAACTGAGTCGTACACGCCCTGATCGGCGGCCTCAAGGGTGGCCAAACCGGCGGCAACGGCTACCGGGTTTCCGGATAGGGTTCCAGCCTGATAGACCGGGCCGAGTGGCGCGAGTTGATCCATGATCTGAGCTGGACCGGCCAGCGCGGCAACGGGCATGCCACCACCGATGACTTTGCCGAACGTGAACAGGTCCGGGGTGAAGTCAGCGCCGAGCACCTCCTTCTCAAAGCCCCACCAACCCGACGGGCCGGTGCGGAATCCGGTGAGAACCTCGTCGAAAATCAGCAAAGCGCCGTGCGCGCGCGTGATCCTGCGCAACCCCTCGTTGAAGCCGCGGGACGGCGGCACGATGCCCATGTTGGCGGGTGCGGCCTCGGTGATAACCGCCGCGATCTCGCCAGAGTGGGTGGCAAAGGCTTCCTCAACGGCGGCGAGGTCGTTGTAGGGGAGCACCAGGGTTTCCGCGGCGGTCGCTGGCGTGACACCGGCTGAACCGGGCAGGGCCTGCGTTGCCACACCGGACCCGGCCTCGGCGAGCAGCGAATCGACGTGCCCGTGGTAGCAGCCAGCGAACTTGATGATCAGGTTTCGGCCCGTGACTCCGCGTGCCAAACGCACGGCGGTCATCGTCGCCTCGGTTCCGGTGGATACGAGGCGCACACGCTCGGCTGGGGCGATGCGACGCTGAATGGCCTCGGCAAGGTCGACCTCGCCAAGGGTAGGAGCGCCAAAGGACAGCCCGCGGCTCGCAGCCTCCTGAACAGCGGCGATCACCGCCGGGTGGGCGTGACCGAGCAGCGCCGGACCCCATGAGCCAACCAGGTCAACGTATTCGCGCCCGGCCACATCGGTCACGAACGCACCCTTCGCACTCTGGATGAAGCGCGGCGACCCGCCCACGCTCCGATAAGCGCGAACCGGTGAGTTTACGCCGCCCGGCAGGATGTGCTGTGCGCGGTCGAAAGCCTGTGAGTTGGTCACCATGGTGTGCTCCTTGTGTGGTTCTGGGCGACGGGTGGGATTCTCTTTGAGAGTTACCCAAAGTGCACTCTCAGTGCGTGTGGGTGCACTTTTGGTAACTCTCACATGGATGGGGCCGTTGCGAGTGCGCATGGAGCGCATCGCAACAACGGGAGTGGATGGGTTAGAGTCGCGGCGCGACTTCGAGCGCCCAGTAGGTCAGGACGATGTCAGCCCCGGCACGCTTGATCGAGGTCAGGGACTCCATGATTGCACCGGTGCGGTCGATCCATCCATTTGCGGCGGCGGCCTCAATCATCGCGTACTCGCCCGACACCTGATAGGCGGCAACCGGTACGGAACTGCGCTGCGATACGTCACGCAGCACGTCCAGGTAGCTCATCGCAGGCTTGACCATGACCATGTCCGCGCCTTCTAGCAGGTCAAAATCCGTTTCCCGCAGGCCCTCGCGCGCGTTGGCCGGGTCCATCTGATAGGTGCGGCGGTCGCCGTCGAGTTGGGATTCCACAGCCTCGCGGAACGGCCCAAAGAACGCGGAGGCATATTTGGCCGAGTACGCGAGGATGGAGACGTGTTCATATCCGGCGGCATCGAGCGCAGAACGAATCTCGGCCACCTGCCCGTCCATCATGCCCGATGGGGCGACTACGTCCACTCCGGCTTTCGCCTGTTCCACGGCCATCGCACAGTACAGGGCGTTGGTTGCGTCGTTGTCTACGGTACCGTCCGGTGTGACGATCCCGCAGTGCCCGTGCGACGTGAACTCGTCAAGACACACATCCGCCATGACCACAGTGCGCCCCTCGGCGGCCTCCTTGGCGATGCGGATCGCCCGATTAAGGATTCCGTCCGGTTCGATCGCACCCGATCCGGCTTCGTCGCGCACAAGCGGCACCCCAAACAGCATGACCCCGCCCAGCCCAGCGTCCGCGGCGGCACGCACGGCGTCCGCGAGGCTGGCCTCGCTGTGTTGCACCACGCCCGGCATCGAGGAAATCGCAATCGGCTCGCGTGCGCCCTCCTTGATGAACAACGGCAGCACGAGGTCGCGCGGGTGGATACGCGTCTCGGAAACGAGGGCGCGCATGGCCGGGGTGGTCCGAAGACGGCGTGGGCGATCCATGTCAGGTTCCTTACTGTGCGAGGGCTAGGGCGCGGGTGAGTGCGTCGAATAGTCCGCGGGTACTTGCTTGATTGGCGACGATATCCACACTCAGCCCGCACGCTTGCGCCGTGCGGGTGGTTGGTTCACCGATGGCTACGAATGTTGGGGCATGTGGCGCGAGTTGGGGGATGACGGTGAGCGGGTCGAACTGTTTGGCGAACTCACGCACGATGCTCCCCGAGGTCAGTACTACCGCGTCCACGTCGCCGTCGCGCCAAGCGGACAGCGCTTCGGGCGAGGCAGCGTGAGAGACGGTTCGGTAGACGTGCACGCGCTCGCAGTCGAAGCCGTGTACGGTCAGACCGTCTTCGAGTTGGGTTGATGCGAGGTTGCCGAGAGGGAGTAGAACGCGGGGCTGGTCTTGACCGGGTGGACTCGAAGGAACAGGCCACTGCGCGAGCATTCCCGCCGCAGAGTTCTCGCTCGCCTCAAACTCCGTCACAATCCCGTGCTTCGCCAGTGCCCGCGTCGTTGCCGGGCCTACCGTGGCCCATCGAGTCTGCTGCGCGACCGTTTGGACGGATTCATCATGGCTCCGGCCAAGCGATGCCACCAACTCGGACACCGCGTTCACGCTGGTCACCGCAACCCACTCAAACTCGCCGAGCCGGGAGGTGAGGTGGTCAAGCTGAGAGCGGGTCTCGTCGGAAATCGGCTCCCTGCTGATCAACGGCGACACAATGGCGCGCCCACCAGCGGATTCGATGAGTTCCACGAGCGGCGCGGCCCGCTCGGCGGGACGCAGAATGAGCGTGAGCGTGCCGCTCAGACTGGCGGAACTAGCCATTGAGGAACTCCGCTGCTCCCGCCTTGAAGAGACGGTCTGCGAGTTCGATTCCTGCCGCACGCGCATCATCCTCGCTTGCCACGGGGACCTCAAGTGCTCCGGTGATCGCGGGACGACGATCCTTAGGCAAGACGGTCGCGGAACGTGGATCGAGAGCCGTTGCGGTCAGTTTCAACCGTCCGCCGCTCACGTGCCCGTACGCACCAACCGGAGCCGCGCAGCCCGCCTCGAGGTGGCGCAGCAGAGCGCGCTCGGCGGCCACTGCGTAGGCGGTGGGCAGGTGATGGAGCGAATGCAGCGCGGCGAACACGCTGGGATCTTCAGCGGCGAGGTCTGCGCGCACCTCAACGGCAAGTGCACCTTGACCGGGCGCGGGAAGCATCGTGGTGAGCGGAAGAAGTTCGGAAATCTTGTGGTGCTTGTTCAGGCGGCGCAGGCCAGCGGTCGCAAGCACAACGGCGTCGAGGTCATTGGGGGTATCGGGCTTGTCCGACACGGACAGTCCGGCGCGGGCAAGGCGAGTGTCAACGTTCCCGCGAATATCCACAACCTCAAGGTCGGGGCGGGCTGCAACGAGTTGCGCGGCGCGGCGCGGTGATCCCGTGCCAACCCTCGCGCCCGGAGGGAGCAGTTCAAGTGGCTCACCGTGGCGGGAGCACAGGGCGTCCTGCGGGTTCTCGCGCTCGGGCGTGATGATGACGGTGCCCTCCTGCGGGGCAGTGGGGAGGTCCTTGAGCGAGTGGATCGCGATGTCGATCTCTCCGCGCAGCAAGGCCGCACGGATCGCGGTCACGAACACGCCCACTCCGCCCATGGCTGCAAGCGAGCCGGTGAGGACATCGCCGTCGGTCTTGATGATCACGAGTTCGGTGGGCACTCCGCACGCCTGGCTGATCTGGGTTGCGGTTGCTCCTGATTGCGCGACGGCGAGCGCGGACCCACGCGTGCCGATGCGAAGTTGGTTGGTTGTCACCTAGTCATTGTTTCATTACCCAGAGTGTTGTGGCCCTTAACTGAGTAGTAGGACCTAGTGCAGAACTCAACTAGGCGATAGCCGTTGAGCAGTGTTCTTGTGGTTGCCTACGCGCCATGACATAAACCAGATGGCCACACTCAGGGCGGTGACCGTGATTGCTGCTAATACCTGCTGCATACCCACACGCGAGCAAGCATCTTGCATTGCCAGATCATCGAACTTTGATTCCACAGAGGGCAGGGCGACCAGCCATTGTGATAGCGCTGAGCCGCAGTACACATTCCTAGCCTCGACCGGGCCGAGCGCGAGCCAAGACGCTGCGTACATGCCTACGAACAGAGCCACGAGTGCGGCCCATAAGTACCAAGGCGGTCTCGCATCAGACCGGCGATAAGAAACGACCTGCCTAATCGTGAGCGTAAGAGCCGCGATGGCCAACGCTGCGAGTATGAGTATTACAAAAACCGCGACAATATTATAATTGTACATCTAAAACACCGAGTTCCTGCCTACTTGTGACGCAATGCATACCAGACAATTTTTGTCTTTTGTGACTTGGCTCGATCGATTTGAACATTGATGGGTACATTGTGCCGGTTAGGTGACTTTTGGGAAATCATCGGATACGTTGTAGGCAACTTCTTCGAAACAACCATAACGTGATCGATGGCGCCATCGGCTTTTCCATTGGGATCCCAATCGGCGAAGATTAGGTCTCCTACGACGGTGTTATAGACATTTGAGACATTAGTCCAGCCCTGTTTGTTCTTTGCATATGAGTACAATGATTTTGCTTGAGACCACGTGCGAGATGCTCCGGCAAGTCCTGAGAGATTGTAGTGCCAATTGCTCGCGTCTTTCGGGTTGACGCCATTTTTTAATTGCCAGCCAGCAGCCCTCAATGTCTGCGAAGCGAAATTGGCACAATTGTTTCCTAGGTCTGCGTAGGAAGGATTTCCCTGGGGTACAGTTTGATACTTTTGCCCCGTGTAAAGAGTCGCATAATCGGCGAATTTTGTGGTGTTGATCTTGGGCTGAGAGAGTATCGTCATGGGGGGAAGCTCGTCGAGGGCTATTGGGACTTCGATAGACGCTTCCTCTTCGGGTTCGGGGGTCACCCACGTGTCCTGTGGGGATAGCGAACTCTCGGGAAGGTCGTTATCGATAGTGTCCGAAATAATTTGAGTCTCACCATCTATTATTGACATTTCATATCTGTGGCGGTCGGTCCATGATGATTCCACCTTTTCTCCTGTGATGGATTCAGAAATAACATTGGTTGTGATGTCTGCGATGATTACGGAATTTCCAGCGAAATCTTTGTAAAGATTGTGAATCTCGAGATCAGTTTCGGCTTGATTTATGAAAAATCCTGCATCTTCAAAATTGGTTCGAATATCAATTGCATCATTAACAATTTGAGAATTTTGCGTCAATTTAGGACGAGTGAATGCTTTTACCTTTCTTTCAGAAACGAGAGCCTCGTCGTGATATTTGATGAAATCAATGAGGGAATCTTCAATAGCTCTTGATTCTTTCTTGCCCACCGGAATGCTATGCGTGGGCGAGTGCTGATTGGCGATCGCTGCTGAAGGCATCATTGCTGTGCTTACTAATGCCAAGCTTAGGAAGAGCGAGATTCTTGCAGTTTTTTTCATTGATTTCACCTTGAGGAGTTGGGAGGCGTGAGGCAAGCATCTGGATGAAAACTATTCCGATGCAAGTTACCTGTTCAGGCTATGTGACAGGCCGTGCTCCCGTCAAGAATCTTAAGTAAAGGAGAGTTGCTAATTTTATCTGACAGAATGTCAGATAGCTGTTGTGGTGAAATGCTGGCAAAGATCGTGAGGAGTGATTTTCGCAATCCTCAGACAATTCCCAGAACTGCTTTTCGAGTGTAAGGAATCACTGCGACGACACCGGTTCCACTCATCCAGGCTCCCGTCACGGCGAGCCCGGGTAGACCATCCACCTGTTCGGCAACGGCTGTGGATAGTGCCTTCATCTGCGGTGTCACAGGGGCCAGAGCATTCGGCCAGCGCTGCACGTGAGCCGTGTGCACCGTGTATGTCAGCGGTTCGTAGATCCGCTCGAAATCGGCTCTGGCCTGGGCGATCAGTTCCTGATCTGATTGATCGGCGGGTTCTCCGTGACGCCCGTAGCTGAAGCGAATCACGTGGGTGTGCTCCGGTAGCAACTCCTGCACCCAGGGCCACTTTGAGTTCACGTGGGTCGTTCCCTTGGCGGAGATGGCGCCACCGGGGGCGATCAGTCCACCCGTGCCGCGATCAGCGAGTTGAGCCGCGTCCACAACCAGAGTGACCAGCGAGATGTCGGAACCCGGTGGGATATCCCGTGCGTTCTCAACGGCCCCGATGCCTACCTGTTCCAACAGGTAGGTGGCTTGCGCTGCAGGCAGAGCGAGAACTACGCGGGGTGTCACGATTGCCGACGAATCCCCGTGCAGGCCCTCGATCGTCACCTTCCAGCCGTTCCCGGCGCGGGCAAGCCCGGATACCGCCTTGCCGTATGCAATGTTCCCGCCAAGTCCGCTGATCTGCTCCGCGAGTGTGCTCACCAGTTGGTTCATCCCGCCCCTGATCCCCGAAACCGCGCTTCCCGCAGGCGCCGCCGCACGGATCTCACGGACCGCCTCCGTGAGCGATCCGGCACTTTCGAAGATCTCCCAAAACCTAGGGTGGAGTGCAGTGACATCCAGCTTCCCTGGATCTGCAGAGTGAACGCCCCCAGCGATAGGGCGAACCAGGCGCTCCACCACATCCTGACCCATTCGGCTTGCGACGAACGCCGCGAGGTTTGACCGATCACCAATCGCGACGTTCATCCACTCATCCGCGCGGGCCCGTTCAACACCCTCAGCGCCAAGCGCGGCTGCCAGGGCAGGGTCGGTCCAGTCAGATGGAACTCCAAGGACACTTGTCTTGGGAAGTGGAAATGGTGCTCCTGAACTGGGGAAACACCAAGCGCTACGAGGGGACGGCTGGACTACGTCGAGGCCGAGACCTGCAATGTAGTCGGCAACCTCCACATCGCGGGCGGCGAAAGACTCCGCACCGGCATCAACCGTGATTTCGTGCCCTGGATCAAGTGCGATCTTCAGCGGGCTCAAGTACCCACCCACCCGCTGCGATGCTTCGAGGACCAGCGGTTTCACACCGTGGCGTAGCAGTTCGCGGGCAGCCGTGAGACCCGCCAAGCCGCCGCCGATCACGACGGCTTCATGCTCTAACTGGACAACAGGGTCAGTAGTCACGGTCGCTTTCCTAAACTTTGCGGGGCTCGAACTCAGGCATTTACCAACGAACTCAGCCCGCTAAGGCATGATCTCGGGGGTAAATGCCTGAGTTCGCGGGTAGAGGGTGGGTGAGGTTAATGGGCTGAAGGGTGTTTGGGTGTGGTGATGTGGGTCGGGTGATGTGTGTGGCTAGAGCGAATGCACCAACTCGACGATACGCGTCAGCACGGTCGGATCGGTGGTCGGTGGGACGCCATGGCCCAGGTTCACCACATGTCCCGGCGCAGTGCGACCACGTGCAACAACGTCACGAACATGCGCTTCAATCACCGGCCACGGTGCGGTCAAGTATGCGGGGTCGAGATTGCCCTGCAATGGTACGTTCCCGCCAAGCAGCGCTGACGCCTGGTCGAGTGGTGTGCGGTAATCCACACCCATTGCAGTGGCACCGGTGTCGCGCATCGCGCCCAGGAGGTGTTCGGTCCCCGTGCCAAAGTGGATGCGTGGGACCTCCAAGTCCTTGATCTGCTCAAACACAGATGCAGAGGCAGGGGCCACGTGGACTTTGTAGGCGTCCAGCGATAGCGAACCGGCCCAGGAGTCAAACAACTGCGCTGCAGACGCACCAGCGAGGACCTGGGCTCGCAGGAACTGACCGGTCACGCGGGCACACCACTGCATCAGGCGTTCCCACAGGTCAGGATGGCTCAACATCAGCCCACGCGCCCCCAGGTGATCGCGTGACGGCTTGCCCTCAACCATGTAGGCGGCGAGTGTGAACGGCGCCCCTGCGAATCCGATGAGTGGTGTACCGCCCAACTCAGCCACAATCAGGGCGATTGCCTCGCGGATTGGGGCCAGGGACTCGTCGGAAAGCGAGAGCGACTCCAATCGCTCGATGTCGGCTGAAGTGCGGACGGGAGAACCCAAAACGGGGCCTACACTTGGCTTGATGTCCACGTCGACGCCAGCCAGCCGTAGCGGGATGACGATGTCGGAGAAGAAAATCGCGGCGTCCACGCCATGTCGTCGCACAGGCTGCAACGTGATCTCGGCGGTCAACTCGGGGCGCAGGCAGGAGTCGAGCATCCCGACCCCTTCGCGCACCTTGAGGTATTCGGGCAGTGACCTGCCCGCTTGCCGCATAAACCAGACGGGAATATGGGATGCGGTCTCGCCGCGCAGGGCGCGAATAAGTGGCGAGGAGGCGGTCTCGGAGGAAATTAACGGGTGCGTTGATGGAATGCTCACCCCTCGATTCTGCCTTTTAATGCACTCAATGGTTAAATCGAATTGTTGTGGCACTAATTTCGATGACCGCCAGCCATCACGAATTGGATCTCGAGTCACTTGAGCAACTGACTCGGGGTACCCATGCAATGGGTGAATCCATCGTGGCGGACTGCCCCCGCGTGAATGGTTCCGTTGTACTCGCTACGTGCAACCGATTCGAGGTCTACCTGGACGTGGACCTCGATATTGTCATGCCCGAGGATGTCTCGCGCGGCGTGGCTGATCTGGTTGCCTATATCGCTCGTACCGTTGAGGTGGATGTTTCGGCCGCTGCGCGGGCGTTCACGATCCGGATCGGCAATGAGGTTGTAGACCACCTGTTCGCGGTTGCCGCGGGCCTTGACTCGCTGGTTGTCGGCGAACGTGAGATCGCTGGGCAGGTGCGCCGCGCACTGCGTGAGGCGCAGGAGAAACGCACGACCACGGGCGTCCTTGAACGCCTGTTCCAGCACGCGCTGCGCACTTCCAAGTATGTTGCCTCGCGCACCCAGTTGGGCGCGGATGGTCGTTCGGTCGTGTCGGTTGGGCTCACCTTGGCTGAGCAGTGGCTGGCCGCCTGGGGCACCACCAGCGCGCTCGTGGTGGGAACAGGCGCCTACGCCGGAGCAACGGTTGCCGCGCTTCGGGCGCGCGGTGTGCGGGACATCTCCGTGTATTCCGGTTCGGGCAGGGCAGAGGTTTTCGCACAGTCACACCGCTTGACCCCCGTGCTCGAACTTGAGTCCGCTGTGGCGGACGCCGACATTGTGTTGTGCTGTTCCGGTACCGGCGGTGGTCGTGAGGTTGTGCTTGGCGACGAGTCTGGTTCCGTCAGCGCGCCTGTTCCAGTCCGGTCCTCGGTCAGTTTTGTGTTGGATTCCGCTGCTGTTGTTGCTGCACGCCGGGTTCGGGAGCAGCAGGCTGAGTCCGTGCAGGAAGCGGTTCTGCCACAGGTCATTGTCGATCTCGCGCTGCACCGGGATACGGATCCGCGCATTGCCGATATCGACTCGGTTCGTCTTGTGGATCTGTCGACCATTCGCGCTCACGTGCCGGTCGCCGATACTCAAGCCGTTGAACACGCGGTTGAGTTGCTGGGGCAGAGCGTCGAGTTGTGGGGTCTGCGCGAACTCGTCCGTTCCGCTGATCGGTTCATCGCGCCGCTCGCTGTGGAACTGGAGGAGCACAAGGCGGCGCTGGCGCAGACCCTGCGTATCGAAGGAGTCCCAGAGAAGCAGGTATGGCCACGCGTGGTACGTGAGTTGAGTGCTCCGTTCCATAGCCGGGTGGCGCAGTTCCGTGATCTGGTCAGGAACGGCGTTTCGGTTGAAGAGGCCGCTATGGCCGTCGGCTTCGCCAATGTTTTGGAGTTAGCGGGACGCTGAGCGGATCTGTCTTGTTGTTTGAGACATATTCCCTGTTCATGAGAACTTCTTTGGCGATCGGGGCTATGAGTTCAAATTACCCATTTGGCCGCTTCGACCTGCGAGTTTACCTACTCCACATTGCGTTCGTGCTGCGCGGAGCACTATTCCGCAGATTCTTTGCAGGTAAATTACTCCAATTATCCTTATGAATTTCACCCGCTCTTCGATCTTTTGGGTGTGAACAGGAGCGTTCGCACCCCCCCACGTACCCGCGTCCTGGGCAAGCGGGAACTCGTACCGCAGCCCTACGCGGTAAAGAAGGACGGACCACGGATGGCACCCTCTAACGAACCTGAAGTCGACCTCATGGAAGAGACGACCACGGAAGAAACCAGCGCGCCGAAGCGCTCAATTACCCTGCAGCAGCGTCTGTATGGGTTGCTCGCCACCGCAGTGGTTGGCGCGATCATTCTCGGGGCTGCTGGCCTTATCTCGGTATCCCGGCTCTCCGCCGAAACGAAGGAACTGGTTGACATCAACCAGAACATCTCAGCGCGTATTCACGAGATACAGGAACTGCAACTTCAAAACCGCGTCTACATCGGACAGATGGCCGCAGCGGACAACCAACTGGCTCGTAACACCTGGCACTCACGAATGCTCGAACTCGACGTGGAGATCGAACGAGTGCAGACGGAGATCAGCGAATACCTTGGCGGCACGTCCGACACTTTCAGGGCCTTCGAGGAAAACTACGCGCTGTTCCTCGACGCGCGCGAGAACAAGCTGGTTCCACGCTTGGGAGTCCACGACTCAGTGACCGGTTTCTCCGCATATTTTTCCAGCGCAATCCAGCCGTTCATCGACACCTACGCTGAAGACCTCGAAGCCGCCCAAGCCGAGGTCGACCTGATGTACGAGGACGCGATCGCAAGCGCGAACCAGGTCCAACACATTACGGTGGTTATCATCGTGATTGCCTGGGCCTTTGCGATCACACTGTCCATCGTCATCGGCCTACAGGTGATCCGGAAGGTTC
Source organism: Populibacterium corticicola (assembly GCF_042683685.1). Taxonomy (NCBI): domain Bacteria; kingdom Bacillati; phylum Actinomycetota; class Actinomycetes; order Micrococcales; family Jonesiaceae; genus Populibacterium; species Populibacterium corticicola. The sequence continues at coordinate 135,390 of NZ_JBHUOP010000003.1, read as the reverse complement.
GTGCAGCAGTAGCGGCACTCACCGAATCAATCACTGCGATGGCCGACGGTGATATCACCGTGCCCGCTCAGGTCTACGGAAACGATGAACTTGGCAGGCTCTCCATGCTTCTGAATGTTGCTCGTGAAGCGATCATCAACACCCTACGCGGCGTGAGTGACAACTCGGAAGCCGTGAACCTAGCCTCTCAGGCACTCGGCACTTCTGGCGGCCAGGTGGCTGCTGTGGCGCAGGAGACCTCATCGCAGGCCGAGGTCGTGGCAACGGCCTCGGAGCAGGTGTCGCTCTCAGTGCAGACTGTTGCTGCTGGTGCAGAGCAAATGGGTGCCTCAATCCGTGAGATCGCAGAGAACGCATCTGAGGCGGCTCGAGTCGCCACCCGTGCAACCACCGTGGCCGCTGAAACCAACCAGACCGTTGAAAAACTTGGCGACTCCTCCAAAGAGATCGGCACGGTCGTTCGCGCCATCACGTCCATCGCGGAGCAGACAAACCTGCTCGCACTCAATGCGACCATCGAAGCCGCACGCGCGGGCGAGGCCGGTAAGGGATTCGCTGTCGTGGCAGGTGAGGTCAAGGACCTCGCGCAGGAAACCGCGAAGGCGACCGAGGACATCGCACGTCGAGTAGAAGCCATCCAGGTTGATACACAAAGCGCTGTCTCTGCAATCACCGAGATTTCCGAGATCATCGCGACAATCAACGACTACCAGGGCACGATCGCGTCTTCCGTGGAGGAGCAGACCGCTACCACCACCGAGATGAGCAGGTCCGTGGTTGAGGCAGCGGCAGGTATCAACGACATCGCCACGAACATTGCCGGTGTTGCGACCGCAGCGGCGCAATCGAGCACGACGGTTGCTGAAATGAGCGTTGCAAGCAACGAATTGGCTGAACTCTCCTCCGAACTGCAGGAGAAAGTCGGCCAGTTCAGGTTCTAGCCTTACCTCCTGGAGGGCGCGTATTCAGGCACGCGCTCTCCTTCTTCCCCGATATACGGCGGTTAACCCCAGGGAACATGCACCACCCACCTGGGAACATCCGCTCATAGACCGGGTGAAATGACCGATGAGTGAACTGAAAACGACAACATGGCGCAGCGATGGATCGAGCGCCGGATCATGGTTGGATCAATGATGACTGACGTAGCACTTCGAGAGCGTGAGGACGCCTCCGCATCGACGCTCGACGAGGAGCCCGGCACTGCCCTGCTGGAAATGGTCGGAGCCGCTCCACACACTGCTGGCCACTGGGAGATCAACGTCAAGCGCAGGCAGACGATCAAGGCTCGGATGACGGCTCTCATCGGAACCGGGATCATCGGGGTGCTCGTGATTGGCGTGCTTGCGGCCGTCCTGTTGCAAACGCTCACGAACGCCTCGAAAGAGGTCAACCGAGCGAACCTCGAGGTGAGCGCACCACTCAGCAGCCTGCGTGAGAATCTTGCCAACGGACAAGTGATCCTGGGGCACGTAGGCTCCGCAACAACCAACGGCGACCGTGACCGGTGGCTCGGACACCTCACGGAAAACGATGCACTCATCGAGCAAAGTCTCGAGAGCCTCAGAGCGGGTATGCAGGACCCAGATCATGCCGCATACGTGAGCTTCCTGAGTAACTATGACAACTTCAAGACCGCCCGCGATGACACGCTTATTCCAACCGCACAGCCGGACAAGAACAGCACGGGTCAGTTCAACCGCCTACGTGAGGTTCTGATTCAGGGCAAGGTCGACAGCTATACGGCGGACCTGGACCAACTTGGTGCTGATATCGACGCGTACACGGCCAATATCGTCAAGGAAGCCGAGGGCAGGGCTACTACCTCGCTCATTCTCCTTATCGCCGTGCTCGTGGTGATATCCACGATCATGTGGTTCTCTGGGAGGCAGATATCCACCTCGATTCGCACGTCCATAGGAGCTCTGGTGGAAACTGCCAGGGCACTTGGCTCCGGCGACTTGACCGCTGATCACAGCGAGACCGGTCAAGACGAAATCGGCGAGGTCGTACGCCTGCTTGATTCTGCTCGTCATTCGATGGCGGAAACCCTTCGGGGCGTTGCCGGCACCAGCCAGGTTGTCTCTGGTGCAGCCCGGAACCTCGGCGAATCCTCAACTGAGGTGTCTGCAATGGCGCAGGAGACTTCTGCCCAAGCCGGAGTTGTTGCGGCTGCTGCCGAGCAGGTGTCTCGAAACATCGAGTTTGTTGCCACCGGAGCGGAGGAAATGGGAGCCTCGATCCGGGAGATCGCCTCCAATGCAACTGAGGCTGCTCAGGTTGCATCTCGCGCAACCGATGTAGCGCAGCAGACCAGCCAGACCGTGGCGAAACTTGGTGAGTCGTCGGAACAGATCGGCACGGTTGTTCGCGCCATCACCTCGATTGCAGAGCAGACAAACCTACTCGCACTCAATGCGACCATCGAGGCAGCCCGCGCCGGTGACGCCGGTAAGGGTTTCGCTGTGGTTGCGAGCGAGGTTAAGGAACTCGCTCAGGAAACCGCACGCGCCACTGAGGACATTGCCCAGCGGGTTGAAGCCATCCAGCAGGATACCGCTGGTGCCGTTGCCGCAATTGCAGAGATCACCGAGATCGTAGAGTCGATCAACACGTTCCAAGGGACCATTGCCTCGGCGGTTGAAGAACAGACCGCGACCACCGCAGAGATTGGGCGTTCGGTCACGGAGGCTGCGAGTGGAGCACAGGAGATTGCCACGAACATTGCGGGTGTCGCGCAATCTGCTGCGCAGTCCGCAGAGACGGTCAGTGCGATGGGTGGGGAAACCCACGAACTGGCTGCTCAATCTACGGAACTACAGGAGCGCTTGGCTGCATTCAAGTTCTGACCTCACCGTCAGCCGTGAGTCTATTCTGACGAGACTCAGGGCCGTCCCCCCAATATGCGGGAGGCTCGGGCACACGACGTGCGCCCGAGCCTCCCGCATATTTGTCCATGGACTGGCTTATCCGAGGCCTAGCGCCTTTGCGATCTCAGTCTGGGCAGAGATGGTGTCAGCTACCGTTGGTGCGTCGGTCGAGGTTTCGTCTGCCGTGATAACAGTTGTGATCGTGACACCATCGAACACGCTGATGACGCCGGATTTTGGCGTGGTGTCCGTTGCGGTCAGTGTCTCCTCAACTCCAAAACTCGCGCCCCCGAGTGCATCGGCGGCACCTTCGATTACCCGATCCGTCGCGCCATCGGTGTTTGCTAAATAGGCATCTTTGGTGATTTGCGCAGTCTGGATAGTGACCCCGATAGTGGTTTTCCCATCGCCGCGAGCAACATAGGCATCATTAACCCAGTTGCAGCGAGCATTTTCGAGACCGCTGGAGAACCCACGACGGTCAAAGTCATTCGTCTTGGGCTGAAATCCCTCAATGATGGAACTCAGCGACGCTGCGAGGTCCGTACACGTTGGGATCGTGCCGCTGAAAGGTTCAAGGTCGGAGGTATCCACCGTTTCAGCAGCAACACCTTGTGGAGTTGTGTTTGATCCAGGTAGAGCGTCCTGGTCGGTGGGGATTGGTGCGCAGGCTGCGGTGAGAGCGATGAGTGCCGCTGAACCTAGCGCGGTGATAGAGAATCTTTTGCCCATGGCATACTCCATTTCTTTGGTGAGTTGCTTCACAGCGTAGAGCACGTTTGGGCTTCAGTGCGCATGGAAGTGTGGGAATTTGCGCTCCCGTAACAAAACCGCTTAACTTGTCCGGATGTTGAGATTGGCTCGGGTGTGAGGTGGTGCCCTGCGGGCTATACCGCTTACCGACGATCTGGTTGTGGTAGCCGATAGGTCAGGTTCATGGATGTTCGCGTCACGTCACCTGACTTTGGCCTGCCTGGTGACCCACGTACCGCGAACTCAACTGTGTGTGCCACATCTAGGGTGCACAACCCTTAGTAAGCCACTCACGTGTTTAGTGTTTCCACGATTTCTTGGACTTCGGATGGAATCTTAGGGACCGCAGTCATCACACCGGAAGCCGTGAGTGTTAGGTGTATAGGTTTTTTCTTGTGTGTGAGTGGTTCGCCCACTCACACACAAGAAAAAACCTACTACGCCTAATCGGGCCTGGTGGTGGGTGCTGGGTTCACGGGCGTGCAGATGTTCCAGCTACGATTGTTGGTGTCGTTGCCGTACCTGAGATGGTCGTGATCGTATGTAGAAACGGGGGCTGTTATCGCGCCATAATCAGCGATCTTGGTGACCCAAAAAGACGACTCGAAACACTGTGAACAGCATAAATGCTCGCGAAACCCGCGAAAATCACCCAAGGTGGTCCAACTTAGGTCCGATAAGGCGGGTTTGCGAGTGGTCGCCTCACGCCAAAAGAGCCCACGCCAAAAGAAAAATGAGAGGCAGAAGGTCAGGTAAGAGCAGCAGTCCGAGCCCAACGACAATGACAAGAACCATAGAGGCAGTTGTGAATGCCAGCACCATCAAGCAATGAAGTATGGTCTCCACTTGATACTCATTTCGTTGACGATGAGCGGCCAGTTCCACCTCGTCTAGCGTATCGACGCACTGTGCTTTTCTTGTGGGAGCTCTTAGGCGAATGTGTAGGAGATTATTGCACTGTGAGCACGGGTAACGTGCACAGTGAAGCAATTTCCTATACGTTTAACTGTTTAGTCGATACGGCACCGCAACGACAACGAGCCTGTCGCAGGAAGTGCGGCAGGCTCGTCGGCAATATGAAGCGGGTCAGGCGAGGTGCTCGTCCACCAACTGCTCGGCCAAGCCAACGTAGGTTGCCGGGGTGAGCGCCGCAAGGCGCTCAGTCTCCGCAGCAGGCAAACCAAGGCCGTGCACGAACTCGATCATCTCCGCAGAACCAATCCGGTGCCCGCGCGTGAGGTCCTTGAGGCGCTCGTACGGGTTCTCCATGCCGGGAACGCCAGCGACGCCAGCGGCACGCATTGCGGACTGGATTGGTTCGCCCAGAACCTCCCAGTTGGAGTCCAAGTCAGCGAGTAGAACGTTCTCGTCAACGGCCAGACGGGTCAGACCCTTGGCAACGTTGTCGATTGCGAGCAGTGAATGACCGAACGCGGAACCGATGTTGCGCTGGGACGAGGAGTCGGTCAGGTCGCGTTGCATACGGCTCGTGACCAGAGTCGAGCCCAGCACGTCGAACAAAGCGCAGGAAATCTCGAGGTTCGCCTCGGCGTTCTCGAACCGGATCGGGTTGACCTTGTGCGGCATGGTCGAGGAGCCTGTAGCACCTGGAACCGGGATCTGCTTGAAGAAACCGAGTGAAATGTACGTCCACACATCGGTCGCAAGGTTGTGCAGGATGCGGTTGAAGCGGGCAACGTCGGCGTAAACCTCGGCCTGCCAGTCGTGCGACTCGATCTGCGTGGTCAGTGGGTTCCACGTCAGGCCAAGGTGCTCCACGAACTCGCGCGAAACGGCTGGCCAGTTAGCGCTTGGAACAGCGGCAACGTGTGCGCCAAACGTTCCGGTTGCGCCGTTGAGCTTGCCCAGATACTCTGCACCGGAAACCCGGCGTACCTGACGGCCCAAACGGTGGGCGAGCACCGCGAGTTCCTTACCGATGGTTGAAGGCGTCGCGGGCTGGCCGTGCGTGCGCGACAGCATCGGAACGCTCTTGTGCTCGCGAGCCATCCCGGCAACCTGCTCAACTAGAGCGGAAGCCGCAGGCAGCCACACGTTCTCAACCGCGCCCTTGACCATCAGCGCGTACGACAGGTTGTTGATGTCCTCGGACGTGCAGCAGAAGTGCACGAGTTCGGAAACCGCTGGGAGGTTGGTGTCAGCGCCAAGCTTCTCCGGGGCAACGGCGATACGGCGCTTGATGTAGTACTCGACAGCCTTCACATCGTGCACGGTCTCGCGTTCGATCTCCGCAAGTTCGGCGATGCCAGCACCGTCAAAGTCGGTCACGATTGCGCGCAGGTATGCCTTCTCAGCATCCGTGAGTTGAGCGGCACCGGGAACAACCTGGCCGTCCGTCAGCGCGATGAGCCATTCAACCTCAACGTGGATGCGCTCGCGGTTCAGCGCGGCTTCCGAGAGGTGATCCACCAGCGGGGCAACGGCTCCACGGTATCGGCCGTCAAGTGCGCCGAGTGCGATCGAGGGGGTCAGTTCAGCAAAACTTACGCGTGCATCAGTATTGGCCATGACTGTTATTCTTTCATGCCCGCGTTACCGTGCGGCGAGCCGTCCGTCACTCAAGAACTATTCGATGATAGCTCGCGTTACTGTCACCTGTTCCTCCAAAACGGATGCGATGAGCGTCTGGGTTTCGTTTACGCCATCAAGTCCGGTCCAAACCGAAATGAGCGTAGGTGGGACTCCCGACTCAATTGGCCGAATCGTCGACAAGGGACAATATTGATATGCGAGCAACCCAACCTAGTCCTGCTACCCGCCCGCGAAAGCGCAAGCGCCGGTCGCCGGGATGGGCGCCAGATCAGCATGGTGCGTGGGCGATGCTCGCGGTACCTCTGCTGGTAGGCGTGGTTCTAGGCGGGCCAACATGGACGCACCTTACCCTCGCTGTGACATGGTTCGCGGGGTACTTTGCCTTCTTTGCGGCGGGCCTGTGGTTTAAGTCCCGCTTCAAAGCCAAATACCTGCCACCAGTGCGCGCCTATGCGCTCATCGCCGGATCCCTTGGCGTGCTACTGCTTGTGTCTGCACCCCACCTCATGTGGTGGGCGCCCATATTCGCACCGCTGCTCACCGTGTCGCTGTGGCTGTCCTACCGGCGTAACGAGCGCGGCCTCCTCAACGATTTCGTAACGGTGGTGGCGGCCTGCTTGATGGTTTCCGTCGCAGCCTCGGCTGGGTCTGAAGCGGCCCTCGGCCCGCTCGTCTGGTGCGCTGCCCTCGTACTGTTCGCCTACTTCTTTGGTACGGTCCTCTACGTCAAAACGATGATCCGCGAGCGTGGATCACGCGCCTACCTGCTTGCGTCCGTTGGATACCACTTGGCGACGAGCCTGCTGCCTTTCGCCCTGTATCTCACGGTTCCAGCATGGCGGGTTCAGGTGGGAGTGTTGGGGAGCGCAATGTTGACAGCGTTCTTTGGTGCGCTCGCGGTTCGCGCTGTGTGGGTGCCTCGGACATCGGTTACACCCAAGCAGATCGGCGTGGGTGAGATCGTCGCTTCGGCGGTGTTGACCGTGGCGCTGCTGGTGCTTTTGTAGGAGTGGTGTTCGAACCGCCTCCACATGGTGTGTGGCGCGGCTGTTTACCGGGGGTGTGCCTTTTCGGGGGAACTGTTTCGATGCAGCGGTGAGGGGCGGAACCAATGTGTGGTCCCGCCCCTCATCGTATTTCGGGTCCGGTCAGTCGCTCTCTTCGCGGACCTGAAGTGTTGACACCACCGTGGCTAGACCCGGCGCACTCACCGAGATCTGTACTTCCCCGGCACGTTCAGGCCGGACGGCAGCGAGGACCCTGCCGTCATAGGTGCCGTGGCTTGACTGGTTGAAGCTCTCAGTGGTGGCGGGACGCCCACTACCAAACGCTGCGAGCGAGCCAGCCCCGGTGACCTCGACGGTGACAGCGCGTTCCGCGTCGTTGACTAGGTTTCCATCCGTGTCGCGCAGTTCAATTTCGACGAAGCAGAGCGCACCGTCACGAAGCGTCAGTTCGGACTTGTCCGGGCGCACATCGAGACGCACGTCATCGCTTGCGGACGTCAACTCGGAACGGCTGACTTCGACACCGTTCTTGAACGCGATTGCCGTCAATGTGCCATGCTCAAACTCGATCTCGAAGTCCGCAACGAATGCTTTGCGGACACCGACCGGCTGGCGGGCAACCGAACGCCCGTTCAGGTGCAGTTCGATCTCGTGTGCGTCCGAATACACCTCAAGGATCATGGGGAATCCTTGCTCAACGTTCCAGCTCCAACTAGAAACCGCATCGGTCCAGCTCCACTGACCCAAAGTGAACTCCCGACCGTGGTTCGACGGCCGACGCACGGTGATGTGCGGGGTGGTCCGCAAGCCGAACGCCGTTTCGCGGTAGTAGGACATTGGGCGGCGGTGCCCCGTGAGGTCAAGGTCTGCGGACCACGAGGTCAGCCAAGGGTAGTCGCCATCAAAGTCCATGGACTCACCCTCATACTTGACTCGCCCAACGCCGACCTCGCCGATGTAGTCCCAGCCAGACCATGTGAAATCACCGATCACGTGTGGGTTTTCGGTGACGAGCTTCCAGTTCGCATCGATCCGTGACGGGAAGGTCTCGGTTCCAACTATTATCCGGTTCGGGTGTTCACGGGCTTCGAGTTCGTAGCGGACATCACCGTAGTTCAGGCCAACGATGTCGAGCATCGCGAACGATTCGGCGGTAGCCTCCGTCACCACAGGCGAACCCACGATCTGGTCCATGAAGTCGTCCGCGCTACCCATGAGGGCGTTGACTCCACCGTCTGCGTTTTCCTCAGTTGGAGGTTCTTCTGCAGCTTGCGCGATGAGTGCGCTGACCTGTGCCAGCGCGGAAACAAAGCCGTTGATGCCGTTCGTGACGAACCGGGTTTCGTCGAGGCTGCGGATCTTTTCCGCGAGTTGCCGCCCCAACTGGCTGCCAATGGGATTACCGGTTTCCGGGATCTCGTTTCCGATGGAGTAGATCACGACGCTGGGGTGGTTGAAGTCGTTTTCGATCATGGCCTCAACATCCCGCTCCCACCATTCAGGGAAGGCCAGCGAATAGTCGAAGGGGTTCTTCGACTCTGCCCACATGTCGAAGGTCTCATCCATCACCAGCACGCCGTGCCGATCGCAGGCATCGAGCATCGCTGCGGTCATGGGGTTGTGGCTGCTGCGAATTGCGTTGAAGCCTGCTTCCTTGAGCAGTACAACACGCCGCTCCTCAGCGTCTGCGAAGGTCGCCGCCCCCAAGATTCCGTTGTCGTGGTGGATGCAGGCACCACGAAGCTTCACCGTCTCACCGTTGATTCGCAGTCCGTGCGCAGGATCAAGTTGAAGGGTACGGATACCGAAGCTCGTGGACCTGGCCTCCATCGTGCCAGTGTCGCTTGTAAGTTCGCTCGTGGCAGCATAGAGCGTAGGGGAATCGACACTCCAACGCTGCGGTGAGGTCACGTAGATGCGTTGCCTGACCACACCTTCGCTCTGCGGAAGCACCGTGATCCGGCTTTCCTCGTGGCCAACCTCAAGCCCGTTAGGGTCAAGGATCGCGGTTTTCACCTGAACGGTTTTCGTGGCGGTGCCCGTGTTCTTCACCTTCGTTGCAACGGCAACAACCGCGCGCTCATCCTCAACATCAGGGGTGGTGATGCGGATACCGCCGCGTTCGGCAATGTGTACATGATCGAGAACCCACAGGTGCACCTCCCGGTAGATGCCTGCGCCGGTGTACCACCGCGAGTCATCGTGCGCACGCGCATCAACGCGTATCGTGTTCTCTTCGCCGTATCGCAGATACCCATCAAGCGACACAATAAAACCTGCATAGCCGTTCGGGCGCTGGGCAACAAAAGCGCCGTTGACGTAAATCATGGCGTCACGGTAAACGCCCTCAAACTCCAGCGCTACGTGCTTGTCGCTCCATTCCGCCGGGACCTCGAAGGTACGGCGGTACTCAAAAGCTCCCGTAGGGAAGAACGCCCCCGCTGCTCCGCTGGGTGCGTCAGCGCGACGTTCCAAAGAGATGATCGCATCATGGGGAAGGTGAACCGGGGTACCGGCCTCAGCCTGGCCGCGAACATCAGCGAAGATGCTGGTTTTCGGGCGGTAGAACCAATTGGTGTTAAAGGAGGTACGAGACATTTTTCTTCCTAGGTGGTGATGTTCAATGTGGGTAGTTCATGAGGTAGTGGCAGGCCACGAGTCACGGATCTGGTCAAGGATGTCCATCACTGCGATGGACTCTGAGAGCGGGTGAAGCCGGTGTTCTCGCTCACCCGTGAGGATTGATTCCTGAACGCCGCGAAGCATCGGAACGTATCCGTTCCCCTCGGTGGGAAGCACGCGCTCATCCGGTGCACCGAACGCCGTGGCGAAATCGCCCGAATGCGTTGTGTACCGGTCGGTAGCCCAAAACGGTGCTGCAAGTGTTGACCAGCCGTTCGTGCCGCTCACGCTGGCCGACGGCTCAAGATAGGTCACCATCGACGCAGCAAGCTGAGCGAACCTACCGCCCGGATACTCAAGTGTTGCGTGAAGCGTAAGATCAACATCGTCGCCGCGGACCGAAGCCCGACTCAGTATGCACTCCGGATCACCGAGCACATCCCTAGCGAACGTCACCGCATAGATCGCCTGGTCAAGCAGCGTGCTGCTGCGGCGCTCAGATGACCACCGCTCAGAATCAGATGCCCCGAACGGCAAACCAAAAGTGGCCCGCACAGCCTGCGGCTGCCCGATAACACCCGCAGTAACGTCCGCTCGCAAGCTCCGATAGGTGGGGTTGAAACGCATCCACATGGCCTCCATAGCGAAACGATCGTGGGTCTTTGCCGCCGCCGCGATCTCTCGCGCCTCAGCCGCATTCACCCCGATCGGCTTCTCAACCAGCACATGCTTGCCAGCCCGCAACGCCGCCAACGCAAACTCGGCGTGCGTTGCGTGAGGGGTGGCAATGTACACGAGGTCCACCTCGGAATCGCCCAGCACCTCATCAAGTGAACTCGACGACCGCTCAAAGTGGTGCATACCGGCGAACCGCTGCGCATTCTCCCCCGTCCGCGACCACACCGATACCTGCTTCGCGCCAGAAACAAGTGCCAAGTCGGACGCTACCGAGTGTGAAACACTTCCCGTACCCAATAGCGCCCAACCAAGTGAGACTGAACTCATGCGGACTCGTCAGCCGACTGTGTGCGCTGCGCAAGGTGTGCCTCAACCTCAGGGCGGTGGCGCTCAATGCGGAAGAACCAAATGACCACGATCAGCAGGACACTCAACACCACTGGGATCCAAATGTAGATTGTCAGCAGCATGTTTTGCGCAGCCTCAGACTGAGCAGACACGCCCGCCACGTAACCCGACATGCTCAACAGCCAACCCACAGCCGCCGCAGCCACACCGCCTCCGACCTTCTGACCGAAAATGACAACGCTGAAAATAAGACCATCCGCGCGCACACCGTTCTTCCACTCGCTGTAGTCGACCACGTCAGCCACCAAAGCGAAGGCCCCAGCAGTCAACGGGACAAGCCCGAAACCGCGAACCACGCCACCCGTCAGAACAAGCGCAAGGTTCGACGGACCGAACGCCGGAATCAACACGCCGATCAAGGCCAGAATCATGCCAAACAGGAAGACACGGCGCTTACCAAAGCGCCCCATCAGCCACGGCATGAACGGAATCCCGATAACCATCGGCAAAATACCCGTCGCGCTCACCAAACCGAACAGGTTCGCATCGCCAAGAATGACCGTTGTGAAGTAGATACCCGAGGCCTGGCTCAAACCGTTGAGGAAATAGAACAGCAGGAACATCGCCGCAGCAAGCAGGAAGTAACGGTTGCGGAAAAGCTGCCCAAGAGTCTTACCAATCGGTTGCTTAGCTTCACCCTCCTTGCCGCTCATTGGGTCGATGCGCTCGCGGGTACCCACGAACACAAGAAGCAGCGAGATGACTGCGATGATCGCGTAGATGATTGCGATGGCTACCCAGCCGCCTTGGCCACCGCCGAGCGCCTCAACCGCCGGCAAGGTTACAGCCGTCACCACGAGCGTGGTGATCACCGCGAAGAAGAATCTCATACTAGTGAGCGTGACTCGGACCTTCGAGTCCGGGGTGATCAGTGAGAGCAGGGCGCTATAGGCCAGGTTGGATGCTGTGAAGAAAACTGCCATCACGAGCGTGTAGAAGATGAGGGCCCACGCTGCCTTGCCGTTGTCGCTCAGGCCCGAGGGGACCGCAAAGATGGCGATGAATGCGAGGCCCATGGGCACCGAGGTCCACAGGATCCACGGGCGGGTTTTACCCCAGCGCGAGCGGGTCTTGTCGATCAGGTATCCAAGGACAAGGTCAGTAATTCCGTTAAGAATCTGGCCGAGGAGCAGAATCGTACCTGCGATAGCTGCACCCACACCGGCAACGTCGGTGAGGAAGAAGAGTGCGAATGCGGACAGCGTTGCAAAGATCAGGTTTGAGCCGATGTCGCCGGAAGCATAGGCGAGCCGTTCCTTGACCTTGATCTTGTCGTTTGGTGTTCCTTGAAGCTGCCCGCTCGATGCCGAGGTCGACGCAGCGTGGTCAATAGTTGCTTCACTCATCTTTGAGTGACCCTTTCGTTATGGCGCCGCGGATCGGCGATTAATGCCACTCTAGGTTACATATGTAACCTGCGCAAGAGGATGGTCGGGAAAAGAGGTATGAAATGATTGAACGATGGACACTAAACGCGCGCGACGCCCCGCAACGACTACGGAAGTCGCCCGGCTGGCAGGCGTTTCCCGAGCAACAGTCAGTCACATCCTCAACGGGCATGATGGCAAGTACTCAGCGGCAACCGAAGCGAAAGTGCGCGACGCGGCCGCCAAACTCAACTACACGCCAACCGTGGCACGCATCCTCTCAAAAGGGCACAGCGACATCGTGATCATTCTGTTGCCACCCGCCACGCTCGGACCACCACTCCAAGAAGCGCTCGAATCAATCAATGACACCGCCCGCGAACTCGGCCTGAACGTACTGACCTGGTTCGCAATGGGCCAAGAAGAAACCCCACTCGATGTGCTGCGATACCTCCGCCCCGTAGCAGTCATCGACCTAGCAGACCTGAGTGCTCAGCAGCGTGAAGTCATCGCCGCCTCCAACGTTCCACTCATCCCAAGCCAGCAGTGGGAACAAGTCCAAGTCAGCCCAGACCTACACACCCTGATCGGTGATGCACAGGTCGAACTCCTTGAAGGGCGCCGAGTAGCCTACGCCCACCAGACAGACCCACACGAATGGTCGGCACTGTCACTGAGGCGCGAACGCGCGGTTCGTGCAGCCTGCGCTGGGCGCAAAATGGAAGCTCCCACAGTGGTCGAACTAGACCTCACCCTCGACAACGCTGCGCACGTCCTGTCTCAACTAAGCGCAGATAGTCCCCTAGGATTTGCCTGCTACAACGATGAGGTGGCCACGGCGCTCCTAGCCGGTGCACGAAAACTAGGATTACGGGTACCCGAAGACGTAGCGGTCGTGGGAGTGGACGCAACACCGCTCGGGCAACTCCTCGACCCACCACTGACTTCCGTTGCGATCGACTCCACAAGCGGAGTAGAGAGCATCCTCCTCGAACTACGAGCTTCAGTGCAAGGAAAAACCGTCACACCCACCGACACCATTCACTCAATCAAGGTCGTTGAAGGTGGAACCACCCCTCAACTAAAAGAGTGAACCGATTAGCCTGAGGCCCCGATTTCGTCAGGGTCGCTCACACAACCACCAACCGGACGGCCCCTCGCACTGAGCCTCGCCTAAGTGGTCCTGTCTCAGCCCCGCTGGGACAGGACCTGTAGAACTACTGGCCGACTCGTCGAAAAGCCGCCAATTTCACCTACCCCATACGCGCAATGCCGCGCGTCAAACTGTTTCCACAGGCCTTCCTTGAACGCGCACGGCGGCTGTTATCCACCGCGCAACACGGCAGGTAAGACGCGACTGATCGCGACATGGTCTCCTTAGATGCCAACGACAGAACCTAAGGAGACAGCTTCATGTCCGGCCCGTACAAAAGCATCACGTCCCTCAACATCATCAGCGACCTGTTCGAACAGGTCGTGGAGGAGATCCAGGTGGCAATCCTGGAGTCTGAGGTGTGGGAGTCCGAGAACGCCGAGACCTATCGGGAGATGCTGTGCGAACTCTCCCGCCAGATCAGCGGCCTTTCGCACGCCGTTCGAGGCCAAAGCCAGAGCCTCGAACAACTGTTCAGCGCGATTCCCGCGTGACAGGCGTGTTGGGCAATGAGTGATGCGTCGGGAAATAGTGTGGATGGGGTTGCGCCTCGCGCTGAGCAACAAACCGTGCGCCCCAGTACTCCGGGGACCTGGTTTCACGTCAGGGGAGTATCGACCAAACTCGCAGCAGACATCGATGCGCTTGAGGCATCGGCTCGTCACGTCCAGACCACGGACACACTGATTCAAGATGCCATGGCGCAATTCAACGCAGCCGATCACCTGCTGACTGATGACTGGAATTATCTGTGTTTTGACGCGCGCAGATACGCCGAGCAGCGTGCTGAACTTGACGGCGTGGAACTTGTGCAACGCCCTACCTGGGATGAGCAGAGGCAGTTTTCGGTGCGGCTGGCAGACATTGAGGAGCTGCGCAGACGAGCGGTAGGGCTTGCCCCGCAACTGCGAGAACTCGTTGCCGTGGCGTTCCAGGCCGCAGTCGAATATCAAAGGGCTGAACGGGACACAAAGAGGTACCAGAGGTTTGTCGAGACCCCGTTCTTTCGACAACCACGGATTTCCCTTATCGACTCATTGGTGTGGGGCGCTATCGAAACTGCTGCACGGTCCAAGGTCCACGGGACCGAGATGCACCTCTCTGAACGCGCGCAGTCCGGCTTGTTGTTCTCAGATGCGGAAAACCGGAAGAGTCTTGCGTTTGGGGCCTTGGCCCTCACCGGCACCGCCGCGAGAGCCGTAGCGGATGACAAGGGAATCACATACAGTTCCGAGGAAAAGGACCTGATCGTGTCCGAGATCGAACCCCAAGACGTTTCGAGCGTGGACAGTTCGATTGCCTCGTTGCGCGATGTGAAGGCAGAGAATGAAAGTGCCATTCAGATCACCAAAGCCATGAGGGATGGCAAGCCCCTGTACACGATCAACATCCCGGGAACGGTGTCGTGGTCGCCCACCGGGTGGGAACATCCGATTGACCTTACCTCGAACGTCGTTGCCATGTACGGCGGGCAGTCCAAGGGCATGACCTATGTTGAAGAGGCGATGAAACGCGCAGGTGTCGAACCAGGTGCCGACATCGTGATGATGGGGCACTCTCAAGGCGGTATCATCGCCTCGGCCTTGGCATCCAAAACGGCTTTCACACATAGATACAACGTGCGCGGAGTCGTCACGATGAACTCGCCGACCGCGAACAACAAAATCAAGGCGGAAATCCCGGCCCTGCATCTTGAAAACTGGAAAGATCCGGTGTCAACCCTAGACAACACTTCAATGCCCGTGTCACGCGACCGGATACAAGTCGTCGGAACAGTGGACCAAAGCGATGGGATAGGAGACCACGATGTCGAAACCTCTCGCCGCCTACTGCGCAACGCCATGAGCGAAAGCCCTGAGGTGCGGGAGATGGTTGACCGCATCGAAGAATGGCTGCCAAACAGAAATGAGGTCACGGAAAGCAAAACCTATGATGTGAACCGCACCGTCCCCGCTGATCGGGAAATAAAAACGGGTTGAGTGAGGTTGAGTAGAACTATGCTGCCTTACTCAATGCTTGACCTTGCGACAATCGCCCCGTCCCAGACGATCAGGGAGGCACTCGAAGCAACTGTGGTGACCGCGCAAACCGCAGAACGCAGCGGCTACAAGCGAGTATGGTACGCCGAACACCACAACATGAAGTCCATCGCCTCCTCTGCGACGAGCGTGCTCATCGCGCACGTTGCCGCTCACACACAGACGATCAGACTGGGATCGGGCGGCGTCATGTTGCCCAACCATTCGCCGCTGACGATCGCTGAGCACTATGGAACGCTCGGGGAACTGCACCCTGACCGCATTGATCTCGGTGTGGGGCGGGCACCCGGCGGCGACCAGAACACGTTGTACGCGCTGCGCCGCTCGCGCACCGAGCAGGACAACTTCCCTCAAGACGTCCGCGAACTGAGGGCTTACCTGCGAGGACAGACAATCGTTCCCAACGTTGAGGCGATTCCAGGCTCGGGAACCAACGTTCCGATCTTTGTCCTCGGGTCCTCGCTCTATGGGGCCGAACTCGCCGCGACCTTGGGACTGCCATACGCCTTCGCCTCGCACTTCGCACCCAATGCCCTGCACGATGCGCTGCGGGTGTACCGCGACAAGTTCGAGCCATCACATGACTTGGCGCAACCGTACGCGATGGTGGCGTTCAACGTCATCGCCGCGCCAACCACCGAGCGTGCGCAGGAACTACACCGGGAAACGCTGCGTCAGCGTTTGAAGTTCATGATCCGTGACGGCGCAGCGCTCAGGCTGTCAGATGAGGATCTCGACCGTTTGCTCGACGGTCCGCACGGAAACCAGGTGCGGAACATGATGAAGTGCACTGCGGTTGGCACGCCTGAGCAGACTCAAGAGTGGGCGGCCCAGTTCGCTGAACTCACCCAAGCTGACGAAATCATCGTGACGCACCCAGGTGGCGAACTCGAAGACCGCTTGTGGTCGGTTGAACACTTCGGCGCTGCTCTGCAAGCTGCCGCTAACTAACTCTGGGGCTCAGCCGGGCCTCGGCAAGAAAAACCTCCCGCAGTGCATTGTTCGCACTGCGGGAGGTTTTTACGTTGGATCAGGTTGACGCAGATGTGTCTACTTGTTGCGGCGTGACTCGTGCCGCCAAATGATGTTGTCGAAGACCGACAGGTTTATATCGCGGAATGACTCGTGCTGATGGAGCGCGACTATCGTTTCCCTGATGTTCGCGGACGACAATTCATCAGGTTTGGGCAGGTCGAGTGTCCTATTCACGAACCGAGAGATGAGGGTGTCTGCCTTTACACCGGGTGTGCCTAAGAGCATCGCAAAGTACTCATACGTGACGGGTCCAAGGCCTTTGACGGATATATAAGCTTTTTTGTGGGCGGAGCTTTTTGCATCTAGATCTGCAGCAGCGCGGACTTCAAGATTGAGGTAGTTCTGGGCTGCATGGATGACGCATCCGGCTTTAGACTGTTGGCCTGACTTGGAATCACCCATGATTTCGATCAGTTTTGGTGCGCCGAGTTCCACTAATTTGGATAGGTCATCGGCTATCTCAGGGTGTGAAGCTTTGAGTTGGCGCAACCTCTTTAGTAAACCAGTAGGATTTTCGTTATCTCCGCTGGGGTTGTAGCGTGCGCGGATAGAGAACACTGCGTCCACAAGTGCCATTGAGATCTGGTTCGGCCACCCATAGGATGCCGGAATCGTCGAGGCTTCTATGATCGGGGCAACTTCTTTTCGGAGGATTTCAAATTGTTCATTGGTGAGCATTTTGACTCCATATTTTCAGGTAGAGATGCTTTGGCAGTTGGAAAAGTCAAAGAACCGAGTGTGCACACGCCGGAGTATTGATTCTCTAGAGTACAGGGAGTCTATCCACCGACCAGCCAGGCTGTCACGTTCTCACCTCGCGACTCAGCCTGGCTGGGGCAGGCTGGGTGTGCGTGACGTAGCCGGATCGTCGCCAATCTTGCTCCTGCGAGTGGGAAAAATCCCACTCGCGCGGATGGTAGTGGGAGTGCAACCAGAGTGCGCTGACTGTCGCCAAACTTTCTCGTCCTGCATGAAGCAGAGAGCACCCCAAAAGGGCCAGAGCATTGCGAGCGCTGTTTGTGGCGCTGTTACTGCTTGTCTACTCGCAGCAGCGCGCGGCCAACGGCGGAGAGCACGGAGATGACGATTGCCGCGAGAACGGCCCACCAGAACCCGTTGACCTCGAGACCCCAGTCAGCCGACTGCGTGAACCAGCCCACGAGCAGAATCATCGCGGCGTTGATGATGAGGGAGAACAATCCGAGCGTCAGCACGATGATCGGGAACGACACGACAGTTGCGACCGGCTTGATGATCGCGTTCACGACTGCGAAGATCAAGGCGACCACGAGGAACACGGCACTGCGGTTCACGAATTCGGAGCCCTCAGTGACGTTGAACTGCCCGACCACTTGGAAGTTATCTCCGAACAGGAGAGTGGTCAGCCAGAACGCGACAGCGGTAACGAGTAACCTCTTCAAAAAGTCCATGGTTCCATCCTGCCAGTCATCGCCCAGAAGTCGAACAGTTTATTCAGAAGACTTGTGTCAATGAGAGACTGATTTTGTGAACGACTCTCGAGTGCAACTTCGATCAGCAATCAGTGCGCTGCCCTCCTATGTACCGGGTGCCCGTATTCCGGTGGGGGCCTCGGCGTATAAGGTCTCCTCGAACGAGAATCCGTATCCGCCGCTTCCATCGGTCGTTTCGGTGATCGCGGATGCCGCCAATGACATCAACCGCTACCCGGACATGTCCAATGCGGACATCTCTGAAGCGGTCGCCCGGTTCTTGAACGACACTGCGAGCGAGGCTGGATTGGCCAAGGGGGAGTGGACTTCAGAGCATGTTGCCTTTGGCACCGGGTCTGTCGCGTTGCTTGGCCATATCCTGCAACTGGTCGTTGAACCGGGGGACGAGGTGGTCTTCCCATGGCGTTCCTTTGAGGCCTACCCGATTCTCACTTCGGTGGCTGGTGGAACGAGCGTGCAGGTTCCTCTTGCGGCGCACGGACGTCTTGACCTGGACGCGATGCGTGAGGCGATGACCGAGCGCACGAGGGCTGTGCTCGTATGCACTCCGAACAATCCCACAGGGCCTGCGATCACGCACACTGAGGCACTCGATTTTGTGCAGTCGGTTCCGAGCAATGTGCTGGTTGTGCTGGACGAGGCATATCTTGAGTTCGTGCGGATGGATGATGCCCTTGATGCACTTGCCATCTTGGCCGGATTTCCGAACGTGGTTGTTCTGCGTACCTTCTCCAAGGCGTATGGTCTTGCAGGGCTTCGCGTAGGCTACGCTGTTGCTCGGCCGCGCTTGGCCTCGGCTCTGCGTGCCACGGCAACACCGTTTGGTATCAACCTGATCGCACAGCATGCGGTCGTGGCGTCCCTTGCGGCTCGCGATGAACTGCTCGCCCGCGTGGACACACTTGTTTCAGAACGCGAGCGGATGATTACCGGATTGCGAGAACAGGGGTGGGATGTCCCGCAATCGCAGGGAAACTTTGTATGGCTGGATCTCGGCGAGCGGACCACTGCGATCGCGGCTCAGTGCACCGCGCGTGGACTGCTCGTGCGTCCCTTCGCGGGTGAGGGGATTCGCGCTAGTGTTGGAGAGCCGGAAGCTACTGACCTGCTCCTTGAGCTTTCTCAAGGCTGGGTATAGAAAGGCCTGTTGGATTGAGCGACCTCACCACTCTCGATAAGCACATTGCGCCCCACTTCGATTCGTCGGCGCTCCTGGTTATCGATGTGCAGAACGACTTCTTGGATGATCGGCCATCGGGTGTGGCGGGAACCAAAGAGCGTTTAGGCGAACTTGAGCGCCTGACAAAGTTGTATCGACGTGCGGGCCGTCCGATTTTCCATGTGATTCGCCTGTACACCGAGGGCGATATCGACAATGTGCGCCGCAGCGAGTTCGCGGCGGGCGTGCGGTTGGTGGAGCCCCACACGAGCGGCGCAGACATTCCGGTGCAACTGCTCCCTCATGAGGTGACGCTGAAACCGGAGCAGTTGATGACGGGGGATGTGCAGCGGCTCAGCGATAAGGAGTTCGTGGTGTGGAAGCCGCGCTGGAGTGCCTTCCATCGCACGAATCTTGATGCACTTCTGAGGGTGCTGGGTGTGGACACCGTGGTCGTTGCGGGCTGCAACTTCCCAAACTGTCCGCGCGCAACCCTGTTCGACGCGACGGAGCTCGACTACCGTGCAGCCGTGGTCACGGATGCCACCTCGGGCGTTTCCGAGGAGCGTATCGCGGACATTGAACCCATTGGTGTTGTTCCACTCGAACTCGCGGACGTTGAGGCTGCCTTTTACGGCTGAGCTCGCTGAGGTCTGGGTTTGTAGCGAAGGCGGGTAGCTCACCTAGACGCTTCGATGGGGCCACATTGGTCCGAGTGCGCAACCTTGTACTGTGCACCCGGACCAATGTGGCCCCATCGGCTGAAATTGCTGAGCAGTGGGTCGGTGGTGAGAATGGTGGCTGATCGCTGCCGACGCATCCGCATGCTGGTACCGAGGTGTTGTAGGTTTCCACTCATGGTCATTCATTCCTAAAACAAGCTCTCTGTGTGTTCCCTACAACAGTAGGACCTATATCCTAGGCAAACTTGGCGCATTAGGCGGCCTGTCAGCAGCATCATCTCGGGCATATGGAGCAGTATTTGTAGCCTTTGTACAAAAACGCGCGCGAACGTTTTAGATGCGAAACCCTTCCAACCCTACGCAACCGTAAGTTACGCTGGCGTAAGCTACGGTGTCGTAGGCTCCGCCGTGGCGGGCAGGTCAAGCACTGCGCAAGCAGGCGCGCACCACCTTGCCGGTTCTCTGTACGACGGGCAGTATCGAAGTAAAGGTACCGCCCAGGGAACACTGGAGCCCAGAACGAAGGAGATCGCATGACGGACGTTCTCGCGCACACAGCATCAGCCGCAACGGACCAACATGCACCGCTTCAGTTCCTCTCACCGGAAGGGGCGCGCGTATACACGCCCGAGAATGAGGCGTTTCGCGGGTACCTGACTCATCTGACCCTTGAGGAGTTGCGGACGTTCTACCGCGATATGTCCCTCATCCGCCGGTTCGACACGGAGGCCACCGCGCTCCAACGACAGGGCGAACTGGCACTCTATGCTCCGCTTCTTGGCCAGGAGGCGGCCCAGATCGGTTCGGCGCACGCGGTGCGTAAGACCGACATGGTGTTCCCCTCCTACCGTGAGCACGGGGTTGCTCACGTGCGCGGGTTGGACGTGGCCAAAATTCTCCGGCTGTTCCGTGGCATCGACCAGGGCGGCTGGGATTCGTTTGAGCACAACTTCCACCTGTACACCCTGGTGATTGGTTCGCATGCGCTGCATGCAACCGGTTATGCGATGGGACTGCAGCGTGACGCCAAGGCTGGGCGTGCGAATGGCGACGAGGCTGTTCTCGTGTACTTCGGCGATGGCGCGACCTCGCAGGGCGACGTGTCTGAGGCGCTAGGCTTCGCTGCGGTCAACAACGCTCCGATCGTGTTCTTTGTGCAGAACAACCAGTGGGCGATCTCGGTTCCGAACGAGAAGCAGTTCAAGGCTCCGCTCCACACTCGCGGCGAGGGTTTCGGGGTTCCGGGTATCCGCATTGACGGTAACGACGTGCTGGCGAGTTACGCGGCAACGCAGTGGGCTCTGGAACACGCGCGCAGCGGCAAGGGTCCGGTTCTGATCGAGGCGCAGACCTACCGCATGGGTGCGCACACCACCTCCGATGACCCAACCAAGTACCGCACCCGCGAGGAGGAGAACTTCTGGCGGGAACGCGACCCGATCGACCGGGTCAAGGCGCTCCTGATCAACGAGGGTGCATGGCGTGAGGCCGATCAAGCTGCCTTAGACGCTGAGCTTGAGGGCTTCGGCGAGTACATTCGCGGATACGTGAAGGGCATGGAGACGCCACTGCCTTCCAGCATGTTTGACCACGTGTACGCCACGGAAAACGCTCTGGTTTCGCAGGACAAGGCGTGGTTTGAACAGTATGAGGCGTCGTTCTTGGACAACGTCACGAAAGGCAACTAAGTGAGTGTAGCAACCAGCGAGAACGTCAAAACCCTGCCTTTCGCCAAGGCGATCAACGCGGGTCTGCGTAAGGCGATGCAGGAGAATGATCGGGTTCTGCTGATGGGTGAGGACATCGGCCCACTGGGTGGCGTGTTCCGCGTGACGGAGGGCCTGCAGGCGGAATTCGGCGAGGACCGCGTGGTGGACACCCCGCTTGCCGAGTCGGGCATTGTGGGCACTGCGATTGGTCTTGCGATGCGCGGTTACCGGCCGGTGTGCGAGATCCAGTTCGACGGATTCATCTTCCCCGCATTCGACCAGATCACCACACAGTTGGCGAAGATGAACTACCGTTCGCGTGGTCGGGTGAACCTGCCGGTTGTCATCCGGGTTCCGTATGGTGGCGGTATCGGCGCTATCGAGCACCACTCGGAGAGCCCGGAGGCGCTGTTCGCGCACACTCCTGGCCTGCGCGTTGTGACGCCGGGGTCGGCGCAGGACGCGTACACGATGATTCAGGAGGCCATTGCAAGCCCTGATCCGGTGCTGTTCTTCGAGCCGAAGGGCCGCTACTGGGAGAAGGGCCAGGTCGACCTGGACGCGCAGATTGGCGCGGCAACCCTGAACAAAGCCGTCATTGCGCGCACGGGCACGGATGTGACCGTGGTGGCGTATGGCCCGACTGTCGCGACCGCCCTGCGCGCCGCCGAGGCGGCGAAGTCCGAGGGCAAGAGCATCGAGGTCGTTGACCTGCGTGCGGTTTCCCCGATTGACTTTGCAACCGTCACGGCGTCGGTCCGCAAGACCGGTCGCCTTGTGGTCGCCCACGAAGCCGCGACCTACATGGGCCCAGGCGCAGAAATCGCGGCACGGGTTGCAGAGGAGTGCTTCTTTGATTTGCAGGCCCCGATCCTTCGTGTGGGTGGTTTCCACACGCCGTATCCTGTGGCAAAGGTTGAGCACGAGTATCTGCCCAACCTGGACCGTATTCTTGACGCGGTGGACCGCGTTCTCGCGCACTGACTGTAAGGATTTAGGAACGACATGCCAACGTTCGAACGTTTTTTGATGCCCGACGCGGGCGAAGGCCTGACCGAAGCTGAGATTGTCGAGTGGAAGGTCAAGGTCGGCGACACCGTCAAGGTCAACGATGTGGTCCTCGAGGTCGAGACCGCCAAGTCGCTCGTTGAGCTCCCATCGCCGTTCTCGGGTATCGTCACCGAAATCCTCGGACAAGAGGGCGACCTGGTTGATGTGGGTGCGCCGATCATGGTGGTCGACACCGACCCTAACGGGTCGCCTGCACCGGCCCCGATTGCCGACGATACGGCGGCTTCCAGCCCCACGCCGATTCCCGTTGTGGAGACTCCCGTCGAAGCCCCCGCAACTTTGTCGCAGCCGGATGTTTCCGCACCCGCTGCTTCGGCCCCTGCAACCTCGACTCCAGTAAGTTCGACCCCAACGGCTTCCGCCCCCAGCACGCAGGGGCAGCAGTCATCGGCGCCTAACGCTGCAGAGGTTCCCGCAGCACAGCCGCCATCAACTCAGAGCGAGAGCAGCGCTGGAAGTGGGGCCTCGTCGGAAAGCGAAAGCGCCTCGGGCGCGGTACTCGTTGGCTACGGAGTGTCACACGGCAGCACCACGCGCCGTCCACGGCGCGTGCCGGACGTGCTGACTGTTGAACGCCCCGCAGGAAACGAAGCGGTTCGGACCAAGCCACCCGTGCGGAAACTTGCCCGTGAACTGGGTGTTGACCTGAATGCCATAGCGCCCACCGGGCCGGGCGGACTCATCACCCGTGAGGACGTGCTGGCCGCGCAGGCCGCAACCGAGCCACGCACGCTCGCCACCTACGAGGGCGACGATGCGCCGTGGCTTGCCTCGGGAACCGTCTCCGCTGATGGCCGCAAGACCCGCGTGCCCGTGAAGTCCGTGCGCCGACGCACCGCCGAGGCGATGGTGCGCTCCGCGTTCACCGCACCGCACGTGACGGTGTTCCACACGGTTGACGTCACCAAGACGATGCGCCTGGTGCATAAGCTACGTGAGGACCGCGAGTTCTCCGACGTTCGCGTCACCCCGCTTCTGATCGCCGCGAAGGCGCTGCTGCTTGCAGTGCGCCGCCACCCCGAGATCAACGCAAGCTGGGACGATGAGGCGCAGGAGATCGAGTACAAGCACTACGTGAACCTCGGTATTGCCGCCGCGACCCCGCGGGGCCTGATCGTACCGAACATCAAAGACGCCCACCGACTAGGCCTCAAGGGCCTTGCGCAGGGCATCTCCGAACTGACCGCCACTGCCCGCGCGGGCAAGACCACCCCCGCGGACATGAGCGACGGCACCATCACCATCACGAACGTCGGTGTGTTCGGAATCGATTCCGGCACCCCGATCCTGAACCCCGGTGAGTCCGCTATCCTCGCATTTGGTGCGATCCGGGAGCAGCCGTGGGTGCACAAGGGCAAGATCAAGAAGCGTTGGGTCACTCAACTGGCGCTGAGCTTCGACCACCGTCTTGTTGATGGCGAACTCGGCGCGCGCACCCTTTCCGATGTGGCCGCCGTCCTTGAGGAACCCGCACGCGGACTCGTCTGGGGTTAAGGCTGCAGTAGTACGGAAGCGCACGTATCGGCGATATGTGGCATGAACTGACTCAGATCGCTGATGTGAGATATCGATGATCATCTCTCATGCTTCGAGATGCGAAATCTCTGTTCGGCGAGCAGAGTTGAAACGGTAGGCGGCTGCACTATGCGGCGCCGGATACGCCGAACAGATTTGGAGATCGACATGTCCTTCATCGTCACCGGAGCCACGGGCCACCTCGGTGCATTGATCGTGGAGTCGCTGCTCGCACGCGGAGTTGCACCCGATGTCATCGTCGCGACCGGTAGAAACAGCGACCGGCTCGCGGAACTCTCCGCGTCGGGCGTGCGTACGGAGGTCTTCGATTTCAACAACCCGACGCCCCAGGTCTTCGACGAGGCGGACACCCTCATCCTCGTATCCAGTTCCGAGGTGGGCCAGCGGGTCCCGCAGCATCAGGCTGTCATCGAGATTGCTCAGCGGGCTCACGTGGGACGGATCATTTATACCTCTGCGCCGCGCGCCAACAGCACGCCGCTTCCGCTTGCCGCGGAGCACCGGGCGACCGAGGAGATCCTGATCGGGTCCGGGGTTCCGTACACGATTCTGCGCAACGGTTGGTACAACGAAAACTACGAGGGTGCATTCAACGAGGCCCGCGAGACCGGCACGATCGTGGGCAGTGCGGGTTCCGGTAAGGTCTCATCGGCTGCACGCAGGGATTACGCCGAGGCCGCTGCCGTGGTTGCGACGACCGAGGGACACCTCAACCAGACCTATGAACTTGGCGGCGACACCGCATGGACATTCGCGGAGTTGGCGCAGACCTTCTCGGCGTTACTTGGTACGACCGTTGACTATCACAACGTCAGCGCCGAGGAACAGCGGGAACTCCTCGAATCCCGAGGGCTTCCCGACGGCCTGATAGATTTCCTCGTCACGATGGACACCAACATCGAGCAGGATGTCCTCCACGTAGAGGGCTACGCGCTATCGAGCCTCATCGGACGAGCCACCACGCCGATGATCGAGACAGCGAAAACCTGGCTTTAGCGGTTCTGCCTACGGCAGGTGCGAGAATGCGAGTAGCCTCGCCTGGCATGCTCGATGGTGTTGGAAGAACTCTAGTCGCGCGGCCAACCGGCTAGAATCGTGGACTTCCCCGACTGGTCAACCAAACGAGCCGCTCGAGGTTGAGGGCGTCGCATGAGCCACTCGACTGCACCATCGGCCGCGACAATCGCCGCGGTGCTCAGTAGGTTCGCTTCCACACAGGTTGGTGCCACCGCACTGACGCTGTTCCAGATATCCGGTGCTGGCATCCCCGTTGAGGGGTCAAGAATATGGTGGAGAGGCGAGTCATCGCGCATCCATCGGCGTCTGCGCGTGCTCGATGTCGCGATAGACCAGCCGCCAGCCAAGGTGACCTGCTGCGACGGGGCGTCTGAGTCTCCCTGGACCAGAATCTGCCATCCTTGGGTGGGTGCCTCACCGACCGTCGCGATGTCACCGCCGAGCGATACGAGAACGCCTGCCCCGGTCCGATCATGGCAGGTTGTGGCGATGAGATCTGCTGCGTAGGCCTTGGCGGTTGCCCCGAGATCCAACATCACCCCCGCAGGAATGGTGAGAACGTGATCCTTCAGGACGATGTCCCGCCAATCCGCGCGCCGTTCGGTGTGGATTGAGAGCGCAACGGAACCAGAGGTGTCGAAAGCAGAATCGTAGCCGAGAGCCATCATGTGGCGACCCAGAGTGGGATCGACCAACCCATCAGAGAGCCGAGCAGCCTC
Source organism: Populibacterium corticicola (assembly GCF_042683685.1). Taxonomy (NCBI): domain Bacteria; kingdom Bacillati; phylum Actinomycetota; class Actinomycetes; order Micrococcales; family Jonesiaceae; genus Populibacterium; species Populibacterium corticicola. The sequence goes on along the minus strand of NZ_JBHUOP010000003.1, from coordinate 109,539 downwards.
AAGTGCGGTGCTCACGAGTGCTTCAAGCATGGGGGAGGGTTCCGCTCCGCGCGCGAACTCGGGGGCGCGGGCCATGAGTTCGCTGTCGTCTCGGAACCTTGAACATGCCAGATCGACCTGGGATGAGAGTTCGTGGGCGATTGCGACCGCCATGTCACGTGCGGTCGGGTCGTTGGAGTCAACAGATAGCGAGCACTCAGTGGTCCATTGGTTCCACGTGTATGTCAACGTCATGGGTCCTCAACTCTCAAGAGCCGCGTGAGGTGGCATCAGATGATGAACTGCGTGATCCCGACGAAACCCCGGAATCCGATGAACTACTCGAGTCACTGGAACTCGAACTGTCACTAGAGGTAGTCGAGTCGTTGGAACTGGAACTGGTTCCTCCGCTGGAAGTCGCCGACTCGTCGGAACTGGAGTTGTCGGACGAATCCGACGATGTCGAACTGCTCGACGAACTTGAGGAGGACGTGGCATCGGCGACAACCGAATCGGAGTCATTCGCGATTCCGGTCTGGCCAACCAGGTATGTGCCGAGCGCGAGAGCGCCGCCGACTACCAGCAGGCTGGAACCGACCAGGGAGCCGATCATCGTGCGATTCCATGCGTGGTGTTCGGTGTTCATGGGTGTTACCTCCACGTTGATGATGAACTGAGGGAGTGGTGGGCGTGGTTGAGCTGGGCCAACTACCAGGAGAAACTGTCGAGGTGCAGGTTCTTGGGTGACAGGCCAGCCGCGATTGCATCCACGGCGACGGTGTTCGACCAGTCCGCGGGGCCACACACGTACAGGTCGGAGTGGGCGAGGTGCGGGAAGACCGTGCCTGCCTGCACGCCGCGCTCACTGTCAGCGAGAGACAACCACCCGGTCTGCCCCGAACCGCGTGGCCCCAGCGACTCATACACCGTGTGCCCGTGGGCGGACGCCCACTGCGTGATCTCGGGCCACAGGTACCGTGAGTCCTCGTCGCGGCCACGCAGCAATATGGTCACGCTTCCCGCTGGGACCTGAAGCGACTCGACAAACGAACGAACAGCGGTGACACCGATTCCTGATGCCGCAACAGCGATAAACGGCTGTGTGTTGGCCTTCTTGGTGAACACCCCGTACGGTCCGGCAAACGATACCGGCGTACCCGGGGTGAGTTGGGCTATGCGGCGGGACGCATCGCCTGTGGTTTTGATCGTCAACCGCAGCAGGTCCTCGCTCGGCAAAGCAGAGAGCGAGAACGGGTGTGCATGCGACCACAGCCCAGGTGCCCAAAACCGCCACATGAAGAACTGTCCACCCTGGGAGTCGAGCGCTCGCAGATTGCGTCCCCTGATGTAGATGGAGACTGCGTCCGGTGCGATGTGCTCCACCCCGGCAACCACCATTCGATGGCGCAGACTGCGTGAGATCGGAAGAAGGAATCGGAACAAGGCTATCGAGCCAAACGCGAGTAGGTAGAGTCCCAGCCAGTAGAACCGTTGCCAGTTTCCCTCGGCAAGTACGTTCCCGATGGACAACTGGTGCGGGATCGACACCAATACGCTCACGTAGGTCAGCATGTGGATGATGTGCCAGCCCTCGTAGGGGAGTAGTTTGCGCACCGCGATTATCGACGAGACGATCACCACCGTGATCCCGGCCAGTCCCAGCACTGCCAGGAGGACATCGGGGGTCGCAAGCAGTTCCCCGATGGTCGTGGACACTGAGACATTGGAGTCGATCGCATATCCCAGAGTGAGGAAGACACCATGCAGGATGAGCAGATAGAACGCGGGCTTACCGAGTCGTGCATGAACGGCCAGCGCCTGATCGTGTCCGAACGTCTTGTCGATGACGGGGATGCGGGCCGCGAGTAGCAGCATCATCAAGATCAGGTTGGTGCCGACCAGCCCTGTCACGATGCCAACGTTGATGACATGTTGGCCTAGGGAGTCCGCGGATATCTCGGAACTGAACACCCACAGGAGAATCGCGATGAGCGACGTGACGACCACTCCGCGCAACAGTGTGCGCTGGTGGGCGCGAGCAACTGGTGGGAGTTGTGCGCTCATCGCGATCTCCTTCGACCGCGGCGTGGTCGACGAGCGTGACTGTGTGTTGGTGTTCATACCTACATTGAGCCTTCTCGACCTTTGTCTTCCCTGTGAGGAAAATTTGTGGTGCCAATGGATTGACCCGCCACATCAGGCGGAGACTGCGTATGTTTAAGGCAGTACACCCACGCAACATGGACGGTGCGATGCCTCAGCCAGACCACACCCTGCCGGACTCACCCCAGCCGCGCCCCACGCCATCCGAACCAGACACGGTGCATGCCACAGAAAGGCCGGAACAGCGGAAACGAGATCGTTTCCCTGACCTGCTGCGCTCCGTCGCGCTCGGTGCTGTCATCCTCGGACACTGGACCATGGGCGCTGTGAGCATTGACGGCGCGGGCATGATGCACGTGGACAATGTCCTCAACATCAACCGCCAGCTGTGGCCCGCAACCTGGGTGCTCGTGCTCATCCCGCTGTTCTTCTTCGTGGGCGGATTCTCCAATGCAACCTCCCTGGACCGCGCACTCGAACGAGGCATGAGCGCTCCCCAGTGGATAGGGAAGCGCCTGAGGGGACTGTTCGTTCCCGTCGTGCCGTTTGTTCTACTCGTGGTTGCGGTCGCGCTGCTCGCCCTGCGACTCGGAGCGCCACAGGTACTCACGCTGACCATCGCGGTGGTGGTGCTCATGCCGCTGTGGTTCGTTGCCGTGTACGCGGTGCTGGCAGCTCTCACGCCGCTCATGCTCGGGCTGCATCGCCGGTTTGGAGTGCGAGTGGTTGTGGCGCTCGTGATTCTCGCGTTCATCGCCGATGGATTGCGTACCGCGTTGGATGCGCCATACATCGGCTGGCTCAACTACGTGTTCGTGCACGGCACGATGCAGCAGATCGGGTTCTTCTACCGGGATGGGCGACTGCAAAAGCTTAAGTCACGCCAACTCGGCCTGTGGGCTGCCGGCGCGTTTGCTCTGCTCTGCGTGCTTGTGGCGACACCCGTGTGGGCGGAATCGATGGTGGGGCTGTCCGGTGAGCGGTCCAACATGAGTCCGCCGAGTGCACCGTCACTGATGCATGGACTGTGGTTGATTCCCATGGCGATGCTGGCCTACCCGTGGTTGAGCTCCCGCCTTGACCGTCCGCGGGTGGCGCACGTACTTGATGTCGCGGCAACTGAATCGATGCGGGCGTTCCTGTGGCATCTACCTGTCATGGTGATCGTGCTCGGTGTGCTGTGGCTTGTTGGGGTTCCGTTCGCGACGCCGGGGACTGCCGTGTGGTGGCTACTCAAACCCCTCTACCTGACTGGTTTCGCCGTGGTGTTGTGGGGCTGGCTTGCACTGACGAATCGTCATCGAACATAGTCACTGCGGGTGGCCCTCACCTGGGTGAGGGCCACCCGCAGTCTTGACGTGACGCCAGCGAATCAGCCCACGATGACTGCCAGGTCCCACTTGCCAATGGTGAGCGGATCACCTACCGCGACCGACTCGTCGCCAAGCAGCGACGTTCCGGCCACAGGGCTGGAAATGGTGACTGGCTCGCCGGTGTAGTTGAGCAGATAGGTGACATCACGCCCTGCCTGGTTGGTACCGCGACGAACGGAAACCTGCCCGTTCAGGTCGTTGGCCCAATCCCAGATTCCCGCCGCACGCAGCTCGCGCTCAAGGATCGCCTTCAGTAGCCCGGTTGAGGTCATCGTGCCGATGTGCAGTGCGGAGCCGTCTCCGACCGTGTTCCGGGTGACCGCCGCATACTCGCCCCAGGCGTCATGATCGTAACGCACCAGCGTGTGCGCGGTTGTCGGTGTGAGCAGTTCCAAGACCAGGTCAGCCTGCTGGCTGCCCAGATTGTCGACGAGTCCCTGAGTCCTCGAGAACTCCTCTGTGAGTGCAAGTCCGGTCGAGTCTGGAAGGGTGAACTGGTTGAACGATGCGCCAATCACATCGGTCAGTCCGTGTGGTTGATCGTCAGTGAACACCTTGACGTACTCATCCGCGATTCCGGTGCGGAACGTGGTGATGAGATGACCGCCGTCGTGTACGAACTGGCGTAGGCGTGCGAAGGTCGCATCGGGTGCGCTGTAGAGCACCGGTGCGACGAGGACATCGTACCGGCCGAGGTCGCAGTCGTCAGGGGACACAAAGTCGACCTCGACGTTGAGTTCGAAGAGCGCGTCGTACATCCACCGGAGCACGTCGTTGTATCCGCGAGATGTTCCGAACACCCCGTTGATGAATCCGGTCTCCAATGCAAACCAGTTCAGCGCGGTCAGGGCCTCGTTGGACACCATGATCGCCACCTTGTTGGCCTTGCGCAGGTTCACGAGTTCGGCGCTATGACGTGCTGTCTCTTCCCCGAACACGCCCGCCTCGAGGTAGGTCGGGTTCTCGCCCAAGTCGTGGCTCAGCAGGCCCTTCCAGTAGGTTTCAAAGGAGTTGTGGATCGAATGCCAGTGCCAGTACATGACACCGTTGGAGCCGCTGGCGAGGTGACTGTAGGCCTGAAGGCGCAACTGACCGGGGTAGGGGAGCCAGCCCGGCTGACCCTGGGCTTGGGTTTCAACGACGATGTAGTTGGCGCCGCCCTTGATCGAGCGGGTCATGTCTCCGCCGAACGCGATCTCCTTTCCGGTCAGACGCGACTGGGTGGGGTGGTAGATGTCGACACCGGCGATGTCCACTGTCTTGGCCGACTTGAAATGGTCAACTGCTGGCTGCAGTCCGTAGGACCAACCGGGAGCCCAGTCGAAGTCGAAGTTCTGGGTGACCCACTGATCCTCTCTCGCGTACTCGCGTACGATGTTGCTCTGCCACTGCAGGAAATCCGTGACGAGCGTCCGGCGGAACTTATCCCACTCCGCCCCCAGGGAACCGTTGATAGTTCCGCGAACATCGGGGAAGTCCTCCCACGCATCAATGCGGTTGGACCAGTAGTCCAGGCCAAAGTGGTGGTTGAGTGCATCCAGGTCGTTGTTGAACTCCGTGCGTAGGTACTTGATGAACGCGCGTTGCGCCCCGCGCGATGCGGTGTTGTAGTACTTGGTCTCGTTGTCTACCTGGAAACCGATGACCGCAGGGTGCTGTGCGGTGTGTTCCATCAACTTGCGGATGATCCGCTCCGCGTGGAACAGATAGGCGGGATTGGTGATGTCCATGATCTGGCGCGCACCGTAGCGTGGTTCACCGGCGGCGGTCTCGGCAAGAACGTCAGGGTGGCTTTGGACCAGCCAGGTGGGGACGGCGTAGGTGGGGGTGCCTACGATTACCTTGATTCCGGCCTTGTGCATGGCATCGAGAGCGCGATCGATGTGCGTGAAGTTGTAAGTCCCAGGCTGGGGTTCGAGTGTGCTCCACGTTGATTCAGCGATGCGCACGACGTTGATGTTGGCGGCCTTCATCATGTCAACGTCTTTGTCGATGCGATCGGTGGGCATGTACTCGTCATAGTAGGCGGCACCGAACAGGATCTTGTCCACGGGATCTCCTTCGTTGTGAGAGCGTCGCCGTGAGTGTTGATGGACCTGTTGAGGAATGGCGACGGTGGCAGTCATCAATCATCTTACCTACTAGTTAGTAGATAAGGAACCATTGGAGTTGAACTGATCATCAATGAGTCTGAAAAGGTCACATTGCGGTACCGACTGTGCCACCAGGTGGCCGTGTTAGCAACATCCCACTGTGGCGGTTCTCTGGCGTACTCGCTGATCTGGGCGGGATTTTGGAGTGGGAAACGAAGAATCAGCCGACTTGAGGCGCGCTGCCTGTGTGTCTGGCTACATGCCGTTAACACAACGGGACCTCTGACGAACCCACGTGCCTTATTGTGAACGAACCCGACTGCACAGGGCGCCACCCATGCCTTCATGCAGTGACCGCCAAGAGTGAGTTCAGGAATCATCATGACGACCAGTTCTGCCAAACTTGCGAGAGTCGGCCCTTCCGTGACGCCACCCGACGTGGCGACGGAGCGTTCCGCGCGGCCTGCGCGACAGGGAGAACTGGCACACACCGCGATCGAAGATGTGTTTGGCATTGCCAGCGGGATACTCGTGGTCGGTTTCGCCCTCTACCTGCTTCGAGCAACGGGTGCCGTGACGGGTGGAATCGCCGGACTCGCACTGGCTGTCGAGTATTGGTCGGGCGTCTCCGTCACCATTCTGATCGTCGTGCTCAACATTCCATTTGTCTTTATAGCCTGGTGGCAAAAAGGCTGGAGGTTCACGCTACGCACGCTGATCTGCATTGCGGGCATCGCCGTGACCACGCAGATCATGGGACATGTGCTCCTGCTGGAGAGCATCAACCCCGTCTTTGGTGCGTTGACTGGAAATCTCCTGGCGGGCCTGGGGATGCTGATGCTGTTCCGACACAACTCAAGTCTCGGTGGGGTGTCCATCACGGGTCTGGTCATCCAAGAGCGCACAGGCTTCAAAGCGGGTTACACGCAACTGATCTTTGACTGCGTTGTCGTTGCCATATCCTGCGTGAGCATCTCGGGTTGGATGGTGCTCCTCTCCGTGTGCGGTGCCGTCATCTTGAACCTGGTGATTGTCCTCAACCACCGACCAGATCGATATATCGGCTACTAGCGTCCTGCGCCGTTGGTTCGGCGAAGAGCCGTACCCCCTTATCTTCCGCAAACTCAACCGTTTGTGCCCCAACTCAACCGGAACACGGCCCCGTTGGGGCACAAACGGTTGAGTTCGAAGATGACGCCAGTGTCTGAGACGACTTACGACAACGGGCAGCACCGCGCGACCAATGGTTGCACTGTGCCGCCCGTTGTAGCTGTCACTATCTGGTCAACTAGACGGTGACCCCGTTCTCGGTGTTGACCTGAGCAATAACCGCCTGGACTTTCTCAGTGGTCAACGACCCGGGTGCCATGGCCACCAGTCGAGACAACGGCAACGAGGCAAGCATCTTCATCATGTCCACGCCCAGTGCATCGTCCCCGTCGCCGTCGGCAACGAATGGGCTGTCCTGGAGAACTGGGATGACGAGACGTGCCGCCACGGGATCAGCCATGACCTCGCCGAAGGAGGAGTCCAGGTGCAGTGGCAGAGGGGTCTCGGTGCCACTGATCTCGACCGTGCCAGTCAAGCGGATGTCCGCGCTGGAGGCGCCGACCTGCACCGTGTAGGTTCCGCCCTCAACGATCCAGGAGTCACGCCGTACATCCCACACCTCCAGATCGGTGACGGCAACCGTCAGGGCTGCAGTGGCACTTCCCCCTGCGGGCACATCCACGACAGCGAACGCCTTGAGTTCCTTGACCGGTCGTTCGAATGCGGAGTCGGTGACGGAGGTGTACAACTGAACCACCTCGCGCCCGTCGCGGGCACCGGTGTTGTGCACCTGGACCGTTGCGGTCAGGCTGTCCCCAGCCGCAGTTGGCTGAACTCTCAGGTCTGTGTACTCGAATGTCGTGTAGGACAGGCCGTGACCAAATGGGTAGGATACGGCGATGTCACGCGACTCGTACCAGCGGTAGCCGACATATTGGCCCTCGCCGTAGTTGACGTTGCCGTGTTCCCCTGGGAAGTTCCCCCATGCTGGAACATCTTCCAGGCGAACGGGCACGGTTTCCGCCAGCTTGCCCGACGGGTTGACGGCACCCGACAACACCGACGCGACAGCGTGACCGCCACCCTGACCGAGAAGCGCCGCGTCAAGGATCGCGGTTGCATTCTCGATGACCGGCGTCAACCGAAGTACCGCGCCGTGGGTGAGTACGACAACCACGTTCTCCTGCTTTTCTGCCACCGCCTTGAGCAATTCGATCTGATCAACGGGGAGCTCAATGTGCGTACGATCAAATCCTTCGGATTCCTGGCTGTTTCCAAGACCGAGGAACAGGATCGCGACATCGGCGGCGGCTGCCGATGCAATCGCCTCGGTGGCAAGATCACTGTCGGTCCCGTCAGTCTCCGCGCTGAAACCCTGCGCGTAGCTGACGTTCTCAGCGCCGAACTGGGCGCGTAGTTCCTCCAGCGGGACATCGAGACGCTGGTTGTTGACGCGTGACGATCCCGCTCCCTGAATGCGTGGAGTGGCTGCGAACTCACCGATCACCGTGATGCGTTGGCCTGTTGTGAGCGGCAGGATGTCGCCCTCGTTCTTCAATAGCACGATGGCGCGCGCCGCAGCCTCGCGGGCGATGCCGTGGTGGGCGTCAACGTCGTAGGCGAATCCCTCTCGACGGCTTTCCGCGACGCGGTCCGCTACCCGTGCGACACGTTCAGCCGCCTGCTGTGCGGTTGCCCGATCAATCTCGCCGGAATCAAGTGCTGCGGTGAGCTCTTGGTCCGCGGTTCCGCCGTCATACGGCATTTGCAGGTCAAGGCCCGCCTTCACCGCATTGACCCTGTTTGCCACTGCACCCCAGTCGGATACGACGAAACCCTCGAAGCCCCACTCGTCGCGCAGAACCTTGGTGAGGAGCCACGGATTCTCGGATGCGTAGGTGCCGTTGACCTTGTTGTACGAGCACATGACGGTCCACGGCTGAGCCTGGGTGACAACCTTCTGGAAGGGGCGTAGGTAGATCTCGCGCAGCGTACGTTCGTCGACGTTGGAACTGACGCGCATGCGGTCGTCCTCTTGGTTGTTCGCAGCGAAGTGCTTGAGCGAGGTGCCGACTCCCTGGCTTTGGACGCCCTTGACCCATGCGGTGCCGAGTTCTCCGGCCAAGACGGGGTCCTCCGAGAAATACTCGAAGTTGCGACCGCAGCGCGGATCGCGCTTGATGTTGATTCCCGGCCCCAGCAGCACTCCGACGCCTTCCGCCTGACCTTCCTCTCCGAGGGCGGTGCCGACGCGCTCGATGAGGTCCGCGTCCCAGGTCTGGCTGAGCGCGACTGCGGGTGGGAAGCACGTTGCAGGTACGGAGGGCGCCATGCCGAGGTGGTCCTCGGACGTGCCTTGTTTGCGAAGGCCGTGCGGGCCATCGCTCAGATTGAAACTTGGTACCTCGCCAACACGCTTGCTGTACCAGAATCCGTTGCCGGAGCTCAGCGAGGCGATCTCGGCATTGGATAGTTCGGAAAGATATGTCGACCGATCAGTCATGGGTTAACTCCTTTGTTGGTCCCGGTGTGTGCGGTGCTCCGAGCGCAGGACTCTCATCGCAGTGCAAAAACCTTACGATATAAAGTTTTCAGTGCATCGAGATTTTGTCAAGGCTAGAGTTGGAGCATGGCTAAACGTGGAACGTATGCAAAAGGTGTGGCCAGGAGAGAGGAAATCCTCAACACCGCACTGACCGTCATAGCTCGAAATGGATACAGCAAGGCCACGTTGAAGCAGATCGCAGAGGCCGTGGGGCTGAGCCAAATGGGGTTGCTGCACTACTTCGACACCAAGGAGGAATTGTTCACGCAGGTGCTGAGGCGTAGGGATCAACTCGACACCGCGAACTTCTCACTGGGCAAGGGTGGCCTCATATCACGGGGTGAGTCCTCGACCCTCCATGCGCTGGTGAAGCACAACTCGATGGTTCCAGGACTCGTGCAACTCTACTCGCGGTTGTCCATCGAGGCATCAGAACCGTCTCACCCAGCGCATGAGTATTTTCGGGAACGTATTGCCAATCTGCGGGTCAGCTTCGCCAAAGAGATCGCCGCCGCGCAAGAATCCGGAGAGGTTCCAGCGGACCTGGATCCGGAGAATGTGGCGATAACCCTGATCTCATTGCTGGATGGACTGCAAATCGCGTGGCTCTACGACTCGAGCATCAACATGGCTGAACACGTTGATCTTCTGATGGATCGCCTGCTGCGCCGTTAGCGTGGGTTACTTGTAGCCGTCCCATATGGGCGACGGGAACAGAACGTCTTCAAAGCGTGTCCAGGATGCCACCAGTTCGATCTGTGGAGAGCGGAAGAAGCGTAACTGGAGACCGTCCATCGCCTCGATCGACATCTCCACCAGATCGCGCATGTCTTCCCAGGTGCCCACCTCGGGAGGAATGCGCCACCGCGTCTGCGAATAGAGCTCCCAGACGCCCGTCGGGCGTTCGTTGAAGTATTCGTGCGCCGGATGGTCGGGTGAAACCGCCTCGGTTCCGAGCACAATGTAAAGCCGCATGAGCTGCTCGTTCTTTGCGTTGTTCCGCACAAGGTATCTCAGATAGGCGGGGTATGAGGCGCCATCGGGATGCGTGGCCAGCGGATCTCCGGTGGCGATGAAGTCATCGGGATCGAAGCGCCGGTCATAGCGTTGCTCGATGATGAGTTTCAGCAGGCCCTCTTTGGAGTGGACGTAGTGCAGCAGGCCTGCCTGTGTGATGCCGACCTCATCCGCCACCTGCTGCAGTGAGAAACCGTAGAAACCGTTCTCGCTGACCAGGCGTGTGCTGGCCTCGATGATCTGATCTAGGCGTTCCTCTCGTGACAAGCGGATACGGGGGCGCCGGTTCGCGGTGACGGGGTCTTGGGCCATTTCACAATCGTAGTCGATCATCAATGCGGCAGACCCGTCGCAATGCCCCTGGTGCATTCTTAAGTGGGACTTTCGGTTCGTTGACATTTTTGCGACACGGGTCTTAGATTGTTCTTGCTACCTACTGAATGGTCAGTAGGTAGCGGGAGTAGATCAGGTATCAGTGTGGAGCCAAACTCCAATGACCAAAGAAGGTACATATGGAAACGCGAGCCTTCGCCTCGCAGAATGACGCCCAGGACGAACTGGGCGTAGAGAACATCGCACCAGACACCGGACAGCCGCTGGACAAGGCTCGTGGAGTCCGGTTCGGCGCGGGATTCTTCGTCTACGGCGTGCTGTGGATCGTCGGACTCATGATCGTGGCAAGCGTGCTCTTGCCCCAGCGCCTCGTGGACATCGGGGTGTCAAATCCGACAGCGACAATGGGAACCATCAACGCGATCACCGCGATCGTCTCACTGGCCTCCAACCTCATCTTCGGTAACCTCTCAGACCGCACCCGCAGCCGGTTCGGACGCCGCACCCCGTGGATTCTCGCCGGTGGTGTCATCGGTGGCGTCTCGCTCTACCTGGTTGGCGTACTGCCGTCAGTGGGCGCTCTGACGCTCGCCTACTGCGTCTCGATGGTCGGCCTGAACATGATGCTCGCACCAGCGGTTGCAGTCCTCTCCGACCGGGTGCCGCAACGATTGCGCGGCACGATGTCAGCCTTCTATGGTGCGGGACTCACCGCAGGAGCTCCTATCGGTACCCTGATCGGTGCAAAGTTCATCACCAACGCCGTGCCCGGGTTCGTACTCGGTGGCCTACTGATGGCAATCTCCGCAATCGTCGCGCTGATCGTGTGGCCCCGTGAGCGCTCGGCCCAGCATCTTCCCGCGGCAAGCCACTCGCTGAAGGACATCCTGGTGTCCTTCCGACCGCCACGTAATGCCCCGGACTTCTACTACGCGTTCGCTGGACGACTGTTCATGCTGGTCAGCTATCAGATGATCATGGCCTACCAGTTGTACATCGTGCAGAACTACCTTGGGCAGGACACCAAGACCTCAGGCGAGACCATCGCCACGATGGCCATCATCACGCTGGTTGTCGGCCTGTTCGGTTCAGTGATCGCAGGACCGATCTCCGACAAGATCCGGATGCGAAAGCTCCCGGTCATCCTCTCCTCGATCTTGTTTGCCGTGGGTATCGCACTGCCTTGGATCATGCCGACGACGATGGGAATGTTCCTCTTCGCCGGAGTCGCTGGCTTCGGCTATGGCGTTTACACCTCGGTCGATCAAGCTCTCAATGTCGACGTTCTGCCCAGCCAGGAGGAAGCAGGCAAGGACCTCGGAATCCTCAACCTCTCCACCACGATCGGTCAGACCGTTGGCCCACTCATCACCTCGGCTGTCGTCACCGCAACCGGTGGATTCGGGTTCGCCTTCCCCATCGCGATCGCGATGGCGCTCATCGGTGCGATCTGCATCATCAAGATCAAATCCGTTAAATAAGCCCGCACGACACGACCCAGTCCTGGCGGGTGTGTGGGTGGCATCCCGCACACCCGCCAGGAAACACCATAGGCGAGTGCCCTCTCAACGCACCTCGTGGACCAAACCGGCCAACTCGTCGTCAATCCCCTGAAAGAAGATGGACATGGCAATCACCTGGACAGTATCGACTGAAACCGAGAAATGGCGTGACGCCGGAACACCAACCCCGGGCGCGACATCCGGGAACGGGCTGCAACTCACTGGGCAAGAGGGTCAGGTGATCAAGGGGTTCGGCGGTACCTTCAACGAACTCGGACAGCGTGCCATCCAGTCCCTCTCAGTTGCGGATCAAGAGACCATCTACCGGGAACTGTTCGCCACGGACGAACTCAACTTCCGCGTCAACCGCTCCGCGGTGGGAGCCAACGATTTCTCCACCTCCTGGTACTCCTACGATGAGACTCCCGGAGACTACGCCCTGGAGCATTTCTCCGTGGCCCGGGATGAGGAACGCGTCATCCCGTTCATCCGCGAGGCGCAGAGGTATCAGGATGACATGATCCTGCACTGCTCGCCGTGGAGCCCACCCACCTGGATGAAGAACCCACCGGTTTACAACTTCGGCCGACTCGTCATGACGCCGGAGAACCAAACCGCCTACGCCAACTACTTCGTGAAGTTCGTGCAGGCGTATGCCGAACGCGGCATTACCGTCAGCCAGATTCACGTGCAGAACGAGGTTTTCGCAGACCAGAAGTTCCCGTCCTGCCTGTGGTCGTCCGAGCAACTGCGCGAGTTCATCCGCGACTACCTCGGGCCGGCCTTCGAAGCCGCTGGACTCGACACCAAGATCTACCTTGGAACCCTCAACGGCCCCGAGGACATGGCCTTCACCGCGACCGGCCAGAAACTCACCAACTACTCACGGTTCGTCGACAACATCCTGTTCGACGACGAGGCGCGCAAGTACCTGGGTGGCATCGGCTATCAGTGGGCTGGGCAGCACGCCATCGCCCGCACCCACAGGGATTGGCCGGAACTCGACATCATCCAGACCGAATCGGAGTGTGGGTTCGGATCAAATGCGTGGGAAGACGCCGAATACGTGTTCCACCTGGTGCGCCACTACCTGGAGAACGGCGCCAGCGCGTACACGTACTGGAACATGGTGCTTGAGCCAGGTGGTCTCTCCACCTGGGGATGGCCGCAGAACTCTCTGTTCACGGTCGATCCCGAAAGCCGCACCTTCACGCGAAACCACGAGTACTACGTGCTCAAGCACTATTCGAGTGCGATCAGACCGGGTGCGGTACAGCTTGGAGTCACTGGCAGGTACGGTTCACAGGGATCCGCGTACCTGAACCAGGACGGCTCGGTTGTGGTGGTCGTCCAAAACGCATTGGATCGCGCTGAGGAGTTCTCGTTCGTTGACCCGTCCGCAGATTCACGCACCTTCACCGCTGTCCTGGAACCGCGCTCGCTGAACACCTTTGTCATCTCCTGAACGCCATCTGGCGAGGGTTGCTCCCCGGTCGATGGAACGCACCATCGCCGGGGAGCAACTGTGTGTCTAGGCGGTCAGAACTACCGGATACTCCACTTCTGATTGGGCAGACCGGAGCACTCCCTTATCTGTAGTTCAGTCGCGCTGTTGAGCACGCCGTTTCCTGAAACGTCCAGACACTTGTTGGCCTGCGGATTCACCAGGTCGCCGGCGTCTGAGAGTATCCACTGCTGCGCCAGGTTCCCCGAGCAGTGCGCGATTTGCACGGGGGTACCGTCCGTCGTCGCACCCCAGGCGACGTCAAGGCACAGGTCGTTTTCGGTGCGAATCGTTCCCTCTGCCATCTGCCAGTCCTGGTTGGATGAGCCGACGCAGTCGAGCACCGTCACCTTCTGACCGTCATTGAAAGCCCAGGATGGCACGCCACCGCCGGTGGATGGGACGCTGAGGCACTTGCCGTTCAACGCGTTGACGAGTCGCACGGAACCATCGTTGTGTGACCCACCATCGCCAGGTTGAGTTCCGCTCGAGTCGAACGGGGAGAGTTCAATGCGCGCTGACACCGGATCGCCACTGTGCACCAGGGATTCAAACGCTCCGACATCGTCGAAGGCAAAGGCATACGCGCGCCCATCCTTCATGGCTGCATGAACTGCCTTGGCGTACTTGTTGACAGGCTGCGTCGTGTAGAACTTCGAGGCATCGGTGATGGGCTCCGCAGTGCTGTCACCCAGCGTGCCGCGGATCAGTGCCGCGCACAGGGTACGGGCGATCGGACCCACAACGCTGTCGTTCGGTGCGTGCAGTGCACCATCGCAACCCCACACATCAGCCGAGGTGGGCCGCTCGAATGACGCGACCGTTGCTCCACTGGAATCGGTGAAAGACATCCTCGTGCCACTGGTGCGGCCCGTGTAGGTGAGTTCAGGCCGATCGCTGAACGGGGTGACCTTCAAGTCCTTGCTTCCGTACGCAGCCCACGCCTGTGCGATGTATGAGTCGAGATAGTTGGGGTTCAGCAGCCCGGCTTCGGCTGCCTTCCCCGGAGCGAGTACGCGCAGAACGTTTCCGTCACCGCCGGTCACCACAGTCTGTGCCCACTCCGGATCGCTTCGCAGCGTCTCGATCACGGCTTCGCGTCCGCCCGGAACGGTTTCCCCAGTGGTTGATGTCTGGCCCGCAGAATCGGTCACCGACACCGAGTGAGGGACCGCGAACATGTCGACCTGTGAACTGTTGATCCACAGTCCGGCATCGTTGTACGTGAACTCAGTCCAGTCGAACAGGATGTCTGCGGTGGGATCGTTTGCCGCCCACGGAGCAGGCTGTACGAGTCCGTCCTGGGTGAGCGCGAAGGGGAGCTTCTCACCGAAGGAGAAGTACACGCGGCCCGAGAACCCGCGAGGCACCTTCACCGTTGTGGAACCTCCTGAGGGTTCCAGACTCAGGGATGCATCGGGGGCTGCTGAGGGTGGGTTGCTTCCGGCTGGCCAGGCTTGGAATGTGCCGGAACTGTCAATCCAGCCGAGTCGCCCAGAGGCTAGGTCTGTTCCCAGCACGTAGAGGTGAACCGTATCGTTGAGGCCGGATTCATTGGCGATTGTGATGGGGAGATGGTCAGGCCCTGCGGCCTGGGCGGGAAGCGTGGACCCCATGCCTCCCAGAGCGGTGAGGGCGCCAGCGGTTACCAGCGCCGCCCATCTGTTGGTCTTGTGCATTGTTCGTCTCCTTCGATCCTGTTGCGGGCACAGATGTGCTCCGCATGAGTTCGCCGAGCGGAAGACCATCCTTGGTGAGCTAGCGGCGACGCGCCGATCGATCAGCACGCATGATATGCAGCCCCAACATAACGGAATGATCACGAACGATGTGGTGAGAGATTTGGGGACCGGTCGTACTACCCACGGTCCTCATACTCAACACAATCTGCAGACTAGACGCCGAGATACTTCAATACCGCGAGTACCCTGCGATGGTCGTGCGGTGCCTGAGGGAGTTCGAGCTTGGTGAAGATCGCAGACACATACTTCTCCACGGTCCCGAGCGACACGTGCAGGAGTTCGCAGATCGCAGTGTTGGAACGCCCCTGCGCCATCAGGTCCAGAACCTCGCGCTCGCGCACGGTCAACGACTCGATATGGTTGCGCGAGGTGGAGACGCCGATCAACTGCGAGACGACCTCGGGATCGAGCACCGTCTCGCCGGCATGAATACGCTCAAGCGCCAAGACGAACTGGGACACCTCCGCCACCCGGTCCTTGAGCAGATATCCCACACCGGCCGGGTGACCGGAGAACAGTTGGGTGGCATAGGTCGTCTCAACATACTGCGAGAACACGAGCACACCCACGTTCGGGTGCGACGAGCGCAGTCGCAGTGCCGCGGTGATGCCCTCGTTGGTGAAGGTGGGAGGCATTCGCACATCCATGATCACCACGTCCACGCCCTCCGGGCCGATGGCGGCGAGCCCTGCGAAGAGTTCGGGATCGCTCGCGGCCTGCACCACGACATCGTGCCCACGCCCCGTCAGGAGTTCGGCCAGTGTCACGCGTAGGATCGCGGAATCCTCGGCAAGTGCGAGTCTCATTCCTCAACTTTCTAAGGACAGCGGAAGACGCACCTCGGCAATCGTTGGACCACCCGTGGGCGAAGAGAGCGTGAGGGTTCCGCCCACGCTCGCGACTCGATCCGCAACCCCATCAAGGCCGGTGGCAAGGACCGAAGCGCCTCGTAGCATGGCACCCCCGCGTCCGTGATCGACCACGGACAGGTTCAACCTATCAGCATCTGTTCGCGCAATGACGAGGACCGAGTCAACGCCCGAGTGTTTGGCGGCATTGGTCAGCAGTTCCGAGACCGAATAATAGGCAACCTGCTCAACGGCTGGGGAAACAGGACGGGTCAGTTGTGCGTCAAGACGCACCGAGATTGCCGATGAGGAGGCGAGTGTGTAGAGCGCGGTGGCCAGTCCGTCGTTCAGCGAGGCGGGGTGAATCCCCTGGACCAGACCGCGCAGGTCAGTCAATGCGTCCTTGGAGGTGGCGTGCGCGGAGTCAAGGGTCGCAAGCACTGCCTCGGGAGACTCGCCAGCGGCCAGACGTTCCTTCGCATCGCCCACCTTCATGGCAATCGCAACCAGTTGAGCCTGCGTCACATCGTGGAGATCTCGCTCGATGCTGCGCATCTTCAAGGCCGTGGACTCGGCGGAGCGAGCCTGCCGTTTCAGGAGTTCGTGGCGCTCGACGCTCGCCTGGGTCGGGCCAAGGAGCGTTGCCGCAAGCATGGCCTGCATCTTCGCCAGACCATTGTTGATGGCTGGCCACACGAACAACAGGATGAACGCGCAGATGACCGAGTACACGAAAACACGTGCAGGGGTATCGATGAAGTAGCCGTCGGCGAACTGGGCGCCCCTGTGCAGTTCTCCGTCTGGCCCCATTTGCTCCGGCAACCAGCGACGCCAGACGCCATAGGTCGCACCACCGAGACCGACGGCAAGGAACGACGCACTCACGGTCAGGGAAAAGATGCTGGTCATGAACGTGACGAACATGTACGACATGGCCCGCCAGCCAGCCCCGTCCGTCAAACCCGACCGCAGGAACCCACCAAAGCCGGGTGCTCGTCGAAAAGCCACGGGAGAGGGGATCGACGTACCCAACAGCAGGTTGGTGACCCCGCGATTCGCCGCTCCAAGGGCGCGTGCACCGAGCACGAGAGCCGCACCGAGGAATAGCCCGATGATCAGCGCTGCGAGCGACAACCCAAGTGACACGGCTGTGACCACATAGACGAACCCAAGCGCACCCAGTGGCACGTTCACGAGGTGGTAGACAAACGCACGCCATGTCGACGGAGCAAACGCCCGTAACGGTAGGGACGCCGTGTTGGTTGGGGTGAACAACGGAGACGTGCTGAGTGAACGAGCGGTGAAATCGAAGGATTGAGTAGTTGAGGTCATGACTCAATCCTTTCGCGTTACGGCCCATGTGGTGAGCCGGTGGCCACCCGAATCACACTGGGGGATAACCCCCATACGATTCACTGCCCGATCATCTCGGCAAGGGCAGCCTCCACATCCTGCAGCACCTGGGCGGACGTGTCCGCATCGAAGTCAGGGGTCGTGGGGTCAAGGAAGAGGTGCCCCTTGCCCGGGTACTGGTGGATATGCAGGTTCTTGTGGTTCACCTGCCATTTCAGAGCTGCCTCCAAGTCTCCCTCCGCCACAAAGAACGGGTCATGATCCATCGCAAACACATGCACGGGAACGGCGTCTGGCCACTGACCCGGCAAATACCCAGGGTCGATGAAGGAATGGAAGAACAACGCCCCACGCGCTCCGGGCCGAGTGTGGAGTAGATACTGCGCGGACATGACCCCGAGCGAGAACCCACCCAGAACCACATCCCGTGGAAGCCCGGAGCAGGCCTGCTCCGCGCGTCGATACAACTCGGGAAACCCGATCGACTCCACATATGCGAATCCGGAATCAATATCGGGGAAGGACCGCCCCTTAAACAGGTCTGGCGTGTGAACCTCGTGGCCCTGCCTCCGCAGAGACTCCGCAACGTCGCGGACTCCATCCGTCAGACCGAGGACGTGGTGGAAAAGCAGGATTGTTGTCATGTCCTCATCTTAGGACGGCCCACTGACAACGCGCCGGATGGAGTACGGCGGGCGCGACTTCCACACTGCGTGCGAAGGCGATCGAAACAAAACTAATCCTTGACCACTCATAAAGACAGTCATTAAGTTTCGAAGATGGACACACCAACCCGTCGAACCAGGCCTCGCTCCGACACGCGTATTCTCGCCGTTATCTCTGCCCTCGCCGTAGCTCTCTCGATAGTGCTGGCGGCTCCGCCAGCGAACGCGGCCAGCAAACCGGTGAAATTCACGCAGGTGTCTGCCGCGTATAGTCATGCGCTTGCCCTGAGTAGTGACGGGGCCGTCTACGAGTGGGGAGTCAGCGGTTTCTCTGCGTCTTATGGCTCCACACAGGCCCTCAGGCCAACCCGTGTCCAGGCCCCACTGAGCGTCAGATTCAAGGCGATCGCTGCGGGCGACGATGTGAACGCTGCCTTGACGACCAGCGGCGATGTCTACACCTGGGGACAGAACTACGCCGGACAACTGGGGAATGGGAAGAAAAGCAAGGCATACTCGACCCCTCCAATGAAACCGGTCAAGGTGAAACGGCCGAAGGGCGTGAAGTTCACGGCGATCGCGGTGGGATACAAGCACGTACTCGCGCTGGCCAACAACGGCGCGGTGTACGCCTGGGGAGGCAACGACCACGGACAGCTTGGAGACGGTACCAAGAAGGACCGCTCACAACCCGTAAAGGTCAAACTCCCAAAGGGATTCAAGGCAGCGCGAATCAGTACGACCCAGTATGCGACATCATTCGCAGTGGCCAAGAACGGTACCGCCTACGCCTGGGGCTCCAATGCCAACGCCGAACACGGCAACGGCAAGATCGACCCATTCCGCTCGGACTACAGTATCCGCGCGCACACGAAACCAGTGAAGATGGCTCCGCCGAAGGGCGTGAACTACACAAGCGTGGCGCAGGGCTCCTACCTGGCAACAGGCTCGGACGGGGCAGTCTATGCCTGGGGACGCAACGACAGTGGAAACCTGGGTACCGGCACCTGGGATAAATACGATTGCGGCATGTGCCGCGTGGATTTCCATACGGAACCAGTGAGGGTTCTCTTGCCCAAGAGCGTCAAGGTCAAGCAACTCGAAAGTTCGACGGACAACCGATACGCGCTCGCCACGAACGGCACGCTGTACGCGTGGGGCAATGGCTACGACGGCCTGAACGGCAATGGTTCACGTAAGCGCCAGACCAAACCCGTCAAGGTCAAGATGCCCAAGAACGTCAAGGTCAAGCAGGTATCAGCCAGTACCAACTATGCGCTTGCCGTGGGTTCCAATGGCACGGTCTACGCATGGGGAACCAACGTTTTCGGCACCTTCGCCAATGGCAAGGTAACCAAGACCTCCGCAAAGCCACGCGTGAAACCCGTGGCGGTGAAATCGCCAGCACTTGCAAAACTCAGTGCAACGTCCACGCCAAGGATCACGGGAACCGCGCAGGCGGGTAAGGTGCTCAAAGCCGTGCCCGGAACGTGGAAACCCACGGGAGTCAAGCGCACGTACCAGTGGTTCCGAAACGGAAAGAAGATTCCCAACGCCACCACGTCGACCTATAGGCTCACGTCCCAGGATAGAGGCAAGAAGATCACGGTCAAGGTATCGGGTAAGGCTCCGGGGTATGCACAGGTCACCAAGACGTCATCCACCGTGACGGTACGACGCTAGTAACCCAGTACCCGCATCGAATACTCATTGCGGAGGCGGCCTTCGGGGTCGCATTCACGCGCAAGATCGAGAAAGTTCCCCAGGTTGGGGTACAGCGGGGCGATCTGCGCCACCGAGAGTGTGTGCAGCTTGCCCCAGTGTGGTCGTGCATCATATGGCGCGAGCGCCTGCTCGAGCGTGGGCAGGAATTCGACCACCTCAGGCTGCAATGGCCTCCAGGTGAAGTGGAATCCGACGCTGTCCCTTGGAGTCGGGGACAGCCACGAGGACTCACCCTGCATTGTGCGGATCTCGCTGACAAAGAGCAGGTGGCGGAATTGGTCCCCGAGTTCGAGTAGTGTCTCGACAACGTTGGGTGCGTGTTCCCTCGGTACGAGGTATTCAGATTGGAGTTCTTCGCCCTTGGAGGGAGTGAAGCCCATCTTGAAGTGCGGCAGCCTGTCATAGGACGGGCCTGGCACCCCGAGTTGGTCGGTGCAGTGGATTGGATCGGTGTCGGGGAGTGGGTGTAGTTTCCTCGCGGCTCGATGTGCTCCGTAGAACTCGTCACCAAGTTCCATGAGACCGGGTGAGACACGCGATTTGAGCCAGAGCTGCTCTGCTGTGTCCCGGTTCCAGTGGGAGAAGATGGAGACGGAGTAGGCGGCTCCCGTGATGGCGGCAAAGTTGTCGAGAACGGCGTGCCACGGCAGGTCCTGATAGAGATCCTGACGCACCTCGAACGCTGGTTGAACCTCTATTTCCACGAACGTGAGTGCTCCGAGCAGCCCGAGGTGCACGCCCGACTCGAAAGGCAGGTCACCCGAACCGTCTCGTACTGCTCGCCGTGCATCTCCGAGGGGCGTCACGAGTTCGAACGCCCAGATGGCATCAATCAGCGGTGGGTTGTCGTCTCCTGACCCGTGGGTTCCCGTCGCGATTGCTCCGGCAATGGTGATGTGGGGCAGTGAGGCGAAGTTGGCTAGTGCGAGGTCCTGAGCGGCAAGCACCTGGGCCAACTGGCCGTATGGCGTTGAGGCGGGCACCCGTACGCGGGTGGGGCCACCGTCAGAGATGACGTTGAGGGGATCGGTGCCCAGAGGCTCGAAACGAGACATCGAGATCATCGTGCCGACGGTATCCGCGATGTCGTTGAAGCAGTGCCGCGAACCGAGGAACTTGACTGGGCCGGATGTCACCGACAGGGCCGCCTGGAGTTCGCCAGTGGATCGTGGCTCTGCCATCATCAGAGCGGAATAGGTGAGGTTGCCCGCCCAGTTTGTTCCGGCGGGAAAGGGCATACTGGAGTCGTTGTGTTCGGCCACGTGCTCTCCTTAGACGTTGCATCGTTGCACCATCCATCATGTCACCGTGGGCACGTAACCGCGAACATCCGCCAGGGCCGGACGATGATCATGCGGTGAGGATGAGCCCGGCACTGAACCGCCGACCCTGGTCGGCGCAACCATCCACTCAGGTGAGCTGGAGAACGCTGCGCGACCCGCTCGTCGTAAATCCGAGAGCCTCATAGTAGCTTGACGTCTGCTTGTCAGCGGGAGCTGGAGCGGACACGTGGGTGAACCCGCGTGAGCGGAGTAGACCAGAGTCGCGGAACAGGTACTTACCAGGGGTGAAATCGCGGAAGCGCGGAGTTACGTAGTCAAGTACAACGCGTGCGACCCCAGAGCCATCGTTGTGGATGAGGACCATGCCAACGGTTTCATCATTGTGCAAGACCAGGTGTGCTTCGGTGGCGGGAGTCTCGGCAGAGTCCTGATCGAAGTTAGGGTTGGTGGCGTTGATGTCCGCGCGATGTTTGTCGAGCAGGAACTCAAGATAGGCATCGTCGGGCTGGACGGTGACCACTGCGTATGCCCGCTCGGTCTCCTCTGCGGCGGTGAGTTTGCGCAGGTGCACGATGTTAATGAGCGCGAGAACCGCATTGAGTCCGAGGACCGGCCAGACGCTTCCCAGCAGAGCGTATACAACTGAGACGGAGCATCCGATCAGGTTCAGTACGCGCAGGCGCAGAATTCGCGTTTGCAGGAGGGAGACCACCACGATCGCTGAGCCGATCCAGCCCAGGGCTTCAAGCATCCAGTTCATTGTTGTCCTTGCGTGTGCGCTGCGGCTTCGGAGCGCCGTCTGTTGATGTCTTGGTCAAGGTGCCGGGTGCCTTGATTGGTGAGAATCGTTGCAATCCAGCGAGTCAAGCGTTTAACTCAATGACTTGATTCTAATTCATGCGCGTGTGCGTAGCGCAAGGGGCTCGGTGGAATTGATGCCATCCGGTGATCTTTCGCGCTCTCGTTCTGAGGAGAGGTCGACTAGTCGCTGATGATGAGTGTGGTGCCCACCTCTGTGAGTGCCTGTTGGAGTTCCTCGCTGGGCGGAGCGTTGGTGATGAGATAGTCGGCGGCAGAGAGGTCGCTGACGCGCGAAAACAGGGTGCGGTCGAGTTTGGAGGAATCCGCGAGGACGGCCACCTGGTCCGATTTCTCCATCATGGAGCGCATCATGGTGGCCTCGCCAGCATTGGTGGTGGAGTAGCCGTGGGTTGCCGAGACCGCACCGACCGCAATGAACGCGAGGTCGGCGTGCACCTCGGTTGGCCCCGTGGTGTCTGCGAGATGGAGGGCGACCGGTCCAGTGGTGGACTGGGTGAGGTAACGTACCGATCCCCCAAACAGATACAGATCCTTGAGGCACGAGTGTGCGACGGTCTGTGGGATGAGGAGGTTGTTGGTCGCTATCGTGAGGTCGCGGGCATCTTGCAGTCTCTGCGCCAGGGCAAGCGTGGTGGTGCCTGCGTTCATGAGCAACACCGAGCCGTCTTTGATGAGGGTGCGAGCGGCCCGGGCGATGGACTGCTTCTCGTCGTGGTTGATCTTCAGGCGGAAGTCAACGTCCCGATCCGTGAACTGACCGGCGTGCATGCTGATGGCCCCGCCGTGGGTGCGGATGAGTAGGCCATCGTGGTCAAGGGAGTCAAGGTCGCGGCGAATCGTGTCAATGGATACGCCGAAGGTCTCTGCGAGCGCCGCGACCGTAACCTCACCGACGTTGTTCACCTGTGCGAGTAGCAGTGCCTTGCGGCCGGCAGGAAGTTTGCGCACGTGTTCGCCTTTCGCTGTTGAGGGCATGTCGTTCCATTCTTTTCGGCAGTTTAGCAGCGTTCATGCAACTCTTTGCGGTTTTTTTGCCGAAATTCGTTGACGTGGCGGCATAATTCAGCATAGGATCCCATATAACCGCAAGAAACTGTATAAACTTGCGTAAAACAGCACTAATGGAGGTGTCTTGTGAGCAAAGAAGCTCTCAACCGTCGTCCGTGGCTTATGCGTTCAGTAGCTTTCCTTGGGATCGGAAGCGTACTGCTGACCAGCGCATGTAGTTCCAGTGACGAAAAGTCATCCGATGGTGACGTGACAATTGAGTTCGCCCAATGGTGGGAACCCGAACTCCCCAGTGGCGAGTTTCGCGCCCTCATCGACGAATTCGAAACACAGAACCCCGGAATCAAGGTCGAGTTGATCTCCGGACCGTACGCTTCAACCAAGGAACAACTCTTCGCAAGTGCCGCAACCGGTGAAATGCCAGACGTGGTGGGG
This sequence comes from Populibacterium corticicola, assembly GCF_042683685.1. NCBI lineage: Bacteria > Bacillati > Actinomycetota > Actinomycetes > Micrococcales > Jonesiaceae > Populibacterium > Populibacterium corticicola. Next base: position 86,159 of record NZ_JBHUOP010000003.1, on the reverse strand, counting down.
CTCGACGGAGCCTGGGTGAGCGATTTCGCCACCCAAGGAGCAATCGCCGACCTCACAGATCTTATGGCAGCCCAGGGTTACGACGACTCCCAGATAGCCAGCCAAATCCAAGTCGACGGCGCCACGTACATGATTCCCGTGGTCAACTTCGTGTATCCACTCTTCACAAACGACAAGTTGCTCCAGGACGCCGGCGTCGATGCCGTCCCGTCAACGCGCTCCGAATTCCAGGATGCTGCGGTGAAGATCTCAGCGCTTGCCGACACCACCTATGGTTGGGTGGCGCCACTCTCACTTGAGGCACCGAACGGCGTGCAGAACGACATCATGTCGTGGCTCTGGGCCTCAGGCGGATCCATGCTCGCCAACGGGCAACCAGACCTCACCAACACCGGTGTCACCGCGACCTTCGAGTACATCAAGGGTCTTTGGGACGCGGGTGTCGTCGCACCCGGAGCCTTCACGATGAAGGAGCAGGACAAGGTCGAGGAGTTCACCAACGAGCGAGTGGGAATGATGATCGACTCGCTTGCACACATCCAACTCATCAAGGAAAGCAACCCCGATCTGGACTTCACCATCTCAGCCCTGCCCGCCGATGACGGCTACACGGGCGAGCGCGGCATTCCCTACGCATCGTGGGGAATCGGGGTGGCAGACAGCTCTGACAACAAGGAGGCCGCATGGAAACTCGTTGAGTTCCTGATGTCCGCGGACACCAACTCCGAGTTGTCCTCCATGGCTCGTGCCTTTCCGGGGAACACCGAATCGGTGCCTGACTATCTCGGTGAGGATGAGCTCTTCCAGACAGCCTTCGAGATATACCAGAGTGGATTCCCGGCAAACGAATTCACCGGACTACCCGTATCCGAACAGCTCATGCGCCTATTGGACGAGCAACTACAGCGCTACCTCAACGGTGAGATCGACGTGACCGAGGCGCTACAGACAGCACAGGACGCCTGGGCTGAAAAGTTCTGACATGACCACGTTCCACAAACCTGCGGCGCCGATGCCAACGACCGACTCGTCGGAAAGCACCCGACGGATTGCGCGGCGCGCACCGGCGCCCGCAGGGCAACATCCACCTCACGATCCGCCGCACGGCGGTTATCGCAGACGAAGTGAACTCATCATGAGACGCGCACAACCATACTTCTACGTGGCGCCGACAGTGGTTCTGCTGTTCGTGCTCCTCGTGGTTCCCGTGGTCTTGGTCATCGGGTACTCGTTCATGGACAACGTCATCATGAACAAGAACCCACAGTCCGTTGGCCTTGCAAACTATGTGACCGTGCTGACGGACACCAACTTCCACCGCGCGGTGACCAACACGCTCTTCTTCACCATCGTGAGCGTGATCGCCCACCTCGTCCTTGGTCTCCTGTTCGCATCGCTGCTGAACTCACCGCTGCTCGGACGCACCAGCATGACGCTATTTCGCATGGTGTACGTGCTGCCGTGGCTGTTCACCACGGCGGTCATCGCCATCCTGTGGCGCATGCTTCTGAACCCGAATGGCGTCATCAACTACCTGCTCGGAACAAACATCGAATGGCTGTCAGACCTCAACCTGGCGCTACCGGCAGTCACGTTCATCAATGTGTGGGCCGGATATCCCTTCTTCATGATCAGCCTACTGGCCGGCTTGCAGGGCGTTCCGGCAGACCTCTACGAGGCGGCAAAGATCGATGGGGCCTCGTTCTGGCAGCGCTTCACCAATGTGACGCTGCCGCAACTCAAACCAATCATCATCTCGATGACGCTGCTCGACCTGATCTGGACGTCCCAGCAGTTTGCGCTGATCTGGATGACGACTGGTGGTGGCCCCATCAATGTCACCGAGATGCTCAGTACCTACACGTACAAGCAGGCCTTCAGCAACTATGAGTTCGCACTGGCCTCGACAGCGGCGGTCATCACGCTCGTCCTGTCGATGATCCTTGGCATCCTGTACGTTCGTCATCAGAAGGCGCGTGATTAACATGGCTCAACTCACCAGGGTGCAACGTCGAGTCGTCCAAAAGACCGGGCTGATCATCGCGTTGACCGCAGGTGCCCTCTTCGCAGGGCTCCCCGTGCTGTGGATGCTCTCCTCGTCGTTCAAGTCCAACCGAGAGATCTTTGCCTCGCCGCCCCAACTCATCACGAGTTCGTTCTCGTTTGATGCCTACACGGCGATCCTCGGATCACCGGACAAACTACGGTTCTTTGCCAACAGCTACCTTGTCTCGTTGTCCGTCGTGGCATTGACGCTGGTGGTGGCTATCCTGTGCGCCTACGCCTTCTCCCGATACGAGTTCCCGGGGAAACGCGTCATCAACGTGGTCGTGATCGCGATACAGGCGGTGCCGCCGATCACCTTGCTGATTCCCTTCTTCGGGCTGGTCGTGGCCCTCAGGCTGTACAACACCTATCAGGGTCTGATCCTGACCTACATGGTGTTCACCCTGCCCTACGCAATCATCATGCTCACGGGTTACTTCAATACCCTGCCGCGGGAACTCGATGAAGCCGTGAAACTCGATGGTGCCAGTTCCATGACGTTGCTGTGGCGCATTCTGGTTCCCATCGCGATCCCCGGACTCATCTCGGTGGGCATCTACACGTTCATGATCGCGTGGAATGAGTATCTCTTCGCGCTCACCCTGACCCGTACGGAAGAAATGCGGACCGTTCCCATCGGTATCCAACTGCTGATGGGACAGCACTCGTATCAATGGAACGAGATCATGGCGATGAGCGTCCTTGGCTCCATTCCAGTCCTGCTGCTCTTTGCAGTGTTCCAGCGATATTTCATCGGCGGACTCACCGCCGGCTCGGTCAAGAGTTAACTCAAGAAAGGCAACACCCATGCTCACGCAAGGCACTCAACTACTGGACGTGGCCAACAGCCACAACTTCGCGGTTCCCGCTTTCAACATCTCGGACTACGCGATGTTCAAGGGAGTCATGGAGATCTCCGAGGAATTGGACGCACCGGTCATCATTGCGATCCACCCGGACGAGTACTCGCATGTGGGGCGGGCTTTCATGTACGCCGTACGGCAGCGAGCGTACGAGTCATCCGTCCCGGTGACGATCCACTGGGACCATGGCGCTGACCATGACCAGTTCCTCACCGCGGCACAGGTGGGGTTCACCTCAATGATGATCGACGCCTCCCTGGAGGAGTTCGATCGGAATGTCGAGATCACCTCGCAGGTTGTCCGCAGCGCGCATGTGCTCGGTATTCCAGTCGAGGGAGAACTCGGAACCATAGGAAAGTTGGACGAGGAGGCAGAGCAAGGCGCATCGGAGATCATCTACACGCGCCCGGAGGATGCCGTTAGGTTCGTGGAACTCACGCAGGTCGATTCCCTTGCCATCGCGATCGGCACCTCGCACGGGCTGTATCCATCCTCGTTGCGTCCTGAACTCAAGCAGGAACTGCTCAGCCAGATCAAGGAGGCGCTGCGCATCCCATTGGTACTGCATGGCGGGTCGAACAACCCCGATGAGGAAATCGCTGAGGCGGTGCGCCGCGGGGTGAACAAGATCAACATCTCATCGGATATCAAGGCCGCCTATCACCAGAGGATGCGCGAGGTCCTCGCGGACCCCAAGGTACGTGAGCCCAACACCATTCAGCCGGCATCTCTTGACGCGATGAAAGAGGTGGCAGCCCACAAGATCGATCTGTTCCAGGCTGCGGGCAAGGCAAAGCTCTACTAGAGAGTGGGGAACACGATGGCTTTGTCGTATCTGCTGGGGCTGGGCGGCACCGTTGACTACGAGATGGAGTGGGACGCCGAACTGTTGACGAGAAGGCTCCTGTCCGAGGGGATCACCCAGATTCCCGCGAGCGCTCCCCACGAGATCGTTGACGAGAGAGATCTGCTGCAAGCCATCGTGTTCCATCTGTCCACCGGTAGCGGCGGAGAGTACTTCGTGCGAGATGACCTGGTGATTGAGCGATTCGTGGCGAATGCCGCCTACCGGGTCACGCTGGGCGGCACGGGAGTGCGTGCCGCCCGTGCGCTCGACGCCTGGGGTATGCGGAGCACGGTCCACCTGGTCAGCGAGAATCGCTACTTTGAGCAACTGTTGCCAACTCGTGTTGAATCAGTGTCCAGCGCGACCCAACCCAGCGTTGACCCGCATCTGATCATCCAGTTCGCCGCACAGGACACTGTCACCGTGGGAGATGTCAGGCTGATCGCCTCCCGGGCCAACCGGATCATTTTCACTGCGGATGAACCCAACCGGATGCTCAGGCTGGTGCCAGATCTGCCCGAACAGGTCGCAGCGCATGACGTGTTTCTGATCTCTGGTTTGAACTCGATCCGCCAACGCACGGTTCTGGACGGTAGGGTCGCCGAACTGCGTGACGCCTGCATGCCGGATATGGCGCGACCATCTGCAGCGCGAACGCTCGTCATCGCTGAACATGCGGCCTACCATGTCCGTGGGTTCTCTCGAGTCGCCCTCGAACAGGTCTCGGTGCTGTGCGATGTATATGGCCTCAACGAGGACGAACTCAGTGAGCTTGTGGGCCGCCCGGTTGATGTTCGCGACCCCGGGGACGTGATACCTGCGCTGCACGAGTGCGTGGAGATCGTCGCCGCGCGCCACGTTCTCGTGCATACCCATGCCTGGGCCGCGGTGGTTGGCCCGCAGGCTGGCCGTTATGCCACTGCGTTGCGTCGGGCCAACATCACCGCTGCGGCTCGATACCGGTGGGGTGACGAGGCCACACGCGACTCCTTTGAACAGGTCGGCAGGTTGCCGCGCAACGAGGAAGGCAGCAGGATAGCTGGCGCGATTGAGCGGGCATTCCCTGGTGCCCAGGCGGACCCCGGATACGTCGTCGAAACGCGTACCCCGACGACCATTGGTCTGGGGGACTGCTTTGTCGGCGGCTTCTTGGCAGGCCTTGAGGAATCACATGTTCCAACTCGACCGTAACTGTCCACCTGACCGGTTTTACCGAGGTGGTTCTCGCATCACAGCGTTCCGCCACCTGGACTCTGCTCCCGAGCGTGAACCTGAGGATTGGGTTGGTTCCACCGTTTCCCTGTTCGGTGAGGACCGTGTGGGATTGAGTGCGCTTCCCAACGGTTCACTCATCCGCGATGTGCTGTCAGCCGACCCCGAACATTGGTTCGGTCCCGAGCATCTCGCCCAGTTCGGCAACGATCCCATGATCCTCACGAAACTGTTGGATGCAGGCCAGCGCCTTCCCGTGCACGCCCATCCGCACAGAGAGTTCGCCCAGGCGCATCTCGGCTCCTCGCATGGGAAGGCGGAGGCCTGGTACATTCTCACGCCTGGAGAGGTGTGGTTGGGTGTCGCGCGGGAACTTCCGCGCGAGACCTTCAATGGGCTGGTCGCGCAGCAGCAGGTTGACGAACTCCGCGACCATCTGCACAGATTGTCGGTCTCCACGGGAGACATCGTGTATGTGCCACCCGGTACCCTGCATGCGATCGGTGCGGGAGTCTTCCTGGTGGAGGTGCAGGAACCAACCGACTTCTCAATACTGGCTGAGTGGAACGGGTATGCGCTTGACGGGGCCGCGGATGGGCATCTCAACATAGGATTCGACGCGGCTTTGCAGGCAGTGGACCTCACCGTGAGATCGGGTGACGAGATGCGTCGGCTGGTGTCCACAACGGGCACGTTGTCCACGGAGTACTTCCGCGTCCAGCACCTCACGGTGGCTGGCACAGTACGGATTCCGGCTTCCTACGCGGTCGTCGTCGTGCTCGATGGTGAGATACGAGTGGCCGGTGCCATCGCGGCCCAGACCTGGTGTGGCGGGACCACATGGCTTGTGGCCCATGCGGACGGGCCCTTGACGCTAACCGGTGCCGGAGACGTGGTCTTCTGCCTGCCACCCGACCCATTGTCGGAGGCATAGGGTAAGACGGTGATGACCGTTCGGGTCATCCACGTACCCAACCGGGAGATCATCGCCGTGACCACCTACGCAGTTACTGACCTCGTCTCCGCCTCGGCCTGCGAGTTCGCCGCTGTGCGCGCACTTGAACTGCGTAGCGGTTGGCGTCAGGCGGCCTGTGGGTTCCCTGGAGGCCGCGAGTGCACCCTAGAGCAGTGCCCCGAACACGCCACAGATCAGATGACGGAGCGATTGGCGCGACTCGGCGAGGCGCATGAGCAGGCGATGCTCGCCACCTACGTCGAGCAGTACGGTGAGTGGTCGCCCGGCTGTGCTGGTGGCGTGTTTCGGGCGGATCTGTGCGATCCCGAGATTGCCGACGAGATGGTGCGGCAGGCCTTCGCCGACGGTGCCAGCGTGCTCTTTCAGGTGGACATCCGTGACGGTCAGTTGCGCGGGCGGGCGGACTTCGTGGTGCGTGGAGCAGACGGCGAATACGCCGTCTACGACACGAAGCTCGCACGGTCTGCGCGGGCCTCGGCGGTTTTGCAGGTGGCCGCATACGCCGAGGCGTTCCGGGAACTCGGTGTGCCGATGAGCAGGTACGGTTATCTCGTGCTGGGCTCCGGCGAGGTCACACGCCACTCCGTTGTCGACACCGCGCCCGTGTACCGTAGGCTGCGCGCTCGGTATGAGACCCTTATCGGCTCCCGCTTCAGAGAGGAACTCGCGCAGTGGGGCGCGATAGAGCGTGGCGGCAGCGGACTGGCGTCGTGTGGTCGGTGCGATGAGTGCGAGCGGCATCTTGCCGATGCGCGCGACGTGCTCTTGGTGATGGGCTGTTCGACAGCACACCGCACACGCCTGAACGCCGCAGGAATTCATACAGTTGAGGAACTTGCTGCGTTGGCTCCCGTGGACGATTCTGGTGTGGTCCGCCTAGCGAGGGCGGATCTGGAACGGGTCGGCTTGGAACTGCCCGTCAGTGCGACCACCAAGCTGGTCGCGCAGGCGCAACTGTTCCTTGAGGGGGAGGCGCATGGTGCTGATGTGTATCGCGTCGTTGACACCAAGCCGTTCGGGCTATTGCATCCGATCAGCCCTGACGACATCTTCTTCGATTTCGAGGGTGATCCGCTCTACGCCGAGGCCGGATCGAGTGACTGGGGCATCGAGTACCTGTTCGGCTGGTGCACACGCTATCGATCCGATGGCGAACATCTGGATTTCCATGCACTGTGGGCGCATGATCGCCGTGAAGAGAAACGTGCATTTGAGCGGTTCATCGACTACCTCACGGAACGTGCCGCGTTGGGAACGAACATGCACGTGTATCACTACGCACCATATGAGACGGCTGCGCTGAAACGTCTGGCCCTGCGGCATGGCACCCGCGAGGAGGAACTCGACCAACTGCTGCGGCGCGGACTGTTCGTGGACCTGTACTCGGTCGTCCGGGGAGCATTGCGAACCTCGGGGAGGTCGCTGTCGATCAAGAAACTCGAACCGTTCTACATTGATGCGCTCGGTGAAGCGCGCGAGGGCGTAACCAACGCCGCCGATTCGATCACCGAGTACGCCACCGCGATGCAGTTGCGGGCCTCTGGTGACCTAGGCGGATTCGCTCGCAGACTCGCGGAGATCGAGGACTACAATCGGTACGACTGCGAGTCCACGTATCACCTGCTCAACTGGATCGGCGATATCGCAGAGCGTCACGGCGTGCACTGGCGCCAAGCACCGCACGTTGAGTCACTGGTCGAGGTTGAGGAAGCCCTTGACTCTGAGGAGACCGAGGCCACGCGCGTCGGTGCGCGGTTGCGCGAGCACGTGGACCGGCTCACCGAACGGTGGCATCACGAGATCGCTGAGGCCGAAGCGCACGGGCGTCCAGAATTACCAGAGCCCGAGGCCCGCATGATCGCTCGCATGGCGTGGGCCGCGATCGACTACAACAAACGCGAGAACAAGCAGTTCTGGTGGGCGCACTTTGCCCGGCTGTCGGACCCGCTTGAGGACTGGTCCGGCTCTGACGTCTTCCGTCCCACGCGGGTCCACGTGCTTGAGGACTGGCACGTTCCTCCGAAAGCGCGCACACAGCAACGAATCGTGCAGATGTACGGGGAACTCGAACCCGGCAACAAACTGCGTTCCGGCACGAGTGCGTATGCCATCTACGACGAACCGGTCCCGTTGCCGCTGTCAAAGTCCGCCAACGGCATCCGCGGCTGGGGTGGCGCATCCATCAGCGATGTCGAGGAAGTGCCGGGTGAACCAGGTCATGCGCTCATCACCCTCGTGGAGAAGACCGCGAGGACCAACGAAACCTGGTCCTCGGTTCCACTGGGGCTTGGCCCTGGTGCGCCGATCTCCACGAAGATCATCGACGAACGATTACTGGATTTCGGGCGCGAGATACTCGCCGCCCTTGACGCCAATCCGGACGAGCCCTCGTTCAGCGACAGCGCCCAAGTACACCTGCTGTGCCGGGAAGGAACCGCCGTTCGGATGCCCGAGAGCGAGGCGCGAGAGGGACTCGAACGGATCGACAACATCCTGGCATCGCTCACCTCGATCGATTCGGGAGTGGTTGCGGTGCAGGGGCCACCGGGAGCCGGAAAGACGTTTGTGGCCTCACACGTGATCACCACCCTCGCGAAGAAGCACGGATGGAATATTGGCGTGGTCGCCCAATCGCACGCCGTGGTGGAAAACGTGCTGAGCGCTGTGGTCGCGCGCGGTATGAACCCCGAAGCCATAGGCAAGAGGCCAAGCAGCACACACAGCAAAGACTCCGAGTGGCCCTACCAGCCCATCGATGCGAAGAATGCAGCCGCGTTTTTCGCAGAGGCCCACACGGGAACCGTGACGGGCGGGACCGCCTGGACCTACTCGTCGCCAGATTTCAGTCCCGCCGAGGGGTACGACCTCATCGTGATTGACGAGGCCGGACAGTACGCGATGGCCAACTCCCTCGCCGTCACCCACGCAGCTCGGCGAGTGCTACTCCTCGGCGACCCGCAACAACTGCCGCAGGTCAGCCAAGGAGTGCATCCTGAGCCCGTCGATGAGTCCGCGCTTGCCTGGCTCGTCGGAGACGACCCCACCATTGCCGAGGACCGAGGATTCTTCCTTGACGAGACGTGGCGCATGCACCCCAACCTGACCAGGGCCGTGTCCGAACTTTCCTATGAGGGCAAACTACATTCTGTGAAGGTCACCGAGCAGCGTCACCTGGAGGGGAGTGAGCCCGGACTGCACACAGTGTTGGTGAACCACCGTGGAAACACGGCAAGCGCACCCGAGGAAGCAGCTGAGATGATCGCCCGGATGAGAGAACTGGTGGGTAAAGAATGGCGTGAGGACTCCGCAACGCGGCCGCGCCCACTGGAACCGAGCGACTTCATAGTGGTCGCCCCATTCAACGCTCAAGTGCAACTGCTTCGCGAACGCCTCAACGCGGAGGGCTTCGAGGACACCAGCGTGGGCACCGTGGACAAGTTCCAGGGCCGAGAAGCCCCGGTCGCCTTTGTGTCGCTCGCGGTATCCGACGCTGAGAGCGCACCGCGTGGCCTCGAGTTCGTGCGCAACCGAAACCGACTCAACGTGTCTATCTCACGCGGACAACACTCCGCATACCTGATCCACTCGGCAGCGCTGCTCGATGCACTCGAGACACACCCGAAGGGAATAGAGGAACACGGGGCATTCATTCGCCTTTCGGAGGCTGGGCTATAGGATTTACCGCAGACGACGACGCTAAAGGACACAACTGATGAACGACACGACACCGGGTGGCAAGCCCAACATCCGGCAGGTTGCCGCTGTCGCCGGCGTATCGCACATGACCGTGTCCCGAGTGCTCAACGACCACCCGAACATCAAGGAATCGACCCGGAAAAAGGTGCTTGAGGTCATCGAGCAGCTCAATTACCGGCCAAACACCGCCGCACGGGCGCTTGCAACGCAAAAGAACCGGCGCATCGGGGTCATGATAGAAAGCGCGCGTGAGTTCGGTCCCCTGTACACGCTACGGGCCGTCGAGGACGCTGCCCGCAACGCAGGCTACGGAGTCACCTCGGTGCCCCTCTCCGAACATGGAGCGCTCGCAGCCCAGGACGCGGTGGACTATCTGATCAGCCAGGGCATAGATGCCGTATGCGTCATCGCGCCGCGCTCCTCCTCCGTGGCCGCCCTCCGCAAGATCTCACTGGGTGTCCCAACCCTGGTCATCAAGGGGAGTTCCGATCCGAACTTCCTGACGGTGAGTGTGGACCAGCAACTCGGCGCGGAACTCGTGGTCGATCACCTTGCGCAACGTGGGCACCGCGATGTTCTCCACCTGGCAGGGCCGCTTGACTGGCTGGATGCGCGTACCCGTGAACGAGCCTTCCACGCCCGTGCCCGTCAGTGGGGTTTCAAAGAGCGCCCCATCGTCGTTGGAGACTGGAGCGCGGACTTCGGCTACGACTTCGTGAGGAGCATGAAGCGAAAACCCGAGTACACCGCCATCTTCGCGGCAAACGACTCGATGGCACTCGGGTTGCTGCACGGCTTTCACGATCTCGGATACGAGGTTCCCAAGGACATCTCCGTGGTCGGATTCGATGACATCCCCACCTCGCGGCACACCATCCCTCCGTTGACCACGGTGCGTCAGGACTTTGACGCGCTCGGAGCCAAGACCGTCGAGGTGCTGACCGCAGCGGCGGAGGGACACGAGATCCCCCAGCGGACGACCGTCGGGATCGAGTTGATCGTCCGCGAGTCCACGGCACCGGTTGGAGGGATATCGTGAACGCTGACCCTCGAGTCCCACTTGTCCAACTGCGTTCGATCACGGTGTCGTTCGACGGGCAGCGAGCACTGTGCAACGTAGATCTTGATCTGCATCCAGGTGAGGTGCACGCGATCATGGGTCAAAACGGGGCGGGGAAATCGACCCTCATAAAGGTGTTGAACGGTGTGGTTCAACCGGATAGTGGCACGCTCACGGTCGATGGCGTGAACCAGGTGTTCAAATCGCCGGTGGAGGCACTGGCTGCCGGAATCGCGGTGGTGTTCCAAGACATCCACCTCGGTCCGACCCTGACCGTGGCTGAGAACGTCATGCTGGGACGTGAGATCCGCGGCCCCCTCGGGATCGACTGGAAGGCAACCAAGGCCCGCGCCCTGGAACAGTTGGGTGAGTTGGGCCTCGCGGAGCTTGACCTGGACACCCGCCTGTCGAGACTGGCTCCACCCACGCAGCAACTCGTCGCCATTGCCCGGGCGATGGTGGCTCAGCCTCGCGTGCTGCTCCTTGACGAACCTACCTCCAGCCTTGAGGTAGAGGACGTGAAACGTCTGTTCACCGTTATTCGGGCACTGCGCGAAAAGGGCGTGGCAATCGTCTTCATCTCGCATTTCCTTGAACAGGCGTATGCCATCTCAGACCGGATGACCGTGTTGCGCGACGGCATGAACGTGGGGGATTTCCCAACGAGGGAACTCGACCGAACCGACCTCATCTCGATGATGCTCGGCGAGGACATTGAAAGCCTGAAACTACTTGGCGCAGAGCGCCGGGAACATCAGCATGATCCAGAGGGCGAAGTCGCCCTTGAGGCGGTCAGCCTTGGGTTGACTGGAGTGGTGGAACCGACTGACTTCTCAATTCACGAGGGTGAGATCGTCGGTTTCGCAGGGTTGCGGGGATCCGGGCGCACGGAACTCGCGAACCTACTCGCCGGTGTCTACAGTGCAGACACCGGGGTCGTGGTACTCGATGGGCAGAGGGTTCGCTATCACGGACCGGGGACAGGCATTCGGCACCGGATCGCCATGTCAACTGAGTCACGGATGGACGATGGCATCATCGCGGACATGGACGTTCGCGACAACATGTTGCTTGCACTTCAGGCGTTACGGGGATGGCGAGCCCCGATCTCGAAAGCGGAGGCCGAGGACTCGCTACAGCACTACCTTGAGATGCTGAACATGTCCGAGATCGATCCGCACACTCCGGCGCGTGCGCTGTCCGGTGGCACGCAGCAGAAGATCCTCCTGGCACGATGGCTTGCCACGCAGCCGCGCGTGTTGATTCTCGATGAGCCGACGAAGGGTATCGATATCTCGACCAAGGTCGAGATTCAACGTCGAATCGCCAAGCTCGCCGATGAGGGTATGGCGGTCGTGTTCATCTCGTCTGATCTTGAAGAGGTCGTGCGCATCTGCGACCGGATCGTGGTCTTGAAGGATCGAGGAAAGATAGGGGAGTTGCGCAACGGTCCGGGGGTCACCGTGGACACCGTTGTGGAACTGATCGCTGCCGCGAATGAGGACGGGTTCTGAACTCCGGGGTGAATCGCGGGCATGTTCCAAGAAACTTTTTCGTTGTTCCAAGGTTTCCGCACCGCGAACTTCAGGCCCGTTCACCACGGCTGTTCCATAAAACATCCCCTGACCTGCGGAACAATTCTCTATGCCGAGACCAAACCTTAATCTTTGACCTCTTGCAGTTCAAAAAATGTTCCCGGTAACATTCAGGACATGCGCTCGACGGAACCCGCACTGAAGCGGTCCTACCCGAACACATGCGCGACCTGTACGGCGCACTTACACGTACAACCCACAACAGATTCAGCACATCTCGAGGAGGAGATATGACTGCACGTACCCGATTCACCAAATTCCTCAGCCTGGCGGCTGCAGGAGCACTGGCGCTCAGCCTGACGGCATGCTCCGGTGACGACACCACAGGCACGGATGACACCAACACCAGCGCCGGAGGCAACAGTGGAGAACTCATCACGGTCGGCTTTGTCGCCGTTGGCCCAGAGGGAGCCTGGCGTCAGGCGAACGAGGGAAACATCCAGGACTCGTTTAGCAAGGATGCCGGTTTCGACCTGAAGTACGCTCCCGCTGTCAGCCTTGACCAGAAGTCACAGATCGACGCGTTCACCTCATTCGTGGACGAGGACGTTGACGTGATCCTGCTGTCCGCGACCGAGGGATCAGGTTGGGAGGACTCCCTCAAACGCGCTCAGGAAGCAGAGATCCCGGTCATCCTGATCGACCGCGGAATCGAACCAGACAACACCGATCTGTACGTGACCCGCATCGCGCCGGACAACATTGCGGTGTCCACGTCCGTTGCAGAATGGGCCAAGTCGGCACTACCAGACGGCGGTAACTACTTCGTGCTTGAAGGTCCAGCAGGTGTCTCCGTGGTCAACGAACGCAACAAGGGTTGGGACGCAGTCATCGGCGGTGAGTCACAGTTCAACAAGATTGGCGCGCAGACCGCCAACTGGTCCACGGAAGAAGCGAAGAGCGTCTTCGAAACGGTCCTGAAGTCCAACAACAACGACGTCCAACTCGTCTTTGCACAGAACGACGAGATGGGGCTTGGCGCGGCACAGGCCGTTGAGGAAGCAGGCCTGAAGCCAGGAGAGGACGTCAAGATCGCCACGATCGACGGCACCACGGGTGCGCTCCAGGCCCTGGCGGATGGACGCCTGAGCTTTGTCGCCGAGTACAACCCAATGTTCGGTGACGTGGCTGTCAACGCGGTGAAGAAGGTCCTCAACGGTGAGCAGGTTGACTCCTACATCATCGCCGAGTCAGCAACCTTCGACTCCCCGGAGATCGCCGCTGAGGTACTTCCAGACCGTAAGTTCTAGCGGTTAGTCGTTCCACACAACACACGGTGGGGCCTTGCGCGCGTGTAAGGCCCCACACCCATATTTCGAGCGAGTGGATCTGATCCACCGTACGAAGGTAGGAGCGTACGATGTCACAATCGTCCCCAATCGTGGAGATGAAGGGTATCTCCATCACTTTCCCGGGCGTGAAAGCGCTCGACGCCGTCGACTTCCGGTTGTTTCCCGGGGAGGTACACACTCTCATGGGCGAGAACGGCGCGGGAAAGTCCACGCTGATCAAGGCTCTCACCGGTGTGTACCGAATCGATGCGGGCGCGGTCTTCCTTGAGGGTAACCAGATCAGGTTGAACGGCACCGCCGATGCGCAATCCGCTGGGATCTCAACCGTTTACCAAGAGGTCAACCTGTGCACGAACCTGACAATCGGTGAGAACGTCATGTTGGGCAACGAGGTGCGCGGAGCCACAGGTATCAACTGGAAGGCCACGAACACCGCTGCGGTGGAGAACCTGAAGAAGCTCGGACTGGGCGACCTCAACCCGCGGGCGCCACTGTCGTCGCTGTCGATCGCGCTGCAGCAATTGGTCGCGATCTCCCGTGCGATGGTCACGGACACGAGGGTGCTCATCCTGGATGAGCCGACATCGTCGCTTGACTCGGTTGAGGTCGAGCAGTTGTTCTCGGTGATCCGCAGGCTGCGAGATGATGGCGTTGCAATCTTATTTGTGTCGCACTTCCTGGACCAGGTGTATGCGATCAGCGACCGATTGACGGTGCTACGCAACGGAACCTTCGTGGGCGAGTATCTCACCCACGAACTTGACCGCACGGAGCTGATCGCGAAGATGATCGGCAAGGACCTGGAGACACTGCGGTCGTTGGACAAGCAGTCTGCCGTGCGTAACCACGAGCATGGGGGAAAGCCCATCTACAGTGCGAAAGGCCTGTCCAAGCAGGGTGCTGTTGAACCAGTCGACCTTGACCTGTTCCCTGGTGAGGTAGTTGGGCTCGCAGGGCTCCTGGGTTCGGGCCGAACCGAGTTGGCGCGGCTGCTCTACGGTGCTGATAAGCCGGAGGCCGGTGAGGTCGAGATCAAGGGCCAGGCCACGGAGGTGTACTCGCCATCCCAGGCGTTGCGCAAGCGCCTCGCATTCTCAAGTGAGAACCGGCGCGATGAGGGCATCATTCGGGATCTCAGCGTGCGCGAGAATCTGATCCTTGCGGTGCAGGCCAAGCGTGGTTGGGCCAAACCGTTGTCCAAGCGCGAGTCGGATGAGATCGTGAACAAGTACCTACACGAACTCAGGGTGCGTCCAGCGGACCCTGACCGGGCCATCAAGAACCTGTCGGGCGGTAACCAGCAGAAGGTACTTCTGGGACGGTGGCTTGCTACGAGGCCGGAGATCCTTATCCTCGATGAGCCAACCCGAGGCATCGATGTCGGGGCCAAGGCGGAGATCCAGGAGCGCGTCATTGAGCTGGCTGATGACGGGGTCACGGTCGTGTTCATCTCATCCGAACTCGAAGAGGTGGTTCGCCTGAGTGACCGTATCGTGGTGCTCAAGGACCATAGGAAGATCGCGGAACTCACTAATGATGAGTCGGTGACGGCAGAGTCGATTGTCACGACCATCGCACGTGAGGGCGAAGTCAAGCAGGATGCGGTTGAAGCCCCTGTACCTGGCGAGGAGGCCAGAAGATGAGTGACGTAATGTCCAAGATCGGCCAAGGCATATCGAACTTGGTGCGGAAGCAGTACTTTTGGGGCATCATCGCCATTGTTCTGCTGCTGGGGATCAATGTACTGAAGGACCCCACCTATTTGAGCATCACTGTGAGCGAGGCAAACGGGAATCTGGTGGGTAACCTGATCGACATTCTGCGTGCTGCGGCCCCGATCATGATGATCGCTGTCGGCATGTGCCTGGTCATTGCCACCTCCGGTATCGACCTCTCAGTGGGCTCGCTCATGGTGGTTGCTGGTGCGGTCTCGATGGAGACGTTGAAGAGCGCGGACAACACGCTTGGAGCCGCCCTCGGCGCTCTCATATTGGCTCTGGTCATTGCAGCGTTCTTGGGTGCATTCAACGGATTCTTGGTCTCCATAGTGGGCCTGCAGCCGTTTATCTCAACGCTCGTCATGATGCTTGCTGGTCGCGGTATCGCAAAGGTGATCACCGGTGGCCAGAACACCGCGGCCACCAATGGCTCGTTTCGCTGGATTGCGAACGGCTACGTGTTTGGGTTGCCGGTTGTGTTCCTGATCGCGGTTCTCGTGGTGATTGCGGTCGGTATTCTGGTGCGGCGTTCGGCGTTGGGCCTGATGATCGAGGCGATCGGGATGGACCCGAGGGCAGCCCGGCTTGCGGGTGTGAACCGGAAGGGCCTGCTGTTGATGGTGTACTCGACTTCGGGTGTGCTTGCCGGGATAGCGGGCGTGTTTGCGACCGCCTCGGTGATGACGGTGGATGTGTCGCGGACCGGCTATCAGATGGAATTGGATGCGATCCTCGCAGTCGTCATCGGCGGCACCTCGTTGGCGGGTGGAAAGTTCAGCCTCTCCGGTGCCTTTGTCGGTTCGCTGCTGATTGCGACACTCGACAAGACGGTTGTGTTCCTGGGTATCTCGTCCTCTGCGACCCCGGCATTCAAGGCGATCGTGATTGTGGCGCTGTGTCTGTTGCAATCCGAGCGGGTAAGGGCTTTGTTCCGTGGCCGCGGTCTGGCACAGGGACAGAATAAAACTGAGAAGAAGGAGTTGGTGGCAGCATGAGCACTTCAATTGCTCCGGCTCAAGAGCGGGTGACGACACGGAGTTCCCTGGCTCAGTGGGTCCGCACGCGCGTCGATCTACTGCCCACGCTGGCGGCGGTTGTGATCTTCACTGCGATGGTGATCTACGGACAGGCGGCCTATGGCCGTATCTTGCATATGAGCACGATCTCGAATCTACTCATCAACAATGCGCCACTCATCATCATCGCGGTGGGGATGACGTTCGTGATCATCACAGGTGGGATTGACCTGTCCGTGGGCGCGGTGATCGCGTTTTCCTCCGTTTCCGGCGTGATGCTCATCAATTCTGGTTGGAATGACTGGGTCGTCGCGGTCCTCATGGTGCTGATTGGGGCCACGTTCGGTCTGGTCTCGGGTGTTCTGGTGCAGTATTTCAATGTGCAACCGTTCATCGCGACACTCGCGATGATGTTCCTTGCACGTGGTCTGGCCTCGATGCTGAGTACGGTCCCCGAGCGCCTGGACGATGACGCTCCAATTCGTTTGCTGGCTTCCAACTTCAAGATTATCGACGGCCCCAAGGTGAACGACCTGACCGTCACGCCGGGCGTGATTATCGCGGTTCTCGTGGTTGTGGCTGCGTTCTTCGTGCTGCATCGCACTCGCACGGGCCGTACGGTCTATGCGATTGGCGGTTCGGAGCAGTCGGCACAGTTGATGGGGTTGCCCGTGCATCGCACCAAGATGTGGGTGTACGTGATCAGTGGCTCGCTGTCTGGGCTTGCTGCGGTCGTGTACACCTCACGTTTGGGTATCGCGCAGAACATCACGGGTATCGGGTGGGAGCTTGACGCGATTGCCGCAACCGTCATTGGCGGCACGCTGTTGACCGGTGGTGTGGGTTACGTGCTTGGTTCGGTGATCGGTGCTCTCGTATTGGGCCTGATGAACGTCCTGATCACACGAGACGGCGGGGTCGATCCGGCCGCCACGACGATCATCACCGGGGGTATCCTGTTGATTTTCGTGCTGCTCCAGCGCGCGGTGTATGCGCGTCAACGTGAGTAGCCGTTGAGTCCGCAGGGGGCGAGGGCTGGGCAGTCGAGGACTTCGACTGCCCAGCCCGTTTTTATTGCCGACGATCCGGCAACCTTCAGCGTTAGGGCACGGTTTGGTGCACTTTGGTTAACCGAAAAGCAGATAAGAGGGCGCGTTTATGTGGCCATTACCAGACAAAATGTCCCAGATTTGCACTACAGTGTCTTGCCGTGTGGGATGGGTGGAATCTGACGCCACGGTTTTCATAATGCCTGATTGTGCCTTGTGGCCGCTAGATGCTCTAGATTGTGTGCTACCGGGATATGACAATGAAGCACGAGCTTAGGTGGGTCCCTTGTGCCAGTTTTTGACCTGTGCGTACGATCGGGATACTTGCTGTGAACAGCACCCTTTTTCAAATCCAGGACAAAAACTTGCGTTCTCTTTCCAATCATCGCGCTGCCGCAATTGCAGCAGCCGGTATTCTTCTGAACATTCTCGCGGCTCCGAGTGCCACTGCGGCGCCGAATGTGGATGATCTTTTTGTGTGTGAGACCATCGGTGGCGAGAATTTCTGCACCGATATGGGCTTCATCGACCCTGAAACCGAGAAGATCGTACGCGCCGAGTTTGCGGACGCCGTGGGGAAGCCCATCCCGAATTCGGGAGGTGACACCAGCGTGGAAGCCATGGTCACCGAATTGCTTGCAATGAGTCCAGCCGAACTTAAAACTCATCAGAACGCTCAACTGGTAGATGCTCGTGAGAGCATCGGGCCAGAAGAACTCCTAGTTGACGTTGAAGAGCCGGCAGCCAAAGGACTCATCTCACCACAAAACGTTGTTAAAACCCCACCAGTCTTGAGAACTGAGGTGTCAGGTTTGACGGGCTTGAAGGCATCATCCTATAAGCAGACCAAGGACTATTACTGCGGACCAGCATCGCTCGCGTTGATTGCCGGGGCTAACGGGGTCACCAAGAAGCAGGCTACGTGGGCCAATGCGTTGGGCACCACCGAATTCTCAGGGACGGGTCTGTCCAACATTGTTGCCGAGATCAACAAGAACAAGTCATGGTTAAAGTCAGGCTCGAAGTACAAAGTGCTCAACGTCAGCAAGATGTCGGAGAGTGACTTCAAAGTCCACTACAAAACGCGTATCAAGGGTAACCGCGCGATCGTTTTGCACCCCAAGCTTCACAAGAAGTTCTTTGTTACCTCAAGTTTGACCACGGAGGTCACTTCCAAGTCGGCTACGGCTACACCAATACACACGTGAAGTTTATCGAAGTGTACAACGAGGCTGACTTCATGGGTAAGGACTCAAAGGGTAACCCTAAGGGCGCGAACAGCGCTGGCTACAAAACCATCAAGTGGAAGCAAGCATTGGAATCGACGACAGTCGGAACCACCACCGCACTGCACACGATCGGGTACTGACCATGAAGAAGAGTCCTGCCGGTCTAGGGGCCCTCGGTGTTGTGGTGATGTTGATGCTTTCAGGCTGCACTTCGGGTGGGTCAGGGCCTGTTGCTGCACAGCCACCGACTTCTTCCGACCCGAGGGTATCCTCATCACTTTCAGAAGAGCCGTCTTCGTCGCAGTCTCCCGTAGTTGCAGAGCCTACGTTGGTGGAGGCGGGCTGGAAGTCGGTGTTGCGGGTGGAAAACCCGGATACGGATTTTGCCGTTAAAACCTATGGTGATACGGCAATGGTGACACAGACTGTGACCGCTGACGGTGAAGTTTCTTTGACGCACACAACTGCTGATGGGAAGGTTTCAACGCTTGAGCGCGGTAACCAACGCTTGGTGCAAGAGACCACCTTGTGGGGTGGCGATGTTCTTATTTTCGCTTCGATTGAGGGAGGGCTGGAACCTCCTTATCAGTTGGAGGTGTGGACACCGGGAGAGAAAACGGCTCGCGTGCTTGCAGTGACTACCGGAAGCGAATGGGTTGCTGAGGCAGTGGTTGCCGGTGACGCGTTGTACTTCATCACCAGAGATGACACGGATGCTATGTGTCTGTACCGTGGCGTGCGCTCCGGTGGTGATCTAGAACGTCACCAGATCACATGCCTCAAGGATGACGAGGCAGGTTTGGCGTGGCTGTTTGCTGACGGGTCGACTGTCTCGTGGATGACAACAGATTTTCGGATTGCTCCGAATCAAGATGAGTTTCGATGCAATAAGCTCTATCGGTTAGTGGACGGGTCTGATACTCCTGAAGCGGTTCCGGGTGCTGATTGTGTGATGCGGGGGCTTGCCAGCGCGAATACAGCGGTGTGGTCAGACATGGAAACCCCTGACGAGGACGGTGCCCTTAGTTACACGGAGAATCAGATGCACGCTACGATTGCTGAGGTAACTGGCGATGCCGGTATCGGGTCGACGGGTACTGAAAAGACCTGCGGCGGTATGGTGTTTTGGGCCAGTGAACACGCCGGTTCGGGTATCGACTACGAGTTGGAGAATTTCCGTACGTGGGACCCGGAACATGGGGTGCGGATGCTGTCTCAGCCACCTGGAATTGACATCATGAGAGGTACCTTTGACAAACTCGTGTGCGTCAATGACACCACCATCGGGGTTGAGCGGGTGATGGTTGGACAGCATCGCCAGGTTGAGTATTTCATTGCTGATATCAGCACACTTAAAGCGTCCTGATAGGGCGTAATATGGACAGTGGGTGCGCATCCAATTGGGTGCGCACCCACTCGCATTCTGTGCTCGCTTAATGCCCGAATGTCACCACTGCTTGGTTGATGGCGGTTCTGGGTTGGCGCTTCCTTCGGCCTCTTCGCGCTGCACGGTGCCGTTCTTGTTGCGCTCTTGAAGTTGCTGTTGGCGGTCCAGCTCTTCAGGGGTGTAGTTGTTCTGCTCGGGCCGCTCACTGTCGCCTTCGCCCGGTTCATCAGATGGTTCCTCATCATCGGGCGACTGCGATGGTTCATCGGAGGGCTCGTCCGAGGGGTCGTCGTCTGCCGGTGGATTCGACGGGTCATCCGTGGGGTTGTCTGGGTCCGTGGGCTGGTCAGGGTCTTGTGGGGTGTTGCGTGGGCGCCATTCTGGCTCTTGGAGTTCCTCGGCGATGGAGATCCGGTTGTCTACGAAATCTTTCTGTTCGCGGAGGTCTTCAACCAGCGCTGGGTCTGTGCACTGATACTCGTCCAAGAGCATGGCCGCCTTGCCAAATGCTTCTGATGCGGATGTGTAGTACTCGACGGCCTGCTCAAGGTGCTCACGCGCTGCTTTCATGAGTTCCTCGAACTTTTCTCTGGAACTTGCCCGCTGGCCAGTGTCATGGTTGGCATTGACGACATCCCAGAACAGGTTTGCTTCTTTGCGCGCGGCTTCGGCTTGGTGGTAGTACACGGCTGCGTGGTTGACCCGGATCTTACACATGGGGGGAAGCATGGATGCCGGATAGTCAACGAAAGACTCGTTCGGATCGAGCGCGGGGGCAAGTGCTTCGGCGCGTTCGAAGTTGGAGGCGGCACCTCTGTAAGCGCCCTGACGTGTCTGCGCTGTGGCGATGTTGTACGGGTGTACCCATCGTTCGGCGGGGAGCCACGTATCGGTGTGCTGGAAACTCCAGATGGAGTTCCTGAGGTCGTCTTCCTGATACTTTTCGAGTCCGTAGGCATTCCACTGGATGATGTAGGAAACGTAGGCGATGGCACCAAGGATGAGCAGTCCCGGCAGTATCGACCACAGGTACCAGCGTCTGCGCATCTTCCGCAGCGCAACCTGTCCTTCTGTACGCACCCGTTTGGTTCGTCTTCCTGTCATGTCACCCCACCACCCTGGACATCCGTGAGGTTGCTGCGGTCAGTTCCCACAGCATGAGGAGGCACGTAAGTACGGCGAATGGCCACACGACCAGTTGCGGGATCATGATGGCCCGTGAACCCTGGGTTGCGACGAGTTCGGATTCGAGGCCTGCGGTGACGGAGCTGAGGGCACCGGGTTCGGTGCGATGCAGGTATTCAATACCGAGTTCGGAGGCGAGAGCCTCTAGCTCGGCCTCGTCAATCTTGGAGATCGCAACGGTAGGCGAGGAACCGGAATGGTCCAGGATGTAACTGTCGTCATCGAGCAGTGGATCGTAGCGTTTCATCCGGGCACCCTCAGCGGTTCCGTAGCCGAGAACCGCACCTCCATCGATGAGCGGTGCAAGGTGCTTGAAGTCGGTGCGTGGTTCATCCGAGGTGTTCTCTCCATCGGACATGATGAACACGAGCTGCTTGTTGAGGGGGTTGTTCTCGCGTCCTCGTTCCAACAGGATCGTGAGGTCACCGAGTACCCGGTTCAGGTTGGAGCCGGAGGAGTAGATCGTGATCTCTTGGTTCATGGTGTGCGCCCAATCGCGCAGTGCCCCGACGTCGGTGGTGAGGGGGAGTTGACGGCTTGCGGTGGAGTCAAACGATACGACTGAGAATCGTGCCCCACCCAGCTCTTCCGTCAGCGTCGCAATGTCTGCGCGCACTCCCTCCAGGCGTGGTTGTTCGTCCTGGTAGTCCTCGGCGGCCATGGAACCGGTGCGGTCGACCACCAGATACACGTCAAGGTTGATACGCACAGACTCCGAGGTCTCCTCCAGGACCGCTGGACCGAACCCGATCAGCGCGATAAGCGCAAAGATCGCACCGCGCCGTAGCCAGGCTCCACGTCCGAGATCGCTCGTGCGCACCTGCCGGACCGCGTACACGATGAACGCCACGGCAAGAATGCCAACGACGATGGCGTAGGGGAGCAGTGGGAAGAGCGGGTCAAAGATCATTCGCCCAACCTCCACGCGACAGCGAGGAAGCCCGCAAACCCGGCGATCATGACGATCAACCAGGGACCAACGGTGTTGGTCCGGGTAATAACGGGTGCAGCATCGTGTTCCACGGCCTGACGCGACTGTATGTCCGTGACGATTGAGTCGATCATGATCGGGTCGTTTGAGTAGAAGTACATGCCTCCGGCCTCGGTGAATACCTGATCGAACTCCTCTTCGCCGGCGAGGTCGGTACTTCCCGAACCATAGATCCCGATGAGTGAGATATCGAGCTCGGAGGCAAGATCAGCCGCGTCCTTGAGGGAATACACTGGTTCGCCTTCGAGGTCGTTGTCGGTTGCGAAGATGATTGACCGTGACCGCGGTTCTCCGGTGGAACCGGACAGGCCGGTGTCGGCGGTCTCGAACTGTAGTGCGCAACTTGCAAGACCATCTCCGATGAGGGATGACCCGACTCCGAGGTTGGCGTTGGCCCCGGCCGTGAAGTACTCGTATTTGGCGAGGGCCTGCGGGTTTCCCGTGAGCGCTCGCGGGTGGAGCGCATCGTATGCCTCGGATAGCTGCTCTTTGACCATTCCGTAGTCGTCGGTCAACGGAAACACGGTGCGCGAGGTGGTGTTGAAGATCGACAATGCGATGCGTTCACCGACAAAGGAGTCCACGAGCGTGGAGAACACGTTCACGAGTTCGCGGTCGTACGAGAGCATGGACCCGGAGATGTCCAGGCACAGCACGATGTCGCGGTTGGCCATACGCGGGTCGGAGACAGTCACGGTGACGGGCCGTGCCACGAGGAACGAACCGCCCACGAGCGCAACGGTCAGGCTGAGCGCGCCAAGAGCCTGGAACAGACGATATTTGCGCAGTTGGCGCTTGAACTGGGGGAGGTCCCTGACATATGAGGAGTTGGCGACCCAGATCGCATCCGCCGCGCCGAGCTTCGCTGAGGTGTCCGCACGGCGCCGAGAGCCCCGCCGCGACATGACCGCCACCGTCAGACAGGCCGCGAGGGCGCACCCAAGGATGACGGCAATGGCCCACGGCCAGGACAGAATGTGGGAAACGGATGACTGATTCACAGGTGATCCACCACCAACAGCGCGTTGCGAAGCGTGATCGGTTGGGGTTCCTCGGCGGGGTTCCAGTCTTCGAGGGAGCCGGAACTCGAGAAGGCGGGGTGGTAGAACTGCGCGATGACGAAGGCAACCTTCTCGGTGCGTTCGTCTGCGACCAGATCTGAATACGTCATGGTCTTCGCGGTGATGCCGGTGCGTGCGGTGACGAACTCGCGCACGAGTTCGGACAGTTGCAGGTGCATCTCGCGTTCGGTGATCTCCTGGGCGGTGAGTGAGTCGCCCAGTGCCAGAATCCGGTCGCGATAGATATCCTGCAGGGTGCGAGGTGGCTCCCGTGGCACGAGCAGTTCGTTGTAGTTGCGGGCGGCTCGCCCACGTGTCAGGAAGGGAATGGCCACGAGCCAGCCGAGGAACAGCGCCACGAGCACGCCAATGGCAACCCACCACAGTGGGCTGTAGGCTGTCGGGTCGATGAGCGGAAGCATGTCGTGACCGCCTAACTCAGGTGCTGCTGTCTGCGGACGGCGAGGGCGAACCGTTGGATGGCGTCTGCGGTTGAGTCGACCACGACATTCACGATTCCGTTGCGTTTCAGCATGGCTTCAGTTTCCTCGCGTTGGGCACGCACATGCTGACCAGCTTCGCGTTGCACGCGGGAGTTCTTTCCCATGAACTTGGGCAGGTTGATCGAGCGGTCCACATCGGCAACGCGCGGGTTTCCTTCGAGCCTGGCCCCGACGAACGGTGAGGCGTCGGATACGTTCAACACGAGGACCTCGTGCTTGACCCGCAATCTGCGCAGGAGCGTTTCGTGTTCGGCGGATGGCCGCACCTCGTCGGTGATGACGATGATCAACGACCGACGCTTGATGAACGTCAGCGCCCTGGCCAACGGGATGTTCAGGGAACTCGGCGGAGCGTCAATCGAGTACATCGAGTCCAGGATCGTCAGCATGACCTCAAGGTCCTGCGTGCTGGCTCGCGGTGGTAGTTGCGTGACCCGCCCCTTGTCTCCGGCCACCAGGGCAACGCGGTCGCCACGGTCCCTGGCCACATACGCGGCAATGCTTGCGAGGTACATCGCGACCTCGTTCTTGGGCATGCCGCCCGAGGACATCGCACCCATGTTGCGGCCGGTGTCCGCAACGAGAACGACCGTCAGGTTCGAGTGCTGCGCGAAACGGCGGATGATCGGGCGCCCCGCCCGCGCCGACGACTTCCAGTCGATGTCGCCCACGTCGTCGCCGGGGCTATACAGCGACAGATCGTCAAAGTCCTGGCCGTGCCCTTTGAAGATCGAGCGGTGATACCCCTCAAGGAGACCTGCCGCACGCTTGAGCACGGGCAGTTCAATGTGCGCGCGCAGATGCGCGAGCCGCGCCACATCGGCCATCGGCGGTCTCCTCTCCTGGGTTCTGTTACTGACAAAATAGTGAAGTGAAGTGTAGGGGTCTCGTGGAGCAGACACCTACCGGAACGACAACGGACGAAAGTTCGTAACACGTCAAGTTTAGTTTGGCGACGATCCGGTCAGTCCCAGCAGCCCTCACGTTCTGTGGGCTGGGCCTGGGCCGAGGGTCTGCCAGCGCGTGATGCGCTGGAACGGCCCGACTCGTCGGCAATCGAGGCAACGGTGTTATGGGGCTGGAACCGCGTTGAACACGGCGTCGATGATCTCCTCCGGTGCGACATTGTTTGCAAGGGCGTCAAAAGTGCGCACGATGCGGTGCCGCAGCACGCGGTGCCGCACCAACTTGATGTCATCGGGGACCACGAACGCGCGGCCGGACTGGACAGCGAGTGCCTGCGCGACCCGCATGAGCGCGATCGAGCCGCGAGGGGAGGCCCCAACACGCACCTGCTCGGTCAGCCCCGGCACCTCAACGGACCCAAGCCCACGCGTCGTGTTGATGAGGTCAACAATGTACTGCTTGATCGAATCGTCCACATACACGCGGTCAACTAGGCATTGCAGGTATTTGACGTCCTTGATGGACACGCGGCTCGCAGTGATGGGGGCATCCTGGGCGCCAGTGGCGACCCGGCCCAAAATCTCGACCTCGTCCGTGGAACTCGGGTAGGTCAGGATCTGCTTCATGAGGAACCGGTCCATCTGCGCCTCGGGCAGAACGTACGTGCCCTCTTCCTCGATGGGGTTCTGGGTGGCGAGCACCATGAACGGATCAGGCAGACGATACTCCGTACCACCGATCGTGGTCTGCCGTTCCTGCATCGCCTCGAGCATCGCGGACTGGGTCTTCGCGGAGGAACGGTTGATCTCATCGAGGAGCACGACGTTGGCGTGAACCGGACCAAGCTGAGTCGTGAATGAACCTGTGCCGTAGTTGTAGATCTGAGTACCCACGATGTCATTGGGCATCAGGTCCGGGGTGCACTGGATGCGGTGGAACGAACCATTCACAGCCTGAGCGAGCGTTTCCGCGGCAGTCGTCTTGGCGAGACCGGGAACAGATTCGAGCAGGATGTGCCCGCCCGCAAGCAGCGTGGAGATGAGGGAGACCCGCAACTCGGTCTGGCCCACAACCTTCGAGTCGAAGATCGTGTTGATGTGGTCGATGAGAGTTTTCGCGTGGGCGAGCTCGTTCGTCGTGATGTTGCCTTGGCCTCGTGACACGTCGCTGCCTTCCGGATTGGCTGGTGCCTGCGGATTGGGGTGGACCCGCACGGCGCATGTGAACTGTAGCCAGTATGCCAGTTTTCTTGCTGCGTTATGAGAGGTGACACATGCCGAAATGCGGGGAATTCGTGTCTATCAGGTAGGGGCAATACAGTAAAGGAGTGAACGTTTCCGCGCCCGCTCGCCCCTCTGGTTCCACTGCCTCACGTTTTGTGGTGACGGCTCTCGGTGGGTTCGTTGTGGTCGCATTGCTCGCGCTCGTGGCAGCGGCAGCCTACTCCGCAGCATTTGCCGAGCCGGGGTTTGCCGACCCCGGTGCGGTCGTACGCTACGGGGTCGGCGTCTCGACCCTCCTGACCGAGGCCTTCATCGCTGTGACTGCCGGTGCGCTTGTCCTGGCGGTTTTTGTGGTCCCTGGCGGCGGCCGTGCCAAAGCGATTCGCCCGCCAAGGAAGTCTCGCATTGAACTAAGCGAAGCCGGAGGCACACCTCGGACACCTGAGCGCGTGACTGCCCGGAGGAACGTAGCGCCTGCCTCTACAACCTTCCGCAACACGATGCTGATTGCCGGCTGCGGCGCGGCCGGATGGACCCTGGCCATGCTCGCACGCCTGCTGTTCGTGGGCGCAAACATGGTGGGAATCCCCCTGAGCGATCCGCAGTTCGGCGAGCAGTGGTTCGTGTTCGTCTCGCGGATTCCGGCGGGCCAGGTGCTGCTGACGATCCTCCTGATCGCCGCAGTGGTGACAACCCTGTGTTTCCTGGTGACGCGCCCCATCGGTGCCATGTGGACCCTCGCGCTCACCGCCTCCGCGTTCGCGTTCCTCGCCTCCATGGGGCACGCCTCAGGCGGTGCAAACCACGTGCAAGCAGTCTCCGGCATGTTCATGCATCTTGCCGCCGCCGCGGTGTGGATCGGCGCGCTCGCCACGATCGCACTCCTCTACCTGATGCCAACCACGCCAGCATCCCATCTGGCAACCATCACCGCACGGTATTCCGCAATCGCCGGATGGGCATTCGTGCTGGTCGCCGTCTCAGGATTCGTGAGCGCCGTCATCCGCGTGGGCGGGTTTGACGGGCTGAACACCCAGTACGGGGGCCTCATCCTGGCAAAGACCGGCCTGTTTGTTGTGCTGGGAATCTTTGGGTGGCTGCACCGCCGTCACGTTGTGGCTCAGTTGGGGTTGTCGCCGAAGGGCGCTCGCGGAATGTTGCCCGCAGCCTTCTGGCGTCTGGCTGGTGCGGAGATACTACTGATGGGAGCCGTTTCCGGTGTGGCCGTGGCGCTCGGAGGAACCGCTCCACCCGAGTCCGACGAACTGCCACCCGATGCCTCGCCAGCCTACCTGCTGACAGGCTCCGAGCTGCCACCCGAACCGACCTTTACGCGCTGGTTCACCGAATGGAACTTCGACGTGCTGTTCGGATTCCTGTGCATCGCAGGACTCGTTGTGTACTGGCGCTGGGTACTGCGGCTGCGAGCGCGCGGCGACTCGTGGTCGTGGTTGCGTACCGCCTCCTGGACGCTCGGCATGATCATCATGTTCTGGGTGACCTCAGGTGGTCCAGCCGTGTACGGTGCCGTCCTGTTCTCCGCACACATGCTCATGCACATGCTGCTTGCGATGGTGATCCCCATCCTGCTGACCCTTGCTGCTCCGGTCACCTTGGTGATGCGTGCTGTGCCCGCCCGCAAGGATGACTCGCGTGGTGGACGCGAGTGGCTGCTCGGCATCATCCACTCCCGCTATGGCCAGTTCTTCTCCCACCCGGTCGTTGCCGCAGTGAACTTCGCGGGTTCGATGATCCTGTTCTACTACACGCCGGCGTTCGAGTTCGCGATGGAAACCCACCTTGGGCACATGGCGATGATCGTGCACTTCACGCTTGCAGGCTACTTCTTCGCCAATGCACTGATCGGCATCGATCCAGGCCCGAATCGGCCCGGATACGCTCAACGTCTCGTGCTCCTGCTATCCACGATGGTGTTCCACGCCTTCTTCGGTGTGACCATGATGGCCTCCGAAACCCTGCTCGCCGCCGACTGGTTCGGGCTCATGGGGAGGCCGTGGGGCGAGAGCGCCATCGCAGATCAACAGCGCGGTGGAGCCATCGCATGGGGCATCGGTGAAATCCCGACCCTCTCGTTGGCGATCATCGTGGCCGTCAGTTGGGCCACATCCGATGAGCGTGCTGCCCGGCGCCGAGACCGTCAGGTCGAGCAGTACGGGGACACCGAACTCGAGGAATACAACCGTCAACTCGCGCAGTTGGCGCAGTCTGATGCGCGCCAGGCGGAACGCGACAACTAGGGCGCACATTGCCGGGACTGCTCGGCGACCGAGCAGTCCCAGGTTTCTTCACCTTCGCCAATCTGTGGGTTTTCGCGCCGACCCGTGCCTACCAGCGGCACAGATCGCCGAGCAAAACCACAGAGTGGTTTCCGTTATCGAGCCTGGTTCAGGCATCAACGTCCAGGTGATGGAACAGAGAGTCTGGGTCAGTCACAGATTGTTCGCGAGTCGTGGGCGTGACTTCCTGTGAGTCCTGCGACGTGCTCGAATCGCTTTCCTGTTGCTGAAGTTCGCTCAGGCGCTGCATGGCCATGGTGACGGATGCGGATGCAACAGAGACGGCTGCGGCATCAGCAGCAAGGGTTTCTTCGCTTTCCTGGTTCGCGGTATCCTCGACCAGTTTTTGCTGCGCATCCTGAAGTTCCTTCTGGGCGAGTTTGAGGGCTCGCTGCGCTGATGCGATCTGGGAGGCATTGGACGAAGCTGAGGTTCCAGTTGAGGTTCCCGTCGATGTGACCGGCTGAATCATGATGGTTCTCCTACCGTTTTCGTTGATGTACGCCCTACACATCGACGCGCTATTGCCCTTTGTCTGGAAAAACCTCAGATACACAGTGTCTACACAGTTAAGTGATCTTGCCGACCTGTGGGTTTCCGCGCTGTTCCGTGCTCACCAGAGGCACGGATTGACGAACAAAACCACAGATTGGCCGCTGATCCCTCCACTCAGGCGATATGGGCATCGGCAACGGCGGCAATCCTCAAGGTTGCCGCCGCTGCCCTGTGTGAACGGTCTTCGAGATGCCACGATGCTGACAGGCAGCCATAGGCACGCACCCAGCGGAGGAAACGTTCGCTCAGGTCAAACCCGTAGCGTCCATGGAGGTGCTGTCCGATGGTTTGGATGCGTTCGGGGAAGCGTTCAACTGTTTGCGGATCAAGCACGTCTGGATTGAAAACGATGTTCGCGTAATCGAACAGCGATTCGCCAAGCACGCCCTTGGGATCGATGAACAGCCAGGGTTGCGGCTCGCCGGAAAAGTGGAGCAGATTTCCGTGATGCACATCCCCGTGTAGGCCAACCCGGTCCATAGGGAACGCGAACAATTCGGCAGCATCGACGCGTGCGCGAGAAACAACTGCCGCGCTGTTGGGTATATTGGTTGCCCGTTCAACCTCGCGTGGGTCGTAGTTGCGCAGGGCGCGGAACCGGTCTTCCAAGGACTCAAGCCCGGCGCCCTCGTCTGATGTTGAACTATGTAGCCGTGCCACTGCATCGCACAACCGCCTCACGGTAGATGACTGGAATGACATCTGATCCAGCGGTTCGCCGACAGGCATGAGGGCAACCCGTGGCCCATCGTCCCACCGGGTGTCGCAGAGGAGAACAATCGGAGCCATCCCATGTGCCCAGCGGGATTGAACCTCAAGCCCGGCGCGTTCCTCCGGCCCAAACGCACACTTCAACATCCACGTCCGGCCAGATGGCTGCCGCTCAGCCCGACCATCCACCACAGGGGAGATGCTGGATGGGAGTGGGGAATCGTCGGCAATAAAAACCGGGACCAACATGCTCGACGGCGTTTCGATGACTGCTCCGGCGCTGCGCGCGCCGAGGGCGTCTAGGCACAGATCGAGGTGTTCACGCCGAGAGATCATGCCAGTCTCCTTCCCAAACCCAAGGGCTCACACACTACGTAGCAGCAGATGAAGGCCCTGCGGTAGGAGCGGCGGAATCTCGCGGGTGATGATCTCGGCGAGTTCGGTCTCGCGTTCAGGGGTCATACGCGTTGCCAGAGTGGTGATCGATAGCGCACCAACGGGGGAGTCGCCGTGCATGATGGCGGTGCCGAGGCAGGCCACGTCTGGTTCGTTCTCGCCGTGTTCGAGCGCGTAGTTGCGCTCGCGGGCCCGATGCACGGCTGCCTGAAGAGCGTTCGCGCTGGTCGGACTATCCTGACCCACGTAGCTGTCGAGCAGATGGTCTGGCACGTTACGTGCCGCGAGCAATGCGCGGCCCATCGCAGTTGTTGCAACGGGCATGCGTTGGCCGACAGCCGACCACACGCGAATGGCACGCTCGGGTTCTACCTTGTCCAGATACAGGATGCGATCGCCTGTCAGCACGCCAAAGTGGACGAGTTCATTGGTTTCGCGGGCAAGGGCGACGAGTGCCGGATGCATGGCTGTTGCCAGATTACGGGGGCCAAAACTGCGTTCGGTTAGTTCAAAGGTCGCTGGACCGATTCGATAGCTTCCCTGGTCGCCGTCCTGTTCGGCGAAGCCACGTAGACGCATCGTGGAAAGCAGACGGTAGGCGGTGGACTTGTTGATTCCCGTTGCCTGTGCGAGATCCGCGAGCGGAGCGCCTTCGGGTCCGGCGTCCGCAAGCGTCATGAGCAGTTGCAGAGCGCGGTCCACAGACTCGATGCGCGGTGACTCGGCCATGAGGGTCCTTCCTATCTGTTTCCACAGCAATTGTGTCACTGTCCTGGTGGCCAAGTGGACTCTGTGGATCAGAACGGCTGTTGAGTGAGGGCTTAGGGCGGGCGGTGCTTGGACGCGAAGGTGAGCACCGGTGGGCTGTTTTTGGTCCGGGTGCGCAAATTAATTTCGAGCACCCGGACCAAAAACAGCCCACCGAGATTGGGGGAGTTTTCGCATGGCCCTTGCACTTGCTCCGGTGCTGTGGGACTCTATTTGTGAATAATGAAACTGTACGTTTCACACAGTGAAATCTATCAGAAGGTGTCTCATGGAGTTGGGGAACAACCGGATTGTTCCGGTCGTCGTTATTGAGCAGGCCGAGCGTGCTGCAGCGCTGGGCGAAGCACTCGTGGCCGGTGGAATCCCGGTCGCCGAGGTCACCCTGCGCACCGCAGCAGGGCTCGATTCGATTGCCGAGATGGCCAAGAACCCAGACCTAATCGTGGGTGCAGGAACCGTGATCACCGCAGATCAGGTTGACCGGGTAGTGGAGGTTGGGGCACGCTTCATCGTCAGCCCGGGACTCAACCCGCGCGTGGTTGAACGCGCGCTGGAACACGGAATCGACGTCGTTCCAGGTGCCGTCACCCCAAGCGAGATCATGACTGCGCTCGAACTCGGTCTGACCACCCTGAAGTTCTTCCCCGCCAACGTCTACGGTGGCCCGTCAGCGCTTAAGGCCCTCGGGGCGCCGTTCGGCAACGTATCGTTCATCCCCACCGGAGGCGTCTCCACCACAAACATCGCCGAATACCTCGCACTCAAGAACGTTGTCGCGGTCGGTGGCTCATGGATGGTCCCAGCCAACCTGATCAATGACGGGGAATTCGACACTATTCGCCAACTATGCACCGACGCCGTTGCAGCTATTCAAGGAGACAACTGACATGAGCGTGCTTGAACTTCGGGATTCCCAAGACTGCCGTTACGAGGCGGTTGGCCTCGGCGAGGTCATGCTGCGCCTTGATCCAGGCGACTTCCGCGTCCGCACGGCACGATCCTTCACGGCATGGGAGGGTGGCGGCGAATACAACGTTGTCCGTGGCCTGTCCCGCGTTTTTGGCCTTCCCGCCGCAGTGCTCAGTTCTTTCGTGGATGATGAGGTGGGCCGCCTCATCGAAGGCTTCATTCTGGCTGGAGGCGTGGACAACCGCTGGATTCACTGGGCCAAGAGCGACGGCGTTGGGCGTAACGCCTACAACGGCTTGAACTTCACCGAACGCGGGTTTGGGGTGCGTGGTGCAAAAGGCGTGTCCTACCGCGGCCAGACCGCGATCTCGCAGGTTCGCCCACAGGACTTCGATCTGGACGAACTGTTTGGTCGACAGGGTGTGCGCTGGCTGCACACCGGTGGTATCTTCGCGGCGTTGTCGGAGCAGAGCGCGGAAACAGCGTTGGCTGTGATGAAGGCAGCGAAGGCCAACGGAACTCGTATCTCGTATGACCTGAACTACCGTCCGAGCCTGTGGAGTTCGATTGGTGGTCAAGACCGTGCCCGCGAGGTCAACCGTGAGCTCGCCAAGTACGTGGACGTCATGATCGGCAACGAAGAGGACTTCACCGCTGCACTTGGGTTCGAGGTCGAGGGCGTCGACGAAAACCTCACCACGCTCCCCATCGAGGGTTTCCGCAACATGATCAACCAGGTTGCGCAGGAGTTCCCAAACTTCTCCGTGATCGGAACGACCCTGCGCACCGTTCACTCCGCATCGAACAACGACTGGGGCGCCGTTGCCTGGTCCCGCGAAACCGGACTCGTGCAGGCGACCCATCGAGTTGGGCTCGAAATCATGGACCGCGTCGGTGGTGGGGATTCGTTTGCCTCCGGTCTGGTGTATGGCCTGCTCACAGGGCAAGGGCTCCAACAGGCGGTCGAGTTGGGCGCCGCGCACGGCGCGTTGGCGATGACCACACCGGGTGACACGTCGATGGTGACAGGAGCCGAGGTCGCCAAGCTCGCGGGCGGCGGTAGCGCCCGCGTGGACCGTTAAGGCGCTGTGAATGCCCTGAAAGAACAGAAATTTCCTGCTCTGACTCGCCGCTGAAACAGTTCGGTAACTTCACCGTCAGTAAAGTAACTGGTGCTGCCATTTGTTTCCCTCGCGACCGCGCAAGGAGCACCATGAAGATCGCACTCCTCCACCTTCGCAACGAGCGCCCGCACGATCCGCAGTTCCAAACTGAACTGGACATCCTCAACAACGCTGCGGTCGCGGCTGTCGAATCCCTTGGCTGGGAGGCGGAATTGCTCGCCAACGGCGAGCTCCCGGTGGCTGAGGCGGTTGCGGCGGTCTCGCGCGCGGACGCGGTCGTGGTCCTTGGCGGTGAGGACGTCATGCCGCAACTTTACGGGGGTCCGGTCGAGTATCCGGGCGGTGGATATCACGATGCCTTGGCCGATACCGCCCAGATTGCAGCGATTCACGCAGCGGTTCTGACCGATACCCCGCTGCTGGGTATTTGCCGTGGGCTGCAGTTGATCAACGTGGCGTTCGGCGGCACGCTCGTGCAGCACATTGAATCCAACGAGCATCGGGGCGAGGGTAGTTGGCCAGACTCATTCACCACCACGAGCGTTGAGGTGGCGAATGCGACTGATCGATCCGGCGACATCGCGGCACCTGACCTCGACGAACTGCGCCAAGATATCGGAACCGAACCGGTGTTCTGTACCCACCATCAGGCAGTTGATCGCTTGGGGCAGGGTTTGCAGGCGGTCGCACGAGCAGCAGACGGAATCGTCGAGGCCGTGGTCCATGAGACCTCTCCCGTGACAGGCGTGCAGTGGCATCCAGAACACCCAGAGACTGCGGCCTTTCAACTGACACGGCTCTTGCAACGGCTCGGACGTCAAGCCCGCGCACGTTCCGCACAGTGCGATGCGTCCGAGTAACCGCACCAAGATCATCGCTGCCGCATTGAAGATGGGGGCAGATACCCCAGACGCGACGCTACAGCAGATCGCACACGCCGCCGGGGTGACAAAACAGGGTCTCCTCTACCACTTCCCCGACCGCGTGGCGCTGCAACAGGCGCTGATCCAGCACGTGTTCTCATGCTGGGAACACGAAATGAGCCAGATTCTCGGGCGCCCACTGGAACAGGCTGACGTTGCTGAACGTGTCCGCGCCTATGCGCAGGTCGCGGCTCGGGGACATAGCGTGGAGGGTGGGGCCAGAATCTATGCGGAACTCGTCTACCGGGTGGGCGACCTTAGTTGGTATCAGGACTGGGCGCGGCGGTGGTTCCTCGAATCTCCCACGGGTGTTTCGCAAGACCCGCGCCTGCTCACTGCCTGGCTCGCAGCGAACGGGCTGTGGTCGGTCCTCACCTCGCGCAAGATTGCGCTGAGCGCGCAGGACGTTGAAGGTGTGCTTGAACAGATCGCGGCGCTGACAGCGCCGCACGCCTAGCGCGGTTGCCGCGCTGGTGGTCGCTTGACGACGAGTTGGCTGGGTCGGGCCTGCATCTCCTGAACCAGCCGACTCGTCGTCAATGCATACACACCAACCTCCCACTCCATCCCCGTGAGAGTGACGCGTTGAGAGTGCGCACTAGGATGGGGACATGGACGTGAACGCAGTTGCTCAAAACCTGGCTGGGATCAGCCAATGGATAGACGAGGGCAACGCCGCCCGTGATCCCGAAGCGGCGACATGGGCGCGTCTTGCGAAGATCACGGAGGAAGCCGGCGAAGTCGTTGCCGCATACATCGGAGCGACCGGACAGAACCCGCGCAAGGGCGTCACACATACTATGGACGATGTTGAAGCGGAACTGCTCGACGTGGCTGCGACTGCTTTGACCGCTCTTGAACACCTGCGCGGAAACGACGGCACATCCCTCGGACTCTTTGCAGCGAAGGTCCAAAAAATCGCAGATCGCGCAGGAATCTCAGAATGACGTTCGAAGTTCTCTGCCCGAGATACTGCGTGATCGCGTCATCCGGCGGAGAATAGAAGAGGGGGATTCCAATGGGAATTTTCAAGAAAAAGAAGCACGACACCACAGACACCCGTACCCGCGGCATGCGCATCACGGAGACGTTCATTCTTCCGATATACGGCCCTGCGCAGATAGGCGACTCCACCAAGCCAATTCGTCCGGTCAACGACGAAGAAGCTGCACGCGAGGCAGACATGCAGGAACGCCTCGAACGTAAGGTCGCTGCTGACGGGACCGTCTATTTCGTGGAGCGCGAGAACTAGACAGCACACGCCGTTGGGGATTGACGACGACTCGGATGGGACACGAGCACATCTCGCGTTCCAGCCAGGTCGCCCGAATGGTTGTGCGTTATTCCTCGTAGGCGGGGATTGCAGTGACAACCGGATGTCGTCCCGGGCTTAGGTCATCAGGTGTTCACAATGCCTCGATAGACTTAAGCGGTGAGCAACACCCCGAACACTGCCGACAGCGGCACCGCAAGCACTCAACGCCAATCCCTGTTCAAGTCCAACCTTCCCAAAGTGCGCGCAAGCGAACTGGCTGGCCGAGGCTGGCTCAACACCGGTGGTAAGGACATCAAGCTCGCGGACCTGCGCGGCAAGATCGTGCTCCTGGACTTCTGGACATTCTGCTGCATCAACTGCCTCCACGTCATTGATGAGTTGCGCGAGCTAGAGGCCAAATACTCCGACACGGTTGTGGTGATTGGCGTGCACAGCCCCAAGTTCGTGCATGAGGCGGACCCTGTGGCGCTCGCGGCTGCCGTGGAACGCTACGACGTGCACCACCCGGTGCTTGACGATCCAGAGTTGAAGATGTGGCGCGAATACACTGCCCGCGCCTGGCCAACCCTGGTGATCGTGGACCCGGAAGGCTACATCGTCGCGCACATGGCGGGCGAGGGGCACAAGGCCAACATCGACGCGCTGATCGCCGAGTTGATTGAACAGCATGAGGTGCAGGGGACGTTGCACCGGGGTTCTGGCCCGTTCGTGATGCCCGAGGCTCAGCCACGCACCCTGCGGTTCCCCTCCAAGGCAGTTGCCCTGGAAAATGGCAATCTGCTCGTTGCGGATGCCGGACATCACTCGCTTGCAGAGCTCGCCCCGGATGGGGAGACCCTTATCCGCCGCATCGGAACCGGCCAGCGCGGCCTCACGGATGGTCTGGCCGATACCGCCCAGTTCTCCGAGCCCAACGGTCTTGCGCTCGTACCCGAAGACCTCAGGGATGCAGCCGGCTATGACGTGATCGTCGCGGACACGGTGAACCACTGCCTGCGCGGTGTCACCCTGGCTACGGGGCAGGTCACGACCCTCGCGGGCACCGGCCAGCAGTATCTGGTGGGTGGCCCGGACAACGACGGCAGGCTCACCTCGCCGTGGGATATCGTGTGGTCGCCAGCCGCGAGTAAGTTCCTCATTGCAATGGCTGGAAACCACACGATCTGGTCCTTCGACCCGCACACGGGCGAGGCTGCTTGGTATTCGGGCACCATGAACGAGGGGCTCCAAAACGGTGGCCCCGATGAATCCTGGTATGCGCAACCCTCTGGCCTCGCGGTCAGCGGCGAGGACGCCGACGAGCGCGTGTGGATCGCTGATTCCGAGACGTCCGCTCTGCGCTGGCTCGATGCCAACGGCACCGCTCACAGCGCAATCGGCCAAGGACTCTTCGACTTCGGCCTGCGCGACGGTGCTGCCGATCAAGCGCTCATGCAGCACCCGCTCGGTGTGGCAGCATTGCCCGATGGCAGTGTCGCCATCGCCGACACCTACAACGGCGCGATCCGCCGCTACGACCCTGCAACCACGCAGGTCACCACGCTCGCCACGGGCTTGAGCGAGCCGTCGGGAATCCTGGCCGTATCGTCGCCAAGCGGATTGGAACTGCTTGTCATCGAATCGGCGGCGCACCGCCTCACCCGCATTCAGATTTCCGACGAGTTGGCCGGGCAGATCCTCAACGCCGGGGCGCACAGGACGCAGCGTCCCGTCACGGAGATCGCCTCCGGCGATCTCGAACTCCGCGTGGTGTTCACCCCCGCACCCGGCCAAAAATACGATGATCGGTGGGGGCCGTCAACGAAACTGACCGTCTCGGCATCGCCCGAGAACCTGCTGCTCGATGGCTCTGGAACGACGGTCGAACTCGACCGCACACTACGGATCAACCCGGACGTTCCTGAAGGCGTACTGCACGTGACCGCGCAGGCCGCGAGCTGCGATGACGATCCAGGCATCGAATATCCCGCCTGCCATCTCGCCCAACAAGACTGGGGCATCCCCGTGCGGGTGACCAGCGGAGCAGCAGCCGAACTGACCCTGCCGCTCCTGGGTTAAGCCGCAGCATCGACCGCAAAGAAAGCTATATGACTACGCGAGAACTCGTCTTGTTCGACCTCGACGGAACCCTGACCGACTCGGCTCCGGGGATCATGGAGTCCGTGCAGTACGCCTACGCCCAACTGGGAATCGAAGCGCCCGACACGGATACGCTGCGGGCGTTTGTGGGGCCACCCCTGCACGTCAGTTCCGCTCGTCACGGGGTTCCTGCCTCGCAGTATGAGGAGTTCCTACGCCAATACCGCGTAAAGTTCACCGATGGCGGGATGCTCAACAACTCCGTCTATCCGGGGATCGTGGAACTGCTCGATACGCTCACCGCACGTGGCATGCCGATGGCCGTTGCCACGTCCAAGCCTGAGAAGTACGCCCGGCAGATTCTGGAGCACTTCGAGTTGGCGCACTACTTCCGATTCATCGCCGGAGCGACCATGGACGGCACTCGTTCGGCGAAGGCTGACGTGATCGAACACTGCCTCGCCTCGCTCACTCCGCTGTCGGGACAGTTGCCGGGTGCTGGTCGGATCCTGATGGTTGGGGACCGCGAACATGACGTGAACGGCGCACGGTTGCATGGTATCGACACCGTGGGAGTCTCGTGGGGCTATGCGCTTCCCGGGGAACTGCTTGAGCATGGTGCTCTCGCGGTCATTGATAAGCCGCAGGAGCTGCTGGATCTGGTCTGAGCTGGAGTTCAAAGCCAAGTGCCCAATCTAGACCGGGCACACTGATCTGATTGCGCAGCCTGATCTGAATCAGTCCCTATGCATCGATGGGCGGTTTTTCGTCCGAGTCCCCGAAAAATTTCCAGGGATGCGGACGAAAAACCGCCCATCGAAAAACGATGACTGCTCAGTTGCAGTGAATCGCACCGAGTTCGGCGAACATCTTCTGGTTGAGCTCGAACGCGACG
Organism: Populibacterium corticicola; assembly: GCF_042683685.1. Taxonomy (NCBI): domain Bacteria; kingdom Bacillati; phylum Actinomycetota; class Actinomycetes; order Micrococcales; family Jonesiaceae; genus Populibacterium; species Populibacterium corticicola. The sequence goes on along the minus strand of NZ_JBHUOP010000003.1, from coordinate 48,371 downwards.
AGTGCTTCGGCAACGGCCTCTTCGATCTCTGTCTCGGTGAGCTGCAGCCCGTTGAGGCGCTCACGGTACAGGTCCTTGAATGGCTTGGCCTTCACGATCTCCTTGAAGTCGTAGAAGTTCAGTCCGTCCTGGCCCATGCCGTAGTGGCGCTGCATCATGACCTTTATGACCTGACCGCCGGAGAGATCCCCAAGGTAGCGGGTCCAGGCGTGTGCGGCGTAGCGTGCGAGCGAACCGGATGACTGACGTAGGCGCTCAACGTAGACGAGCGTTGCCGGGAGTGGCTGGATCTGTTCCGCCCAGTCCGGTCCCACCAGGAACTCGAGGTCCTGTGCAATGGACGGGGAACGGGTCAATTCCGCGAAGGTCAGGGTGTCTGCTTGAGGCATGCCCGCAATATCCTCGGTTGCCTGCTCAAGTGCCGCGTAGATGTAGTGCTGTTGAATCGCTAGGTCACGGTAGGCGGCGACGTTAAGTTTTCCGCCCATGAGTTCGGAAATGAAGCGCATGTTCTCGGCATCGGAGTGGATCTGGCGGGTGCCTTCTTTGAGGCGGGTGGCCAGAGGGGTCGTCTCGATGGTGTCGGTGCTGATGTCGCTGACTGTTGCGGTCACGATTCACCTCGGGTGTGCGAAAGAGTGGAGTCGTCTTGCGAATCACGCGGTGCGGCAACTCAAGCAAGATCTGACGGTTTGTCAGAAACAATGATATTGCTCAAAATTAGGCTTGCCTACCCTAATGATGCGAATCTTTCGGACAAAGTGTCAGAAAAAATGTCAGAAACAGCCCGGCACGTGGGATTGTGGACGCTTGTGGAAATTTGGTGTGTCGCCACAGAGTGAGACGGCGTCTTGCTGATCAGGTGTCAGTAAATGCGAGTTGTCTGGCTGGTGCGAGCGCCCACTGCGCGCAAGATGAACTCCTCCGCCGCAGCCGCGGCGCGTTCCCGCTCGGGACCGGATTCCGGTATTGCACGACCCGACAGGCAGGCGTTGATGAGTGCCACGGTTGTCGGGATGTCCTGCGGTGGGAAATCACCCGAGGAGATACCCGCTCCCAGAATCGTGTAGAGGAGTTCCTCGATGACGGTGACATGCTCGCGTAGGCGTTGTGCGGCGCTCTTGGACAGGATAGTGCGCAACTCTGCGCCCGGAGTCACATGAAAGACGCGGTTCAGGCGCGCCTGAGCGCGAACGTATGCGCGCAACCGCTCCACGGGGTCGTTGATGTCTGCGAGCGAGCGCTGCAGGTTCTCAACGTACTTTGAGGTCTCGTGTTGAATGTAGCCAAGGAGCAGCGCTTCCTTGTCGGGGAAGTGGTTGTAGACAGCCGTACGGCCCACCCCCGCTGCCGCCGCGATCTCGGCAAAGGAGATGACATCGAAACCGCGCTCTTCCATAAGGGTTGCAAGTGCTGTGAAAAGGCGCTGACGTGTCTGCTCCCTGTGTTCATGCAGGGAACCTCCGATGATCTTTGGCATTCTGACATTATTCCACAATTAGTCATGACGGATGCCGGGGCCTAAGTCCCTGGCGCGTCGTTGTCAGCACGTGCATCAACCACCTTGCCAGAGGTCAATCGGAAACTCAGACCGCGTGCGGACGGCGTAAACAGCACAAACACGGCCGAAATCAACACAAAGACAGTCAGAGCGGTTCCGGGTATCTCTGCCCACTCGCCAGAGCCATAGGTGCTTGTCAGATCAAGCAGCACATATCCACCGAAGCCCACGAACATGCGCGTCAGCGCAAGCAGCCGGTGCCGCGCACTACCTTCCGCAACCTGCCACTGCCCGCGTAACCATACCGCCCTTTGTCCCCACGATGCACCGGAACCATACAGGGCGGGCAGCAGACTCGTCGTCAAGAAGACAACCGCACACAGCGCCCAGGTCGCCGTTGTGGATAGTTGATACTCGTCTCCATGCACCATCAAGCCTGTGATCGTCGCAGTGGCCACCAGGCCAGTCGACACGACGAGGTACACGAAATAGTCGATCGCGATCGCCAGCAGGCGGCGGCGCTTCGTCACGGGCTTGGCGACGAGTCGGTTGCGCTCCAGCCTGCCCTTGCGCGGAATGAAGGCCAGCAGGAGCGGCGCACACAGTGCACCGATCAACGCGCCGGTCGTGTTGGTGATGACATCGTCCACGTCTGCGACCCGATAGGCGCAGTCGTAGATCCACCACAGGCCCGTGTACTGGGTCGTCTCAATGCCCACAGAGAGAAGGAAGCCCAGCAGCGTGGTCGTGATGATTGAGCGTTCGAAGAACCGGCGCATAATCACGCCGAACGGGATGAACAGCAGCACGTTGAACACAACCTGCAGGATCACCGGATTCGTGAGCGCTGCCCGTCGGCCCTGCTCTCGCACCACCTGCGCGATGTCATCAAGCGATGCCCCCGGTTGGAGTTGAAGGAGCGTGTGCGATGCCGCGCAGTTGAGCGTGTCTGGATCGGGGAGCGGGAGCAGCGTGTAGGAAACCAGTGCAACGGCATAGATGGAAGCCGCTGCCGCTACGAGGAACCTCGAGAAACTGAAGCCGCCAAACCTGCGGTACTGCAAGACCAGAATCGGGATGAGGAAGAGGGCGAAGAGCAAGGCACCCAGGAGTACCGCTATGTAGGCGGGCCAAACCCACTGGTGCATGTTCATACCTTTCCAATGCGCCTGATGGCGCGTGTTTCCCGCACTGTTGGGCGGTGTTTGCTGTTCTACCCCTTGCGCGAGCGTGTCTTTACTGCTGTGCAGGTGGGTCCACGCGGGTTATGAGGCCGTGCCAAGTTTATCCACAAAGCCGGTTGCGTATTGGGGATAACTCGTGGACGGTCCACGCCCACCTGTGGACGAATGTGTGCATAAGTTGTTAATGCTTGTGGAAACCGCTTGATTATGCGGAAGGGAGAGGGTGCCTTATCCACAGGGTTATTCACCGATATGGGAGTTTTCCACTGACCACACTGTGGAAAAGAATGTGGGTTGGGCGTCCAAAAGTTGAGTTTTCCACGGGTCGGTGGACGAAGTTGTGGGTAACGAGGACTGTGAACCCAACATGTAGGTCAAGGGGCTTTCCGGTTAATTCGCCCACGGATCGATGGTGGTGAACTCCCCATCCACTCAACAAGGGTGTGGATAACTCTCTCCAGTCACTTATACCCAGTTCACGCTGCCCTGTGTGCGGTCACCCACCCCAAGAGTTACCAAAAGTGCACTCTCAGTGCGTGAGAGTGCAGATATCTGCACTCTCAAAGAGAGGAAGGTGTAGATCCAGAAGGCTGCGAGCGCTGCGAGATGTTGTTGCACGCCTCGCACACGCTTGCAGGGATGACACCCCAGTTTTGAAGGTGTCCAAAGATATAGCAGCCAAGGCAGAAACCAACGAATGCCTCAAGGCTCGCGGCCACCAGAAGAATCAGAAGCACAACCCAAGCGGCTGTCTCCGCACCAGAGAAGTACAGGATCGTTGCGGTGGTGGTGAACACGGTTCCGATTCCCTGGGCGAATCGCTTGGGCGGTCCTGGAACGAAGTTGGGCAGACCGAAACGTGGTGCGATGACGCGCTGCGCCAGCCAGCCGAGGGGAGAAAGTCGTGGACCGGCCAGAACTCGTCCCCAGAAACCCAGCGTCAACAGCACAAGAGGGATTGGGTGTGATGTGATCAGCGTGATGACTGTCAGCGCAACGACTCCAGCGGCGACCGTGCGCGCCGCCTTTTCGTTGACGGGATTGGGGAACGAGAAGAAACCTGCCATGCCTTGAGTGTGCGCCTCGATCCTTGAACCTTCAACAGACAACTCAATATGTGAGTGATTGTTAATCCGAGTAACTGCGTGAGATGCGCATCCTGAGTGCACTCGCAATCTGTCACTTCATTTGAGAGTTACCAAAAGTGCACTCGCACGCATTGAGAGTGCGGATATCCGCACTCTCAAAGGTGAGGGTTAGTGCTTCTACCGGGCGTCGCCCGCTGTGACTGGTTCCGATGGAACGTTCTCAGTGGAGTCAGCAGGAGGAACGGAATCCTCAAGCTTTGCGCCCTCAACGTCCACGTCTGGAAGGATCCGCTCAAGCCACGCTGGCAGATACCACGCCTTGTCGCCGAGCAGGTGCATGATCGCAGGGGTGAGGGTCATGCGGACCACGAAGGCATCGAACAGCACGCCTATAGCGAGCGCAAACCCGATCGGACGGATCATGGTCAGGTGCGAGAACGTGAAGCCTGCGAACACGGACACCATGATGAGTGCCGCAGCCACAACGACCGGAGCAGCCAGGTTGAAGCCCTGTTTGACGGCGTCACGGGCGGATGAACCATGAGCGTAGGCCTCGCGCATCGCTGTTACGAGGAAGACCTGATAGTCCATAGCCAGGCCGAACAGGATACCGGTGAGCAGGATCGGCAGGAAACTCATGATCGGTGCCGGGTTGTGCACGTCGAAGAGAGGCCCAAACCAACCCCACTGGTAGACGGCCACGGTGGAACCGAATGCGGCTGCGAGCGAGAGCAGGAACCCGAGTGTCGCGAGGAGAGGCACCACAACGGACCGGAACACGAGCAGCATGAGGATCAGCGAGAGCCCAACCACGATGATGAGGTATGGGGGCAGGGCGGCGTTGATCTTTTCGCTGACATCGATCTGTGCGGCAACCTGACCCGTGATGTGCGCCGTCACGCCGGTCTCAGCCTTGATAGTGTCGGTCATGCCGCGTAGTTCGTGCACGATCTCCTCGGTGGCCGGGTCTGCTGGACCACTCGCAGGGACGATCTGGATCGCGCCGAAGGTCAACTCCTCGTTGGTTACGGCAGGGACAGCGGCGAACACGCCATCTGTCGTGGAGATGCGTTCGGCTACCTCGAGAAGCTGCTCTGTTGCCGCATTCTCATCCTCGGGGTTGTCGAGCTCGGCGAGCAGGATCAGTTGGCCGTTGAATCCAGGACCGAACTGCTGAGAGGTGATCTCGTATGCTCGCTGGGCGTCGGACCCGTATGGCTCAGATCCGCCATCCGGTAGCGCGGTCTTCATGGACGCCACAGGAATCGCGATAACGCCGAGCACGATGATGCTTGCGAGGGCTGCCAGCCACGGTGCGGAGGTGAGGGTCTTGACCCACCATAGGCTCGCAGAGGGTTTGGAACCGTGGGCATGGGCCACGGTGGAGGACCCGGCAGTCACCGAAATGGCGGCAACGGCTTCAGCGCGAGCTGCACGGCCCTTCTTGGTCAGGACCTTCTCGCCCATGACTGCGAGTAGCGCGGGAGTGAGCGTGATCGAGAGCAGCACGGACATGAGCACCGTGAACGCTGCGGACAGACCGAGGATCGCGATGAACGGGAGTCCAGAGACCACGAGCGCGGACAGCGCGATGATCACTGTGAGACCTGCGAACACGACTGCGTTTCCGCTCGTACCGATGGAACGGCCAATTGACTCGCGCAGTGGCATCCCGGTGAGCAATTGTGTGCGGTGTCGATGGACGATGAACAGGGTGTAGTCGATTCCCACGGCGAGCCCAAGCATGAGGGCGAGTGCCGGGGTAATGGATTGCATGTCAATCAGGGAGGATAACGCGAGTGTTCCACCCACACCGGCTGCAACACCGGATAGCGCCATGAGGAGTGGTAGTCCCACGGCGAGGAAGGTTCCGAACATCACGAACAGGACGATCCCCGCGATGATGAGTCCGATGACCTCGGTGATGCCGAAGATGGAGTTGAGGTCGGAGAGTATCTCCTTTGAGAACAGGGTGGTGACCCCGGCAGCCTCGACACTGTCGGCGATCGACTGGATGTCGGCGCGCTCATCAGCGGTCAACGACTCGGGCTGTCCGTAGAACATGACCTGAGAGATCGCGGTGTCGTCGTTCTTGTTGATGAAGGACATCGGCTCGGTGAGCGCGACCGTTCGCAGGCCGAGGGCTAGCGCTATTCTGCCGTCCTCGAGCTGTTTCTTTCCGTCGGCGATCTGAATGCGAGCGTCTTCGAGCTTTTGCTTGTTTTCCTCAATCTGGGTGCGGCCATCTTCGAGTTGCTTGCGCCCCTCGGCAAGTTGGCGTTCTCCGTCTTCGAGTTGCTTTTCGCTGCGGGAGATCTCGGCGACGCCTGCGTTGTACTGTGCAAGCCCTGCCTCGTATTGGGCGCGTCCGTCAGCCAGTTCTTTTTCGCCGTCTGTGAGTTGCTGTTCGGCGGCGTCGAGTTCCTTCTTGCCGGCTGACAACTGCTTTTCAGCGGCTTTGAGTTCTTTCTCTGCCGCGTCGAGTTCCTTCTTTGCGGCGGTCAGTTGTTTCTCGGCGGTCTTGAGTTCCTTGCGCCCAGCTTCGAGTTTTGCACTTTCCTCGGCAATGGTCTTATTGCCCTGCTCTAGCTCTGCGGCAGCCTTGGGTAGTTCCACCGAGGCAGCCACGAGCTGGCTGAGTTGTTCCTGCTGTGCTTCGAGTGTGGTACGGGTTTCGATTGCCGTGATGACATTGGCATAGTCAGGGGTGTCCTGCATGCCCAGTTGTTCAAGCTGTGCCTTGCTGTCCTGGAGGTCTTTGAGGGACGGAATCTGGGAGAGCGCACCGGAGATCTGTTGCAGTGCGCCCTTGGCAGCGGCGATGGTTGCCCGTTCTCCGCTGGTGCCGAGTTGCGTGGCAGCCTGGGCGATGCCAGCGTCGTATTGTTTCTTTCCGGCTTCGTACTCTTTCTTGCCGGCGGCTAATTGTTTCTTGGCCGCTGCGATCTGCTTCTCGCCGTCTGCGATCTGCTTTTTCCCAGCCTCATATTCTTTGACGCCTTGGTTGTATTCTTTCTTGCCGGCGTTGAACTGTTTTTCTCCGGCCTTGAACTCTTTGAGTCCTGCTTCGTATTCTGCTCGCCCGTCGTTGAGTTGTTTGCGCCCGTCAGCCAGTTCCTTCTCTCCGTCTGTGAGCTGCTGCTCTGCTTCGTCGAGTTGTTTCCTGGCGTCTTCGAGTTCTCTCTCTCCTGCGAGGAGGAGTGCTCGACCTTCAACGAGTTTGGCCTCGTTGTCGAAGATTTCCTTTTCTCCGGCGGCCAGTTCTTCCTCTGCCTCGAGGAGTTGTTGGGCACCATCGGAGACCTCGGCTTGGGCATCCTCTAGTTTCTTCTCGTTTTCGGCGATTTCCGCTTCGCCGTCGGCGACGTTTTGTGCGCTGTTGTCGAGTTGGTCTTGCATCTCGAATGGGTTCAGGACTGAACGCACAGGCGTTTGCCCCTCTAGGCCTTCGAGGGCAGTGACAATTGCTGTGCGTTGTGCGTCGCTGAAGGGTTCACCGTCGTTGGTTTGGAAGACGATGGTGCCGTTTCCACCGGAGAGTTCGGGTAGTTCCTCGTGCATGAGGTTGAGCACGCGTTCGGTTTCGGTGCCTGGCAGTGAGAACGTGTTGGACAGGGTGCCCATGAAGGTTCCGGCTAGGACTCCGATGAGCGTGAGGATCGCGACCCAGGCGGCAATGAACTTCTTGCGGTGGTCGTGTGTGGCAAGACCGATTTTGTACAGGAATTGTGCCATGGGTCAGGCGTCTTTCTGTGCGGGCGTTGGGGTGGGGTTGATGGAGGCGATTGTGGGGAAACCGTCTTTGATGATTTCGATTGCCTGGGTCAGGGTGTCTTTGAGGCGTGCGGTATCGGCCTCGGTTGGGATGCCGTCAACGGTGTCGAACCAGTGTTGGAACGCGGCGTTGCAGGCGCCGAGCACGGAGTGGCTGAAGACGGAGATCGCGAATGGGTCCGCATTGGGTAGCCGTTGCCCGAGTTTGCGGGTCATTTCGGTGATTGCCTCTTCCCAGGCGATGAGCCGGTTGGCGTGTAGCGATGGGTTGGTGCAGCCCTGTGAGTACAGCAATGCGACGGAACTGAGGAAGTCCTGGTCTGCGATGGAATGCAGGGCGTGAATGGTGGCGTCGACGATGGGCATGGTGAAGGCGTGATCGTCGAGCGCTTCGATCGCGCGGTCGAGGGCGCGGGTCACCTGAATGTTGAGGGCTTCATCGAGGGACGAGAAGTAGTTGAAGAACGTGCGTCGGGAGATGTCAGCGCGGGCCGCGACCATCTCGATCGTGATGTTCTCGTAGCCAACCTCGGCCACCAGGTCGAGCGCGGCCTGCGCGATGGCTGCCCTGGTCGCGACTTTGTTGCGTTCTCGTCGCGAGAGCGTGGTGTCGGAAGCCTTTGAAGTCACCTGTTTACACTACGTGCAATTTTGCACGCAGTGCAATTGGCGACGATATGGTTCCGATCACACCCCATCTCAACTTCCAGCACTGTCGGCCATGCCCTGCGGTTCGGCCTGGCACCGTGACGGCCGGGTGTCGCGCTACTGTCGCTGGGGGCTAAACCGTTGGGGCCAAAATTGCCCGGGTGCGCGGAAAAGATGTGTGTACTTGGATCAAAAACGCCCCATCGGCGTTAGGAGGTGGCGGGGCGCGATGAGCAAGGTGAGATGGCGAAGGGAATGTGGGGAACCACTGGAAATGGACACTGGGGAGAAGGCCCGTGGAACCTCTCCCCGAAAGCCAAGAAGCCCCACTGGGATTGCAGGTGGCGCTGCTAATCTAGGAGGCGGAACCTGCGAACCGGCCGCCCACGCGGCCGCACCCAGCGAAGAAACGCATCCGGCTCGTCGAAAAGGAATGGTCACACAGTGCTCCTCTCAGACCGCGATATCAAAGCCCACATCGAAGCGGGCACGGTGGCTCTCGAACCGTTCGACCCAACCCTGATCCAGCCCTCAAGCGTGGACGTGCGCCTCGATCGGTTCTTCCGCCTGTTCGACAACCACAAGTACCCCTACATCGATCCGGCCACAGAACAGCCGGAGTTGACGCGACTCGTTGAGGTGGAAGCGGACACCCCGTTTATCCTGCATCCAGGTGAGTTCGTTCTCGCGGCCACATACGAGCAGGTCACCCTGCCCAACAATGTGGCTGCGCGCCTCGAGGGGAAATCCTCGCTCGGACGACTCGGCTTGCTGACCCACTCGACCGCGGGTTTCATCGACCCAGGCTTCACCGGGCACGTGACCCTTGAGCTGAGCAACGTCGCGACTCTGCCAATCCTGTTGTGGCCGGGCATGAAGATCGGTCAGATGTGCTTCTTCCAGCTCACCTCTGAAACTGAGAACCCGTACGGTTCGCACGTGTATGGGTCGCGCTACCAGGGGCAGCGTGGACCGACAGCATCACGCTCGTACCTGAACTTCTACCGCAGCGACGTCACCGACGTGTCAGGAACCGATGCACCCGTGGCAGACGAATCTGTCTCCGGTGAGCCTGACGCGCACTAGTACGACCTCCAATGACCCAACTACGGCTCTCACCGACACCGCTGCCAGACCTTCCTTCCCGCAGCGCTGGGACGGGCGCACAGGTCACGCACTTCCTGACCCTGCCCGACTACCTGGACCCCTCCGACATGGAGTTTCTGTTCCAGTGCCGCGAACCACGCGCAACCTGGGAAACCCTGCCGCGAGAGATCGTGGACGGTGACATCGTCGAGATCCTGCCGGGAACGATCAGGCTCTCCCCCCGGGCCGTAGTGCACGGGCCATACTCGCCGCGCATACTCGCACCGGAATCGCAGTCGAAGGTCATCTCGCTCGAAACCGGTGCCGTGAGCATGGGGGATACGGGCGTCATCCTCGACACGGGAGTCCTGCACCTCGACCTGGGTGCCCTCGACAAAGACCCCGAAACGCAGCCGCACCCCGCGCAGTTTCCCCCACAGGCAACGCTTGTGTGGGCGCTCACGTGCGTACGCGAACGCGGCGAGGCACCCATGCGGGATGTGGGTGACCGGGACGGATTGGCACGCATCTTCGCGGAGGGCATGCCGGTGCGCGAGGAGTTCCGGCAGGTGACCTCTCTGGTCTCGATTGCGCGTTTCTTGGAGGGCACGGCACACTTCGATGCGGTCCTGGGCGGTGGTGCCGAGCGTTATCGCTCCGTCGCCCCTGACCCCGCTGCCAATGTGGAACTGACCGTCTACAGCGACGTATGGCTCGACCCCCAGGCAACCCTGCGTCTTGCCCAACTCGTTGCGCCAACCATGCAGTACATGCCCACCGAGGTGGAATGGGACGGTCCAAACCTCGAGGCGGCGCAGGAAGTACGTGATGAACTCGTTGCCCTCGCCCCAGACTTTCTTGAGAAGTTGCACCGCACCGCAGACGAGTTCGATGCACAGACGCTTGCCGAACCCGAGGCGGTTACCGCCTATGGGCTCGTGTACGAGGCATCCAAGGGCGATCTGGTCACGGTGGAAGTGGCCGGAACACAATGGCTGCCACCGATCCTGGAGAACATTGAATGGGCCAAGAACGGGGTGATCGAATACCGGATCTCATGGATTCCAGATGACCTTGAGGACTGGCATCGTGAACTTCCCAGCTTTGAACTGCGTCAGCGACGCACCCGTATCACGCCGCTTGTGCGCAGCCTTACCCGGTCGCTGTATTCGGCGACCGCAGGAGAGGTTGTGGACCAGGACGGGTTTCTACGTGACCCGGCCTCTCTATAAATTTCGCGAACTTTTACCTCCTAAATACGTCACATCGGGACTTAGGTCGGTGTGCGCTTGGTAAAATCAACTCGTCGTATACCGTGTCTCGGTATGCGTTTTGTGAAGGTTATCGCACTCCCACACTGGAACTTGACGCGGGCTTGCCCCGTTCTTGGTGCGTAACTGTGTTCTTGTTACCGCCCACTACAGGACGGAGCGGACGTGCTGATTTTGCTCGTTGCCCATGCGATCATGGCTCTCATTGCGCCCGCATTAGTAACGTGGTTTGGCCGTAAGGCTTTCCTCGTTGTTGCTGCTGCCCCTGCAGGCGCCGCCGTGTACGCGCTCACCATGACCTCGCGTGTGCTTGAGGGGAACTATCCCGCTGAGAGCTATTCGTGGATACCGGCGCTCGGTATCAATATCGCCTTCAGGTTGGACACGCTGTCGTGGCTGATGCTGCTCATCGTCGGTGGTATTGGTGCTGGCGTACTGATCTATTGTTCTGCATACTTCTCGCCCACGGCCCAAGGCCTGAGGCGTTTTTGTGGCGTTCTCACGGCATTCGCCGGTGTCATGGTGGGCCTGGTGCTCGCCGATGACCTGATGCTGCTGTTCATGTTCTGGGAACTCACCACGGTGTTCTCCTACCTGCTCATCGGCCACTACTTTGAGAAGAAGGCTTCTCGACGAGCCGCCATGCAGGCGATCATCGTCACCACCGCAGGCGGCTTGGCAATGCTCGTGGGCGTTGTGATCCTTGGCGTGAGTGCGGAGACCGGTTTCTCGCTGTCCGGCATGATCGCGAACCCGCCGCAGAGCGCGGCAGTCACCGCTGGCGTCGTGTGCCTGCTGATCGGTGCGGCCTCAAAGGCCGCGTTGATCCCGACGCACTTCTGGCTTCCCGGTGCCATGGCCGCTCCGACTCCGGTGTCGGCCTACCTGCATGCTGCTGCGATGGTGAAGGCTGGCGTGTATCTGGTTGCGCGCTTCGCTCCCGCCTACTCCCACCTTGAGGTGTGGGTGTGGATGATCGTGATCATGGGTTGCGGAACCCTGCTCCTGGGCGGGTATCGTGCGCTGCGCCAACATGATCTGAAACTTATTCTGGCGTACGGAACGGTCTCGCAGCTCGGGTTGATCGTGCTGATGGTGGGACTGGGTTCGCAGAGCGCTGCGCTCGCGGGCCTCGCGATGATCGCATCGCACGCGATGTTCAAGGCCGCACTGTTCTTGACCACCGGTGTGGTCGACGCTGCGACGGGAACTCGCGATATGCGACGACTCACGGGCGTGGGTCGTGCGATGCCGATGGTCGCGTTCACGGGAATCGTGGCCACGCTGTCGATGATCGGCGTGCCACCGCTGGCAGGATACGTCGCGAAGGAAGCAGCACTTGAGGCGCTTCTGCACGACGGTGTTCCCGCGCTGGCACCGTGGGTGAGCACCGTCGTCCTGGTCTCCGTCGTCATCGGTTCGATGCTGACCGTTGCCTACGGTGCCCGTTTCTGCTGGGGGGCATTCGCGGACAAGAAGGGTGCCCCGGCAATCGCGATTCCGAAACTCACCTCCGAGGGCAAGCCATCCGTCACCGACATGGTGGACCCAGCCGAGTTCAAGCGTCAGGGTCCACGCTTGACCGTTCCGGGACTCGTGCTCGCCGTGCTCTCGCTGATTGTTGGCCTGTTCCCAGTCCAGTTCGAGAAATACATCGTCGCGCACGCCGATACCTACCAGGCCGGACACGCGGGGCACCTGACGTTGTGGGCTGGCTTTGGCACCAGCTTCTGGTTGACCGTTTCGGTGTTGACCGTCGGCGCACTGATGTTCGTGGCACGACGTCCGCTCGAACTCCTGCAGGCCAAGATGCCACATGGTGCGGACGCTGAGCTCGTCTACCGTCGGTTCATGCGTCTACTGGACAACTTTGCCGCAGACCTCACCGCTATCACTCAGCGCGGTTCGCTGCCGTACTACCTCTCAGCGATTCTTGTCGTGCTGGCGCTTGGTCCGGGGTCGCTACTGTTCTTCGGCAATGACCTGCCGTCCGCATCCGAAGTACGCCTGTGGGACACCCCAGCGCAGTTGTTCGCCGTGATCATCATCATTCCAGCCGTCGTGCTGGCCGCGCGTTCACGCCGCCGTATCAAGGCGGTTCTTCTTGTCGGGTTTGCCGGATACTCCACGGCGATGCTGTTCCTGTTGCAGGGCGCTCCTGACCTGGCGCTCACCCAGGTTCTGGTTGAAACGATCACCCTCGTCGTCATGCTGCTTGCGCTGCGCCGTCTACCCGCCTACTTCTCCGACCGGCCACTCAAGGCCTCGCGCTGGCTCCGTCTGAGCGTCGCGCTCGTCATTGGTGCGCTGGCTATGGGGCTGGCCGCAATCGTCCCTGGAGCGCGTATCCACCAGCGGGCGTCGATAGACTTCCCACAGGAGGCTTACGAGTTCGGTGGCGGAAAGAACATTGTCAATGTGGCCCTCGTCGATATGCGTGCCTGGGACACGATGGGTGAGATCTCCGTGCTCCTGGTTGCCGCAACGGGCGTTGCCTCGCTGATCTTCCTGAGCCGCAGGTCCGGTGAGATCCTGCGTGTGGACAACGCTCCCAAGAAGGTTGGCTCTGGAGCTGTCTGGTCCAACCACGATGAGACCGACAAGAACGCTTCCCTTCGGAAGAAGGGTGTCGTGAGCGCAGGCCTCAAGGCCACTCCCGCTCAGGTCAAGACCACGCAGCGCTTCCGCAAGTGGCTGCGTGCTGGCTCGACGCTGGCCCCGCAACGACGATCCGTCATCTTCGAGGTCGTAGCACGCCTCGTGTTCCACTCGATGATCGTGTTTGGCCTGTTCCTGTTGTTCTCGGGACACAACGCTCCAGGTGGTGGATTCGCGGCTGGCCTGGTTGTGGGCATCGCCCTGATCGTGCGCTACCTGGCCGGTGGTCGATATGAACTGGGCGAGGCGGCCCCTGTACACCCGGGTTTGCTGCTTGGAACGGGTCTGTTCCTCTCCGCAGGTGTCGGACTGCTGTCCCTGATCTTGAGCGGAAGCGTGCTACAGAGTTTCATCTGGGAGTTCACGCTGCCGTTGATTGGTGACGTCAAACTGATCTCCACCCTGTTCTTCGACATAGGCGTGTTCCTCGTCGTGCTCGGCGTCGTGCTCGACATTCTCCGCTCACTCGGTGCCGAGATCGACAAACAGATGGACACCGCTGCCACAACCGAACGCGAACGCATCGAGGAAGGAGCCCACCGATGACCACGGCACACCTTCCATTCGCTGTGTTCGCAGAAGGAACGGCAGCAAGCGACCCAGGCATGATCGACATGTCCCCCTCGATCATGTTGATCATCGCAATCGGTGCGTTCGTCGCCGCAGGAGTCTACCTGCTCCTTGAACGCTCTTTGACCCGAGTCTTGCTCGGATTCATCTTGATCGGCAACGGCGTCAACCTCATGTTCATGGTTGCTGGCGGACGTGCGGGCGGTGCCCCTATCACCGGTGTGACCCCTGAATCCGAGATGAGCGACCCACTGCCACAGGCGATGGTCCTCACCGCAATCGTGATTACTCTCGGTCTGACCGCATTCGTCGTCGCGATGGCCTATCGCTCGTGGCAGTTGCTCGGCCACGATGAGGTCCAGGACGACCTTGAAGATCGCCGTATCGCACGTATTGCCGCGCGCAACGCCCCGTCGATCGTCGGTGCGGATGACTCCGATGCCTCCGATGACGATGTCAACACTGAGATAGTCGCGGCGGATGTCCGCGATGAGACTTCCGATACCTCGGAGCTCGACGATCCGGCGATGGCTGCCGCCTACGCCGCCTACTACAGTGAGCGCGCAGCAAAGGAACCCGATCCCGATCGGGCATCAGAACTTGCGACAAAGGCCGAGTGGTGGGGCGAGGTCCACCGTAGACAACAGGAAGAGGGAGGAACCAAGAATGACTGAGTTCGCTTGGCTCGTGCCGCTTCCTGTCGTTATCCCGCTCACCGCTGCGGGACTTGCCCTGGCCATGTACCGTCATGCAAAGGTGCAGCAGTTCATCACGGTCACTGCGCTTGCACTCATGGTCATCGTGTCCGGCAGCATGATGATTGCCGCGGACAAAGGGCCGCTGGTTGTCAATGTCGGTGAATGGGCCGCCCCTGTCGGCATCATCCTCATGGGTGACCGGCTCTCTGCCCTTATGCTCACGGTCTCCTCGACCGTTCTGCTCTGCGTGCTGCTGTACTCACTGGGTCAGGGGATCGCGGATTCCCGTAAATCGCCAATCTCGATCTACCACCCCACATATCTGGTCCTTGCGGCGGGTGTCTCGAACGCGTTCCTCGCAGGCGACCTGTTCAACATGTACGTTGGCTTCGAGATCCTCCTTGCGGCCTCGTACGTGTTGCTCACGCTCGGTGGAACCTTTGAACGTATTCGTGCGGGTGCGATCTACGTGGTCGTGGCGCTGTTGTCGTCGCTGATCTTCTTGATCGCGTTGGCCATGATCTATGCAGCGACCGGTACCGTGAATCTCGCGCAACTTGGTGAACGGTTGGCCGAAATCGACCCGAGCGTCTCGATCGTCATCCAGTCGCTCTTGCTGCTTGCCTTTGGGATCAAGGCTGCGATCTTCCCGCTGTCGAGTTGGCTACCTGACTCCTACCCAACGGCTCCGGCACCGGTTACCGCCGTCTTCGCAGGCTTGTTGACCAAGGTGGGTGTCTACGCGATCATCCGCACGCAGACTCTGCTGTTCCCGGATGGGCGCCTCGATAACGTGCTGATGGTCTTGGCGCTGCTCACGATGCTTGTGGGAATCCTGGGTGCGGTTGCGCAGGACGACATTAAACGTCTGCTCAGTTTCACGCTGGTCAGCCATATCGGTTACATGATCTTCGGTATCGCGCTCGGCTCGAAGATCGGGCTTGGGGCGGCAATCTTCTACGTGGCCCACCACATCACGGTGCAGACCACGCTGTTCCTGATCGTGGGGCTTATCGAACGCCGCGGTGGATCGACCTCGCTGTCCAAACTGGGCGGTCTGGCCAAGTCGGCCCCGTTCCTGGCAATCCTGTTCTTCATCCCCGCGATGAATCTTGCGGGTATCCCACCGTTCTCTGGATTCCTTGGAAAGGTGGGGCTCCTCGAGGCCGGTGTGGACCAGGGCACGGGCCTCGCCTACGTGCTCGTGATCGGATCGGTTGTGGCTTCTCTGCTGACCCTCTACGCGATCGTCAAGGCATGGAACAAGGCCTTCTGGCAGCCGGCGACAGAACCGCTGCCAGATGCTGACCTCCCCAAGGCGATGACTGGGCCGGCAACCGTCATGGTGGTTCTTGGTCTGCTGATCACAGTGTTCGCTGGTCCGCTCTACGACTACTCGGATCGTGCAGCCGCAACGCTTATGGACAACGACCGATATATCTCCGCTGTTCTTGGATCTGACGGGCGTGGTCAGGGTGAGTCCACCACGCTCGACGGCCCTGAACCGGTCGATGAGTCAGATCTCCTGGACGCTGATGTGGAAGGGGCGGTGAACTGATGAGCTTCAAAGACCGCGTAAAGAACATCCAGTGGGGAACCGTTGCGTGGCTCGTTGTGGTGTGGGTGCTCCTGTGGGGCGACCTGTCGTGGGGTAACGTGATCGGCGGTTTCATTCTTGGCGTTGTCGTCGTCATCATCATGCCACTGCCGCAGATCGAGTTCCACGGTCGTATTCGGCTAGGATTCTTCTTGATCCTCATTGGGCGATTCCTGTATGACCTCGTATCGTCCTCATTCCAAGTGGCGATGCAGGCATTCCAGTTCGGGAAGACGCCGCATGGTGCGATTGTGCGCGTGAAGTTGCGTTCAGATTCTGATCTGTACATGACGCTGACGTCTCAACTGTCCTGTCTGGTGCCGGGTTCGCTGGTGATTGAGGCTCACCCGATCACGCAGACACTGTATGTACATGTGCTCGACCTTGAAGGCTATGGTGGCGCGGACAAGGTTCGCAATGATGTTCGAGCCCTTGAAGCGCGCGTGATGAGAGCATTCGCATCACGTGACGAACTTGAGCGGGCGGGCGTCTCGCTTCGCCATCTGACCACGTCGTCTGTAGCCGAGGATGCTTCTGTGAGCACTTCTGGTGCAGGGGACACCCTCCACACGAAGGGATCTGACAAGTGACTGTCGTTGGAGTGATTTGCGCGATCATGCTGGTGATCGCCGGTATTCTCGCTCTTATCCGCGCTGAACGTGGGCCCACGAGCTTGAACCGCACGATCGCGCTCGATGTGTTTGCAACCGTCGTTATCGGTGGTATCGCCCTTGAGGCCGCGCTGTCCAAGCGCACGGACACCCTTCCGATCCTCGTGGTGCTTTCCCTCGTTGGCTTTGTTGGTTCGGTGACGATGTCGCGTTTCGCCGCCCACGAGCCATCGGATGGACGCCGGGTGCGCACCCCTGAGGAGATCGCACACGATGAGGAAGTTCGTCGCCGTGCGGAGGAGAAGAAGGGGGGACAACTGTGAACTGGGATAACTTTGCCGATGTTGTTGCTGCGATCTTCCTGCTGGCGGGTTCGTTTCTGACTCTCGCCGCCGGTGTGGGCATCCTGCGCTTTCCTGACTTGTTGGCGCGTATGCACGCCGCAACGAAGCCGCAGGCGCTTGGTCTGATCCTCATGGTGAGCGCCGAGGCGCTGAGGGTTCGCAGTTGGTCGGTATTCGGCCTGTTGCTGCTGGTTGTCATCTTCCAGTTGTTCACTGCTCCGGTCGGCGCGCACATGGTTGGCCGCGCGGGCGCGCGCACCGATCAGATGCGTAAGGAACTGCTCGTGATGGATGAGTTGACTGCGGATCAGCAGCAAGCCGATCATGAGCGGCTACGCGCGTTGGAGCACAACCCTGAGATCGAGCAGGAGCTTGCGCGCAAGATTGAGGAACGCATAGCGGCGATGCGTGAGCAAGAGGGTAAGCCGCCTGCCGAGTAGTGGCTAGACACGTTGGTCCGGCATACTTTCGCTGCGAGTGGGATTTCCCCACTCGTCAGCGCGCAAGTGGGGAAAATCCCACTCGCGCGGGGAGGGGAGTGGCTATTGGCGACGAGTCGGCAGCAACCGTCTCAGCTCGCGCCCCGGCGTGGCTAGTGGGTGGCCAACCAGGTCTTCATGGCTTCGAAGTATTCGCTGCGTGCGGGTTCGGGGGACAGCGATAGATCGTGTGAGCCATGCGGGATGGGGATGATCGTCGTGTCGTCTGCGAGGTTGGCGGCGCCGGCCCAGATGTGCTCGACGTTGAGTACGGAGTCAGTGGTGAGGAGCTCGGAGTGGTGGTTATCGGCGTCACCGCTGCGGTCAGAGGTGAGCACCAGAACGGGGCAGTGGATGTCCAGTCCAGCAGCGATCCGTGCGTGTCCTCGGCGGATGGCCCGGAACCAGATAGCCCGGACGGGGAAGCCGTCAATGGGTTTGAACGCGAGGTCGTAGTCCCACTCGCCGCCGCTTGAGGCATGCAACGCCCGCCCATAGTGCGGGGCAAGGCCTCCGATGACGGTTCGTGGTGCGACGCGCGCGAGCTGGGCAATGAGGCGGGTGCCGATTGTGCGCAGGAACCAGGGCTTGTTGAGATCGAACCAGGGTGAGTTGAGGATCAATGCCGTGATCTCAAGTCCTAGAGCCTCGCGGGTGGAGTGGGAATCGTTGAGATTCTGCCGGGCGTCAACCCATAGGCTCGCGATGAGTCCTCCGGTCGAGTGCCCAAGCACCACGAGTTCCTCGTGGCCTTCGGACGCAATGATGCGAGCCGCATGGTCTAGTTCGGCGCGATAGTCGGCGAGGTCTTCGACAAAGTTTGGGGTCTGGTCATCCCGTAGAGATCGGCCGTATTTGCGTAGGTCGAGTGCATAGAAATCGAATCCGAGTTCCTCGAAGAACTCGGCCTGATGGGTTTGGAAGAAGTAGTCGACGAACCCATGTACGTAGAGCACTGCACGGGTACGCCGAGGCCCGGCCGCCGCACGCACGAGCGTTGCGGTGACCGGGCCTTCAGTGTCGCTTCCCAGGGGTATGGTGCGTGCCGCCCAGTCGGGTCCGAGGATGTCTTGGTTCCACTGGGCGACGTTGCTCATTGCTGTGGGTTCTCCGGGTTCTGCGGGTCGGTTGGGTGCTGGTTGTACTGCTGCGGCGCCGCTGGTGGGCTGTACGGGGCTGGGGCGGACTGGCCCTCAGGAGCGTACGGTTGGGGCGCCGGTGGCTGCTGTTGAGTGTAACCCGATTCTGGCGACTGTGGTTCTGGAACCACTGGGTTCGAGTGAACCGGGTCTACTGGTTGGCCAGGCTGTAGCGGCTGGCCGGTGAAGACGGTGTTCGGTGCGGCGCCTGGTGCCATGCCGGGTACAGCTGCCCCGCCGGGTACAACTCCGCCTGCTGGTGGGTAGGATGCTCCGCCAGCGGTGTAGTCAAGGCCATCGGGTCCGTTGCCGCCGCGCTTACGTGATCCCGCGACGACGATTGCAACGATCACCAGTACGAGAACGGCTCCGACGATGCCGAGGATGAGTGGGAGACTCAGTCCACCGCCACCGATTCCGCCAGAGGCGACCGCGCTGCCACGGGCGCTGAGCGTGAGGTTCTCGCCAGGCTTTGGTGTCCAGGTGACGGTCTGTCCGGTGATTTCGCCGTTGGACTCCTTGACCTCGCCGGGGAAGGTGATCTTGAGGGCGACATCGAAGCCTTGCAACATGGCTTCGGCCATGGGATCGCTTTCCATTGATCCTTCGTCGCCCATGTCGAACTTGCCCGTAACGACGTAGTCGTCTCCGTCACGGGTGATGGTGAGGTCCTCACCGCCACCAACGTTGGCGTCAATGGGTTGAGAATCGAAGGTCCATTTGGTGCCGGTATAGCCGTCTTCTGCGTAAGGTTCGGCCGTGCCGTCTTCGGGGGCAATCTCCTCGGAATCCTGCATCATCATGTCGAACAGGGCTTGGGGTTCCATTTGCACCGATTGTGCTGTCTCATCTGAGATGGCGAAGATCATGCTGCCCGATGCCTTGTCGTCTTCCTCGAGGACTAGGTCGATGTGCATACGCATACAGCCTGACAGGACTACCGCGAGGAGGGCGGTGAACGCTACGGCAAGAGTTTTTTTCATGGCTCAACAGTAAAGGATGAGCAAAGAAATCACACCTTATTACCGGGTGAGAAAAGCCTTAAATTTCGCTGAATTCTGCCTTTGTCTGGGAAAACCTGTGACGATGAGAACAGCGGAAAATGTCCGCAGGCTGAGCAAGATCAAAGTTGAGTGGAATAGACTCAACTTTGAGGGTGTTGTTGTAGGCAACGAACAGAGCTTCACGACCATTGGAGGAAGAGTGGAACAAAAGTACACCCCAATGTCGCAGCAGGCACTCAGCGAAGCAATTCAGAGTGCTACCGCGGCACTCAACCCGCAGGTTGAGCCGATTCACCTACTCGGCGCGCTCGTAGGACAGCAGGACTCACTTGCAGTCGAGTTGCTGCGCCTCGCAGGTGCTGACACGCAGGCAATCGCAAGCGACACCCGCAGAGCGCTCGTTGCGCTGCCCAGCGCGGCAGGATCGTCGACAAACGGCCCGAACGCCGCCCGCGAACTGGGCCTTGTGCTCCAGGAAGCCGCGCAACGCGCTGAACGGGACGGCGACACCTATATCTCCGCCGAACACCTGCTACTCGCGATTGCGACGACGCGCACAAACGCGCAGGATATCCTGAACCGCCACGGCGCAGGCGCGGAAAGCCTCGAAAAGGTCCTTCCTGACCTGCGCGCCAACAAGAAGCCAGACAGTCAGAACCCAGAAGGCGCGTACAAGTCCCTCGAAAAGTACGGCCGAGACCTGACCGAGGCCGCACGCGAGGCGAAACTCGACCCCGTCATCGGGCGCGACGAGGAAATCCGCCGCGTCATCCAGGTGCTCTCCCGCCGCACCAAGAACAACCCGGTCCTGATCGGTGAGCCCGGTGTGGGCAAGACCGCCGTGGTCGAAGGGCTGGCCCAGCGTATCGTCGCGGCAGACGTGCCGCAGTCGCTCCGCAACAAACGCCTCATCGCGCTCGACCTGACCGCTATGGTTGCCGGTGCGAAGTACCGCGGTGACTTCGAGGAACGACTCAAGTCTGTGCTGGACGAGATCAAGAACTCTGATGGCGAGATCATCACGTTCATTGACGAGTTGCACACCGTTGTGGGCGCAGGTGCTGGCGGCGAAGGCGCGATGGACGCAGGCAACATGCTCAAGCCGATGCTTGCGCGCGGCGAACTGCGACTGGTCGGTGCGACCACGCTCGATGAGTACCGTGAGCACATCGAGAAGGACCCGGCCCTTGAGCGCCGTTTCCAACAGGTGCTGGTGGAGGAACCATCGGTTGAGGACACGATTGCGATCCTGCGTGGGCTGAAGCCACGCTACGAGGCACACCACGAGGTCGAGATCTCCGATGGTGCGGTCGTCGCTGCGGCAACGCTGTCCAACCGTTACATCACTGGCCGACGCATGCCGGACAAGGCAATCGACCTGATCGACGAGGCTGCGTCCCGGCTGCGGATGGAGATGGACTCCTCGCCGGTTGAGATCGACACCCTCGAACGCACGATCCAGCGTCTGAAACTTGAGGAGATCGCGCTCCAGGACTCCGATGCCTCTGGTGCCGCAGATCGCCTGGAGGAGGTGAAGGAGGCACTCGCCGCGAACCAGGAACAACTTGCCGCGCTCAACGCGAGGTGGGAACGCGAACGCGGTGGCCTGAACCGTGCCGGTGAGCTCCGCAAGAAACTCGATGAGTTGAATGCGAAGGCTGAGCGCGCTCGCATCGACGGTGACCTCGAACAGATGTCCCGGATCATCTACGGCGAGATACCTCGGCTTCAGCGTGAGCTTGAGGAAGCGGTCAACGCCGAGAAGGAGCAGCAGACCGATAGCGAGCAGAAGCTCGTGGGCGACAAGGTCGACGCAAACGAAATCGCCGAGGTGGTTTCCGCGTGGACCGGTGTGCCCGTGGGACGACTGCTCCAAGGTGAGAGCGAGAAGCTCCTGACCATGGAGGATCAGATCGGTACCCGCCTGATTGGCCAGCAGCAGGCTGTGATGGCTGTTTCCGATGCGGTGCGTCGTTCCCGTGCTGGCGTTTCAGACCCGAACCGGCCAACTGGTTCGTTCCTGTTCCTTGGCCCAACGGGTGTGGGCAAGACCGAGCTCGCGAAGGCGCTTGCGGAATTCCTCTTCGACGACGAGCGAGCCATGGTCCGCATCGACATGTCCGAGTATGGCGAGAAGCACTCCGTCTCACGTCTGGTGGGTGCGCCTCCGGGATACGTCGGTTACGACGAGGGTGGTCAACTCACCGAAGCCGTGCGGCGACGTCCGTATTCGGTTGTGCTGCTCGACGAGGTGGAGAAGGCCCACCCTGAAGTGTTCGACATCCTGCTGCAGGTTCTCGACGATGGCCGCCTGACCGATGGGCAGGGTCGCACCGTGGACTTCCGCAACACCATCCTGGTGTTGACCTCCAACCTTGGTTCCCAGTTCCTCATTGACCCGATGCTGGATGGCGAGGCTCGTAGGGAAGCAGTCATGGGCGCGGTGCGCGGGCATTTCAAGCCCGAGTTCCTCAACCGTCTTGATGACACGGTCGTGTTCGAGCCGCTCACTCTGGCTGAACTCAGCAGGATCGTGGATCTTCAGGTTGCCGAGATCGCACATCGGGTTGCTGACCGCAGCATGTCCGTCGAGGTCACGTCTGCGGCTCGCGAATGGCTCGCAAACACCGGATTCGATCCGATCTATGGTGCTCGACCGCTGCGTAGGCTTGTGCAGCGCGAGATTGGGGATCAGATGGCCCGGCTCATCCTGGCGGGTTCCGTCGCCGATGGCGACACGGTCCGCGTGGACTACAACGCGGATGCACAGCCGGTCACATCGCAGGGCTATCACCTGGTCGTTACGGCTGAGAACGCGGTGGCGTAGCGGAGCGTAGGAGCACTGCGTGGCGAGTCCTTACCGGAGCGGTAGTGGACGTGGTTCCCAGCCAAACCGCACAGTTGCACGTGGCCGCGTGGCTATGCGCCCCGCGGGGCGCATATAGATTGACGACGAGCCCGCACCTTCCAGCCGAAGGTGCGGGCTCGTCGTCAATTGCTTTCCGTAACAGTGCCTATTTATATCTCCCGCGAACTCAACCGTTTGTGCCCCAACTCAACCGGAACACGGTTGAGTTCGCAGATCGGCTCTACAACTTCCTGAACGAACTTAAGGAGCAGGACACTAGAGGCGGATGAACGTGGGGTTCTTCTGGTACATCTTGCGTACCTGAATGGTCTTGCCTGGGCGAGGTGCGTCGATGATCTTGTCGTTGCCGAGGTAGATCGCGACGTGCCCCGGAGTCCATACGATGTCACCAGGCTGGGCGTTCTTCTTGGAGATCTTCTTGCCTGCCGTACGCTGTGCGGACGAGGTGCGCGGAAGATTCTTTCCCACGGCCTTCTTGTAGACGTAGGTGGTGAAGCCTGAGCAGTCGAACCCGCTCTTTGGAGAACTGCCACCGGAACGGTAACGGACGCCAACGTGCTTCTTCGCCTCCGCCACGATTTTCTGCGACTTCGACTGCTTGACCCTGATGGCCGACTTGACCGCGGTGGTCTTGGCGACCTTCTTGGATGCGCCGGACGGAATGTACTTCACCGTGAGCGTGTGCCTTTTGGCGGTGAGCTTCTTGGAGAACGTGTAGGAAGCTTTGCCGTTCTTGAGCGTGAGAGTCTTGAGACGCTTCTTGCCCGAGAACACCCGGATCTTACCCGTGGCAGCCTTGCCGTCAGCCTTAACGTTGACCGTTAGCTTGCCGGGCTTGGTGCCTTTCGTCCAGATTTTCTTGGAGAATTTGAGCTTGACGCTCGCCTTCTTCTTGGTCTTCTTGACCTGAGTCGCCGTTGCGCTTGTGGCGGCAGCGGTTGCGCCGCTGGTGTTTACCGGGGTTGTCTTGTCTGCGGCTCCCGATACTTCTACCGCGGCGGCGGAGGAGGTTTGAAGTATCGCTGGGGCTGCTACGAGAGTTGATGCTGCAACCGACGCTGCGATTGCAATGGAAGAGATCCTGCGACCAAAGCCAGTTTTATGTGCTCTAGGGGTTGGACTGTTCGCGTTGTGAGCGGAGTCAGTCAGGGACGCAGGTGCATTTTGGGCGCGCGAAGGCGCGTCAATGCGAGTGCTTGGCATACGTAATTACCTCAATTACGCCTGTGAAGTGAGCTGTCGGATTCGGAGCGAGGTATGCCCCGGCCGTGTGCGCTGTGCGCGTTACGGCTTCACCCCAAGGCCGCGTTGTTGTTGCTGCGCGGCCACAAGTGGTTCCCCCACCGCTACCGGTTTGAGTCCAGGACCCAGGATGCCGGTAGCGTTAGGCGATCATCCTGGCATCTCGACGCTTACTTAGGTGTTGCAAAGGGTTATCGAGACGTTACAACAGTAGACGCACGACAATGTAATGTCACGGCTTGATAACGGCGGAATATGTGAAGGTTCACGTATTGCCCGGTCAGAGGATTGCCTACTCAGGGGAATGTGGGGTGTTTCACTGCCATGTCAAGCGTTTGAAGTCCCCATGTGATGTGAGCGCTCATCCTGAAGCAGAACTAGGTGGCCTTGGCACTTCAGTAAGTACCAAGGCCACCTAGATGCCAGTTACTCTTTGGTGTTCTTCGGCGAAGCGATGATTCGGTAGACGAATCCACCAGTTGCTGCCGCTACGACAATGAACACGATTGTCCCGATGGCGTCGTAGAACATACTTCTCTACTTTCGTCGATGGTTTGTCAGAGGTTGGTGGAGGCCTTGGCCCCACCATCTATGACCTTCAAGTCAAGATTAATGGTGCGTGATGTGATGTTGATTCCGAGCGCCTGTGCGTTTGCAAGGAATGTCATACGTGCTTGTGCGGCAGTGTTTCCGCTTTGGTTTGAGCGTACTATTTTCACGGATATGTCAGAAATGTTGTGTCCGATGGATCGGTGAATCTTAGGGCCGCGCGCGGCGGTGATCTTTGCCTTGCGCTTTGTTTTTGTTGAAGGGTCAAAGACTGCCCGATAGGAGAGCGATGACCTACGAGGCAAACCTCTTCATCATGGACCTCCTAAAGTTCCTTATGCGTACGAAAGCCGTACGAATAAGGAACTTTAAGGGAATAGCAAAGCGGAGATATGGGGCTTATGTCCGATTTGGCAGAAGTCGCTGTAAATGATTTGGGCCCAAGCGCACTTAAATGGCCCGTAGTGATCGTATGAATAAAGACGATCTCGTGGAGTGTCTGAGTTGAGCAGAACGGGACACCCAACTTTCTAATCAACCCAATAACTTTACCTCGGTCGGCCAAGCACCTCGTTGGAAAATGGGCGAGATTGCGAGTGCGTGACTTGGCTAGGGCCTCTTATTGGTGGCAGTTGCTGGTTTTCAGTTCGGCTGTAGGTTCCGGTTAACTGATCGCAATCTCAAGGATGACGGGCACGTGATCCGAAGCGCCCTTGCCCTTGCGTTCGTTCCGATCAATCGTCACCCCGGTCACCGCGGAGGTGAGAGCAGGTGAGGTGTACGCGAAGTCAATGCGCATGCCCTGGTTCTTTGGGAAGCGAAGTTGCGTGTAGTCCCAGTAGGTATAGGTGTTCTCCGCTGGAATGAACTTTCGGGAGATCTCCGTGTATCCGGTGGCCTCGAAGGCCTGGAACGCACTGCGCTCAGGTTCAGTCACATGAGTCTTGCCATCGAAGAAACCGATATCCCACACGTCGGTGTCGAGGGGAGCGACGTTCCAGTCGCCGACCAGCGCGACCTTCGCCTCGGGGTTCTCGGTGATCCACTGACCGGCGTTCCGATTGAGTTCCGCAAGCCACTCAAGCTTGTACGCATAGTGCGGGTGGTCGATTTCGCGGCCATTTGGGATATAGAGCGACCACACGCGCACGCCGCCACACGTGGCACCGACCGCACGAGGCTCAGTGACGGGCTCCTCGCCGAACTGCGGCTGCCCTGGGAAGCCGATCTCCACGTCCTCCAGGCCAACACGCGAAATGATCGCGACACCGTTCCACTGGTTCAACCCGAAGTGGGCAACCTGGTATCCGGCCGCCTCAAATGCCTCAAACGGGAACTGGGCGTCCTTGCACTTCGTTTCTTGGAGGGCTAGGACGTCGATGTTCTCCCGTTCCAGAAAAGCGATCGCACGATCGACGCGGGCACGGATTGAGTTGATGTTCCAGGTTGCAAGGCGCATGATCTAAGCCTACCTAAGAGCCCCGAACGCACGAACCACATCACACGGCGATATGAGACCCCTGACTAATACAACAATCATCTACATCCCAGGCCTGTTCGACCATATGCACTGGGTGAACCGACTGCAACGTGCAGCGCTGAAGACCTGGACCAAGTTTGGCGGACAACCCGAGGTGTTCACCGTGCGGTGGGCCGATGACGCCGAGTTTGATCCCCGGCTAGATGCGCTATGCGACCGCGTGCTTGAACTGCGCGCGCAGGGTCGTCAGGTGGCGCTGGTGGGTGCCTCTGCTGGTGGCAGCGCAGTGGTGGCTGCGCTCGCGAGAGTAGGTGAGCAGGTGCGTGGTTCCGTGCTGATCTGCGGTAAGATCCATCGACCCCAGATCATCCCCGACCTGGTCATGGACCGCAACGAGGTGTTCGAGGACGCCTTGGAAGAGACTGACTCCGCATTGAGCCAACTCGATGCAGACGTCCTCGCCCGACTCGTATCCCTGCGCAGCATCCACGATGCGATCGTTCCACCGCAGGACTCAATCATCAAAGGCGCGCACAACATTCGCATGCCCATCATCGGACACCTCGCCGGAATAGGCTATGCCCTGCTGAGATATGGCCGCTTTGTTGTTAAGTTCTGTGAAAAGTTGGAGCCACGGCCCCCACACCAGCCAGTTGGCGACTAGCCTTAAAGCATGGCTACCGCTCTTATCACCGGTGCATCCGCCGGGCTTGGTCTGGAATTCGCGTGGCAGTTGGCTTCCGCGCGGCACAACTTGGTTCTCGTTGCCCGTAACCGTGAGCGACTCGAGGGCATCGCACAGCAGATCGAGTCAGTCGCAGGTGTGCATGTTGAGGTTCTTCCCGCCGATCTGTCGCAACGCGACCAGGTCGAGGTCGTTGCAAAACGACTGCGCTCACAGGACAACCCAGTGGGTTTGCTGGTGAACAACGCCGGATATGCGGTTCACAAGCGGTTCCTGGCCTCTGACATCGGCGAGCAGGAGAAACTGCTTGCAGTCATGGTGAACTCGGTGATGGTGCTATCGCAGGCCGCCGCGCAGCAGATGATTGAGCGTGGTCGTGGCGCGATCCTGAATGTATCGTCTGTCGCCGCGTTGACCGCTTCGGGTACGTATTCGGCGCACAAGGCGTGGGTGCGTTCCTTCACGGAGGGCCTCGCGGTTGAGTTGAACGGCACGGGAGTCACTGCTACCGCTCTGTGCCCAGGGTTCGTGCACACCGAGTTCCACGAGCGGGCCGGCATCGACTATTCCGGTTTCCCAGAAATCGCATGGTTGAACGCCGATCAGGTTGTTGCGACGGCATTGCAGGATGTTCGCCGCGGTGCCGTCATCTCTACCCCATCCCTGCGCTATCAGTTGGCATCCGGCTTATTGCGCACGCTTCCGCGGGCGGCTGTGCGTGCTCTTCAGTCGAATGGCGGCGCTGGTCGAATCGGCTCCGAGAAATAGCCTGCTTTCCGACGAGTCCCTCGTTCCAGTATCACGTTGAGTTCTGTGGGGATGGGCCCGGGCTGCCTGTCGCGGCTTGATCGTGCCTCGGGCGGAGGGATGGGCCTTTAGTCCAACTGGTGGATGAGGTTGTATGACTTCGGTCACGCGACAAAGTTGATGGATCGACGAGAGTTGAGTTCGAAAGCGGTACATGCCTGCGATTTACGCAACACGAAAGTGATGAAAAGGCGCAGAACTTCGCGCTTTCCGGCGCCATCCGCGTGATTCTGCGTTTTGTTGCGCCATGTTAGGTGCGGGCACTCATTCGTTTTCCGCGCCTGGCGGGGACGCGAACTGCCCCTTGTTTTAGGTTAGGCGTGCCTTATATCCTCCACATGGATATTTTTTGCGGCTGTCACTGGACTGTCGTGTTCGTTCGCACCCCTGGGTGCCATCCCCCACATGGAGAACAAATAGTGTTCACCCGATTTAAGGCGCGCGTGACGCGTGCGGTGGCGAGCCTGACAGCCGTCACCCTGCTGGCGGGGACCGCCGCAGTTGGCTTCGCTGCCCCTGCCTCCGCCGATGAAGAGACCCCTACCGTATGGACTCCGCAGATTGAGCTTTTCGCGGCTGACGGCGTTACTCCACTCGGTGACACCGAAGTGCAGGAAGGCGACTCGATCGTTGTCAAGGGAACCGGTTTTGCCCCTGACGCGAATGTTGGCGGACGCGGAATGCCAATCCCAAACACCCTTCCACAGGGTAACTACGTGGTCTTTGGCAACTTTGCAGAGAACTGGCGTCCATCCGCAGGTGCAGCCAGCTCGGTTCGTAAGGTGAGCGACCAGCGCTGGGCGCTCACCGAGGCCACCGTTGAGCAGATTCCCTCGAACTTTAAGCAGACAGTTCTGAACCAGTGGGCTGAGCTTGAATCGGACGGGACGTTCGAGACTGAACTCGCCATTACCAACAAGGAAGGCGGGGTTCCTACGGGAAAGTGGGGTGTCTACACCTACGCTGGTAGTGGAGTGAACAACGCTGATCAGGAACTGTTCGTTCCGGTTAACTTCACGCCGGAAGACCGCACAGTATCGGTCTCTGGTACGGGTTACACGAATCTTCCACCCGCAACTGCTTTCTCCGGCGGTGCATACGTCGCGGTTGTTCCAAAGGGAACCGAACTTGAGAACATTAGCCAGGGTGGGTCTCTTCCAAGCATCCTGATCGCTACTGCTGCAATCCAAAACGGTGCTTTCGGACCTCGAGCCTTGAAGATTCCGGGTGAGCTGCGTTACGAGGAATACGAGTTGGTGGCATGGGTCGCACACGGATTCGCCAATGCCGACACGGTACTTGCTCGCCAGGCCCTGCCCGCCACCGGCGATGCGGTAGACCTTCCACGCACCCTCAACTTCCTCCCAGAGGTCAGCGGTCAGGTTTCCTCCGCAAATGGTGCTGATTACTATGTCTCCGTTCAGGCTCAACACTTCGAGGAAGGACAGGGCGTATATGTAGCCTTCATCGAAAAGGGAACTGAGAGCGACATTCAGGTCGGTGGTGGCGGACTTCCCGTTGCCTTCCTTGCCAATGGCGCCGATTCGAGTGGGGAATTCACAGCCATCCTCAAGGGAGACTCGGCTGCGGTTGACTTCGACAAGCAGTACGAAGTGCTGGTGTGGCAGAAGCACACGATGCCAACGGCTCAGACGATCTACGCACGCAGCGATGTGTCGTTCAGCGCAGACCAAAAGGTCGCGATGCGCACGATCGGAGATGCTGTTGAATCACCGGTTGTGAGTGGCTCCGCGAAGGTGGGCGGCACGTTGAGTGTCTCCAATGGTTTGTGGAACGTACGTGACGGAGCCTACGAATATCAGTGGTTCCGCGATGGTGTTGCAGTTCCTGGCGCGACCAACGCTACGTATGCCGTGGTAGCAGTAGACCACGGAAAGAAACTATCGGCCCGAGTCACCGTGTCTAAGGCCGAATATACAACTGGAACAGCCACCGCAAAAGCCGTGACGGTTTCAGCGGGTGAGGCACCAAAGGCGACGGCCGCTCCAGTCGTGACCGGTTCCGCCAAGGTGGGTGGCACATTGACCGTGTCAAACGGTACATGGAATGAATCGGGCGTGACCTACGCATATCAGTGGCTACGTGATGGCGCTGCGATCTCTGGGGCAACCTCGAACAAGTACACGATTGCTGTCTCAGACAGCGGCAGGAAGATCTCTGTTCGGGTCACCGCGACCAAGGTCGGATACAACTCCGGTGTCGCCACCTCAAACGTGCACACTGCGGGTCAAGCTGACGCTGCGAAGGCAACGACAAAGCCCAGCGTCACCGGTACTGCCAAGTTCAACTCGACCCTTCGCGTGAAGCAGGGCACTTGGAACGTCTCCGGCGTAAAGTACAACTACCAATGGCTTCGCAACGGTAAAGCCATCAAGGGCGCTACCAAGTCCACCTACAAAGTAAAGTCGGCAGACGTGGGTAAGAGACTTTCCGTCAAGGTCACGGCGACGAAGACCGGACACGCGAACGGCTCATCGACAACGTCCGCAACCAAGAAGATTGCGAAGGCATCGCCAACTGTCACCGTAAAGGCCAAGAAGAGCACGATTAAGCGCTCCCAGAAGACCACCGTGACAGTAACCGTCAAAGCGGCGGGCGTCGCTAAGCCTACCGGAAAGGTCACGGTGAAGGTCGGCAAGAAGTCCTTCACCAAGACCTTGAAGGCATCCAACAAGGGCAAGGTCACCATCACGGTGAGCAAATTGAACAAAGGTAAGAACCAGAAGGTGACTGCCAAGTTCACTCCTTCAGGTTCTGCCAAGTCAGTCCTGACTGCAAAGACCAGCACGGCCAAAAAGAAATTGACCGTTCGCTGATCGCAGCATGACAACAGCCGCATGTGGAAGTCTAGACTTCCACATGCGGCTTGTTCGCTATCTACACAAAACCATCAACGGGAGACTCAGTAATGAATCACCGGCACCGCAGAGCAAGACTCACCAGCGCACTACTTGCAGCAACGCTCGTATTGACTGGAATGAGTGGCGCCGTCGCAGCCGAAGCCCCAGAGGCCGTTCCAACAACCGCGACAACGAACACAATCGAGGAAGCGGCGGACCTCACCCAGGAACAGGAACCAGTGGAGGAACCTGAGGTCATTGACGTCGAACCTTCATCTGAGGAGTCTCCCGCACCGCAACCAACCACAGAACCTCAACCAACAGAGGAGTCAAAGGCTCCCGAGACAACGGAACCTCAGCAGGAATTACCTGTTGAGCAACCGGTTGAGACGAAAGAGGACACTTCTGTCGTGGTGGAGCAGGATTCCACTGACATCTCTCAGAAGCAACAAACTCAAGAAGCGCCTGCAACTACGAAGCCCGACGTTGCTGAGGCAAAGACCCAGGAAACCGCACTCCAAGCGACCGCTCAATCCCTGGGTGGCACGCTTGACTGGGGTGTGCGTGAGTCGTTCCGGGATTATCTCGGCAATGCGTTTGTCGGAGGTGAGATCACGGTTGCGGACGGCGCCACCGATAACGGCACCTCCTACCGATTCACCACTGACAGCTATGCGGGATCTACCGTCAAATTCACTGGTTCGGTGCATTTCACTGGGCATCATGGCGTTCTAGACGTGAAGTACAGTGCTCCGCACATCCGATTCACGAGCACGACAACTGCAGTTTTGTCGGTGCAGGCAAGCGCCACGGGCTTCGACGGCGAGACTGCCGTCAACAACGAGCGCCTCGATTTCGCCACTCTGACGTTTGCGCAGGCCCTGAAAGTCGTCGACGGTGAACTCAACGCGACCTCACAAAGCGCCAAACTCACCACTGATGGAGCGCGGGCATTCGCTGGCTTCTATGAGGTTGGCGACGACCTTGACAACATTGGGCTTCATTTGACTGGGGTCGCGGATCTGAAATTTGATGGTTCTGGCGCGGGGGATGGCAACGGCACGGGGACGCCAAAACCAGATCCAGGAGAACCAAACGTTCCGCAGCCAGACAATGGCAGCAAAGACGACGATGCAACACCGGGACAGAACCAAGACGACGCCAAGCAGCGGGTTGGCTCGCTTTCATGGGGCTTCAAGGAATCCTTCCGCAAGTACATTCAAGGCCCAATCGCCAAGGGGCAGGTCGATGTAGCCGATGGTGCTGTCGACAACGGTGACAACTATCTGTTCCAGCAGAGCGAGAGCACGATCAAGAGCGGTACTGGAACGGTGGACTTCGCCGGTTCCGTGCGTTTCACGGGACACCATGGGGAACTTGACTCGAAATTCAGCAACCCGCAGATCAAACTGACCTCTAAGACATCTGGACAGATTTCGTTCGATGCCAACACACTGCACTACACCGACACGAACAAGAAGTTCACGGGACAGCGCGTTGTCGTCGCAGAGTTCACGGGTGCGAAACTGACCACCAACAAAGACAAGTCAGTCACCTATACCGTCAGCAACGTTACTCTGACGTCCGGTGGGAACCGTGCCTTCTCGGACTTCTATCAGGCTGGTGATGCACTTGACGCAATCACTTTCACCGTTGGCGCGGACAAAGACGCCAAAACCGGTGAAGAGAACCCCAAGGACACTACGAAACCGAAGACCAAGAAAGTGGCTGCTAAGAAGGCTGGCACCTACAAGCAGGCCAAGGTAGACGAGAAAACTTTGTTGCCAGGTGGACGCTTCACGATCACTGCTGATGGGTTTGGATCGAACACCAAGAGAATTCGACTCTATGTGTACTCCGAGCCTGTTCTGCTCAAGAGAGGTATCACTGCGGACGGCAACGGTCAGGTCTCCGTAACTGCGACGCTCCCAGAGAATCTTGCTGCAGGTAACCATACTCTGTCACTTGAAGCTCCTAACGGAGTCAAGCAACAGGTATCCATCAAGGTACTGCCATTCGACAAGGTCGATGAGGAGGCCAACACCCAGGCAGATCAAGGACCAACCTGTGTGGCCCGCACCGTGAGTGGAGCAACCCTCAGTTGGGGGTTCAAGCAGTCGTACATCAACTATGTGGGCCGCCTTTCAGATGGCAGCATAACCACCAGCGGCGTCAGCCAGAGTGGCAGTACGTTTAACTGGAGTGGCGGCACCGGCAAATACAACGAGGATGGTTCCAAGGGCGTTGTGAGTTACGGCGGGGCGCTGCGCTTCACCGGGCACAAGGGCATCATGGATTCGAACTTCAAGAACATCCGCGTTCAGTTCAACGGTCCAAACAGCGCCTCGATCATTGCCGACGTAGTTGCCAACAACATGGCGGGCGAGACCTCAACCGCCTACAGCGTGTATATGGCCACGATCTCCCTCGTAGGTAACAAGTCATCATCAGGCAACACGGTCACTTGGTCTAATGCCCCGGTAAGTTTGACGGCTGCTGGTGCCACCGCATTTGGTGGGTTCTACGAAGCCGGTCAGGCAATGGACGCTGCAACACTGAGTATCACGCTCGGCGCTGAGACCAATTGTGACCAGGCGAGCGGAACCGCAGGCACAGTGAGTGGCTCTGGTGTTCTGAGCAAGACCGGTGTGGAAGGTATTCAAACGGGCCTCGCTGCGGCGCTCTTCCTGCTTCTTGCCGGAACTGTGGCAGTGATCGCAAACCGTCGCCACACGGTGCAACAGCGCTAGAGAATCTAGCCTGCGCCAGCCAACATTGAAAGGCTGCGGTAGATCTCAATGGTATGAAAACCAGAGCGTCCACCGCAGCCTTTTGCGTTCTCTCGTTTTCTACGATGTCTCTAGGTTGAGAGACCACATATCCTTTGTGCGCCAACAGGTACGCTTAGAAGCGTGACTGATACTGTGCTTTCTCCAACGCCCCGCGAACAACTCCGCGACCTCATCAAGGAACTCTCTGTTGTCCACGGAAAGGTGACTCTGTCTTCCGGCAAGGAAGCCGACTACTACGTTGATCTGCGTCGTGCGACTCTGCACCACCGTGCAGCGCCACTGATCGGACATGTCCTGCTAGATGCCCTTGAAGAGGCTGGGCTTGGCCCTGGTGAAATTGACGCTGTTGGTGGACTGACGCTTGGCGCTGACCCGATCGCAACCGCGTTGCTACATGCGGCGGCATCGCGTGGTCTCGATCTCGATGCGTTCGTTGTGCGTAAGGCAGCGAAGGCACACGGTATGCAGCGTCAGATCGAAGGGCCAGATATCAATGGACGCCGCGTAGTGGTTCTCGAAGACACCACAACCACCGGTGGCTCGCCAATCGCCGCAATCGAAGCCTGCCGTGAAGCGGGCGCAGAGGTTGTCGCCGTGGCGACGATCGTTGACCGCGACACCGGCGCCCGCGAGAAAATCGAAGCCTACGATGTCTCGTACCACTACCTGTTCGACCTCGCGGACCTCGATCTGTTCTGACGAACCACCCCATAACGTAAAACAACGCGAGCCCCTGTCCTCCTGCGCACGATGCGCTGGAAGGCAGGGGCTCGTCGTCAGTAATGCGGTATCCGCTGCGAGAGCAGCGACAGGTCAGATGAGGTCGATCAGGTCAGCGATTGAGTCCTTGATCGAGGATGGACGGAACGGATACTTGTCCACGTCCTCCGCTTTTGTGGAGCCGGTCATGACGAGGAAGGTTTGCAGGCCCGCCTCAATGCCCGCAACCACATCGGTGTCCATGCGGTCACCGATCATGGCTGTGACCTCGGAATGTGCATCGATGCGGTTGAGTGCGGAGCGGAACATCATGGGGTTTGGCTTGCCCACAAAGTATGGTTTGCGTCCCGTCGCCTTCGTGATCATCGCCGCGACCGCACCGGTGGCAGGAAGAGGCCCCTCTTGGGAAGGTCCCGTGGCATCTGGGTTGGTGCAGATGAAGCGTGCGCCGTCGTTGATGAGTCGCACTGCCTTGGTGATCGCCTCGAACGAGTACGTGCGGGTTTCACCGAGGACAACGTAGTCGGGGTTGGATTCGGTCATGGTGTAGCCGACCTCGTAGAGCGCGGTGGTGAGGCCTGCCTCGCCGATGACGTAGGCGGAACCGTCAGGGTTCTGATCCGCACAGAACGATGCCGTTGCGAGTGCTGAGGTCCAGATGGCCTCCTCGGGTACGTCGATTCCCGAGGCTGCAAGGCGTGCGCGCAGGTCGCGCGGTGTGAAGATCGAGTTGTTGGTCAGGATGAGGAATGGACGATCCTTCTCGCGCAGTTTCGCGATGAACTCGGGCGCGCCGGGGATCGCATACCCCTCGTGCACGAGAACGCCGTCCATATCGGTCAGCCAGGATTCGATGACTCGAGTCATTGTGCTGCCTCCCTTTCTTGTGGGGTTGTCTGAATCCAGTTTCGCAGGTCTGGTCGGGTAAGTCACACGTTTGCCGATTGGCGACGACACGGATGGTTTTGGCAACACGCTCCATTTGGCCGGGCGTTACCCACCTGCTTCGCGACGATACGGACGCTTCCAGCAGCGCACCTGCCTCGGTGGGCTATTTTTGATCCGGGTGCGTGGACAAAGCATGCGTATGCGGACTGTTTTGCCCCATCGAGCCGTGGCGGGACACGGACGTGTACGGGTCAAGGGTGCATCCTTGGCACA
This sequence comes from Populibacterium corticicola, assembly GCF_042683685.1. Taxonomy (NCBI): domain Bacteria; kingdom Bacillati; phylum Actinomycetota; class Actinomycetes; order Micrococcales; family Jonesiaceae; genus Populibacterium; species Populibacterium corticicola. The sequence continues at coordinate 13,553 of NZ_JBHUOP010000003.1, read as the reverse complement.
ATGGATGGGTGGTGGATGCAAATAGTGCTCAGTCGTCATTGGAAATACCCGGGGAGGCCCAAGGCGAGGACCGTGATGATCATGTGGTTGGTGTCGGACCGTGGCCCGGAGGAGAACCTGAATGGCCCCGTGACGACGAGGGCGAGCTAGACGCGCGTTTCGACCCTGAGTTGTTGCGTGATGGCGACCGCCGTAACGTGATCGACCAGTACCGATACTGGACCATGGAAGCGATCATCGCTGACCTGGATGAGCACCGCCATCCGTTGCACATCGCAATCGAGAACTGGGGTCATGATCTCAACATCGGTTCGGTCGTTCGCACGGCCAACGCGTTCGCCGTCAAAGAGGTTCACATCATCGGGCGGCGCCGTTGGAATAGGCGTGGAGCGATGGTGACCGATCGCTACCAGCACGTACGGCATCATGAATCAGCCGAGGAGTTTGCACAGTACGCGGACAATGCTGGACTGCAGGTCATTGGAATCGACAATATTGATGGCTCGATCCCCATCGAGGGATACCAGTTTCCAGAAAACGCCGTGCTCGTCTTTGGGCAGGAGAAGTCAGGGTTGACGTCTGAAGCGCAGGCGATCTCGACCGATATCCTGCACATCACGCAGTTCGGTTCAACTCGATCAATCAATGCTGGTGCTGCTGCCGCGATTGCCATGCACTCGTGGATTGTTCAGAACGCCGATATTCCGCGCTAATCTCCAGCGGATAGATGTGCCCATCCTTCTGGCGGGCGAAAGAACGCAAAACAGCCAGTTTCAGCCCAATCTCACGGATATCGTAGGGAACTGGTGGCACCCTTGCCAGGGCCTGCCTGAGATACACACAGAGAATTGAGGGGCTATGACTGTGCGTAGAATCCTTGCCGCGACTATCGCGGCAACCGTAATGTCGATAGGGCTTATCGCCACACCAGCTTCGGCAGCACCGCGAACCTACACGCTTCCCAAAGCGTGCCAGGCATCCATGGGAAGCACAGCGTCAGCATCTGACTTTAGTCGATGGGGCGTGACCGTAAAGCCTGCAGACCTTCATCCGCGTTCGGGAACGGAGTACGCCTACGTACTCAACTGCACCGACGGACGTAGCAAGAAGCCTCGGCCCGTGGTCGTCATCGCGAGTGCGAGTGGTAAGGCGCTTACGGCTGATGTCCTGACTGGAGCGGACCACGCGGAACTCAAGAGCGTATCCACATCGGGCGGTATCAAGATTCGGGTATTCGACCAGTACAAGAAGGTCTCCTACGATCGTCCGTACGTCATCAAATGGAATGCCAAGGCCAAGAACACCGTGGTCACAAAAGAGGCTATCCCCGGATATGTGAAAGCCACCCACAGTCTGTCCGCACAGATGAGGGCGAATGCGAAGATCACGGCGGTTACCGGATCGAAGGCCAACCTCTCGAAGCTGAAGTCGCACGGTAAGAAGTTCGCGGCAGCCAAACAGCAGAACGTGTATTGCGACTACGTCTCGAAAACCAAGGGCAAGTGTGCGGTCGTTTTCTACAAGGGAAACAAGGGGCATTACGCGCTGTTCAATCTGACCAAGAGCGGGTCCAAGTACAAGGCAACCTCTGTCCGGGTGGTTGTTGCGGATGCCTTCGGTGGCTAGCGGTGGGTGAACTCATCCCCGCTCGGCTGGAAAACAGCGCTCCATGTCAGAAAACACAAGGTGCGTATTCGCTAGGAATCAACTAGGAACTATCTGTGAAACATGGTTTATTTAATCTCATGAAGAAAATTACGTCGCTCGTCATCACGGGCGTTCTCGCTGCCGCAACGGTTGTTGCCGCACCAGTAGCAGCACAGGCTGCGCCAAAGTCCTTTGATCTTCCAAAGAACTGTTCAAGCATCTATGGGGGAAAGAAGCTCACTGCGAAAGAGGCCCAAGCAAAACAGGGAAACGTTCACCCGAACAAGGGTAAGGAGTATGTTTACTCCGTTCACTGCTTCAATGAGGACTACACCACGACAAACCATCTCGTGGTCGCGAACTCAAAGGGAAAGCTTCTGTCCTCTTCGGTTATCGGGAAGGATGTCTTCTCGGGTGTTCTGAGCGTCTCCAAGAAGGGCGTTGTCGAACTCGGTACGCTGCTCCAGTACAAGGGCAACACCTCGGAGTACCGCACCATGACAGCCACGTGGAACAAAAAGTCCAAGAAGCTCAAGATCAACAAGGGTAAGACTGCTGGCTACGTGAAGGCAGTCCATAACCTCGGCGCTCAACTTGCCAAGGGCAAGAAGGCAACCGCCGTCACGGGTTCCAAGGCAAACCTGAAGAAGATCAACAACTTCGGCAAGAAATACAAGAAGGCAAAGGCAAATGTCCGCGCGATTTCCTGTGCGGAGATCACCAGTAAGAAGGGCGCCTGCAGTTTGACGTACCTCAAGGGCTCCAAGGTCTATGGTCTTACCTTCGAGGTTTCCAAGTCCGGTAAGAAGTACAAGGTCAGCAAGCTCAAGACCACTTCAGTCAAGGCTGGACAGGGCTGACAAAGCCCCACCCAAAGTCAAATGAAGGCTCCCGCGCGTCGCGCGCGGGAGCCTTCTCGCGTCGTGGGGTCGGCTCAGTGCCGACAGCCGCGAATAGTTCACAACCGCCTGCTTTCGCTGGGAAGATGAACCTAGGCTTGGCTCAGACAGCGCAGAGTCGAAACCCAGCGCAACCCATGCTCTGCACAGAATGGCCGAGTGCGATCAATTGGCCGAATCGTCGGTGATCAGCAAAAAGCAGGCAACGCCTGCGGCAACGCAACTCAACCGGACAGCGACTAGTGCTCACGGGTCGAACGGCCTACGATTGAAGATGAATGTTTGTGACAAAATGGTTGCGAACATTCGTTTCAATCCCCTTCTTTCAGGAGTTTTTCGATGCCTATCGCAACCCCAGAGGTTTATGCAGAGATGATCGACCGCGCGAAGGCAGGCAAGTTCGCCTACCCAGCGGTTAACATCACCTCTTCCCAGACCGTCACCGCAGCCATCCAGGGCTTCGCGGAGGCAGAGTCGGACGGTATCATCCAGGTTTCCGTTGGTGGTGCTGAATACGCATCGGGCTCGACCATCAAGGACCGCGTTGCAGGTTCGCTCGCACTCGCTGCATACGCAACCGAGGTGGCAAAGAACTACAACGTCAACATTGCGCTCCACACCGACCACTGCACCAAGCAGAACCTCGACTCGTGGGTACGTCCACTCCTCGCGCTTGAGGCAGAGCAGGTCAAGGCTGGCAAGAACCCAACCTTCCAGTCCCACATGTTCGACGGCTCCAACATCCCGTTGGACGAGAACCTCGTCATCGCTGAGGAGCTCCTCGCTCTCTCAGTAGCAGCACGCACCATCCTCGAGATCGAGGTTGGCGTTGTTGGTGGAGAAGAAGACGGCCACGAGGCTGAAATCAACGAGAAGCTCTTCACCACCACCGAAGACGGTCTTGCAACCATCAAGGCACTCGGTGCAGGCGAAAAGGGCCGCTACCTGACCGCTCTCACCTTCGGTAACGTGCACGGTGTGTACAAGCCAGGTGCAGTTAAGCTCCGCCCATCGTTGCTTGCAACCATCCAGTCTGAGGTTGGCGCAGCAATCGGCAAGGAAAACCCATTCGACCTCGTGTTCCACGGTGGCTCCGGTTCAACTGCAGAGGAAATCTCTGAGGCTGTTGACAACGGTGTTATCAAGATGAACATCGACACCGACACCCAGTACGCATTCTCGCGTCCGGTTGCCGACCACTTCTTCACCAACTATGCAGGCGTCCTCAAGGTTGACGGCGAAGTTGGAAACAAGAAGCAGTACGACCCACGTGCATGGGGCAAGCTTGCAGAAGCAGGCATGGCTCAGCGCATCGTTGAGGCAGCACAGCAGCTTCGTTCAGCTGGTAACAAGATGTGATGACATCCTAAACGGGTTTCTAACTCAAAGACAGGAGGCATCCCCTCAATTGGGGGATGCCTCCTGTTTTGTCTTGGGGGACTCTGCGTTGCCGCGCAGGCGTGTGGTAACAGCCCGTCGGGGTCTAAGGTGAGGGAAGTAGGCAGTGACGGTTCAGTTAGTTTGCGTTAGATGCGCCCGGGCGTTCAGGTCGCCGAGGGGGTCAGTGAGCTAGGTGTGCCGGTTCGATGGTCACGAAGTCGATGAGGGTGCTGATCTGTAGGATCAACAGCATGGACGGGGTCACGTTTCGCAGCGTCACCTCGTGGGAGTGTGCGCGAGCGAAAGCACCGAGCGTCATGATCCCTGATGAGGAAATGAACGTGAGGTCTTGCGCATCAACGGTGATGGGCTTTCTGATTGGGCGAAGCTGCCGTAGCGCGTATTCCAGACAGGACTGCACTTCTGGGCCAAATTCGCCGGAGAGGACGACCGTGGCGGAGTCCGTGGCGAGCCGCACCTGAACCTGAGGGCAGGTGGGGGTGGCGGTATCGTGCACGTGATCTTCGGGCATGTTGTTCCTTACCGAACGCATGGAGGAGATACTGCAAGTCTACGCCCAGTTTGTCCGATTCTTGGGTGAAATCTCAAGAGGGGTGTGTCGGTGGTGCTGGGTGAATCCGCACGTAGAGGTTACTGTAGCCCATTTCGTGCATCGTTGAGTAGTGCCTGGGTGGGTGGTTCCAGTGGCGGGACTTGTTGAACCATGCGTATGCATCTTTCCCATGCATCGTGGGCCTCTGGTGACAGGCCCGTGAAACGCAGAAACTTAGTCAATGTCACCCTGACTAATCGGCAAAAGACCGGTAAACTCGTATGGGAAATCGGGGATGTCTGCCGCCCGGCTTTCCAAGAGGGATGGCCCAGACTCCGAAGGCTGCCTTTTCTTCATGCATACGCAGCGGCAGCCGAAAGTGGGTACATCCAATGCCAGCCGTAGTAGTCATCGGTTCCCAGTGGGGAGACGAAGGCAAGGGCAAAGCAACCGACCAACTCGGATCGCAGGTTGACTACGTCGTGAAGTTCAACGGCGGTAACAACGCCGGGCACACCGTGGTCATTGACGGTGAAAAGTACGCGCTGCACCTGCTTCCCTCTGGAATTCTCTCCCCGGGCGTCATCCCGGTCATCGGTAACGGGGTTGTCATCGACATTGAGGTTCTCTATGAGGAACTCGATGCACTCGAAGCCCGTGGTGTAGACACCTCGAAGCTGTTGATTTCCGGCTCCGCCCATGTGATCCCGTCGTACAACCGCACCATGGACAAGGTCTCCGAACGATTCCTGGGTAAGCGTCGCATCGGTACGACTGGTCGTGGAATCGGTCCAACCTACTCCGACAAGATCAACCGCGTGGGTATCCGCGTGTGGGACCTGTTCGATGAGAAGATCCTCCGCGCAAAGGTCGAGGGTGCCCTGGAGCAGAAGAACCAACTGCTGGTGAAGGTGTACAACCGCCGCGAGGTCCTCATCGAGGAGATCGTTCAGGAACTGCTGGGCTTGGCTGAGCGTCTACGCCCCATGGTGTGCGACACGTCGCTTGTGCTCAACACGGCCCTCGATGAGGGAAAGACCGTCCTGTTCGAGGGCGGACAGGCCACGATGCTGGACGTTGACCACGGTACTTACCCCTTCGTCACCTCGTCCAACGCCACCGCTGGTGGCGTGTGCACGGGTGCCGGGGTCGGGCCAACCCGCATCGACCGCGTCATCGGCGTCATCAAGGCGTACACTACCCGCGTTGGTGAGGGTCCGTTCCCAACCGAGCTTTTCGACGAGATGGGTATCTACCTGCAGAAGACCGGCGGCGAGTTCGGGGTGACGACGGGCCGTGCCCGCCGTTGTGGCTGGTACGACGCCGTTGTCGCCCGCTATTCGTCCCGCGTAAACGGTTTGACCGACATCGTGTTGACCAAGCTTGACGTGCTGACCGGTATCGAACAGATCCCAGTGTGTGTTGCCTATGACGTAGACGGCGTCCGATACAACGAGATGCCAACCGATCAGTCGGCATACCACCACGCAAAGCCCATCTACGAGTACTTCCCAGGCTGGACTGAGGACATCTTCGGGGTCCAGAAGTTTGAGGATCTTCCGGTGAACGCACAGAAGTACGTTCTCGCGCTTGAGGACATGTCTGGTGCACGAATCTCGTCGATCGGCACCGGACCTGGTCGTGAGCACACGATCATCCGTCACCAGCTGGTTGACTGATACTCCCGATTGTGGCGTTCACTGTCTTTGGCAGTGGGTGAATGCATACGTCAAAGGGCTGGAACCACATGGTTCCAGCCCTTTGCGCTTAGGTGGTTTAGAAGTTGGGGCGGAGTTGCGTCACCATGGGACATTCAAACGGATCGCGACCGGAGAGCCCCACCTTGTTGAGGTAGGTGATGACCTGAGCGTAGGACTCTCGCATCGTGGCGACTGTATAGGGCACCTTGAACTCCTCACAGTACTGGCGTACGAGTTTGCTCGCCGCCGCTAGGTGCGGGCGCGGCATGGACGGGAACAGGTGGTGCTCGACCTGGTAGTTCAGCCCACCGTAGAACATCGCGAGGAACCAGTTCCCAGTGGTTGTGCGTGCTCCGATATTGCGCGAGGTCAGCACCTGCCTGCTGAAGAAGTCAACGGTGGTGAGCCTGTCGATGAGCGGCATTCCCTTGTGGTTGGGCGCGAACGATCCGCCCATGTATACCCCGAAGACGGCGAGTTGAACCGCAAGGAACGCGATGGCTAAACCAAGGGGAAGGAACCAGAAGACCACTGCGGTATATACGGTCAGACGGATCATGATCGTGGTGATCTCGCGCCCGCGGTTCTTTACCTTTTCGCCGGTGAGGAGGTAGGCAAGTGACTGCTTGTGCAGGTTGAGGCCCTCGAGTGTCAAGAGGGGGAAGAACAGGTAGCCTTGGCGGCGGGTCAGCCAGCCGGAGAAGCCCTTCTGCTTGACCGCGTCCTCTACCTGGAACGAGATGGTGTCACGTTCGATGTCGGGGTCTTTACCCACTGTGTTGGGGTTTGCGTGGTGCTTGGTGTGCTTGTTCATCCACCACTGGTAACTGATGCCGACGAACGCGTTGGCGAGAATGCGGCCTGCACGGTCATTTGCGGGGCCAGAGCTGAAGACCTGCCGGTGTGCGGCCTCGTGGGTGATGAACGAGATCTGCGTGAGCACGACTCCCAACCCGGCAGCTATCAGCAATTGGAACCAACTGTCACCGAGTAGAAAGAACCCGGCGATGAGGCCGCTGAGGGAAACCATCAAGACGATGAACAGGGTGATGTAGAAACCCTTGGTGCGATTGAGCAGGCCGGCTTGTTTGATCTCCGCGATGACACGGGTGTAGTTTGCGGTTCCTGCTGTGCCGCGGCGGCGCGTGCCTGATTTTGGGTGCGCAGGGAGAAGGGTGGTTGTGGTCATATGGTTCTCCGTCGAACGTGGAAGCTGCATGGAATTGTGCTGGTGTTGCCGGAGAAAGCATGAAATACAACCCCTGACGCTCCTTACCCTACGGTACCGTAGGTTAGCCGTCTAGGGTTGTCCACAGAACGGCGTGTGGAGGGTCGGTGAACTTCTTGTGCAAGGCCTGCGCTAGGTTCTGGTCTTGGCTGGCCTGCTCGAAAGGTAGGTTGCAGCAAGCACAACGACGATGCCTGCCATCTGTGCGAAAACGAGGGTCTCGTGAGCGATCAGGGTTCCGCCAAGTACGCCCGCAACGGGATTGAGAAGGCCGATGATGCCCACGGTTGAGGCAGGGATCCGCGCGAGTGCCCCGAACCAGCAGACGTATGCGACCCCTGTTGCGAGGATGCTCGTGTAGAAGTAGCCAGTGAGGGTTTGCGCGGTCAGTGGTGGGAACGGTTCGAAAAATGCCGCAATGATGGTCAATGCGAGTCCGGCCCACACGAGTTGCCACGCGGTCGTTGCAAGGAGGGGCTGTCCGGCGGTCCATCGCTTGTTGAGCAGGGAGCCAAATGCGGTGAGCGTGACGGCAAGCAGCGATGACGCGATACCCCATGGGTTTACCTCGCCCTGCGCTCCGCCGATGATCAGGAGCGCGCCAATGATTCCAAGGATCGCTAGGCCAAACTTGTAGGCTGTCGGCTTCTCTCCGCTCATGGGCCAGGCCAGGAACAGGAAGGCGACGGGGCTGAGTGCCATGACCGATGCCGCGATGTTGCTTGGCAGGAGTTGTGCCGACAGGTAGATCAGGATGAAGAATCCTGCCATGTTGATCATCCCGAGGAGTGCTGACTTCCACCACATGTCACCATGCGGTAGTCGACGGGCGATGACCAGAAGGAAAAGGCCTGCGGGCAGGGCGCGTAGCGCGGCCCCCCACAGGAAGAAGTCGGCTGGTAAGAACTGTTTGATCACCAGGTAGTTGAGGCCCCACGTGACCGGCGCCACGGCTGCGATCAACGCCCATCGTAATTTACCTTCCATGGAAGATATATTACGGTGCGAGGCGATAAAATGGCACCGTGAAACAAGATCTCGTAGATCACATTCAACGACAGTGGTTGTCAGAGCGCCCCGACCTCGACACCTCGCCGATTGGCGTCATCGGTCGTATCAGCCGACTGGGAAACTATCTTCGTCATGAGATCGTGGCGGTTTACAGGGAATACGGACTGGGCGAGGGCGAGTTCGATATTCTCGCAACCCTGCGCCGGAATGGTGCGCCATTCACAATGCTTCCCACTGAACTGTCCAGGCAGACAATGGTCACCTCGGGGGCAATCAGTAAGCAGCTAGACCGTCTTGAGGCAGCGAATCTTGTGGTGCGTGAAGCCTCGACGACTGATGGTCGAAGCCGCACGGTTCGTCTGACTCCTGACGGGCTAAAACTCATCAACCGTGCCTTCGAGCAGCACATGGCAAATGAAGCCCGCTTGCTGGAAGGCCTGTCAGCAACTGATCGGGCTACGCTGGAGTCGATCCTCTCTGGATGGCTCAAAAGCGTTGAGAACGGCCAAGCGGACTTCAGCGCATGAGTCCGCCACCGTGCGCATGGTGGTCGCCCGCGAAGTGGAACGGCTAGGGGAGAGAGGTGAGCATCACGGTAGAATCGCGGTGTGAAAATCCTCGTACTCGGTTCCGGTGCCCGCGAGCACGCCATTGTCCATTCACTGAGCTCAGAGCAGACTGCGCAGGGCACCCTGGTCCACGAGATCCACGCGGCCCCGGGTAATCCCGGCATCGGCGAGGTGGCCACCTTGCATGCGATTGACGTCAACGATCCTGAAACGGTCGTGGGGCTCGCACAGGAACTGGTCGCGGACTTGATCATGATCGGTCCCGAGGCTCCGCTGGTTGCCGGAGTTGCGGACGCGACTCGTGCCGCGGGTTTCCCTACGTTTGGCCCGTCCAAGGAGGGTGCTCGACTTGAGGGTTCCAAGGCTTTCGCCAAGGAGGTCATGGAAGCAGCCGGTGTTCCAACCGCCAAGCCGTATGTCTGCACGAATCTTGATGAAGTGAACGTTGCATTTGATGACTTCGGTGCGCCGTATGTGGTCAAGGACGATGGCTTGGCCGCAGGCAAGGGCGTTGTGGTCACCTCGGATCGTGAGGCGGCTTTGGAGCATGCCCGTGAATGCTTCGACAACCGTGGCGAGGGTGGCCGGGTTGTCATCGAGGAGTATCTCGACGGCCCGGAAGTGTCGCTGTTTGTCGTGTCGGATGGCGAGAACGTTCGCCCACTCGCTCCCGCCCAGGACTTCAAGCGCGCGCTTAACAACGACGAAGGCCCGAACACCGGTGGCATGGGCGCTTATTCGCCGCTTCCGTGGGCGCCGGAGGGATTGACCCAGGAGGTCATCGACACGATTGCGCAACCCACGATCGATGAGATGCGTCGCCGCGGTACCCCGTTCGCTGGAATCTTGTACGTTGGTCTCGCACTGACCAGCAAGGGTACGCGCGTGGTTGAGTTTAACGCCCGGTTCGGTGACCCTGAGACGCAGGTCGTGTTGGCTCGCCTCAAGACCCCACTTTCGGCGCTACTGCTCGCTGCCGCACGCGGCGAACTCGCGGATTTCCCTGAACTCGAATGGCATCCGCAAACCGCGATCACAGTGGTCGTCGCCTCCGAGAACTACCCCGGCACCCCTGTCACCGGCGACCCAATCACGGGCATCGCCGAGGCGAATGCCCTGCAGGACGTTCACGTCCTTCACGCAGGAACCAAGATTGCCGACGACACCCTCGTATCCAGCGGCGGTCGCGTTCTGTCGGTGGTTGCGTTGGGCGATGACTTGGACGCTGCCCGAGCAAGCGTCTACGCCGGTGTTGAGCAGATCAACCTGCGCGGTTCACATCACCGCACCGACATCGCACTGAAGGCTGCGCGCGGCGAGATCACACCTGCGAACGCGTAACCCAGCGCGGCTGGGTGCTCCCAGCCGCACGCACACACAACGTATGTGGCCGACGGGACGCAACCGACTCGTCGGCAATGAACCTCACCGTAATACACAAGGAGAAGCCGATGTCCGGACTGAACGTGACCACCGCTGACCTGCCTGGATGGAAGCACACGTATTCGGGCAAGGTGCGTGACCTGTACGTGCCGGACACTGAGACGCTCGGTGGAGCACACCCGCTGGGCGATGTGGTGCTGGTGGTCGCATCGGATCGGGTCAGCGCGTTCGACTATGTTCTCAGCCCCGGGATTCCGGGCAAGGGCAAGGTCCTCACCCAGCTGAGTTTGTGGTGGTTTGACCAGTTCTCCGACATCGTGGGCAACCACGTTGTGTCTACTGAGGTGTCGTCATCGCCAACCGACGGGCTGGTCCCCGCCGAGGTCGATGGGCGGGCGATGATCTGCCGCCGCCTCGAGATGTTCCCCGTCGAATGCGTCGTACGCGGCTACCTGACCGGGTCCGGGCTTGTCGAGTACACCGCCGACGGAACCGTGTGCGGGGTTCCGCTGCCCGAAGGGCTTGAAGATGGATCGCGCCTTGAGGCGCCAATCTTCACTCCCGCCGCAAAGGCCGAGGTCGGCGAACACGATGAGAACATAACCTATGAGCAGGTCGCGGAACGTTTGGGTATGGCCGCTGCCGAGATCCTGCGAGATCTCACCGTGCAGGTGTACGGTCGGGCGGAGGAAATCGCGCGAAATCGTGGGGTTATCCTTGCTGACACGAAGTTCGAGTTCGGGTCCGACCCTGAAACCGGTCAGATCCTACTTGGGGACGAAGTGCTGACACCTGACTCGTCGCGGTTCTGGGATCTGAAACTCTGGAAGCCGGGCGGTGCGCAAGCCAGCTTCGACAAACAGTACATTCGCGACTGGTTGGCCTCGCCGGAATCCGGCTGGAACCGCACCGGAGAGCCGCCAGCACTACCTGCCGAGGTCATCGTGACAACCCAAGAGCGTTACATTGAGGCCTATACTCGCCTGACCGGTCAGGTCATCGAACTCTAGTTGCCGCACTCTACGTGACCGACTCGTCGCCAATCGGAAGAGTCTTAACGATCCGTATCATGGGCGTGGCTTAGAACCAGAGCGCATCACAGATAGACTGGGGTCGCTACCCCTTTTCTAAAGGATTTCCTCGTACCAACAGGAGTGCCCGTGGGACGCGTAGTCGTCGACGTAATGCCAAAGCCCGAGATTCTGGACCCGCAGGGAAAGGCCGTTGCAAACGCCCTCCCACGTCTCGGATTCGAAGGCTTTGTTTCAGTCCGCCAAGGTAAGCGTTTCGAGCTCGAGGTCGAGGGTGACGTCACCCCGGAAATCCTCGAAACCGCACGTAAAGCTGCAGAGACCGTCCTCTCAAACCCAGTCATTGAGGATGTTGTGTCAGTAAAGGACGCATCCGGAGAGGTTGCCTGATGTCCGCAATAGCACAGGCCCGCATCGGTGTGATCACGTTCCCCGGAACGCTCGATGATCGTGATGCTGCCCGCGCTGTGCGCCTGGCTGGGGCGGAGGCAGTCTCGCTCTGGCATGCAGAAGCCGACCTCAAGAACGTTGACGCCGTGGTGCTCCCCGGTGGGTTCTCCTACGGTGACTATCTACGTGCAGGAGCCATTGCCCGCTTCGCGCCAGTCATGGAGAAGGTTGTAGACGCAGCAAACGGCGGGCTTCCGGTACTCGGAATCTGCAACGGCTTCCAAGTCCTTACTGAGGTTCACCTGCTGCCAGGCTCAATGATCAAGAACGATCACCGTTCCTTCATCTGCCGTGAGCAGACCCTGGTTGTGGAAAACAATGAAACAGCGTGGACCCGCAACTACGCAAAGGACCAGGAGATCATCATCCCGCTCAAGAACCAGGACGGCCAGTACGTCGCTGATGAGCACACCCTCGATGAACTTGAGGCCGAAGGCCGCGTTGCCTTCCGGTACAAAGGGTGGAACCCCAACGGATCGCGCCGCAACATCGCCGGAATTACCAACGAACGCGGCAACGTCGTTGGCCTGATGCCGCACCCTGAGCATGCTGTCGAAGCAGGTTTCGGAGTGGATGACGGTGCGAGTGCCCGCGGCGGAGTCGACGGACTCGGTTTCTTCACCTCCGTACTGAGTGGACTCGTAAACGCTTGAGTTTCGCTTGATCACTGGCCGGTACCGCCCTGCTGCGGTACCGGCCAGTTTTCTCGGGCTTAGGTTGGGTTGGTCGGGTCACAGTGGTTTTGTCTACTGCGCGGGCAGGAAGTGTCCGTAAAATCTGTTGATGGCTTATGTATGGTCCTGCGGGGTGCGGACTACCGTCATCTTGGACAAGAGGAGTGTTCTGTGAAGATTCAAGAGGTCGAATGGGAGAACCCTGATGCGGTTCAACTGCGCAACGAGCAAAGTGCCGATCTCTCCGCTCGCTATGACTCCCCGTTAACCTTGAACGAACCTGCTCCTGAAGGCCTCGTTTCCTTCTCTGTCATGCACGATGAGGAAGGCACTCCGGTTGGATGTGTGGCGTTGGTTGATCAGACTGGTGTCGAGGAGGTGTTTGGCCCCGGTCGGACAGTCGAGATGCGCAAGGTGTTCGTACGCCCCGAGTTCCGTGGTCGCGGACTTTCGCATCTGCTTGTCGACGAGGCCCACAGGATCGCGGTAGCGCATGGTTTTGACCAGGTGGTCTTGGTGTCAGGGAGCGGTCAACCAGAGTCGGTAGGTCTGTATAGGTCGCGTGGATATCAGGAACTCCCGCCGTACGGTATCTACCAGCAGTTCGAGACGTCGCTGTTCTTCGTCTATCCGCTGGTCTAGATCCTCCGGTAGCTTTGTTGTCGCCACCGGACCGTGAAATTGCATGAAATCACGGAGTGGGGCAGCGAAAAGGTGTGTGCACGGTCACCGTTTTCGCGTTTGAAAAACTCGGTATAAAGCGCGTAGTATTTTAGATGTCGGCGAGACGCTCCAGAAAATGGAAAGTCTCGCCTAAATCTTCTCTAGATTCCCCGTTAAATTGTGGTTCAGATCGCAGTGGTGTGGTTTGCTTCGATAAGACGGTATGGAATAGGGTTGAGAGGTTGCCCCGGTTTGGGTTCCTGCTGTTGTGGGGGTTTGGGTTGGTGTGTGGTTGTTGTTTGATATCTCAATAGTGTGTTTGATTGTTAATGCCAAGTAGGGTGCACCTGGTTGTGTCTCATACC
>NZ_JBHUOP010000002.1:0-745855 GCF_042683685.1 Populibacterium corticicola | reverse complement strand
AGACGTACACCTTGAAGGCGGCTCAGCGGGGTAAGAAGATCACGGTGCAGGTGACTGGTAAGAAGTCTGGTTACACCACGGTGGTCAAGGCGTCGAAGGCGACGAAAAAAGTCAGCCGCTGACCACGATGACGCGTCCAGGGCCGCAGTTCCATGAATCCCATGGAACTGCGGTCTAGCCGCGTCCATGAACCACCCGCTCAACAACACCGCGCATGACAAAACGCGGCGAGAAATCGTCGGAAATCATCGCAGGAACAAAGCACCACTCCGGGAGACTTAACACAATGAAAGTAGAGACCGTGCGACACACCTTCAAGCGAAAAGCAGGTGCAGCACTCGCCGTAGTGCTTACCACCGCGCTGCTCGCACCACTGACACTGGTGGGGCTAGCAGCCCCTGCCCAGGCTGAAGCGTTGAATGTAACCAACGGCGAGATGAGTTGGGGGATAGATGCCACCTACCTCAGCGTTTTCTCTGACAGTGATCGTCAAGCAAACGAACCCGCAGCCTGGTCAGCGGGCAACACCACTGCACTATTTCGGGTGGACACCGCAAAATCTGGTTACGATCAGGAAACCAAAACCGGGACGATCAACTTCTCAGGGGCCGTGCGGGTCGGGGTCATTCCAGAAAGCGGCGAAGTCGGTAAGACACCAGGCAACTACTTCTACCTGAGAAACCCGCGGATCGTGCTCGCCGGAAACACCGGCTCCCTCATCGCAGAGACCGTCGCCGGCAGTTCATATGCCTCGGTCCCCGGACTGCCCACTACGGCGGGCAGTAACGTAGCCATCGCAACGCTCGACCTCACCCACATTGGGCCGAGCGCCCAAGACGGCACGTTTACCTGGACGAACGTTCCCGTGGCTATCACCGAAGCAGGAACCACCTACCTCGCGCACTACGCGTCCAAAGACGACGAAGCCCCTGTAAAACGCGATGCCGGAAGTGCGCTGGAGCCAATTACCTTCAGCATCACCCCAGGCACTGACCCGGCCCCAGAGGTTGAGGAACCTGGTACGGGCGAACCAACCCCACCAGAAATACCGGAAGACGCGATCTACGGATACCGATCGACAATGGATGCCGGATACACTCCACGCAGTCTAGCGTGGGATGCCAAGCACGATGTGGTGTGGATTCCCTTCAACTATGCTGCGTCGTACTCGCCAGAGAAAGCAGGAATCGGTTACTTTGACGCAAAGACCGGTGCGGTGGCAGACCTAAAGATCTCAACCTCCGCAGAACCGGAGGAACTCGTGATCGATACCGAGGCTTCCCGACTCTACGTCCTGCACTACCGTGGACAGAGCAATGACGAGAAGACTGCATCGATCACCATCATCGACACTGACACAAAAGAAGTGGTCAAAGAGATCAGGGGCATTCCACGCTACGGAGAAAACCTGACTCTTGACGCAGATGCCCAAGTGCTCTACTTTGGCGCAGCCACGTCAGATCGCACCACATCTGACTCGCTCTACGCACTGAACGTGGAAACTGAAGAACTCAGCGAGTACCGTGTTCCGGAAAGCAACCAGGCTGACTTGTCAGGACTTGCACTTGACGCAGCATCACACCGTCTATACGTGGCAAGTTCCGTACTGAACAAGATCATCGTGTTCGACACGAAGACATCCGCCTACCTTGAAGGGTTCTCCATAACCGCAGCCAAGGTGAAGCAACTTACTTTCGATGCTGAGCGCAATCGATTGTTTGCACTGTTCAACGCTAAAAATGGGGAAACCTGGAGCGTCAAGGTCATCAACACGCAAGACCGCTCCGTGATCGCACAGAAAATCGACGTGGGAAACACGGCTCGCGATATGGCTGTCGTGGATGCCACCGGATTGCTTCTTGTCACCAATGGGCTGTCGAACACCCTGAGCGTGGTGAACCCGGTAACCCGAAAGGTGCTGGAAACCATTGACTTCGGCGACCTCGGAGTCACTGACAAAATCGCTCCTGACGCCCCTTACGGCGTTCGCAGCATGAACGCCAACGTGTGGGCGGTCGAGGTGGACCAAGAGACTGAGAGAGCCTACGTCACGCACCCATTCTGGGGTGATCGAGTGAGCATACTCGACCGGGTTGGCGACATTCCAGAAGATGGCGAAGTCCTGCCGGAAGACCCAGATGAGGATGACAACACCGGTGGCGAGACCCCAACGGCTCCTGAAACCCCAAAGCAGCCAACCGTGACAAGCGCTCCAGACGGAGCGCGCAGCATCCAATCGGCGAAGTTCTCCTGGGGCATCTCCGAATACGCAAAGAGCTTCTCCAAAAAGTACGGCTTCAACGGAGCTGCCTTCGACAGTGATTCGGTATTCACGTTCACCAACGGCACCGGCTGGCACCACGCCGCGACAGGCAAGGCCTACGCCTCATGGGATGGCGTTGTGCAATACATCCCGTACGGCACTCTCGCTCCAGTCGAGTTCATCTTTGCCAACCCAGTGCTGGAAGCAGACGGCACCGGCACCGGTACCCTGAGCTTTGATGTGCAGTGGGTCAATGGTGCAGGCGAACGCTCCGAGTTCGAGCGAGTCACTGTGGCAACCTTCCCATTCAGCGCTCACACCACAGGAGGTCAAGCGACATTCAACCTGGCCCCAGACTTCGCTGGACGCAAGTACACTAACCCAGCGAACGCCACAACCTACCCAAACTCATTCCCTGCGGAGTTCATTGACTTCTTGAGCCCAGATATTCGCGCATGGTGGTATAGCTCAGGCGCGAGCCAGGATTACCTCAAGCCGCCGGTGGCACTCACTGGTAGCTTTGCGCTAGGCGACGTCATCAAAGCGGACCTGAGTGAGGCGAAGGTGGCCCTGTCCACGACGAACGTCGCTCACGGTAACGCCGCGAAGATCAAGGTAAAGGTGCAGTCCGGCAGTGCTCCGGTGACAGGAAAGGTTGCCATATCCGTTGACGGCAAGGCCTTCAAGACAGTTGCCCTGGCCGCAGACGGAACCGTCACCGTTGAACTGTCAAAGTCGCTCTCCGTGGGCAAACACACGGTTGAGGTCCGTTACCTCGGCAACGAGCGCACCGCGCCAGCCTCGGCAACGTCTTCCGTGACGATCACGAAGTCGACTGCGAATGCAGCACTGACCGTCAAAAACACCAGTTATGGAGTGGCTCGTAAGGCCACGGCCGCGGTGAAGAGCAACGGCAAGGCGGCTTCTGGAAAAGTCACGTTCTATGTGGCCGGCAAGAAGTTCAAGACCGTGAACCTGTCGGCAAAGGGCGTGGCGAGCGTGAACCTGTCGAAGGCCCTGAGGGTAGGACAGCACAAAGTCGAAGCCAGGTATCTGGGCAATTCAACCACGTCTGCCGCCAAGGTAACCAAGACTCTTTCGGTGGCAAAAGCGAAGACCAAAGTCACGCTCAAACTCTCCAAGAGCAGTGCCAAACGCGCTGTCACCGCACTGACTGCAACCATCAGGGTCAAAGTCCCCGGAACCTCCGTGAAACCGACTGGAAAGGTACAGATCCGCGTAAATGGAAAGACGGTCAAAACCGTCACCTTGAAGGCTAGGCAGCAAGGAACTGCGAAGGTGAAGCTGCCTACGTTCAAAAAGAAGGGTACCGCCAAAGTGACTGTACGTTACCTCGGCAGCACCACTCTGAAGGCTCAAGGTTCAGCCATCGCAAAGGTTCGCGTGAAATAGAGGAACAACCGCAGAACACGAGGTAGGTGCTCGGAGCACAGTCCTCGACGTTCTGAGCCGCAGGCCCTCTCGCGACCATGACACAAGAACAGGCGAGCTCGCAGTACTGCGAGCTCGCCTGTTCTTCTAGAAGGTTCACACGGTTAAGCCAAAGAACCTCACCCGAGACTCAGAATTTAAACGGAGGCGCTGGTCATGGAATCAGGATGCGATGAAAGACGAACCGATTCTGATACCAGCGACGGAATGATCTCATGTGCTTGGCGTGACCCCTCAACGATCTGCTCATGTCTGCTATGCCTACCCGTTTAGTCATCAGTGTGACGGGGAACGCTGCGTCAACCTCGTCACACGTATGCTGCCCACCCCGACCACAAACGGCTTAAAAAGCCGATGCAGGGAGGCGGGGAATCGTCGGCAATCAGCAAGGGTGACCATGGCCATAAACCAGCGAGCCAAATGTGCCCTAGCATGGAATCTCCCGCCGAAAATCGGCGCCTTCCCACGTGACGCTCCCAGACAAAGGACACCATGACGCTACTCGCGCAGCCAGCATTCCGCCCAACTGACGTGGTCTCGGCGGACTTCATCGAGTTGGACGAGTGCTTCCCTCAGGCATCCCAAGCCGGCGTCACCGTCACCGTGAATCTGCCCATGCAGCGGACGATCCAGGCCCAGATCAGCGAGTGGGCACGGTCCCTGACCGGATCAGTTGAAGCCTGCTCAGACCTTTGAGCGCCGCCACCGTTGCCCGGCAACCCTGACCCAGACAGCCCAAACAAAAGGGTGGAGACCAACGGTTTCCCGTCGGTCTCCACCGAACACATCAACTACAGCGCGTGACCCTGAACCACTTCAGGCCACGAATTACGCCCAATCAGCCAAGCTGTGCGCGCACGTTCAACGTGGCCGCAGCAAGGTTCTTGAGCGAAGCGGTCGTCTCCTCGTAGCCACGAGTCTTCAGACCACAGTCGGGGTTAACCCACAGCAGGTTCGGGTCGACCGACTTCACTGCGAGTTCGAGCAGTTCCTGAATCTCCTCGGTGGAGGGCACGCGAGGGGAGTGGATGTCGTACACGCCAGGACCAACGCCGCGCGAGAACCCAGCGTCAGCGAGCTCGGGCAGGATCTCCATGCGGGAACGAGCCGCCTCAATTGAGGTGACGTCAGCGTTGAGGGCGTCAATCGCGTCGATGACCTCACCGAACTCGGAGTAGCACAGGTGGGTGTGGATCTGGGTGTCCACGCGCACGCCTGAGGTGGACAGGCGGAACGAGTTTACCGACCAGTCGAGGTAGTCCGCGTGGTCCTTCTTCTTCAGTGGGAGAAGCTCACGCAGTGCTGGCTCGTCCACCTGGATCGTGGCGATCCCGGCAGCCTCAAGGTCGTTGACCTCATCGCGCAGGGCCAAGCCGATCTGGTTCGCGGTTTCGCGCAGCGACACGTCATCGCGTACGAACGACCACGCCATGATGGTGACTGGACCGGTGAGCATACCCTTGACCGGTTTGCGGGTCAGGGACTGAGCGTACTTGGCCCAGCGCACCGTCATTGGCTCTGGACGGGAAACATCGCCCCACTGGATCGATGGGCGGGTGCAGCGGGAACCGTAGGACTGAACCCAGCCGTTCTCTGTGACTGCGAAACCGTCCAGAAGTTCAGCGAAGTACTGAACCATGTCGTTACGCTCAGCCTCACCGTGAACCAGCACGTCCAGGCCGATCTCTTCCTGAAGGGCGATGACCTGGGCGATCTCGTCGCGCATAGCCTGCTCGTAGCCCTCGGTAACCAACTCACCCTTGGCGTGGGCGGCGCGAGCCTTACGGATCGAGGTGGTCTGCGGGAACGAACCGATCGTCGTGGTTGGCAACGCTGGCAGGCCAAGGCGTTCAGCCTGAGCCACCCGGCGTGCTTCGGCGTCCTCACGGTCGAAGTCAGACTGCTTGAGCGCTGCCGTGGCCTCGCGGACCGCCAGAACGTTCACACCGGCAGCGCCCGCGCGGCGAGCCAACGCATCCTTTGAGTCCTGCACCTGCTCGGCGATTGCTGCCGCGCCCTCGGTCAGGCCCTGAGCGAGGGCGACCACCTCCTGGGTCTTCTCCTCAGCGAACGCAAGCCACGACTTCAGTTCGGTGTCGAGCTTGGACTCGTTGCGCAGGGTGTACGGCACGTGCTGCAACGAGGTCGAGGTGGTGACCGTGACCGACTTTGCGCCAAGCGATTCCACGCGCTCCAGCAGAGCGAGCTTGTCGGACAGGTTTGCCCGCCAGATGTTGTGTCCGTCAATCACACCAGCGGCGATGGTCACGCCGGACAGGTCCAGGCCCTCGGTCGCTGGAACAGCGCCCTTCACTAGGTCAATCGCAATCGCGTCAGCGCCGGTAGCAACAACCGCGCCGAACAGCGGGTCCAAACCACCATAAGCCGCGGAAATGGCAACCTGTGGACGCTGCGGAACAGCCAACAGAACCTCGTAGGCGGTTGCAAGAGCGCCGCGCAGTTCATCGGCGGATGCGGACAGGTTCTCGTTGACCAGTGCGGCTTCCTCAAACTGAACCCACGGAGCGCCGGCCGCAGCCAACTGCTCAAGCAGTGCAACATACGCCGGCAGAATCTGCGGCAGCAGCGTGAGCGGGTTGAAGTCCGCGGCAACGCCGTCAGCAGGCTTGGACAGGGCCAAGTAGGTGACCGGGCCAACAACAACCGGACGGGTCACAAAACCCTGCTCCTTAGCCTCAAGGAACTGGTCCACAAACTGGCTGCCCACCAACTTGAACGTGGTGTCTGGACCAAGCTCTGGCACGAGGTAGTGGTAGTTGGTGTCGAACCACTTGGTCATCTCGAGCGGCAGATTCTCGCCCTGACCACGCGCAACGGTGAAGTAGCCCGCAAGGTCGAGGCCACCCTCAGCGTTACGCAGCGACTCAAAGCGCGCCGGCACAACGCCAAACGCTGCCGAGGCGTCCGCTACCTGGTCGTAGTAGGAGAACGACTCGGGGATGGAGGCATCGTCCCGGCCCAAACCGAGTTCGGCAAGGCGCTCGCGGGTGGACTTACGCAGCTCGGCTGCGGTTACCTCAAGTTCTTCGACCGTGGTCTTGCCTGCCCAGAAGGCCTCGACAGCGCGCTTGAGTTCGCGGCGTTCACCGATACGCGGGTATCCGAGAACGGAGGCCTTTGGGAATGGAATTGCAGAGGTGGACATGTTTCCTTGCCTTTGATGGTTGCAGATGGCTGGTTGATGTGGTCGTGAGCGATGTGGCTCTGAGCGCAGTCAGACGATCACAGGGAGACGGGAAGCGCCCCGACCTGTGCTCCTGTGGTCAGGCCTGAATCGCTGGGTGCGAGCAGACTGCCGAGTTGTAGGCCTTCGAGCAGATCGAGTGCGGGCTCGTATTTGTTGAAGGTGTAGATGTGCAGGCCAGGGGCCCCGGCCTCGAGCACTGCCCGAGCCAGTTCCACGGACGCTTCGATTCCACGTGAGTGGCGCAGGTGAGGGCTCTCGATGGATTCGAGGTCTCGGAGCAGAGCGGTGGGCGCAGTGACTCCGGTGAGTTGTTCCACGCGGTGCAGCCTGTTGGGGTCCGTTGTGGGCAAGATGCCCGCGAGGATTGGGATCGTGACACCTTCACGGCGCGCCAACTCGACGAACTGAGTGTAGGAGTCTGCCTCGTAGAACAGTTGGGTGATTGCGAAGTGGGCTCCGGCCTCCTGCTTTTCCAGCAGACGCAGAACCTCCTGTTCGCGGGTGGTGCCCGCGTCGCGGTTGCCTTCGCAGAAGGTTGCCACTGCGATGGTCAGTGGCTTGGCCGCGCCGCGCAGCGCCGCAGGCGCGTCTGCGTGGCATCGCTTGGTTTCGACCTCACGGATGAGTTCGATCAGTTCTGCCGACGAGTGCACGCCGTCAGCCGGTGGCTGCCAGTCGGGTTGGTCCCTCGGCGGGTCTCCGCGCAGTGCGAGGAAGGTGCGTGCGCCGATGGAGAGGAAGTCGTCGATCGTGTCTGCGACGTTGTCCCTGGTTGCGCCCACGCAGGTCAGGTGTGCGATGGGGAGAACATTGGTGTGCTTGACGAGTCGTTCCACGACCGTGCGGGCGGTGTTGCGATCGTTCCCCGCAGCCCCGTAGGTCACGGAAATGAAGTCTGGATGCGCCTCCACGAGCTTGCGGGCCGCATTCCAGAATTTTGGCGCAGCGTCGGGGTTGCGCGGAGGCATGAGTTCGAACGACAGCGTCGGTCGAGCGAAGCCGCGTGCAGCCGCAGATACGTCAAAGGAAGCCATTGGTATTACTCCATCGAATCTGGCGTTAGCACCCTTCTCCCGTTGGAGGCTTCCGTTGGGAGGGGGTTGCTGCGGTGTCATCGAGCCAGGACTCTCGACCGCTCTGGATGGATCTGGTGTTCTTAAGTCTGCGACGCGTTCGATGTTTGAGCAACTTCCCGTCCACTATACGGGCATTGTCATGGCCGCATAGTGACCTATGAAAACCGCATATTCATGCGTTTTCAGTGGTTCATACTGACCTGAAATGGTTGGAAAAGTTGTTTGTGCGACGGTCATTATGTCCGCCATGCGGACAGTCTTTCGTCTGATTGCCGACGATTCGGGGCCTTGGCAGCCTGTCTCGTGACCCAGCCGTGCTGGGTCTGCTAGACCAAGAGTTCGCCGTCTGCGACAACCACTTTGCCTCCCGCGACCACAAACTCACGTGCAGGAGTGCGGGTCAGGGCATCCATCGTGTTCTCGGCGTCGAGTAGAACGATGTCCGCCCGGTCGCCGACCTGTAGATTGTGCGAGGCCACGCCAGCGAAGGCAGCACCACGTGAGGACGCAAGCTCGACTGCGAGGGCAAGGTCCTCGTCGTAACGCAGACCGCACACCTGGGCAGTCTTGAGTGCGACCTTCAACATGTCGCCGTCCCCATATGGCCCCCACAAGTCGCGGAAACCATCGGTGCCAAGGCCAACGGCGACACCAGCCTCAAGCAGTTCGCGTAGCGGAAGCGGTGCGACCCGGATGGGCGAGACGGACGTGACTGACACGCCGGCCTCGGCCATGCCGGCAATCAGATCGGCTTGGCGCGAGGTGGAAAGCTGGCCGAGCGCAAGACCGTGCGCCACGTTGACCTTGCCCTGCAGGCCGTGGCGAATCGTGCGATCAATCATCAGCTCGATCTGAAAGGCTCCGAGTTCGCCACCATCGTGTAGGTGAACGTCGATGCCGCAGCCGTGCCGCTCGGCAATCGCGAAGATCCCGTCCAACTGGCCCACGGGGTCACGGTCAATGGATGCCGGATCAAGGCCGCCAATGTAATCTGCTCCAGCCGTAGCCGCTTGATCCAGAAGTTCCAGCACCCCAGGGCGGCGCAGCACGCCGTCCTGGGGGAAGGCGACGATCTGCGTGACGATGGTTTCTCCAAGGGCTTGGTTCGCCTCCCGGATCGCTTCGATGCCGCGCAGGCCAACCCCGGTGTCTACGTCAACGTGCGTGCGCTGAACCGTGGTGCCGTGGCGTAGGTATTCCCGCAGGACCTGTGTCGAGGTCTGAACGCCTGGAATTCCGAGGCGGTCACGATGCTCGCGCTCATGTTCGATGCGACCCTGCGTGGTGGCGACCCCGCCATATGGCTGCCACGGTTTGCCCCACCATGACTTGTCGGAGTGGGCGTGGACATTCGCGAATCCTGGCAGCGCCAGCAAGCTGCGGCCATTGATGGTTCGATCTGCTTGTGTTGTCGCGGAATCGGATCTGTCAGAGGTGTGAGCCGCATGTGGCGTGATCGCGGTGATTGTGCCGTCCACAACCGTCAGGTCCACGGCATCGCCACCCCACGGGCGAACATTGCGCACCTCAAGCGGCCGTGCGTCGGCGACATGTTTCCCAGCGGGTCGTGCTGCTGGGGCAAGTGGTGTAACTGGACGGGGTGAGGATACCGAGATGCTCATTGCATAAGGCTAATACTGGAGCTGCGTTCAGGGGAGAGTGCCACGCACCTTCGGTCCAATTTGGTATACCAAAAACTTCATGGCGTTCCGGGTGACTTTTGCCCACCGAAGATGCGCGTTGGACCGGGCGGAGGCAACATGGAAGAACCATTCCACGGGGGAGACCCCAGAACCTAAGGAGATTGCCTATGGGAATCGGCGACAAGATCAGCAACGCTGCTGAAGAACTCAAGGGCAAGGTCAAGGAAACGGCCGGGAATGCGACTGACAACGAAGAGTTGGAAGCGGACGGCAAACTCGACCAGGCCAAGGCAAACCTGAAGCAAGCTGGCGAGAAGGTCAAAGACGCCCTAGGCGGAAACTGACTGGCCTGTCCTCGCCCCGATAGGGATCTAGGAATTCGCGGAGGCCCGCACCTGATGGTGCGGGCCTCCGTCTGCGCAGGGGACTCTGCTAACGGGTCCCGCGTCGGGAGAACGCAACCACCGCCGGGAGAAGGCCGCCCACGTATGCGATGAACACGATGACTCCGCTCAAGGTCAAGAACACGGGCCAGTCCACGACAATGAGCACACGCCCCAGCAGCCCCCACGAACTCGCGATAATCGACGGGACGACCGTAAGCACCCCGATAACCCAAGCGCTCAGCGCCACCAACAGCGCCTCAACCCCGAGTATCGCGAGGACCTGTCTCCTCGAGGTGCCGATGGTGCGAAGCAACGCCAGTTCAGGGTGCCGTGCACCAGAGAGCATCATGAGGGTGTTCATCGCGGCGACTGCGATGAAGCACACGAGCACCAATATGAGGATCCGGGAGAGATCCGACTGCGACTGCGCAGATGAGGAAACGGCTTCGAGATGCTGTGCGCCGGTTTGCACCCGCCAGCCTGTCGTGGGCAACTCATCTACCAGATCAGTGGCGGCGAACCCTTCCTCGGTTATGGCGAACACCTCCGTCTGAACGCCTTCGGTGCGCATTCCGGAGAGATCAGCGCTCGTCATGATGTCGCCGAGTCCCAAGCCTCGCTCATAGATCGCGACGATACGAGTCGTGACCTCCTCCTGGCCGTTGAATCGCACCGCCAACGTGGAGCCTATGCCCTTGCCTGTGGCAAAGAGAAGGTCTGAGTTGACTGCGACCGTGTTGGGATCGTCCAGGCTGTTGAGCGAACCCGAGCGTACCTGGGGATCAACGAGAGCGGATATCTCGCCGTTCACCACCCTGATGGCCGTGGGTTCCCACAGTAGACGTTCCAGGAAGGGGAGGTCGTCGTCATCGTCGGTTCTGACCGAGGCTGGGACGAGGGTGCTGGACGCCGCTGTGGCGACGCCCTCAATAGCCTGGACTGTCGTCAACATGTCGTGCGAGTCAATGGCCGCTCCCGTGATCACGACATCAGCCTTCAGGCTATCGGCGTATTGTTCGGTTGCAGCGGTGGAGACGATGGCGTCAGAGCTTGTCTGAATGGTTCCCATCGCGATGACAAGCGCCAGGGGAATGATCGCGGTTGTGAGCCTTTTACCGTGTCCGCGGGCATTGGTGGCTACGATCAACGACAATCCGCTACGACGCTGAGAAAGAACGAGCGTGGCCTTCTGCGCGATGCCTCGAACCAGGGTGGGCGCTCCCAACGCGGCTGCGGTGATCAACAGAAACGCTGCGCTTGCACCGGAGGCGGCTCCCATGAGGCCGCCAAACCCGAAGGGAGCGGTGGCGGCCAGTACCCCCAGGCATAGAAACACCAAGGCAACTCGCAACCTCGTGCGTGGCACGGTGTGGTCCTCAACTGAAGTTTCCACGAGGTACTGCGCCGCGACTCCGGTTGCCACCCTTCGGGCGGCCAGGCGACCGGAAATCAGCGCGCTGGGCACTAGAACGAGAAGGGAACCCAGAGCTGCGAACGGTGAATGAGATGCCGCGAAGCTCTCCGCGATGACACCGGAAGAACGCAGTGCAGGGGTCAGGGCGTTGGCCCCCACATGCCCCAAGGCCACGCCAAAGGGCGCGGCTATGGCAAAGACAACGAGGACCTCCGCGGTTACCAGATTCCTGATCTGCTGTGGGGTGGCACCTGTCAGGCGCAACAATGCGAACTCCTCAGCACGTTGTCGTAGCGCGGCTCCGAACATGGATGCCACGATCAAGACGACAATCAGCAGGGTTGTCCCGGCAAAGGACGCGACCACGGGGACGAGCATGGGCGCACTGTCGGAGCCGATCGGGGTCCGAGCCCCGGATTCAAGCCACACGGCACAGGAGACGAGCATCGCCGTGGCCAACATCGCCACTATCAACGGCCCGATCGTGTGGGTGAGCCGGCTTCTGATCGAGGAAACACCCCAGTTCAACATGCCGCTCACCGGTCCAACCCGACGAGAGCCGTGGAGATCTGCGCGGCATTGCCGCCGGGCATGTCTCCGGCGATCTGACCGTCAGCTAGGAACACGACGCGGTCAGCGAATGATGCTGCGTGTGGATCGTGGGTCACCATCACCAGCGTCTGGTCGAGCGTGTCGCTTGCTGCGCGCAGTACATTGAGGATGTTGTCCCCGGTGCGTCGGTCGAGGGCTCCGGTGGGCTCATCGGCCAGCACAATGGCTGGGCGAGCCACCAGCGCTCGGGCAATGGCGACTCGTTGCGCCTGTCCACCCGAGAGTTCTGCGGGACGCCGATCCTGGACGCCTTCCAATCCGACTGCGGACAGCAGATACGCGATCCACGCGGAGTCGATGGGCTGGCCATCGAGCCAGAGCGGCAATTGGATGTTCTCCTTGACGCTCAAGTGCTTGATGAGATTGTAGGACTGGAAGACGAATCCGATCCGGCGGCGGCGAAACTCGGTGGTCTGGCTCTCCGAGAGCGACGATACGTCAGTCCCGGCCACGATGACTCGCCCACCAGTCGGCTGATCAAGTCCGGACGCACAGTGGAGCAACGTTGACTTCCCAGAGCCTGACGGCCCCATGATCGCGGTGAAACTGCCGTGTGGGATTGTGAGCGTCACGTCGCGCAGTGCGATAACGGGGGCGGCCAGAAGCGAATGGACCCGGCTCACGTGGTCGAAATGGAGCGCGGTGTGAGAAACGGTCATGATGATTTCTTTTCGTTGTGAGGGGTTGATTACCTCTACAACGCTAGAAATCCTGGGGCCGCGTAACTAGACGATTTCTATGGAACTCACGCGGTTACAACTTTAGGAGGAGGGAACGTTGGTTGGCGGCGGAACATCCACAATATGGTTTTGGTAGGCCCACACGACGGCTTGTAGGCGCGACCTGACTCCGATCTTCGGAAGCATCCGAGCGATGTGGGACTTGACTGTGGAGAGCTCCACGACGAGTTCCACGGCGATCTCCTCATTCGACATTCCCTGGGCAAGGAGCAGGAGGATGTCGTGTTCACGTGGGGTCAGGACACTGGAGGCGGTTGTCCCGCTGACTGGCTGCAGCCTACGCCGCTGCACAAACTCGTGCATGATTCGGCGGGTCAGGGTCTGATCGATGGTGCCGAGCCCTGCCGCAACCTGCCGCACCGCATGAACGATCACCGCCGGATCGGCATCTTTGAGGAGAAAGCCTGAGGCGCCTGCCTCAAGCGCCCCGAAGACGTAGTCGTCGATATCGAAAGTGGTCAATATCAGTACGGGGACGGGGTTTTCCCTCCCCGCTGCGTTGAGTTCTCTGGTCAAAGAGATGCCGTCCATATGCGGCATGCGAATATCGACGCAGGCCACGTCAGGTTTTAGTGTCTCCACCAGGGCGAGGGCCTCCCGTCCGTCGCTGGCCTGCCCGACCACCTCGATATCCGCCTCGGCGTTGAGGAGAGCTGACAGACCGGCGCGGACGAGTGGTTGGTCATCTGCGACGAGGACCCGGATGCTGCCATCCCCGCCTGTGAGTGGATGGGTCATATGGTCTCCCGGTTGAGTCTCAGGTCCACGATCCATCCACCATCTGGCAGCGGGCCGGTGACTAGTTGTCCGCCGACCAGTTCGGCGCGTTCTCGCATGCCCAAGAGTCCGAAGCCGGTCGTCTCTGAGGGCGTTGATCGCGCGGGGCTGTCATTGACGACACGGATTGTCAGCATCCCGGCATCACTTGGATCGAACTCGACACGGCAGGCTGCACCCGGCGCATGCCGTGCCGCATTCGCGAGTGCCTCTTGGACCATGCGGTAGGCGACCATCTGTGCGAGTGGGCCAATGCCCTGCCCGAGGGCGTGTGTGTCCTCCGGCGGGAGGAACTCGATCTCTTGGCCTGAGGCACGTCGCTCGGCGATCAGGTCCTCGATGGAGACGAGCGATTCAACGGAGCGGGTGCTGGGGGTTTCCTCTCGCAGTAGACCGACCAGCTTACGCAGGTCAGCAAGCACTGCTGTGCTTTGTTCGCGGATGTGGCGCGCAGAGCTGATGGCCGCTTCGGGATCGGTGGTGACGAGGTGTTCCATCGCCGCTGACATCATCGCGATGCCGGACAGGTGGTGTGCGGCTATGTCGTGCAGTTCCCTGCTGATGGCGGTTCTCTCCCGCGCCACCGTCGCATCGATGATGGCTCCTCGTTCGCGTTTGAGTGCGGACAGTTCGTTGGCGTGAGCCACCTTGCTCTCGCGGCGAGCGGCGACAAACTGTGCGATAAGGACGGGGATGACAACGGACGAGGCCGCCTGCATGAGTGCAAGCAGGCTGACGGGCACCAGGTCCTGCTGCGGGTCGACGCGCAGATCGTTGATTGTTTGGCTGGCCAGAAGCGAGGCGATGCCCAGCACAAGGTAGTTCCAGGTGCGCCTCGCCGGAAGGCGCAGCGCCAGATGGAAACTGGCCACCAGCACCGCCAGCGTGGAGGCGTTGAACAGTGCGCTGGGTGCTGCGAGACAGATCAGCCAGGGAAGAAGTAAGACGACCATGAAAGTTGTCTCTGGTCGCCGTGCGCACAGGAGGAACGCGCCTGATTGCAGGGTGACGACCATGCAGACGACGATGAACTGCCAAGGCTGGATGTTGTCGTAGAGGCCGTCGGCCTCGTGATCGATCTGATCCAGTAGGGGAACCACGGCGATGATCAGGGCCGACAGAACCCACACTGCGATGGCGTTGAGCAGTTCGGTGGTGGTGGGCTGTCGTGAGGAAGGCCTCGGTGCGAGGGCGGACGCCGTTGGGCCGTGCATGGAAACAGTCTACGGTAGTGGCGGTTCGCTACCTGTGCCCGGGAAGGCGCCACGCTGGTGGCGTCGCGGTCTCGGACCATCTGAGGCGTCAAGGGATAACACAGTCTGCGCTGGCCCGTGAAGGACTGGAGAGCGGATCAAACAAGGGCCGCCGACCAATGGTCGGCGACCCTTGCCCCCGTAGGCATGGGATTAAGGAGTCCCCTACCTAAGTGTTATCCAAGCAGACCTAGCCTTGGACGACAAAACCGGCGCGCAGCAGGTCGCGGTCTCGGGATGATGGTCCTACGAGGAGTTCGAACTGTCCAGGCTCCACGATGCGGCGTCCGCGGGCGTCAACGATCGTGCAGTAGGACACCGGAATCGAGATCTGGGCGATGACGCTCTCACCTGGTGCAACGGCGACCTGGGTGAAGCCCTTGAGTTCCTTGTCAGTCCACGACACCGAGGTCACCACGTCGGACACGTAGGCCTGCACGGTCTCGATGGTGGGGCGGGAACCGGTGTTCGTCAGGGTCACCGAGGCAACGATGGTGTCCTCGACGCCAGCCTCTGTGTGGGACAGGCTGAGGTTCGAGTATTCCACGCTCGTGTAGGACAGGCCGTAGCCGAATGCCCACTGAGGGTCTTGGGTCAGATCGGCGTAGCGGTCTCCGTGTTGGCCGCGGATCTGGTTGTAAAAGGTCGGCTGCTGGCCGACGTGGCGGGCGAACGAGATGGGCAGGCGGCCGGTGGGTTCGATGCTGCCGAGGATCAGTTCGGCCAGTGCCTGTCCGCCGCGCATGCCGGGGTTGGCGGCCCAGATGACGGCGTTGGCTCCCGTTGCCGACCCGGGCATGACCTGTGGCTTCGAGGCGAGGAGCACCACGATCACGGGCTTGCCGGTTGCCGCGAGCGCATCGAGCAGCGCCTCTTGGCCTCCCAGCAGGTTGAGCGTTGCGGTTGAGCGTCCCTCGCCAACGAGTGGGATCGCGTCGCCGACCACCGCGACCACGTAGTCTGCTTCGGAGGCCACCGCGACCGCCTCGTCGAGAAGTTCTTGGTCCACGGGTGCGGGGACCGCGACCTGGGGGCGCGGCTGACCGTCGGGGAAGAACTGGCCCGCTGGGTCGTCGGTGAGGTCCACGACGTTCGCGCCGCGAGCGTATTCGACCGACCAGTCGGCGGGGACTGCGTCGCGCAGTCCCTCAAAGACGGTTGTGATCTGCTGGGTGTCGTGTCCGTCCGGCATCCAGCCCGCCTGGCCGGAGTTGCCCGCCCAATCGCCGAGCTGGTACTGGTGGTCGTGCGCGTTCGGGCCGACGACGGCGATCTTCTTGGCCTGCGGCGCGCTTGGCGACGAGTCGGCGAGTGGCAGCACACCGTCGTTTTCCAGCAGCACGAGTGAGCGGCGAGCGATCTCGAGGTTGATCGCGGTGTGCTCTTGGGTGCCCAGGTCTGATTCGATGCGGGCCGGGTCTGGTCGGCGTGGGTTCTCGAACAGTCCGAGTTCGAACTTGACGGTGAGGATGCGAGCGACGGCTGCATCGAGGTCTGCGTCGCTCAGCATGCCCTTGTCGAGCGCATCGAGTGCGCCCTCGTAGAACAGCGGCGTGGTCATGACCATGTCGTTTCCGGCCTTGACGGCTGCTGCGGCTGCGTGGGTGTAGTCCGGCATGACCTTCTGCTCCCACACCATTCGGCCCACGTTGTCCCAGTCCGTGATGAGCATTCCGGTGTAGCCCCACTCGCCGCGTAGGACGTCGCTGAGTAGCCAGTCGTTGATCGTGATGGGTACGCCGTCGGTGGTCTGGTAGCCGAGCATGAACGTGCGGCAGCCCTCCTTGGCCACGCGCTCGAATGGGGGGAGGAACCAGGAGCGCATCTTGCGCTGGGATACGTCTGCCTCGGAGGCGTCGCGGCCACCCTGGGTTTCGGAGTAGGCGGCGAAGTGCTTCGCGGTTGCCAGGATCGCGGTCTCGTCCTTGAGGCCTTCGCCCTGGTATCCCTTGACCATCGCGGAGGCGAGTTCGCCGATGAGGTGTGGGTCCTCGCCGAAGGTTTCATTCACGCGACCCCAACGCAGGTCACGAGCGATGCACAGGACGGGGGAGAAGGTCCAGTGGATACCGGTTGCTGCGGCTTCAATCGCGGTGACCCGGGCGGCCTTTTCGATGAGCTCGTAGTTCCACGACGCCGCCATGCCGAGTTGGGTGGGGAAGATCGTGGTGCCCGGGAAGAACGAGTGGCCGTGAATGCAGTCCTCACCCACGATCAGCGGGATGGCCAATCGGGTCCTCTCGTTGAGTGCGTGCGCCTCGATCAGATTCTCCGGGGAGGTGTGCAGGATCGAACCGACGTGGCGCTCGTTGATGAGATTCTTGAGATCGCCGCGCGCGTCAAGCTGTAGCATCTGCCCAACCTTCTCCTCACGGGTCATACGTGAGATCAGGTCGGATACGCGTTCGGCTATGGGTAGGGAGGCGTCGCGGTAGGGGAGGCCGGTGACGTCGGTCATGATTCAACTCCACGGTGAGGTTGGCTGGGTGTTTCCCAGGAGCGGTGAGGCGGTCATGCAGGTGCTTCACCTAGTTCATGGTAGCGCTCCCACACCTCTCAACGGCAGGTTTGAACCTGTGTGAGTCGATGTGGCCCATGCGTTCACGCTGTAACCAGGTGTTACGGTCACAGTGCGAGCGCAACGGTGGCAGCGGTCGGAGAGCCGTGGGCCTCCTCCTGATACTTGCATAGACGCCACTTTGGGCACAAGATATGGTGCCACGTTCTAATAGATGAGACATATCTAGTGTTTAGGTGTGTCTCCGCACTGAATGTCAGAGGCTCGATATATAACTGCCAGTGTGATGAACCAACACCCACTTTCGCGCGTAACTGTTTTCACCGGATCGGCCAATGGGAGCGTACCCGGGTATCGTAAGGCTGCTCAGGAGGCTGCCGCGCAGTTGGCTCAAGCGGGCATCGAGATCGTCTATGGCGGAGGCCGGGCAGGACTGATGGGCGCCGTGGCCGACGCGGCGCTTGCAGCCGGAGGGCGAGTGCATGGCGTCATGCCCAAGGTTCTCGTGGACGCCGAGATCGCCCATCCGAATCTCACCTCGTTGGAGGTCGTTGAGGACATGCACGCACGGAAACTCGCGATGTCCCGCAAAGGAGACGCGTTTGTCGCTTTCCCCGGCGGCTCTGGAACCCTCGAGGAGTTCTTTGAGGTATGGACGTGGCAGCAGTTGGGTATCCACGCCAAGCCTGTCGCACTGTTGAACATCAACGGATTTTGGGACGGGCTGCTCAAGGCGATCGACGGTATGATCGTGGGCGGTTTCCTCAAACCCCACTACCGAGACTCATTGATTGTGGAATCGACCATGCCGCAGTTACTGGCTCGAATGGCCAATTGGGAGCAGCCGAACGTCAAGTGGGCGAAGGCGTCCTGACGCGACGAACTTCTACAGTCGTCGAACAGCGGAGATTCTTCCCACTCGGGCAATTTTTGTTGCAATTATATTGAACGTATAGTTATGCGTTAGCGGTGATCGGGGTTAAGTGAGCCCCGGTCATCGCCTTTTTTACCGTCGATGTGGTGCAGGCAACTGTGTATACCTAGTCACAACTGCGATGCTGAGAGGTGAAAAGTTTGCAAGAAGCGCTACATTACACGGTGTTCATGCCGTACGGGTTGTGTGTCCTGTTGGATCTGCAGCCGGTATGAGAGACAAAGAATATCAACAGTCGGACTGCCACGGGTCACCCGTAGATTCCTGGGGGCAAGACGAGAAAATTCTTACAGCGCTGAGTAATAATTCACGCTTTAAGGCAGGGGGTCACAGTGGGTACCGGTTACAAGAAGAGCGAAGCAACTAAGGAAAGAGTGCTCAAAGCGGCATACGAGCAGTTCTCGACCTATGGCTATCACGGTGCATCCCTCAGGGAGATCGCCACGCTCTGCGGGATCTCCCATCCGGGTATCCGGCACCACTTTCCAACCAAGGAAGATCTGTTCATCGAAGTCCTTCGCGAGCGTGATAGCCGAGTCCGCAGCATTGTGGAGACCTGGATAGCTGAAAAGGGCGTTTCGATTGAGGGCGTGGTTGAAATTGCTCGCCAGAACATGACCACTCCCGGCCTTCTCGAACTGTTCACTATAACCGCAGCTCAGGCGGGAAACCCGGATCACCCCGCGCATGACTTCTTCGTCATGAGGTATGCCGAACGCCGTAGGCTCTACGCGAAGTATCTGCGCATCGGACAGGAACAGGGCACGGTGCGCCGGGACATAGACCTTGAGGACACAGCCTCCACAATCGTGGCGCTCCTGGACGGCATTGCAATCCAATGGATGATGGGGCCAGAAGACATGTGCTTGGAGAGCCTGCTCGGAAAGGCTTTCGCCGATATCTTTGCTTCCCCAAGCGAAGCGAACAAATTTGCAGCCCAGAAGAGTCGCGACTGACCCGCGACATCTGGTGAGGCGTTGGGGGAGGACCATCGCGACCCCACAAAGAAAAGCCAGGGCGGCCCTCATCGGCGACCCTGCTGAGCGATGAGCAACAAGATCCCACAGCCATGGAAAGCAGTACCTCAGTGAACGCTGGCTACAAGAAAAGCGAAGCGACCAAGAAAAGAATCCTCAATGCGGCATACAAGCAGTTTGCAACCTACGGGTTTCACGGTGCATCGCTAAGAGACATCGCCACACTCTGCGGGATCTCCCATCCGGGTATCCGGCACCACTTCCCAACCAAGGAAGATCTATTCATCGAAGTGCTGCGTGAGCGGGACGCACGCGTTGAGACCCTCATGAAAGAGCACATCGCGGAACGTGGCATGTCCATAGACGTGGCAATCGAGATCACGCGGCACAACATGACCACACCTGGACTCCTTGAACTGTTCACGGCAACCGCCGCGCAGGCTGGCAACCCCAAACACCCAGCGCACGACTACTTTGTCCAACGATACGAACAGATCCACGCGATGTACGTCGAGTACCTGAAGTTGGCCAAGGCCCAGGGACAGACACGCCCTGACCTAGACCCCGATAGGGCCGCCTCGCTCCTGATGGCGGTGCTTGACGGCCTGCAGATCCAATGGATGCTTATCCCCGACAAGACGGAGATGGATGCCCTGTTCGAGGAGAGCCTGCGGTCAATCCTCGAGTAACTCAACGGATCGTGTGCGTGCAGGTTGGTTGGACGAGAGAACTCGGACGCGACCGCGGAGAGGTCGGTTGCGGTCGCGCCCGAGGGGTATGGTGTCGCGAGAGATCTATCGCGGGGTTACTTCCACAGTCGTGCTGAGGCGATCTCCGCGCCGCGCGCCAGCGACTCAAGTTTTGCAAATGCGATATCCGCGTGAATGCGTCCACCAAGACCACAGTCTGTCGAGGCAACCACGTTCTCGCGCCCTACTCGCTCCGCGAACCGCTCAATGCGCTGGGCAACCAACTCTGGGTGCTCAACAACATTGGTTGCATGTGAGACGACACCTGGAATGATGTACTTTCCTTCTGGCAGTTTTACGTTGTCCCACACCGTGTACTCGTGTTCGTGACGCACGTTTGCGGCCTCGAACGTAAAACCAGATGCGCGTACCTGCAGCATGAGGTCAACGATGTGTGTGAACTCGAGGTCAGTCGTATGTGGCCCGTGCCAGGAACCCCAGCACAGGTGATACCGAATGCGATCTTCGGGTAAGTCACGCAGTGCATGGTTGAGGGCCTCGATGCGGGTTTGGGAGAATCGAAGGTAGTCCGAGACGCTTGGCTCGGGATTGATTTGATCCCAGTTCTCCGCGAGTGATGGATCGTCGATTTGAAGGATCAACCCGGCATCGATGATCGCCTTGTACTCCTCGCGCATGACATCGGCCCACGCGTAGACGAGTTCCTCGTCAGTCCGGTAGTGGTCATTGCCGATTCGCATTGCCGAGCCGGGGGCGATTGAGGTGATGAAGCCGTCTGTGACTCCAGCCGCGTCGAGCGCACGGCGCAGGTTGGTGGTGTCCTGCGCGATTGCGTCGTGTCCGATGTAGGAGATGGGGCCGACAACCTTGGGAAAGGGCTTCGGCTCCGCGTTTTGGTTTGAGGTGAAGATGCCCGAGTCTGGGTCGTTGTAGGCGTCTGAGAATGTAACTCGATCACGTCGGTTAAGGAAACCCGTGATCTTGACGTCATCGGCTACAGATTGCACGTTACTGAGTAGCCAACTCGCATCATGGTCCAGCTCTAGGCCTGAGGTTCGCTGGAACGAGTAACTCCACCAAGCGCCGTAGTCCACAGTTGAAGACATGGACTTTCCGAATTCACCGTCGCCAGGGATGGTGATCCCGATTGCCTTCTGTCGCTGCACGAGGTCCGCCACGGCCGTTGACAACTTCTGGTTGAAGGCGGTGGTTTCATGTCCATTTTCACGCGCTGCGTATGCGGCTATCAACTCTGGGGTGCGGGGCAGGGAACCTGCATGCGAAACCTGGATGAAGTCTTTACTGACAGGCATGTGTGTTTCTTCCAACGGTAGTGACAGGGGGCAGGGATGGAACGCATAAATGAAACGGTGCTTGCCGAATAGTGTAAGCGCTGACTATCCACTTTGTGGACAACGCGACCGCAGGCTGAGACGTGGCGCCGTGCGAGGCCCGCCCGCAACATTGCTGCTCAATGTGTGTCCACATGACGCTCGAAAGTACACCCGAGTCCATGGATCGAGGACTCATGCCTGATGAAGGAAGTGCTGGCGCGTGGTCGGAAATAACGTTTTCGGTCTTTTCGCAAGGTAGTCGGCGCGCGAGGTGGGTCAAAGGGTAAAGGTGTGCCGCGTTCATAGGTGCGCATCGACTGAAAGGCTTGTTCTAAGTTCGCGCATCGAGCAAGGGCTGGTGCGCGCGGCTCGGTCCGCCGAAACGATGGATATGGGGAGAAGTGCCCATTCGGATGGATGGGACGGATGTTCTCTGAGATCGGGCACAGGTGGGCCGGGCTGCGGTTTTGTGAGGATCGCGCCGGTGTTCCGTGCGTCGTGGCGCATGATGCGGACTTTTACCAACATTACCGAAAATACCGAAAACGCTTGCGGTTAACTTTCTGTACTGATTCACTGGCACAATCCGAATACCACTCAAAGAAGAGAGGCTCAGTGTGAGAACTCCGGGAAACCGCAGCAACGCACAACGTCGTCGGGTTGTCTTGGCCACCACTTTGTCCGCCGCGTTGACGGCAACAATGTGCGCGGCGCCGGCAGCTGCTGACGAGGCACCACTTGCCAAACCCAATGCGGGGATTGGCTATCCAACATTCGCAGGTAGTGACAACCCTGTTCCAGGTCTTATCTCTGATCAGTCCATACATGGGCAACTGCAGAAGGAGTTTGAAGCCGATCTGGAGAATGGGGCGGGAAAAGACACCGACACCGACTTCTGGATGGACAAGATGCTTGTCCGCACCGGAACCACAGGCGGTTCGGGGGAAACCAACCAGTACCTGTTCTCTCGCGGACGTGCCGCATACATGTTCACCCATCAGCCAGGAACGCTGGGATTCGCTGGATCGCTGGCCTACTGGCACGAAACCGGTTTCAACAGCGCCTACACGATTACGCTCAATGACGGTGAACAAGCCATCACGCTCACTGAGGACGGCGCGCAGCGTAAGCAAACGCCGAGTTACTGGAAATCAGTGCACAAGAACGAGGCGGCCGGCTTGACCGTCACCCAAACCAAATTCATGACGAACGAGAATGTGCTCGTCGCCAATCTGGATATCACGGGTGGGCAGGCAGGAAAGAACTACACCATAAAAGTGGCATCGCCACTCGTCAGCGGCGCGGATGGGGACGAACTCACCGGAACGTTCACCGCCCGCAACAACATCACCACCGTGTTCCCACGGTTGAGTGCACAGGGATTCGTGGTCGCCGAAAACAACACGCTTACCCGCACATACACCCCAGAGGCAGGGCAAACCGCCAGCTTTAAGGTGCAAATGGGTTTGACCACCATCGAACTCCCCGAGTCCAACGCGGAATACGAGAAGTATGCGGCATTTGACCCACAAGAGGCGTACACCGAACACGTGACGGCCTACAACAAGTGGTGGGGCGACAACATTCCGTACATCGACACCCCAGAGGACAACATCGACAAGACGTTGTTCTACCGCTGGTGGCTGATGCGTTTCAACACTCTGGATGCAAACGTTGCCGGAAACGACTACCAGTTCCCCACCGCCATCGAAGGAGTGTTGGGGTACAACAACGCCATTGTGCTCACCACGGGTATGTTCATCGACGACCAAAAGTATCTGCGCGATCCGAGCTATGCGTACGGTTCATGGGTGAGCGCTGGTGAAGTCGCACGCAGCGGAAAATTCGTGGACAACCCCGGATCCCCGGCCAACTGGTCCAACAGTTACACCCAGTACATTACTGAAGCAGGCTGGCGTTCCTACCTGCTGCATGGTGGCCCCAGCGGCATTGCCGAAAACCTCGCCCGCTACGGCGAGAACGACGTCACCGGTCTCATCGATGCCTACGATTCCAACAACAATTACCTGTTGGAATACGACTGGGGCGCGATGACCGGCAACGACGCAGACGCGGTGTCATTTGACTGGGCTGCACACAACGGCAACAAAAACAACAACATGGACCGTGCCGAAAGCGCCTACCTATACTCCAACGCGCACGCGGCCGCAGCGGCGTACCGAGTGGCAGGCAACGACGCGAAGGCCGACGAAATGGAGGAGTTTGCGCAAAACGTCAAAACATCCCTCATGGACACCCTCTGGGATGAAGACGACAAGCTCATCAAGCACAAGCAGGTGGATCGGGCTGGTGCCAGCGGTTCACTCGTCGACTGGAAGGAAATCAACAACTACTACCCCTTCTCGGTAGGGTTGGTGCCAAAACCAGGGGACGCAGACTACAAGGACGACTACGTTGAGGCACTGCGGCTGTGGGAAGACAGCGAGCAGTACCCGATCTTCCCGTTCTACACCGCAAACCAAGCAGACGCTGCAGAACGCGGTAGCGGAGGTTCCAACAACTTCTCCGTCATCAACTCCACCGTGACCTTCCGGATGCTTTCCTCGGTGCTGCGTGACTACGAAAACGAGTATGTCACCGCGGACTATTACAAGAAGCTCCTGTACTGGAACGCTTGGGCGCACTACATCAACGGGGACAATCGTCTGCCAGATCAAAATGAGTTCTGGAACAGCGCAAAGGCCAATACCGACTGGGGCGACGAGCAGGCTATCGGCTACCGTTCGTGGATTCACCACACCATGTTGGGTACCACGAACTTCACCGTGATCGAGGATGTTGCGGGCTTGCGAACCCGAGAAGACAACAAGATCGAGCTTGACCCCATCAACATCGACTTCGATCACTTCATGGTCGACAACATTCGCTACCGCGATAAGGACCTCACCATTGTGTGGGACAAGGTGGACGGCACCCAGCACTACGGCAGCGAGGTTCCCGAGGGATACTCCGTATTCCTCGACGGTGAACTGGCTTTCACCGTGTCAGACCTCGGACGAGTCGTCTACGACCCGGCCACCGGCGAGATCGTGGAGAAAGACGACAACGTCACCGTGACCACCGTCAATGAGAACAGTGTTGCTGCTGTTGCTGCTGTACGTTTCGCCGATGAAGACCGGGTAGTTGACCTGTTTGCCAAGGCGGGTCAAGACCTGCGCACCAATGCCCTTGACGCCGCAAACCTGGCTGAAGGCAAAGACGTCACCACCTCCTTTGCCACGAGCGGATTCACCGGGACCGGTGCAGTAGACGGCACCACCATTAACGAACCATTCTGGGGAACCGTTGGTTCACCCAACGCCACGGACTCCATTGAAATTGATCTTGGATCAGCACAGACATTCGACGATGTGCGGGTTTACTTCTATCGCACCTCATCTTCTGACCTGCCGCAGGGTGGCCGGCAAGCTGGAACCCGTCAGGGTTACGCGGCACCGTCCATGTACCAGATCGAGTACCTTGACGGGTCTACCTGGAAGACCATCGCCGACCAGCGGCGCACACCATCGTCGCCGGCCGGAAACCTCAACGTGGCAGAATTCGCTCCGGTTACCGGAAGCAAGATTCGAGTAACCGTCACGCACGCTGCCGGAGCAAAGACCGGTGTGAAGGAAGTGCAGGTACGCAACACCGGGCTTGGCACTCCACTTGCAGAGAATCAGGCCCCAACCGTACAGGCCTGGGTAGACCAGAGCGGAACCTCGGGCGGCACGGTCAAACTGGTCGGTCAGGTTGGCGACGATGCAAAACCCAATGCAACCCTCACCGCACGGTGGTCTGTCATTGCACCAGAAGACGCGACTGTCATCTTTGACAATCCGAACTCGGCCAGCACTACTGCCCGCTTCACCGAATCCGGTACCTACACGCTCGCACTGAACGCCTCAGACGGCGATCAGACTGCTCAAGCCACCGTGCACGTTACCGTGGACGTTGGCGCAGCGGGAACGAACGTAGCCACGACCGCCACGCCATCCACCGATTTTGTGGCGGGTTGGAACAATATCAACGCCATCAATGACGGCAAGGGCGAGTTCTACACCGGCGGCAACAACTCAGAGATCTGGGCTACCTGGCCAGGCGGTTCGGCTACCCGCTGGATTCAATACGACTGGGATTCGCCGGTACGCGTGAACTCGTCGTCAATTGACTTCTGGTCAGACCAGCCGGCCGGTGCCTCAGAGGGTGTGGCACCACCCACGGCCTGGAAGATCCAGTACTGGGACGGCGAGAAGTTCGTTGACGTAAAAAACACCAGCGAATACACGGTGGAACGCACCAAGACCAACTCGGTTGACTTTGAGGCAGTAACCACCACGCGACTGAGGGCTACCCTGACCGCAAGTCCGGGCGCTGCGGTGGGTGCCACCGAATGGCGCGTCTTCGCGCCGGCAGTCACCTCCGTTGAAGCCATTGACGTACGCACCTCTGTGGGAGAACTGCCACAGTTGCCTGAGCAACTGGAGGTGATTTACGACGATGGTGCCCGTGCGCTCGCTGGCATCACCTGGGCGGAGGTCTCTGAGGCGCAGGTTTCCGCAGACGGCTCGTTTGAGGTCGTGGGCGTGGTGACCGGAACCTCGGTGAGCGTGAAGGCTACTGTCTGGGTCCGCTCGACACCTCCAGGTCAGATCAACACCATTGACCCGGTTGAACGTACGACGACGGTTGGTGTGTCACCGGCATTGCCACAGTTTGTGACCGTGCAGTACAACGACGGTTCACGTGAGCGGTTAGCCGTCACCTGGGCGCCGATCGGCGACGAATCGCTTGCGACTCCCGGAAAGTTTGAGGTTTCGGGAACCGTTGAAGGCACCGGCACCACCACTGCGGTGGCAACCGTCACCGTTCTGGAGGGTGCACCCGAACCCGAGGTACCTGACACGACGCCGCCGGTTGTCTCGGTGAGTGTGAGTCCGCAGGAACCGGAATCTGGGTGGTTCACCAGCCAGAATGTGACTGTCACAGCAACGGCAACCGATGATGTCACTGCCGCGCCAACCCTTGAGTATCAGTTGGATGATGGTGGCTGGGTTGGGTTCGAGGACTCATTCGCGATCACCGGTGAGGGCTTGCACTCGTTTGTCGTGCGGGCTACTGATGAGGCTGGAAACAGTGCGAGCACTGACGCACGCCGGATCAAGATTGACTCGATTGCACCGGTTTCCAGTGCGGTAGTTGATGAGAAGGCCCGCACGGTCACCCTCAGAGGCACAGATAACGGGTCAGGTATTGCGCGCATCCAATACGCCACAACTGGCAACTGGACCACGTACGACTCTGCGTTCAAAGTAGGGCAAGGCAAGACGCAGGTCAGGTATC
The DNA here is from genome assembly GCF_042683685.1 of Populibacterium corticicola. Taxonomy (NCBI): domain Bacteria; kingdom Bacillati; phylum Actinomycetota; class Actinomycetes; order Micrococcales; family Jonesiaceae; genus Populibacterium; species Populibacterium corticicola. Next base: position 719,215 of record NZ_JBHUOP010000002.1, on the reverse strand, counting down.
GAGCCGTGGACAACGCCGGAAACGTTGAACAGGAACGCGTGATCACCGTACCCAAGGCTACCGTGGCTCCTGCCAAAACCACGTTAACGGCCTCTGGTCCATCCAAGGCTCAAGCCGGCCGAAAGGTGGCGGTGAAGGTCAGCGTCACGGCTGCGAAGGGTAAGCCCACCGGCACGGTTGAATTGCGGGATGGCAAGGTCTCCCTCGGCTCCGCGGTTCTCTCCCAGGGCAAGGCAACCATCACCACCACGAAACTTGGCGTGGGAACCCGGAAACTGACCGTGTCGTATCGGGGGGACAAAACCTATGCCGACTCGTCAGACTCGGTGACCGTAGCGGTCAGCAAAGCCTCCGCGAGCGTGAAGGTAACGGCCAAGGCGAGTCAGCGAATCTCGGATGCAGTCGCAACGGTGGTTGTGACGGTGCCGAAGGCATCATCGAGCCTCGCGGTTGATGGTGAAGTGACGGCTACCGTGGGGAAGAAGACGGTTGCTCGTGCAGCGGTGCGCAAGGGTAAGGCGAAACTTAATCTTGGTGCGCTGAATCCTGGTAAACACAAGATCGTTTACACGTTTACCGGAACCGAATCTATTGCACAGAAGAAGGTGACTCAGAATCTGACAATTACCAAGGCTAAGCCGACGGTCAAGGCCAAGGTTTTGTCTAAAAAGGTGACGCCCAAGACGAAGGCGAAGGTTCAGGTCACTGTTCAGGTTAAGGGTGTGACGGTGAGCGGGAAGGTCAAGGTCACTTCTGGGAAGAAGACCTTGGTGAAGTCTGCGAGGCTTTCTCGTTCCGGGAAGGTCACTGTGTCCCTACCGAAGTTGAAGCGGGGCACCCATAAGGTGAAGGTCACGTTCCTTGGCAACTCCAAGATCGCGTCTGGTAGTAAGACGGTCACGATCACCGTGAGATGAGATTTCGCTCGCACTTGGACGAGCTTAAGTGTTCGTAGGGCTCCCACGCATCAGCGTGGGAGCCCTACGCGCTGAGCGCCATCACTCCTCATCGGTCCATGGGCTGCAATACACACCGTGAAAAGCGATCGTTCTGGACGCTATCCTGCTTGGTCAGGGAATCCCTGTCAGTTCTCGCCAAGGACTCGACGTGCGAACCTCTCAGCGTTGAACCGTAGAGCATCTACCCGGTGCGCGATGAACGCCTCGGGATCGGCCTTGCCCTCCATCGAGTTGGGCTTGCGCCGTACATGCTTGGAGCAGGAGAAGTTGGCATGGGCGAGGGTTCCGATTGTGTCGCCCTTGCGACCTGCCGGGCCGGCAAGTTTCGCAACGAAGAGCTTCACCTCGGACAGATCAACGATGTCCTCGCAGAATGCACACATCGTTTTCTTCGGCTTGTTCTTCGACGCGCGCAGCATGATGCCAACGGGTCTGTCGTCCACGGGGATCACGACGTAGGCCACGAGGGGATTCGACCTGTCGGTCCAGCCAAAGATGTCGTGCCTCTCCCAATCGATGGCGTCGAGTTTGATCGGTGGGATGGCTTCCGCTGCCTCGCGTTTGGAGGTGTTGACGAAACTGGCGCGCAGGGATTGCGGGGTTAAGGGTTGCATGATTCTGCCTGTTCTGTGAACGCATATGTGATGCGCATGAGATTCCGGTGTGCGCGTCTATGGGCGCACGAAAACCCTGCTGACAGCATCGACTGATGGGTCGGAGACCCAGCGTGCGGCAGCAGGTTCGGCCGAATGGTGGCCGAGCGGGAAATCAGGCAGTTGCAGGGTAGGCCACTTGGGCCACCGATCCTTTCGTTGTGTGTCTCGTTCCACCGTACACCCGAGAAAAGGGGTGCGTTCAAGTTGATTTTGCTTGTTGATACACGTGGCTGTGTCTGGCCGATGGGCTGTTTTTGGTCCGGGTGGGCACATAAAGTGTGCGCACCCGGACCAAAAACAGCCCATCGGTGTGTGCCAGCGAATGTGTGGGACTTTGTGGTTACGTCAGCTTGCGTTGAGGAAGCGGCGAGCAAACCTCTCAGCGTTGAGCCGTAAGCAACCTATGAGCGCCGATCCATCCCTGGCATGAGTTGCTCCTTGGTTCCCCGAATCATCGTGAACGCGATGATCGAGCCAATGAACAGCACTATCGCTCCGGTCCGGAACACGGCGTGGTAGCCATCCACGAGTACCGCGGGCTCGTGGGAACCGGCTGTGACCTCAGCGTATATGGTTGTGAACACTGCCAGGCCGATAGAGGCGCCCACCTGATTGGAGGCATTTCCAGTTGCCGAGGCCGCGCCAGCATCGTGGGGATCGACGCCAAGCAACGACAGGTTTTGCACGGGGACAAACAGCATCGCCATACCGATGCCGTTCACGATGAGGGAAGGCATGACCTCGGTCCAATACGAGCCAGACACAGTCACGCGAGTCAAGAACAGCATGGCGCCTGCAGCGATGAGCGGGCCGATGATCATGAACGGACGCGGGCCAAACCGGGGCAACAGTCGCGTAACCACGGGCACCGTCGCGGAGATGGCAACGGTCTGTACAACCATGCCCAAGCCGGTGTGCAGCGGGGTAAGACCGAGAACGATCTGCATGTGGAAGGTCAGGTAGAGCATCGCGCCCACCATGGTTGCCCCGGCAACCATCTGCATCAGGAATGCGCCGCTCCTGGTGCGGTTGAGGATGCGCAGCGGAAGCATCGGGTGTGGTGCTCGTGCCTGCCAGCCGAAGAACGCGACCAGTAAGGCAACGCCAGCGCCCAGGAAGATCCATGCTGCTGCCTGGTCCCATCCCTCCTCGGCTTTGGTGAATCCGTACACGACCGAGCCGAGTCCGGTCACCACGAGAACCGTGCCAAGGACATCGAGCTTGGTGTCGCCTTCCGCTTTGGACTCCTGAAGGAGATAGGCGGCGGCGAGTGCCACGATGATCACGATGGGCACGTTCACGAGCAGGCACCAGCGCCACGATGCGTATTCCGTCAGTACGCCACCGAGTAGAAGTCCCACGGCTGCGCCCATGCCGGCGACCGCGCCGAATACGGCAAAGGCTGTATTGCGCTCGCGTCCGCGAGGGAATGTGATGGTTAGGATCGCCAGCGCGGATGGGGCCATGAGTGCGGCGAATACCCCCTGTAGTCCGCGGGCGATGATGAGTTCATTGCCCGTATGGATCAGTCCGCCATATGCGGATGCGATGCCGAATCCGGCCAGGCCCAGGATGTACGTGCGTTTGCGTCCCCAGAAGTCTGCGATGCGTCCACCAAGCAGGAGCAGTGAGCCGAAGGTGAGGGCGTAGGCCGTCACGACCCATTGGCGTTGAACATCGGTCATGTCGAGTTCGAGTTGTGCCTGGGGAAGTGAAATGGAGACGATCGTGCCGTCGAGGACCACTACGAGTTGGGTCATGGCAACGATTAGGAGGATGAGCCACTTATGGGGTGTGGCGGTGCGTTGGAAACTCATCAACGTCCGGTCTGTTGTGGCCTTAACGGCCGTGCGCGGGAAAAGTCTGCTTTATTGCAGTATCTCTAACTCTAGCCCGAGCGGTTTTCTTCCCGTTTCGAGCCAGGGCAGCTCAAGATGTGGGTTTCCTCGCAATAGTGTGAGTTGAGTAGCCACACCATTGCGATGAAACCCACACCTCGACAGACCACTGAAGGCAGATCAGCAGTTTCTGACACTTCAGGGCAAACCGCCGTGAAAACCCTTGTCGCGGCGTAAAAGAATAGGACTTATGACTGTATGTCAGAAAAAACCGTTAGGTTAGCCTAACAGAAGCGGACGATAGGGCCTTCGTCTCATGACGCTCGTATCGCCGCCGGATCGCACCACTCATCACTCCACTGCGAGGTAGTACCGAATGTCTTCAGCAACGGCAGATCAGCCAGCGAAGCCACGCAACCCGGGAGCATCCAGGCGCCCGGATGCTCGCGCTACGGCCGGTCATGGCCCTTCGGGGCGAGGGCCGGGCAGCCGCCCGAAGCCGCCCAAGATCAACCTGTTCTCGGAGCAGGCGGGAAAGACCGTCAGACTCTCGATTGCGTTGAGCGTGCTCACCTCCGCGGCGACCGCGTTCACGTTCGTGTTCCTGGGCAACACCTTCCAGGCTCTCGTGTATTCAGAACCATACGGCGGCAATCTCGTGGCCACCCTCGTATTCGCGGTACTCGCGGCTGGACTCTCTGCCTACGTGATCGGTATGACCGGCACGGCCGCAGTCCGTGAGGAGGGGCAAGTCCGCCGCCGCATCATCGATCACGTGTTTGCGCTCGGTCCGGTTGACCGCACCCACGAGCGTTCCGGTGCGCTTGCCTCGCAGGCGACGGATGGGGTGGAGCGGCTCTCGCTGTTCAAGCTCACGTTCTTGGGGCCAATGATCGCGTCTGCGATAAGCCCTGTGGTCGTGCTGCTCATTGTGGGCCTCACGATTGACTGGTTCGCTGCGGCTATGTTGCTTCTTGCGGTTCCGGCGATCCCGTTGCTCGTGGGCGGGTTCCAGCGGGCATTCCGGAAGGTCTCGGGCAACTCACGCGAGGCACGCCAACGCCTTGCGGCCGAGTACCTCGATGCCATTCAGGGGCTGACCACGCTTGGACTGCTCAACGCGTCGCAGCGGACCCAGGACCGGCTTGCGGAATCGGGTGAACGCAACCGCCGTTCGATCATGCGGCTGCTCGCATCCAACCAGTTGGTCATCCTCGTGGTGGACGGGGTGTTCTCGCTGTTCATGATCGCGATGGTGGCATGGCTCGCGATGAGCCGTCTCGACGCGGGCGCGATCACGCTCGGCCAGGCCGTCGCGCTCCTGCTGGTGTCGCTTGTGCTGCTGGAACCGCTGGGCAAGGTCGGCGAGTTCTTCTACATCGGCATGGGCGGGCTCGCCGCGCAGCGCGGCATCCGCGGCTTCCTCAGCCAGCCGGTGCGGGTTCGTGCGGGCCGTTCGGCCCTCCCATCAGTGGATTCGTCGATTGCCGACGATCCTGCCGCCTCCCAGCCCATCGTCGAGTTCCGGGGTGCCCACTTTGCGTACGGGGAGCTTGAGGTGCTCAAGGGCGTCTCGTTTGCGGTGCATCCGGGGGAGCATGTGGCGATCGTGGGCCAGTCCGGTGCCGGTAAGTCGACCATTGCGTCGCTTGTGCAGCGCAACATCCCGATTGGGGACGGTGAACTGTTCCTCGCAGGTGCTGACGCAAACACGCTGGCAACAGATTCCGCCCGTTCCCTGTCTGCGACGGTCGGCCAAACCACGTTCCTGTTCACTGGGACGCTACGCGAGAACCTACAGATAGCGAAACCCGATGCGAGTGATGAGGAACTGTGGCAGGCGCTCGACACAGCGAACCTGACGCAGGAAATCTCCGCAATGCCGCAGGGGCTGGACACCGTGGTGGGGGAGCGCGGCTATTCGCTGTCGGGCGGACAGGCACAGCGCCTCGCCATTGCCCGGGCACTGCTCAAGGATGCGCCTCTACTGATCCTTGATGAGCCCACCTCCCAGGTCGACCTTGAGGGCGAGGCCGCCATCTTGGCTGCCATCGACAACGCGGTTGCGGGCCGCACCGTCCTCACCATCGCGCACCGCCCGTCCACGCTGCGCAGCGTGGACCGCATCCTGACCCTAGCCGACGGGAACCTCACGGAACTGGGCGCCGGATCTACGTCCAACGACGGAGAAGAATCATGACCAATGCAACCATCCAACCTCCTGTACCCGAGGCTGCAAGGGCGGCAGGATCGTCGCCAAGCAGCACCGCTGCCAGCGGTCAAACGGGCCTGAACCTGCCGCGCAACGTGATCATCAAAAAACTGTATGGGCGTGCGCTTCCAGTCATGAAACCACTGGTCATCTCCACGATCTGCTCAGTGATTCAGAACCTGCTCGGAGTGGCGCTGTTCGTGGTGGGAGCGCACGGTGTTGCAACCGTTGCGACTCATGCCGGTATTGGCGCGGCCCTGCCCATCGGTCGGTACGTGTGGCTGCTGGTTGGGCTCGCGCTTGCGAAAGCGCTGTTCCGATACCTCGAACAGTACGCTGGCCACTACGTGGCGTTCACCGCCCTTGAGCAGTTGCGGCTGTTCCTGTTCTCGCGGATCTGGCCGCAGGCTCCGGCGCTTTCCGCATCGAGTCGCACCGGTGACCTGCTTGCCCGCGTGACACGGGACATCGACCGGATTGAGGTGTTCTTCGCGCACACGATCGCCCCCGCGATCTCGGCGTTCCTTGTGCCGCTCGTGGTGGTGGTGTTCGTGTCGGTGAGCACCACTCCCGTGCTGGGACTTGCGGCATTCGTGTTCCTGCTCTTCGCAGCGTTTGCGGTGCCATTCATCGGTGGTTCGGGAGCGCGAGACACGGCGGCTGATGTACTGCGCGAGCGTGGACAGAACCTGCACCACGTCACCGAGACCATTCAGGGCGTGCGCGAGATCGTGGGCTTTGACTACGGTGCGCGGCGTCAGGAAGAACTCGCCGCGCGGTCACAGCAGATCGCTACGAGGGCTGGGCGGGCCTGGTGGACCGTCGGGATGCGTCGCGCCATCGCGCACGCTGTGCAACTCCTCGCGGCAGTGCCACTGATCATTGTCGGCGCCGAGGGAGTGCGGAGCGGTCAGTTCACCCTGGTGGACTTCCTCCCCGCGATCATCGCCGTGGTGGCTACCTTCCCTGCCGTGCGGGGCGTGGAAGATGTGATCGCCGACCTCGACAAGGCGACAGCGTCAGCAGATCGACTGTTCACGTTGGCCGACACCGTGCCGGTGGTAAGCGAGCCGGAGAACCCCGTGCGTCTCGGCGTGAACACCGGTGAGGCTGGACCGGGCGTCGAGTTCGATGCCGTGACCTTCACCTACCCTTCCACCGAGGGGCGCGTGTCGGTCCGGCCCGCCGCCCAAGAGATTTCGCTGCTCGTTGAACCCGGAACCCGTCTTGCGCTTGTCGGAGCCTCTGGCGCGGGCAAGTCCACGCTGGTGCAACTGCTGCTCCGGTTCTGGGATGTTGACTCGGGTGCCGTGCGAATCAATGGGATCAACGTGCGCGACGTATCCCTGGCAGAACTGCGTGACTCCGTGGCGATCGTGACCCAAGCGACCCACATGTTCAACATGAGCATCGCGGAAAACCTGCGTCTCGCGCGTCCTGCGGCAACCGACGCCGACATCGTGGAGGCCTGCTCCATCGCATGTTTGGCCGATGACATCGCCGCGTTCCCGGATGGTGTGCAGACTCGCGTTGGCGAACTCGGCGACAACCTGTCCGGTGGACAGCGGCAAAGGCTCTCACTTGCCCGGGCACTGCTGTCGGGTGCGAAGATTCTCGTTCTCGATGAGTTCACCTCGCACCTCGACGAAGCGACTGCGGCACGGGTACGTGCAAACCTCGCTTCTGCCCGGCCCGGTGTTACGGTCATCGAGATTACGCACCGCGTGAGTGATGCCCTCGATGCCGATACCGTCGCCGTCATCCGCGAGGGCATGGTGGCTGAATACGGTAAGCCGTCCGAGGTTGCGGCCAGCGGCGGACTGTTTGCACGAATGCTCGAGGCGGGGCATGCGTAACGGCGTGGTTCCTACGAGAGAACAACAGTGGGCGGGGCAGCCGTTTGTTCCGGCTACCCCGCCCACTGTTTATGGAGGAGACTTGGGGAACGAGTGTCTCTAGTTCGCTTCCCAGTGATGTGTGGACGCCTCAGGCGATGGAGCCACGCAATGCGTTAGATCACCCGAGTGACTGGTGTTACTTCTTCCAAACGCTTGAGGCGCCTGGTTCCTGACCGCGGGTCCACCAGGCGGCAGTGTAGGTTTCTCCGCCGTAGATGACCTGGTCACCAGTTGTGTACACGGTTGAGGAATTCCATGCCTGAAGCTCAACTGGGTCAACTCCGCAACCGGTCAGGGCGGACCATGGGCCGGTGGTGGTCCCAGGAACGTCGCCCTTTGCATACCACTGAGCCTTGTACACCTGCCCGTCAAGGAACACCAAGTCACCGGAGGTGTAGGTCTTCAGCGCGTTCCACGGGGTTGCCGCTGCGCTTGGAGTCGCCTCGCACAGTGTGGCGTCCGAGCCTGCGACTGGGCCTGGTGCCGCCTCGCGCAGGACCTTGGCGGATGCAGCTGACAGGTCGCCGTCTGAATCGTTGCCGGACTCCCAGAAGTCGACACCGCCAAGGCCGAGCGAGATCGCCCACTTGGTCTTCTCTGCGACGGCAACCTCATCGTCGAACGAGTAGAACGTGTTGTCGGCTGGGTCGTAGCCCCACGTCGCGTTGAACTTTCCATCCTCGGTGTACTCGTGGTGGATGTTCAGGTCCTTCTTCTTGAGGTCGTCCCAGATGACCTGTGCCGGAGCGCCGCTCTCTGCGATGGTCCAAGGTTCTTCCTCGGCGCCCAGCCAGCTCTGAGCATATGCTGCGAGGCCAAGGTTCAGCTTGGCTGGGTCAACTCCCGCACGGGTGTAGGTCGCCACGATCGTGTCGAGGCCAAGTCCCCAGTTGTGGTTTGGATCACCGTAAACATTGCCCTGGTGTCCCGTTTGGTTGGTCCAGGAGCCCCACAGGTCGTAGCCCTGGATGTTTCCAAAGTCGAGATTCTTCCACAGTTCAGGGGTGTCCCAGCCGCCCGCGGTGATCACGCCAGGGCTTGCAGGGATGAACGCGGAGATCTCGTATTCCTTGTGGGTCTCGACTTCCAGCGCGTCGAGTTGGGCTCGCAGTTCGTCGGTGAACGCGATGAAGTTGGCCTTGTCGTTCTCGGGGTCTACGAGGTTGCCAACCTCCTGAGCCCAGTCAGGGGCACCTGGCCATTCCCAGTCGAGGTCGAACCCATCGAAGATACCTGCTGCCACGCCTTCGCCGCCGCGCCCATCGATCTCAGGGAGGTTTCCCTTGATGTATAGGTCGATGCAGGAACTGACGAGGTTGGCGCGACGTTCGGGTGTTGCAACCGCAGCGGAGAAGGACTTGGACCAGGTCCAACCACCCAGGGAGATGTTTATCTTGAGGTCTGGGTAGAGCTGCTTGAGTTGCTTGAGCTGGTTCAGGTTTCCTGCGAGCTTCTGGTCGGCTTTGTCAGCGATTCCAAGTACGGAGTCTTTGGCGGAGACACTGTTGAGGAAGTCGTTCTGAGCATCTCCAGCAGTCTTGGTCTCGCCCTGTGCTGGGGCGGGCGTGTCTGAGATGAAGCAACTGTACTCGGTAACTCCGTCGAGTCCCTTGACGCCTGCTGCGCGTGCTGCGTCGAGTGCGTCGTTGTCTCCGGCGACGTTTCCGAATGAGTAGTTGATGTGTGTGAGGTTCTGGGCTGCGCCCGAGTCGACAAACACCTTTTTGATGGTGGCGCCGGAGCCTGGGCGCCATGAACCGTAGTATCCGACATTGCGGTAACCGTTGATGGTCGTGGTTTCGCGGGCATCATCCTGCGCAGCAGTGGCGGGCAGTGCTGTAAACATGCTTGCGGCTAGAGCGCCAGCGAGCGTGGCACCTAGTGCTGCTTTCCTCTGAGAGATCACACAAACTCCTTTGTCGTGGAACTGATTGCGGGGAGGGAGATCATCAATTAGGAAGTATTCCTAACAAATGTGTGTTGATTTTTTCACGAGCATGCGCGAGCAGGGAAGACTAAGTACTACTTAGTGCGATGTTCTTGTGGGTGTTGTGGTGGCAGGAAAATCATTCTGACCTCGCGAATTATTGCCATGCGGTCAGGAAGGGGAGGAGTCCCCATGGGTGATCTGGTCCTGAATGATGGACCGTGGCTGGCCCTGGGACGACATCTGCATGAAACGTGAATAGGTGCAGGTGCTGAGGTCATGTCCCAGCGTGCCGTGGAAGCGTTTACACACCGGTGTGTGACCATAGGGCAAGAATGAGGCTGTGCCTCCTGACCGTCCATCTTCCACTCGGAGTCGACCATGAACCGACCTGCAACCATCGCCGACGTCGCGCGCTTGGCGGGCTGGTCCATTGCCACGGTCTCGCGTCACGTGAACGGGGCAGGCAAGGTCAGTCCCGAGGCCGCTGCTGCGATTCAACGCAGCATCGAGGAACTCGGCTACGTCCCTTCCGCGTCAGCACGCGGTCTTGTAAGCCAGCAAACCGGCATGATCGGGCTGGTGTTGCCTGCCGTGCGCGATGAATCGCCCGTAGTTGAAAGCAACAACCTAGTTGAGTATGACGCGCAGACCGCCACGCAGATCGCGGAGGTGTGCCACTCCTATCAAAACGACATCATCCGCGGGGCGGAATCGGCGGCGTGGGAGATCGGGCATGCCATAACGATCGCAGCGGTCCGCGATCCAGAGGCAAACTCTCGGGTCCGAGACATGGCAAGCAGGGTGGACGGCCTCGTGGTGGTCGGCGATGCGGTTGAAGCCAACCTGCTCACGCACCTCGCGCGGCGGGTACCCGTTGTGCTCGTAGACAGCACGCGCCACGAATCCATTCACGATTACGTGGACAGCGCGGATGCGGTGGGTGCCGGACTCCTCGCGCAACATCTCGTCGAAGAGCACGGGGTCACCCAGTTGGTGTTTGTGGCGGGCACGTCCTTGACGGCAGTCGAACGCCGCTGCTTCACGGTTCTTGAACGGCTCGGAGCCACGCTGCTTCAGGTCAGCGACGCAACTGCGAGCGAGCCGGAGGTGGTGGCGGCTCTCGTACAGCGCAGAGAAGACACGGGCAGGCTCGGGCTCGTGTGCAGTAGCGACGAGTTGGGCGTGCGCGTGCTTCGGCTTGCGGAGCAGGCGGGCCTGTCCGTGCCGGACGATGCGGCGATTACCGGCTTTGACGACTGCCGCATCGGACGTGCCGCCAAGCCACGGTTGACATCGGTGCGTCAGGCTCCCCTTGACCTGGGCGCGCTCGCAGTCGAGGCATTGCAGCGCAGGCTCAGCAACCCGCAGTCCGAGCCACAGCACTACGAAGTACCGATCACGGTAGTGGTCAGGGAGAGCTGCGGCGCGCACAGTACATCCCCTCCCGTTTCAGCGTAGAAACACCCAAGAAGTTTCAGTCAACGAAGACGAAGAATGGACGACAGTGGAAAGCCTCACCAAGAATCACCAAGACCTTGACACCTTGACGGCGCTTGTAGAGAGGGCCTTTGGAAAAGAGGCGATTCCCCGCAACGGCATTGAAGTAACCGAGATGACGGAGGGGTGGTTCAACGTCGCCTACAACATCTCTCTGGCGGACGGACGGCAGGTCGTCTTGAAAATCGCCCCACCCGCACACATCCCCGTATTGACGCGGGAGAGGGGAATGATGCGCGCAGAACTTGCTGCGATGGCGCTCATCGAGGAACACACCTCCGTGCCGATCCCCCAGGTATATGCGGCCGACCTGACTCACGAGTTGATTGACGCGGACTACTTCTTCATGGAGTTCATCGAGGGTTTCAACTTTGGTCTCGCCATCGAGGACGGCACGCTTTCCCAGGAGGTCGCCGCATCGGGCAACCGTCAGTTAGGTCGGCTCAACCGTGAGATCAACTCGGTGACCGCAGAGCGGTTTGGCAATGTGACCGGACCTCAGTTCGACCGATGGTCGGATGCGTTCATGCAGATTGTCGAGGGCGTATTTGCGGACGCCGCGCCAGTTGACATCGATTTGGGCTGGTCCGTGGATGAACTACGTGCGGTGTTTGTCGACCACCGCGCGGTTCTCGATGAGGTGCGGGTACCACGTCTCGTCGAGGTGGATTTGTGGGCAAAGAACTCGATCATGCGCGACGGGGTGCTTGTCGCTTTGCTGGATCACGAGCGCGCGATCTTCGGCGACCCGCTCATGGAGGGTGGCCTGACCGGTCTGGACGCCCCCGAGTTTGGTGACCCAACGGATTTCATGGCTGGCTTTGGCCTTGAGTCATTGACGGAGAGTGAAACTATCCGGCGCAGGCTCTACACCCTGCAACTGGGCATCATCATGGCAGTCGAGACCAAGTACCGGGGTCACACCACATCTGAGGTATATGACCTTGCTCGCAGGGTGATCGACCAGGTGATGGCTGCCCTCGGGCGCGCTCGATGACCTGCGCGTGAGTTGGCGGTGAACAAGAGGCAGGTATCGGCGGCGGAGCGTCTGGAGCGAGAGCCGATCGCCAAACTGCTGTGGTGGTCCTGCTCGCAGACCACGTTCTCCGTGGGCGTCTATGGCATCTATGCGCTGACAAACGCCTGGTTTGTGGCCCGTGGAGTTGGTCCGGATGCTCTTGCCGCAGTGAACCTGGCCGCTCCGCTCCTGTTGTTCCTCGGGGCGATCTCGACAACGCTCGGAGTCGGTGCGGCGTCAGTGGTGTCACGCAGCCTGGGAAACAACCGACCAGAACACGCCGCACGAGCCACCGGGAACGCCATCGTCTTCTTCCTGCTGGCTGCACTGGTTGTGACCGTAGTGGGTCTGATCTTCCACGAACCGATCCTGAGACTCCTCGGTGCCGATGAAACGACGATGCCGTTCGCCAAACCCTATGCGGTGATCCTACTGTGCGGTTCGGTCTTCTCGACTGGATTCTCGGCGATAGTGCGGGCCGAGGGGAGCTTCTCGTTCTCGGTGTTTCTGTGGCTCGTGCCGGTCGTGTGTCAGGTGGTGCTCGATCCACTGCTGATCTTCGTACTCAATCTGGGGGTGTCGGGAGCCGCATTGGGCACCGTAGGCGGACAGATGGTGTCCGCGGGCATGGCCTTCTGGTTCTTCTTTCTCAAAAGGAAGCGTCCATACCGGCTCAAAACACAGCACCTAAGAATCGCACTGCTGGTCATCGGCCCAATCCTGTCCATCGGCGCTCCCTCGTTCTTGGCTGGGCTAGGCGTCACGGCGCTCGTCGCCCTCGTGAATGCCCAACTCGCGGCGTTTGGAGTGGCCACGGTCGCCGCCTACGCGGTGTGCGCGCGGATGCAGACATTCCTGCTCATGCCCCAGAACGGTATAACTCAGGGAGTCCAACCAATAGTCAGTTTCAACCGAGGCAGAGGCAGAACTGATCGGGTCGACCACACGATGCGCCTGGCGCTCGCAGCGACGTCCATCTATGGCATCGCCGCCGCAGCGTTGGTTGCTTTGACCGCTCCCTGGATCGTTGGCGTCTTCGTACAAGACGACGAACTACTCGCTCTGGGAAGTCGGTCATTGACCATCGTGTCCATTGGGCTGGTGTTCTCTGGGGTGCCGCAACTGATCTCCGCCTACTTCCAGGCGATTGGCCGACCTGCTGCCTCTTACGTGCTTTCCATCGGGACAGTCATTCTGCTCAAGATTCCGCTTGTCATCGCCCTGGTTCGTTTCGGCCCCACTGGTATTTGGATGGCACTCCCACTCGGCGAGGCGGCGTCCGCCGCCGTGGCGTTGCTTCTTCTGCGCAAGGCACACAGGCGTGAGGGTTGGCTGGAACGTAACTGGCTCGTCGCAAATGGAGGAAATGGAGCGCAAGGAAGCCAATTAACGGGCAGAAACGGTGCACCCGACCTAGGATGAGACAAAGCCACATCTGTTACGGACACAGTAGTGCAGCGGAGGGCAGGGGTGTCGCGGAGCAAACACCCACCGAAGTGAAACATACGAAAGTCCGTAAATATCAAGCATCTCTAGCTGGTGACTTACATGAAAACGACCGAGACGCCCGAATCTGAAGCAGACCACACCCCCGACGCCGAACTGACCGAGCAGGACCTGCACGCGTTCGCGGACATCCGCAATGAGCGGGCGGCTAAACTTCCTGCGCGTCTTTCGCGGTCATGGCTGCTCGTCAATGCGCTGCGCGAGGATCTGTTTGAGGATGCGCTGCGTTCGGAAGCCGATTCGGTCATCTTCGACATGGAGGCGGCTGTTCCTGACCAGAGTAAGGATGAAGCACGCTATAACGTGATGCGGACGCTGTCATCTGGTGCCTCAGCGTGGGTGCGTATCAACGGGATGGATACCGACCACTGGGACGATGACGTGTCAGCGCTCATCACCGCGAACGGGCTACGCGGTGTCATGCTCGCCCAGACCGAGAAGCCCGAGCAGGTCACGCTCACGGCGATGCGTCTGCAGGCTGGAACGCCGGTGATTGCACTGATCGAGTCCGCGCTCGGAATCGAGAACGCAACCGCTATTGCGTCTGCCCCGGGAACGTTCCGGCTTGCGTTTGGGGTCAATGACTTCCGCAAGGACACGGGCGCCACCGAGGACCCCATGGCGCTCGCGTATGCCCGGGGAAAACTGGTTGTCGCGTCTCGCGTGGGTAAGTTGCCCGGACCAATCGACGGCCCGCCGGCTCCGGGGGACGACCGGGAGAAGGTGCTTGCCGCCTGCAAGGTCACCCAAAGCATGGGGATGACCGGGAAGATGTGCCTGACCATCGAGCAGGTCGAGGATGTGAACGCCGGGCTGTCCCCGTCCGCCGAGGAACTTGAGTGGGCACGTGAGCTCATCGAGGAGCACGAACACGCCCAGTCCTCGCGATCCGGCCTCAAGATCGCGGATGGTTCGTATCTGCCGCGCTTGGCCCGTGCGCAGAAGATTGCGAATCTTGCGGACACGTACGGGTTGTGGCGCAACTAGGCAGGGCCTGTCCGGCGCGATGGTCAGGGCGTTAGGCTTGACGTACCGATCATGCGCACTGCTGCGCGCCCAACCGTTTTCGTGAGGATGTGTCATGTCCGTAGTTGTCATTAATGCGATCACCGTTCCCGAGGGCTCTGGCCCGGAACTTGAGAAGCGCTTTGCCGCGCGCAAGCATGCCGTGGATCAAGAACCTGGTTTCGAGGGCTTCCAGTTGCTGCGTCCCACCGCCGGTGAGAGCCGCTACTTTGTGGTCACGCAGTGGGCGAGCCGCGAGGACTTTGAGGCCTGGCGTACTGGTCGTGCTGATGCGGCGCACTCACGTCCCGAGGGGCACAAGCCTGTTGGCACTGGCGCTGATCTCATGGAGTTCGAGGTGGTTGAACTCGCGTAGAGCGTGAGTTGTGGCCCGCGCACGTGCGGGATGGGCGGGTTGGTTCGATATGAACCGGCCCGCTTTTTATTTCGGTGCGGGCTCGCCTCTTGAATGTCGATGGGCTCTTTTTGGTCCGTAGGCCCTATTAAAAGAGGGGTATCCGGACTCTTTTTGGCCCGTCGGCTGGGGCGTGCTGGTGTGGGAGAGAGTTTCACCCGCACAAAGTCTTCACCCGGCAGGCGTGGCGTGTGACCTGGCTCATAGGCTGTAATCAGCGAAAGGCGTCGAAGAAGAGCGCGGTCCGCCACTAAATGATGTGGGTTTTACTTTGTTTTATGTCTGAATGAGTGGTTTTCTCTTGCAATGCCGGTCACAACCGGGCATAATCGGAGTTACTGAACAGCGTCGTACAGGCGGGTCGAATACGGACCTGGCGGCTGTATTGGCTTGATCCGTAGCGTACCGGCAAGGATCGGGCCACGAGCCACTCTCGCGTACGTCGCAGTAGCCGGGAGGACAATGGCGTGTACGCTCCAGAACGACACTCACACATCCTGGGCCTTGCTCGCACGAACGGGAGAGTCGAGGTCACAACGCTTGCTGCGGAACTCGATGTCACGCAGGAAACAATCCGCCGAGACCTCACCGCTCTCGAACGCCGAGGACTCGTGCGTCGAGTGCATGGCGGAGCGATCCCTGTGGAACGGTTTTCCACTGAGCCAGCGGTAGCGGAACGCGAACACACCAACGCCCCGGAAAAAGACGCTATCGCGCTTGCCGCGCTCAGGGAACTGCCCACTCATGGCTCGATCCTGTTGGACGCGGGTACGACGACTGCACGGCTTGCCGCACTCATCCCCACAGACAGCGAACTCGTAGTGGTGACCCACTCGATCGTGATCGCGAACATCCTCTCGCGGCACGAGAAGATCACGCTGCATCTCGTGGGAGGTCAGGTGCGGGCACGGACGCTCGCCGCGGTCGGCCCATGGTCACAGCGAGCACTCAAGACGATCGAAGTGGACGTTGCCTTCATGGGCACAAACGGGCTCACCGTCGAGCGCGGACTAACCACACCGGACCTTGAGGAATCAGAGGTCAAACGGGCGATCGTGGCTGCCGCACGCCGGGTTGTCGTACTGACGGATCACTCAAAAATCGGCCGCAATGAGTTCATCACCTTTGCGGACATCAATCAGGTTGACACTCTCGTCACCGACCAAGCATCTGAACCAGAGATTCTCACGGAACTCGAAAGCCAAGGAGTGACGGTGATCAACGCATGATTATCACGTTCACGCCCAACCCGAGTGTTGACCGCGCATTTGACGTGGCTGCACTCGAACTAGGGGAAATCAACCGAGCCAGCGCCGTCCACACCGACGCGGGGGGAAAGGGCATCAACGTGTCGCGTGGGCTGACCACCCACTCAATAGACACCACGGCTGTCTTCCCATTCGGTGGGGCAGACGGAGAGCTGCTCGCCAACATGCTCAAGGTCGGTGGCATCTCGACGGTCCCGGTCGAGGTACCGGGCGAGACCCGCACCAACATCACCGTGGTGGACGAGCGTGGTGCCACCACAAAGATCAACGCCCCCGGTCCACAGCTCTCGGACGATATCCTCGGCAACCTTCTGGATGCGATTCGTGCCACGGCCAATCCCGGTGACACCATCGTGGGCGCAGGCAGCCTGCCTGCGGGTGCCCCACACGACACCTACGTCAGAGTCGCTGAGGTTGCCCGCGAAGTCGGAGCACACCTCGTTCTCGACACCTCCGGCGAACCGCTGAGGCATGCAGTCAACGCGGGCGGACTTGCCCTCATCAAACCCAATGAGGACGAACTCGGCGAACTCGTCGGCCGCGAACTCACCACCGTCGGTGAAGTGGTTGAGGCGGCACGCCAGGTCATCTCGCAGGGAACCACAACAGTACTTGTCAGCCTGGGCGGACACGGCGCCCTACTCGTCACGGAGGCCACCACCTGGTGGGCCGGTGGACCCGTGCTTGTCCCAGCTTCAACGGTTGGGGCCGGAGACATGACCCTGGCCGGTTATATCTCCGCTACTGGCAAGCAGCCCCACGAGCGCCTGCGCACCGCAGTCGCGTGGGGTCGAGCAGCAGTGCTGCTCCCCGGAACGGCAGTACCCACCCCACGTGACATTGACGAGGAAACGGTCCGACTCGTCGAAAATCCAGACCTGACTCACACCATCAAGGAGCTTTAACATGACCACCCAACTCATCACTCCAGACCTCGTGGCCGTGGATGTGCATGCCGCGGACAAGAACGCAGTGATCGACCTGCTGTCGCAGAAACTCTTCGCCGCAGGACGCGTCACCGACGCGGCCGCATTCGCGCAGGACGTGCGTGACCGCGAGGCAAAGACCGCGACCGGAATGCCCGGCGGCATTGGCCTGCCGCATGCGAAGTCTGACCATGTGACCGCACCGTCGCTCGCCGTGGCGAAGGTTCCCGGTGGAGTCGACTTCGGTGCACCTGATGGACCTGCGACCCTCGTGTTCCTGATTGCCGCACCAGCGGCGGGCGACGGCCAGCACCTCAAGATCCTCGCCGCTCTCGCCCGCAAGCTCGTCAACGCCGAGTTCAAGGACTCGCTGCGGGCAGCGGAAGACGGCGCAACCGTTGCACACATCGTGAACGAGGCGGTCGCACCATGAAATTCGTAGCAGTCACCTCCTGCCCAACGGGCATCGCACACACCTACATGGCGGCTGAGGCCCTTGAACAGGCCGGCAAGGCCGCAGGGCATGAGGTTGTCGTGGAGACCCAGGGTTCGATCGGAACCGAGGAAATCGACGACGTGGTCATCGCCGCGGCGGATGGCGTCATCTTCGCGGCTGACCTTGAGGTTCAGGGCCGGGAACGGTTCGCTGGAAAGCCAACGGTCGATGTCGGCGTCAAACGCGGTGTCCACGAACCCGCCAAGGTCATCGAAGAGGCCGTCGCAGCGGTCGAGGCCGGGCCAGTTGCCGTGGACACAGCGGCTGCTGCGCCTGCCACGCCCGCGAAACCAAAGGACCAGAGCACCGGATCCAAGGTCCGTCAGTGGCTCATGACGGGTGTCTCCCACATGATCCCGTTCGTGGCAGCGGGCGGTATCCTCATCGCGCTCGGGTTCATGCTCGCGCAGGTTGCATGGGGCGGCGCGGAAGGCGCCATCGAGGTCACCGCAGTCGATCAGAAGGCACTGTTCGCTGACTTCCAATGGGGCTCATTGCAAGCCTGGTCGGTCCTGCTGCTCGCGACCGGCCAGTTGGCCTTCAACTTCCTCGTCCCGGTTCTGTCCGGTTACATCGCCTACGGAATCGCGGACCGTCCAGGTCTCGTGCCAGGTTTCGTCGGTGGTGCCGCGGCCGTCATGGTCGACGCTGGCTTCCTTGGCGGTCTGGTCACCGGTTTCCTCGCAGGCTTCATCGCCCGCTGGATCAGCCGTTGGAAGGTGCCGAAGGGAATGCGCGGCATCATGCCGGTCATCGTGATCCCGCTTCTCAGCTCGATCATCGTCGGCTTCCTGATGCTCGTGGTTCTCGGCGTGCCCATCGCAGGCCTCATGAGCGGCCTGACCAACTTCCTGAACGGTCTCTCAGGCGACCAACTCATCATTCTCGGCGCTATCCTTGGCGCGATGATGGGTTCGGACCTCGGCGGACCAATCAACAAGGTGGCCTACACATTCGGTACGACCGGTCTGGCAACGACCGGACTCGCCTCCGATGCGGCACAGTACAAGATCATGGCCGCAGTCATGCTCGGTGGTATGGTCGCGCCGCTCGCGATGGCATTGGCCACGACCGTGCGCAAGTCCCTGTTCACAGAGCAGGAACGCCAGAACGGTCGTGCAGCGTGGCTGCTCGGTGCCTCGTTCATCTCCGAGGGCGCCATCCCATTCGCCGCCGCCGACCCGCTACGCGTGATCGCCGCATCGATCATCGGTTCGGCGACGACCGGTGCGCTGTCCATGGCGTTCAACGTGACCCTCATGGCACCACACGGCGGTATCTGGGTGCTGCCACTCGTGGGCGGCTGGATCTGGTTCCTCGTGGCGCTCGCGGCAGGCGTTGCGGTGTCGACCCTGGTACTGGTCACGCTGAAGGAGATGCACTTCCGCAAGACCCACGGAGGACTGTCCTCCACCCAAATTTCCGACGAGCTGGCTGACGTACCAGCGTCCGCTTGAGTCTTTGCTCGCACACGAAAAAGGAGAACTTCCATGGCAAGTCGAGTCGTAAAAGTAGGTTCCGCGCAGGGGCTGCATGCACGGCCTGCAACACTCATCAGCCAGGCTGCCGCTGAGGCGGGTTCAACGGTCACGCTGGGACGTCCAGGCGACGAGGGCGTGGACGCGGCAAGCGTTCTGCTGCTCATGACCCTGGGCGTTGGCAACGGCGAAGAAGTCGAGATTGTGACGGATGACGAGGCCCTGCTCGAGAAGATCGTGGAACTCGTTGAGACCGACCTGGACGCAGAGGACGCGTAGACATGTCTGAACTCGTACTGCAGGGAACCGGCGTTGGTCGGCGTGCAGTCATCGGTCCGGTGGCGGTCGTCCGGGGCGCTGTCGAGGCGGCCCCGGACGCCCCGGTCCTGCGTGACGGTGCGCCGGTGGCGCAAGAGGACCTGCCGGAGGTCATCGCCCAGTCATTCGCAACCGTGACCCAGAACCTCAAGGATCAGGCCGCAGGTGCGCAGGGCAGTCTAGCCGCTGTACTCGGTGCTGCGGCTCAGATCGCCGCCGACCCGGCGCTCGTGGCCAAGAGCAAGGCGAACCTTGGGAAAGGTCTTGCTCCGGTCGAGGCCATCGACAGCGCTGTGGACGAGTTTGTGAAACTGTTTACGCAACTCGGTGGCATGATGGCGGAGCGGGTGACGGACCTCAAATCGGTTCGCGACCGGGTCATCGCGGAGTTGTTGGAGCAGCCGGTTCCGGGCGTTCCAGTGCTCAGCGAGCCGAGCATCATCGTGGCGGAGGACCTTGCCCCGGCGGACACAGCGGCATTGGACCTGTCCAAGGTGCTCGCAATCGTCACTGAGCTGGGCGGGCCGACTGGCCACACGGCCATCATCGCAGGACAGTTGGGTCTGCCATGCCTCGTGCAGGTGCGCGGTGTGCTCGATGTCGACGAGGGAACGGTCGTTGCCGTTGACGCGGCAACCGGGCGGGTAACCGTCGATCCGAACGAGGAACTGCGGGCGGCGATCGCGGCCAAGGCAGAACTCGAACGCCAGCTCGAATCCGACAGTGAACCGGGCTCGACCAAGGACGGTCACACGATCGACCTGCTCGCGAACATCGGGACGGCGGCTGACGCCAAGCGTGCGGCTGCCTACACCGATGGTCACGTTGTCGCAGGGTCCGGCCTGTTTCGCACGGAGGTGCTCTTCCTGGACTCCTCGAATGCACCGAGCGTGGAGGCGCAGGCCAAGGAGTACAGGGCGGTGTTGGAAGCGTTCGAGGGCCGCAAGGTCGTTGTTCGCACCCTTGACGCAGGGGCCGACAAGCCGCTCGCGTTCGCAACCCAGCCCGATGAGGAGAACCCGGCGCTCGGCGTCCGCGGATATCGTTCCGCACGACTGCACCCGCAACTCCTTGAGGACCAGCTAGAGGCCCTTGCTCAGGCAGCGCGAGACACGGGAAGTTTCCCGTGGGTCATGGCACCGATGATCGCCACTGTGACGGAGGCTCGTGATTTTGCGGCGGCAGCCCGCAGACATGGCTTGAGTAAGGTCGGGGTGATGATCGAGGTTCCAGCCGCTGCGTTGCGGGCCCGTCAGATTCTCGCTGAGGTCGACTTCGTGTCGATCGGCTCAAACGACCTTGCACAGTACACAATGGCCACTGACCGGCTTCGCGGTGAACTCTCCGACCTGCTCGACGCGTGGCAGCCAGCGATCCTAGACCTGATCGCTGCGACCGCGACAGCAGGGCAGGAGTCGGGTAAACCCGTTGGCGTGTGCGGCGAGTCCGCATCCGATCCGCTCATGGCACTCGTCCTCACCGGTCTGGGAGTCACGAGCCTATCCATGTCGGCTGGTGCGGTTCCTGCCGTGCGCTTTGCCTTGCGGCATCACACGCTCGAACAGTGTCGGCAGATGGCTCAGGCTGTTCTCGCTGCGGCGACCCCGCATGAGGCGAAGAATGCAGTCGTCGAGCTTCTCGTTCCAGAGGTTCGGGCAGCGCTCGTCTCTTGAGCGTTGCCTGCGATGTGATCGTCCATATGACGGGCGGTCACATCACGCCAGGTGTATGGCCGGTCACAGCGGATTAAGCCATACCCCAATGGTCTTGCGCGATCCACACCTTCGTTCGCGTGCTGAGCTGAAAATCAGCGTTGTGCACGATCGTACCGGAATTGTGCGCACAGACAGGCGCATTGGGATTAGTCGGTTGGGCACCACCTGTCAGGTGGTGCCCAACCTTTGTTGGCTGTTTGACGACGATCCGGCGGGTTGCCTGCGCACCTCACGTTGATGCTCGGGTCAGGAACTGCCATCCACCCAATAACCGACGTAACCACCCATAAATAATGGGTGGTTACGTCGGTTTTTGACTCGGTAGTGTTCTGGGTCCGCCGTGCGATGTGATGGTGTTGCGGTTAGGCGAGCGGCGAGGCGGAAGCTCCAAGCCAGGTCAGCGCCCCGAATGCGAGGAGGGCGCCACCAGCGAATAGCCAGTCACGCGAGGTGAGGGCAACAGGCTTCCACACCGATCTTGGGCCTGGGCGTAGCCCGCGTAGTTCGAGGGCGAGTGCCACGCGTTCGGAATGTCGGATAGACCCCACGAGAAGCGCAAACGCGCAGCGCGCAAAGTCCCGAACCCCGAACCGTGCTGTGCCATCCTTGCCTCGGGCTGCGCGCACCGCATGGGCTGCACGGATAGTTGCCCACTGCTGCGGCAGTGACTCGAGCATCCGGTGCCCGGCCATTAGTGCGTAACTGTAACGTGGGCTCAACCGGGCATGTTGTTGCAAGGAAACCATCAGGTCCCGTGGACGGGTTGAGGCGATAAACGCGACGGTCATGACCCCAACGATGAGCGCACGCACCGCCATCGCGATACCGAACAGAGCACCCTCACGCGTGAACGAAACACCCGCGAGCGCGAACAACTCCGTGCCCGGACGAGTCACCGTGTTCACGCCGATCACCCCGATCCCGAACACCATGAATGGCACGAGGAATAGTGCCATTTCGCGCAGTTTCACGCGTAACCCCAACGTGACCACCATGAGTGTTCCGAACAGCACGATGGCGGTTGCCACTGGATCGAACATGGTGAGTGTGAACAGGCTCAGGACCAGTAGGACCGTGAGTTTCACGGTTGGATTGCGGCGGTCAAGATACGGTGCAGGTGCGGTGTTCATTGCGTTCCTCCGCTCGGTGTCATTCGGTCCGAGGTTGTTTCACGCAGGCTCAGTTCAGCCAAGGCCACACCGCCGTGGGCCCTACTGTGGGAGTTCGCGTCCTGGGAGGACGTAGCGTTTGGACTCATTCCACCCCAGCCCATGACACCAGAAGCCACCCCAACCAATGGCTCCAGTCGAGGATCAGCCGAGCGCTTCATGCCCAACGCGTCGAGCGCACGCAACCGGGCACTCAGTTCCACCGAGTCGGTAGTGCGCTGAGCACACCAGTCCACGATTGTCGGTACTCGTAGTCCAGCGGCTTTGCACAGGGACGCATCGGTGAACAACTCCCACGGCGTGACGTCCGCGAGCAGCCTCCCCTGCCCAACCACAAGCACCCGGTCCGCGTATGTTGCCACGGCGCGCATATCGTGGCTGGCCATTACAGCTGTTTTGCCGCGTGCGCAGTAGTCGCGCAGGCTGCGTAGAACGCTCATCGCCCCGTGTTTGTCGAGCCCGAAGGTAGGCTCGTCGGCGAGGATCAGGTCGTAGTCGTGGGCGATGACCGCCGCCAAACTCAGACGCCGTTTTTGACCGCCCGAGAGCGAAAACGGTGACTGTTCGCAGTGTTCCGCGAGCGCAAAGAGTTCGAGTAGTTCGTCCACGACACTGGTGGCTTCTGGGGGTAGTCCGTAGGCGAGTTCGGCTCGTACGGTGTTGGCCATGAACTGGTGTTCCGGGTTTTGGAAGATCAGCCCGGCCCAGGTGGGTTGATTATCGGCAGCGCCCACCGTTCCGCTCAACGGTTGGTGGACTCCTGCGAGCGTGCGGAGCAACGTGGTTTTTCCGCAACCGTTTTCACCGACGAGCGCGGTGAGTTTACCGGGATTCAGGTCAAAGTTGAGGTGTTCAAGCACGGGCGTTGGCCCTGCATCGTTACGACCCTGCTTACGCGAACTGCGTGAACGTCGGCGCGGTAGTGGTTGCGGGGTGACGGCGAGATCCCGCACCAAGACGGGACTAAGACCCGGCATCGTGGCAGGCGAGCGCGCGCTATCCGGCTGTGTCGCGGTGGCAAGGAGTGAGCAGACTTCCGCATTATCAAGCCCGCCTTCCACTCCGAACACTCCAAGCAGTTCAGTGTCGAGTGGCAGCCAGCATCCCGATTCCACGAGGTGTCGGGCGGTCGAAGCATCGATCGTTGCCGGGTTGCCGTCCCACACGATTGTGCCGTCTTCACCGCACACGATCCACCGCGTGGGCAGCAGCGATGGCCCGAAAGCCTCGGCGATCTCGTCGAGTCGATGCTCAACGATGATCGCGCATGTATCGGCGTGCATGGTCTGGGCAATCGCTGCGGTCACGGTTGCGATCCCGGCGGAATCGAGCATGGATGTGGGCTCGTCCAGGATGAGAATGTCGGGGTCGAGCACTACCGCCGTTGCGAGAGCGGAGCGCTGTAGCTGCCCTCCCGACAGGGTTGCGGCTTTGCGGGTGAGTAGGTCGGTGACGTTGGCTTTTTCGGCAGCCGCAGCAACTCGCGAGCTGATCTGCGCAGGTGGCACGGCCGCGTTTTCAAGCGGGAATGCCACGTCGTCCTCTACAACCGGCAGGCAGACGCTCGCCCACGGGTCCTGCTGCACCAGCCCCATGTTGGCAGCACATGCGCTCGGCGTGGTCAGAGCCATATCCCTGCCAAGAACCTCAATGGTCCCGCTGACCTCCGCATGAATGGCGTGGGGGATCGCTCCGGTCATCGCGCGTAGAATCGTGGATTTCCCGCACCCGCTCGGGCCAAGTAACAGCACTTTCTCGCCTGCGGAGATGGTGAAGTTCAGCGGCCCTATGGCCCGCTGTTTACTGCTTGCCGACGATCCCTCACCGTGGCCCTGCACCGCACGTTCCGGTGGATGGCCGGTGTGGGGAGGTTCGGGGAATCGGATCGTGACGGATTCATAGCGGATGACCGGAGCGGACGTCACGTCAGATCCTCGCTCTTGAGTTCAGGAGCGTTGACGCTGGCTGTGTCTGGTTGGGCGCTCGCGGTACGTCGGCGCGCTGGGGTGTTGATGAGGTGGGCTTCACGGATGATTGCAAAGTTGTTCAGTACCCCGGTGCGGCGTAGCGCGTTGATGATGACGAGCGCGAGTAGCCCGCCGAGCAGGATCCCAGAGACGCACTGGATACCGAATCGCAGCCAGAAAATGTCTTGGCCGTACCAGCCGGAGCGGGCCGCTGAGAAGAAGAACACCAGTCCGGCCCCGAACAGACCTGACAGTGCGTAGACGGGCCACGTGAACTTCCGGTAGCGGGTGAGCGCGAAGGGTAGCTCCGAACCGAACCCCTGGATGGCAGCCGCAATGAACAGCATCGGGCCAACAGGGGAACCAAGGAATACAACCTCCACAACGGAAGCGACCACCTCAGCGATGATGCCGACACCGGGACGCCGGATGATTGCTATCGCGAGTGGTGCCACCAGCAGCCAGCCACCAAAGAGGAAGTGCTGAGACAGGTCTCCGGCGGGTCCGAGAACAACCTGCAGGGTGAACCAGGCTTGGACGAGCACCCAGTACAGGAACCCAAACGTTACAGAGAGCGTGACAATCAAAACGATGTCGCGCACAGTGAGCAGCGGCTGCTTAGGTTCCGGGGAAATGCCTTGGGAATCTTGAGTCTTGATGGGAGCGCTCACCGTCCGGCCTCCCTACCCGAGTGGCTTGGGCTGTTGATCGAGAGCGTTACATGGCTTGTCACGTGCTGCACTACCTGCCCAGTGAGCACCCAACCTGCCACAACATCCTCCAGGATCTGACCAGCATCACCCTCAAGCCGGGTCACAAAGTGCTGTGATGTCCGGAACGTGCCATGCGTTTTGGTCCGTTCGATGGCCTCGTAAATCTTGGCCATGTGCTGCGAGGCATTGGCGTCCCCATCACCCATAGGGGTGCCCAGCGGATACAACGCCCATTCGGCGGCAACCCAATCGCCTGTGCGTGCACCCTTTGGCACCTCAACCGAGCGAGGACCTGCACCGCCCGGCAGCGAGCAGGACGCCTCTCCAGGGCAGCCTCGCGATAGGTGAATCGATAGCGACGCGTGCTCGCCGCTCTGAGCAATGGCGTGTGTTAACGCCGTGAGATACGCGAGCAGATCACGCTCGTGTCCGCCGATCCACGTCGAAACATCTCCGGTCTCAATCTCAAGATCCTTAGGCGAAACCTCGGCGAGTGCCCCAAGGATGCGCTGGACGTAGTTGTCGCTCATGACCGAGAGCGTGAAACGAGCACCCACCCCAAAGCGAAGCGGACTCGACACGATCTCACGCGCCGATGCCGGACCTGCTGCCGACTTGTCGGAAATCTGTGTGGACTGCGGCGGAGCAGAACTGCCAGCCGCTAAAAACGTAGGTGTGGACATTGGTTTCCTTTCCTCAGTGCACGGAAAGGTAGACCCGTTGGCGCGTAGCGGCGCTTGTGTAAGACTTCCGCGCGTGGAGCGCGAAAGCGCTCAACACAACGCGAGTGTGAGACGCTCCCTTCGCTGGAATGACCCAGATCAGGTTCAACGGTCGAAGTTGGATTACTTCCTCTCAGTCCAGCTCACTGGACTCCCGTGCTGTAAGCGAGAGTAGCAGAAAAACCAGTGTGCAGCGATGGGGTGGGCTGCAGGCCACGGACTGCCACCCACCCAAAAACCGAGGTAGTCACCCAAAAATAATGGGCGATTACGTCGGTTTTTGACTCGGTAGTGTGTCCGGGTGCGCTGTGGGTCGGACGCACGAACGCTCATTGGTTACGAACTACATTCGTTACCGTTCCGATAGGGGTCTGCTCCGCGAAACCCCTACACTCCACGTCACTACTTTGTCCGTAACGAGCACCTTGTGGAACCAGGTCGTTGCGCCTAGGCTGAGCAGGGATAACTTGCGTGAAAGGCGGACCAACAGTGAAAACTGGACGTGACCTTGTCGGTGAGACCGGGCGGCTCGGACTGGGCGTTATTGACGGCGCCGCTCAACTGTTCCATGGTGCGCGATGGCTGATGAAACGGCCCAAGCTGCTGTTACTCGGTGCCCTTCCTGCTGCCCTCGTTTCTGCCGTCATGACTGTGCTCGTGGTTGTTTTGCTCATCAACATTGTGGATATCACCCAGTGGGCAACACCCTTCGCCGAAAACTGGGGTGAGCAGATCCGCTGGATTGCGCGATTCATCGTTGGTCTAGCCGTGCTCACCGGCTCCGTTGCGCTACTGGTGGCGGTCTTCGCCGCGACAACCCTAGCGGTAGGAGACCCCATCTACGCCAAAATCTGGCGTGAAGTCGAACGCGACCAATTCGGCCACGTCCCCGCCGAAGAACTACGCGACCCAGACTCCGCGCACACTCGGTGGGGCCTGATGCTGCGCTCGCTGCTCGGTTCGATCACTCTGTTTGCGGTCGGGCTCATCCCCGTTGTTGGCGGAACCACCGCGGCAGTGCTCAACCCCATGTACTCGGGTTGGCTGCTGGCCGGAGAACTCACCGAACGTGCCTGCTCAGCCCGCGGAATGTCCGACTCGCGGCGCAAAGAACTGTTGAAACTCAACCGCCCCGCAACTCTGGGATTCGGCCTTGCCGTGCACTTTAGTTTTGTCATCCCGCTCGGCGCGATCATCTTCATGCCGTCTGCGGTTGTTGGTGCGAGTCTCTACGCACACAAACTCATCGCCGTTGATATGCACCGTGCCAGAGAACAAGAAACTAGACGATAAGGTAGCGATTACTCAGAGCGTAACGGCGATCCCGCAACCATGAAGTCGTATCCGCCAAAATCTCCGGTCAACAGCGGCATGGCCTCGGCAATCGTCTCTTTCACGGAATCAAGTTCGAGGGACTGGGCGTGTGCTTCTTCTGATTCCCATACCTCGCACACGTACACGGTGTTGGGATCGTCATCGCGTCCGCCAACCTCGTAGACCAGACAGCCGATATCGGCAAGTGCCGGGTTTGAACGGGTCAGAATACTGATGACGGCATCACGTTGGCCGGACTTGACGCCCATCGTGCCGATTGAGGAAAAGTACATGTGTTCACGGTAGCAAAACCCTGTCAGTGGGGCATGGCCGGTGCGCCGCTGGGGTCTGTGGAACAGCGAGACCTGTGTTGATGAGATCAGACTGCGTGGATGTGTCGAGCAACGGTGGTCTTCTTTACCGTCTTCTTCTGGACGGAGACAGACTTTTTCTTCGATGAAGTGGTCTTCTTCGACGAGGACTTCTTCTTTGCTGTGCTCTTCTTGGCCTTCGACTTCTTTGGGGTGTCAAGGCGTTTGAGGGGAGCGTTCGGGGATTCGTAAACGGTAGCTGGACCGAGTACAACGACTGAGGTTGAAGAGTCGTTGGTGTCGGGATGCGCGATAGCGGCTGGTGCGAATGCGGCGGAGCCGGCGACGAGTGCCGAGCTAACCAGTGCGGCCGAAAATGTCCGCTTAAATTTCGCCATTTTTCTTTCCAGGTTCCTTTAAGTTGTGACTGTGTCTGGTGGGGGATCAGACGTTGTTCGCCTCACATGACGTTACGGGCGATATAGGCCGAGTAACACCTTTTTCTCAGGTGAAGTTGAACAACGAATGGTGGGCCTTTCCACGTGGATGGAGTTCGGCGCGCTTATGGACACCGCTAATCGTGCGATGCGCGTGAACACGTCAACTTTCCGACTGGAAACAAAATCGCAGATCAACGCCTCCGCGGCTGTGACCTTGAGACACGTTGAATTCTTTCCATCGGGAAAGTTCACGTTAAGCGCTTAAAGCCTTTTTGATAACTCCCTCACACCTGAAAAGCAGTTAGTCTGCCACGATTTTCACCCGCTCTAAAATCTCAAAGTGTGAGAATTCTTGGTATACCCGTTGCTGTGTGGCGGACAGTCTTGGTATCAAGCCAGAATAATGGTGGCGAGATGAGACTATCGTTATTTCTCCACCAGTAGTAGCGAAACTAGTCCCCATCTAATGTGATGCGTAAAGCGGTGGTTCTCCACGAGGCTGACATGTGTCGGAAAAGTGGGCTGACGCCTGACGGGTGCGAGTGGCTGGGGCCTGTCGGCTCGTCGGAAATGAGAAATGCCCGTGAGGGCAATAAAAGGTGCGCGGTGCCACCAGCAGACACCGCGCACCACAACCGGCGTTGCGGCCCTATTGAGTTGTTGGTTCTCAGTTGGGACGGATGGCGGCACAGCCTTTGAAAAGGTCGAACCCTTCACCGGTCGCAACGCCCAGTTCCTCACAGTCGCGGTAGCCGCGACGGCAGGTGAGGCCGATGGCACGCGCCGAACGGGTATGGACAAAACCCTGGAGTAAAACAGGCAGGTGCGCGCCACCAGATCCACCTGAAGGGTAAACGCCTGACCAGAGTGAGGAGTTCCAGGAAAATTTGAGAGACTTTGTCTGCTGAGACTTCGCGTGCGCGCAGGTTTTTACCGGGCACGACGTCAGGTGTGCGTGCATGGGGTATCGGCTGTCGAGTGCCGAAGCGTCCTCAAAGGTGGACGATGCCTAAGAAAGGGTTGTAAGGAATCCTCATGACAAACTTGTTCAACCTCGCCCCACCCGCATACGCGATTCCTCAGACGTGGAGATTGCCCGAGGATGACCGCGAATACCTTCACGAACAAACCTGGCACTTGGTGCTCAAGGGGGAAAGCGACCCGGCCGTGTATGTCGAGCAGTTCGGTGACGAACTCGAAGACGCGGGTGTAAGTGATGCCGAGGCCACCAAGTACTTCGAGTCGGTTGTCGAACTGCGTCGGGCGCAGCAGGCTGGGTGGCCTGAATTTCCGTCAGGCAATGTCGAAGCGGCGTTCGCGGAACTCGCAGAAATTGGCGTTGTGGCCCGAGCTGACTTCACCTGTTGTGGAAGTTGCGCGTCTGCAGAAATCGGTGACGAGCGAGATGAGTCTCGGAAGTGGCGTGGCTTCCTGTACTTCCACACCCAAGACACGGATCGGCTCGTCTACGACTGTGAGACGTACGTGGGGTACGGAGCCTTTCTCGATGCCCATGTGGATGAGGCCGTGTGGAATGCAATGAGCGAGTCAGAGCAGGATCATGTCTATTTTGAGATCGTGAAACAGTTAATGATCGCCGAGGTGTTCCCGATCTTGGAGAAACACGGTCTGGAAGTGAAATGGGATCAGGATCTTGGCACCCGCATCTTGCTTGGCAATGCCACCTATGTCGTGCGGATCTGAGATGCCCATGCCGGGCAGATGAAACGATGAGGGCATTCGCCTTACTTTGTAAGCAGTGCTAACATATTCCCACGCGTTCGATGAAGCAAGCGGAGGATACATGGCTGATGAAACCGTAACGGCCGACGTCTTTCCACAGTCGAGCACCTGGGCAAATGCAAGTGAGGCCCTCGCGCAACTCGCGCACGAGGGGATCGTGATCGCGCCGCACGTGCTGGCGCCACTCTTCGCTGCCGTCCGCGGTGACGCGGTAACCCTGCGAGAGGTATGTGGACTTCTCACCGAGGACCAGCGTCGAGGATTGCGGGTGCTCCCCGATCCACTCCCGCTCGTGCCCGCGATCGAACGTCGATTCTCCGATATGCGCCTCGCCGCGTGGGAACGTCAGGTGCTGCTTGCCGCAGCAGTATGCACGGACAACCGCGTAGACACCCTGCTCGATATCGCCGGGCGGGATATCACCGACATCATCACCTCCAAGGTCGGATCGCATCTAAACTTTGTGGCCGCACACTTCTCATTCGATGACCCGCGGTTTCGCATCTGGGTGCATGGAACATCCTCCCTGTCCGAGTGCACGACGGTCCACGGCCTGCTCACCGAAGCGTATCTGCGGCGCGGCGATGAAACCCGCTCTCGGTGGCACCAATCCCTGAGCGCACTTCAAGGGGATGCGACGCTCGTGCAGCCGCTCCTCGAGGACGCGCGAATGGCACTGCACAGGGGGGAGGTCTTGCGCAGTGTCGCCATCGCGCGCGAAGCGGCCAGCCATGCTGAGGGGGAGCCGCGCGCGGATGCTCACCTCATCGCAGGAATGGCCGCACTCGGAGGCGGCTATGTCGATGATGCGGTGGACTGGCTGGAGCCTCTCGTTGCGGAGGGTTCCGAGCGACAGCGTATGAAAGCGTTGCCTGGATACGTGACGGCAGTTGCCATGCAGCGCAACGTGGTGCCGGCATTTGACGCAACCGTCCTCGGGGTGGACCTCACTGATGAATGTCAGCGGGTTTCCTGGGAGCGCACCGCTGCCCTCGCTGCGGGCCTGTGCGCCGAGCGCTCCGATGGCGATGGCGTGAACGCCTGGTTGCCCTGGCTCGATGAACTCGCGGACAACAACGAGATCACCGATCAAGTGGCGCGCGCGGCAGCCGCCTGGTGCATTCTTCTGAGTGGAGGGAACCCTCCGACCCACTTGGTGCGCAGTGATGCCACCAGTGAGAACGCCTTTGAGGCGCTTGCTGCCGGGCTGGACGGTCGCCCCAATGACGGCTTGGCCATCTTGGCCCGTGAGGGCGGTGGGCTGTCAACCGCTCCTGATCCGCTGGTGCAAGGGTTTGAACGTACCCCGCTGGTACGTGCGTACCGCCACGTTGTTGAAGCCCTCCTGCAGGTGTGGGCGGGGGACTTCGCGGAGGCGAAGGCGGTCATAGACCGGGCGGCGTACTCCACCCCGTTTGCTCGTGGGTTCGCAGGACTTGGAATCATTGTCGCCCGCAGGGTGGAACTCGCGATCACTGGAGAAACTCAGGCGTTGTCTGCGGCTCTTGCGTATTCCATGCCGGGTTCTGGCTCAATCGACATGCTTGTGGATCGCGCGGTCGCCGCCTATCTGGCAGACTCCCCTGAAGAGGCTGCGGATCAGATCATGGTGTGGACTGATCGTGGCGCACCCCATCTGTGCTTTGGGGTTCCTGGTCTCGATGAGGTTGGCCCGTTTCTGACTGCCAGTGCACCGGAGTCGCCGGATACCACGCGAGGTCGAAATCTGCGGTTGCGGTTGCGGCAGGTCGGTGACAGTAGTTGGTCTGTCGCGTATGAGAATGTTCGGGTGGAGAGTCGAACGATTGTGTCTCCGTTTGAGCGGGCACGGGTCGAGGCATTCCTCGGTGAGCTGTGCATCGCCCGCAACGATCAGTCTGGGCGCAGACATTTACTTGTTGCCTCGATGTTGTTCTCACAGTCTGGTGCCACTGCATGGCAGCGCCTGGTGGAGCGAAAGCTCGCGAGTAGATCACCGCATGTCGCGATCGCCGAGGTGCAACCTGTCACCACGGAGAACGTGCGTACTGAGGATGCGCTCGGCGCGTGCAGGGCTGCATGGTCGCAGATCCTCACGGAGCGCGAGTTGCAGGTTGCGATGCTCGTGGTGGAGGGCGCCAGCAACAAGGAGATCGCGGAGAGACTGAGCGTTTCCGTGCGGACCGTTGAGGTGCACGTTGGACGCGTGTTCGTGAAACTCGGCGTACATAATCGGGTTGAGCTCGTGGTGCGTGCGCACCGCATCGCACAGACTTCCTGAGGCTGGTCTCTCTGCATCCCCGCGCGATGGTTCGCGCGGGTCCATTGGCGACGATCCGGTACGTTCCGGCTCCATCTTGCGTGAGTGCTCCGCTCCTGCGGCTTAACGAAGAGAGTGCTTTTCCTCGAAATTCACATGGGGAGTTCACCCCATTTTGCAGGTGGAAAGTATGTTGCCGTATGCAACTTTCAGTAAATCCACAGTGAATCCCAAGTGTCTGACCAGCAAATTTACCCGCGTTAAACGATGTGATGCGGGTCACTACGTAGGGGTCCTTACTGATGTGGGTATTGCAGATGTACGCATGGCAGGGCTGTCCTTACATTTAACCAACGGCGTTCCCCTCCGCCGTAGGTGTGATGCACACCGCACTTTCTGTCCGATGAAGAACAGGTAACAAAATGCGCAATACCAGCCGTTCTCGATACACCCGTGTCGGGGCGTTGTTCTCTGCGGTGGTGGTTACCGCAAGCCTCGCACTCGCAAGTCCTGCGGCGCAGGCAGCCGATGGCCCCGCATGTTCGACGCCATGGCAAAGCGGAACCGTTTACACGGGAGGCCAAGAGGTCTCCTACGAAGGCGATAACTACCGCGCCAAGTGGTGGACCAACAGCGAAGTCCCAGGAGCCTCACAGTGGGGTGCCTGGGAGAAGATCGGTAGCTGCGGTTCCGAGGTTCCCGACCCAGACCCAACTGAAACCCCAGATCCAGACCCTACCGAGACTCCGGATCCGGATCCAACGGAAACACCTGACCCAGACCCCACGGAGACTCCGGACCCGGATCCAACGGAAACGCCCGACCCAGACCAGCCGTGGACCTCAAACCCTGACGAGATCTGCCGCCCAGACGGCTTGTACCAGACCCCAGGCGTTGACGTTCCATACTGCACGATCTATGACGAGGACGGACGCGAAAAGCTTCCCAATGGTCTAGAGCACCGTGTCATCGGCTACTTCACGAGCTGGCGTACCGGAGCAAACGATGCCCCTCGATACCTCGCATCGGACATTCCGTGGAACAAGGTCAGCCACCTGAACTACGCGTTCGCCCACATTGGCTCTGACGGCAAGGTCTCGGTCAACGAGCAGGCCGCAGGCAACGCAGCGACCGACAAGACCTGGCCCGGTGTTGCGGGTGCCGAAATGGACCCCGAGTACCCGTACACCGGCCACTTCAACCAGTTGAACAAGTTCAAGAAGCAAAACCCTGGAGTCAAAACCCTCGTCTCCGTTGGCGGTTGGGCTGAGACCGGTGGACACTTCGACGCCGACGGAGACCGCATCGCGGACGGTGGCTTCTATGCGATGACACAGACCCAGGCAAAGATCGACACGTTTGCGGACTCCGCAGTCGAGTTCATCCGCGCGTACGGGTTTGACGGTGTGGACATCGACTACGAGTACGCAACCAGCAATAGCAAGGCTGGAAACCCAGACGACTTCCACATCTCCGACAAGCGTCGTGGACAGCTTTGGGCCGAGTACGAAGACCTCATGAAGACCCTGCGTGAAAAGCTCGACATCGCAGGTGCCGAGGACGGTAAGCACTACATGCTGACCATCGCCGCCCCAGCCTCGGGCTGGCTGCTGCGCGGTATGGAAGTGCACCAGATCGCTCAGTACCTCGACTACGTCAACATCATGAGCTATGACCTGCACGGAGCGTGGAACAACTACGTCGGCGGAAACGCAGCGCTCTACGACGACGGCAAGGATCCCGAACTCGCAGCAGGTGGCGTCTACAACGCATACTCCAACATCGGATACCTCAACACCGACTGGGCCGCCCACTACTTCCGCGGTTCCATGCCAGCAGGTCGAATCAACATCGGTGTACCGTTCTACACCCGCGGCTGGACAGGAGTAACCGGTGGCGAGAACGGGTTCGGTGGATCGGCACCACTGCCTGATCAGACCAAGTGCCCATCCGGTACTGGCCCATCGCTGGGTGGCAACTCGAAGTGTGGTGCGGGGGCGGTCGGCATCGACAACCTGTGGCACGACTCGGACCCACAGGGCAACGAGGTTCCATCGGGTGTGAACCCAATCTGGCACCTGCTCAACCTGCAGAACGGGGTTGTCGGCGACTACGTTGATGCCTATAACGTGCCTAACGCCATCACCGGTGCTTACACGCACCACTTCGATGACGTGACCAAGGTTGAATGGTGGTGGAACAACACCACCAAGACCTTCATCACGGGTGACTCGGATGCTGCGATCTCGGCCAAGGCCAACTACGTGGCTGACAAGGGACTCGGCGGCGTGATGATCTGGGAGCTCGCGGGCGACTACGACTACAACGCCGACAAGGGACAGTACGAGATGGGTTCATCGCTCGTGAACCTCATTCACGACCGTCTGTCCAACTCATCGCCATATGGTGCAAGCAAGGCAAACGTCGAGATGCCGACCAAGGCGATTGACCTACAGGTGAAGTACTCCGAATTCGCTCTTGGAGACAACAACTACCCAATCAACCCGCGGGTGACCTTCACCAACAACTCCGACATCACCATCCCGGCTGGGGCGGTCATCACCTTCGACACCGCCACAAGCGACACCGGAGAGATGGGCGAACAGAGCGGTTGGGGCATCACCAAGATCGCCTCCGACCACACGGGAAGCAACGTTGGTGGACTCAAGGGTGACTTCCACACCTACGAGCTCAAGGTTCCAGCAGGCGGCATCGCACCAGGAGCCTCTGCGTCAACCAAGTTCAGTTGGCGCCTACCGATGACGCAGATCTCCAACCTGCGCATCAGCTTTGGCGGCGAAACCTTCGCAACCCTGTACGACCTGCCGCGCAACGTCACCCTGGCCTCCGCGCCAACCGGCAACGGAAACGGTAATGGCAACGGCGGAACCTGCAGCGCCGCTGCATGGGTTGCAACGTCCGTCTACACCGGCGGTCAAACCGTCTCCCACGGCGGCAAGGAATACACCGCCAAGTGGTGGACACAGGGCGATACGCCTGGTACAGACGCAGTCTGGGATGAGACTCGTACCTGCCGCTGACACAACTGGAGGGGCCTCCCGGTACGTGGAGGCCCCTCGTCACCAAATAATCACGCTGTGCCTTCCCGAGGCACAGCGGACACAAGGAGAGACATGACGGGAACAAAGAAGTGGATGAGTGGCGTCAAAAAGACGTTTGCACTCGCGGCAGCCGCTGCGGTTGCTGCCACGATGGTGGCAACGCCAGCCGCATCAGCACCAGCAACACAAGACGACTCGACGGCGGGAACAGCCGTGAACGGCTACCGTAACGTCGGTTACTTCGCGCAATGGGGCGTGTATGGTCGTGGATTCCAAGTCAAGCAACTCGATGTTTCGGGAGCCGCCGCCGACCTGACCCACATCAACTACTCATTCGGTAACATCCATCACCAGACCCTGCAGTGCTTCATTGCGAACAAGGCGCAGGGTACGGGTCCCAACGGATCTGATGGTGCCGGTGACGCGTGGGCTGACTTCGGTATGGGCTACACGGAAGCCACGTCGGTTTCCGGTGTCCGTGACGCTTGGGACCAGCCGCTGGCCGGATCGTTCAACCAGCTCAAGCAACTCAAGGCGAAGCACCCTCAACTGAAGGTGATGATTTCCCTTGGTGGCTGGACCTGGTCCAAGAACTTCTCACGTGCAGCCGCTACCCCTGAATCGCGCACCAAACTGGTCAAGAGCTGTGTTGACCTGTACATTCGCGGTAACCTGCCGGTCATTGACGGTCGCGGTGGACCGGGAACCGCTCTTGGCGTATTCGACGGTATCGACATCGACTGGGAGTGGCCAGGCAGCCACAACGGCCTTGAGGGCAACTACGTTGATGAGGTCAACGACCGCGCTAACTTCAAGGCTCTGCTGAAGGAGTTCCGCAAGCAGCTTGACGAGGTCGGCGCTGAGCACGGCAAGTACTACGAACTGTCTGGTTTCCTGCCAGCCAACCCGGATGACATCGAGGCCGGTGGCTGGAACGACCCGGAGAACTTCGAGTACTTCGACTTCGGAAACATCCAGGGCTATGACCTGCATGGAGCTTGGGACGGTGAACTGGCCGGACACCAGGGAAATCTGTTCGATGACCCGAATGACCCACGTCCAGAGAACCGTAAGTTCAGCGTGGACAAGGCCGTTCAGGAATACCTGAA
Source organism: Populibacterium corticicola (assembly GCF_042683685.1). Taxonomy (NCBI): domain Bacteria; kingdom Bacillati; phylum Actinomycetota; class Actinomycetes; order Micrococcales; family Jonesiaceae; genus Populibacterium; species Populibacterium corticicola. The sequence continues at coordinate 683,291 of NZ_JBHUOP010000002.1, read as the reverse complement.
GACAGGTATCGACCCGAAGCAGTTGGGTATTGGACTCGCCAGTTACGGTCGTGGGTGGAAGGGCGTCACCACGTCCGACCCATGGGCTGCCGCCAACGGCGCTGCACCTGGAACCTGGGAAGCCGGTAACGAGGACTACTTCCGTCTGATCGAGCGTGGCACGGACTACTACGACCCTGAGATCGTCGCTGCGTGGAACTACAACGGGGACCAGTGGTGGTCATACGACAACGAGCGTTCGACCAAGCGCAAGGCGCAGTACATCATTGATCTGCGCCTCGGCGGCGGCATGTGGTGGGAGACCTCCGGCGACCGTGACAACGAACTGATCAGCGTTCTTGCCGACCAATTGCGCAGCGGCCAGCCTGGTGATGTGGTCGATCCTGTTGATCCAGACCCAACCGATCCCACCGACCCAACCGACCCGACTGATCCCACGGATCCTACCGACCCGGTTGACCCAGGTCAGTGCACGGCTGCGGCCTGGAACGCTGGTTCGGTATACACCGGTGGGGCCACTGTTTCCCACAACAACTCCGAATACCGCGCCAAGTGGTGGACCCAGGGTGACACTCCGGGTGCCAACGCCGTGTGGGAACTTATCGGAGCGTGCTCGGACGATGGCACTGAGCCAACGCCGGATCCAACCAATCCTGGTGGACAGACCACATGGATCGCTTCGAAGGCATATGTTGCCGGTGACACGGTCCAATACGTGGGTGACACGTACCGGGCCAAATGGTGGACCCAGGGCGACGAACCTGGTTCGTCTCCGTGGGGACCTTGGGAGAAGATCAACTGATCTAGTCTTCCGCGTGTGAATGTGAGGGACGGGCGGTCTGAGTTCGGGAGAACTCAGACCGCCCGTTTTCGTGTGTGGAGAGTGGCAGCGGTTGGTGGTGTTGGTTGATGGGCCAAAATTTGTCCGGTTGGCTAGTAAAAAGTTGGGGGTGTGGACTAATTTCGACCCTTCGATGCTGCGGTGAGATTGGCTAGCAGCACCTAGCCGTAGGCCGACACCTCAGAGCCAGCCGTATCGTCGGCAATCTTTATGACCAGTGCGCGCGCCAGTACTGCGGTTGAATATGTGCGTCTGGGGTGGCGGCACGCAGCGCCACCGCTGCGGCCGAAGCCCAGTGCGGATTGCCCAGCGCGGCACGTCCGATGGAGATTGCGTGGGCCTGCCCGGTGACCAGGATGGTTTCTGCCTGGTCTGGATTGGCGACGAGTCCCACAGCGCTCACGGCAACGTCCAGGTCCGCGAGCGCCTGCGTGAGTTCGAGGGCCAGCGGAACCTGGTAGCCCGGACCGACCGGAATCTTTGATCCGGCCACGAGACCGCCCGAGGAGACGTCAACCCAGGTGATGCCGTGGTCCTCGGCGAGTGTGCGCACAATGGTCGCGGTGGCCTGAACAGTCCAGCCTGCCTCGTCCCAGTCGGTTGCGCTGACCCGGATGCCGAGTGGCTTGTGGGCCGGCCAGGCTTCACGAACGGCAGCGGTGACCTCGCGCAGCAGGCGGGTGCGGTTCTCCTCGCTTCCGCCATATTCGTCGGTGCGGGTGTTGGTCAGGGGCGAGAGGAACTGGTGGATGAGGTATCCGTGCGCGGCGTGAATCTGTAGCACGTCATATCCAGCGCGGTCTGCACGACGGGCTGCATCTGCGAATCCCTCGATGACACGTTCGATGCCTTCCCTGTCAAGTGCGATTGGATCGGCGAGGCCAGGGAAGACGGCCTTGTCCGTGGGGCCGAATGTCGCCCAACCGCCCTCGGATACCGGGACCGTTCCTGCATCGAAACCGGGCAGGGTGGGGTAGGTCGAACCCTTGCCGCCTGCGTGGCCTATCTGTAGACCGGCTGCTGCCCCGAGTCCGTGTGCCATCTCGACGATGCGTGCGTGTGCGGCTTCGGTTGGTTCATCGTAGATGCCGAGGCAGCGCGGAGAGATTCGACCCTCAGGTAGTACGCCCGTTGCCTCGACCACCACGAGCGAGAAGCCACCTGCCGCGAACGAACCGTAATGCTGCAGGTGCCACGAGGTTGCCACGCCATCTTCACCGTCCGCGGAGTACTGACACATTGGAGCGACAAAGGCTCGGTTGCGCAGGGTGAGGCCCGTACCCTCGGCAGCGGACAGGGTGATGGGGGAGAACAACTTACTCATGGTGTTTCCTTCTGACGTGTTGAGTTGTCACCTGATCGAGTGCGGATTATAGAAAAACGACGCCGTGGGGTGAACCTTCGCACGGCGGTGAATATTCCGGGTGAGTGCTGTTGGCGGCTGTGGACTCGGGTTACTGCGGTTCCCTGGACTCAGGTGCATCGAGGGCTGCAGGCAGGTGCTCACGCTGTTCCGCATCGAGCCACGGCTGCATGAACCACCACAGTAGGAGCGCGCCACCAAGGCCCAAAGCTGCCCCAGCCACGGTATCGCTCAACCAGTGGGCGTTGGTGAGGGTGCGCTGCCACATCATTGCCAGTACCAGCGCAGCGCCAATGTATGGAATCGCAGCGCGTAGTCGCTTCCACTGCCATGGCACGAGCACGAGGAACATGATCGCGAACACGGCGGCAGCCGCACTGTGCCCGGAGGGGAACGAACCATGATCAACGGGAAACACAGAAGACCACAACTCGTTTTCCAGATCATCGGCCGGGCGCTCACGGTTGAACAGGTGCTTGAAGCCCTGCACGAGCCCACCGGCAACCAGCGCGAGGCTCAACCCTGCGAACAGAGCGTGCCAATAGCGTTTGAACACGAGGCACACGATGATGAGTACAAGGCAGATTGCAACGGCCCCGATCGTGTCGAAACCGTGTTGCAGGGCCATGGGAACAAACCATTGGTAACTCGCGTCCCCCGGTGCCGCACCGATGAACCCGCGCCACGTGTTGTCGATGTTCTGGATGTAGTCGTGCGTGACGCGGTTGAAGGCCAACAGCGCAACGATGCCGAAGATCGCGAAGTACTGCACCGCGTTGATGAGACGCTGCAGATTACGTTCAGGGGCCGGAGAGGAACCTGAGCCCTCTGCGTCGTTGGTGCCAGACGGTGTGCGCGGGCCAGAGCTCATGGAAAAGACTCCATCGTTGGGGACGTTTACGCGAAACGCTACATCAAATCCACGTCACCGTCGTCCACGCCGTCCAGGTTCATGTCGCGGGTGCGAGTCTGGCGAGCATCGTGACGCAGCATGATCGCTCCGAGGATAGCGGCTGCAAACGAGCCGATGAGGATTGCGAGTTTCGCGGCGGCTGTGTGCTCGGAGTCAGGGAAGGACAACTCCGCGATCAACAGCGACACCGTGAACCCGATACCGCACAGCAGGCCAACCGGCAGGAGGTCGCGCACGCCGATGCCCTGCGGCAAGCGCAGTGGAGTCAACTTTGTGACCAGGGCAGTCGTGCCGAGAACCCCGATAACCTTCCCCAACACCAAACCGGCAGCCACCGCAGTGAACACCGCCTGCCCGAGTACATCGCTCAGCGAACCCGTTCCAACAACGGTCACACCAGCGGCAAAGAACGCAAACACTGGGACTGCGAGGCCCGACGAAACCGGCGTAATTACCTCGGCGTACGTGTGAGCGCGGGCGCGGGACTCGTCGAAAATCTGGCGGGCCGGAACCACGAGCCCGAGCAGAACGCCGGCGATCGTGGCATGCACGCCCGAGGCGTGCATGAGCGCCCACGCAACCACGCCAACCGGGATGAAGATCCACCAGCCTGCCCCGCGGGTGCGTGTCAGATACGCGAACAGACCAACCAGGCCGAATGCCGCCAGCAGCGCCGCAAAGTTGAGGTTCGACGAATAGAAAACGGCGATGATGATGATCGCGAGAAGATCGTCAACGACCGCGAGAGTCAGTAGGAACACACGCAGGGCGCGAGGCAGGCCCTTGCCGAACAGCGCGAGCACACCCACTGCGAAGGCGATGTCCGTGGCGGTGGGAATCGCCCACCCATGGATCGCGGACGGATCGCCGAGGACATTGATGAACAGGACAAACAGGGCCGCAGGAACAACCATGCCGCCGACCGCGGCGATCATCGGAACCGCAGCCTCACGCGGCCGCGACAACGAACCCGTGACAATCTCCTGCTTGAGTTCAAGCCCAATGACAAAGAAGAAGACGGCGAGCAAGCCGTCCGCAGCCCAGGACGCAACCGAAAGATTCAGGTGCAATGCCTCAGGACCAAAGCGGAAGTCCGCAAGCCCGTGATAGGCCTCGCGCCACGGTGAATTTGCAATGAGGAGAGCCAGTAACGCAGCGCCAACCAATAGCATGCCGGCGAAGGTGTCGCTCGCGATTTTCTGACGGAGCTTGTCCATGAAAAGTCCTTTTGGGTAGGGGACATCGGTCAACGTCGACCAGACTTCCCGACACACCAACAGACAACTCTACGCCCACCGCTTTGCGCGCGCAGCGTAGAGGCGCTGTGACCTTGCCTGCGTCCTCCTTCTTTCTTTGAGAGTGACCAGATCCGCACCCTCACTGTTTGCGAGTACGGATCTGGTCGCTCTCAAACTAGGTGGAGCCGTGTGAGTGCGCCTTACCTGGGCGGTTTGCGTGGAATGTCGGAGGGGCCACGTACTGTTGAGTCGACACTTGTTACGGACAAGGTAGTGCAGCGGAGCGTAGGGACGATGCGTAGCAAGTTCCTGCCGGAGCGTAACTGATGTAATTCGTAACCAACAAGGACTGATACTGGTGCGGTCCACGACACTCCGTGCCTTATTGAACTGAGGTAAACACGTATATGATGGGGCCTTCGCACGCCGTGACCGGAGCTGCCGCGTGGCTGTTCATCGCAGCAAGCGTGCCAACAACCCTCGGAGTGGTTGACGGCGTGGACGGTCCAGCGCTCGGCGTCGGGATGCTCGTCGCCGCAGGCGCAGCGCTCCTGCCTGACATAGATCACCGCAACGGAACGATCGCGCACTCCCTTCCACCCATCTCCGGCTGGGCGGCCCGTGTGACCGAACGACTCTCGGGTGGGCACCGTAAAGGAACCCACTCACTGCTGGGGCTTGTGATCGCCGTGGCGTGGGCTTACCTCGCAGCGGTCATCGCTATCCCAGTGGGGCAGGGGAACTCGTTTTATCTTGGTGCGGGCATCGCTTCGGTACTGCTGTGCTCGTTCGCGATCCGCGCGCTCGAACTCGTTGAGGGTCGGCTCATGCTGTGGATCGTGAGCATCGCGCTGGCCCTCACCGTCGTGCTGTACGGGGCCGATAACTGGGCGTGGTTCCCCGCTGCGCTCGCGGTCGGTTATGCGGCCCACCTTGTCGGGGATTTCCTGACCGTGGGAGGAATTCCAATATTCTGGCCACTCGTTCTGAAATCACCGAAATGGTGGCGAAAAGTACCCATTCTCGCGGATGTCTGGAAAGCCAACGGAGCTATTTCCGCACCGGTTCTCGGTAAATCTGGGTCGACCCGAGAAAAGGTGCTCATTGCGATCCTGACGACCTGGATGGTGTGGGTCTGCATTTTCGAGTGGACCGGGTTCAATGCGCTGGCCTGGATCGCGCCGCTTGCCACTGCATAGCGTACTGAGAATCCGGATCCTTAGTGTTGGTCTATCTGGGATGACAGGTGATGATTGCTGACGCGCTGTGGCCTCCACCGGGACGCGCCTGCGGCTAAAACTTCGCCGTCTTTCCACGCTTTATTTTGGCCATTGTTGCCCCATTCAGTCACATATTTTTATGCTGGAGGATGACTCTAGCGAGTAATCAGGTTATACAAAAACCTGAACGCTAGGCGGCTTGTCTGTTCGTTTATGTCGCGCGATGGATCAACTTCTGTCAAAACGATGGCGCGAACATTGCCTTCCTTGACGATCTTCGAAACAGTTTCGAGAACATAGACAGGTGTTAGGCCGAATGGTTCGGGTGCCGCTACGCCCGGTGCAAATGCGGGGTCTATCGCTCCCATGTCCAGCACAACGACTCTCGCAACGGGTGGTGCAGCCATGTCCACAACCAGTGTTGGGTCCTGTTCCTCTAAGTCTTGCGATGGTTGTTCTGATTCCATGCGGTACCCATGCCGCTCCACGTCCGAGACGATCAAATTTCCATTCTTAAGCGCGGTTACCCAGTTTGAATGATCGATACCCATTGATAGGTCTGGATGTTCGTCCTTATGCGCGTCGAAGTGCACTAGATCGACCGGCCCTTCGTGGAATTCGGATACGGCACGCACAACCGAATAGGAAACTGAATCGTCCCCGCCCAAAACCAGCAACGTCTGCTTGATCTGTTCCAGACACGTTTTTACTTCGTTGGTCAACTGGTCAAGGTAGTGTTCTAGGTTCCGTTTCTCCGGTTCTACATCGCCTAGATCGATCAAGTTTTCCGGTGCTGCTGCCGCGTACGACAGACGAATGGCACGCGGAGCCTCTGCCATCGCCCCACCTCGCGTGGTCGAACCTAGGTTAGACGGTGCACCCAAGACGCCATAGTCGGCCTGCCCTTCGGCGGCAAATGGTGCACCTGCGAATGTGTAGGGGCTCATCAGATATCTTTCCTTCTTCCTGCGTTTATTGGCCTCTTCTGGGAGTGCGGTATCACGGGTTTCAACGTCAAACCACTTTATCGGCTCATCGGAAGCTAGGGTGTACTCGGTTGAACGCGTCGGTAGTCAGGTAGGAGCCGAGGTCTCCCGGAGGATGGAAGTTCTTCACGCTTCCCATCCCGAAAGACTTCGGCGTGTTCCACCTTGCTTTCGCGACCCCTGACCTGACCACGTTCTGCCCGTTCAGCATCAGCAACCCATTTTGAGAGCGCTGATTTCGAGATACCCAGATCTCGGTACACCTCTCGCTGAGTCGCCCCAGCCTTCACCAACGCGACCGCATCACGCTTGAACTCATCTGAATACTTCATCATCTGATTCTCTCAACCCCCACACCCCTCACGGGACGTGGACAAGAATCAACCAAATCCACAGCAGACCCAGTCAGTTGATGGAAGGATCTCTTACTCTTCGCCGTTTGAATCCGGTCGTTAGAGGGCATCAATCAGTTCGCGCATCAGTTGCGAGGGAGTGGTGTGGCGTTTCTGTGCTGCTTCATTCAGTTTTGCGAGCCGGGCAGTATCGAGGTGAAGTGCGATGGTGTGTGTTTGCGGGTCAGCACTGGTAGGGTCCCCGGCCACGGGAAGGCCCAAGTGTTTGCCAGTGTAACCTGTTGAGGTTTCTGCTTCGGCGGCCCATTCTTCGATGTCTTCGTCTGTGAACGGCACTCGATCCACATCCTTGTACTCGCCCATCCGTCTATCTCCTGCCCTAGCCTCGATAGGAACCTTCCCTGTTGAGAGCATGCCATGTATCTGCGTTCCTTACGACCCGAAGCAGGGGCTTCCTACATGGAACTGACCGAGGTAACTAAGCGCTGGATCAAACAGCGAGAAGCCGCGGCACATAGAATCTTGTAGTGGACACAAACAACCCACAGGTGAACAAGCACCTGAAACTCAGTCAGCCAGACGGCATGCACTACGCCACAAGCGTTCTCGACCTCATCGGTAACACCCCATTGGTCAAACTCAACCGCATCACCGAGGGAATCGCAGCGACGATTCTCGTGAAGGTCGAGTATCTGAACCCAGGCGGATCGGCGAAGGATCGAATCGCTGAGCGAATCATCGATGCAGCCGAACGGAACGGGTCCCTCAAGCCCGGTGGCACAATCGTTGAACCCACCTCAGGGAACACGGGTGTGGGCCTGGCATTGGTGGCGCAACAGCGTGGTTATCGTTGCGTGTTTGTGTGTCCAGACAAGGTCAGCGACGACAAGATCAATGTGCTCAAAGCATATGGCGCGGAGGTGGTGGTCACGCCAACGTCGGTGACGCCGGAAGATCCGGAGTCCTACTATTCGGTGTCTGACCGGCTTGCCCGAGAAATCCCTGGGGCATTCAAGCCGGACCAGTATTCCAATCCCAACGGTCCAGCGAGTCACTATGCGACGACTGGCCCTGAGATCTGGGCCGACACGGCAGGGAGGATCACGCACTTTGTCGCTGGAGTTGGAACAGGGGGCACCATCACCGGCACCGGGCGGTACCTCAAGGAGGTCTCCGAGGGACGGGTACGCGTCATCGGCGCAGACCCTGAGGGTTCCATCTACTCGGGCGGTTCGGGACGCCCCTATCTCACTGAGGGCGTTGGCGAGGACATGTGGCCGGACGCCTACGATCGCACGATCCCCGATGAGATACTGTCCGCGACAGACGCCGAGTCCTTCGACATAACCCGCAGACTGGCACGCGAGGAGGGGCTGCTACTTGGAGGCTCGTCGGGACTCGCCGTGGCCTGCGCGCTGAAGGCGGCGCAGAACCTGACCGCCGATGACGTGGTCGTGGTGCTGCTCCCTGACAGCGGGCGTGGGTACCTTGGCAAGATCTTCAACGACGAATGGATGAAGTCATACGGCTTCCTGCCCTCGCAATGCCCGGATGAGCCAGGCCACGAGGCACGAGTCCGGGACATCATGGCCACCAAGCAGGATTCCAGCATCTACTACGTACGCAAGGAAGCCACGATCGGCGAGACCATCGAGGAGATGAACAGGCACGGCGTGGACCAGCTCGTGGTGTTGCAGGCGGAACCACCGGTCGTGATCGGGGAGGTTGCCGGAGCCATCGACGAGCACACCCTGACTGAGGCGCTGTTCTCGCAGAGGGCCACTCCGCGCGCTCCGATCTCGCAGTTGAGCCTTGACCCACTGCCGCTCATCGGAGCAGGTCAGTGCCTACGTGAAGCACGGGACAAACTCGCCCACGCCAACGCGCTCCTTGTCATCGACGATGCGAATCCCGTCGGAGTCCTCACCCGCCACGATCTCCTCACGTACAGCCTGTCCTCAGGGACAGCCACCACACTCGAACCGAACTAGACCCGCAGGGAGCACACACCATGACTCAAGGATTCAACACCCGGGCTATCCATGCAGGGCAAGCGCCGGACCCAACAACGGGCGCGGTCATCCCGCCGATCTACCAGACCTCCACCTATGCGCAAGACGGCATTGGGAAACTCCGCGGGGGATACGAGTACTCGCGCAGTGCAAACCCGAGCCGCACCGCCTTGCAGGACAACCTTGCAGCGATTGAGGGTGGCGAGTACGCGTTCTCCTTCGCGTCCGGCCTCGCCGCGGAGGACACGCTCATCCGGTCGTTGCTACGTCCCGGTCACCGCATTGTGATGAGCAATGACGTTTACGGTGGCACGCACCGACTCTTCAACAAGGTCCACGCGCAGTGGGGCATCGAGGTAGTGCCCGTCGACATGTCTGATCTGGCGGCGTTCGAGGCCGCGCTCGTTGCCGCACCCACGCAGTTGGTGTGGATCGAGACCCCCACGAACCCGCTGATGACCGTCATCGATATCGCGGCGGCAACGAGTCTTGCGCACGCTCACGGCGCGGTCGCGGTAGTGGACAATACCTTCGCCTCCCCATACCTCCAACAGCCGCTCGCGCACGGCGCCGACTTCGTCGTGCACTCGACCACCAAATATTTGGGTGGACACTCGGATGTGGTGGGCGGAGCCATCGTGACGAGCGACGATGAGGCGGCCGAGAAGATCGGATTCCTGCAGAACTCCGCGGGCGCGGTTTCCGGGCCGTTCGATGCGTGGCTGACAGTGCGTGGAATCAAGACACTGGGCGTGCGCATGGAGCGTCACTCCTCAAATGCTGCGACTATCGCCGAGTATCTGGCGAACCATGACGCAATCGAGCGGGTGTACTACCCAGGGCTATCGGATCACCCAGGTCATGAGATCGCGGCGCGGCAGATGCGTGCTTTTGGTGGCATGCTGTCCGTCGCGTTGAAGGGTGGGGCCGCCGCAGCGCTGAAACTCGCGGAGGGCACTGAACTGTTCACGCTGGCCGAGTCCTTGGGCGGCGTGGAATCGCTGATCGGTTACCCAACCGAGATGACTCACGCATCGGTGAAGGGCACCCCGCTTGAGGTTCCCGACAACATTATCCGTTTGTCTGTGGGCATCGAGGATGTTGAGGATCTGCTCGAAGACATCGAGCGAGCGCTGTCACTCTGACCGGTAAAGGTTGGTGTCGCGGACGGCAGAGACCGCCCGCGACACCGGCACTAGATGTGGACGGTGTGCCCGTGTTCTCCGAGACAGCGGTTAAGCAGGCCCTGCGTCGAGCCTTAACTCACCTGGCTGAACGTCGACCCGTGTTTCACTCGGAGGCGGATTTCCAATACGAACTTGCACATCAATTACCGGTTATTGATTCGAGCCTTGAAATTCGCCTGGAGCGCCCAGTGCGTATTGAGGGTGCTGCTACCTTCAACGTGGACATGATGATCCATCAAAGCGGTTGCTGGTACGTCATTGAGTTGAAGTACCTCACCGCAGCGCTCACCCACACGTATCTGGGCGAAGAGTTCATTCTACGTTCGCACGATGCTCGGGACCTTGGAAGATACGACATCCTTAAAGATGTCAGTCGTATCGAGACCATAGTTGATAGAGGTCTGGCTACAGCGGGTTTCTCAATTACGGTCACAAATGACAAAGCCTTATGGACCGCCGCGCAACGAAACGACCTCATCGACTTGGAGTTCCATCTGCATGAAGGGCGTGTGGTTGAGGGAGAACTAGCGTGGGGTGAGCGCGCGGGCTTGGGAACTCGCGAGCGCAGGCAGGCTCCTGTGTTCCTACGCGATCGCTACCAAGTCAGTTGGGGCGAATACTCGCATATTCCTGCGGAGCGCAACGGGATATTCAAGTTCCTGATGTTCGATATAGGTCCGAGTGGTGTGCGGTGAGCATTGTGCTCATTGTTTCAGATTGACGACGATCCGGTTGGGCAGCCCTGCGGCTCCCGGTTGGCACAGCGCCACCTTGTGAGCGCCGAACCCGTGACTCTGCAGCGCAAGGGCTACGCGCCAGAAATCATGAACTGCTCGTTTTGAGGTACCGAGGCGCGAAGTTTCAGTATGAGGGGAGTCGTATTGTCTGAGTTTGCAGGCTTTGCCACAGCAGCACCCGAATCGGTCGTTTCCGCAGAGTCGTCTTCAACAGCAGACTCGACCTCAGAGGCACTGGCAAGTGGTTCGAGTTCCACATTCGCAAAAGTAAAGGGTATTCCCTGACCGGTCCAGAAGGAGGCACGATCCATCAACTGCGCATGTACGTGTGGTTCACTCGAATTGCCGCTGTTCCCGCACGATCCGATAACTTGCCCGGCAGCCACCACATCGCCGATGGATACCTGAGCACTGCCCCTCTTCAGGTGTGCGACGGCCGCGAACACGCCATCGTCGGTGCGGATGACCACGTGATTTCCCACGATGTTTCCGGGGCCACCCACCTCGCGTAGGGCGCCCTCGATCATCATGTACACAATGCTCAGTGGGTTGGAACGTGCCCGGTGATCACGCCGCCAGTCGGACACCTTCACCACGGTTCCGCTCACCATGGCGTGTACAGGTTGGCCGAATGCGGGGTATTCAGCGTTGGTTCGCATGAACGCCTCGCCAAATTCCGGCCGGGTGTCAGCGGCGGGTTCATGCACCAGGTCGATTGCGTAGGCCTGCCCGTACATGCGTACACCGTGGCTGGGTATGTCAGTGGCTGGGCTGTTCAGCGCCATCCAACGCCCGGCAACCGGAGACATGACTTCCCGCGGTGCAGACTGAGGCAGTATTTTCTTGCCGAATACGATAAGTAGTATGCAGACAACAAACAGTGCGAGGGCCACATAGACGAGCGTGAGCCTGATCGACCTCGCAAGCCCCGTCGCAAACCAGTCACCGATGAGAACGTTCCCGATCAGCACGGCAGCGACTGCGTAGTACATGATTCCGCGGATGCGATACAGCGCGAGCATGAGCGATTTCATCGTTCCCCTCCCATCACGCATGCGAGCAGCGGCACGATTCGGTTGGCGGGGACCTCGTATAGGCCGCGTCCAGCCTGTCGCACCCAGCCAGTGGCGATGAGTTGGCGCAGATGGTGATGCAGTTGTCCGCTTGTGCCGTCACCTAATGCGTCCGTGAGCTCTGAGGTTGTTCGCGCACCGTTCAGAATGTGCCGGAGCAGGTTGAGCCGCGCCGGATGGCCGAGCGCCGCAAGCGCATGCGCTTGCTCGGCCCAGTCGTTCTCCAGTAGGCCCTCGCTGCCAGCGGTTTGTTGCCACGAGACAGTTCCGCCCGTTGGTAGGTCCACATTGCCGACGAGTATGACAGCCCCGCTCTGAGTCGTCTCGTCCTTGGGTCTGCGGCTTGCGAGTCCATTGAGTGCCCAGAAACTGTCGTTGTCGGCGTGCGTTTGCGGTGTGAGGCCCGAGGGCTGGTTCCCTGTTGCGGACTGTGACTCGAGCGCGGTGACTCGCGCGCAGAGCGCATGCAGTTCGTCGTGAAGCTCTGTGAGGCTGTATGTCTCTGATTTCTCAACCATTCGTCAATAATACGTAATTACGATATTTCTTGCCAGGGTTACCCGGTCTCGTTTTTCGCGAGTGGGCTCTGCCTGTCCTCGATGCTGCACGTAAGGCAGGTCCCAATCGTGCCCCTGGCGTTGAAGAGTGCAACGAGCTGCCCGTGGTGAGGTGTTGGGCGGGCGTGCTGAATCGTCGTAAATCCGACGAAATCTACTGTGCATAGCCAACTAGTTGACATTGCATACTAGTGGGCATTACCTTCTAGCTAGGAAGAAAAACCTATGGAGGGTTCCAATGCCACCATCCAAAAAAGATCCGCAACTCCTTAAAGGCGTGCTGCCGATGCTGATCCTTGCCGAACTCGCCAAGGCACCAACCTACGGTTACGACCTCGTGCAGCGGCTACAGGAGCAAGGACTCGAAGACCTTGGCCAGGGAACGGTCTACCCGCTGCTCACGCGGCTTGAACGCGAAGGCCTGCTGACGTTCGAACTCGTCCCATCGCAGAGCGGGCCGGCCCGAAAGAATTACGCCATCTCGCCGACAGGTGAGCACGAACTCCACGCAATCCACAGTGCGTGGCAGGCACTCAACACCGTTGTTAACCGGATTATGGAGACAGACGATGAGTAGTAACCAGCAACAGGCTCCATCAGCGCTCACCTTTGCGGATAAGACTCGCAGAGAATGGTACCTGTTCACGCTAGACCTGCACCTAGCTGGCATGCCTGAGAAGAAAGTCAAGGAAATCAGGCAGGGACTTCGCGGGGAACTTACCGCCGCTGCGCAGGACGTCGGTATGCGCCGGGCAATCAGCCAAGCCGGAAAGCCGCGAGTGATTGCAGCCGAATATCTCGATGCCCACGGCACCAAGGTTCCCCGTGTGTGGGCGGGTAGCGTTGCCCTGGCCGTGTTGCTGTACGGCTGGCTGCTCGCGGTCATCTCGCACCTCGATGGCATGATCAACGCTGTCGAGCAGTTCGATGTGGTTGCACCGACAACGGTGACTTCCAAATGGCTCCTCAGCGAGTTCTATGTTGAGGTATCGGCTGACGGGATCGAGGCGTTTGGGCTGATTAGCACCACGCAGACGCTCGTGGTGACCCTTTCCGTGTTCGCAGGGATCTCACTCATAGTTGCGCGGATTTGGCGAGTCTGGCTTCGGGAAAAGTCCTGATTAGGATAGCCATCTGGTACTGCCAGAGCCTAGGATGAGAGGAATGGCGGACAGCCGTAGTTCGAGCCTTGGGGAATCACCATGGACGCGTATGCGACACAGAGCCCACGCCTAGATCAGGCTCCCAAACCACAGGCCGTGAGCGTCATCGTGCGGATCTTTGCTGTGGTTGCGTTCCTTGTCGTTGCGTTGGGTGTGCTCCGGTGGGCGGGTTCCCTCATTGCGTTCAGCCTGGACCCGTTCATCCTCGGGTGGGCTTTTGACGGGTTCCATACGCTGTCAGAAGCGGCAATCGTGCTCGGCCATTTCGGTGCATTAGCGGTGCTCGGATGGTTGCTTCTCCAACCAGATGCGTCGAATAAGGCTCCGCGTGCGCTTCAGGTGTCGGCGGCGCTGTGGGGAATCGCTGCTCTTGGGCGTCTCGTTTCTCTCATCGCTGGTATACCCAGCCTGCGGGAGTACAGCCCGGAACTGTTGCCCTACGCGTTCACGATGTTGCCTGCCGCTGAGGTCGCGTTCGCACTGTTGGCGCTTGCCGCGGCAGGTATCGTGGGCGTCAAGGCGCGGCAGCGTGAAGATGTCGGGAGAGCAGCAGCGTTTTTACGCGGCGCACTGGTCTGCATCGTGCTGGTGTGGGTATTTCCCTTGATCGCCTTCATCCCGTCATCAAGGGTTACTGGGTTTGTGAGCGAGTCACCCTCTATCGCGCTTCAGTTGGGTGTCCTGACGCTGAACACGGTGGCGCTGCTCTTTATCTATTGGCTGGTCAAAGGTTTCCTTGACGGTGTGGCCGGGACTGTTCTGGCGACCCGAGCCACGCTCGTTGCCGTGGCGCAGAGCATCTATTTCGTCGCAGTGTTTGGGGTGACAAACTACGCGGTATGGAGTCTCCTGGGCTCGGAATTCAGGGTCAGCATGGTGGATACTCCGGGGCTTGTGCTGGCAGTGCTCGCGTGGGCATACGCGGTCTATGTACGAGGTCGTGCCCGCGCTCAGCAAGACGATCTGCAATCAGCTTCCTGAACTTGGCCTCTCTCCGAGTGCCTACCCACCCAAAAACCGACGTAACCACCCGTTATGTACGGGTTTGTTTTCCTCGGCCCTGGTAGGGAACCGGTGGTCTGTTTGTTAGGGGTATGGATTTTGTCTGGTGTGTGAGTGACCGGGACACTTACAGACGAGAAAAAACCTATACGCTTGTTTTCTTTGCCCGTGGGCTACCTGCGTTGAACGTGGAGATGCGGGTGGCAAACGCAGGGATGTACGGGTGGTTTCGTCGGTTTTTGGGTGGGTGCCGTTTGCTGGAGCAGGTTCTGAAGTCGCTACACCCTACTCGTATGGTGATTTTCCGGGATCAGGGTGGTTTTTATGTGTAACTGACTCTGGAAAATCACCATGTTGGTCTGTGGTTGTTGGGCCTGCGGCTAGATTGGCGACGAGCTGGTTACGTCTTTTCTCTGCGTCTGGTTGGCAGGGTGGGGGTTTAACCTGAGATGAGTACTGCTGTTGGACAGGACCGCTCGGGTAGGGTGAAACCAGTAACTACCGCGAAAGGGTCCGCCATCATGAGTAACTCCATCCCTCCTAACCCATATGGCAACGATCCGCGCCAATCTGGGCAACCACCACAGCCCAACGTGAATAGACAGTCCTACCAAGGACAAAATGCTATGCCGGGCCAGAACGCTTCCTCTAGTTCCTCGACCGGATATGTAGGCCAAAACCAGGCATCGCAAGACTACGGTGTAGCCGATCAGTTTGTTGGCCAGAACTCAACCAATCATGGTGTCAGCGTACAAAACTATGCGCCGGGGATGATAGACCCGAGTCATCTGGGCTATAACCCTGACAAACCGAGGAACTCCTCTGGCTGGGTGGCGGGAGCCATCATAGTCGCTCTCTTGCTTGCTCTTGGCATCCTCTTGGCCCTCGTGACCTCGCCAAACCCGCCAGAACCGCAAGTCCCGGTCGGTGAATCCACTGGCGTCTTTCCGGACCCTATCGAGTCTGAACGCGAGCAACAGGGAACGGATGATGCATCACCTTCCGCTGACGATGAAGCTGCGATGAATGCGGACCAAGAACGCGAAATGATTGAGGCCCTTGCAACTCTCGCGCGCCGTGATGCCGCTGACACGCACGCAATCGGTGCGGTTGACGCCCCGGTGGTCATGATCGAGTACTCCGATCTCACCTGCCCGTACTGCGGTAAGTTCGCTCTCGAAACCCTTCCTCAGATCATGTCGGACTACGTGGACCAAGGGTTGGTTCGCCTGGAATGGCGTGACCTACCAATCTTTGGCGAACCATCGCAGAATGCGGCCCTTGGCGGACGAGCAGCGGGTGTAGAGGGCAAGTTCTGGGAGTACCAGGATGCGTTCTATCGGGCAGGTATTCCACGCGAGGAGGTCACCCGAGAAGCCGTCCTTGGGGTGGCACAGAGTATCGGTATAGAGGACCTTGCTGCGTTTGAGGCTGCCTTTGAGAACCAGGAGTTGCAACAGGCAATCGCGAACGACTATCAGGAAGGGCAGCACATTGGCGTGCAGTCCACCCCAACCTTCCTCATCAATGGTCGCCCGCTCATGGGGGCCGCACCGTACGAGGACTTCAAGGCAGTCATCGATCTAGCCCTCTCCGAGGAGCAATAAGTTCCAGAGCGAGGGATGCGGCACATGCAACGATCCAGAGGCTAAACGATCAGGCAAAGAATGCGTCGATCTGGTCGAGCGATTCAAGAGTCGCCAGAACTGCCTGGGCAGCCTCAACGCCCTTGTTCTCCCCGGTCGGATCAAGGCTGGCGCGTTCGCGAGCCTGCTGGTCGTTGTCACAGGTAAGGACTCCGAACCCGACAGGGACTCGAGAGCGCGACGCGATCTCGGTCAGACCAAGTGTCGCAGCCTGGCAGACGTACTCGAAGTGCGGCGTCCCACCGCGAATCACCACACCCAGGGTGACAATGCCATCGAACGAGGCCGACTCGTCGGCAATGGACTCGTTCCTGTAGACCGCATGCGAAACCGCAACCGGCAGTTCGAAGGTGCCAGGCACGCGCACAAGCGCATAGGTGGCACCAGCCTGCTCAATCGTGCGAATAGCCCCTGCGATCAGGGCATCCATGACAATGGTGTGCCAACTCGCGGCAACGATGAGAATCTTACGCCCCTGTGCGGACGGGATAGTACGGGGGCCGTTTCCAGTGCTCATGATGGAACCTTTCGTAACCAGAGAAGATATGTGAGGTGGCCGTGCGGTAGGTCGGCGGAACCACCGCACAAGTTGGGGACAGGATAGGTGGGAATCGCACGGAGCCGGTTCCCGCTGTGGCACACCGAACGCGGTTCCGTGCCAGGAGAAACTAGTGGGGGAGGTGCCCCATACGTGCAAACTTGGTGTCGAGGTAGGCTGCGTTCTCCGCCGTCCGCCCAACCAGGATGCGCTCGGTTCGGGCTACCGGAATCCCCTCCCATTCGAGTTCTGCGGCCTTTTCAGGATTGTTGGTCAACAGCGTGATCGGAGCATTCAGTTCGGGATAATCGCCCGTCAACTGATCCAAGATCGCGGTGGCCGCACCGTATTCGCGGGCATCGGGGTCGAAGCCAAGTTCGGTGTTCGCATCGACGGTGTCGCGCCCCTGCTCCTGCAGTGCATAGGCGCGAATCTTGGCCGTCAAGCCAATCCCACGGCCCTCGTGCCCGCGCAGGTAGATCAGGACGCCGCCGGCCTGTGCTATTCGATCAAGCGCATGATCCAACTGCGGACCGCAATCGCAGCGCTTGGAACCGAAGATATCGCCGGTCAGGCACTCCGAATGGACCCGCACCAGGGTTCCAGGAACCGCACTCACCAAAGCTACGTGCTCATGTCCGGTCACCTGGTCCTTGAACACGTGCATGTCGAACTCGCCACGCACCGTCGGCAGTTGGGCACTTGCGGTGAGGCGCACACGAGAGGCAAGGTGTGGGCGATGGCGGATACGTCCAGCGTCATGCGTTTCGGTCTGCGCTGCGATACCTGTCTGCTGAGCGGATGTGGTCGAGCCGGAATGCACCTCCACGCTCTGCGTGGCCCGGCCGTCATCCTCTTGGACCCACTGAATGATCTGGGCGATCGTTGCCAGGGGAACATCCTCACGGACAGCGAACTCGCGGGCCTGAGCCAGCCGCATCATCGAACCGTCTGGATTCACCAACTCCGCGATGACGCCGACCGGTTCCAATCCAGCCAGACGGCACAGATCAACCGACGCCTCGGTATGACCAGGACGCTCCAGTATGCCGCCCTCCACCGCCCGCAGCGGGAGCATATGCCCTGGCCTGATGAGATCTCCTGGAACGGCGTTGGGGGAGGCCAACACCCGAGCGGTGAGGGCACGGTCACGCGCGGAGATACCCGTGGTCACGCCGTGGGCGGCATCAACAGATACGCAGTAAGCCGTGCGCAACGAATCCTGATTGGTGCTCATCATGAGTGGAAGATCAAGCTTGTCAGCGTGCAGCCCGGTCATCGGCACACACAGGTAGCCAGACGTGTGGTTGACTGTCCACGCAATCCATTCGTCCGAAACGGACTGGGCCGCAAGTACCACGTCCACCTCGTTTTCGCGGTGGGTGTCATCGGCGACAAGCACTGGGCGCCCCTCACGCAAGGCGTCAAGGACTTGAGTTTTGAGAGTAGTCATCGGTCATCTCCCGGTAGTGAATCGGCGGTGGGCGTCTGGACGGCAGGTACTTCCGGGGCTGTTGGAAGCGCGGCGGTAGGGGTCGCACCGGCAGCGAGCAACCGTTCCACATACTTCGCGATGACATCCACCTCAATGTTGACGCGTGACCCCTCGCGCAGGTCGCCAAGGATCGTGTGCTCCAACGTGGTCGGGATAAGAGAGACCCCAAACCAATCCGGCCCAACCTCCGTGACAGTCAACGACACTCCGGCCACCGCAACCGATCCCTTGGATGCCACATACCTCGCAAGCTGTTCAGGAAGGCGGAATCTCAGATCAGTCCAGGCCTCTCCATCGTTCCGCGACTCAAGCGTTCCCACCCCATCCACGTGGCCCTGCACGATGTGCCCATCAAGGCGGGCCGAATGTGTGATCGCCGGTTCAAGGTTCACGCGGCTACCTGGCTCAAGCTCCCCGAGAGTGGTGTGGCGGAGCGATTCAGGCATGACGTCGACCGTGAACGATCCATCGGACCCGAAACTCGTCACCGTCAAACACGCGCCATTGACCGCTATCGAGCCACCCAGCGCGGTGCCCTGCACGGACTGAGGCGCAGAGATGGTCATGTGCACGTTGCGCGAGACCGTGGCATCGGAATCTGTGGCCACGATCGTCCCGATTTCAGTGATGATGCCGGTAAACATGAGTTTCCTATCGGTTGTGGTTCTGGTTGAGGATGGGGTCTGAGGGTGCGTCTTGGGGTTCGTCTCGCATAAAGCGCAGGAACACGTCGTTGCCGCGGCGCTCGCAGTGTACGAGCGAGTACTCGTGGGCCTGTGCCAGGGTTGTGATGCCTAGGTCTTGGACCGCGGGAAGCCCGGTCCCGAGTAGTTTGGGTGCAAGGTAAACATGCAGTTCATCAGCCAGTCCCGCGCGGATGAACGCGCTGACCAGGGTGGGTCCGCCGTCTATCAGGGTGGTCTGCGCAGAGTTCAGGTCGAGAGCCCGCACCACATCGTGCGGATCATCCGAACGCACATGCAGCACACTGGCGCCCGAGGCATAAAGCCGCGCTGTCGTCGCCAATTGCCGGCGTCCCACCACCACCCGCAGGGGTGTGCGGGTCGCCAGTTCATCGCGGGCGGTGAGTTGCGGGTTGTCTGCGAGCGCCGTTCCGGTCCCCACCGCGATCGCATCCACCTGCGCACGCAACTCATGCGCATGCTGGCGAGCAGACTCGCCGGTGATCCACTGGCTCGTGCCGTCCTGCGCGGCCACCTTTCCATCAAGGGTGCTTGCCCACTTGACGACGATCCGGTTGCGTCTCGCCTGACTGCTTACGTGGGTGCGTGCCCGCCACGGCGCGATGAGCGCAGCACCGGCATCGCTCAGGACCCCGCCGAGCGTTTCGACTCCTGAATCACGGAGCATCCGCGCACCGCCCGACGCGGTGGGGGTGGGATCGGGGACCGAGTACAGAACGCGAGCGATCCCGGCATCAATGAGCGATTGGGCGCAGGACGGAGTGCGGCCTGTGTGCGCACAGGGCTCAAGTGTGACAACCGCAGTCGCGTCAACAACACTGATCCCGGCGCTGTGCGCCTGAGCGAGCGCCGCAGCCTCCGCATGTGCTGTGCCCGCACCCTCATGCCAACCTTGGGCGAGCACTGTGCCGCCAGGAGCGAGGATTACGCAACCCACACGAGGATTGGCGTCCTGAACTGGCCCGTTCTCCGCCAACTCAAACGCGGCACGCATCGCGGACAACTCAGCGTGAGTGACACCGCGAGGCTGGAACTCGCACACATCATGAGGCGACCCAGACGCAGGCAGTGGTGCCTCACGAACCGGCGCGAACATGAAAAACCTCCCCGAACTCACGTTCCGAGGAGATAGACAGGTAGGAGAATCTGCGTGGCATGCGCTCGTGCGCCGCAACGGCTAGACGGCGTACCGCCGCACGCTGTGTGAGCCCCGTCGGCTGCCACTCGCAGAACAGCGAGTACACGACCACCAGGAACATACGCGTAGGCGCACACCGGTTGCGAACCGCGTCTGTTCTGCATCAGCGGGTCTACGCTTTGTGGTAGCCCTGCCTATGCTGCACTTGAAGTGTCCGCAACAGTTTCTCCCATCCGGACTTTAACCGTCGGTCCCGGAATTACACCGAGTCAACCTTGCCCACTGAAGGGAAAGGGTCGCGGACTATCACCGCCGGTTCGGACTTTCACCGACCCCGAAACTGTATTTTTGTTGCGAACTGTGTCCGTTAGGCTGTGGCAGGTCTACGCTTTGCGGTAGCCCTGCCTATGCTGCACTTGAAGTGTCCGCAACAGGTTTGATTACCCTGCCATCGTAGACCCGACTTGTGCGCGAACAAAAGCCCGTCTCACGATGGCAACGAATGTAACCATAGGGTATCGAATGTCCCACCACCCGATGGTTACATTCGGTTCCACGTGGTTACATTCGCTGGTTAGAGCAGTTCCCTGCGTAGTTCTCCAGCGAAACGAATATCGAGCAGACCAGGCGCAATGTCGAACACGGTCTTCGCGCCGAAGTTACCTGCTTGAGCCAGACGGTAGGCCGCACGAGCGTAGGCGACGAGAACCGAGGCGGTGAAACTGGGGTTGTCCGCCAGGGTGAGGCCATACTCGATGACCTGGCGGTGTGCGGTGCCGTCCTGAGCCACAGCGCCATGACCGGTATCGCCCGACCGCATCACGAACCCGCCGTGCGGCATTGAGTTGTGCTGCTCCGCGAGTTCCTCGGCGCTGATGAAGTGAACGGTCGTGTCATAGTCCGCGAAATAGTTGGGCATCGAGACGATAGTTTCACGCACCGCCGCCGCATCCGCGCCTTCCTCAAGCACCACATAGCATTCGCGGGTGTGCTTTTCACGCGTGGAAAGTTCTGGCTGCTCACCGTTGCGGACCGCCTCAATCGCAGGCTGAGCAGGGAGGGTGTACTGCACTCCTGCTGCTACGCCGGGCACACGGCGGATTGCGTCGGAGTGGCCTTGGGAAACGCCGCGGCCCCAAAACGTGTAGGTCTTCCCCTGTGGCAGGATCGCCTCTCCGAACAGGCGGTTGAGGGAGAACATTCCGGGGTCCCAACCAGTTGAGATGACCGCAGTGTGCTTCGTTTCAAGTGCAGGAGCATCAACCGCGGCGAAGTGTGCTGGAACATTTGCGTGAGTGTCGAACGAGTCAACGATGTTGAACAGCCCAGCCAGCTCAGGGCTTTGCTGAGGAAGGTCGGAGGCGGAGCCCCCGCACAGGATCATGACGTCAACGTCACCGGTTCGCGCGGCGAGGGTGTCCCATGCGAAAACCTGGGTTTCGGGCTGCGCTGGGCTCACGGTTGCGGGGTCGCGGCGCGTGAAAACGCCAACGAGTTCCATGTCAGGGTTCTGCGCAACCGATGCCTCGACACCTCGACCTAGATTTCCGTAACCTGCGATGCCGATCCTGATCTTGTTGCCCATCTTCACCCCTAGCGTGGTACCCCATCAGGGGCGTCAATCTACCTGAAACGCGTAAGAAACATTTCCGAAACGCGCAGAAGCAAATGTACCGCAAGTCAAGTAACCCTCGTGTCCGGGTATCGAAATCCAGTGTTGCGGTGCTGCCGTCGATGTTGCGGTAAAAGATGGGGACACCGCCGACACAACCGCAACAGTGCCCATTGCGCCGCGAACTGTTTCCGTTACGCTTCGCGGTAGCCCTACCTTCGCTACACTCCCGTGACCGCAACAGTGCTGGCCGGACGCGAACCATGTCCGCAACGATGCCTATGCCAAGAACAGTGCGCTGGTCGCATAATCACTTGCACCGGGGAAGCTTTTCCCGCACGCTGGTGACACAGGTCGATTACTGCTCGTGAGGTGCCCGCCGTGAAACTGAACTTTCCGCTGTTCGATGAATCATTGAACAGTTCTCACGCGATTGTTCTCGCGCAACTGATTGGCAGGCAACGGAAGCAGGACGTCCAGGAACTGCTGCTTCGCCACGCGGCCACTCATAACCCGGCCGAAGGTGCCCGTGAGTTGGGCCTGTTCTATGACGAACACGGTAAGAACAAGAAGGCGGCACGCTACTACAAGATCGCGCATGAGGCAGGGGACCGGCTCGCCACCGCATATCTGGGCAAGTTGTACTACATGTGGGCGTGGGGCATGCATGAGGAAGAACGGCTGCTCCTCGCAGAGGAGTACCTGAACGAGGTGCTAGATCTGCCATCGGTTCCGGCGACGCTGGCGCACACGCTATGGGAGTTGGAACGATACGACGATGCGGAATCCATTCTGCACTCCTTCGCCGAGCGGGACCGGGAAACCGCAGAGTGCGCGATCTTCTACAAGGTTGTTGACACCCACGAGGCGATCCGGCTCCTTGAACTCCACCGCGACCGTGGCCATTTAGAAGTGCTCGGCCAACTTGGCAAGCTCTACGCCAAGCAGGACCGTTACCAAGAGGCGCGGGCTGCACTTGAGGAGGCAGTCATCCTCGGTGACCATTCCGTGCATGGCCGTCTGGCTAAGGTGTTGTGGCACTTTGGCGAGGAGGATCGTGCGATCAAACAGTGGAAGAAAGCGGCGAAGCGCGGCGACCGCAGTGCGCGCCGGAAGCTGAAGAAGATCCGCAAGAGCCGCCACGCCTAACGTATCCGGCTGGAACCGCACGCCCCAAAGGCACAGCGCGACTATATCGTCGCCAATTGCCGACGAGTCCTCGTCTCCCAGCCAAGGGTTTCGTCTCGGCGCAACGGACACACCGCAACGGACTGTGGGGCGGGTGGCAGTAGCCACCCGCCCCACAACAGGTTCCGGGATTTACGCGAAGCGCTCCGAACGTTCGGCGATGCGCGCCTGGTGTGTGGCAGCGTCCCACTCGTACACGGTCTTGCCGTCGATCAGCACGACCTCCGGGCGCTGTTGAGCGTCGAGCGGGTCGCCACTCCATATGACCACGTCGGCGTCCTTACCGGATTCGAGCGAACCGATCCGGTCGTCCAGTCCCATGAACCGGGCGGGGTTGATGGTCAGGGCTTCGAGCACGGTCTGGGGTGAGGCGCCGTCGCGAACGGCAAGCGATCCCTGAAGTACGAGCCGGTCGATGGGCACAACGGGGTGGTCGGTCGTGATGGCGAGTTGCACCCCGGCCTCGGCCATTTCCACGAACTGGCGGATTGAGCGGTCCCGCAACTCAACCTTGGAGCGTGAGGTGATCATGGGGCCGAAGATGACGGGGATGTTCTTCTCGGCGATGACGTCGCGGAGTTTGCCGCCCTCGGTGCCGTGGTTGATCACGAGTTTGTAGCCGAACTCCTCGGACAGGCGGATCGCGGTGGCGATGTCGTCGTGGCGGTGAGTGTGTTGGTCCCACACGAGCGTGCCGTCGAGGACCGCTGCGAGGGTTTCGAGTTCGAGGTCGCGCTCGAATGGTTCGCCCTTCTCTTCAGCGGCAACGCGTTTGGCAGCATAGTTCTGGGCTTTCACGAATGCCGCGCGCATGACGTAGGCGACGCCGAGGCGAGTCGATGGCATCTTGTCTTTGGAGCCGTACACGCGCTTGGGGTTCTCGCCGAGCGCTGCCTTGACGGAGACCTCGGCTTTGATGACCTGCTCGTCGATGGTGCGGCCACCCCAGGTTTTGATGGCGCAGGTGCGACCGCCCACGACGTTGCCGGAGCCGGGCTTGATGACGGAGGCGGTGACTCCCCCGGCGAGGGCGTCGCGAAAGCCCTCGTCCTCGATGTTGATTGCGTCGAGTGCCCGCACGCCCGGTGTGGTGGGCTGGGTCATCTCGTTGGTGTCGTTTCCAGCGGGGCCGTTGGCTTCCTCGTCGATACCGATGTGTCCGTGCGATTCCACGATTCCTGGCGTGACCCACTTGCCGGTCGCGTCGATGATGTGCGCACCGTCGGGGATGTTGACTTCGCTCGCGGGGCCGACCTCCGTGATCTTTCCGTCCACGATCAGGACGGTTCCGTTGTCGATTGGCTCGCCGGTGACGGGCAGTACGCGGCCGCCCGTGATTGCTGTTGTGTGAATGCTCATGTATCTAACCTACGCCCGTTACGGACAAAGCAATGACGTGGAGTGTAGGGGTTTCGCGAAGCAGACGCCTGCCGGAACTGGAATGGATGCAGTTCGTAACAAACAAGCACTAGTTGTCGGATAGGGTAGAGGAAGGCTGGCGCTGAAAGTTTCACATGTGAAGGATTTTGCAATGACTTTTGTGCTGCGCGCGCCCAGGATTCACACTGGCCAGCGGGTTCTTGACGATGCTTGGCTCGCCGTGAGCGAATCGCGCGTGGTCGCGCTCGGGTCCGGTCCAGTTTCCGCTGAGTTCTCCGAGGCGCCAGTGCACGACGTGCCCGGCACGGTTGTGCCCGGCTACATCGACATCCACTGCCACGGCGGTGGCGGCGGCTCGTTCGCAGGTTCGGGCGAAGCGGCCCTGACCGCCGCACGTACTGCGTTGCGCACTCACCTGCAGCACGGCACCACCACGATGGTGGCAAGTTTGGTCACCGGGATTGTCGACGATCTGGCAAGTACAGTGCGCACGCTCGGTCCGCTTGTGGACAGCGGGGAACTTGCCGGTATTCACCTTGAGGGGCCGTGGCTGTCGGTTGCTCACAAGGGCGCTCACGAGCCGACCCTGCTGATCCCGCCAACCGAGCAGGACATCGCCACCATCTTTGACGCTCACCCTGGTGCAGTGAAGATGGTGACCATCGCGCCCGAGGTTGAGGGCGGCATGGAGGCTGTGCGTAACTTCGTGGCCCGCGGTGCTATCGCTGCTATTGGGCACACGGATGCCTCGTACGATGATGCCGCGGCGGCGATCGATGAGGGCGTAACAAACGTGACGCACCTGTTCAACGCCATGAACCCGATCCACCACAGGATTCCTGGCCCCATCATCAAGCTCCTCGAAGACGACCGCGTGACCGTGGAACTGATCTGCGACGGAGTGCACCTGCACCCTGCAATCATCAAGCATGCCGTGACCGCTGCGGGTAAGGGTCGAGTCATCTTCGTGACCGACTCGATGGATGCGACCGACATGGCCGATGGCGACTACGTTTTGGGGTCACTCGAGGTCAGGGTGGAAAACGGGGTTGCCCGCCTCAAGTCGAACGGAGCGATTGCGGGGTCCACCCTCACCATGGAGCGTGCCGTGCAGTATGCGGTGACCGAGGCTGGCGTGGACCTGGGCGATGCGCTTGCAGCGGCAACGACCACTCCCGCAGCCGCGCTCGGACGTACTGACATCGGGCATCTTGAAGCCGGAGCGCTTGCTGACATCGTCATCCTCGACGAGGGGCTCAACGTATCGCAGGTGTACCGCCGTGGAGAGTTGGCCGTCGAACGCTGACCCCACCCTCAACAACCCTTCCATCGTGCAGCTGCATTCGATGGGGCCAAATTTGTCCGGGCGCACATATTTTTACTGTGCAACTGGACGAAAAAAGCCCCAACGAGCGTGAGGCAACAATCGCGATCAGCGGGTTCAACCAGCACACTCCGCACCCTCGCACTGGCGCTGCCTACTAAAAAGGGTGTTACCTACCTAAAAAACTGTTGGGGCTACACATAAATTACGCGTAGCCCCAACAGTTGTTCGGTGGTTAGAGGTTGCTGATCTTTGGAGATCAGTCCCAGTTCACATCGGGGGAGCGGTAGAACTCGTAACCCTGCTCAGCCCACACGCGACCGTGCGAGGGCAGGGAAGCCGTGAACTCGTCGTAAATCCGAGGCGAACCCCACGCCACTGACGCGACGCCCGCGATACGCGGCAGGATGAGGGCGGTCAAACCCTCGAAAGTTGGGATCACCTCGGTCCAAATTGCGGCCTCAACGCCGATGATCTTCGAATTGGGAACTGGGACGGCCTCCTGCGGCTCCCACTCAAACGTGTTCCGCAGCGGCAGCAGACCCGCCCAATCCACGCCAATGTGGAAGTCATCCTCAGGGCGCAGATCAAAGTAGGTGTGCGGCGCAGGACTTGCGATCACCATGACGTTCGGGTCGTTGACCAACTTGGCCACGTTGTCTGTGTTGAACTTGGCGGTCCAGAACTGTAGTTGCGTGCCCTCGGGAACAGTTGCGCCAGCGGTCTCATGCCACGCCACGACCTTCTTGCCGTGCTTGGTCACAAGCTCGGCCAAGCGAGACATGAACTTCTCGTACTCCTCGCGGCCAACCTGATGCACCTCGTCGCCACCGATATGCAGGTACTCACTGCGCGTGCGGCGAGCAAGCGAACCGATGATGTCGTCCAGGACCTCCCACGTCTTGTCCGAGGTCAAATCGATCCACGAGAACCCAACGTCCGTGCCGCAATAGTGCTGGCGAGGTTTCCTGTCCGGGGAGATCTCCGGGTAGGCAACGAGCAGGGCGTTCGTGTGTCCGGGGAGATCCACCTCGGGCACCACCTCAATGCCGTACAGGGCGGCGTAATCCTGGATGTCCTCGTAGTCGGAGAAGGTCAGGTACCCGCCCTTGCCTCCGCTCGTGTCGTTCTCCGCGGCAATCTTGGTCAACTCCTGGCGCCCGTCAATCTCGATGCGCCAGCCCTGGTCATCCGTGAGGTGAAGATGAAGCCGATTGATGTTGTAGCCCGCGATGATGTCGATGACCTGCATGATCTGCGCGGGAGTGTAGAAGTGTCGGGCGATGTCAAAGCTGAAGCCGCGAACCGGGTAGCGTGGCGACGAAGTGGCCTCGAAGTATTCAAGATCAGGGGTGTTGTGCGCCTGGATGAGTGCGTTCACCGCGTACAGAGCCCCACGTGCGTCAGCAGCCTTCAGGTCGATTGCCCCTGCGGTCACGGAAAGGGAGAAGCTCTCGGGGGCAAGTGAGCTGTCTTGCGTGACGGAGACGGTGTAATCGCGTTCTTC
The DNA here is from genome assembly GCF_042683685.1 of Populibacterium corticicola. NCBI lineage: Bacteria > Bacillati > Actinomycetota > Actinomycetes > Micrococcales > Jonesiaceae > Populibacterium > Populibacterium corticicola. Next base: position 656,114 of record NZ_JBHUOP010000002.1, on the reverse strand, counting down.
CGTGCCGGGTATGGGGAGGGAAACGGCCTTCGCCTTCGCGCTTGCGCCCGCGGCCCAGGGGTCTAACTGTAGCGCCAACTGTGCAAAGGTATGCGAGGTCAAGGGGGCTGCGGGGGTTCCTGATAGAGTCAGGTTCTGGGGACGGGGAACAACGTGTAACGCCAATGTAAAAACTCCGTTGTGAAATCGTTATAGAAACTTGCCCAATTAGTTGAAAATCCCGCTTGACGAGACTTAGTAAGTAAGGTGTACTTACTATATGACATCGACCGTCGGAAACGCAGGACTACGTTCAACGCGTGGGCTATCAGCTCAAGAATCCTCCAAGGTTTCTCTGGCTGACGTGCGGCAACGCAACCGTGCACTTATCCTGCAAGCCCTTTACAAGGGCGAGCCGCAAAGTCGCGCGGACCTAGCTCGCGCAACTGGCCTGACTCGTGTCACCGCCTCCGATGTTATCTCGGAATTGCTCGAACTCAACCTCGTGGAAGAAGTTGGGCAACGCTCAGAGACGCGAGTGGGAAAGCCAGCCACACTCGTCACCGTGAAATACGAGGCCCACAACATCGTGGCCCTCGAACTGTCCGACGAACAAGAGTTCCGAGGAGCGGTACTTACTCTGGGCGGCGACATCATCAAGCGAGATTCAATCACGCTCGATGGTGAAAAGGGAGACGACGCGCTCAAGAAGGTACTCCAACTAGCGCGCCGCCTCATCAAGAAAGCACATGCGCCGGTACTCGGCATCGGGGTGGGGACTCCGGGTGTCGTGACTGCTCAGGGAGTTATTGCTTACGCCCCTAACCTGGGGTGGTCGAACCTGGATCTCTCATCTGAACTTACCGCGCAGCTTTCGCTCCCCGCCTACGTCGCCAATGACGCAGACACCGCAGTACTTGCGGAAAGCACCTTCGGTGAAGGCAGCGTTGCCGGTCTGATGCTCGTTCAGATTGGCCACGGTGTCGGAGCCGGAATCCTCTGTGACGGACATCTGCTCCGAGGCCCCGACGGAACTGCCGGGGAAATCGGACACACAAAAGTCACAGACGCCGAGATCGAATGTTCCTGTGGTCGGAACGGATGCCTCGAAGCGCTCATCGCGGCACCCCGTCTACGAGCCCGCCTCAAAGATGTTGCCGAACCACAGCGATCTGAAGAACTCACACAAGCAGGCACGATGCTTGGACAAGTGATTGCGCCAGTGGTGCAGGCACTTGGCCTGTTTGACTGCGTGCTGTACGGCCCTATGGAACTGCTAGAAGACCCATTCCTAGAGGCCACGAAGACCACCGTTAACGGTGCCACCAGTCACTTCTCTGACCGGATGATCACCGTACGGCTATCAGCCTTGGGCGGTGACGGTGTGCTATCAGGCGCCGCCGCTCACGTCCTTGGCGGAGAACTAGGGCTGATCTAAAACCCTCGACCCAATCAGCCCGGGAAAGGAAAATCATGAAGCTCGCTCGTCTTGTAGCACTCGGTGCTGCGGCTGCGCTTGCACTGACCGGATGCTCCGACGCAGAAGCACCGGAAGAAAACCCATCGTCGACCGAAACCACGGCTACCGATGACGCACAGATCGGTGGTTCCGTCACCGTATGGCTTGCCGGTGAGACCGACACCCCTGAGACCGCAGTCGAACTGCTCAAGGAGCAGGCGAAGGCGAATCACGGCATCGACGTCAATGTTGAACGCATCGGCTGGGGCGACCTGCTTCCACGCGTTCAGACCTCGATCGGTGACGCATCGACCACTCCAGACATCGTCGAACTCGGTAACACCCAAGTCCCAGCATTTGCAGCAGCAGGTGCATTCTCGGACATCACAGGCCTGTGGGATGAACTCGGTGGCACCGACCTCGGTCTGCCTGGATTCGTTGACGGTGGAACCTACGACAACAAGCTCGTCGCGGCACCTTACTACTCGGGTTCCCGTGTCGTGTTCTACAACACCGATGACGTGAAGGAGATCCCAGCCAACCTTGACGAACTCAACACGCTCGCGGCAGAACTGAACAAAGACGGACACTCCGGCTTCTACCTCGGTGGACAGGACTGGCGTAACGGTATCTCGTGGATCTATGCAAACGGTGGCGACATCGCGAAGCTTGAGGGCGACCAGTGGGTTGGTACCCTCTCAAGCCCAGAGTCCATCAAGGGCCTCGAGCAACTCCAGGAGCTCTACACCAACGGAACCAAGGCAGCCAAGGACGCAACCGACGCTGACACCTGGGTGCCTTTCAACGAAGGTAACGCCTCGATGTTCATCGCTCCAGGTTGGGCAGCGGGCCTGATCGAGATCGACAACTTCTCGGCATTTGCGCTCCCAGGCAACGACGGCAACCCAGCGCCGGTCTTCCTCGGTGGATCCAACATCGGTATCTCCGCGAAGTCCCCAAACCAGGAAGCTGCACAGGCTGTTCTGAAGATCATGCTCGGTGAGGAATACCAGAACATTCTTGCAGTCGCAGGTCTGGGAACCATCTACCCGCAGCACGCTGAACTCGCCGCAGGCGACCCAGTCAAGGAAGCCTCCGTGGCATCTGCAACCAACGGCAAGGTCACCCCGGCTTCGCCTAAGTGGGCTTCGTTCGAAGAGACCAAGAAGATGGAAGAGTTCTTCTTCGAGATCGCACAGGGCGGCGACGTGAAGGAAATCGCGGCTAAGTACGACGCGGTCCTCAACGACGCACTGAACTAATCTCACACACTAGAGTGCCGGGGAGCGCGCCCGTGATACGGCGCGTGACCCGGCACTTTGGTTTTGTCTGGAGGCATGCCAATCATGGCAGATCAAAATCTTGCTGCGGTCGCAGTTACGGGTGATGAACCCACAACTAGTGACCGCGACCCGATGGAGGTTCGGCTGAACAAGCCAAAGCGTTCCATCGGACCCTACCTACTGATTCTTCCAGTCGTCCTCACACTGGTAGCAGCGCTTGCTTACCCCCTTGGGCGCCAAATCATCATGTCCTTTCAGGGTTTCGGGCTGGCGCAACAGCTCGGTACCGCACCACCTGAGTGGGTTGGACTTGATAACTACAAGGCGATCTTCACCGACAGCGCTATCTGGGCGATCATCATTCGCTCGCTCCTCTTCTGCTTTGTCAATGCCGGTGCAACGATGGTTATCGGTATCGCCCTCGCGGTACTCATGACCAAAGTAACGAACACGGCACGCATCATCCTGAGCACCGCGTTGCTCTTCGCCTGGTCGATGCCAGTCATCGCGGCGATGACCGTGTGGAACTGGATGTTCGACTCTGAATATGGCCTCGTCAACTGGGCGTTGCAGAAACTTGGCTTCGACTTCGCCGGTCACTCTTGGCTGGTTGAGCCACTCTCGTTCTACTTCGTGGCAACCGTCATCATCGTCTGGATGAGCGTTCCCTTCGTCACGTTCTCGATCTATTCGGCTCTCACGCAGGTTTCGGACGAAATGCTTGAAGCCGCACAACTTGATGGTGCGAACGGTTGGCAGCGTTTCACTCAGATCATCATGCCAACGATTGCATCAGTCGTGGCAGTCGTATCCGTGCTCCAGGTGATCTGGGATCTACGTGTGTTCACGCAGATTTACTATCTCCAAGGTGTTGGAGGACTGCCATCGAAGACGGATCTGCTCGGAACCTTCATCTACCGGATGGGTATCTCGCAGGCCGAGTTCGGTATCGCATCTGCGGTTGCACTCTTCGTCCTCGTGTTGACCCTTCTGGTTACCTCGGGATACGTCCGCTCGCTGTTTAAGGAGTCAGAATGATTCGCCGTAGAGCGCTCAGCGCGCTAGCAATTGTCCTGGCAGTATTCTGGTTCTTCCCAGTCTATTGGATGTTCAACACCTCGTTGCTTCCAATGTCCAAGGCCCGTACCTCCAACCCGTCGTTCCTCCCCCTCGGAGGAGACTTCTCCGCTTACGAACGCGTGGTGGACGAAAGCTTCTGGTCGTCGTTGCGGCTTAGCCTTTCCGTCACACTCGTCGTTGTGTTCGTAGCGCTTCTGTTCGCGTTCCTGGCTGCGCTGGCGGTCTCGCGTTTCAAGTTCCTGGGACGCAAGGGCTTCATCCTCACGATTCTGGTCGTGCAGATGATTCCAGCGGAGGCTCTCTTCATCTCGCAGTACAAGATGCTGCAGGGATGGGGCGTGCTGAACTCGGTTGCAGGTCTGTCAATCGTGTACGTCGCAGCGGTCCTACCGTTTACGGTGTGGATGCTTCGTGGCTTTGTGGACGGCGTTCCACGCGACCTTGAGCAGGCTGCTCAGATCGACGGCTGCACACCGACGGGAGCGTTTTTCAGGATCACCTTCCCGCTGCTTGCCCCAGGTCTCGTGGCATCCGGTGTTTACGCCTTTCTCCAGGCGTGGAACGAGTTCACGCTCGCAACAGTTGTGATGAGCCCGTCCAACACGACTCTGCCGCTGTGGCTTCGTGGACTTGCCGTTCAGACAAACCAGGCTGTCGACTGGCCCGCAGTGATGGCCGGTGCCGTACTCGTGGCACTGCCGGTCATCGTCTTCTTCATGTTCGTCCAGGGACGTATGACCTCTGGTCTCGTCTCAGGTGCCGTGAAGGGATAGAGCGCCCTGTTACTTAGCCGCGGTGCGGCGCTTCTCACCCTCGAATGGAGAGCGCCGCACCGCGAACTAAACACCAGGTCACGTAGGTGATCTTTGTGAAAGGAATGAAGGTGGAGATCTTCACCAAGGAAACGCGAGACGAACAGGCACGTCTCGCCGCAGACATCATCGAGCAGGTTGTACGCAGTAAGACGAACCCTGTTCTTGGCCTCGCAACGGGGTCCTCGCCCCTGCCCATCTACCAGGAGCTGATTCGTCGCCACCGTGAGGAAGGCTTGTCCTTCGCGCATTGCAGTGCTTTCACCCTCGATGAATACGTGGGTCTCCCGAAGGGGCACCCAGAGTCTTACTATGAGGTTATCCGCAACGAGTTCACACGCCATGTCGACATCGATGACTCCCGCGTGAGCTCTCCTGACGGCTCCGCCGACGGTGTTGAGACATCGGGTGCACGCTATGAGACTGCGATTGCAGAGGCGGGCGGCGTCGACGTACAGATTCTTGGTATCGGCTCGAACGGCCACATCGCATTCAACGAACCGGGATCATCGTTCGACTCGGTCACCCGAATGGAAGAACTGACGGAACAGACCCGTATCGACAATGCACGGTTCTTCGATTCGCTTGACCAGGTTCCCACCCACGCAATGACTCAGGGCCTGGCCACAATCATGAAGGCCCGCAAGATTGTCTTAATCGCAAGCGGCGAAGGCAAAGCCGACGCGGTTGAGGCGATGGTGCACGGGGAGGTGTCACAACAGTGGCCCGCCTCGCTGCTGCAGGGGCACTCCGACGTAACGGTTGTGCTGGATCCGGCGGCTAGCAGCAAACTAATCCCCGCTGCGAGCAACTGACACAACCGGAGTGGTGCAAGACATGGTCAAAATGGAGACTAACCCGCTTGTGGTGGCACTCGATATCGGTGGTACCAACAGCCGCGGTGAAGTGCTTCCATGGGCTGAGGGGGCATTGGGCACACCGATTGCGCGGGCCAGTTTGCCGACTCCGGCAGGAGATGGCGACGCAGTCCTCGCCACGATTGTTGCTTTGGTGCACGACCTGCTGGATCAACTCGATGAGCAGGGGCGTGAGCAGGTAGAGGCAATCGGAGTTGGGGTTCCGGGCATTCATGACGATGAGACTGGAGTGGTCCGGCTCGCCGCCAACCTCGGGTGGGTCAACCGCCCAGTTGCCCGGGAACTGACCGATGCCCTCGGGCTCCCCGTGTATCTGTGCCACGATGTGACCGCAGCGGGGATCGGGGAGCAACGTCTGGGCGCCGGATGCGGTGCACCGGACACGCTTGCGGTGTTCCTGGGCACCGGGATCGCGGCGACGATTGTCTCGAACGACAAACTCATCCGCGGTGGTATGTTGCACGGCGCACGTCAGCCAGCGGGGGAGATCGGCCACATGCCTATCGTCCTTGATGGCCTTGAGTGTGCCTGTGGACAGCGTGGTTGTTTCGAGATGTACTGTTCTGCCCGCGCCTTCGGTCGCATCTATAGCGAGCATCTGGGCGTGGACCCAGAAGGTCCGGAGGGCAAGACCTCAAAGGATCTCGTCGACGCCCTGCCTCATGATCCGACAGCCCGCGAGGCCTGGGACCTGGCCACCCGGTACCTCGCGCATGGCCTGCTGAGCGCCGCGACGGTCACTGGACCAAGCCGTATTGTCCTTGGCGGCGGGCTTTCGGCCGCAGGCGAGGTACTGACCGATGCGGTGTCGATGCACTTGAAGGAGATGGCCAAGGTCCTCCAAGTGCCAGAGGTCGTGCTGGCTGAGCTGGGACCTCGAGCCGGAACCCTGGGTGTTGCACTGTTGACACTTGACCGGCTGCTCTAAAGCTCACGTCACGGAAGGTATTTGCGCTAGTTCGGGGTGCGAATGCTCAACGTGACGTGTCCCGCGGAAGGTCTGCACCCCATGAGTGCGGACCTTCCGCTTTTTCATGCCCAGCGTGAGCGTGCCCTGTGTGGGTGCTGGAAGACGGCTGTCGCTGGAACTGCCCGTGTCGTCGGCAATCAGGTCGCGCTACAGCGCGACGCCCATCCAACTCGTCGCAAGCCAGCCGGAGCCCGTCGGTTCCATCGAGACAATGCCCGTGTTGACCACGGGATGCCGCGCGAACAGTTCCTCGGTGAGATTCTTGCATTGCACACCGGACCACAATGAGATGAGCGCTCCGTGCGCCACGACCGCAACGTTCTCGGCACCCGTTGCGGAGACCTCGTCGAGTGCCGCCATGAACCGTTCCAACACCTCGTGTCCATTGGTCCCGTTCGCCAGGCGCACGTCGAGATCACCAAGGATCCATCGTGTGATGGTGCTCTGATATGCGGCCCGGTCAGCAGGCTTCGTGCTCATCTCCAGGTCTCCCGCTGAAATCTCTCGGAAGCCGTCCAGCACGTTGATCTCCAGACCTTTGGACTGCGCAAGTGGTGCTGCGGTTTGTTGGGTGCGCAGTGCAGTCGACGCCCACACCGAATCTAGTTTCACGTGTGAAAAATTTTCGACGAGGGCCAGCGCCTGGTCGCGACCAGTCGGCGTGAGTGATGGGCCGGGTATCGCGGTGTCGAGCGCACCCGTGACGTTTGAGGAAATCTGACCGTGACGGATGAGGTGTAAGTGCTTCACAGTGTCTTCTTAATGTGGCTCGTATAACTTTGAGGGAAGCCTATCAAGGCGGCTCGAGAGACCTTATCAGCGGCGATGAATCAGGGAGGAATGATGGCGAAACTTCAGGTGAAACGTATCTACGACACTCCCACTGACAAAGACGGATTCCGGGTGCTCATAGACCGGCTGTGGCCTCGCGGCGTCAGCAGGGAACGGGCGGATATCGACCTATGGCTCAAAGACATCGCTCCGTCTACGCAAGCGCGTACGGAGTTCGGGCACCGTCCAGAGAAGTTTGCCGAGTTCACGGCGAGATACCGAGCGGAACTCGACCACAATGCGGAGGCTGTTGCGACTGCCCTGCAACTGCTTCGCGAACACGGCACGGTGACTCTGCTCATCGCGGCGAGAGATCCCGAATGCAATCACGGTATCGTGCTGCGCGAATATCTGGCCGAAGCCTTTGAACGGGCGGGCAACGGAAAAATCTCCTAGTGGTCTGTCGAAGTGCCGCCACAGGTCATCGAGATGGTGTACCCCATCGGAAAATGAGACGCACTGGTTACGAGTGTCGGAGGCTCGATATAGGCTGATCCCAGTTGAGATGAAGAGCCTTCTGGTCGCCATCTCACGTAAATCACGCCGCACTGTGGAGGCAAGATGCTCAAGAGGATCAAAAGCGCACTGTCGAAGGTCAAGGAATCGACAGAAAGTGGAGGATTGGACCAGCCGGTCTCCGGCAAGGGATCGAGTAGACGCTCGGGTCCGAGCAAAGAACTCACACATGCGCTCTTCCCTCTTGAGGCATACGACCCCGAACTGTTCCGGAGGGTTGTTGACTACGTGCACTCTGGCGATGGCCCCGAGGTGCTGCTTGACGTTGAGTCGCAGCCAGCAGAACCGTTGACGGGATTCCTCGCTGCACCGGGCCAGTCCCGGTACTGGGTCGATTTCCCGGAGGAGACCATAAAGAAACTCAAGCCCTGGGGCGTGAAAGACTATCGCGACGGTATCGCGAAGGTCCGCGGCGCGCGGCGCGGTTTTTACCTCAACGAGCCTGACCTGGTGCGGATCGCACGTTTCGGTCGGATCATTGCCGCAGTCGGCGAGGGACCGAACAGGGATCTGCCGAGTATCCCCGCATGGCTCCATGCACTCGTGAACGATTTCGCATCCGTCATACCGCTTGAGGGCAAGGAGAGCAAGGCCTATCTCGGTGCCGGCTCCCGTATCGCCCCTCGGTTCATCGAGGGACTCGTGCACAGCGAGGACACCGAACTCAGCACGGAGCAGTTCGTCGCCCTTCTCTTCGAGTCAGGCGGTTATTCGTGGGGGATGAGTAGACCACAGGAGTTTCATGGTGTTTCCGAGTTCCTCACGTCGCGTGGGGCAGAGGTCGATGGGGCGGCACTACGTAAGGAACTGTCGCTCGACGGGCTTGAAGAACTGCTCAAGATGCTCAAGGAGAACGGAGCGGCTGCTCAAGCGTGGAGTGGCGTGCTTGGTGGTTATGCGATTGACAGTTCGAAGCGGCTTCGTGTCGCTGCGCTCGATGTTCTGGGAGACCTTCCCCTGGAGGTTCAACTCGGTGTTCTCGACCAACCCCTCATGACGGTTGCCCCGGCGCGAGCGAGGGAACTGCTGGAGCACCTTGTCACGACAGAGAAGGGCCGTGAACTACTGGATCGGGCTATCGAGGCAGGCGCCAAGGTCAGTAAGGTCGCCGCAGAGAAAAGGCAGCGGCAAGATGCAGTTGACCTCGTGAAAGAGCCTGAGGCCATAGAACTTCCGCCCTACGAGCCGATTCGTCAAGTTATTGATGAGCCCACTACCCGCAAAGAAATTAACAAACTGATAGAGCAGCGGAAAAACCTAGAGGGAGATTACGGGTGGGCAAAAAGCGCTCGAGCGCAAGCACAGAAAATTAAGAATTCTGACGTAGATGACCTTATCGCAACGCTACGTGGTGACACACCTGCCAGCACCCTCCCGAAAAATCAGATCGTTACTGCGTTAGGTGCCAACGGTCTACTCTACGGTTTGACAAGTATTGGAACATACGGGGCTTTGCTGCTGGCGCAAGCTCAAGATCTCTTCAGTACGTGGGTCTTACAGAAACATGTGAACCCCGCCGACGATCTGCGAGCCATTTACGAGTGCATGAGAGACCTAGGGTTTACTCGCGAACAAACCGCGTTGCTTTATCACAATGGAGCAGTTGACGCTGATGTTGCATGGCCGTTTTTTGTGGAAAATCCAGGTTTACTGGAGGGCTGGTTTGCAGGAGGAATTGACGAGCAAAAACGCCTAAACGAACTCATCCAAAGCTTCCCGGCACTTCCACAATCAGTACTTGAAACTCTCGCTAAAAACGCGCTAAGTGAAAGTGGCGTGGCCCGTAAGCAAGCGCAGCACTTACTGGGGGGACACCCCATCGCCGCAACGCTCGCACTCCAAGGAATCGACTCGGGCACGAGCGCAGTAGCTGCGTCGTGTGCGCAGTGGTTGGCAACGATCAAAGACCCCGCAGTGCTCCCGGAACTCACAAAGCGGGTGGAGAAGGAGAAACGCGACCTTGTGCGTGCCGGACTGCTCAGCGCGATTGACGCCAGTGGAGGCGATACGAGCAAGTATCTATCGCCCGAACGGTTGGCAGCGGAAGCCACCAAGGTGCTTCGAGCCAAACTGCCCAAGTCGCTTGACTGGCTCCCGTTCGATCTTGTGCCAACGGTGCACTGGCGTGGAGGCGAAGTAGCGGATAGAGACCTTATCAAGGCGTGGATCGTGCTCGCGGATAAAACCAAGAACCCCGATGGGTCAGGTTTGCTTGCCCGTTACCTCGGCCTGCTGGATCCTCATGATGCCGAAGAGCTCGGGCGTTTCATCGTGCAGGCGTGGATCGCCCAAGACACAGCTCACCCAAGTGAGGAAGACAGCCACGAATATGCGCAGGCTCATGCTCAGCAGCGATATGACTGGGCCCAGCGATCAATAGAGCAGGGCCGCAAACGCCCAGAAGGACCGTATGAGTGGGAGCTTACGTACGAGGGCTGGATGCTTGAAGACTTCCACAAGGAACTGTTCCGCGAACACCAGAGCACCTATCTGGGTAGCGCCCAGGCAGACAAGGGTCTACTCGGATTCTCCGTGACGATCTCAGGAACCGAACTTGGGCAGATGGTGCAGTCCTATATCAAGGAACACCGCGCCCGCCGCGCTCAGGTCGAGGCCTTGACGTATGCGCTGTACGGCAATGGGCAGCAGGGCGCCCTGCAAGTGCTCATGGCCATTGCCCGACAACACCCGCAGCGGACCGTCAAGGAAGTTGCCAACACGCTCGTTGCGCGTGTCGCGGAAGATCGAGGATGGAGTCCCGCAGAACTTGCGGACAGGACCATCCCCACGGCTGGTTTCGATGAAGACGGCCTGCTCAGACTGCCGTTCGGTTCGCGAGAGTTCATCGGGCGCATGACTGGATCTGGCACGATCGAGTTGACGAATCCCGCGGGCAAGGTCATCAAGGCGCTGCCCAAGCCCAATGCCGGTGATGACGAGGAACTCGCAGGAGAATCACGCAAGGCACTGACCGCAGCACGTAAGGAACTCAAGGCGGTTCTGGGGATTCAAAGGGCACGTCTACACGAGGCCATGTGCGCCCAGCGGACCTGGAAGGTCGAGGATTGGACCCTCTACCTGCGAAGGCATCCAATCCTTGGTCAACTCATCAGCAAACTCGTGTGGCTTGCGCAAGACGGTGAGACTACTCAAACGTTCCGTCCGACAGAAGACGGCGATCTGATAAACCTGAACGATGACTCCATAGAGCTGTCAGACAGTGCGCTCGTCAGCGTTGCCCACCGAGCACTCATGAGTGATGAAAACGCAGCCGCGTGGCAGGAACACCTGTCCGACTATGAGGTCGCTGCATTGTTTGATCAGTTTGGTGCGAGTGTCCCGCAGTACAACGAAGATGCGAACTCACTGGAAGACCTCAAGGGGCATATGACTGACACGTTCAGTTTCCGTGGTGTAGCGACAAAACGCGGTTATCGTCGCGGTCAGGCAGAAGACGCCGGGTGGTTCAGTGAGTACACCAAGGAGTACGGCGAACTGGGAATCACAGTGCGTATGGAGTTCACGGGTTCCTATCTCCCCGAGGACAATATTCCGTGTGCAACCGAATCGGTGTACTTCAGTACGGGACGCAAGGATCTGAAATTGAAGGACGTCCCCAGGATTCTCATCGCAGAGGCCTATGCAGACTATGTGGCGCTTGCCGCGCTCGGCCCGTTTGACCCCAAGTACCGCGACAAGTCAGGAATCTAGATGACGCACTCATCCACCGGCACAGATGTTGGCGCGACAGATGAACAGGCGCTCGCGACGGATCAGGCGAAAGCACAAGAACTCAAACCACCGGCCGAAGTCCGGTTCGCTCATGAACTCAAGGCACTCGCCGAGCGTGATGCCGCGCTTGGGCGCTCCGTGCCACCCGGCTGGAACCTCAGCCCGAAGGCGGTCAGAGAGTTTATCGTCGGACACGAGGAAGCAGGTGCCACCCGGAAGTTCTATGGTGATGATCCACTCGTGGACCGGGCCATCGTATCGCTGCTGGGGCGTCAGGGGCTCATGCTCGTAGGCCCTCCGGGAACCGCCAAATCGATGCTCTCCGAGCTGCTCTCGGCAGCCATCAGCGGCACCTCGACTCTCACGGTTCAAGGTTCAGCGGGAACCACTGAGGATCACGTGCGCTACTCGTGGAACTATGCCCTGCTCATCGCAGAGGGCCCAAGCAGACGTTCCCTCGTTCCGTCCCCGATCTACCAGGCGATGGTGGCGGGGAAGATCGCACGATTCGAGGAGATCACGCGGTGTGCTCCGGAGATTCAGGACACCCTGATCTCAACCCTCTCCGAGAAGCAGCTCATGATTCCCGAACTTTCTGATCGAGTGTCCGCTGCCCCTGGGTTCAACGTGATCGGAACGGCAAACCTCAAGGACCGCGGCGTACACGAGATGTCCGCCGCGCTCAAACGCCGATTCAACTTCGAGACCGTGCACCCCATCAAGGACAGGGCGTACGAGGCCGAACTCATTGCCAAAGCCCTGGACACCGAACTCGGCGCTGACCGTCCGCCTCTTGCTCCCGATGTACTCAACCTGCTGGTGACCACGTTTGCCGATCTACGGCACGGTGCCACAGGAGAGGGCACGCCCGTCAAGGTTCCAGGTGCGGTCATGTCAACGGCGGAGGCAGTCAACGTTGCCGTCGCGGCATCAATGTCCGCCACCTACTTTGGCAATGGAACCGTACAGCCCACCGACATCGCGCAGCAGATTGCGGGTGTGGTGCTCAAGGGCGAGGAGGAGGACGCCAAGAAGATGCGCCACTACGTGGACTCCGTCGTGCGTGAGAGAGCGCGTAAAGACAAGAAATGGCGCGAGTTCTTCACTGCCTCCGAGGCACTGTGGAACTGAAAAGCACGGTGGAACTGAAGGACAGCGGGGGAGACCACGCAGGTGCAGCGGTTCCAGACAGGCTTCGACGTTTCCTCGAATCGCTTGGACAGTGGCGTGAACGAGGCATTGTCTTCGTGCCTATTCGCCACCATTCGCCTGGATGTTCGCAGGCGCTCACAGCGTTGCTCGAGGAACTGGCACCGGCGCGCATTCTGATCGAGGGGCCGCGTGAATACACTGCTCTGTTGACCGCGTTGGGCAGTGACCAGTGCGTTCCCCCACTGTCGGTGCTCTCAACGAGTGACTCTGGAGCAGCGTTCTACCCGTTGGCACCGTTCTCACCGGAGTGGGTGGCGCTGCGATGGGGTATCAAGCACGGAGCGGTTGTCGACTTCATCGATCAGTCCTATGCAGATCAGCCGGACACCGACGACTTCGAGGTCCACACGCTGCAACGTGAAGCCCACCTTGCCCGCTCGGAAGCGCTCGCAGCGTTGGCCCGGCGCCTTGGATGCCGGGATCATGATGAGGTCTGGGAGCATCTGTTCGAGGTGCGCGGCACGCGGGGCACCACGCAATGGCGGGAGTTTTTCGACGAGGTGGCTGCCTGGTCCGGCATTGCACGCTGTGAGTATGGAAGGCGGGAACTCGATGCGGACGGCACGCACTCGCGTGAGGCAGTCATGCTTGCGGTGCTCGAACAGCACCTACGGGACCGAGAGTCGAGGAACGAGTCGGGTCCGGTTGTGGTGGTGACAGGTGGGTTCCATACGCTCGGCCTTGTGGACGCCCTTGACGGGCGGAGCGAAGGCTCCTGGGTTCGAGAGTTCCCGGTGAAAGGGCTCGACTCGCAGCGTGAAGCCTATCTTGTGCGCTACGACTACACCCGCCTCGATGGGTTGCGTGGCTATGGTGCGGGAATGCCTGCCCCTGGCCTGTGGAATCGGTCCTGGCAAGCGCGCACGAGCGGAAAGACTGCGCAGGAGTTCGTGTTGGGCGTGATCCTCGACGTGGTGGGTCGGGCCCGCGAGGACGATGAACTCATTCCAACTGCGACAGTGCAGGCCGCAGTGGAGCAGACGCTGATGCTTGCGGACCTCCGTGATCGGGCGTGGCCCGGCCGCACCGATATCCTCGACGCGATGCTCAGTTGCCTCGTACGCGACGAGTTCGGGTTCACGGGTCCGCTTGCGGCTGCGCTCACGGATACCTTTGGCGGTAACGAACTCGGCCAGATACCGGACAACGTTGCCTCCCCACCACTTGTCACCGAAGCACGGGCGAAGGCGCAGGGCCTGAGATTCTCGGTGGACACCTCGCAGCCGAAGCAGGTGTCGCTCGATACGGCCCGAAAGCCTGGACACGTGCGCAGACGCGAGTTCCTTGCGCTCATGCGGTTCATCGGCTCAGGGTTCGCCACGCAGATCTCCGGTGCCGATGTGGTGCGCGGACGCGATCTTGGACTGCTCTTCGAGGAGTGGGAATACGCGTGGACGCCCATGGTTGAATCCCGCCTGATCGATTTGAGTGCAACCGGCCCAACCCTCGACACCACAGTGGCAGCGACACTTGCCCGCAGGCTGGCTGAACTAGGCGTTGATCCGCAGCAGCAGGCCCAAGGAGCACATCCCGTACAAAGCCCACAGCCCGGAAACTCGCGGTCGGCACCTCGGCCTACTGCTGGCGGAAGCACATTGCCGCACGCGCAGGCAGCCAAAACACCACAGCCAGCACAGATCGCGGGACTTATCTGTGAGATCGCAGCCTTTGGTGGGCATTCCTATCTCGATCGGGTGCTGGAACGCCTTGCTCACGTCATGAGCGAGGAACCGCACGTCAGCGAACTCGTAACGACCCTCCACACACTCGCCGATCTTGTCGAGAACCAGGGCCGTCTTGATCTCAGTAATCATGTGGACCAGGTGCAAGCGATTATCGTGCAGGGATTCGAGACCCTGCGATACCAACTTCCCACCGCTGTCCGGGTTGAGGGTGAGGATCGCGAACAGCTGGTGACCACGCTGATGTCAATACGTGACCTGTTACATCGCGGCGCAACACCTGACGATGCGACAGAAAACCTACGCGTGACGCTGGGCCGATTACGCGAGGACACCTGCACCCCGCAGCGGATCGTGGGTGCGCTCGTGGGACTCGCCTACGTTGACGGCGACCTCAGCCACACCGAAGCCATCGCACGTGTTGCCATAGCGTTCAGTCCTGTTGCCGACCCGGAGAGCCTGACCGAGTTCCTGCTCGGATTGATGCGGGTTGCGCCTGACATGGTGTTGCACAGCCCGGAACTCTTGGAGGCGGTGGACGGGCAACTCGCTCGGTTCGACGACCAGGCGTTCCGTGCGGTGCTGCCTGACCTGCGCCAAGCATTCGGGAGTCTCAAGCCTTTCGAAACGCACACTCTCGCGGATAATGTGGCCAGACTTCACAACGCCCAGGTCAGTCAGATTGATGTGCGCTTGAACGCCGCGCCGCAGGATATCGCGTATGGCGCAGCGATAGAGAAGTTGCTTGCGAGTTCGCTTGAACGTGACGGACTGGGGGAGTGGGTGCGATGACACGGCAATACGAACCAGCGCAACCGCATGAACCGACGTTTGCAGACGACCAGGCGATGCTTCGCCGATGGCGCCTGATCCTTGGACGTTACGCCGAATCGGAACTTCCCACTGCGCAGCAGGACCGCGAGATCGATCAGGCGCTGGGATATCTCTATGACCGCCAGTACACCTCCCGCGGGCATCGACACGGAACGGGGACACGTCCCGCAAAGACCGGTGGCGGCTCGCAGGGTTCTGCACCGACGGCGGTCTCGTGGCTGCACGCAACCCGCGAGTTCTTCCCCCAATCGACGTTCGAGCGTATGGAACGAGATGCGATCACGACCTACGGAATGGACGACCTGCTCGCAAACCCCGATACGGTGGAATCCCTGCCGGCAGACCCGGCACTCGCAGCGACGCTGCTGCGTATGCGCGGCAAGCTCAACCCCGAGACAGCGCAGGGACTACGCATCCTGATCCGCAAGGTCGTGGAGGATATCCTCGAACGACTCAAACCCAAGTTCGCCACGAGTCTGACGGGTTCGCGCCAACGGTTTAGACGCAGTTTCCACGCCTCTTCCAAGAACCTGGACTGGCGCAAGACCATTGCGGTCAATCTGAAGAACGTTGACCCAAACACAGGCCGAATGTTGATTGATGATGTGCGGTTTGTGTCGCGTCAGCGTCGCCAGAACCTCAACTGGGACGTCATCGTGCTGGTTGACCAGTCGGGCTCCATGGCGCAGTCGCTCCTGCACGCGTCGGTTTCGGCTGCGATCATGTCAGGCTTGGCGGGCGTGAACGTATCGCTGTTGTTGTTTGACACCTCGATAGTGGATATGACCCATCTTGCGCACGACCCGGTTGAGGTGCTGATGACCTCGCAACTCGGCGGTGGCACGGACATCGCCCGGGCACTCGCGTATGCCGAGCAGCGGGTCACCCAACCGAGCCGCACGGTGATAGCGCTGATCAGTGACTTTGATGAGGGCGGGCCGGTTGCCTCCCTGATCTCGACCACACGCCGTTTGGCGGAATCGGGCGTGACGATGCTTGGGCTCGCAGCGCTCGAGGACAACGGCACGCCCTGGTACAACGAGAGCGTGGCCGGGAGGCTTGCGGGAGCAGGTATGGATATCGCCGCGATGACGCCGGACCGGTTCGCTGAATGGCTCGGCGAGGTGATGGCATGACCGTGCTCCCAGCGTGGCTTGCCGCAACGGCTGCCCTCAGCGATGATGCGCTTGCTGAACTGGGCAACAGGGGCCTGATCCGGCGGGCTCAAAAGATCGAGGTATCCCTCCTCGAAGTCGCCGCCAAGCAGGTGAGCGTGACGTGTGCTGGAACGGACCAACTCGTCGTCAAGCTGGTGCCACATGGGCCGCAACAGGCGGCCTGCCCCTGCCCAGCGGCGGGAGTATGCGTGCACGTCATCGCCGCGTGCCTGTGGGCACGCACGGTAGAGCTTCCCGACGAGCCCGCACCTGCCGCCGCTCCCTCACCCACCAGCAGGGTTGTTGTGCGCGATACGCAGACCACTGTCGCGGCGGCGATCGTACGGGAACGGGGAACAGAATGCGAGACGGCCCAGTACGCGATTGACGTGGTGGAGGCGCTGCTCGGGTTGGGGCTATCGCATCTTTCCCGGCAGTCGCACGAGAGGTTGCGGGGTGCGGCGCAGCGCGCAAAGACGGGAAAACTGCGGTTGCTTTCCCTGCTACTGGAGGCTGCAGCCGGGCAGGTGGCCCAACTTGCGGATGATCGGGACGAAATAGATGAGAAGCAGGTGCTGTCGGCCCTTGCGCAGGTGTGGGCCGCTGGGCACGCGATACTGAGGGCATCGTGCGCGGCTGAATTGCCCGCTAATCTGCGTGGCATCGCAGACTCGGAAACCGTGGACACCGGAATGCTCGTACCACTCGGCGTGCGCTGGTGGACCAGCGCGGCGGGGGCGCGTGGCTACACCGCCTACTGGTGGGACCGAGACAATCGGAGGGTGGAGACTCTGACCAATGGGCGCTCTAAGGGGAGCGACCCGGGCTTCACCAAGTCGTGGACTGCGCCACTGCTCTTGGGGCGGTCCCTGGAAGCGATCAGCAACAGCACCATTCGACTGGAGGGCGCGGAGCGAGACGGCACGGGGCAGCTCAGAGCCACTGCACGCACGAAGATTGCTGCGGTAGATACGGTGGAGGAACTTGACCTCACCGAAATATCGCGGCAGATCGGTGTGGGCGTGGATCCGGCAACTGTGGGATTTGGTCGTTCTGGAACGCGTGTGCAGGTGATAGTGGTCCGCGAGACTGCACGTGAACTGTTGCTCGATGAGATCAATCAGGAACTTGTGTGGGTGGTGGTTGACCAGGAGAGGAATCGGCACGAACTACGCGTTGCAGCGGCGGGTGTGGAACAGAATGCCGTGACCCTGCTACTTGCCTTTGAGCAGCACGTGAGGGCCGTCGTGGTGATCGATGGTGCGCTGCCCATTGCCGTGTTTGCTGGGAAGCCGCCGCGAAACCTGTCACTCAGTTTGACTCGGGTGGCTGCGCCTCCTGCGGTCAGTACCAAGCGGGGACAGAGGAAGAACGAGGCACTCGTTGGGAAGGTGCGTTCTGCGAGCACTGACGTGTATGCGGCCCGACGGGCGGAATACGGGCGTAACGAGATCGAACGCTGGGCAATCCGTACGCGCGATGTGCTGACAGGGCTTGCGGCCACCGGCGTTGGGGGTGGGTGGTTGCTTGGAAGGCGCCTACGAGAGCAGATCGATTCTCTGGCACTGCAAGCGGATGAGCTCGGATTGGCGGTGGCTGCTCGGCTGTTACGTGAGGTAGGGGCCGTCGAGGAGGGTGAGCGCAACCCGGCAGCCGAGGTCCTGCAGGCTGTGTTCGTGACGGAACGGATCGCGAACATCTCCAGGCTTTCAGCCTTGGAGCCCTCTTAGTCCAAGGTCCCGTATAACCCAGAGGAAAATGCTGTTCATGCGACTTTTCCGTGGCATTTGAGTAAATAATTAGGTTAGTATACTTACTAACTCCTGAGAATTAGATTAGGATGCTAACTAATGACTAGGTGTCGATCGTGCGATGCGCAGTTCGCTGTTACCGACCGGTCAACGCCGACCACACATAAATCGCGTTAGCGAGGGAACAATGACGAACGCACCTTCCTCCGAGCCAGCCATCCTAGAGACCACCGTTGCAGTTGTCCTGGCTGCGGGAGCAGACGCCGCCTCTCGGCAACTTCTCACCAGCCCTTTGGGTGACTCAACCGTCGCCGAGGTAGCACTGCGGAACGTTCGCGCAGTATTCCCAGCCCAGCAGATCATCGTGGTCACCGCGCCAGGGGACACCGAACTGCGAGACCGTCTCGGCGCTGACCTCATCTACGTTGAACAGGCGGAATCCCTAGGAACCGGAAATGCGGTCGCCGCCGCGCGCGAGGCCCTGCCAGCCGGCGCTGAGACCATTCTGGTCACCTACGCGGACACCCCACTCCTACGCCCCGAATCCATCCGCGGTATCCTCAACCGCTTCGACCTGACCGGCCGCCAACTCACCCTTCTCTCCGCGATCGTCACCGGGGAGTTCCCGCACGGGGACATCCTGCGTGGAGCGGACGGGCGCATCACCGAGGTGCTCGAACACGACGAGATCCCATCCACGGTTGAAGGTGCCACCCACGAGATCAATGTGGGAACCTACGTATCCAACGGCGTCAAGCTGCTGAACCAGATTGACGCACTCGCGGCCACCAGCGACCACCGACTGACCTCCGTGGTCAAGCGTGCAATCGATTCCGGTGACGAAATCGAAACGTACCGCATCTACGACACCGATGAGGTCCAGGGCATCAACACGACCACGGAGCTCGAAGAAGCCGAGTCCATCGTGCTCAAGCGCCTGTTCGTGCCACGTAAGAACACCGACACCAAGATCGTCTTTGGCACCGGTGGATGGCGTGCGGTGATCGGTGAGGGATACACGCTCGCCAACGTGCGTCGCCTCTGCCAAGCAATCGCAAACGAGGCAATCCGCAGTGGAAAGGATGCCGCCGGAGTTGTGATCGGTGGCGACCGACGCTTCCTCTCTCGCGAGTCTGCGGAGGCTGCCGCCGAAGTCTTCGCAGGCAACAACATCCCAGTGGTGCTCCTTCCAGACGACGTGCCAACCCCGCTCGTCACCTTTGCGGCCCCGTTCTTGGGAAAGACCTACGGAATCATCATCACCTCATCGCACAACCCACCGGAGTGGAACGGTATGAAGGTGTTCCGTGCGGATGGCTCGCTTCCTCTCGATGATGAGACCGACCGGTTCCAAGACGAGGCAAACGAACTCACCGTCAAGGACATCGTCACCCTCGACCTCGCCGTAGCTCGCGCCGCGGGCATCGTTGTGGACCAGACCCTGACCAGTGAGTACGTCGACGCGATCGAAGCGATCATCGACGTCGAGGCCGTGCGTGGATCGAACCTCAACGTCGTTGTAGACCCGATGTACGGAACCTCCCAGCTCACGCTTGGAACGATCCTGTCTGACATGCGTGTTCGTGCCGAGTTCATCCACGCGGCTCACAACCCACTCTTCGGTGGGATCGCACCAGCACCTGACCTGCAACGCCTCAACGCCCTGATCTCCATGATCAAGGAGGGCAATGGCCGGTACGACCTTGGAATGGCCACCGACGGCGACTCGGACCGCATCGGAATCGTGGATGAACAGGGCGAGTATGTGTCGACCAACGATCTGTTGCTCCTGCTGTACTGGTACCTGCACGAGGTACGTGGTGAGAAGGGAGGCGTGGTCCGCAACCTCGCAACCACACACATGCTCGACCGCCTAGCCGCCCACTTCGGCGAGGAATCCTTTGAGTGCAAGGTCGGATTCAAGCACGTCACGGCGGGCATGGACAAGATCGGCGCAGTCCTCGGTGGCGAGTCCTCCGGTGGTTTGACCGTGCGCGGTTGGATCCTCGGCAAGGACGGAATCTTCGCATGTGCGCTGGTCGCTGAGATGTTGGCCCGCACTGGAAAGCGCATCTCAGAACTGCGCGAGATGATCTATGAGATCACTGGGCGTCTCTACTCGCTCGAGGCTGGCGTTCCGGCAACCCCGGATATGCGCGTTGCCGTGCCACGTCGCCTCGCCGCAGAACCACTCACGCACATTGGATCGTACCCAGTGGTCAGCATCGACCACACCGACGGCACCAAGATCCTGCTCGAAAACGACAACTGGGCGCTCCTGCGATTCTCAGGAACCGAACCAGTGCTTCGCATGTTCGTTGAAGCCGACTCCCCAGAAAAGGCAGAAGAACTGCTCGACTGGCTGCGCGGATTCGTGACCGCTTAAGCGCGGACAACCGACGGCACCCCTGAAACCGGGGAGGCCACCACCCGGCACACCCCAATCAACCTAGCCACTCACCCCAAGGAGAACCGCAGCCATGAAGTACGGTTACTTCGACACTGCCAACGACGAATACGTCATCGAGCGCCCAGACGTTCCAGTGTCGTGGACCAACTATCTCGGACAGAAGAACTTCTGTACCGTTTTGTCCCACAACGGTGGGGGCTACTCGTATTACAAGAACTCCCAGCAGGGGCGCATCACGCGTTTCCGTCAAAACGGAGTTCCGTTGGATCGTCCAGGACACTACGTGTACCTGCGCGACGACGCGGACGGCGACTTCTGGTCGGTGTCATGGCAGCCAGTGGGCAAGCCATTCGAAGGCGAAGGAGCTGCAACGTACGAGACCCGTCACGGCATGGGCTACAGCACGTTCTCCGCTGACTATCGCGGTATCTCCGCTGAGCAGACCGTGTTCATCCCCGTTGATGATGATGTGGAACTGTGGGACGTCAAAGTCACCAACACCGGCGACGAGGTTCGTACCCTGACCGTTGGTTCGTACGTGGAGTTCTCGTTCCACACGATCACGATCGACAACCAGAACCTGCAGATGTCGCTGTACGCTTCGGGCTCCAGCTACGAAGACGGCATCATCGAGTACGACTTCTACTACGAGCCGTGGACGTTCCACTACTTTGCGTCCTCCGAGACCCCAGACTCGTACGACTCGCTGCGCGATAACTTCATCGGCCCCTACCGCGATGAGCGCAACCCAATCGCCATCGAACGCGGTCACGGCTCGAACCAGAGCGCAACCACCCAGAACCACTGCGGTTCGCTCCAGCACAAGATCACGCTGCAGCCGGGTGAAACCAAGCGCCTCGTCTACATGCTCGGCTACGGTTCGCGTGACGAGGCTGGCCGTGCGATGCAGGCAAAGTACGCCGACCTCGCCACCGTGGACGCGGAGCGCCAGAACCTGCGCAACTACTGGAAGTCCAAGCAGGCCAAGCAGTACATCAAGACCCCACACGAGGGCATGAACACCATGATCAACTCGTGGACCCTGCTGCAGGCTGAAACCTGTGTTGTGTGGTCCCGGTTTGCCTCGTTCGTTGAGGTCGGTGGCCGTGTTGGTCTCGGATACCGCGACACCGCGCAGGATGTCATGTCCGTTATCCACTCCAACCCGATCAAGACCAAGCAGCGCATCCTTGAACTGCTGCGCGCGCAGGTCTCGCAGGGCTACGGTCTGCACCTGTTCGAGCCGGAATTGTTCGACCCAGACGCCGAGCCACTCCCAGACGTTCCATCGCCAACGGTTGTGCCACGTGGTAACACGGCAGACCTCATTCACGGCCTGGAAGACACCTGCTCGGACGACCACCTGTGGCTCGTGCCTTCGGTTCTCGAGTACGTGAAGGAAACCGGCGATCACGCGTTCCTCGACCAGGTCATCCCGTTCGCGGACGGCCCAGAGGGAACCGTGTACGAGCACCTCATCGCGGCGATCGACTTCTCCTCGAAGCATGTTGGACAGAACGGTGTGGCACTTGGTCTGCGTGCGGACTGGAACGACTGCCTCAACCTTGGCGGTGGCGAAACCTCGCTCGTCACCTTCCTCCACGCGTGGGCCATCGGCGCTCTTCTCGAGGTGGCGCGCCCACTCGGCAAGACTGAGGATGTGGCTCGCCTCGAAGCTGAACGTGAGCGCATCGCTCAGGTCGCAGACGGACAGTTGTGGGACGGTAGGTGGTGGATCCGTGGATACACTCGCGACGGCGTCAAGATCGGTTCGAACGAAAACGCTGAGGGCAAGATCTTCCTCGAGCACCAGGCCTGGCCGATCATCGCTGGCATCTCCTCGCAGGAGCAGGGCGAGCAGGCAATGGACTCGGTCAGGGAACTGCTCGGCTCCGAGTACGGTTCGCACCTGAACTGGCCTGCTTTCCGCACCGTCGATGACACCGTTGGCTTCGTGACCCGCGTGTACCCGGGCATCAAGGAAAACGCTGCAATCTTCTCCCACCCGAACGCCTGGCCAATCGTGGCAGAGGCTGTTTTGGGCCGTGGTGATCGCGCCGTCGAACTTTACGATGCAATCCTGCCATACAACCAGAACGACAACATCGAGGTTCGCGGCGCTGAGCCTTACGCCTACGTGCAGTTCCTGTACGGCCGCGACCACGAGTGGTTCGGTAAGGCACAGAACCCGTGGCTGACCGGAACCGCTGGCTGGATGTACACGGCTGTCACCAAGTACATCCTTGGTATTCGCCCAGGCCTGGACGGCCTGACCGTTGACCCGTCCATCCCGTCTGACTGGGATGGCTTCGAGGTCCGCCGTGAATGGCGTGGCGGTACCTACAACATCGAGGTCAAGAACCCTGATCACGTAGGTCGCGGCATCAAATCCGTCACGATTGACGGCGCCCCGCACGATGCGGCGAAGCCACTTCCAGTCCTCGATGAGGGCAGCGAGGTTCAGGTTGTCATCACCCTCGGCTGATTGATTTCAACCGCGCGCGGTTAAGCGAAACGGTGTGGGCCAGACGGACAATCCGTCTGGCCCACACCGTTTTTGTATGCTTCACAGCAGTTGTGGCGGCGCTATGTCTTGCGCCTCGCCTAGTCCTCGGGGAGGTACCCGGTCTCTGGGTCGATGTCCGCGAGAAACTGCTTGATCTGCGATACGTGAAACTCGCGCGGGAACGTGAACTTGGTGGCTCCCTGCACGGAAAGACTGAACCCGTAGTCCTTGTTCGGTCCGCTCAACCAGTCGTACGAGGCTTCCTGGCCTGTGATGGTGATACGGAACCGCTCGCCATCCACCACGATGGTCTCGCTGGTAGAGCTATGTTTCTTAGCCATGTTCCTCCAAAGGTCTTGCGCCAAACGTTGTTCGGTACCTTCAACGTTACTGGGTCCTGTGGCTAAGAACTGCATCCGTTGTGTTTCGTTGGCAGCCTGGTTCCTGAGTGCACTCTCAAATGAGTTGGGGTGCTAGGGGCGCTAAGCGAGAGCGTTCGCGATCGCCTTCAGGATGCGCTTCTCCGACACCGAACCGCTCGTGCCGAGTTGTTCGGCGTATAGGGAAACCCGCAACTCCTCGATCATCCACTTGACCTGGGCAAGCTCAGGGTTATCGAGCCCCACGAGCCCAGCGGAGTTCCGTTTGGTGAGCGCCCGCTCGAACTGTTCGGTCACGTTGCCAACCTTCCAGGTCAGCTCGTTGTCCCGGTGCACGTTGTTCGCGGCCTTGTCGATCCGGTGGACTTGCGCGCGCAGGTAGCGGGCGAGGTGTCGCAACTGGTCAGGCGGGGTCGCGGAGACGAATCCGGGATAGATCAGAGCAGCGGCAACAGCGCGCGAATCGTTGAGGGTGGCCAGCAGCGCGAGCGACTTCGAGTTCGAAATCGCCACATCCAGGTCCCGGTATGCGGCAAGAGCAGCCACAACATCGCCGACGATCCGGTACACCTCATCCTCAAGCCGCGTTTTCACGGTGCGCACGGCCTCGGCATACGCCTCGGCGGAGCGGATCGCTCCGGCCTCGGGCAGGAGCGCCTTCACGGCCGCGAACTGCACGTCCGCTACCAGAGCGTCAGTGTTCCGGTATGGGCTGGCCGCGAGCGTCAACGCTTGGGTTCCGCTCCACCGCGACGTGATCCGACCAGGCTGCAACGCAGCGTTGGCGAGGACGAGCCGCCACACGCCTTCGCGATGTTCGACGGCTTGTTTGGCAGAGTCAGCAAGGATTCTTAAGCCAACCGTTGGTTGCTTTGCATCCCTATTTTCGACGAGCAGGGCCGGATAGCCCCGCACTTCCAGTCCACCGGGTCCCCGGCCTTCGACCACACCGGGTAGCGTGGCGTAGGCGTCGCCTTCTGGCCAGGTTTTGAGCGAATCGATTTCCGCGATTGCGTGCGTGATCGTTTCGGGTCCGGACGTAAACCCTTGAGGGAGCGCGGCCTTCCGGCCACGCTGGACGGATGACGAACTTGTTCCAGCGCCTCCGGAAGCCGAAACGTTGCCGGGTGCGTTAGATCCCGAGCCTGCGGGAACATTCTTTCCCCGACCGGAACGGTCTGACTGCTTCGTTCCGTCTACTGAGCCAGGCGTTTGGCTTCCAGCGCCCTGTGCCTTGTTTCCGGAAGCGCCACCTGAACGTGACTGCGCTTCAGCAAGAGCAGCACCCACAGCGCCACGCACCGCTGAACGAACAGCGTCCTCGGCATCCTTCGCGAGACTACGTTGCAGCGACTCAAGGCTCTTCGATTCGCCCAACACCTCAGCGATCGCATCTCGCCCAGAGCCCCGCTGCGCAAACACCCGGAAGGTGATCTGCAGGTGCGCAGGTAGAGTGACTGACGCGACCGTATCGTCGTCAATCTCCAAGTACTTCAGCGCCCACACGGCGCTCGCGAAAGCGGAACCAAACGACTGCGCCATATCCCCAGCGCGAGCCATATCCTCCCAGGCCGGGGTGTTCTCGCGTAGCCACTGCGCGATCTTCGCACCCCAATCCGGCGCGGGCACAAGCTCGCGGCGCGTGACCTTGGGTAGGGCGCGGATCATCGCGACGCACAACTCGTCGAGCAGGCCCGGAACAAGCCAGTCGAACCCCTCGGGCGCGACCCGGTTCAGCACCTGAATCGGGATGTGCACGGTGATGCCGTCCGCTTCGGTGCCCGGAGAGAACTGGTAGGTGAGGGGGAGCGTGACGTCGCCCTGCTGCCACTGCTGCGGGAACAGCGAATCATCGACCGCGTCCTCGCCACCCTCGACAAGCATCTCAAGGGAGAAATCGAGCAGATCGGGAGTCTCGGTGCGCGCCTTCTTCCACCACTGGTCAAAGTGACGCTGCGACACCACCGAGGCGGGCAGCCGCTCATCGTAGAACGTGAACAGCGTTTCCTCGTCAGCCACCAAACCGCGCTGCCGCGAGCGGGCCTCCAACTCCTGCGCCTGAGCGAGAACCTGCTTGTTATGCTGCACGAACTTGTGGTGCGTGGACCATTCACCGCCCACCAGCGCATGACGAATGAACATCTCCCGAGCATTCTCAGGGTTCACCTTCGCATACAACACGGGCCGGTCCGCAACGATCGGCACACCGTACAACAGCACCTTCTCGTGTGCGATAGCCGCACCACGCTTAGTGGACCAGTGCGGGTCAGAATAGGTGTGCTTGGTGATACCAGATGCCAGATGTTCAGCCCACTCCGGCTGGATGCGCGCCACATCGCGAGCCCACAACCGGGATGTCTCCACAACTTCGCCCGCCATGATCCACTCCGGTGGCTTCTTGGACAGGGGCGAGCCCGGGAAGATGGCGAACTTAGCGCCACGTGCTCCGAGGTATTCGTTGCGTGCCTGACGCTTCGCCCGACGGTCTGCCGCAGTCTCACGGCCAGTCTTGTGCAGCGACACCTGGTTCATCTCCTGCATGCCGATCTGACTCAGCAGACCCGCAAGCAGGGAACGGTGAATCGTGTCCGAGTCCCACACGAACCGAGTGTCCGGGGTCGTCGGGGTATCGGTTCCACCGGGGATGGTGTTGGCGCTACCGGTGTTGGCCTTGCCAGTGTTCGCAGGGCCAGCGCCGGTCTTGCCCGCAGCCGTAGCCGCACCCGACGTGCCCTCGCGGGCCGTCTTAATGTTCGCGGCGTTCGTACGATCCGACTTGGTCGCACCACGCCCTTGAGAAGCGCCGCCCTTACCCTTACGTCCACTGACCTGAGCCTGCGCCAACTCGTCGCGCAGCGGTTGCGGTGGCCTCACCTGCGAGTCAATACCCATCGAACGGGTCATCTCCCGCAACTGGGCAACCACATCCTGCCACTCGCGAATCCGCAGGAAGTTCAGATACTCATTGCGGCACATCCGCCTGAACGCGGACGAAGACAACTCACGCTGCTGGTGGCGAATGTACTCCCACAGGTTCAGGTAGGTCATGAAATCCGAGTAGCCGTCCACGAATCTTGCATGGAACGAATCGGCTATCTCGCGTGACTCGGCGGGGCGCTCGCGGGGGTCTTGGATGGACATGACCGCAGCGATGATCATGACCTCGCGGGCCACGCCGTGCTTGCCACCTTCAATGATCATGCGGGCGAGGCGTGGGTCCATGGGCAGTTGGGCCAGTTGACGCCCGACCGCGGTCAGTTGGGTTCCGCCGCGTTTTTGCGGCGCAGAGGCATCGGCTGTGGCCGAAGCCTTGATGGACCCCGGCCCTGAACTTGAACCAGCAGAACTCGACGTCAGCGCACCCAACTCTTGCAGCAACTGCACGCCGTCACGCACGGCACGAGTGTCAGGAGCCTCAACGAACGGGAACTTATTCACGTCATCGGGGGTGCGAGCCACGCCTACGGCAACCATCTGCAACAGAACGGAGGCAAGCGAGGTGCGCAGAATCTCGGGTTCGGTGAACTCGGGGCGGGCCTTGAAGTCCTCTTCGGAGTACAACCGGATCGCGATACCGTCAGCAACACGTCCACAACGCCCTGAACGTTGGTTCGCGCTCGCCTGCGAGATTGCCTCGATGGGTAGGCGCTGGACCCGAGTGGCTTTGGAGTACCGTGAGATGCGTGCGGTTCCGGGGTCGATTACGTAGCGGATGCCGGGAACGGTCAGCGAGGTTTCGGCAACGTTCGTGGCCAGCACGATGCGTCGGTTCTCGTGCGGCTGGAACACGCGATGCTGTTCAGCGGCGGACAGGCGCGCATAAAGCGGCAGGATCTGGATGTGTCCGGCGGCTTTGGGGTCGTTGGCGCGTGGCCCCAGATGTCCGCGCAGGGCCTCGTCGGTGTCGTGGATTTCGCGTTCACCGGACAGGAACACGAGGATGTCGCCGGGGCCTTCAACCACGAGTTCATCCACGGCTTCGCAGATGGCGGTGAGCATGTCACCGTCGTCATCATCGGTCAGCGGACGATACCGCAGCTCAACCGGGAACGTACGGCCCGAAACCTCAATCACAGGCGCAGGTGAACGCAGCGGAGCATCCGTAACCAACTCGTCGTCAGTGATCGGCCCACCCGGCGCAAAGTGCCGGGCAAACCGGTCCGAGTCGATCGTCGCCGACGTGATGATGACCTTCAAATCCGGGCGCTGCGGTAGCAGGCGGGTGAGGTAACCCAGCAGGAAGTCGATGTTGAGGGAACGCTCGTGGGCCTCGTCGATAATCAGCGTGTCATACGCGAGCAACTGCGGGTCACGTTGGATTTGCGCGAGCAGAATACCGTCGGTCATGACCCTGACCAGCGTCGAATCGGAGGACTGGTCCGTGAAGCGGACCTGGTAGCCCACGATGTCGCCGAGTGTGGTGCCGATCTCGTGCGCGATGCGTTCCGCAACCGTGCGCGCCGCGATACGGCGCGGCTGCGTGTGCCCGATCTGCCCCTTGCGGCCCCGCCCTAACTCGAGCGCGATCTTGGGCAACTGCGTGGTCTTACCCGACCCGGTCTCACCGGCCACGATCACGACCTGATTGTCGCGGATGGCGTTCGCAATGTCCTCGCGTCGCGCGCTGACCGGCAGCGTTGCCGGATAAGTGATAGGCGGGACCTCGACGTTGGCGCGCTTCTCGGCGGCTTTGGCAAGCCGCGCAAGGTTCACGTGGCCCTGCGCTGGTGCCTGCTGGCTCGGCTGGTTTTTGGTGTGGCTCCGTCCAGATTTCCGACGATTCGGCTGTTTCCTACCTTCGGTCGCCTCATGTTGGTGGTTGCGCTGGCGCTCTGGGCGCTCCTGGCGCTTAGACGTGTTTTCCGCGCGCTGATCTTGTGTGCGCTGGGTTGTGGCGCGTGCAGACACACCTGCCGTGTCGGAGGTCTTTGGGGTGGAGTGATGCGGGCCGTTCACGTGCTCCATTCTCCCAGCCTTCTGCTGGCCTTCGATAGTTATTTATCGTTCAGCGGAAGTCGGGGTGATCACAACTCAGGCCGGGGAGGCCCGAGGTGGGGCGGGTTTCCGAAGGTGTCTCCACCACCTACCCGGTTGCTGCGCTCAGTAAGAGCGACCAGCGATAGATAATGGTCAGCCGTCCAGCACACGAGTTTTCCTTTCTGATCCTTCGTGCGCCCGAGAATCCCGGCCTCATTAA
The DNA here is from genome assembly GCF_042683685.1 of Populibacterium corticicola. Classification (NCBI taxonomy): domain Bacteria; kingdom Bacillati; phylum Actinomycetota; class Actinomycetes; order Micrococcales; family Jonesiaceae; genus Populibacterium; species Populibacterium corticicola. The sequence continues at coordinate 627,445 of NZ_JBHUOP010000002.1, read as the reverse complement.
GCTCGGTGAGAGCCAAGTGCGCCGCAGTTGGGGAGCAGCCGAGACGTTTGACTATGTGCTGTGTTGTCAGTACGGGCTCTTGTGGTAGCAGATCGAGTATCTTCCGAATCACAGCGTTTGCACGCGGGATTGAAGGAGTTTTGCCATGGCTGGTTCGATATGCGGTTAGCCGTTCGCGTTCTTCTGTATCCACACGGCTGATGCTCTCAGATAGGCGTACCGCGTTGGCTGCGGCAAGTTCGGTTGCTTGGGCAAAAGCAATGATCCAGTCATCGAGCTGTGTGGGGATTGCACGGTATTGAGTCAGCCCTCCAATGTATGCGTCGGTGTTTCCGGCAAAAACGGTGCTGATTGGGATGAGTGTGTTTCGTACCGCGTCGGCCCGTTTGAGAACGGTGTGAATGAGTGCACGGCCAGTACGTCCGTTTCCATCAATGAATGGGTGGATGGTCTCGAACTGTGCGTGCGCGATGGCTGCCCGCACGATGGGGTTGCCGTGAGTGGCGGTCAAGAACTGTGCCAGATTGTCGACGAGTTGGGCGACTTCCGTTTCGGGTGGCGGTATGAAGTCGGCTCGTAGGGGTGACCATCCAGCTCCTCCTACCCAGTTCTGTTCGGTGCGTAGGCCGGGGGAGAGCGATGGTTCAATGACGTGTTGCAGGGCCACGATGTCTGCGGTGGTTATGTCTCGTGCGGGATCTGAGAGTTTTGAGATTGCTTCTTCTGTTGCGCGTACGTTTGCGACAACGTCGAGGGCGACGCGTCCGCCTTGGCCCAGAGTTTCAGCAATGGCTAGTTTCTTGGGTGTGATTCGATTTCCCTCGATCCATGAGGATGAGATGCTCTCGGATCGAATCAGCAGGTGGTTGAGATATTTTCCCGAAGCGCCGATGCGTTCGTCGGCGCGTGCTAGCACGGCTAAGGCGTCGGCGGCAGCCTCGTTGGCTTCTGTACTGAGTTGAGGAAGATTGGCTTTGAGTTCGTCCGGGATATATGCGAGGTAGCGCCCAGGTTTTCTATCGCGGCGACCTAGACCTGCAGTTTCGTCGACAGGATTCCACAGTCGTTCAATATACTCAGCCATTATCGTTCCCCTTGGGCTCCACATTGAGGTGTACCGATGTCTTACCTATTTTCAGGTTAACCTATCTAACCTGAAAATAGGTGGCTATCTGCTAGTTGGTAGGTGCCGCAGAGCGTGATGTCTTGTGCTAATTCCGTGTGTGATGACCGCGTGTTAGGTGATGGGCGGGACCTCGACGTTGGCGCGCTTCTCGGCGGCTTTGGCAAGCCGTGCAAGGTTCACGTGGCCTTGCGCTGGTGCTTGTTGTTTGGGCTGGTTTTTGGTGCGGCTGCTTCCAGATTTCCGACGAGTTGGGCGACTTCCCATCCTTGGTTGCCCGTGGTGGTTGGTTGCGTCGGTGCTCTGGGCGTTCCCGGCGCTTAGACGTGTTTTCCGCGCGCTGGTTTGTGGCGCATGCAGGTGCGCCTGCAACATCTCCGGTGAGGCTGTCGCCGTAGTGAGCACCTCTCATGGATTTCCACTCCTTGTCGAGATGAGGGAAATAATTGGGACTTTAGTCCCGTGTTTTAGCGGCGATGTGTGCTGCGTCAAGGTTTTCTTCACTGTTTTCTCAGGATTCTTTATGGGAACTGTCTTCTGTTCAGCTCAGGAGGCATATTCTCCAAGAAGTTTTCTTCGTCTTCTTCTTTCTTGAGTGATAGTGGAGCGCTGTGATGCGTGGTGTGTTGACTGGTCGTGGTCGGGTTTTTGCTCGTGGTGTTGCCTCGGTTGTGTCTGGGGCGTTACTGGCATCGTTGGTGGTGACTCCTAGTGTGGCTGCTCCCGCAGACAGTGACGATACTTCTGGTGTTCGAGGTGGGGTGAGCCTTGGTGATGGTGAGGTTGATGATCGTGACCAAAACGTCGATGGCCTAGAAGAACCCGTTGAAGTCGAGGAGAGTTTTTCTGCCCGGCTAACAGCCGTCTCGAGCGGTAGGCGGGTTGAGGACGTTTCGCAGCGTACCGAGTCCACGCGCACGTATGCTAACCCTGATGGGACGTGGACGTTAGAGGATCTTGGTGAACCGGCCTATGTCCAAGGTGAAGATGGCCAGTGGCAAGACGTTGACTTAACGCTTGTGAAGCGCGGCGATGGGTCGTGGGGACCGAAAGTATCGCCGACAGACGTCACTATTGGTGGCGGGGATGTTGTCTCGGTTGTTCTTGATGAGGAAGAATCGCGTACCGCGACGTTGACGTGGCCGCAGGACCTGCCTGAACCCACGGTCGAGGGATCGGTTGCGACGTTTACTGTCTCAGAAACAAGTGATCTTGTGGTCACCGCGACGCCTGTCGGGGCGACGTATGTGTTGCGGCTCAATGAAGCGCCAGATGAGGACGATCCTGTTTTTGGATTCGATCTATTGACTACCGGTATGACGGTTGTTGAAGATGATGGTGCTCTTGTCATGGAAGACAAGAAGGGTGAAGCTATTTCGGCTCCTGCTCCTGTGATTGCGTGGGACGCTAGCGTTGATTCAGGTGGTGACCCGAATAACGTTGTCGCGTTGGATGCTGAGGTATCTGACGGGGTAAAGACTGCTGATGGCACCCACACCCGGGTGGAGTTAAGTGCGCCGCAGGGTTTCTTGACTGATCCAGACACGGTCTACCCTGTCGTGATTGATCCTGCGATTAGTAAAGCATCAAGTTTGCGTGACACGTGGGTGCGTTCTGGAACAGCAGCCCAAGGAAGCGACTACAAACTCAACGTGGGACGTACCGGTGATATTGCTGGTGAGGCTCGCGCCTATTTACAGTGGCAAGATGAACTGAAAGCGGCTGGAACCGAGGTCGTCAAAGCCGAATTGAAGTTGTATCAGTACTATGCAGAGTCATGTTCCACCAGCGTACGGACGAACATTCATCCTTTAAGCTCGGGCTTTACAACGAACACGACGTGGGCTGATCGGCCGGGGGTCAACACGGCTTCAATTAATCCGGGTCTGTATTTCACTCAAAACGTTGGTGGCGATGGGTGTACTGGAGTCTCAAATGGGTACGTCACTGCTGATGTCACCGCGATTTATAAAGGGTGGTACGACAACAAGTTCGATAATTACGGTCTTGTCTTGAACGTCCCGACAGCAGAAGCGAATAACAAGAACTTTGGCAAACGGTTTTGCTCGTGGAATGAACTGTCTACGCATGCCACGTGTAATACCTCATCGCGTAGCCCTGTCCTTAGTGTGACGTACTCGGTCAAACCGAACACTCCAAGTGCCCCAACGTTTAGTTCAACGAATGCGGCTGGGTACTCTAATGCTGCATCGCTGGCCGTGACCGCGCGTGGTACTGATCCGTATGGGGACCGGGTGAAGTACACGATCGAGGCGGTGAACTCGAGTAATACTGTTAGTAAATCGTGCACTACCGCGTTGGTTGCCTCGAATACGGCTGCCTCATGCAATTTGACCGGTCTGGCTGATGGTACCTATAAATTGCGGGCAAAGACCACTGATGAGTTTGGCCATGTGTCAGGGTATTCGGGCACAACGACGCTGATTTACGACCGCACTGTGCCGGTCAAACCAACGATCACTGCGTCTGCTTATGCTGCGTCTGGCTTGTGGTTGGAGCAGAAGCCAGCATCGAACGCGTTCACGATGCGAGCGTCGAATGCGGAGGTGCAGAGGTTTGAATACCAGCAAGATAATGGGACTGTCGTATCGGTCGCGGTCAGTGGGGCAACACCAACAGCGACAGTGAACTGGAATCCTGCAGGCTCTCACACCTTGAAAGTTGTCGCTGTCGACAAAGCGAACAATAAGTCGGATGCGACTATCTTCACGTTTGGTAATGGCCCCGCCAGCATTACCTCCCCAACTAACGCGGGAGTCAAGACAACCGCAAGTCATGTGGTCAAAGCGAGTGCTCCTGCAGTGACCGGATCGACTATTACGGCAAAGGTTCAATGGCGAGCCTACGGTACCGGACAAATGACGTGGAAAGACGCGGACGGGAGTGCTCCAACCGTTGTCGTCTCAGGAGCCACTGCCACCGCGACCGGATCGTTTAACGCGGCGGCAGCTGTCAAAGATGTTAATGGTGAAGACCGCTCACGTAAGCACACCGTACTTGATGTGCGAGTGTGTTTCGTATACGCCAGTGGATCATCAACGAGCACCTCATGCACATGGACAAGCGATCCCAAGTCACACGCCACGCTCACTTATGTGCCTCACGCGTTTGGATCGAACTTCCCTGTGGCGGATGCAGGACCTGGCCAAGTTGCGCAGTGGACCGGTGAGTTTAATACCTCGACCACCGATATTTCCGTGCCAGGCTATTTGGGTGAGTTGACGGTCTCGCGGTCGTTCTCGACGTTTAACAACCAGCAAGACGGCCCGTTTGGGAAGGGTTGGAAGCCGTCGTTTGATGGTGTGGATGCGGGTGTTGCTGGGTTTGAGATTGTCGATGACACAACGTATAACGGAACGATCTTGCTGGTTGATGAGGAAGAAAACGCTCTGATCTACTCTCAGGGTGCCTCGAAGGTTGCACAAAAGGTTGGAACCTACACTGCGGTTGATGACGAGACTGCTCAGGTGGGTGCACGTCTCGAGATTAAGACTGTCTCGAACGTGAAGAAACTGGTCTTTACCGAAGACGATGGAACGGTCACGACGTGGACGCATGCCGGGGCTGGTGTGTGGAAGCCAGAATCCGTGCAGGTTGCCGGTGACCCATCGACAACCCAGTTTGTGCATGACGGTCAAGGCCGCCTGAAGCAGATCATTGCTCCACAACCGGTTGGAGTGACCTGTGCGCCACCTAGTTTCGTGCCGGGATGCCGGGTGTTGACGCTAGAGTATGGAACCACTGCTGGTGAGAAGAAAGTCCAGTCCGTAGCGTATACCGCCTACGACCAGTCCAGCACGCTACCGACCAAGATGGAAACCCACACGGTCGCGCAATACACCTATAACAACGATGGGTATTTGATCGAGGTGAAAGATCCCCGCTCAAACCTGTCGACCTCCTATACTTACGCTCCCGGAAGTATCCCTAACGTCCGTCGACTCACGTCGGTGACGCCTTCTGGGCTGGAGGGGTACACGATCGAGTACAAAGACGGTGCGCCCACGGCTTTGTTTACTGATGGTGTCACTGCGGTTAAGCGGGGCTCCACCTATACGGGCGCGTTCACCTATGACCTGAGCGTGAGTGATAGCAAGCTGCCACGCATGGAGAAAGCCGATGTCAGTAAGTGGGGTCAAGAGACGCCGCCGACGAAGGTGTTTGCCGCGTTTGGGCAAGACAGTGCTGGTGCTGCTAGGTCATCGGTCACAGCCGATCTGCTGAAGAAAGCGGATATCACGTATACCGATGATGAGGGGCGTGTCATCAACACTGCCTCATATTCGGGTGGAGGTGGCGGCGGTGATACCGCGCGGTGGCTGTTCACGGCAACCGGGTATGACAGTGTCGGTAACGTGATCCGCCAGTTGGATGAACGAGGGATCGACCAGATCTTGGCGATCCGCAGTGCTGGTGGCACTGCCAACTCGGATGAGTACGCGACTATCACCCGGTATAACCCTGAGATCATAACAGCATCTGCTGTGACGTGGGGTAGTGGTGATGGAGTGACCACGATCCCTGCTGGAACAGTGGTCACCCCTGCCGCGACGTTGGTCACGGATGTGTGGGAGCCGGTGCGTGAGATTGTGGATGGCGATGGGCAGGTCACATTGGCTCGTCAACACACTGCGACAACCTATGATCAGGGCGCACCGAACCAAGGGATTAACCCAGAAACAGGTCTGCCGTTCCGTTTAGCGACCACAACGCGAGTCACACTCGCGCAGCCGGGCAGCGCGTCGAGCGACCCAAGTGTCGCGCTCCCAACTGATGAGCCGGTATTGACTGAGCAGCGCATGGGCTATGACCCGGTTGATGGTGCATCGGTGACGGGTAAGACCTCGGGGTGGATGATCGGTGCTCCCACAACCTTGACAACCGAGAATGGTGACCAGGACATCACGGTCAAGACTGTGTTTGATGAGCAAGGCCGCACGGTCAAAGAGATCGGCGCGGACTCAAACGGCTCTGATGCTGGCACAACAATCACCCACTACTACGATGCACGCACGACTGCTAATGGGGCGCCTGCTGGGTTGCCGAGCCAGTGTGTAAATAAACCGGCGTGGGCGGGGTTCGTCTGTCAGATTGTGAGCGGTGAAGCCACACCGTCTATCCCCGTGGAAACCGTGACGCAGTATTCGTACTACATGGCCGCTGCGATCACAACGGAATCTCTTGATGGTGTCACGCGCACTGCCACAACAACGTTTGATACTGCGGGACGTGTTGAGAAAGCCACAACCGCGGTGACGGGGTTGACGGGTTCAACACCGCAGCCAACAGCGAAGAACGTGTATGACCCGGCAACTGGTTTGCAGGTTGAAACACAAACCTTGGGCAGTGGTGACTCGGTCACAGCTGCGGTCAAGACCCAGCATGATTCGTGGGGTCGGGTGGTGAAGTACACCGACGAACATGGTCAAGCGACAACAATTACGTATGACAGTGCAGGCCGAGTCTCGCAGGAGACCTCACCGAAGTTCGGGAACACGACCTACACCTATGATCCGTACAGCGGTAGCGTGATCGGGAAGCAGATTGCTGGGGTGGGCGAGTTCACCGCCCACTATAGCGCGTTTGGCGATATTGTCTCCCAGACGCTACCTACGGGTGTGGTGCAGGCTTCGAGTTATGACCGTAGTGGTCAAGAAACCGCACTGACCTACACCGTGACCGGCGATGACGGTAGTGCGTCGTTTGCGTGGATGATGCATCATGACGCGCTCGGGCGTATCAACCAGATCAGCGGTCCTGGAAGCGATGGGGATCGGGTGACCCGGTATGAGTTTGACCAGGCCGCCCGCATGACCGCAGCCTATGATCAGATTGGCGAGGCGTGCACGACGCGTGAATACTCGTTCGATACTGTGGGGCGCCGCACTGGGCAGGTCACGAAGACGCAATCGTGCACCGATGCGGGTGCACCGTCGACTAGTACCAAGGTGTGGGCATACGACAAGGCTGACCGTATCCTTTCAGGCGCTAATGGTGTTGGCTCGTATGTATATGACGCGTTGGGTCGTCAAACCACTCTCCCAGGTGTGGATACCCCGCAAGGCGAGAGCGCAGGTGACTTGACGGTTTCTTACTATGATTCGGATCTTGCACGGTCGGTGACCCAAAACGGTGTGACCACCACTTACGATCTTGACGTGATGGATCGTCGCTCAACCTCGACCACGACTGAGGGTAGTGATACCTCGACCACGACACGGGTGTATGAAGACACCTCGGATAATCCTGCGTGGGCGACCACTGTGAAGGATGGGGTAACCGAGACGACACGGTATGTGTCTTCTATCGCGGGGGACTTGTCGTTGACGTTCTCGGTGGAGGACGATTTTTTGCCGACGGGGATTGTTGACCCGCAAGGCTCGGTGGTTGCCACGACCTCGAAGCAGACGAGTCCTAACGGCGGGACCAGCGTGGTGTGGAGTGGGTTGTCGTTGTTTGATGAGTATGGCAACCCGGTCACTGCGAAGACCACGGATACTGGTGTACTCGATTATGGCTGGTTGGGTGGTAAAGAACGTGCCACTGACGCGACGGGTCTGGTGTTGATGGGTGTGCGGTTGTATAACAGTGTGACGGGGCACTTCACCTCGGTGGATCCGGTGACGGGTGGGAACACGACCCGGTATACGTATCCGCAAGACCCGATCAACAAGTACGACCTCAACGGCAAGAAACAACATGCTCAATTGAGTGACGCTGAACTCTTAGCGATTGCAAAATATCAACGAGGGCAGCCCCTCTCAAAGGCAGAACGCTCTGCATACAACAGTGGTATGCAGAAAATCAAGAAAAATGAAAAATATTCTGGAGAAAGAAATAAGCAGAAGCGGGCAAATACCAAAAAGAATTCCGGGAAGAAGGGCAAGGGAAATAACGGTAAGGGTGGAGGTGGCGGTTCTGGCGGAATTAGAACCTTCAATACGCCGATAGGTACAAGATTTTCCCCCGGTGGTGGTGGGACTAGAAACCTCTTTCGATGAGTCAATGATTTGTGTTCCTTGCGTTGGGGTGTCTATTATTTAGTTTTCAAAAGAAGGGAATGCGGTGCTTTGAGAAGTGTTCAAAGGGTCATGAGATCATCGAAATGTATTGAGGTCAGAAACATAAGCTTTCCTATTCGTGTATCGTTGGAGCCCTCAGTTAGTGATTTTTTGTTCTTCCTTGCTGTTATGGCGGAGGAAGAGACGTGGCGTTCAACCCAGATTAGTTCGCTGGTGCTTGCAAGGCTCGAGGTTCCAGAGGGCTATGTAACTCCGGAATGTGTCTTGGCAACTTTTACAGGGTTGGCGGGATGGAGTCCGGATTCGCCAGTGTCAAGGATTGGTCATGAGATGCGAGATTGTGAATTGAGCGAGATGCCCGGAGTTAGTCTCTACACTGCACATGTAGTTGTGATTCGAAACGATGAGGGCGAGAATCAGGACTCTCTACCAGAGTTGCTGCGGCGCGCGGCACGGTTTACAAGAGATAACGCGCTTGATTTTGATCGGGTGGAGAGTGTTCGTTACGTCTACGGGTTTGATGATGAGCTCCGTCCGTATCCAGAGTTGCATTTGACTGTCATGGGTAGTGAACTTGGAGCCAAGTTGTGAGGATCCTAGACATTGACGCTTCATCCCACTTCTCGGCTTTCCGGATCATAGTTCCTTCGGATGGTGCTAGTCTTTCTGATTCATTCGAAACCGCTGCAGAATATTGCGAAGAAGCGTCTCTAGACGCGTGGGAACTGAAATCTATTGAACTAACTGGAGTCCTAGATAAGTTCGATCAACCATTGGCAATGTGGATAGTGAAAGAAATTCACTAGACGGCGCGTGAAGCCTTTGGAAGGAAGTTTTACTTAGGGTGTAGTCGTGCTCATGATTCAGATGATGGGGGATCTCCGTATTTGAGGGTGTAATCAGGGGCGAGCGTGGTGGTGACTGGGTAGGGGGCAAGGTCCCCCGATGATGGAAGTTCTCACACTGACCATCTGCCGGAAGACCTCGATGTGCTCCACGCTACCTTCGCTACCCCTGACCTGACCACGTTCTGCCGTCTCGACGAACTCAACCACGACGCGGGTGTATGAAGACACCTCGGATAGCCCATCGTGGGCGGCCACTGTGAAGGATGGGATAACCGAGACGACACGGTAGGTCTTTTCTATCGCCGGGGATTGTTGATCCACAAGGCTCTGTGGTTGCGACCACGAGACAGCAGGTAGTTGACGGTGGTACGGCGACGGTGTGGGTTGGGTTGTCTTTGTTCGACGAGTATGGCAACCCGATCACCGCCAAGACTGCCGATACGGGTGTACTAACTTATGGCTGCTTGGGTTATGAGGGGTACGGCATTGCGGATCTCATCGACGAGTTGCGGAGGATTACGCAGGAAAAGAGCGAAGAAGCATACGGTAGGCTTTGCGACCTGAGAGAGTCATGGCGACAAAAATAAATTTGGTAAGCGAAAATGATAGTAGATCGAAGCAGGTTTCCTAAAAGAGGAAAATTCCGCCCTTAAGTATGGATCTTATCTTAGGAACTTCTCGTAGAGATTTTTAGTCATGATTATATTAATAATACAGGCTGTGGCTTCTACTTCTTAATAGAAGGAGCAAACTGTGATTCGTAAGTTTATTGCGGGTGTTCGTTCGTTCTTCAATGCGTATTATGAGCCGACGAGTGGCTATGCGTTTGCGTATAAAGAAGACGGGTACGAGCTTGTGACCGCTTATCTGGCGTTGCTGGTCGAGCATGGGTTGATCCACGATGGTGCGGTTGAGGTGATTGAGGAAACCGAGGATCTTGTTGTTCCTGATGAGTTGCGTCATGTGTACCGGGACATTCTGGTGCAGCCTGATCTGAGGGAAGTTTCTGATATGGCTCGGGGCTGGTGCTTGTGGCACGCGCCGCGGGTGCGGTATTCGCAGTTTTACGGGTTTGAACACGGTCTGGTCGATGTCAACGTGTTTAATGCGTGGGAATTACGTATCTCGGGTCGCGACAGTCGGATGGCGATTGCTCTGGGGCTTGCCGATGAACTTGGCATGACATTCACTCAGTGGGAGTAAACCGCTATGAGCATGCAAGACGGCGTGCCGATCCAGTTGATACGCAACGGGGTACGCACCGCACGAACACCCCATCTCACATCCCGGTCACGTTGGCACCCGGGCCGCGGCCCGGGTGTGAAAGCAGCCACACAAAATGGCCGGAATGCAGGTAAAACAGCACCGACACGCCTAGCGCAGTGACCTGGGTCGCAAGCCGAATAACACGGCCAACCGGATCGTCGCTAATCTGAAACAAGCAGTCTAGGCAGGCTGCTCATTGTCAACACGCCGGACTAAGTGCCAATTCGGCGGACAAAGGGGATTACATGACCTCGTCGCTTTCGCGTCGCATTTTTACCGCTGCCGTCACCGCAACCATTGCGCTGTCACTTGCAGCTTGCTCATCCGAAGAGCCAAACGGCCCGGATGCTTCAGAAGGAACCGCCACCCAAACGCAGAATGCGGGTGGAGACCTAGTTTTCACTATCGCTGGTGGAAACCTCGAAAACGGTCACATGGACCCGCACTCCAGCCAACTGGACGTGTCGGCGTACGTGAACCGCAACATCTATGACTCGCTCGTCGCACTCGACGAATCCGGCGATGTGAAGCCGTGGCTCGCACAGTCCTGGGAGATTTCCGAGGACGGTCTGGCCTACGTGTTCACGCTGCGCGAGGACGTGACGTTCCATGACGGAACGCCGTTCAACGCGGAAGCCGCCGTCAAGAACTTCAACCACATTGCGGCGGAAGAAACCGCGTCAGCGCAGGCGCTCGGCCTGCTGGGTGGTTCACTGTTTGACGGTGCTGAGGCCACTGGTGACTTCGAGTTGACGCTGCACCTCAAGGAGCCATTCGCTCCACTGCTCACCAACCTGTCCACGGCCTTCATCGGCATGTACTCGCCTGCGGTTCTCGACTCGGCAACCCAGGACGCGATCAAGGCTGGCGGTCCTGAGGTATCTGTTGGTACCGGACCGTTCGTGCTCAAGGAGTACACCCCAGCGCAGCAGCTCGTGCTCGAACCGAACGCGGACTACGCGTGGGGACCAGACATCAAGACTGCAGGCGGCGGTTCGCTCGCCGACGGTCCAGCGAAACTCGACTCGCTGACCATCCGCATCGTCCCAGAGGAATCTGCTCGCGTGGGTGCGTTGCAGAGCAGCCAAGCACATGTGTCGGTTGACCTGACTCCAACGGGTACCTCGCAACTTCAGGGCGCCGAGATTTCCTCGGTTCCAAGCCCTGGTCTGCCATACTCGGCGCTGCTCAACTGGGAACACGGCGTATTTAGCGACGCAAAGGTTCGTCAGGCATTCGAGTACGGAATCAACCTCGACGCGGCAGTAGGCGCAGCGTTCTCTGGCGAATACGAGCGGGCCTGGAGCATCCTCAGCCCAACCACGCCAAACTCCTACGACTCGTCACTTGAAGGTTCGTGGGCGTACGATGAAGCCAAGGCCAACACCCTCCTCGACGAGGCTGGCTGGACCGAACGCGACGCCGACGGCTACCGCGTCAAGGACGGCGAACGCCTGAGCGCCGAGTGGCTTTCGTGGCTGCCGTTCCCAGACGAACGCCAGGCTCTCGTGAACTTCATGGTCGACGACCTCAAGAAGATCGGCTTCGAGCTCAAGCACTCCGCAATCGAAGGCCCTGAATATCAGGCACGTTACGCGGATGCTGAGGGCAACATGATCCTCGACTTCGACATCACCGACTGGGGCTTCGCATCCCTCGACGCCGACATTCTGCGCCAGCACCTGCACTCGGCTGGCTACCAGAACGCCTCCAACGTGAAGGACTCGGGTTTGGATGCGCTGCTGGAGCAGGCATCGTCGAACACCAACCTCGAGGAGCGCGCGCAACTCTACAGTCAGATCCAGAAGTGGAATGTTGAGCAGGTAGCGATTGTGCCGCTGTACCTGCCGAACTTCACCGTTGCGTCGCTGCCGTCCGTGCAGGGCCTCGCGTTTGATTCGTTCGGTTGGCCACTGTTCGCGGGTGCGAGCATCCAGTAATGCAGGCTCGCGGGTGGATTCGTCCAATTGCCCGCTTTGCGGGTGGGGCCGCGCTCGTTTTATGGGGCGCGGTCACACTCGCTTTTGCGGTGTTGAAGCTGATTCCGGGCGATCCGGTGTCGGTCATGTTGGGTCCGTTGTCCTCCGCGACGCCCGAAGCCAGAGCTGCTATCCGCGCGAGTTTGGGCTTGGATCGGCCCGTTATTGAACAGTATTTTTCCTATATTGGCCGCGTAGTGACGGGCGATTTGGGGCAGTCGTATCAGCAGGGGCGCCAGGTTTCTGACATCTTGGTGCAGGCTGCGACTCCCACATTGTTGTTGTCGGTGAGCGCGCTTGGATTGGCGGCGCTGTTGGCCGTTGCGGGCTCGTTTATTTCGCGCCGCGGGGCTTTGCGACGAGTCGTCGACTTTGTCGAGCTTCTTGCGGTCTCTGCGCCAGTATTTTGGACGGCGTTGATCCTGGCGGCCGTATTTAGTTACGGGCTTGGATGGTTCCCGGTCATTGGTGGGTCGCAGGCTTCGCGTCTCGTGCTGCCTGCCATTGCGATGGCTTTGCCCATTGCGGGAACGCTGGGCCAGGTGCTGCGGCAGGGACTCGACACCGCCGAGGCCGAACCGTTCTCGTTGACCGCCCGCGCGCGAGGGCTCTCTCGGCTTGGGGTGACCGCAAAACATTCGCTGCGTCATGCCGGAACCGGCACGCTCACGTTGACGGGTTACCTGTTCGGTTCCCTGCTTGGCGGTGCCGTCCTGATTGAAACGGTGTTCGCTCGGCCGGGATTGGGGCGCGTCACCCTCGACGCGATTCTGGGCCGGGACATTCCCGTGGTGATGGGTGCGGTCCTGCTGTCCGGGGTCATATTCATTGTGATCAACCTGATTGTTGACCTGCTTGCACTCGTGCTTGACCCGCGGTTGCGGCCGTCGAGGGGAGGTACGTTGTGAGTGCTTCGGCAACGCCGCCTGTCGTCCCTCCGCGCGGTGGGGGTTTTGGTCTGGGTGGTTCACGCAGGCCGGGCGGATTACGTAGTCCAGATGGATCGCGTGGCCCGAACGAGTCACGCGGCAGCACGGCCCACAGCGACCGTACCCGCCAGTGGGAAATGATCGGCCTGATCTTAGGGTTGGCCGTACTCGGGTTCATCGCCGTAGCGGCACTGTTCCCACAGGTCATCGCCGCTGGCGACCCAAACGCAACCGACTCGTCGGCAGTCCTGATGCCGCCGAGCGGCGACCACCTGTTTGGGACCGATCAATCTGGGCGTGACGTGTTCACTCGTGTGGTGCATGCGACCGGGACCTCGATTCTGGTGGGGCTGCGCGCCGTGGGGATCGCGCTGGTTGCAGGTCTGACGCTGGGCACTCTCGCGGGGCTTGCGCCGCGCTGGCTCGACGGAATCATCTCGCGGCTCATCGAGGTCGTCATGGCGTTCCCGGAGTTCCTGATCGCGCTGCTCGTGGTCGCAATTATGGGGAAGGGGCCGAGCGCCGTGGCCATCGGCGTCACGATTGCGATCATCCCCGCCTACGTGCGCCTTGGCCGAATCTCCGCGCGCAGACTGCGAATCAGCGGCCCATACGAGGCCGCCCGCATCCTCGGGATCGGCCCGGCTCGCGCGGCAGTGCGGCACATCGTGCCGAACGTAGCCGCAACCCTCGTGGGACTCGCCATCGTCGGCTTCGGTTCGGCAGTCGTGGCCGCCGCAGGCCTGAGCTTCCTCGGGCTCGGCGTGCAACCGCCCACCGCCGAGTGGGGACTCATGATGTCCGAAGGTAAAAACCAGCTCGCGAACGCCTGGTGGATCTCCGTATGCCCCGGCATTGCGCTTGCGCTCACCGTGATCGCGGTGACCACCGTGGCCCGGCCGCTGCAACGCTACCTCGAACGGGGACAGGCATGAAACCACTGTTAAGCGTGTCCTCCTTGGCTATTTCGGCGGGCGAGCTGCCCATCGTTGACGGCGTCAGTTTTGAACTGTTGCCCGGCCAATGCGTGGCCATCGTCGGCGAATCCGGCGCAGGCAAAACCATGACCGGTCGCGCCCTGATCGGGCTGCTTCCAGAAGGCGTCAGCGTCAGCGGAGGCACGGTTCTGCTTGGCGACGATCCCCTATATTCCAGCGGAACCTCGCGTTCCGAGCGGGGCTGGGGGCAGGTGCGTGGCCGGCGGATCGCTATGGTCACTCAGGATGCGCTCGTGTCGCTCGACCCGTTGCGCACTATTGGGGCTGAGGTTGCTGAGCCTGCGCTCGTGCACGGGATCGTGCGTGCTGATGGGCTTGTGGGTTTTGCGGGGCGTGGACGTTCTGGTGGTTCAGCGCGGGAGCATGCCGTGGCGCTGCTTGAACGGGTTCACGTGCCAGACGCCTCGCGCAGAGCCGGTCAATACCCGCACCAACTTTCGGGCGGGCAGCGGCAACGTGCGCTGATCGCCTCGGGACTGTCGGCTGGACCCGAGATACTGATCGCTGACGAACCCACAACAGCCCTAGACGCTTCGGTTCAAGAACGCATCATCGACCTGCTGGGTGAGGTCAAACAGCAGGGTACCGGTGTCATCCTGGTCAGCCACGACCTCACGCTCGTGCGGAAACTAGCCGACGTTGTTGTGGTCATGAAGGACGGGGCCGTTGTCGAACAGGGACCGGTTGCACAGGTGTTTGAGGCACCCACACACGATTACACGCGGGCGCTGATCGCGGCCCACCCCGACGGCCAGCCGCTCATGCTTGACCAGCGTCCGGTCGATCCCTCCCAGGTGGTTCTCTCGGGGGAGGGGCTGTCGGTGTCCTACCGCGTTGCGGGCGGAGTGTTTAGTGCGCTCGCGGACGTTTCCTTGGCTCTTCACGCTGGGGAAACTCTCGGTCTGGTCGGCGAATCAGGATCTGGGAAGTCCACCCTCATGCGGGTCCTGCTGGGAACCCAACGGCCCGATTCCGGCGAGGTTCATGTTTCGAGGCGGTTGTGGAATAGCGGTGCGGTTCGCGTGCCTGAACGTTCGCGCCGGGCAAGGCGAAGCACCATTCAGCTCGTTGCCCAAGACGCCTATTCAGCCATGAACAAGCGCTGGTCAGTACGCCGGATCATCGCTGAGGGCATCCCCGCCTCCGTGTTGGAGGGGCTGCGAGGGCGTGCGCGACGCGCAGAGATTGCTCGCCGCGTGGCCTCGCTCATGACCGATGTGGGGTTGGCTGGCGACCTAGCGGAGCGCCGTCCGGGGCAGCTTTCCGGTGGTCAACGGCAACGTGTCGCGATCGCGCGTGCTTTGGCGTGTGAACCTCGGGTGCTGCTGTGCGATGAACCCGTATCCGCACTCGACGTGACTATCGCGGCTCAGGTTGTGCACCTGCTGGCTTCGCTTCAAGCACGTACCGGTATCTCGATGATCTTCATCAGCCACGATGCCGCAGTCGTGGGCCAACTTGCACACCGTGTCATCGAGTTGCGCGACGGTCGCATCATTTCCTGAGGGTCCGTACGTTGGGTGTGTAGAAATTACTTCACTGTGAGGGTGGTTGATACTCACATACAAGTAAAAACTACACATTCAGTTCCACTGAGGCGTGCCAACCCCACATTTCGGAGGACGTTTACGTTTATTCGCCCCGTGAACACCGTGTGGCAACACGAGCCAAGACGGGAGTACGGTGAAGAGCAAGTAAACGTACACAGGAGGGGAACATGAGCATCACGCCAGACACCAAGGACTGGACGTGGGTCATCGAGCAGGAATGTCCGGACTGCGGATTCAACGCATCTCTACTCACGCTCGACCAGATCGGAGACACCGCGCGGGCACAACTGCCGCATTGGCGCGAAGTGCTCACTCGTGAGGATGTCCGCGAACGCCCGAACCCCGGCGTGTGGTCTGCGCTTGAATACGCGGCCCACGTCCGTGACGTCCACAAGGTCATGCTTGGACGCCTCAACCTCATGCTCACGCAAGATAACCCCGGCTTCCCCAACTGGGATCAAGATGAAGCGGCAGAGACAGGAAACTACGCTGCGCAAGACCCGCAGCAGGTGCTCGCTGACCTGGAAGCCAACGCCGAGGAGTTCGCAGCAGCCTACGATGCGGTGGAGCCCACCCACGCCGACCGCACCGGCCTGCGCTCCAACGGTTCACACTTCACCGTGCTCACCCTTGGTCGATACGCAGCTCACGACCTCGTCCACCACGTGTGGGACACCCGCAACTAAAGGAGCCCCAATGCCCACCCCGCCAACAGGGCCGGACCACACTGACTCGACGCAACCACAGGACAACTCAACCCAGGCACCAACTCCGCGAGAGAGGGCGCTCGCGGCCTTGGAATCGTCGGAAATCGACTTCACCATCACCGAACACGGGCCGGTCAACTCGCTTGAGGAGGCAGCGCAGGTGCGCGGCGTGACGCCGCGAGACATCGTGAAATCGCTCGTGGTGCGGGTCTCCGAGGGCCGCTACATCTTTGTGCTCGTCGCCGGGAACCGGCAGGTGTCGTGGGCGAAGGTCCGCAAGGTGCTGGGAGTTTCGCGGCTGCACATGCCCGATGCCCAGGAGGCCTTTGACGTGACCGGGTACGTGCGTGGCACGATCACCCCGTTTGGCACGCTGACCCCGCTTGAGGTCATCGTGGATGAGCCGATCATGGGCCGCAGGGTGTCGATCGGTGCGGGTGCGCACGGTGTGGCCGCAACCGTTGACGCAGACGATCTGATCCGGGTGTTGGGCGCCACCGTGGCCGATGTCGGCGAAGAACGCTAGTTGCCGGCTTTTTCGAGTTGACCGATGAGGTCATTGAGCGAAGCGACGATCTTGTCGCGTTCGGCTTCGACCTGCTTGAGTTCATCCCCACTGAGTTGCGAGGTCAAACCATCGAGCGCGGACTTGGCATCTTCGAGTTTCTTTTGGGCGTCGTCGGCGCTGGCCTCAGCCGAGTCCTTCTTGGCCTGGAGGTCATCTAGCGCTGCACGGGCGTTGTCAGCGGCCTGCTGCGCTGACTGCGTGGCGGTTGATACCTTGTCCTTCGCGTCCACGCTCAGGGTCTTGGCCTGGTCCAGGAGCCTATCGCCCTCGGCCTTGAGGTCAGAGGCCTTCGACTTCGCGCTCTCGATCGTGGAGTTCAGGTTGCTCGCGAGATCTGAGGCCTGGGAGCACGCGCCAAGGCTGGCGGTTGCCGCGGCGATGGCGAGGGCACATGCGAGGTGGCGGATACGAGTTTTCATGCCTTCATTCTTACAGGGCCGAGCGGAGCTGCGCGACATCCGAGATGATCAGATCGAGCGTGGCTGCGAGGGCCGGTGCATTGCGGGGTATGAGCGTGCGCGCGTACGTTACCTCGGCGTAGGTGGCGTCGAGGGCGGTGGCCGTTTGGGTGATCAGCTCTTCGTGGAACGATGCAGCCAACTGGTCTGATGAGCGCAGTTTTTCATGCAGTGCGAGTGATTGGCGGGCGGCATGCACCGCGGAATCGATGGCATGGGCGATGGCCTCGCGTGCGCGGATATCGAGGTGCGTGGTCGCTGCCGCGGCGTCCTGTAGCGCCGCAGTGTGGATGGCTGCGTCACTGGACTGCTTCGTGTTGGAATCGGCGTGGGCGGCAGTCGGCGCGAAGGGGATGGCTATCGCAAGGACTGAAGCCGCAAGACGAGTCGTCGTTGACTTCATATAACGATTATGTAACGGCGCAGATCAAATTACTAGAGGCACACGTGGGAATTGTGTGAACGAGGAGAGAACTCTCCGTGTCCTCCTCTGCGAGTGGGAAATATCCCGCTCGTGGCTTCACGGCTGGGCTCACGCCCGCCTGCAAACGGGGATTGGCGACGAGCCCGCATTTTCCAGCGCAGGTTACGGCTGTCAGCGTGACAGGAAATGTCGCAGGCACACGATACGGTGTACTTCATGCGGATCGCACACACCTCCGACTGGCATATTGGCCGAACCCTGCATGGCGTTGACCTGCATGAGCACCATGCTCAGTACTTCGATCACCTGGTCGACCTCGTGCGCTCCGAACAGATCGATGCCGTGGTCGTGTCAGGTGATGTATACGATCGGGCCATCCCGCCCGTCTCCTCGGTCGAATTGCTGTCGGACACTCTTGCACGGCTGGCCGACACCACGCACGTGATCCTTACTCCCGGTAACCATGACTCGGCGATCCGTCTGGGGTTCGGTGCGCAACTGATGCGCCCCAACATCCATATCCGCTCCAAGGTCGCCTCCGTAGCCGAACCGGTGGACATTCCGGCTGTTCGGGGCAGCTCACCGCTGCTCGTATACGGCCTGCCATATCTCGACCCGGATGCGGCTCGGCCTGAACTCGCGCGGTGCTGCGGTCTTGATGGGCCTTTGGGCGAGGGCAGTGTGAGCGTTGCTGAGGGGGCTGAGGAACAACAGGACTCGCGGCCCACCATCGCACGCAGTCACGAGGCCGTTATGTCGGCAGCGATGGGACTGGTTCGAGCGGACCTGGCTGTGCGCCGTGCAGATGGACGTGTGAACTCGCTCGTCATGGCTCATGCCTTTGTTGTCGGTGGGCAGGCAAGCGAATCTGAGCGAGACATCCGTGTGGGTGGTGTTGATTCGGTTCCGGCGGGGGTCTTTGAGGGCGTTGACTATGTTGCGCTTGGGCACCTGCACGGAGCGCAGAGGGTTTCGGTCCCCGGCGCCGTTGCTAGGTACTCCGGGTCCCCGCTTGCCTTCTCCTTCTCCGAGATGAACCACAGGAAGTCAACTGCGATTGTGACGTTCGGTGACAACGGGGTGGTTGGCGAGCCAGAACTCATCACGGCACCGGTGCCTCGCCAGCTCAGCGAGGTCACGGGCACGATGGAGGACGTGCTCGGGGAGGGCGGGGCAACATACGTCGATGACTGGGTACGCATTACGATCACGGACCCAATACGCCCGCAAGAGATGAACGCCCGACTCAAGCAGCGTTTCCCTCACGCGTTGGTCATGCAACACAGCCCAGCAGGTGCACAGCGGCCACAACGTCAGGCAATTGCCGTGAACGCAACCACCGACCCGGCGCAGGTTGCGCGGCAGTTCGTAGAGGACGTGACCTCGCTACCGCCAACCGCTCAAGAACAAGCCGTTCTGGAACGTGCCCTTGACCAGGCTCGGGCAATGGAACGGAGTGCCTGATCATGCAGATACATCACCTATCGCTCAGCGCAGTTGGACCTTTCGTTGGCGAACACCACATCGATTTCGGGGAACTCGGCGCCTCTGGTCTGTTCTTACTGGAAGGTCCCACCGGAGCGGGTAAATCCACGGTCATTGATGCGATCGTCTACGGGCTGTACGGGTCCGTGGCCTCCAAAGAAGCCAGCGACGACCGTATCCGCTCGGACCACGCCGCCGATACGCAAGAAACCTACGTGGACCTGATCTTTGAGACCAGCCACGGAATCTTTCGGGTTCTACGACAACCTGCCCGAATGCGCCCCAAGAAGCGTGGTGAGGGGCTCACCCGGCAGAATGCACAAGGCGTGCTCAGCCGCTTGAGCGTGGCGGAACTCGATCAGATCACGCAGGCGTACGCTCAGGGAGCCGCCCCCACGCAGGTTGCGGAACTCGAAGTGGGGCAGGTCATCTCCACCCGGTTCGATGAGATCGGCCCTGAGATAACGCGTTACATCGGACTGACCAAGGAACAGTTCTCGCAGACCATCGTGCTCCCTCAAGGAGAGTTCTCCAAGTTCCTGCGATCAGTCCCAGAAGACCGACGACAACTCTTGCAGCGAGTGTTCGGCACCGAAATATATGAGCGCGCACAGGATCAGTTGGCGGCGCTCAAACGTGACGCGGAGAAACTGATTGAGGGGCAGCGTGTTGCCCGAAACGAGGCTGTTCGTGCGTTCGTACAGGCTGTCGAGAACCCCGAACTCAACATTGAGGACCTACTTGCGGCAGAACCGGACGCGCTGGGGGATATGCTCGAACAGGAGATCGCGCGACTGCGTGAGCGTGCTGAGGAAACCTCGGACAACGAGTGGGCTGCGGTCGACGCTGAACGCATCGCCGCGGAAACCCTGCAGTTCGCAAAAGACCAGGTGGCGTGGTTTGCCCAGCGCGAGAGACTGCGCGTTGAACTGGAACAGTTGATGCAACGGGCTGCGGAAATCACCACTGCTGAAACGCGCCATGCGCTGGCAGTGCGCGCCTCTTACGTAACCCCTTATGTTGACGCTGTTGACGCTGCGGAGAAGGCCCAAAATGTGGCTCTCAACAATTTCATATCCGCTGTCGAAGTGGCCCAGGACTATGCTGAACTTGGCGCAATGAATGGCGATATTTCGCAGGGCTCGCGTAGTTCGGTGGAGGTGTTCGCACGGTCGTTCTCAAGCAATCGGGTGCATCTGAACGAGCAACGAGATGCCGCTCAGCATGCGATAGGTGGATTGTCCTCGCTGGTTCCGGTTGAAGCTGAGCTGCCGCGGCGTGAAGCATCACGTGAAAGAGACCGTTCCCGCCTGGAAACCCTGAAAGAAGAGCAGCGAAAGACCCTTGAACGTCTTCGCCAGCGCCCTGCGCAACGTGTGGAGTTGATCGAGCGCCGGGACAGTCTGAACTCGGTGGTGGCACACATCCCGCAGGGTAAAGCCACTGTTGAACGTGCCGAGCACCTGCTCAAGACCCATACGCTGAAGGACACGGCTGCGCAGCGGGTGGCTGAGGCAACGGCTCAGGTCTCCGAGCAAGCGGAGCTTGTCGCTGTGGTCAATCAGCGCGAACACGACCTGCGTAATGCGTGGCTCGGGCAATTGGCCGCAACTGTCGCGGAGCAACTACAACCAGGCCAGCCGTGTGCGGTGTGCGGATCACTTGAACACCCGGCTCCGGCACAGGTAGACCCTGAGTCTGCGACCAGGCAGGATGTCGATAGGGCGGAGAACGAACGGCGTGAGGCCGAGCAACGACTCGCGTCTCTTCGCATCAACCAGGCCGCGGCACAGGAACGCCTTGACGCGCTGATTGAACAGGCTGGACAGTCCACACGGGAAGCCGCCCAAAGGGAACTCGTTGACGCGCAGGAAGCCTTGACCCGCATGCAGGCCGCGGAACAAGACCTCAAGGCCACGGTGCGAGCACTTGCGGATCATGAGACGGAGACCAAGCGGCTCGAGGAGAGCGAGAAGAGTTCGGCCGTGGAACTCAGCGCCTTGAGCGCAAGGATCACGGAGCATACAGTCGCGCTTGAAACGGACCGCGCTCGTGTGGCTGAGGCTGTCGCCCAGTACGCCGCAGAGGTTATCGCGTTTCACAAGACATCTGGACCGGGATCCGCAGAGCAAGGTGCCATCTCACTTGCTCAGGTCATCGCGTTCCTCAAGGGAAAGGTCGAGGCTATCTCCTCCGTGCTCGCGGCACTCGAAGAACTACACAGTGCGCAGGCGGCCTTGTCCGAGCGGACCGTCGAACTCAATCGTGCCCTTGCCGAGCACGCGTTTGACTCGGTGCAAGAGGTGCGTGCCGGCACTCTCAGCACGGCGGAACGCGAACAACTCTCAGAGCAAGTGCGGCGCTACAGAGAACGAGTCGCGGCGGTCTCCGCCCAACTGGAATCTGCCGAACTACGTGAACTACCCGAGACGCTGAGCATGGACGTCGATGCACTCAAGAAGGCTCATACCGATGCGCAGGTGAAGGCACGCCAAGCCGGTCACCTCGCGAAGGCCGCATCAAAAACTCTCAAGGACGGCGAATATCGTTCCACCGAGGTCAAACGCGCGATGGAACGACTGCACGAGGTCGACGCCGAAGCACGCCCCACCATCCGCATGGCTGAGATCGCGGCGGGAACCTCAAGCGACAACATCAGCCGGACCACTCTCGCAACCTACGTGCTAAAACGCCGCTTTGAAGACGTGGTAGAGGCCGCCAACACTCGGTTACGACAACTGTCTGAAGGCCGCTATGAGCTCGCACGATCCGATGAGAGGGAGGACGTCGCATCACGTCGCACAGGTCTGGCGCTGCGAGTCATCGACCATGAGACCGAGAAGGAACGCGACCCGCGCACGTTGTCCGGAGGGGAAACCTTCAACGCCTCCCTGTCTCTCGCGCTTGGCCTTGCCGACGTGGTGACCGGTGAAGCCGGTGGCGTTGAGCTGGGAACCCTGTTCATCGACGAGGGCTTTGGCACCCTGGACCCCGAAGCGCTGGACCGCGTCGTGGCGGTGCTCGGGAACCTGCGTGACGGAGGGCGAACCGTCGGCGTTGTTTCACATGTGGAAACACTCAAGCAGGCGATCTCAGATGGCATTACTGTCACAAGGTTGCTATCTGGAGCATCAACGTTGACTGTGCGTGCGTGACCAACTGCGCTGGTAGCGGATTGCCGAGCACGGTGCTTGCCTCTGCATGCCGAGATGTATATCTACTTGCAGTCGCGTAAAACCATGCAGTGATGCACCCTAGATGAGTGGGCAGACATGGAGGACAAATGACTGAGGGCAGTAGCGCACCGGCTAGACAGCGGGAAGCTTGGAGTGGGCAGGCAGGCTTTATCTTCGCTGCAATTGGTTCGGCGGTCGGACTGGGAAACATCTGGCGTTTCCCGGGAGTCGCCTATGAGAACGGTGGAGGGGCCTTCCTGCTCCCCTATCTGATTGCGATGCTGACCGCAGGGCTACCGATCCTGTTCGTGGACTACGCGCTTGGGAACAGGTACCGGGGCGCACCACCCACAGTGTTCAGACGCATCCGCAAGCGTCTGGAATGGCTTGGCTGGTTCCAAACCGCGATCTGTTTTGTGATCATCCTGTACTACGCGGTCATTATCGCGTGGGCCGCGAGTTTCGCGTTCTTTTCGTTAGACCTCAGATGGGGAGACGATCCGGCCGGTTTCTTCGTGGGAGACTTCCTGCATCTGACCGAGACGCCTGGAACGACCGTTGAGTTTGTGGGACCCATCGTGTGGGTGCTCCTCGCGGTATGGGCGGTCACGCTGTTCATCCTCGCCTCCGGTGTGCAAAAAGGTCTTGAGAGGGCCAACGTCATCTTCATTCCCCTGCTCGTGATTCTCTTTGGCGCGCTCGTCGTGCGCGGCCTGTTCCTGCCAGGGGCCGTGGATGGTCTCAACGCCTTCTTCACCCCAAACTGGGCAGCGCTCGCTGAGCCGAGGGTCTGGCTCGCAGCATATGCGCACATCTTCTTCTCGCTGTCGATCGCGTTCGGCATCATGATCACCTACTCCTCATACATCAAGAAGCGGGACAACCTGACCGGTCCAGGGCTCGTGGTGGGGTTTGCGAACTCCTCGTTCGAGGTTCTGGCCGGTATCGGTGTGTTCTCGACGCTCGGATTCATGGCCCAGCAGCAGGGCGTGCAGATAGCGGACCTCGAGGGAATCAAGGGCGTGTTGTTGTCGTTCGTGACCTTCCCAGCGATCGTCTCGCAGATGCCGGGTGGGCAAATCTTTGGATTCCTGTTCTTTGCCTCGCTTGTGCTGGCCGGGTTGACGTCGCTCATCTCGTTGCTTCAGGTGGTGTCGGCCAGCTTCCAAGACAAGTTCGGGTGGAACCCGCGTAAGGCAGCACTGATCGTTGGCGGTGTCTCGGCGCTGTTCTCCGTTGGCATCTTTGCACGTACTGAGGGCCTGCACGCTCTGGATACAGTCGATAAATGGGCTAACGAAGTTGGAATCGTCGGCTCTGCGGTCATCATGCTCGGCGTGCTGCTCGGATTGAAGATGCTGCCGGTGCTGCGAGACCACCTCAACGCGTACTCATCGTTCAAGGTGGGCAACGTATGGATGACGTTCGTTGGAGTCATCATCCCACTCGTGCTGCTGGCCATGTTCGTGACCGAGGTGGTCAATGTCCTGCGAGAGCCTTACGGCGGCTATCCTGCCTGGTTCAACGCACTGTTCGGCTGGGGTGCCATCGTCCTCATGATCGTGCTCACGCTCGTCTTCACGGCGATTCGGTGGAAGGAATCGCCGGACCAGTTCGTACCTGAACCAGCGATCACGGGTGAGCGGATCCACGCAGGGGCTGCCACATCAATGGGCGTAGCCGGGCAACTCCACGTGACACCGGGAAACGCAGGGAATACCACGCACGACAGTGAAGGAACCGAACGATGAACGCCAGCGCCATCATCATGCTGATCGCATCGACCGTCCTACTGTGGGGTGGGCTTGTCGCCTCGATCGTGCACCTGAACAGTTTCAACCGTTCAGACAAGGACTAGTTACGGGCAAGGTAGCGCGCAGCGGAGGGTAACTGTTTTGCGAAGCAGACCACTGCCGGAACGAAACGAACGGGAGTTCGCACCGAAATAGGTACTCTACTGCTTGGAAACGAGTCTGCCGGTGACGTTGTTCGGGCCTGTGGTGGGGAAACGTTCGCGGTTGCGTGCGAGTTTGGCCTCGGCCGCAGCCCCAAGATCTACGCCGAGGACATCGGCGAGCCGTACAAGGTATATGAACACGTCAGCGAGTTCATCGCCGATACGTTCCTTGCGTTCAGGCGATGCGAACTCAGCCGGGAGGTCAGCCTCGCGGACCCACTGGAGCAGTTCGGCGACTTCACCGACCTCGCCGGTGAGCGCGAGCACGAGTGATTTGGGATCTTGGAACTTCTCCCAATCTCGTTCCTGGGAGAAGGCCCGTACCGCTGTGGTGAACTCATCGATCCGTGTCATGACTCTAGCCTGCCACTAACGTCGTATTCGAAGCGAGATTGCCTGTTCTAAGCAGTTGCGTTCGCCCATTCAAGTAGTGCGGTGCGCATTGCATCTGACCGTGTGCGATGTTCGCGCTCAGCTCGTGCCATGAGGAGAGCCAACTCCGAATCACTGAGCCGTACCGTCACTGCATGTGATGTTTCGCCTGTCCGTGATGGGCGTCCGGTTTTCTGGAATGTGGCTCCGGGGAAGCCATCTTCAGCGTTTTTTACGAGGCGGGAGATGACTTCCTCGGTAATCTCAACTCCGTTGATTTCGCCGTATGAACCGTTGATAGGTGTTGCTTTGTAATCGTTCATCGTCCCCTCCTTTGTATTCTTGTAATTATTGTCTTCCGTGCAGGCGTGGCGTGAATCACCAAGTAACGGCTACCCTCGCCAAAGCGTAAAGCGCAGAGTTCCCAAGGGCGGCCAGCATCGTCAAATGCGAGTCGCACATACCGAGGCGGCTCGTCGTCCACGAGAGTTTCATCTATGCCGCGGTTCCACAGGTTAACAACTTCTTCTGGGTCGAGACCATGTTTAAGAGCTGATCCGTGAACTTGGATGTGGAACACATAGACCCCTGTCTTGTTTTGTACACAAAACTAGCATCGTTTCGTGTACAAAACAATGGCGAGTGTGGTTCATGAATGTGTCCATGGGCGGTTGGATGTGACGCGGGGGATGGTCGCATTCGACCACCCATGGTCACATTGATCATCAGTCCCAGGTTGAACCCGTTGAACCCACCCCACACCGCAACGAAACAAAGGCCTTAGCGTGCCATCTTTTGCGCGAGGGCCGGTTCGACAGCGTCCCAGAGGTGTTGGTGTAGAGACTGCGCGTAGTGCACCGAGACATGCTGATCGTCGCGGAACACAAGCACGTTGTTGATGACCGCGGGACACTCATCTGCGGCACAGAACCACGGAGTCGTATCGACAAACCTGACCTCGGGGACTAGATCGGCTGCTTCGATCTGGTGATCAACGGGCAGCGCCTCAACGAGGGGAACGCTGCACTTCTCGGGAGCGATGCGGTTGTTGATGACGCAGAACGTGGTTTCATCGCCTGGACGCATTCCCGGACTGTCCTTGAGCACGACAACGGGTATTCCGTGTTCGATGAGGATGCTCCAGCTTTCCGCAAGACCCTCTGCTGGCTTGGGTACATCAGGGTCTGAGATGAAGGGAAGCGCCGTGCGATTGGACGTGACCACGATATCGATAGCTGGATCTGCCAGCAGGCTCGCCATGGTTTGTTCGTTGGCCTTCTGGCAGGGGCGCCCGCGTTGATCATCGGAAACGCGCACCGCTGTGCTGAATGGGCAACTCGCATGGAAGTAGGTGATGATGCGAACGTCATGATTGCGTGCCACGATCTGTTCGAATGCGGGCAGGTAGTGCTCAATGTGCGAATCGCCGACCAGGGCAATCGTGGATGAGGCATCAGGGTTTCCGAACTCGCAGACCGGCGTGTGGTCCGCACTGATGGTCGATTTGCAGCGTCCTTCGGCACCGGTCGGCAGGATGTCGCGGGCTTGCGCTGGCTCGGGCACGAGGGCTGTGGGAGCATCGGCCAGGAATGCCGGATAGGAGAGTGAGCCAGGTTCAGGCTCGCTGGAACCGGGCTGTCCGGTGGGTTCCGAGGGATCGGTATCCCAAGGATCAGGTGTAGCAGGCAGGGACTGCGCTCCAATTCGGTCGCCTGCGGTCTCGATGAGAACCTGTGTCTCTCGCTCCAAGGATGATTCGTGGGCTACCGCGGCACGGTCCACGATGACGGCAACAGCGATGACGGCCAGCGATCCGATCAGTCCAGCCCACAGGGTACGACGAATGTTCTGCGATGACATCGGTACCCGAGAAAGTGGCCGGTCAACCCACCGGTACAGCACGACTGCCCCAAGAATTGACCCCGTCACGAGTAGCCCGTCCACCAGCAGGTTCCGCTCGACCATGCGAAACCCCGCAAACAATAGAACTGGCCAATGCGTGAGATACAGGGTGTACGAAATGTTTCCAAGGCCCTGCACAACCCGTCCACCCACAAACTGGTCAAGAAAACCCGAAGTGAGGGCTCGTCGCGAATAGATCACCAGTGCGCAGCCAAGCGTCGCCGGAAGCGCGCCGATACCAGGGAAGAACGAGACCGGCGTGAAGAACAACGACCATCCGAGCAACACCCAGCCAGCACACCAGGCGAGAGCGGATGCCTGAGGCGTCCGCGCCGAACGGTCCCACACAGCCAAGAGCGCACCAAGCGCCAACTCCCAGAACCGGGTGCTGGGCAGGAAATAGGCTGCCGCGTTGCCAGTCGATACGAGCGCCGTGGAATGCGCAAGGCTCACCACGATCAGGATGCTGAGGGTAACAAGCAGCCACACGCGGATACGCTGCGAGACATCAACCTGTCGTCTACGTAGGACAACCAGAAAACCTGCCAAGAGCAGCGGAATGAGAATGTAGAACTGCTCCTCGACAGACAACGACCAAAAATGGTTGAACAGGCTGTCAGCGGCACCGTCGTTGAGGTAGTCCACCGAGGCGTGGGCCAGGTTGATGTTCTGTAGGTAGATGACGGACGCTATGGCGTCATGTGCCGCACCACGAATCAGATTGGTCGGAAGCAGCACCACAGCACAAACCAGCGTGATGAGCGCCGTGACATAGGCCGAGGGGAGGATACGTTTGATGCGCTTGGCATAGAACCTGGCGAAACCAATGCGTCCACGCTGCTGCGCCTCGCGCAGCAGATGCCCCGTGATGAGGAAACCGGAGATGACGAAGAAGATATCCACGCCCACAAACCCTGCTGGAAGAACGTCGGGCCAAAAGTGGTAGATGACGACGGCTAAAACCGCGAGAGCCCGTAGCGCCTGGATATCGGTTCGGAGCGGTACTGGTTTTACTATGGCATCGGCATTGTGTGTCTGCGTTTCAGGAGCGGCGATGATCTTCTGTGAAACAGGCATGATGTCCCATCATTCCTACCCATCTCTCTGACCGCTCGGCGAAGAGCGATTCTTCACAATTCCTTCAGCAATTTCCCATAAGACCTGGGAGAATGAGGGTCAGGTCAATTCCTCGATCATTGGGTAGGTCATCATGGTGCCTCACCGTTCAACTTCTTCCAGTGACGATTCGTCGGTATATGAACAGGGCTTGGCTCGTACGCCACGAAATGTGCGCCGGTGGCGCAGCCACCTTGCCGATGAACGTGCCGAGGGCGCGGTGTATCGGGAACTCGCTGCTCGTCGCAGCGGTGAGGAACGCGAGATCCTGCTCGGGTTGGCGGCCGCCGAGCAGCGTCATGAACGCCACTGGGAACAGTTGCTTGGCGACGATATGGGTCGTATCGGTCGCGGTTCGTTACGTACCCGGGTGCTCGCGGTCTTGGCGCGCCGTTTTGGCGGCGTGTTTGTGCTCGCACTCGCACAGCAGGCGGAGGCCCGAACCGAATATGCCGATGAGCCTGCTGCACCTGCCAATATGCTCGCAGATGAGCGGATTCACGGCGAGGTCGTTCGAGGCCTGGCCACGCGTAGCCGTCGACGCATGTCCGGAACCTTCCGGGCTGCGGTCTTCGGCGCGAACGACGGATTGGTCTCGAACCTAGCCCTCATCCTGGGTATCGGAGCATCAGGCGCAACGCATGGAATCGTGCTGCTGTCCGGTTTTGCGGGGCTCCTTGCCGGTGCACTGTCCATGGGAGCGGGCGAGTACGTTTCGGTCAGTTCGCAGCGGGAACTGCTTGATGCGGAGAACCCTGCGCCCGAATCACACGGTGCCATCGGTGACCTTGACGTGAACGCGAACGAACTTGCACTCGTGTACCGGGCTCGGGGCATGAGTGAGCAGGAAGCCCTTGACCATGCCGCGAGCGTTCTTGCGGACTACACGCACGGAACGATCTTGGCCGAGGACATCGATGCGGCTGAGCACGAGGCGATTGGAACACCGTGGGGCGCGGCGCTGTCGAGTTTCCTCTTCTTCGCTTCAGGTGCGTTCATCCCGATTGTCCCGTTCCTGTTCGGGGCGCAACAGTACGTCGCCGTGGCGCTCTCCACGAGTCTGGTGGGGATGGCACTCCTGCTGACTGGCGCCTGTGTGGGTGTTCTCTCAGGTTCGTCCCCGATGAGACGGGCACTGCGACAACTTGCCATAGGCCTGGGTGCCGCGGCAGCGACCTACGCTTTGGGCCTGGCGTTCGGAGGTGGCGCCTAGGCGTCGCGGGTCTCGAAATAGACCTGCCCGTTGCTGTGTAACCGGACCGCCGTGATCTCAAGTGGTCCGGAGCGTGTGTTGACTCGAATCGTGCCCCCGGCCGAATGTGTTGACGGTGAGCGCTGCGCAAGAGCCTTCTTGGTTGCAACCGCATTGGTAAGCAACTCAAGCACCTCGTTCACGTCGAGTGTTGCTGGTTCACCTGACTCGGAGCCCGGTGCCGAGCGCGCAGAACGAACTGGAGTCTGAGAAGGACGCACTTGCGGTGGTGTCGCGCCAGCGGATGGAACCTGTGGGGCCTGCGTTTGGGGAGCCGATCGCTGTACCTGTTGAGATGCCACACGCATGGGCACGCTGCGTGCTGGAGCGGTCGAGGAGGAGACCGTCTGTGTCGTGGAGCCCTGGTAGCCAACGGGCTGGCCAGTTGGCGCTGCCTGCGGGACGGGGCCATTGTCAGTAGCCGGCGCACTCACCGGTCGAGTCTGAGACGTGCGAACTGGCGACGGAGCAGATGAGGCGGACACCGGCGATGCCTGACTACGCTGGACTGTCGGAGCTTGGACAGGCGCTGGAGAGGTCATCGGCGTGGTTTGCGCTCCGAACCCGTGGTAGGTGTTCGGGGCGAGGGGAGCCGAGTACACCTCATTGGTTGAGGGGGCGGCACCCTCGTAGAGGACCTGAGCGATCTCAGAGGTAAACAGTGCTGGTTCCTCCTGTCGTGACACCTGTACCTCGACAGCCTCTGGCCTGCGGATGGGCGCGGAGATCGTGTCCTCAAGGACTGGCACCTCGAAACCGAGTGCCTCAATGGTGCTGCCCGCAGCCCTCGTGGCTGTAGCCGGAGGACGGAAGTCGTTTGCAGGAGTGTCGTAGGGTTGCGCAGCGCGCCTGGATGAGGCGGCTGACGACACGGCGGCATGAGAACTGTCGCGTCTGCTCAGCGAGACATGGGGTGCAACCTGCTTGACGCGGTTGACTTTGGTGTGCGGACGCTTGAACGCGGAACCGCCCGAGATCGAAACCTCGTAGAAGCGAAGTGACTCGATGGCGCTCTGGCGGATGTGTTCGACGGAGCTGCGGCTGTATCCCTGGCCTGATGATGGTTCGAACTCCAGCGAGGTGAGTTCTTCGGCGGTGATTCCGCCCTGCAGGAACTTGCCCTGGCGTTCATAGTGCGACAGCGTTGCCACGAGGCGGTCCATGAACAGGTCAACCTGTGCGATGTCAACGGCGTCGCGCAGGGAAACGCTGAATTGCCGGGCGGCAGCAGCATCAGTGGAGGTGAGCATATGCATAGCCTAGTGGCGCAGGGTGGTCCGTGGAAACGGTTAATGCATGGGGACTTTGCACCAGAATGGAATTCAGCCCCGTCAACTCCTGATGTTTGCGAGGTATGTCCGTTTATCCTGGCCCTTGCGCATGAGCCGCCTACGGTCGATGGGGTGTTTTTCGTCCGGATGCACTCTTTCAGGATATGTATTCGGATGAAAAATGCCCCATCGACTTGGGTGGGAAGCACCGGTAACAGAGGCTTAGGGAACCAAGGGAAGACACTGCCGCTGAGGAATAAGGCTATGGCCGCGGTACGTTGCGTAGGTTCGACCGAGCCATGGACACGACCTCACCGAGACCACCGCCGAGCACTTCCTTGCTCATCGCGATGGTGAAGCCAGCGACCTGTCCAGCGGTGATGGTGGGTGGCATGGAGAGTGCGTGGGGGTCGGTCACAATGTCAATGAGTGCTGGGCCGGAGGTCGCGAAACTGGACCGCAGAGCGTCCTCGAGTTCTGCCGGTTCCTCGACCCGCACGGAGTGAATCCCCAGTGCGGCAGCCACGGCGGCGTAGTCGACCTCAACGGAGTCCGTCCCAAACGACGGCAGACCGTCCACCAGCATCTCGAGGCGCACCATACCGAGCGTGGAATTGTTGAACACCACTATCTTGACTGGGAGATCGTACTGCTTGATGGTCAGCAGATCGCCGAGCAGCATGGATAGCCCGCCATCCCCGCACATCGCGACGACCTGGCGTTCTGGGTCGGCGAGCGCCGCTCCGATCGCATGTGGCATCGCGTTGGCCATGGACCCGTGCAGGAACGACCCGATCACGCGGCGTCTGCCATTGGGAGTGATATAGCGTGATGCCCACACGTTGCACATGCCGGTGTCCACCGTGAACACGGCGTCGTCGCTGGCGATCTGGTCTAGGACATCGGCCGCGTATTCGGGATGGATGGGCACGAGGTCTTCGGCGTTCTTCCCCTTGTACGCCCCAACGACCCCCTTCATAGCCTTGAGGTGCTTCTTGCGCATCGAGTCGAGGAAGCGACGCGAACCCGCCGGCTCGAGGAGTGGCAGCAGTTCCCGGATGGTCTCGCGGACGTCACCGACCACGGCGACATCCAGCCGGGTGCGTCGCCCGAGGTGCCGCGGATCGATGTCGATCTGGGCGGTGGGGACGTCCTCGGGAAGGAACTGATCGTAGGGGAAGTCGGTGCCGAGGAGCAGCACGAGGTCGCAGCTGTGCATCGCTTCAAAGCACGAGCCGTAGCCGAGCAGGCCGGACATGCCCACATCGAATGGGTTGTCGTACTGGATCCATTCCTTTCCACGCAACGAGTGTCCGACCGGGGCAGCAATGCGGTCGGCCAACTCGATCACCTCGGCGTGCGCGCCGCGTACCCCTGCGCCCGCGAAGATGGTGATCTTCTTTGCGTCGTTGATGGCCTGTGCGAGCGTCATCAACTGTTCGGGGGATGGGATGATCCGTGGCGTAGCCGGATTGAAGTCGATGTTTGGCGCGCTGACCGGTGCTTCAAGGCTCGCCACGTCTCCCGGAATGGTGAGTACGGCGACGCCGGGACCGGAGAACGCGTGCCGGATCGCTGAAGGAACGATGCGTGTAGCCTGCTGTGCGCTGGAGATCATCTCCGAGTACATGGAGCATTCGGTGAAGAGTCGGTCGGGGTGCGTCTCCTGGAAGAATCCGGTTCCGATCTGGTTGCTTGGGATGTGGCTCGCTATGGCAAGCACGGGAACCCGGGACCGGTTGGCATCGTAGAGGCCGTTGATGAGGTGGAGGTTTCCTGGGCCACAGGAGCCCGCGCACACAGCCAGTCGCCCGGTCAGTTCAGCTTCGGCGGCGGCCGCGAACGCCGCGACCTCTTCGTGCCGCACCTGTACCCAGCGGATGTCTTGGCCGTCCTTCTGGGCGCGTCGTACAGCATCAACGATTGGGTTGAGGCTGTCCCCGACGATTCCGTAGATGTGCTTCGCGCCAGCCGCGATAATCTGGCTTACGAGGAGGTCAGCAACAGTCTCTGTAGCCTTCTTAGCCATGTCACTCCCTTAGATAGTCCGTCATTCCATCCTTACGCGGATATGCATGTACCGCATGTTCAGGGCCGATGACGGCTTGCGTTCGAGGGGAATCGTGGATGCCAATTGGCGACGATCCGGCTGTTTCCAGCCGCAACCCACCTTCGTTGGGTGGCTGAGTCGATGGGGCGGTTTTGATCCGGATGCCCTTACTTTGTGTGCGCACCCGGATGATTCCGGCCCCATCGGTGTGGACCTACTGGAAAGCAAAAGGGGTGTTGTGCGCTGGGCGCACAACACCCCTCAGGGAGAACTGCCCTATTTCTTGTACTTCTTGTTGATCAGATCCGTGGCAACGTCTGTCGCGGCAATGGTCGATGCTGGGGCAATCGTGCTGGAAAGTGCGGTGGCCTCTTGAACCGCCGACTCGTCGTCAAGCAAATCCACGGTGGGGACCTCCTGAATCTGGTGCGTGGTGGTGCGCGTGCGGAACGTGCGCATTGCAACCAATGCGATGACGACCTGAACCAAGCCGGCGATCACCACAACGGAGAAACCGGAGTGTGCCCCGGCCTCGTCAATGCGGACCCCCGCAACGGACGAACCGAGCGAGACGCCAACACCGAGCGCCGTACCAACCCAGGTAAGCCCCTCGGTCAACTGGCGTGGGGAAACCACAAGTTGAATGACGTTGTTGCCGTTGATCAAGGTGGGGGAGATCGCGAAACCAGCGAGGAACATCGTCGCTGCGAGCATCCACAGGTTGGTGGCCACGAAGAAGAGGCAGACCATGACACCGAGGGCGACGATACCCACGACAAACCGCTTCCACAGCGCGGAACCCCACTGGCGTGCACCGTAGAGCAAACCGGAGATGCACGAACCCAGTGCGAACACGCCGAGGACCAGACCCGACAAGCCCTTATTGCCCTGTTCCTCGGCGAACGCGATGGTTGCAACGTCAGCGGCACCAAAGATGACACCGGTGCAGATGAACACCGCGATGACCGCAAGAACGGCAGGGTTGCGCAGAACCGTTGGGACTTTCTCACCCAACACAGGGGCGATGATCGGCGGTTCCGTGTCCTTTTGAGCCAGGAACCAGAAACCACCGAACACCATGAGAACGACCGGTACCACAAGGCCAGCCCACGGAGAGACCGATGTGGCAAGAACTGTTGCGGCAATCGGACCGATCACAAAGATCATCTCGTCGATTGCCGACTCGAGCGAGTAGGCCGTGTGCAGGTCGCGAGGGTTGTTGACCACGTGCGACCAACGGGCGCGGACCATAGCGCCCACCGCACCGATGGTGGCACCGGTCAGAATTGCAAACAGGTACAGCATCCAGTGCGCCTGATGCGTTAGCGCGGCGAGGATGAGCGCGGACAATGACAGGCTCGACACGACGATGAACGGGCGCATGATGCGCGCCTGCCCATACCGGTCCACGAGCTTGGCGATCTGCGGTGAACAGATCGCCTGCGCGATGACATACGCGGCAGAGACCTTGCCGCCGAGGGCGTACGAGTTGTACAGCACCTCGATCATCAAGATGATGCCGATGCCCACCATGGACATGGGGAAACGAGCGAATGCGCCAGAGATCGAGAAGTTCTTGGCGCCAGGAATTGAATAGACTACTGCGTACGGGTTGCGCGAAGTTTTGGTCGCGGTTTCAGCAGATGAGTCTTCGGTAGTTGAAGATTCATGAAACACCCTTCTAGTGTCTCACCATTCGCGGTTTTGTAACGGTGATTTGCGGCACCGTCCAAGGTGTTCTGGCGCATGGAACCGCTGTTTTATGCTGAATATGGCACGATGGAATTTCAGGTGAACTTTGTTGACTGATTGGTGGGAGCGTCATGGCTGACGGTGTGGTTGAGGGATACGAGATCGTTCAGGTCGAAGAGACGAACCGGTTCGTGGCTCGCTTGGACGGTGGAGTTGAGGCGGGTTATCTCGAGTACGAGTTGCGCGGGCAAGGTCTGTTCAACAAGGTCCTGGCGATCCCACACACTGTTGTCAAGCCTGAGTTCGGTGGCCGAGGCATCGCCTCGGAACTCGCGTCCGAGGCATTCTCATGGGCTCGAAAGATCGGCGCGACGGTTGACCCGATCTGCCCGTTCATCGCCAAGTACATCGAACGTAACCCGGTCTACCAGGATCTATTCGCGTCCAAGCAGTAAGTGCACAACCAAAGTGTCCTTTGGGGTGTATCAGGGACTTTAGCCCGTCACCCTGTGGGACTACGTGGAACCGCACCACATCAACCCTGGGGTTGATGCCGTTGACCTGCGATAACGAGTATCCTTCAGAAGAATCTGAAGGAGTATACCGTGACCGTTTGGACCAAGATCGTCTTCCCGGCTATTCGGATCGTTATCTGGGCGATCATCGCAGGGGCGCTCGTGAAAATAGCTTTCCTTTCCGCACCGCAGGCTCAGAACGCTGACGATGGGCTCATCCCCACAAGTGATTTCTCGGCACCCACATATACAGTCGAGACCGCAGATATCGTCAACAACGTTGAGGTGACCGCAACTGTCGTGACAGACCCAAGCGTTGAGGTGAAGGCCGGTTCAGAGGGATACCTCGGCTATTGGGCAGTGCCAAACGGCGCAGACGTCATCGAGGGGCAGCCCATCGCGGAGATCCGCAAGCCGATTATGAGCCAGGCACGTGAGGACGAGGACGGAAACGTCATCGAGCCAGCGGATACCGGGCGGTTCACACGGCAGACACTGCACGCTCCACTTGCCGGAAAACTCAAGTACGTCGTCGAACTCGATGATGAGGTGACCAAGACGACCGTTGTCTTCAGCGTTGCCCCGGAGACCCTGTCGGTCGAGGGCGATCTGAGCCCCCAGGACCGCTACCGCCTGCTTGACGACCCAAAGAAGGCAGAGGTGAAACTCGACGGCGGGCCTGCCCCATTCACATGCAAGAAGCTTGCCATTGGAAATGACGTCATCGCCGTTGAACCCAACCCGGAAGACGACAGTGGTGAGGACTTCTACGGCTACGAGGGTCAAGCACAGAACGACAGCACGACAGCGGTCAAGATGCGTTGCCCAGCGCCGAAGAAGGTGCGTCTCTTCGCCGGACTCACCGGAACCATGACGGTCCTTGCCGGTGAAGCCAAGGGCGTTGTCGCTGTACCGATCACAGCCGTTCAAGGTGTTCTGGAGACCGGACGCGTGTGGGTCATCGATCCAGCCACGGGCGAGGAAGTCGAACGCGACATCAAACTCGGACTGTCCGACGGCGAGATGATCGAGGTCGTTGAGGGACTCGAACAGGGCGATTCCATCAGGCAGTTCGCTCCGGGAAACATGGAGGAGCTCAACCCTGAAGAAGGCATGATCTGGTGACCTCGCTGATCTCGCTGCGCAACATCACGCGCACGGTATCCCTCGCCGACGGCTCACCGCTGCACATCCTGCGGGACATCAACCTTGAGGTCGAGCAGGGTGAGTACGTGTCGATCGTTGGGCGATCTGGTACCGGAAAGACCACCCTTCTCAACATCCTCGGGATGCTGGACAAAGCCAACACCGGAACCTATCACCTGAACGGGGCCGACGTGTATGGCATGGGCGAACGACGCCGTACCAGACTGCGCGGCAACACCTTCGGGTTCGTGTTTCAGCAGTTCAACCTGCTTCCCAAGCGCAACGCCCTCGAGAACGTCACGGCTCCACTCTTCTACGGAAAAGGAAGCCAGTTCTGGCGGCGAAACTCAATCGCGGAGGCTGGCCTGACCCGGGTCGGACTTGAACAGCGACTCGAGTCAATGCCCGGACAACTCTCGGGTGGTGAACAGCAGCGCGTCGCAATCGCCCGCGCACTCGTGCGCAACCCGGCAGTGATCCTCTGCGACGAGCCGACCGGTGCGCTCGACGTCGAGACGGGCGCGCACATCATGGCGACGCTGCAGGACGTGGCCCACCAGAACAACGCGGCGCTTATCGTGATCACGCACGATCTGTCGATCGCGGAGAAGGCAGACACCCAGTACGCGCTCGCAGACGGCATGCTGCACCTCGTTCACAGTGCTCGGGAGGTGCTCGCATGAGCGTACTCGTCGGCTCCCTGATCGAGGCGTGGGACGAACTGCGTATCCACAAGCTCCGCGTACTGTTGTCGCTCGTGGGCGTGGCGGTGGCCGTTGCCGCGATGACCTCGGTTCTCGCAATCGGTCAGATGCTGGGCCAAGCGAACACAGAACTCACGCAGAAGTGGAACGGCCGCGACGCGATGCTCACGGTGAACGTCAACGCTTCCACGGAGCGGGGCATGAAGGAAGTCCCTGAGGCCATGAAGGCATTCGCGGAACGTTTCCAGGTCGCCTACTCAAGCCGTCTCAGTTACTCATGGAATACATTTATCACCGATTCGGGCCAACTTGAGAGCGAAATCCGGGTCATCGATCATGCCTACAAGGACATTCACAACCTCAAGGTTCTGTCGGGTGCTTGGTTCGGTCCGGGAGACACACAGCGCCTTGCCCCCGCGATCGTGGTGAACGAAGCCTATTTGCAGCAGACGGGAACTCCGCGAGATTTGTCCGTGCAGCCTAAGATCGCTATCTCGGGCACTGATCGCAACCATGACCTTGTGGTGATCGGAGTCGTCCCTGATGAGTGGGAAGGGGAAATGCCACGCATCTATATTCTGTGGGACTCGTATGTCCATATGTTTGCAGCCGACGCGAACGCGATGAGTAGTTTGTACCCGCAACTGGAGATGTGGCTCGAACCAACCGCCGTCGAGGAAGCCACCAATGCGGCGAAGGCGTATTTCAAGCCGTATGTCTCCGATGACTGGGGCATCGAGGCGTGGAACAACCAAGACATGATGGGCGAGCAGGACAATTTCATGGACACGTTCCAAACGATCGTGTTGGGAATCGGGACTCTGATTCTTGCGATTGGCGCCTTGTCGCTCGTGAACATCTCGCTTGTGACGGTTCAGCAGCGTATTCGCGAGATCGGTATCCGTCGGGCCTTCGGTGCGACAACGGGGCGA
Organism: Populibacterium corticicola; assembly: GCF_042683685.1. Taxonomy (NCBI): domain Bacteria; kingdom Bacillati; phylum Actinomycetota; class Actinomycetes; order Micrococcales; family Jonesiaceae; genus Populibacterium; species Populibacterium corticicola. The sequence continues at coordinate 589,982 of NZ_JBHUOP010000002.1, read as the reverse complement.
GTGTTCTTCTCGATCATGATGGAATCCGTGGTGGCGACGTTCCTGGCCGGGTTCATCGGGGTCCTGCTCGCGGTGATCGTGGTGGGCCAGTTCCCGATCGTGGAGAAACTCATGGGGATGCCCATCGAGAATCCTCCACCGTTCCCGACCGGCGCTGCGGTGACCGGTCTGGTTGTGGCGACAATCATCGGTGCGCTCGCGGGACTGATTCCGGGTCTCGTGGCGACCCGCATCAAGCCGATCGAGGCGATGCGCGCAGCAGGCTAGTTTTCTTGTCCATTGACGACGAGCCGGGGCCTTACAGCCCCGGCTCGTCGTGGTTGCGTGGTCGGTCTCAGATGCGCCTGCCGTGCCGAAACGTTACTGTAGGGCGGCCAAAGCCAGTCGGAGATTCGTGTGGAGCTTGTCGAGGTGTTCGATCAACCAATCGCCGGTATAGGCACGTGGCCCCACTTCCACGATCATGATGGCGCAGAAGTAGAGTCGATAGAGTAGGAATCGGATTTCTTGGTTGCTCAGGGTTCCGGCAGCGGGAAGACGACGAGGCAGACTGAGCTCAGTTAGGGTGCGAGCCACATCGATGTCTACCGGGCCCAACCCGGAAAGCGTCCCGTGTCTCTCCACGGAGGACAAGATTGCTTGAGCCTCTGTCTCGTAGCCCTGCAACTGATGTGCGTTGACTGGGGCGAATCCCATTTGATCTGCGCCGATGAAGTCGAAGATCGGATCGCCGAAGATCGCTCGTTCTGTGTCGATGATCCCCGATATGTGTTCCTCCCCATCGAGGAAAACGTTGGCTTGCCAGACATCCATATGCACTAGATGGGGAAAGCGAACGGTTTCAAGATGATGGGCGTTACGTTCGTATGCCGCCCAGATCTCATCGCAGGGCAGGTCGATGTTCCACCCCTTAGAGTCATCGAGGATTGCGCGCAGCATCAGCTCGAAGGCCCCGCGCCAGGTGCTGGCTTGGAGATCAGGAAGACCGGGATACCCGTAGCGTTCTCCGGTGACCGTGTGCAGTCGAGCGAAATAGGCGCCGCGTTCGCGCTCTATGCCGGGTTCATCCCATCGGACCTGTGACTTCTCCGCGAGAACATTCCACGGCGTGCCTTCCAGGACGGTGACCATCAGAGCGTCACCGGCAACGATTTCACGTGTGAAATCGCTGTACACGACCTGGGGCATGAGCAGGGCGGGCTTATCCGAGCACATCTCGTAGATGAGGCGTTCGGTCGCCACTATGTTGTGCTCGTAGGACAGCAGGCTTGAGGTATCGGCCGGGGCGGTCTTGACCACAAGGGTACGTCCATCCTCCAAGGTCACCTTGAAGGTCGTGGCAAACATTCCACCGGTGAGATGCTCGAAGGAAGCCAGTTTCCCAAGCGGTGCAACGAGACGTTCTAACTGTTCAGGTGATATCTCAAGTGCTGGCATGAGGTAATTTTAGCGATTCACGGAAACAACGATCCAGGATTTTCCCGCCAGTGGAAAATAAGTGGTTTACGCGAGCGTTCCTCCATAGGTTGGACCCATGGAACAACTAGACAACGAGAACGTAGACATCACGTGGGAAGACGCCCGTGATGCAAATCTAGCCAACTGGAATGAACGTGTGGCCATACATGTCGAGGCTTACGGACTGAACGCGTTTAGGGACGACCCACACCATATTTCAGGTGTGGTCGCCCATGATCGTCCGTACATCGAAAGGCACCTGGGCCACACGATTGATGGGCTCGACCTGGCACATCTGCAGTGTCACATCGGAACCGACACGCTGTCCTTCGCCCGTCTTGGCGCTCAGGTCACGGGTGTGGACTTCTCTCAGCCAGCGCTCGACGCAGCGGAAGCACTCGCACAGGAACTGAATCTCCCAGCCACCTGGGTGCAGGGGGACGTGCTGGAGAGCGCCCGACTCGTCGGAAAGCAATTCGATGTCGTGTACACGTCAATCGGCGCGATCGGGTGGCTGAAAGACCTCGGACAATGGGCGCAGCAGGTCGCTGCACTGCTGCGAGATGGCGGGTTGTTCTATATCCGTGACGGCCACCCGAGCCTGTATGCGCTCGACGATCAGACGTTCCCGCCGGTCGTGCGCTACCGCTACTTTGAGAACGGGCACGCACAGAGTTGGGACTCGGACGAGACCTACACGGGCGGTGGCACCATCACCTCGACGCGGACGTACGAGTTCCCGCATTCAACTGCCGAGGTCATCAACTCGCTGATCGCGGCGGGACTGACCATCGAGGCGTTCTACGAGGGCGACACGCTGCCGTGGGAGTTCTCGAAGGAGATGGAACGCCTGCCAGATGGCAGCTTTGCGTGGCCAGGCGCTTTGCGGGCGGCTGTGCCGTGTACGTTTACCGTGGTGGCCCGTAAGAACTAGCGCCATACTTTGAGAGTTACCAAAAGTGCACTCTCAAAGGAGAAGAAGCGGTGCGAGTGCGCTGGTAGCAGTTATTAGATTGACGACGAGCCAGGGCCTGCCAGCCCTGGCTCGCGTTCGTTGCGCACTTGGTGTGTGCGTCGTGCTTTGAGAGTTACCAAAAGTTCACTCTCGCGCACTGAGAGTGTGGAATAGTGCACTCTCAAATGAGTATTAGATTGACTACGTGAGGAAGCGGGAACCGGTTTAGTACTTGAGCCAGACCGTCGTCTCACCCACTACCACGCCAGGCTCGGTTGGGCTGGAGGCTATGACAACCTCCGCCCCCGCGCCGTCGTACTCGTACGGATCGGTGCCGAAGTTCGTGATGACCTCCCAGCCGCCTGGGCGCGTGAAACGTAGGACATCGTCACGACCGCTTTCGACCCAGTCGAGCGTTTCCCGCGTCTGGAGTTTCACTCGTGCGGCGAGAGCCTGACGGTACAGGTTCAGGCTTGAGGCTGGATCGTCGTCCTGGACAGACGCCGCATACTCGGCCATCCATGCAGGTTGCGGCAGGTGCGGGGCGGCAGCACCAAACCCGAACGAGGGTCCTTCCTGCTCCCATGGGAGCGGAACACGGCAGCCGTCGCGGCCAACCTCCACGCCAGGGCTGCGGAAGAAAGTGGGGTCCTGGCGGGCCTCGTCCGGGATATCGGCGACCTCGTGCAGGCCCAGTTCCTCACCCTGATACAGATAACTCGAACCTGGCAACCCGAGCATGAACAGCGTTGCCGCGCGGGCGCGACGGGAGCCTTTCGCCCAGTTGAGCTCCGGTTCCCGGCCGCCCGTCAAAAGCCACGCCTGCCCGTTCTTGGCACCCAGTGGATTGCGCGCCTCCTCCGCGAAGTCGGGAAGACCATAGCGGGTGGCGTGCCGCACCACGTCATGGTTGGACAGTACCCACGTGCTGGACGAGCCGGAGCGCGAGGCAAGCTCAAGGTTGTCGGCCACGATGGTGCGGAACTGCTCGGCATCGAAGTCGGCCTGCAAGAGGTCGAAGTTGAAGGCCTGGCCGAGGCTCTCGGGGTGAGCGTATTTGGGCACGCGGTCCCGGGCAACCCACGCCTCGGCAACCGCCGTGCGCGGTGGGTCATAGGAGTTGAACACCTTGCGCCATTCGGCGTACACCTCGTGGACATCATCGCGGTCAATGATGGGGTGGTTGCCGTCATAGGGGAGCGCCTCAAGTTCGGCCCGACTTGGTAGGGCCTCAGGCAGATCCTTGGTGAGCATGTGTGCGACATCGATCCGGAAACCATCCACGCCACGATCCGACCAGAAACGCAGAGTTTTGAGGAAGTCCTCGCGCACCTCAGGATGGTCCCAGTTGAGGTCAGGCTGCTCAACCGCGAAGTTGTGGAAGTACCACTGCCCATCCTCGACCTGCTCCCAGGCTGGACCGCCGAACACCGATACCCAGTCTGCGGGTGGTTCGTTGCCGTCAGGTCCATTCCCGTCACGGAAGATGTAACGCTCGCGCTCCTTGGACCCACGGCCCGCCTTGAGTGCCGCCTGGAACCACTCATGCTGATCCGAGGTGTGGTTCGGGACAATGTCCACCACAACCTTGATGTCGCGCGCGTGGAGTGCGGACACCATCTCGTCAAAGTCCTCAAGCCTTCCCAAACGCGGATCGACGTTGCGGTAGTCTGCCACGTCATAGCCGCCATCCGCGAGCGCTGAGGGATAGAAAGGGCTCAGCCATACGGCATTGATGCCAAGCTGCTTGAGGTAGTCGGCGCGAGAGGTGATTCCGGGGATGTCTCCAAGGCCGTCCCCGTTGGAATCGGCGAAGCTTCGTGGATACACCTGGTAGACGACTGCTTGCCGCCACCACTCGGGTGTCTGTTTTGGGCTAGTGGCATGAAGGGTTTCGTTAGTCATGGTATTTCCTCAGGAATGAGTGAGTGGTGATGTAGGCGTAACGGGTGATTAAATTTGATGATCGAATTAAAGCCTTCGATACAATAATGCGGCACGACTAACAGGGAGGTCAATAGATGTGGTCTCCGCTTCCCATTCCCACACCACAGCGCAGGGCAAGCCAACAGGCAATCCTCGACTACGCATGGAAGGCCCAGGCCTTCACCGCAAGCGACGCAATGCCGGAAGTCGATTTAACGCGGTCCACCACCATCGAAGCGATTGACGCACTAGTGGCGTGCGGACTGCTGACCGAACTCCCAAATGCTCGTGAGGCGGGCCAATATTCGAAGGGGCGACCCTCCCGGCGCTTCGAACTGAACGCTCAAGCCGCACACGTTGTCGGTGTGGACGCAGGTCAGGGTCACTACACAATCCGGGTTGCCGATCTGCGCGGTGCCGTCAAGAATGCCTCGTCCGTTGACGTTGCCCATGCGACGACTGCGGAAGACCGCCGCGGGGCGTTGATCGCAGCGATTGCAGTGGCCCTCTCAGATGCCACTCTCAGTTGGGAAGACATCGTCAGCATTGCAGTCGGGGTGCCTGCGCCAGTGAACCGCCATGGTGACTCTCCAGTGCATGCCGAGAACTTCTGGCCCACCATGAATCCTGATTTCCGCTCGCTCCTCAACGCGATGGTGCCGCTCGTGCAAGTCGAGAACGATGCGGCTCTTGCGGCGATTGCGGAACGTGCCGTAGGCGCGGCTCAGGGCCTCGATAACTTCGTTGCTCTCCTCGCGGGCGAACGGTTCGGTTCCGGCGTGGTCGTGGACGGTCATCTGCTGCGCGGCCTGCACGGCGGTGTTGGTGAGATGTATGCGCTGATCCATGTCGAAGGGATAGGCGAAGCAGACGGCCTGGGCAGCATCGTGGCTCGTTGGGCGCGTGAGCTTGCCCGTTCTGGTGATGTGCCTGCGGGACATCCTCTTGCACAGGCCTCACCTGATGAACTGACCAGTAAGTTTGTCTTTGAACTTGCTCGTGGCGGCGACGGCATTGCGCTTGAGTTGGTGCAGCGTACTGGCGAGCGGCTTGCCCGTATCGCGGGTTTTTTCGGTGGTTTCTACGACCCGGAGCGGATCATTGTCGGAGGTGCTGTCGCGGCAGAGGTGCAGGGCGTCATTGACGTGGCACAGGAACTACTGCCAGGCGAACTGCATCTTCCAGAACCCGAGTTGGTTGCGTCTGCTCTTGGCGCGGATGTGGTTGCGGTTGGTGCGGTTGAGGCTGCCCTCGACCATGCGCGGGCCGAAGTCCTATCGCTGTGCGTTGCGCGGGACCAGTAGGTTTCTTATCGCCGACGAGTCGGCTGGTTGACCACGAGTACTCGATTTTGGTCGGTCGTTTGGTGAGGCGTTGGGTGGTTGCTCGTACCCGCGCCTTCCCCGGGGCTGTTCTACCCATTGTATTTTTGACCTAATAATGTCTTATTGGCTGGACGGTGGGCAGAAATGCAGGCCACACGTGAGATATGGTCAGAAAATCAGTGTCGATCGGTCGCCTAGTTTGGTGTTGAAACGAGTCATCATGAAAAAATTCAGCGGTATCGCCGTGGCTACTCTCGTGCTTACAGGTCTGTCTGCCTCTTTCGTCGCCACCCCAGCGGTGGCAAGTGAGAAACCAGGCTCGGTTAAGGTTGCCAAGATCAAATCCAAGAAGGCCGCTTACGGCAAGAAGGTCACGATCAAGCCGAATGTCACGAAGAAGGGCAAGGTGAAGATTTCTTCGAAGTTGATCACTGTCAAGCAGGGCAAGAAGACAATCGTCAACAAGAAGAAGAGCGCCAAGCTCCGTGCAGGTACCTACAGGGTGACAACCACCGTGAAGTACAAGGTCGCTACCAAGAGCGCGGAAACCTCGAAGTGGGTCTACGGAAAAACCAAGACCAAGAACCTGACGCAGACGCTCAAGATCACGCAGGGAAAGAAGCCTGTCACCAAGAAACCCAACCGGGTGAAGCCGAAAGGTTGGAACTGCCCTTCAAGCCACCCAATCAAGGGCAACGTGTCGTCTTCTGGTGAACTGATCTATCACGTTCCCGGCGGAGCCTACTATTCTCGGACAAACCCCGAAGAGTGCTTTGCAACTGAAAGCGCGGCCAAGAGTGCCGGGTATCGCAAGTCCAAGCGTTAACGGTTGATAGCGAGGTAGATGCGCCAGTGTCGCCCGCTGAGCTTGGCCACCAGTAGTGTGGCTGGGAGGTGACCCGAGCGCGGGAAGCGCCGACTCATCGCCAGTCAGGCCACGCCAACACACGGGCCACACGAACCCGCCTGACCATCCGCAACCGCGCATAAAAAATGGGCCACCGGACAGTCCGGTGGCCCATTTTCTACAACAAAACGCTAGGAACCGAGCGCCTCGGACACGACCTGCTTCGCTGATTCCTGCACTTGCGTGAGGTGCGAGGCGGAAACGAACGACTCCGCGTAAATCTTGTAGACGTTCTCGGTGCCGGAAGGGCGGGCCGCGAACCACGCGTTGTCGGTCGTGACCTTCAGGCCGCCAATCGCCGCGCCGTTGCCGGGAGCCTCCGTGAGGCGAGCGGTGATCGGATCGCCAGCCAGCGAGGTCGCGGTGACCTGCGAAGGCGACAGTTTGGACAGAGTTGCCTTCTCCTCAAGCGAGGCCGGGGCGTCGACGCGGGCGTACCAGGACTCGCCGTACCGTTCCACCAACTCGGCGTGGTGCTGCGACGGCGACTTGCCGGTCTTGGCGATGATCTCGGAGCCGAGCAGAGCGAGAATCAGGCCGTCCTTGTCGGTCGACCAGACGGTGCCGTTCTTCCGCAGGAAGGACGCGCCAGCGGACTCCTCGCCACCAAACCCAACCGAGCCATCGAGCAGACCGGGCACGAACCATTTGAAGCCGACGGGAACCTCGATGAACTCGCGGCCCAACCCACCGGCGACCCGGTCGATGAGCGCAGAGGACACGAGAGTCTTGCCGATCGTGGTGTTGGGATTCCAGTCGGGGCGCGCGCCGGAGTACAGGTAGTTGATCGCGACCGCGAGGTAGTGGTTCGGGTTCATCAGGCCAGCGTCCGGGGTGACAATGCCGTGGCGGTCGGAGTCGGCGTCGTTACCCGTTGCGATGTCGAACGCATCGGAGCCGCGCACCTTCTCCACGAGCGATGCCATGGAGTAGGGGGAGGAACAGTCCATGCGGATCTTCGCGTCCCAGTCGAGGGTCATGAACGCCCAGCGAGGGTCGACCTGAGGGTTCACCACAGTCAGGTCAAGTCCATAACGCTCGCCGATTGCACCCCAGTACTCGACGGCCGCACCGCCGAGTGGGTCAGCGCCGATACGCACGCCAGCATCGCGGATCGCGTCGAGGTCGAGCACGTTGGCGAGGTCGTCAACGTAGGCGCTCAGGTAGTCGTGCCGCTTGACGTAATCGGAGGCCTCGGCCTGCGCGAGCGAGAGGCGAGGGATGTTGCGGAATCCTTCGTTGAGGATGTCATTGGCGCGGTTGGCGATCCACGTGGTTGCATCCGAGTCGGCTGGGCCACCGTGCGGCGGGTTGTACTTGAAGCCGCCGTCACGGGGTGGGTTGTGGGATGGGGTGACCACGATTCCGTCGGCGAGGCCCGGTCCGGTGGTGCGCACGCCCTCTGCAGTACCTGCGCCGTTGAACAGCAGAATCGCGTGGGAGACGGCGGGCGTTGGGGTGAACGAGTCGCGGGCATCGATCATTACGGTCACGCCAGCGGCGGCCAAAACCTCGATGGCTGACTGCCAGGCTGGGAGCGACAGCGCGTGCGTGTCGCGACCGATGAACAGCGGGCCGTCGGTGCCTTGTCCGCGACGGTATTCAACAATCGCGGCGGTCGTCGCAACGATATGCGCCTCGTTGAACGCCCGATCCAGCGACGAACCACGGTGACCGGACGTACCAAAGGTCACCTTCTGGGTCGGATCCGAGATATCCGGGGTGAGGTCGTAGTACGCGCTGATGAGCGCATCAACGTCGATGAGGTCTTCTGGGAGGGCGAGAGTGCCAGCACGTGGGTCCATAGGTTCGATTTTGCCATTACTTGACGTGGCGCGTGGTCCCAATCACGTTTGTTTCACGAATTGGATTCTTTATTGCCGACGATTCCCTGACTTCCAGCGGATTCCTGCGCTTGGTGGACAGCCCAAGCCGGTAGGCTTGGACCCATGGCTAAGATTTCCACTGACTTTGTGCTGCGCCCCTTCGAGGGAATTCCCGCGGAGGCTGACCTTGTCGCCATGCGCGAGGTAGTTCCAGCAGCAACCATCAATGCTCGTACCACTGCGGAGTACGGCTCCCGTGAGTTCGTCATCTCGACGTCGCTCCCAGAGCAGCTTCCTGCGTTGCACCGTGAGGACGGCACCGTCATTCTCGCGCTGCAGACCCTTGCAGGCTCGGGCGACCTGTCTCGTGACCTGGCAGCGAACCTGCTCGATGCGTTCGAGCTCGAGCCGGGCCTGCCGCTGACTCGCTCCGAACTGCCTGGACCGGGTCCACGTCTCCAGGACGTGCTTGACCTGACCGCTCCGTTCGAGGTCGTCGTCCACGACAACTTCGACTACTGGATCGATCCGAACGCCGAGATCAACGCGGAACTGCGTGGCGCTCTCGACGAGGCAGCCGATTCCATGATCGACACCGTCAAGCTCACGACCGTTGACTCCGCCTACTGGTGCCGCATGGGTCCAAAGGAGTTCCTGCGCTGGAGCATGCCGTACGACGAGGATGCCGTCATCAACGGCATCGCCCGCCTGCACGCCAAGCGCGAGTCCTCGATCGAGGGCGCGAAGTTCCTCGGTGCGTTCCGCTCATGTGGAATTGTCATCCCAGTGTGGGAGCTCGTACGTGGTTCTGAGGCGGAAGACATTCAGGACGCGGTTGCTGAGTTCTGGAAGAAACTTCAGCCAGCAATCGAGAACACCGAACCACTCGATGCAAACGAGCGTCGTGCCCGCGCTGGCATCATCTCGCGTCAGGTGACCTTGCGCTAAATTAAGCGACATTTACGTTGTGGTTGGCCCTGTCTCGTTCGCAGGAGTGCCAACCACAACGTAATATTTTGTTCAAGAGTAATTCTAGGTTTCGTGAGGAAGTGTTTCGCCGTGAACGAGGGTCCCCGCTCCACTCCGCACACCGGAGGCACTCCCGTCGCGCGGATTCGCAGGGCTAAGTCAGCGTCATCGCAGGTGAATGAGAAGCAGTTGAAGAAGCAACGTGTTGCGGTGGTCATCCCCGCCAAGGATGAGGCTCGTAGGATCGCGCAGACTGTCCGGGCCGCGAAGGCCATTCCGCACGTCGATCTGGTTCTCGTGGTCGATGACGGGTCTGAGGACAACACCCAGGAAATCGCCCGCCAGGCAGGTGCGGTTGTGGTCCGCCACTCGCACAACCGCGGCAAGGCCGCCGCCATGGAAACAGGGGCCGCAGTTGTCGCCATGCGCGATGCGCAGGGCGGTCTGCCACGATTGTTGCTGTTCATCGACGCTGATCTTGCTGAAACCGCCGTGAACACCGCCCCTTTGATTGATCCTGTCTTGAACGGCGAGGCCGATATGTCCATCGCGCTGCTGCCACCCCAGCCGGGCGCCGGGGGACGGGGCATTGTGGTTGGTGCGGCACGTTCCGCGATCACCAAGATGACCGGCTGGACCCCCATGCAGCCTCTGTCTGGCATGCGCTGCCTCACCCGTGAGGCTTTCGAAGCGGCCACGCCGCTTGCTCGCGGTTGGGGAGTGGAGACCGGTCTCACGATTGACCTGCTGACCCAGGGCTATGTTGCGGTTGAGGTGGCCTGCGACCTCAAGCACCGCCCGTCGGGTAAGGACTGGAAGGGCACCCTGCACCGCGCCAACCAGTATCGCGATGTCCAGTTGGCCATCAGTGCGCGGCGGCTCAAGAAGGTCACCCGTTTCGGCAAGAAGTGATGATTCCTCACTGCCCACCTAAAAACTGACGAGACCACCCAAACTCCTTGGGTAGTCTCGTCAGTTTTTTTGGGGTTCCATACTCAGTGCCGGTGAAATGATCTAACCTCCGGGCCGTTACGCAGTCCGTGCGGACTGGCGCGCAGCCGCGAAGGTCATGCCCTTGACCCCAGGAAAGCGGCGATATCCAGTTATATGCAATCCCTAAAACACTTGACGCTACTTCATCAGCGGGTATAGCTTCACTCTATGGAAAGCGAACGTTCGTTAGCCGATTCAGGCGATGGTGCGACAAGGGAGGCTGGGGTACCTCCAGCTAAAAGAAGCACCACGCGCGAAGCTCTGCTCGAAGCCGCGATGAATCTGTTCTCTGCCAGAGGGTACGCGGGGACCTCTATTCGTGGTCTTGCCCGGGAGGTGGGTATACGAGAGAGTTCGGTGTACAAACATTTCCCATCCAAGCAGGCGCTGTTCGAGGCGTTGATTGAACGGGCGCATGATGCCCTCGCCAGGATCGGCTCCGCTCAAGGGCTATCGTTTTCTCCCGTGAGAGAGGCCGCCGAGCCGTATCGTGGCATCAGTGAAAAGTCACTGCTACTAGTGGCCCAGTCGTTCTTTACGTTCGTTCTACATGATCCAGACTTCTCGCGTATTCGGCGTTTGATGCAGATCGAAAGATATCGAGATCCTGCTGTCGCGAGTCATTTCGCCGACTACTTCATTGTCCAACCGTTGTCGTTTCACACCGAACTGTTCCGTCAGTTGCTGGACTCCGGTGAGTTTCGTGAGGGCCTCGATGCCCGCGAGATGGCCGTGGCCTTCTTTGGTCCTGTCTTCATGTTGATCGACTATGCCGAAAGCGAAGGTGGGGAGCCTGTGGCGCTTGATTTGCTGCAGCGGCACGTACGCCATTTCCTTCAGATTCACGGACGGGAAACGGTATGAAAATCTACGATAGATCGGTCAGGATCATCTTTTCGGTGATCTTCGTGCTGGGAGGAATCTCGCACGTGGTTCTGGGGAGAACGATTCCCGAGGATTATGCGGGCTTTGGCACGACCGCACTCTTTCCGGTTCTAGAAGATCTGTGGTCCTCCCTGGTCATGCCCAATATCGGCTGGATGACCCTAGCGCTGGCGGCATATGAAATAGCCTGTGGGATAGGCATCCTCTTTCGTCGTACGCGTATCTGGGCCATCTATGGGATGTTGCTTTTCCTCGTGTTCGTCACCGTGCTGGGGTACGGGATGGAGGTTGGATCCTCGATAGAGGACTTTGCAACGAACCGGTTGGCCACGATCATCATGGCCTTGCTGTTGCTGCCTTTGGTGCTCACATCAACGCGTGAACGCATGCGCGATGTGAGGGCGCGGAACCAATAGGCGTCCGCACCTCGCGAGATGCGAACGTGAGGTGTCGTCGGAAATCAACGATTGCGGAGCAGAGTGATGAGGTCCTTCTTGTTGAGGCCGGAATACCCCTCAAGGCCAAGGTCCTTGGCCCGCTGCTGAAGTTGTGGGACCGTCCAGTCCTCGTACGAACCTGCGTGCCCTCCGCGTGACCCAACTGCTTGGGCGCCGTCTCGTGCGATTGCATTGGAGATACGTGCAGCCTTCTCCTCTGACGCGCCGTCCTCGCGAAGCGCGTCGTAGACCTCTGGGTTCTTGATGGAGTTGCTGCGATTGCTGGAATTCTCGGGCATTGTGAGCTCCTTCCCATGGAATAGGGCATTATCCACGTTAGTCCCGTACATGCGGAACTGCGCGTTGAGCGGCGAGAGCGGGGGTAGGCTGAAGAATATGAAGAGCCACCAACTTGATCTGATGACGTCCGTGTCCACTCCCGCGCTTGATCCTTCCGGAAGCGTTGCCGTGTTTGCCGCGAGCCGCCCGAACTTCGCCATCGACTCCTACACCGGCCAGTTGTGGCAGGTGCCGGTGGCGGGGGACGAAGCGCCGCGCAGGATCACCTCAGGCAAGCGAGATACCGCGCCTCAGTTCTCCCCGGATGGGAAGTCGATTGCGTTCCTCCGCCCAGACGCCAAGAACCGTCCACAGATCGCTATCGTTGGTGCACGCGGAGGAGAGGCACGCGTTATAACGGACCGTGCCCTCGGCGTGAACTCGTTTAGGTGGTCTGGGGACTCAAGCCGCATTGCGTTCACCTCGGCTACCCCAGAGTATGGACGCTACGGCACGATCGACGGTGTTGCGGCAGGCGCAGAGAACCCGCGCAGGATTACCGAACACAAGGTGCGCGCAAACGGTGCTGGCTGGATCCTGGACCGTAGGCCTGCACTCTACGTTGTAGAGGTTCCTGCGTTTGAGGAGGAGCCATACCAGGCTCCAACCGGACGGGTGAAGGACCTCATTGCACGTGCAGGCCAGGACGAGCCAAAACTCCCCGGTGAGCACCCCGTTGGCGATTCAGTGCCCAAGGTGTTGCTGCTCTCCGACCCACGCTATGCGGTATCCACGCCGGTGTGGGGCCTGGATGATGAGCATGTCTACTTCTCCTCTGCCCAGCATGAGGGAGCCGACGACGATCTGCAGAGCGCGATCTACCGCGTCGCCCTGGCTGCAGGAGTCGAGTTCAAGGCCAACGAGGAACGCGAGGTGGAGGCGCCCAGAGCTGAACTCATCGTTGGCGGCGGCGAGAAGAAACTGGGCCTGCGCGCACCTGCATTTTCATCCGACTTCTCCACGTTGTATGTCCTTGGCCAGGAACTCGGCGAGACCGGATACGACTTTGTTGCACGAAACACCGGCGTGTGGGCTGCTTCCGTGGCAGACCTGCCCGTGACCGAACCGCGTCTGCTGACCGATATAGAGCACGTTGACTACGGCGACGTGCACTCCACCCTCGTCACAGACGGCGAGGGGGTGCTCGCGTTTGCGCGCGTGCGTGGAGCGGGACAACTCCACCGAGTCACCGCAGATGGCACCGTTGACATAGTCTCCGAAGGACACCGAGTCATTACCGGCGCTGCTGTGGCGGATGGCAAGATCGTCGTCTCGTACACGGACCCGACCACACCGGGGGAGATCGCGGTGATCGCCGGAGAGGACCTGCGTACCTTGACGAATCTCGCAGCGGGTCTGCGCGAGCGTACAACCATCACCAAGCAGGTCGAGTTCGAGGCGACTTCCAAGGACGGATATCCCGTCCACGGGTGGATCTTCAAACCGCAGGGCGAAGGGCCACATCCGGTCTTGCTCAACATTCACGGCGGACCTTTTGCCGACTATCAGTGGGCCTACTTCGACGAGGCCCAAGCGTACACCGCGGCGGGATATGCGGTTGTGCAGTGCAATCCACGCGGTTCCGCGGGATACGGTCGTGAACATGGCGTGGCGATTAGGCAGGCCATGGGCACGCTCGACATGGATGACGTGCTGTCGTTCTTTGAGCAGGCGGTTGCCGCGAATCCTGAGCTCGACGGTGAACGAGCGGGAGTGCTTGGCGGATCGTATGGCGGATACCTGACCTCCTGGATCATTGGACACGACCACCGCTTCAAGGGCGCAATCGTGGAGCGCGGCTTCCTTGAACCATTCTCTTTCGTGGGTACCTCTGACATTGGCTCGTTCTTCGCGGGCGAGTATACGGGGACAGACCCCGATCACGTGCTCACACAGTCACCGATGGCAGTGGCTCAGAACGTCACGACCCCCACCCTGGTCTTGCACTCCGAGGAGGATCTGCGTTGCCCGCTCGAACAGGCGCAGCAATACTACGCCGCGCTTAAGCGGGCAGGCGTTGACACGGAATTCCTCGTGTTCCCCGGTGAGAGCCACGAACTCTCACGCACCGGTACGCCGTGGCACCGGATGCAGCGCTTTGACGCGATCCTCGAATGGTGGTCGCGTCACCTGCCCGTCGCCTAGGGGTGGGCTAGCGGCCCAACCGGCCCGACTCGTCGCCAATGGGATGACACCTCCCCTCGAGAGTTACCAAAAGTGCACTCGCAATATGTGCGGGTGCACTTTTGGTAACTCTCAAACGCTGGGTGGTGGTGCGAGCGTACTCAGGGATTGGCGACGAGTCGGTCACGCAGACACCGCCAGCGTTGCGTGCTGTGGTGCACGGGTTGGGTTGGTGATCTCAAGGATCCAGCGCGCATAGGTCGCGATGAGCAGCGGCACCAGCGTGCCAAGGCCGATACCCAGAATCACGACCGATGAGTCGTTGACGAGCGTGCCGATTGCGATGATGACGTACACCGAATAGATCGTGGGCATGAACATCGGAGTATCCGCGGATAGCTGACGCAGCGGAACACCGTTGGTGATCCAGTGATACGGCGCAAGGGCATCGGTGTCTTGAGCCGCCAGGCGTACCGGGCGGCCCAGTACGATGATCAGAACCAAGACGGCCGCGATGGCTACAAGCGACAGCGGGTTGGTGAAGGTGGACAGACCTGCGCCCAGTTTGCGGCCGACGACCTCGAAGAATCCGCCGTCGATGACGGTGTCGACGAACCGGCCAAGGTGAGTGCGCTCGTCGGCAGGGCGCAGCCAGTCCACGACGGCGAAACTCGATACGAGCACGCCTGCGCCAATCAGCACTCCAAATACCTTCTTGAAGTTCAGTGTGGTGCCCAACGCCATGAGCGCGAGCAACGCGAAGGCAGGGAACAGTGCGGGTGGTCCGCCGAAGTCGGCACCAAGCGATGGGAAGCCATCCATAACGATCGCAAACACACCGATCGCGGACACCACAAGGCAGGCGAGTTTTCGGCGGCCGGCGACAACCAGTGAGTTCGCTATCGCTCCAGCGAGAAGCGCGGTGGCCACACCGAACAGTGTGAACGCCTGGTTGTTGAAACCATAGAAGCGGCCACCGACCATTGGCTGAACGCCCATCAGGGAAGCCATCTGCAAGGTTGCCCCAGTCGCGATGTCCGCGGCGAGCACCACGCTCGTCACGATGGAGAAGATGGCGATGGGGCCAAACCGCCAAGCCCGCCACGCAGGTATGAGTGCCACCGCGATGATGATGACGATAATCAGCGCGATGAGCGCGTAGAGCGTGAGAGTCGGGTTGGGGGAGCGCCACCATGGGAAGATGTTCGCGATCACCGCCCCGATCGGCAGCGAGGCGATGGCGATTCCACCGATCTCGCAGGCCCGGATGATCTGGCGTGAGTGACGGGCAAACCAGGAGTCACCCTGTGCGGCACGGCGCAGGAAATGACCGGAGAAGATGTAGGACACGAGCGCGAACAACGCGATGTTTGCGATGCAGTAGAACGCGAAGAATGACCCGACAAGTGGGCGAGCGGCAAGGACGTGGTCTTCATCATCGACCAACTGCGCGATGCGTTCGGTTCCGGTTGCCGGTAGGCTCTCATAGCCGATTCGAGAACCGACAAAACTTGATCGCACCTGTGAGTAGTCAACATCAAGTAACCCAAACAGAGTGGTGGGAAGATCTGTCGCCTGGTTGTATCCCGACTGGCGGGTCGATGGAGAGGAGAGATAGTTTCCTTCGACCCCGGCACCAGCCATGGCCAGAATGGAGATGCGCGGAGCACCGAGTGGATCCGCCAACGAGGCGAGCATCACCGTGGTGTGGGTAAGGCCGGGGTCGTTTGCGTAGATCGCACGGAGAGTCGCCTCGACCCGAGCATCGAGTTCGGTGATCTGCGCCGTCACGACAGCCTCATTGGCTTGAGCGGTACGGGAGAGTCGCACCTGTCCGGCATCGACGACGAGAAGGCGGCTATCGCCTTCGAGGCTGTCGAGAGCGCGCGCGGTCTGGGCGGTGAAATCGGCGGCCTCGCTTGGACGTGCAAAAAATGCGCCGGCGACGCTACCCTCGGGGGTTGCCAGAGCAATTGCCGCCCCAGGGCCAAGAGCCGCAGCGGACACAGACGAGTCAGCGATGACCTCGCCGAATGACCCAAGTTTGGCGTTGTACTTCTGGTTCGCCACCGCCGTGAGGTAGTCGTCCCAGTGCGGCACTGCCACTCCGCTCTGTCCGGGGGTGACCTCAGTCGCTGTGTGGGTGCTGTCCGATGGGGATGGTTCCTCGAGGTACCGGCATGCGCCGCCGGCCCCGTTGATTGAGTCTCCCGCACGATTACCGGCGGATAGCGCGAGCCAGCCATCGGTTGGGCACGTCGAGGTGTAGACGTTGCGGACGATCAAACTACCCACGGCAGACGCCTGACTGAACCGCGCGATTGCGGGTGTCGCCTCAGGCGTTATGTCAGTCCACCGAAGCCCTGACGCCCCGATCATGACGACTTGACGCTGCGGTGCGTCACTGGGGTCCGTCTCAGCCGATACCGTTGAGGAAGACCCGTGAGCGACTGGGGCCAGAGCAATCGAGACCAGCATGATGGCCGCCGCACACAGTGCGCCGAGCACAATTCCCACGTGGCTTCCGATGCGAGATGCGGGTGCGGCGAGAATACGCTCGCTGCCGTCGGAGCGTGTTGCGGGCGCAGTGATTTCACGGCGGGAACTGTTTGGAAGCACCTATCCAGCGTAGTAGACCGGTGTGCGTTATTGCCCGGTAAGACGGAATGAAACTGTGAGGAACCGGTGTGATTGGGGTCCCGTTGGCACTCAGCGTGTGGGTTTTTACTGCATTGTGGGCGTCAATCATGCCCACAATGCAGTAAAAACCCACACAGTAAACGTGAGGAGGGTGTGTGCAAGGGTGACTTAGCGTGTGCTGTGGGCCGCCCACTCGGGCTGGGCGACGGTGGGAGGGAAGTGGGCCTAGCGCTGATCGAGCCGCGGCAGGGGAGCGCGAACGGTCAGCGCCTTCGGGTCGACCCAGGTACGCACGGTCTTACCGCGGCCCACGATGTCGCCGTCAACCTGAACTGCGGCACCGCCCTCAACGCTCACCTGAACCCGTTTGGCCTGAATGTGGTCGATCCGCCCGACCTTGATGTTCTGGGAGTACTGCACGCCCACACCCTGCAGCATGACCTCGCCAAACAGTTGCACCCATCCGGCGATGCCACCACGGGTGTCGATTGCGGCGATGTCGTGGATGCCATCGTCAATCACGGCGTCGGGGATCAGCGTGATGCCACCAGGCAACTTCCCACAGTTGCCCACCATGAGGCTGCGCAGCTTGGTCGTGAACACCTTGTTGTCGAGTGAGATACGGGTGGTCATACGCGCGCCATGCAGGTGCCGAACACCGGCGACGAAGTAGGCGATCCACCCGAGTTTGGCCTTGAGGTTTGCGTCGGCATCCGCAATCATCGCGGCATCGAAGCCAACACCGGAGATGACCAGAAACAGGTGTTCCTCAGAACTGGCAGGATTTGACTCACCGGACTCCAGACGCAACTGAGCCCGCTCCCTACGCGACTCGCTGCGGGTCGTGGCCACGATCTTCTTGAGCCGCTCATGCTCCGAGGAATCGGGCTGAGTCACCTGCAGCCAACCAACGTCAATGCGCCGGTCAGCACCGTTCATGATGACCTCGAACGCATCGTCCATCGAGGTCACGGGAATATCGAGATTGCGGGCCAAAAGATTCCCGGTGCCCACCGGAATGATGCCCATTGGAACATCGGTCGTGGTGAGGTGAGTCGCCACGGCACGGACAGTGCCATCGCCACCCATTGCGACCACGATGTCAGCACCGGACTCCACAGCCTCACGGGCCTGGCCAACACCGGGGTCATCCACTGTCGTCTCCAGCCAGAGCGGCTCCGGCAAGCCCTCGGCCTCGCATCGGGCCAGCAGCGCACCCTTCAAACTCGCAACGGAGCCCTTCGAGGGGTTCGCAACAAACGCCAAGAGTGGGCCGGACGTGGAAGTTGACGGATCGTCGTCAAGCACAACCGAGATCGGTTCGGAGCGCAACGCGCGCAGAACCCGTAACTCGCGTAACACAATCACGCCAACACCCAGCGTTGCGAGCAACAGGATGATTGCGACAATGAGCAGCCAAGATTCCAACGTCATACCTCTAAGGTACTGCCCCGGCCACCCGATTTGCGCGTCAGCGGTAATCTAGTGGGGTGATTGATCTACGTATCCTCCGCGAAAACCCAGACCTAGTACGCCAGAGCCAGATTGCGCGCGGCGATGACCCAACGATCGTTGACGCGATCCTTGAGGCGGATGTGGTGCGGCGATCGTCTCTCGTTGAGTTCGAGAACCTGCGCGCCGAGCAAAAGACCATCGGTAAGGATGTCGCCAAGGCACAGGGCGACGAGAAGGCAGCGCTGCTTGAGCGCACCAAGACCCTCTCCGCCGAGGTGAAACGGCTGCAGGCAGCCGCCAACGAGGCGGACGAGAAACTGAACTCGATGCTGCTGACCATCGGCAACCTCATTGACGGAGCGCCAGCAGGCGGCGAAGAGGACTACATCGTGCTGCGCCACGAGGGTACCCCACGCGATTTCGCGGCAGAGGGCTTCGAACCACGCGACCATCTAGCGCTGGGCGAAGGTCTCAAAGCCATCGACACCGAACGTGGCGCGAAGGTGTCCGGATCGCGCTTCTACTACCTCACCGGAATCGGTGCGCGACTCGAACTAGCCCTGCTGAACGCAGCTGTTGACCAGGCGCTACAGGCCGGATTCACCCCGATGATCACCCCGACCATCGTGAACCCGAACGTCATGCGCGGAACCGGATTCCTCGGCGCACACGCGGACGAGATCTACTACCTGAACGCAGACGACCAATACCTCGTGGGGACCTCCGAGGTGGCGCTCGCGGGCTACCACATGGACGAGTTCATCGACCTTGAGAATGGTCCGAAGCGTTACGCCGGGTGGAGCGCCTGTTACCGCCGTGAGGCCGGTTCGCACGGCAAGGACGTGCGCGGCATCATCCGCGTGCACCAGTTCCACAAGGTCGAGATGTTCTCGTACTGCAAGGTCGAGGATGCCGCGGCTGAACACCAGCGTCTGCTCGCGTGGGAAGAGGAGATGCTCAAGAAGTGCGAGCTTCCGTACCGCGTGATCGACACGGCTGCGGGCGACCTGGGCTCGTCTGCGGCGCGTAAGTTCGACTGCGAGGCGTGGCTGCCGACCCAGGAACGGTACCTCGAACTCACCTCGACCTCGAACTGCACGACCTTCCAGGCCCGCCGCCTGAATGTCCGCGAACGTGCCACGGTGGACGGCAAGCAGGAGACCCGCACCGTTGCAACCCTCAACGGCACCCTCGCGACCACCCGCTGGATCGTCGCGATCCTTGAGAACCACCAGCAGCCAGACGGCTCGGTGCGCGTCCCAGAGGGCTTGCGCCCATACCTGGGTGGCCTCGAAGTGCTGGAGCCAGTTGCAGGTGTCTGACACTCCGTTACTCATCGGACTCGACATTGATGGCACCATCATGTCGCACGATGAGTTCATCTCCGCTGAGGTCCGCGCAGCCATCACAGAGTTGAGGCTGCGCGGGCATCACGTGGTGCTCTCGACTGGGCGCCCGCTCGTGGCGACCCTGCCGGTGCTCAAGGAGTTGGGCATCGACTCTGGCTGGGCGGTGTGCTCGAACGGGTCTGTGACCGCACGTCTCGACAAGTCACTTGATGGCGGCTACGCGGTGCATC
Organism: Populibacterium corticicola; assembly: GCF_042683685.1. Taxonomy (NCBI): domain Bacteria; kingdom Bacillati; phylum Actinomycetota; class Actinomycetes; order Micrococcales; family Jonesiaceae; genus Populibacterium; species Populibacterium corticicola. Next base: position 570,164 of record NZ_JBHUOP010000002.1, on the reverse strand, counting down.
ACGCCGTCATGTTTGATGCGGCCCCAGCCGTGGCCGCGCTGCGTTCCTACATGCCCGATGCCGTGATCGCACTCGAGAAGATCGGCGTTGGCTACTATCTGAGCGCCGAGTTCGGGTCGACCAAACTGCACGGCGAATACGAGATCGTCGACGAGCCCGCCCTTGGGGAGGTGTCGACCGCCCGCGTCGTGGTCGCCCGGGCCACTCACGCTGCGCGTGAGTTCTCCCGGCACGTGGGGGAGTTGGGCCTGCGCGACACCTACTACTCCATCGCAGGCGAATACTGGATGGACCTCGCGCCCGAGGGAATCACCAAGGCGTATGGCATGGAGCGCCTACGTCTCGAACTCGGTGTGGCCGCCTCTGACACGGTTGCGGTGGGCGATTCCGAGAACGACATCGAGATGCTGTTGTGGGCGAATCGCGGCGTGGCGATGGGGCATGCCGAGGCCTCCGTCGTGGCGGCATCTGACGAGGTCACCTACCCGATTATCGACGATGGCCTCGCGCCCGTGCTCGAAGGGCTGCTGGGGAAGTCCCAGGCCGAGTAGGTTCGTAGCCGGTAGGCTCGGGCACAGGACCGATGTGCGGCCTTGCTGCTCAAGAGGGCTTAAGCCCGCTTGATACCGTGGTGGGGTTAGTGTGGACGGCGATGGATCGCCGCACTCGGCAATGACGCTTGGCGGAGGTGACACGCAATGAATCAGACACTCGATGAGGTCGCGCGCAGGGCAGGCGTCTCGACCGCGACGGCATCTCGCGCCCTGCGTGATCTCCCCAGCGTACGTGGGGAAACAAAAGAACGCGTGCAACGGGTGGCGCGTGACATGGGCTACGTCATCTCTCCCTCCGCTTCGACGCTCGCGTCTGGTCGCACCCGCACGATTGGCCTACTCACCCCATGGGTCAATCGCTGGTTCTTCTCGAACGTGATCGAGGGCGCCGAGAAAGGGCTACGACAGGTCAACTTCGATGCGTTGCTCTACACCTTCCATGAGGCTCCCGGACAGCCGCGAAATCGCGTTGATCCGCAGGTGCTGCGCAAACGCGTAGACGGTCTGCTCATACTGGGCATGCAACTCGATGAGGATGAGGTGCTGAGCCTGGAGTCGTTGGAGTTGCCGATGGTCTTTGTCGGGCCAGGGCACCTGCGGCATCCCACGGTCGGAATCGACGACTTCGCTGTTGCCCAGATGATCATGGCGCACCTTGAGGAATGCGGACACACTCGCGTAGCCCACATTGCAGGCCCCGATCTGGAACAGTTTGATAACTCACCCTCGGCCGGTAGACATGCGGGATGGAAAGCCTGGCAGGAGGAGCGTGGACGGCCCTGCGACGATACCTGGTACCACTACTCGTCCTTCGATCGCACCGGGGGCTTCGAGAGTGCGATGCTGCTGCTTGACACGCACCCGGACATCACGGCGATCTTCGCCGCAACGGATGACCTTGCCATCGGAGCGATCCAGGCGGCTCAGGCACGAGGGCTGCATGTCGGAACGGACATCGTGATCGCTGGTGTGGACGACGAAGACCTGGCCGCCTATCTGGGCCTGACAACTGTCCATCAAAACCCTCGCGAACAAGGACAGCAGGCTGCCGAGATGCTTCTTGCGGCGATGGGCGGGCAACCCGCTCCACTCGTCACGTTTGGTGAGATCTCACTCGTGGAACGAGCGTCCAGTGGGCGGAATACTGTCCGACTGGTGAACTGAAACCAAATTGTGACCGCGTTACATTCTTGTCTCGTCGAAGCCGCTAAAACCGCTTAATCTTGCGATTACGTTACGGTTCCTTTTTCAACAGGAAGCCTGGAGAACCCAAATGTAGGCTGATCGAGAGGATGAAGAGAGCCTCTCGGACTTGCAATATCGTCATGTAAGCGCTTGCATTTGTGACGTGGGGTGCAGCACTTACTGTTCCCTGAAGCCTCTACAAAGATGTGAGGAAGGTTCAATGAAGACCACCACCCGCAAGACATTCGCACTGGCGTCGGCCATCACCCTGGCGGCCACGCTCGCGGCATGTAGTTCGGACACCACCAACGAGGGCGACAACAACGGCGAAGGCACAGCCGCCGACTGCTCCGCGTTCGAGAAGTACGGCGACCTCTCTGGCAAGACCGTCAGCGTCTACACCTCGATCATCGCCCCAGAAGACACACCGCACATCGAGTCGTACAAGCCATTCGAAGAGTGCACCGGTGCCAAGATCAACTACGAGGGCTCGAAGGAGTTCGAAGCCCAACTGCCAGTGAAGCTCGCAGCAGGCGACCCGCCAGACATCGCGTTCATCCCACAGCCAGGCCTGCTTCAGACCATCGTCCAGCAGTACGGCGACCAGATCGTTCCAGCCTCCGCAGGCACGGTCGAGAACATCGACCAGTACTTCGCAGAGTCCTGGAAGGGCTACGGTTCGGTTGACGGAACGTTCTACGCCGCACCACTCGGCGCAAACGTGAAGTCATTCGTCTGGTACTCGCCGCAGGCCTTCGCGGAACACGGCTACGAGGTTCCAGAGACCTACGACGACCTGATCGCGCTCTCAGACAAGATCGTGGAAGACGCTCAAGCCAACGGGACCGGTGCAAAGCCATGGTGCGCTGGAATCGGCTCCGGTGACGCAACCGGATGGCCTGCAACCGACTGGCTCGAGGACATGATGCTGCGTACCGCAGGCATCGAGAAGTACAACGACTGGATCAGCAACGACCTCAAGTTCGACGACCCAGTGGTTGCCGACGCACTCGCAAAGGTGGGTGCGATCCTCAAGAACCCCGACTACGTCAACGGCGGAATCGGAAACGACGTTGCCTCCATCGCAACAACCGAGTTCCAGGACGGTGGTCTGCCAATCGTGACGAGCGGCCTGTGCTTCATGCACCGCCAGGCATCGTTCTACGCCGCGAACTGGCCAGAAGGAACCAACGTGTCCCCAGACGGTGACGTCTTCGCGTTCTACTTCCCGGGCCTGACCGCAGACTCACGACCAGTACTTGGCGGCGGTGAATTCGTTGCTGCCTTCTCCGAGCGCGAGGAGGTCGCCGCATTCCAGGCCTACCTGTCGTCCCCAGAGTGGAGCAACGCCCGAGCAGACGCCACACCAGAGGGCGGCGGTTGGGTATCCCCCAACTCCGGACTCGACCGTGAAAAGCTCAAGTCAGACATCGACAAACTGTCGTTCGACCTGCTGGGTGACACCACCCAGGACTTCGGTTTCGACGGCTCTGACCTGATGCCAGGTGAAGTCGGTGCAGGTTCATTCTGGACCGAGATGACCGCCTGGATTGCACAGGACAAGTCTGACGAGGCAGTGCTGAAGGCTATTCAGGACTCCTGGAAGTAACACTTACGAAAAGATGAGTGCACGCGCGGCGGACCGGGCTGAAAGGCTGGTCCGCCGCGGCTCGTCCAACCAGAAAGCTGTCGTGCACCGCATCGCTGAGCACGTGGGATACGCACCCACCTGTTTCAGTCTTGGATAAACGCTTGAAGTGTCACTCGTAGCCGGGAGGAAGCGTGACTGATTTTCTGCGCGCAGATACAACCGCGGACAAACTCATACTGATGTTGTGCGCGATCGCCCTGTTTGTCATCATCATGGCGGTCATTCTCTTAGTAGTCGAACGTATTCCACGAGCTCCCCGCTGGGTTCTCGTTCTTGCGTTCCTTGGTCCAGCGATGCTGGCAATCGGATTTGGTCTGGTGTACCCAGCCCTTCTGACGATCCGTTCGTCCTTCTATGACCGAACAGGTCAAGAACTCGTTGGGTTCGATAACTATGTCAGGGCATTCTCCGATTCGTCGTTCCAGCAGATCCTTCTCAACACCCTCATGTGGACGCTGGTCGTGCCGGTTGTGTCCACTCTGGTGGGTCTGACCTATGCGGTCCTCGTTGACCGCACGCGATTTGAGAAGTTCGCCAAAACCCTCATGTTCATGCCAATGGCAATCTCCATGGTCGGGGCCTCCATCATCTGGAAGTTCATGTACGAGTACAGGGACGTGCTCGTCGGGGTTCCACTTGACAAGCAGCCACCGCAGATCGGTCTGCTCAACCAGGTGTTGCTGTGGCTCGGACTCGAACCGCAGCAGTTCTTGCTCCACGGGCCGTGGAACAACCTGTTCCTCATGATCGTGATGATCTGGATCCAGTCAGGTTTCGCAATGACTATCCTGTCCGCCGCCATCAAGGCGATCCCGGACTCGACCGTTGAGGCGGCACGTCTCGACGGCGTCAATGGCCTTCAACTGTTCTGGCACATCACCATCCCCAGCGTGCGCCCGGCAACCGTTGTCGTGCTCACCACGATCGCAATGGGAACCCTCAAGGTGTTCGACATCGTCCGCACGATGACCGGTGGAAACTTCGGCACGGGTGTGATCGCAAACGAGTTCTATACCCAGTCGTTCCGCCAGAACAACCAGGGCCTTGGCGCCGCGCTTGCGGTGATCCTGTTCCTGTTTGTGATTCCACTGGTTGTGTATAACGTCCGCCAGATGAGGAAGACGGAGGAAGTGCGATGACCGCAGCATCAGATGCAGTTGTGCCAGAGGCGGCCGGAGGACCGGTCATCCCCACTCGCGGCAAGAAGATCGAGAACCTTGAGGTGCGCGCGGACAAGGTAAGTAAGACGCTGTCGTCACGGGTGGCATCCTTGATAGCGATCCTTATCGCTGTCTTCTGGACGATCCCGACCCTCGGATTGCTCGTCACCTCGTTCAGGCCAGAGGCGGACATCGTGAAGACCGGATGGTGGACCTGGTTCACCAACCCGACGTTCACGCTGGACAACTACACAGAGGTCCTGACCGGTAGCCGCTTCCAACTCTCAACGTTCTTTGTGAACTCGTTCGTGATCACCCTTCCGTCTGTGGTCATCCCGATCACGCTCGCACTCTTGGCCGCGTACGCTTTCGCGTGGATCGACTTCAAGGGGCGCAGCGTACTGTTCATCGCGGTGTTCGCACTGCAGGTCGTGCCGATCCAGGTCACGTTGATTCCACTGCTCACCACCTATGTGAACTGGGGCATCAACGGCACCTTCCTGACGGTGTGGTTGAGTCACTCCATGTTTGCGTTGCCGCTCGCGATCTTCCTGCTGCACAATTTCATGCGGGAAATCCCACGTGAACTTGTGGAGGCAGCTCGTGTGGATGGTGCTGGACACGTGAAGGTGTTCTTCCAGGTGCTCCTGCCGCTTCTGGTTCCGGCGATCGCGTCGTTCGCGATCTTCCAGTTCCTGTGGGTCTGGAACGACCTGCTCGTGGCTCTGGTGTTTGCCGGTGGCAGCCAAGATGTCGCACCGCTGACGGTGCGCGTCGCGGAACTGTCCGGTACGCGTGGCCAGGCCTGGTACCTGTTGTCCGCGGGTGCGTTCGTTTCGATGGTCGTTCCGGTCATCGTGTTCCTCGCCCTGCAACGCTACTTCGTACGCGGGCTGCTGGCTGGCTCTGTGAAGGGTTAGTGCTTGGTGGTTGCGAACTGTGTTCGTTGTGCTGCGGTAGGTGTTTGCTTCGCGAAACCCCTATTCTCCGCTGCACTGCCTTGTCCGTAACGCTGTGCTGGTAGGTGCGCGGCTCGTCGTCAATCGGATTCACGACGAGCCGCGCACCTGTGTGTGCGTCACCATCTGTTGCAGGCAAGTGGGGGAATCCCACTGACCGTATGGGCACCACGCATATCCCGAGTTACTGTCCGCTACGAGGTCGCGATGGAGACGCCACCGCGTGAATGGCATCGTGTGGCGTTCATTCAGTGGGTATGGGGAGAACTAGCGCTTCCGCTCCCCCGATATTTTTGGGATAACCGCCAGAGTCGAGTGGTGGCAGTACTCACAATGTCTTCGTGCACCCGCCAGCGTGCCCGTGGTCGTGACTGGAGTCGGGTCACTCGAGCCGCAATACGCCCGAACCACCGGGTGACAGCGGATATTCTCTGGGCGGTCGTAGCGCCGCAACCCTGCTTCTCTCCGCGCTGTCACCCCAACAGCCAACGCGGGCTCAGCAAACATCAGGCTTTCCACATGGCAATGATCTGGTGGTGTTGATACGGGCGGAATAAGTGAAACGCGTAACGTTTTACTCAGGTCAGTAAAGGTATCCCTGCCCAGAATATTGAAATCTAGCCACTTGAAAGCCTACGCTTAGTCACTGACTAGCACGTTCAAAGTTAAGGTTTGGCGCACGCCTGCCGATAATTCAAGAGCGGACACTCACCTGTGCCCGTTCGTTTAGAAAAGGATTTGGAGGGATCAAGGATGCTTCTCAACCGCTTGAGCGTTCAGAACAAGATCCTTGCAACCCTGGCCGTTCCATTCCTTGTCATTCTCGCGGCAGCCGCAGTGTTTACCTGGGTGTCGATCGATAACTGGCGAGACGCGAACCAGGTGCGTGATGTGACCCGCTTCGTGGGTGACGCGGAGGAACTTGTTACCGTCATTCAGGCGGAACGAGATGCGGCAGTTGCGGGCCTTGGCTCTCACACTCCAATGGTGAGTGAAGGCGAGGAAATGCCCGAGGCGACCAGCGAGGCCGGAGCGCGCTTTGATGAGATGGTTGCACTGCGCAACCAGGCTCTTGATGCACTCGACTCGAATTATCCGGCAGGAAGCTTTGACCGTATTCCGGACCAAGCCCAGCAGGCCCTCGAAGACGCCCGCTCGCAGTTGCGTGTCGGGCTTGTGCGAGCGGAGGAGTTCGCTCGTCGAGGCTTCGTGACGCCGCTTGCGCTCGCTAAGGAATACGACGACACAGTCGGTTTGATGTTCCGCTTCGTCGCAACCCTCGGTGACACCGCCTCCGACCGCTACGTGGGAACCACGACCTCGACCTACGAGTCGCTCTACCGCTATCAGGACCGTATGCGGTCCGAAGCGACGCTCATCGGACAACTCCTAAGCTCCAGCCGTGAGATGGGCGACGACCTCGCAACCGCCCGTGAACGCGACGTTGCACTGCGTACTCGACAGGTGAACGACCTGCGTGTTGAGACTATTCAGGACGTGACCGGTGCCCGTATCGAGGGACTCGACCTGCTGCCATCCTTCCCCTCGTCCTACTCCGCTGTGCGACAGCTTGTTGCCAACGGACAGGCACGAAGCGTCTCCAGCTTCCACATCGAGAACTGGTCGCAGATCTCCGGAGACGCAATTGAAATGATTACCCCGATCCGCGAGACAGTGCGCGAAGAGATGGAAAAGGCTGCTTTAAATAGCGCTAATAACGCGCGAACCCAAGCAATCTTGACGATCCTCGGTGTGCTTCTTGCTGTTGCTGCGTCGCTTGCGATTGCTTACATCACTTCTCGTTCGATCACCAACCCGCTGCGCCACCTCGCACGTGCGGCAGACCAGGTTAAAAACGAGTTGCCGCGCCTCGTGGACCAGATGGCCGTCCCAGGTCAGACCCCCGACTTTGAACTCAAGCCGATTGAAGTCGCATCTCGAGACGAGGTTGGACAACTCGCGGCGTCGTTCAACTCGGTCAACACCACCACGATTGACGTTGCCCGTGAACAGGCTGCACTGCGTGGTTCCATCGCTGAAATGTTCGTGAACGTGGCACGTCGTGACCATGTGCTCCTCAACCGTCAGCTCGGCTTCCTTGATGAACTCGAGCGTGCTGAAGAAGACCCAAACACCCTCGCAAACCTGTTCCGTCTCGACCACCTTGCAACTCGAATGCGTCGAAACTCAGAGTCGCTTCTCGTGCTCGCGGGCATCGACTCCGGTCGACGTGTCCGTGAACCAATGGCTATCTCGGACGTAGTCCGTACCGCATCCTCGGAGATCGAGCAGTACGACCGAATTCAATTGGATCTGCAGGCTGACCCACTGATGCTCGGTCACAATGCGCTGAACTCGGCCCACCTCATCGCAGAATTGCTGGAAAACGCCACCAACTTCTCCGAGCCACACACCCCGGTCGAGGTCACGACGGCGCTCTCCAAGCACTTCATGACGGTGACCATCCGTGACTACGGTCTGGGAATGAACGACCAGGACATCGAAGAGGCAAACCGCAAGGTTGCTTCGCGTTCCGCAACCGACGTCGTCGGCGTGCAGCGCGTGGGTCTGTTCGTGGTCGGTCGACTCGCTGACCGTCTCGGCGTACACGTCTCCTTCTCGCGACCAGCAGATGGTTCCGAGGGAACGGTCATCGTGCTGTCCTTCCCGTTCGCGCTCTTCGCGGACCTCTCCGAGCAGCCACTACCGCAGCCAACCGACCCGCTGAGCCGCGAGAACCAGCAGGCTGCGCAAAACTGGCTGCAGGCTGAACCGGAGCCTGAGGTTGTCCAAGAGGTCAACCTCGAGGCACTGACCGACGGCACCACCCACACCGGCATGCCGAAACGACGCGTTTCCGCGCTGCCTCAGGCGGAGGCGTTTACGCCAGAGATCCCGACAGAGCAGCCGGTAACGCCAACAGATCTGCCGAGCCGTGGCGCTGGCCACATGACCGGCCCAGACTTGCACGAGGAAGATATCGTTCTACCACCGTTGCAGACACCGCTCGCACCCGTCGTCTCGGAAGATAGCGACGTGTCTTGGGCGCCTGCGACGGCGGCCGCTCCCGCTGCCAGCCTGCCGACTCGTCGTGCCTCGGCACAGCCAGTCATTGACTTCGCACAGGAAGAAGAGGTCAAACCGCAGGCCCCAGAACGACGCTCGGCGATGTTCTCAAGTTTCCGTTCGTTCAACCCCAACGATCTGGCCGCAGCAGGCGATTCTGCTGCGATAGCTGGGGAGGAACCACAACAGGTCGATGCCTCATACGTCGAACCTGACACGGTGACCTACGAGACTGGCTTCGGCTCAGCATACGAGCCGACAGTCGCCCCTGGTGGTTATGAGCCCCTTGGCGGACGTGAGACCGCCAGCCACCACACTGCCGAGGCAGTGCCGTCTGAGGAACTTCCACCAAGTTTCGAACCGGCAGTACAGGTCGCCTATGACACTCCTCCGAGCTTCACCCCGGATGCGGTCGAGGATGGACCATACGCGCCATCAGCTCTGAGCGCCTCGTCGGGAGCGGAGTGGGCAGAGCGGTTTGCCAACCTGCCGACCCGCGCCTCGCGTGCACGCGAAGCACGGATGGCTGCGTTGAGTTCGCCAAGCCCAGCAAGTGCTGAGGAAATCGAGTACAGCGCTCAGGCCCCGGCGCAGCAGAACGCAGACGACGTCTGGGTTCCCACATTCGCGGATGGTGCTGCACCGCAGGAGCAGCATGAATTTGCACCTGTGTTTGACCAGAACGCCCACGGTGTTACTGCAGACGAACACAGCCATTATGCCCACGATGGCGAGTATGTTCCACAGCAGCCCGAATTCCAGGGCTACGTGGAGCAGCCAGTCGGCTACCACGATGAGCCTGTCAACACCGAATGGCATGCCCAGGAACCTGCAATAGTTGAGCACCAATACCTTGAGCAGCCTACCGTTGCCCAAGAGCCAGTATTCGCACCACAGTTTCCAGGTGCTGACGCGAACCCAGGTGGACAGCAGTTGCCGCCATCGCATCCATTCACGCCGATTAGCGCCCCATCCGTCGCCTCGCCGTTGGATCCAACGCTCTACAACAACGCACCAGTCGCATCGTTCGCCGATGTGGTGGCCGATGTTCCCGAGCCGAAGGCAGCACCTGCAAAGAAGGGATTCTTCGCGAAGCTGTTCGGTAAGAAGGACAAGACGGTTCCTGCGGCGCAGGCACCTGTCCAGCAGCCGACGGGGCAGGCCTTCCCGCCAGTTTTCGGAACTCCTTCCACGTCAGTGACGGAACCAGGGCAGCGGCCAATGGACGCACCGTTCGGTTCTTTCCAGCCAACGCCAAGTCCACAGGTAGGTGGCCAAGGAGCGCCGGCATCCGCATACGGGGTTGCGCAGGCTGAACCTCAACCCTACGGCGTGGCTACTCAGGCCCCGAGCTTTAACACCCCGGGTGCAGGTGCCATGGAAGCACCAGCACAGAGGTCGTTTAGGCCAGCGCTGACGCACGATCTTCCGCAGCGTACCGGTGCGGCGCCAGAGCCAGTACAGGTATTTGGCGGCCAACAGCCATTCGGTGCCAGTGGAAACGGGGCAGCGGAGACGACCGCTGGCCCATCGGGTTCCACGACATCGTTCTCACCGGCAGTCGCATCGCCAGCGCCAGCAGGGACCTCACACTGGGAGCCGCCCGCGGCCTTCGGACAGCCAAATGCGCTCGCATTGCAGTCCACGATCCAGGAGCAGGCGTTCGCTGAGCTGAGTGAGTTGTCGGCATACCGGCCGAATGCCGTCTCAGCGGGTGGAACGAACCTCACGCGCCGTGTCCGCGGAAACGTCGAAGGACCGCAAGACGACCCGAGCGCACAAAAGATCAGCCGCGACGCAGCAGAACTGCGTTCTCGATTGTCCGCCTTCCAATCCGCAACACAGCGCGGACGTCAAGACGGTAACCATTCACCTGAGCAGGGGGCCCAAGCTAGTGAAGTACAAGCAGCACGTGTGCCTGACTCGGTAATCCCGTAACCACCACTCGTCGAAGACACACTTAAGGAGAAAGTATGAGCACGCTGAGCACCGAGGCAACTAACTTTGGATGGTTGCTCGATAACTTTGTGCGTACCGTTCCAGCTACCAGGCATACGCTCGTGGTATCCGCGGATGGACTTCTGATGGCGATGTCAGACAACTTGGACCGCACTTCAGGCGACCAACTTGCGGCAATCGTCTCGGGTATGTCCAGCCTCACCCGCGGTGCATCCCGCCAACTCAACGGCGGTGCGGTACGTCAGTCAATCGTTGAGATGGACAACGGATTCCTATTCCTGATGAACGTCTCGAATGGTTCCGTTTTGGCCGCAGTTGCCGACTCGAACTGCGATGTGGGCCTGATCGGCTACGAAATGGCTATGCTGGTATCGCGTACCGAAGCAACTCTGACGCCACAGCTCATCTCCGAGATGCGCGGCTCCCTTCCCGTAGACGGAGCGACCCGAGCGTCGCTTGGCTAAAGGATAAAGATGACTCAATCAGCAGGCCACCCGGAGGGTGGACAGTACGAGGTCTCGACCGTTCGCCCTTATGCGGTGACCGGCGGCCGCGTGCGGTCCGCGACTTCTAATCTGCCTCTCGAAACGCTCATCGAGGTATTGCCCGGCGCGGTATCCTCCACGGGACTGACCCCCGAGAAGCGAGCAATCATTCAGCACGCAGCGAGCAACTACGTTTCGATTGCTGAAGTATCCGCTTTGCTGCGGATGCCGCTGGGTGTTGTCCGCATCTTGATTTCCGACCTGGCGGATGAGGGCTATTTGAAGGTCCACACATCCACGCCAGTTAACGTACACACAGGTCACGGCCAAAACCCTGCCATGTCCCTAAGTGTTTTGGAGAGTGTTCTTAATGGTATTTCAGCCCTCTGAAAACGGCACGCAGGCAACGGCTGCGCCAACAGTTGTCAAGATCGTCATCGCCGGTGGCTTCGCGGTCGGTAAGACCACGTTCATTGGTTCTATCTCCGATGTGGAACCGCTGAACACCGAGGCCGCGATGACCGAACACTCGGTTGGTGTTGACGACGCTGGCGGTGTGACTGATCGCAAGACGACCACGACAGTGGCAATGGACTTCGGACGTATCGAGTTGCCCGGTCCACTGTGGCTCTACCTGTTTGGTACCCCAGGTCAGGATCGCTTCCTGTTCATGTGGGATGACCTGGCTCGTGGCGCTATCGGTGCTGTGGTTCTGGTGGACACTGAACGTCTTGAGCAGTGTTTCCCGGCGATCGACTACTTCGAGTCCCGCGGTATCCCATTCGTCGTCGGCGTCAACTGCTTCGACGGTGTCGCCAAGCACCGCCTTGAGGATGTTCGCGAAGCGCTTCAGGTGCCAGCACACGTGCCGATGCTCTACACGGATGCCCGCTCCCGTGCAGCTACCAAGCAGACGCTCATCCAACTTGTGCAGCATGCGATGGAGCGCTTGCAGGTAGCGAGTCGCGCATAGCCTTCGCGGCCACCTGATGCTCTGGGTGGCTGCGCATAGTGTCGCGCGCCACCGTCGTTGGATTTCCAGGTAGCGCCGTGGCATGGCACAATGGTTAGGCGCTTGTTGCTGGCTTCGGCCAGATGACACAGTGCAAAGGAAGTGTGGCAGAGCGGCCGAATGCGCCGGTCTTGAAAACCGGTAGACCTCAACAGTCTCGCGGGTTCAAATCCCGCCGCTTCCGCAGAGGAGGGCCCGTATTCCATCATGGAATACGGGCCCTCCTGTTGTTCCTTGGGTTTTTACTCGGCGCTGGCCTCTTCGCCTGCTGTGCTTTCGTTCTCTTCAGGTTCGGTTGCGCGGATCTCGTTTGCAACCAGAACAACCTGTTCCTCGTCGTTCACAGCCGTCTGACCCTTTGGCAACTTGAGGTCCTTGACGTGGAGGATCGTTCCGGCTTCAAGGCCATCAACGCTGACCTCCACATGCTCTGGAAGGTCGCTCACAACAGCCTCAACCTGGATCTTGTGAAGCTCCAACTGAACCATGACACCGGCTGCAGGGTCATCGACGGTGACGACTGGGACCTCGACAACCTGCTTCTCGTTTGCCTTCACGGCGAGGAAGTCGATGTGTTCGATGACGCGTCCGATGGGGTCGCGCTGGATGTCCTTGATGATGACGTTCTGGCGCTTGCCTGCGATATCGAGCTCAACCAGTGCGGAACGGTTGTTCTTAACGGCAAGGAACGCCTCGTGTCCGTCAAGCAGGATGTGCTTGGCCTCGCTTCCGTGAGCGTAGACAACGGCCGGGATCTTTCCTGCGCGGCGTGCTTGGCGGGCGGCGCCTTTGCCGAAGTTGTCACGGATCGATGCCTCGAGTTTGATGTCTGCCATTCTTCGCTCTCTTCCATAACGGGACGGATGGTGAGCAGGCGGCGCTCACCGGCTCTATCTACACTAGCGCGGACCCGACCTTTGCGCAGGACATAGCGATGAGGGCCAACGCCCATTGACTGCTGGGTCACAAAGGAGAGATTAGCCACACGTTAGGTATACCAAGACCTTTCGTGTTGGGTCGCGTCGCGCCAAAATCTATAATGAGAGGTGGGATGTATTGATTCTTCCCGCAAGTCAGGTGCCGTCCACCATCAGATCCGGGCGGGCCGTACGGGCACACCAGTCCGACTAATTCCATTCACTCTCTTACAACGTAGGTGAAACTTCATGAAGCGCACTGCCGCTATCGCAGCTCTTGCCCTGGCTCTTCCACTTCTCGGCGCTTGTTCCGCCCAGGAGGAACCGGGCGCCATCTCAACCACCGAGGCCGGGCCAAACCAGACCCAGAACCGCGAGTACAAGCTCGCAGACGGCACGACCATCGAGTACAACCGCCTTGCTCCACTTCCAGCCCAGATGGAAGCAGATCTGCAGGCTCGTCTTGACTCGGTACTCTTCGAGCCAGATGTAGAGGCTTACCTCGCAGCCGCGGCAACTGAGGCGGGTGCCGGCCCAGACACCGACAACTTCCTCGCTTTCAAGGCCGAGGCAAATAAGATCGGTCAGGACACCGGCAAGTACGTTGGTGCGATCATTCGCGCCGTTCAGACCTGTGGTGACGAGTCTGCTGTCACCTGGGCTTTTGCCGCTCAGGACCGTAACGCGCCTCAGTTCCCAGAATGTGGTTCAACGGATGCGAAGGCGGAGGCTGCTGAACTGGCTGAGCACTACATCCCGACTGCTATCGGTGGCACCGAGGCATGGATCGTCCTGGGTCAGCAGAGCAACCAGTGATGTAACGCTTTCTCTGCGGCAGCGTCCAGTGACGCTCGCTGCGAGGATTGGTCTCCACCCACGGGCAGGAGACAGGTGGGATGTGCGTCGGCTCAAAGAGCCGCCACATCCCACAGTCGTATCGGCGGTATCCCCGATTGACGACGATCCCCTCCGTTGCCTTCTCGGCTCCCGTTGGATGAGGCGTGTGGCATCCTCATCCCTTCTAGTCACCTGTTGGGCATACGTGGGTTGGTTTGGCCGAGGCGGACGAGTGTGCTCCACGTTCTCCTCCTGCTTCTGCGCTTCGCCTAGCTTCCGCCCTAAACTCGGTGGGCTGTTTTACGTCCGAGTGCGTGGTTTTTCTGAGCACCTTCGGGTACTTTTCGCCCCATCGGGAGTGCCCGTGTTTCTGGCGAGGTAGGGCCGATCGGCCAGTAGCCAACAAAATAACCCGATAGGGGCACAACTCACGTCCGAAACCCCAGGAAAAGTTGCTATGTTGAAGGGGCAGTCGGTGCATCCACCTCTGCACGACCGAAAACCAGGGCGGTCGTCCCAGTCTCATACACAAGGGGTAGTGCGTGCGGCACGCGAATACTCGGAAATCATCAGGTGTCGCCGGAGCGATCGGTGTGCTCGGCGAACTCATGATCACCGCCGGGCTATTGATCGCCGGATACATTGTGTGGAACATCTGGTGGGACTCGAACCAGTCCGCCGCAATCGCGCAAGAGCAGGTGCGTGAGTTCCAGGAGACCCTGACGGTAGCCCCGGAGAAGGTTGCGGAACTACGCACCGATGCCCCGCCCATCGAGGTTGGCGTGGCCCATGGAGAGACCTTTGGTGTGCTTATCGTGCCAAAGTGGTACAACCTGACAAACAACACCATGCCCATCCGTGAAGGCACAACACCGGACGTGCTCGACCAGGCGGCCGCAGGTCACTACGTTGAGACCGCGATGCCCGGAGACATCGGGAACTTCTCGCTCGCCGGACATCGCCGTAGCCACGGTAACTCCTTCCGGTACGTGAACGTGCTTGAGGAAGGCGACCAGATCATCGTGGAGACCCGAAACACCTGGTACATCTACGAGGTAGAATCCCATGAAATCGTGGACCCGAGCGCGATTGAGGTGATCGCACCGGTACCAGGACGGCCCGGTGAAGATCCGACAGAACGTTATCTGACGCTCACCACCTGCCACTCAGTGACCGTCGGGGAGTGGGGCAACGATCACCGCTGGATCACCCACGCCAAGTTCGTCGGTTGGATGGACCGCGCCGACGGCATGCCCGAACAAGTCTTGATGGAACCGGGGGTTCTCTGACGTGTACGCAGCTCTATGGCGCATCCTCCCTGGCCCTCCCTGGCTCAAAGCCATCGAGGCCCTGGCCCTGCTCGGCGTTGTCGTATGGGCGCTCTTCACGTGGGGCTACCCGTGGATCGAGGAGACCTTCATCGACGCAGACCCGAATCTGGGCTAACGTGACCGCCGTCTACGAGCAGGTCCGAGCGTGGGCCCTCTCCTTCACCGGAACGTTCGAGGACTTCCCGTTCGGTCCAGAGACGGCTGTGTTCAAAGTGCAGGCAAGTGAGCACTCAAAGCCCAAAGTGTTCGCATTGCTGTGGCATACCGAAGCTGGCTGTCGGCTCAACCTCAAGTGCGAACCCGCACTCGCTGAGCGATTGCGCGAAACATACCCGCAGATCACGCCCGGGTATCACATGAACAAGAAGCACTGGAACTCCGTCACGCTGCCCGGCACCTGGGAGGAACTCGACGCAGGCCTCAACGCGGCGCTGGTGCAGGACCTCCTCGAGGACTCATATGACCTCGTGGTCTCCCAACTGCCGCGGCGGGACAGGCACCTGCTCGATTGGCATCCCACTACCTAAATCACCCAGTCGCGCGCGGGCCACAAACACCCAATCGGGTACTAAGTCTCACGCCAACCTGCACCAACGCAGATAGTGTGTAACTGTAGTTGCTAGAAACGTGAGTCGAGTATCCGCTCGGCTTCCAAGCTGCTGTGAGGGGCAGCGAATGGCCACCGCTTCCTTGGTGAGAAGGAACGGTGTCTAAGAAACCGTGGGGCCACCGGAACATCCGATGGCCCCACGCACAGTTTCCCAGCCAGCCACACAACAGTGCGGTGCGGCTGAAACATGGGGAATCGTCGGCAATCACTACGACCACCCACCTCAGCGGGCGCCTGACGCCCGCGACCATACCAGCGCACCGCGGACAACCTCGCGGCTGCCACACAGTACAGGGCATGATTGAACGGTGGATGCGGTCTATTCTCAGGAATCTAAACTCGAACCGATCGGGCTCATCCGAGCCTCGCGCACAGTCGTGCGCACTGGAACGATGCTGCTCGCCGCTGGAAGCGGCAGCTACCGCGTAAAGTCCTCTATGAAGGCGCTCGGGCGAGCACTCGGAATGTCGGACGTGCACGCCCAGGTAACGATTAACGAGATCACCGCAACCTGCCACCGCGGACCCATGTACCGCACCGAGGTCGCACAGACCGCCACCATCGGCGTGAACTCCGACCGCATCAAACTCATCCAAACATACTGCGAGGCCCTCGAACCCGCGGACGAAACCACCAGTCCTGAGGAAATCGCCCGCAGGCTCGACGACGCAGAAGCCTTCCTTGACGCGGCCGAGGCCAAACCCCATCTCTACCCGGACTGGTTGAACTCGCTATGCGCCGCCATCGCGTGTGGGGCATTCGCGTTCCTCAACAACGGCGGACCCGTCGAGATCGGTGCGGTGCTCATAGGAGCCTTCCTCGGTCAGTACTCGCGCCGGCTCATGCTGCACCGCCACCTCAACCAACTCGCAGTCGCAATGATCGCCGGTGCGGTGGCCTCCATCGTATATCTGGGGCTGGCGCACGGGATGTACCTCGCAGGACTCGTGGAATCCATCCACGAGTCCGGATACATCTCCGCTGTACTCTTCCTCGTCCCCGGCTTCCCACTCATCACAGCGGCACTCGACCTATCGCACCTGGACTTCTCCGCAGGAATGTCCAGGCTCGCATACGCCCTCATGATCATGATCTCCGCGGCCCTCTCCGTGTGGGCCGTCTCGACGTTGTGGGGGCTCACCCCGATCCCGCAGGAGAAACACGAACTCGTGCCGTGGGCCCTGTTCGCCTTCCGGCTACTTGCCTCTGCACTCGGCGTATGGGGATTCGCGATGATCTTCAACTCCCCGTTCATCGTCGCGGTGGTTGCAGCCGGAGTCGGAATGATCGCGAACACCGCACGCCTAGTCCTGATGGACGCAGGACTGTTCACCCAGGGTGCCGCATTCTTCGCTGGACTCATCGTGGGGGTTCTGTGCAACCTCATCGCTCCGCGCCTGGACATCCCACGGATCACCCTGTCGGTACCCGCGGTGGTCATCATGATCCCCGGAGCCGCAGGCTATCGTGCGATCTACTATCTCAACGCAGGGGACACCCTTCAAGCCCTCGCCTACGGGGTGGAAGCCGTGTTTGTCGTGATCGCCGTGGCCGTTGGACTCACCTTCGCGCGCACACTCACCGACCGGAACTGGCTTGTGACCGGAAAGTAGCGTGGCGGCGCCGTATGGTCGGTGTCGTTACCAGGTGATCAGGCCCGCTGCACGTGCCGGGGCCTGCCCTGATGCCCCCAGACGGTGCGGGCCATGTCATTTTGCTTTTACCACCCAAAAACAGGTAGCCTTAACACGCTCACAAAATAACCCGTGGGCAAGGAGACGTGCGAGAGTGGCCGAATCGGGCACCCTGCTAAGGTGTTAGGGGCGCAAGCCCCTCGAGGGTTCGAATCCCTCCGTCTCCGCCATTAAGGATTGTCGAAGCCCCGACCAGTAAGAACGATAACGCTGGTGGGGCTTTCCTTATTTACTCCGTACTTTCAACTGGGGTGCGATCCATGGCGGTACCCGTCCACCTTTCAGTTTTATTCTGATTAGCGACGAGCCCTCCAGTTAGTTCCTCTCCTCCCGATCCCAGCCGGGCTGGGCCGGGAGGAGGTGCGCGTGGGGTGCCGTATCGTCGCCAAGCAGAAAGTAACGTGCATCCGGGGTAGTGGAAGCGGGCAAGGTTCCTAGCACAGGACTGGGTCCAGTGTGCGGCCCGTCAAGTTGCAGGTAGGGGTTAACTTCCCATGAATGCGATGTAGTGCGGTTGATAGGGTCGTAGGGTTTACTACCCACACCCGCGAGAGAGGCCTTATGCCAGCGCGTTCCCTCACTGCCCTGACTGTTTTGCTGTCACTGTTACTCGTTGGATGTGGAGGTCCGGCGGCTCAGCCAAGTTCGGAGAGCCCAACATCGCAGGAGACAACTGAAGCGCCAAGCCCCGTGTCGATCCCCGATACTCACGCTGGCCAGAAAGTTCAGTGGATCATCGACATGCTGGAATCCGAGGCTGACGCGACAGCCGATCAGTGGGAAGCCGAGCTCGATCCAACATTCCTCGCGGAAGTTTCTGCTCAAGACGTCACGGATCTGGTGAACACCAACCTGCGTCCGGCGCGACCCTTTACGGTAACGAACTATCAGGGCACAGACAACGAAGCGACCGCTACGTTGCAGGGAACTTTAGGTGAGCCATTTGCGGTGTCTGTTTCGTTAGGGCCAGACCAAAAGATCACCGGGCTGTGGTTCGGGCCTCCCACGAACATCGAGTTTCAAGAGCCCACATCCATAGATGAACTTAGCGAGCGTCTCCAAAACCTTCCGGGCGAAGTCAGCGCGCTAATCCTCAAAGACGGTGAAACCGTGCTGGACATTGATGCTTCAACGCCCGCACCCCTCGCATCGATTTTCAAGCTTTACGTGCTGTTAGCGGTCGGGCAGTCGGTGGAGAGCGGTGCGCTGACCTGGGATGAGGAACTCGCACTCACTGATGAACTGCGTAGCCTGCCGTCGGGTGAACTCCAAGATGAACCGGCCGGAACACGAGTCACGATTCGGGATGCTACGCGCAAGATGATCTCGATTAGCGACAACACGGCAACCGACCTGTTGATTGATCGACTTGGCCGGGAGAGCGTGGAGCAGGCGGTAGCGGATTCCGGTCATCACGATCCGGCGGCGCTACGCCCATTCCCCTCAACCGGTGAACTCTTCACGCTCGGGTGGGGCGACCCAGAGTACCGGGAGCGGTGGAACAGCGGCGACGAAGCGGAACGTCGAGCGGTTCTTGATCTGATTGCGGGTGAGCCCATAGCGGTTGAAGCCTCGGCGATCACGGGTGACCCTGTGTGGGGAGACGGTATCGATTGGTTTGCTTCCGCCAAGGATGTTGCTGCGGTTCACCAGACGCTCCAAGCCCTAGATTCTGCGGAGATTCAGCAGATCCTTGCAGCGAACCCCGGCATTGAACTGGGTCAGTGGTCGTACGGCGGTTTCAAGGGTGGATCATCGTTGGGTGTTTTGACCGGTAGTTGGCTACTCAAAGATAGCGATAGCAGCGCGACGGTTGTTCTGCTCTACCGTGGCGACGATACGGAGGCAGTTTCTGGTCAATTGCAAGAATTCTTTGGGCTGGCCCAAGCCGCGATTGGGTTGGTCCGGTGAGGAAACTTGAGGTGGAACCCGTGATCTATACGTTGCCTACGCCGTGGTGGGTGCAAGCTTTGGGCTGGGGTATCGCGTGTGTCAACCTTGCCGTGGTTATCTTGGTGTCGGTTGGTCATCAGGTCGAGGTGTGGTTGATCATCAACCTGTTAGCCGTCCCGTTGGGGGTACTCGCCGCGAGAAGCCGCATGAGCCTGAGCATCGACTCCGAGCATGTGAGTATGCGGTACTGGCCTTTTGTGCATAAGAAACTGCTGCTGGGTGAGGTGGCCTCGTGTACGTATCAGGAGTTGGTGCGCCCGCATGAAGTGGGTGGAGTCGGTTATCGTTCGGGCGTTGGTGGCCCGTCAACGTTCATGTGGCGGCCGGGGCCTGCGGTGTTGGTTGTGTTGGACGATGGCAGGTCGTTTCGGATGGTGTTTGATCAGGCTGACGAGGCTTGCGAAATGTTGCATCAAAGGCTTGCAGGGCGTGGGCGGCACTTTTAATGCCAAGCGTCACGACATCGGACACTGCCAACGCGTCAGGGTACGGTTTTGTCTGTTTTGCCTAAGAACGTCTTAGGCAAAACCGTACCCTGACAGCGAAGAGGAAAGTAAAGAACCGCCGCCCAGCCGGGCCGCGGTTCTTCTAGGTAACGGCAGGACTCAGCGCTCAGGATTCAGCTAACCGTGCGGGGAATCCGCCCGTTGCAATGGGGCCCCAACTCTGGATCGTGATGCGAATCAGTGACTTTCCTTGAGCGCGCATCGCTTCACGGTACTCGTCCCAATCGGGGTGTTCTCCCGCGATGCACCGGAAGTATTCAACCAGTGGTTCCACGGAATCCGGTAGGTCGATAACTTCCGCAGTGCCATTGACCTGAACCCAGGCTCCACCGAACTCGTCGGACAGTATGCAAACGGAGGCCGCACGGTTGCGGCGGAGGTTCACGGCCTTCGCACGATCGGGGTAGGTGGAAATAACGACCTGGCCCTCGTTGGAAAGCCCCATTGTCACCGGTGACATTTGCGGGGTTCCGTTGGCTCGGGTGGTCATGAGGATTCCGTTGTGGCGTGGGCGTACGGACTCTTCGAGTTCTGCGCGGCTGACTGTGGTGTTTGTTGCAATCTGTCGTGCCATGCGTGAAGCCTCTCAGAGCGGCTAGGGGTTGTCAACGAGCCGTCCGTCTGGGTCGAGGATCGGCACGGTGATCGTGTATTCCTCGCGGCGGTCTTTCCAGCGGAGGTGGACCGTGATTTCTTGTGCGGCGGCGACAAACGTATCGAGGGTTCCTTCTTGACGCAGTTGCGCAAAGCCATCAAGCGCTACCGCCTCAAACCCCGATTGCACGGTGTGGGCTTCGCCTTCGACGGCAGTGTCTTGTGGAGCCAGGGTGACTTCAAACGGTGGGTTGAGGGTGGTGCCGGTGCTGGTGAACTGCGAGAGGTCGGACTTTCCAGTCACGAGTATTTCGAGGTCTTTCAGCTCACTGTCGGAGGTGTTGGTGATCTCCACTTTGTGCTCAATCCGGTCTTGGTCGTCTGCAATGGTTGCTGGCCAAACAGTGATTTTGAAGGGTTTGTTGCGCATGATTGTGGGTTCGTCTTCACTCGTGCCTTCCCACGGGTGGTGTACGGCCAAGATGGCGGGCGAGCATGCGGCCAGCATACTGAGTGCGAGGATCACGCTTGTGAGGGCGGTGAGTGAACGTAGTTTTGTGTGCATCGTGGCCTCGCGTCTGTGGTTGGGGTTTCATTCCAGCAGATTTGTTGGTGCCTGCCAAGAGGTTTTTGTGCAGGTAATGCGGCTATTTATTGCCAACGAGCCCGCACCTCACAGCAGCATCCTACCTTTTAGGTATCGGTATATTCCGATACCTACCCGGTATCGGAAAAACACGACACGATGAGCGTATCTAGAATTTCCGATATTCGAAGTGTTTGGGGTGATCATGGCGCAGCGTGAAGCGCGATTGCGTGTGCCTGGAGACTTCGGGCTTGCCTTGCAGCAAGCGCGCATGTCTCGTGGGCTGTCACAGGCCGAACTCGCCCGGCAGATCGGCGTGAGTCAGAGCGCGGTAAGCGAAATGGGAAACGGTAGCGGAACAATCTATTTGCGCAGGCTGCTGGAACTTGCGCGGTTGAGTGGCCTTGAGTTCCATGCGACCTGGAGTGATGATGCGCCTAGCCGTTGAACTCTATGGCACAGCCGGGGTCCGACCACCCATATTCTCAAACAGCAGTTGAAGGGCTCGCTCTCGAGCGTGATTTTTGACGAAGAGTACGGTTCGCGGATCGCACGGCGACTGGGCTTAGCGAGTTTCAGCGTCCGGTTTGTAGGTTGTGAGTACAAGTACCGGTACCGCGTATCCGAAAGCTCTCATCTGGGCGATGATCGGTGAGAATCAAACGTTCGATGACATGGATGCAGCACCCATCATCGAACTCAAATAATCCGTACCCGATGGGCTATTTTTGGTCCGAGTGTACACAAAAAATTGGTGCACCCGGACCCTTTTCAGCCCATCGGATGAGAGGAGCATTGGCCTCAGACACTGGTATCTCCATCCCCGTAGTCGGTAAATATCGCTGGGAGACGTTAGGGAGGAGAACCGGGCAGGAGGTTATCTCAGTGTTACCGCGGCGCTCTGGCGGTAGATTGGCGTACGTTCAACTGCGGGCTGAGCACCACGCGATGCACGGGGCGCTTGGGGTCCTCCAACCGTCGAGCCACCAAACCAACCGCGGCAGCGCCAACCGCTGCGCGCGGCGGGGCAACGGCGGTGAGCGCCGGGGTGAACAGCCGGGCAACCTCATCGTCGTATGCGACGATGGACAGATCCTCGGGGATGGACAGGCCACGGTTGAGGGCAATGTCGATGAACGCCATCGCCTCGGGGTCGGAATGGATGAGCAGCCCGGTGATGCCAACGGACAGCGCGGTGTCGATTGCCGTCTCCACGGAGGATGAGAAGTCCGGGTGGTGTCGGTCCACAAAGAACTCCTCGAAGTGCTCGGAGGGGTCGAGGTCGAACTCCTGGCAGGCGCGGTCCCATCCCGCGAAGATCTTGCGTCCGGTTGGCGAATCCCGCGACAGCACCAGACCGACCTTGTGGTGTCCCAACTCGGCGAGGTGGCGGGCGGCCAGGACAGCGCCGAGACCGTGATCGGTGGTCACGCTCTCGACTGGTTCGTGGCTGGGCAGGGAGAAGGCGTCGCGTTCCACGTATACGGCTGGGCGCCCGCAGTCCTCAAGCCACTGCACGACATCTTGGGCGTGTGGGGTGTCGGTGTTGGGGGCAACGATGAAACCGCATACGTCGTCGGTGGCGATGAGGCGTTCAAGGACGGGGCGTTCGTCTTGTAGTTCATAGGAAGCCCCACGCAGCAGGAGTTTTAGCCCGAGGCGCTTGGCCTCCTCTTCCATGCCGCGGACAACGCCGGGCCAATAGTAGGCGAGCGATGGCACGAGTACGGCGATGGTGCCCTTCGAGGGCGGTTCGAGCATGCCGGGGGCGGGGGAGTCGCTGGCATCTGCACCGCTGGTATTGGTGACTGCCCCGCCGTGGACGCGTTCGAGGAGTCCCTGCTCTTCGAGTTGGGCGAGGTCACGGCGCAATGTCACGGGGGCAACCCCGAGCGTTTCGCTGAGCTCGGACACCCGTACGACTCCATCGCGGGCGAGCGCGGAGAGGATGTGGGCGTGCCGGGCGGGGGCGAGGCGCGAGTGTTGTGCTTCAGTCATGATGCCACCCTAGGTGCGTTGTGTTGTTCTATGGTGATGCGAATGTCGCGTCGATGCGTCACGATCAGGTCTATCCGTGTGAGGTGGGGGCCCCACACATCGCCCAGCAGCGGGTCCTTCAATTGTTGTTCCACTCGACGTGCTTTGGTGTCATTTGGCCATCGGATGATGATCGGCGTGGCGTTTTGGAGTGGTTGTACGAGGGCCTGACCCGGTTCCAACTCGACTGTGCCTGCGATCAACAGTCGCGTGGTCGTCTCGTGTTCAACCACGGAGGATGAGCTGAACTCCCAAACCTCGTCCAGTGTGACCTGGCGGTTTTTGCGGTCTAGCCGCACTGTCCGGCGCCAGGTCTGCAGATCTGCGTTCGGGTAGGCGTCTGCCAGATCGAGTGTGAGTCCCGCACTCACCTCGGTGAGGGTGGCGGTCACATCACGGGCCGCATGCTGCGCTCCGGGCGCCTGCGGGCATCCGCGTATCTCGGGAACGGAATGCCAGGAGCTCTGCATGGTCCAGATGTCGTAACGCCCAGGCCCGAATGTCTGTTTGGTGTAGGTGGGTCTGCCCGCGTCCACGATCACGGGAACGCCGTCGCACGCCACGATCAGCGATCCGACGTCGTTGTGGTTGTGATGCTCGTTGTTGTGGCCACCCTTGATGGCGATGCTCAAGCCCTCACTCACCCCTGCCTGCTCGCGGGAGAGCAGCACCTGGGTGGACGGGAGCCAGGTGTCTCGGACAAGAGGCACGGCCGCTTCGGGTGCATTGTTCCATTCAGGGTCCGTGAGCGCTCGCACGAGTCGCCCGAATCCCATGGATTCGTGCGCGGGAATGAATCGGTGCGCGGCAGCGTGTGCTGCTGCCTCTTCATTGCCGACGAGTCGGGCAGCCCTGTGGAGCGCATGCCAGGGCTGGTCGCTGGTTGGGCGGGCCTGGCTGTCGGCGAAGTTGACGTACCAGTCGTCACCAAGGTGGCAGCGGTGGGGAAAGGCAACGGTCTCACGCAGAGCTGGAATCTGAGCGATCACGTTCCGTCCGGTGGCGTGGCCGAAGACATCGAGCGCCTCGAGCGCCCGGCAGGCACCGTTCCACCAGTACCCGTATCCCTCATCAATCGCGCCGTCCTCGGGCAGGGCGGAGACGTAGCGGTCGATTCCCTCCATGACGAGGGCCACGACATGTGGACGCAGGCTCGCCTCGTGCGGTCCGTCCAAGAGACGCAGGGCAGCCACGAGCACGTTCCCATGAATCCACGGATTCCAGTTGTGGACATCCCCATCGAGTCCAATCCAATGCCAGTCACGCCGCTCAAGGAACGGTGTGAACACCCGTGTACGTGCCTCGTGTCGGATGCGCTCGCGGATTCCGGGAGCACGCTCGTCGAGTGCCGAGCCGAGTATGTGATCGATCCACGCGAGTTGCCCGACGGCCTCACCTGCTCCGAGGTCCAGGTAGGGAGCTGTGACGGTGGCGAGAACCGAACCGTGGCGTTCGTAGGTGTCATCGTGGGCTGGCCAGCACCAGGAACTCTGCTCACACAGGAGTTGGATGCCGTCAACGACCTGATCGATCCACTGGGTGTCGAGCGTGCGAGCGGCGAGGATCGCGGCCCGGCTGAGGCGTTCCTGGCGGGCGAAAGCGGCAGCCTCCCACTCGTCGCGGTTTCCATCTCGGTGAACCCGTGCGGCAGCACTGGCGAGGGGAGTGGGCCATGGGGAGGTCAAATCGGTGGATGCGCGTTCCAGGAGTTCGGTCACCACGATGGACTCCCATACGCTGCGTTCCTGCGCGGTGGGAGCAGGAAGGGAACTCTCGGGGGAGGCGAGTGCACTGGTCAGCCCCGGTTCTGAGAGTGCGTTGAGCCGGGAAGCGAGGACTCCCCGGAAGGTGGTGGACATGGTGTTCCTCTGTCTCTTTGAGAACGATCAATGATCGAAAATGATCGTATCAGGATCACGAGATGGTTGCAATGATCGAATAAGAATGAAAATCTATTGCCATGATCGATTTGGATTGCTAGTCTCTAAAACGATCGGAAACGATGTAGTGACCGACTGAACCACTTGATGAAGGCCATTCAAAGGAGAACCGGTGATCAAGGCGCAGCCCCACACCCACAGCGCGTGGACACGTGAAGACTGGCTTGCCTACGCAGATCGCGTACTCGCAGGAGCGATGAAATGGGCATCACCAACCGGTGCGCGGATCACCCCTCCAGGGGCAGAGGGCGGATACGGTCACGACGTAGATGGTCTTGAAGGGTTTGCACGCACTTTCCTACTCGCTGGTTTCCGTATCACGGGTGCTCGTGGCGTCGGAGTCGACCATCTCATTGACTTCTACACCCGTGGAATCATCGCCGGTGTAGATCCGGAGAACCCTGAACGCTGGGTCCGTCTTGACGAACACGCCCAGGCGAAGGTCGAGGCTGCATCGCTCGCGTTAATCCTTGACATGACACGCCCATGGATCTGGGAAAAGCTGGACGAACTCACGCAACAGCGCGTGATTGACTATCTCGCACCAGTCGTGGGAGACGCAACCTATCCGCCAACCAACTGGCTGTGGTTTCGGGTGGTCGTTCAGACCTTCCTGCGTTCTGTCGGCGGCCCATGGTCCGCTCAGGACATCGAGGATGACCTCGCCCTCCACGACTCGCTACAACGCGAGGAC
Organism: Populibacterium corticicola; assembly: GCF_042683685.1. Taxonomy (NCBI): domain Bacteria; kingdom Bacillati; phylum Actinomycetota; class Actinomycetes; order Micrococcales; family Jonesiaceae; genus Populibacterium; species Populibacterium corticicola. Next base: position 544,434 of record NZ_JBHUOP010000002.1, on the reverse strand, counting down.
GGCTGGATCAGCGATGGCCCAGAGCGCTCCTACGACCACTACGTGGGCTGGGCGCTCCACCTCTACCCAGTGCTGTGGACTGCGATGCGCGGCGCGAGGGAACTCGCCGGTGACCGTATCGACCGCGACAAGAAAGCCCTCGATCGATTCCTGCAGGACGCGGTCACACTGATTGGCGCCGATGGTTCGCCACTCATCCAGGGGCGCAGCCTCATTTACCGTTTCGCCGCCGCCGCGCCGTTCTGGGCTGGCATCATCGCGGAGGTTCCCTCCGTCTCCGCTGGGATGCTGCGTACGGCGGCGGAGCGAATCATCCGTCACTTCGAGGATCACGATGTTCCCAACGAGCAAGACGTGCTCTCGCTGGGGTGGCACGACGAATGGTGCCCGCTCGCACAGTCCTACTCCGGGCCAGGCTCGCCCTACTGGGCGGTCAAGGGACTACTCGGTGTGGCACTCCCTGCCGATCACCCAGTCTGGCAGGCTCCCGCGCAACCACTACCGATTGAGACCAGCGACGAACTGCGCACTGTTCGCTCAGCAGGCTGGATCATTTCGGGAACCAGCGCCGATGGCATCGTGCGTATCGTCAACCACGGGACCGACCACGCAGCCGCGGGTGTACTCGTCGGCGATTCGCCACTGTACGCGCGCATCGGATATTCCACGGCAACCGCGCCGCTGCTCGATGACCAAGCCTACGAGCAGCCACTCGAACAGTCAGTGAGCCTCGTGGACGCACACGGCAACGCCACGCACCGCGCTGCAATGGAACTTCTCGACACCCGCGTGGATGGGATGGTGGGTGTAAGCGCCGCGACCTGGCAGGCACACTGGCTCGACCCGCAATGGGTCCCACAACGCCACGGCTCCGGCCTCGGTGGTGAGATCACGGTGGCAGGACGCCTCACGGTCAACTCCCTCGTGCGCGGCCCCTGGGAGGTTCGCGTCGTTGAGGTGAACGCCCTCGAGACAACCGAACCACTGACCCTGCGGATCGGCGGCTGGGCACTGTCTGGAACCAACCCAACCGGTGAAGCTGTCGGCGACATCGCCCGCACCACCCTAGCGGAGCTGACCAGCGAAACCCGAGGGCTCGTCGCCAATCAAAGCGGCCGGATCGAGACCCGGCACAGCGCAAGCCCACTCGGCGTCGCAAGCGCGGTGCCACTCCTTGAAACCCCCGCAGCGCAGGGCGCCACCGTGGCCGCCCTCATCAGCCTGACGGGCGCCGGAACTCCGGCAGCAACACACAACCCCACATTCACGCTCACCCATGGCGGTGGTCAGCGCGTGGCGGATGTTCTCTGGCCAGATGGGGTACACACCACAACCCCACTCACAGAATCCCGGATCGCTGGACAGGCGAAAAGGTAACCCTTGGAGGGGACTGAGCAGTCCCCGACCCGTAAGAAAGATTGCAAAGGAGCAACACCCAATGAACCGCAAGTTCACTGCTGCCGTCGGCATCGCCCTCGCGGCGTCCCTGTCGCTGGCATCCTGCAGCTCAAGCACCGAGCCAAACGAAAACGAGTCGTCCGCCCCGAACGCCTCCACGGACGCTCCAGGTTCAGATGAGAAAGTGAAACTCACACTTTCTGGCTGGTCGCTCGACACCACCCCGGAGTTCCAACTACTCGCCGACGGATTCACCGCACGCAACCAGAACGTCGAGATCGAAGTCATCCAATATGACGCAACCGACTACAACACCCTCCTGACCACCGACCTCGCCGCAGGCAAGGGGCCAGACATCATCACCCAGAAGGAGGTCAAGTTCGTCTCGACCTTCCAAGAGGGCGGTCAACTCCTAGACGTCTCCGACCTGACGCTCCCCGAGGGAATCGGCGGTGTTGACTCGTACACCATCGACGGCAAACTCTACGCGGCACCATACCGCCAAGACGTATGGGTTGTCTTCTACAACAAGGATCTGTACGAGGCAGCCGGCGTGGACATCCCAACCGGCAACTGGACCTGGGACGACTACACCAAGACCCTCGAAGACCTCAAGGCGAAGCTTCCCGCCGACGTCTACCCGCAGTACGTCCACGGCTGGCAGTCCACCGTACAGGGACTGTCCAACGCCCAGGCCGGTGCGGACATCCTTGCAGGCACGTACGGACACCTCGCCGAGGATTACGACCGTCAACTCGCCTACCAGGACGCTGGTCTGCAGGTTGACTTCAACACCCGCAACTCCAACCAACTGACCTACCAGGGCGAATTCGGCACCCAGAAGGCAGCCAACCTGCTCATGGGAACCTGGTACACCGCAACCCTTATCTCGCAGCAGGCATCGGGTGAGGCCCAGGACTTTGAATGGGGCATGGCACCAGTGCCACAGCGCACCGCAAGCAACACCCCGGTGACCTTCGGCGACCCGACAGGATTCGCAATCAACGCAAACATCGATGATGCAAAGCTCGAAGCCGCGAAGGCCTTCCTCGAGTACGCAGCAGGTACCGATGCTGCTTCGGCGCTCGCAGGCATTGGCATCACCCCAGCGCTGAAGGACGCGACCGTTGTCGACGCCTACTTCTCCGCAGACGGTGCGCCAACCGACGAACTTTCCCAGTCCGCCTGGTCCACGTATGAAGCATTCGCTGAGAACCCAACCTCATCGCGAACAGCAACAATCCAAGGAATCCTGAACGACCTGCACTCGGCGGTCCTCTCCGGGAACACTGAGGTTGCCGCAGCAATCACAGAGGCTGAGGGACGCGTAGCCAACGAGGCTCCCTGAGTGAATCGGGGCTAATGCCCTCCATGGGGTGGCCGGCTCGACAAACCGGAGTCGGTCACCCTCCCTTTCGCTGATCAAAGAGGTCTTACCATGCCACTCGAGACACAGGCTCTCGCTGCGCCGAAAGAGGGACGGCACAACAGCGTTTCGCAGTCGAAACGGCGCTCCAAACTCGCATTGAGGAACACCCTGATCGGGTGGAGCTTCATCCTTCCGAACTTCATCGGCTTTGCGGCGTTGACACTCACCCCGGTGATTGTCCTGTTCTACATGTCATTTACCAACTGGAACATCTTTGGAAACCCAGACTGGGTCGGTCTGGCCAACTTCCAACGGCTTCTAGGCGACAGCAGTTTCCGCATCTCCCTGTTCAACACCATCTACTATGCTGCGCTGCACGTGCCGCTGACAATCGTCATCTCGCTCGGCCTGGCAATCCTGCTGAACCAGAAACTCAAGGGCGTCGCATTCTTCCGCACCGTCGCGTTCTTCCCCTACATCACCTCCATCGTGGCTATCGCGGTGGTATGGAACCTGCTGTTCAGTCCCGACTACGGCCCCATCAACGAGATCCTGCGATTCTTTGGGCTTTCCAATCCTCCAGGTTGGTTGACCTCCAACGAATGGGCTATGCCTGCGGTCGTCATCGTGGGGACCTGGCGCGACATGGGCTACTACATGGTGCTTTTCCTTGCAGGTCTGCAAACAGTCCCGCGCGAACTATACGAGGCAGCGCGAGTCGACGGAGCGAGTGCATGGCAGCGCTTCACCAACGTGACCCTGCCGTGCCTGCGACCAACCATGTTCTTTGTGACGGTCATGCTTACCATCAACTCGCTCAAGATCTTCGACCTGATCCTCGTCATGACACAGGGTGGTCCGGGCCAGTCCACGATGGTCCTCGCACAGTTCATCTACCGCAAGGGATTCCAGGAGAACCAGTTCGGATACTCCTCATCCGCCGCAGTCGTGCTGTTCCTGCTCTGCATCAGCGTAACCATTGTTCAGTTCCTCTGGAACAAGAAGAGGAGTGACTGATGTCCCAGATCACTGCTGCCGACCAGACCAAGAAGGGTCTGCGTAAACTCAGCGAGTCAGCGAGCGCCGGTGCGTCCTCGGACCAGCCCAAATACACGCCAGTTCAGCGTGTGGGGCGGGCGATCGTCTACGTCATCATGATCATTGCCGCAGCTGGAATCCTGTTGCCGTTCTTCTGGATGATCATGAGTTCGCTCAAATCCTCCAACGAGGTGTTCACCGCTCCGATCGTCTGGATTCCCGAGACCTTCATGTGGAGCAACTACGTCGATATCTGGACCAAGTCCGATATCTTCGTGTGGACCCGCAATACCCTGGTCCTCTCCGTTGCGGTGACGTTCTTGCAGGTCTTGACCGGTTCGTTTGCCGCGTATGGTTTCGCCAAAATCCGTTTCCCCGGCCGTGACATCCTCTTCTTGACCTACATCGGAACCATTGCCGTGCCATGGCAGTCCTACATGATCCCGCAGTTCGTGATCCTCAGCAAGGTGGGTCTGACCAACACCCTGTGGGCAATCATCCTCCTGCAGGCGTTCGGTGCCTTCGGCGTGTTCCTCATGAAGCAGTATTACGAGACGATCCCCGAGGAACTGTCCGAGGCCGCCCGAATCGATGGCCTCACGGAATACGGCATCTGGCGTCGCATCGTGCTCCCACTGACCATTCCCGCAATCGCGAGCCTGTCCCTGCTGACCTTCGTGAACACGTGGAACGACTACATCGGACCGCTGATCTACCTGCGCAGTCCAGAACTGTGGACGCTGCAACTCGGTCTGCGCAGTTTCGTCACCAACCTGTACGACGCGAACTATGCGCTTCTGTTCACCGGCCTCACGTTGTCCGTGGTGCCTATCGCGATCATCTTCCTCCTCGGCCAGAGGTACTTCGTTGAGGGCGTCGCAACAAGTGGAATGAAGGGTTAGGACCATGAGGCGCATCTCGTTCGATACCTTCACCTTTGCCTTCCAGGTTGTCTATCTGGGACTCATGACCAACCTGCTTCTGCTGTTGGCGGCGTCCCCTCTGGTCCTGCTGCTACTCATGACCGACCCCGCCACATCCTGGCCGGCGATCGCGGTCGCTGCCGTGTTCGCCGCCCCGGGCCTGGCGGCCGCCTGCGGGGTATTTCGCCAGTACACGCAGGGCAACGGCGAGGTGGCTCGTGCGTTCATCGCTTCGTACCGCAGAACCTGGCGCAAGGCGCTCATCATCGGCCTCGTCGCTGTCTCTGGGCTCGCGGTCCTGCTCGTGGATGTCCGCCTGGCAGGGGCGAGCGAGATCGGTGCGATGTTCGTTCCGGTGCTTCTCGTCCTTGCTGTGCTCGTGGCGATGACCGCGCTGATCAGCCTTATCGCGCTCGCGGAGGAGCCTGCGGCACGGCTGCGCGATATCGCCCGCGCCGCTCTGGTTCTCGGCGTTCGCCGCTGGTACCTCTCGGCGGTGTCCGCCCTCGTGCTCCTCGGCCAGGCGTGGGTGTTCACCTCGATGCCGGTCATCGGAATGGGGGTCACGGCATCCGCTGCGCTCTACCTCGTATGGGCCAACTCGCGATTCACGCTCCGGCCCGTACTCGACCTAGAGGAAGCGGTCGCGTAAGCGACTCCTCTGTATAAGGATTTGATTTTTATGACGACCCCGTCCACCACCAGCCCTGCTGTCGCGACCGTTCCTCGCGCCCTGGACGATGCCCTTGCCACCTTACGACGCAACATCGCGAACTTTGGCCTGTCCTACCCGGATGACACCACCACGAACGGCAAATATCTGCTGCGTCCGGCAGCGGGGCCGTTCACGGTGGGGGCCAACCGTGGGTGGACCACGAGTTTTTGGCCGGGCTCCTATTGGATAGCCTTTGAACTGACTGGCGACGAGTCGTTCCAGACGGCGGCTGTGGCTCACGCACGCGACTTCGCTCGTCGTGTGGATCAGGAAGAAGACCTGGAGACGCATGACCTGGGGTTTCTGTACACGCTCGCCGCAGTTGCACCGTGGCGTCTGCTGAGGGATGAGGACTCGCATCGAGCCGCGCTCAGCGCGGCTGATCACCTGATGCGCCGGTTCCTGGAGCCCGCCGGGATCATCCAGGCATGGGGCGACCTGAATGATCCGGTGCAGCGCGGCCGTACCATCATCGACTCGCTCATGAACCTGCCGCTGCTGACCTGGGCTCACGAACAGAGCGGCGAGGAGCGGTTCATCCAAGCCGCACGCAGGCATATTGAGCAACTGCGGGTACACATCATCCGCGAGGACAACACGACGTTCCACACGTTCTACTGGGATCCGGTCACGGGGGACCCGCTGCGTGGTGCGACTGAACAGGGCGCCGCAGATGACTCATGTTGGGCTCGTGGCCAGGCGTGGGGCATTTACGGCTTTGCGCTGAACAACCGGGTTCTGGGCGATTCGCGCCTGCTTGAGGCATCGCGCCGCTGCGCTGAACACTTCCTTGCGCTTCTGCCGCAGGACCAGGTGCCGTACTGGGACATGATCTACACCGACCCGTCCGAGATGCCTCGCGACAGTTCCTCGGGCGCAATCGCGGTGTGTGGCCTGCTTGAACTCGCGGATCAGGAGGACGACGCGGAACGCGCCGCACGCTGGCGGTCTGCTGCTTACCGGATACTCGATTCACTGATTAAGAACTACACGCCAAAGAGCCCTGAGGATAGCGATGCGCTGATCCTTGAGAGCGTGTATGACTTTCCCAAGAGCGTCGGGGTCAACGAGGGTTCCCTGTGGGGCGACTACTTCTATATGGAAGCCCTTATGCGGGTGGCACGACCAGAATGGAAACCGTACTGGTGAGGCTCGTTAGTATTCGTACCGACCGGGGCGTGCGTCCGGCCGTTGTTGTAGAGATTGCAGGTGTAGATCGGGTAGCCGAGTTACCCTCTGTGATCCCTTCCACCTTGAGCGTGCTTGTGGAACTCGAAGCTCGCGCAATAGCCGCGCAGTTCGCAGCCTCAATCACTGCAGAGGCCCCGGCCCTTACTGGGACCGCGTTAGACGTACCTGTTCGGCCAGGGAAACTCATCTGCCTCGGATACAACTACCGTGGACACGTTCCCGATGGGCAAGACCCCACGGCTAATGACCCGGAGTTCCCGGATGTCTTTGTCAAGACCCCCAACACCTATGCCGGGCCACACGACCCTGTCCGTATTCCGCATGGTGCGCAGGACGTGGACTACGAGGGTGAGGTTGCCGTCGTGATCGGACGTCGCGCCCACCAGGTTCCGCTCGATACGGCGCTCGACTACGTTGCCGGATACACGATCCTCAATGACGTGTCTGACCGCGCGTGGCAGCGCAGGCAGAGCCAGTGGGCGCTCGGCAAATGTTCGGATGGCTTCGCGCCGATGGGTCCGTGGGTGGTGACCCCGGATGAGGTGCCCGATCCACAGGACCTGCTCGTTGAGGTGATCCGCGATGGTGCGGTGACCGTCTCGCAGAACACCTCGACCACGATCTTCTCGGTGGCCTTCGTCATCCACCACATCAGTTCGGTGCTCACGCTTGAGCCCGGAGACATCATCTCGACGGGAACTCCCCAGAAACTTCCCGAGGTTGGGGAGAGCCACCGTCCGCTCGCGCACGGTGACCAGGTCACCGTGCGCATCTCGCACCTGGGTGAACTCACCACCCGTTTTGTCAGTGACCAGGAGGTTCACACATGATTTTGGATTCCTTCAGCCTGGAGGGGCGCGTAGCGCTCATCACCGGCTCCGCGCGTGGCCTCGGCCAGGGTGCGGCGGTTGCGCTCGCTGAGGCTGGCGCGGATATCGCTCTGCTCGACCGGAGCTCGGCAGAAGAGACTGCGGCGTTGATTGAAGCGCGTGGCGGTCGTGTCGTGCGTCTGCAGAGCGACCTTGGTGCAGCAACCCCCGATGAGTTGAGCGCGCACGTTGATGCTGTGGTCGCTGAGCTCGGTCGCCTCGACATCCTGATCAACAACGCAGGCACGATCCGCCGTGCACCGGCTGTGGAACACTCGGCACAGGACTGGGACGAGGTGTTGGCAGTCAACCTCGACGCCGTGTTCCACCTGTCTCAGGCCGCTGGCCGCCACATGATCGCGCAGGGCCATGGACGCATCATCAACGTCGCCTCGATGCTGTCGTTCCAGGGCGGAATCCTCGTGCCCGGCTACACCGCCTCCAAGCATGCCGTGGCGGGCCTGACCAAGGCGTTCGCAAACGAATGGGCTGCATCCGGCGTCACCGTGAACGCTATTGCCCCGGGATACATGGCCACCGACAACACCGCTCCCATCCGCGCTGATGTCGAACGTGAGAAGTCGATCATCTCCCGCATCCCCGCCGGACGTTGGGGTACCCCGCAAGACCTGCAGGGAGCATTCGTGTTCCTCGCCTCCCAAGCGGCCTCATATGTCACCGGCGCGGTCATCCCAGTCGACGGCGGCTGGCTGGTCCGCTAACCCCACACATTCACTTAAGAAGGAGCACACCATGTCCCACCACATTCCACAGCGCTACGCGACCAATCCCGACCAGATTCCACTGATGACCCAGGAGGAACTGCGTGAGACCTACCTCATCGAGGACGTTTTCGTACCCGGCGAGATCGTACTGACCTACACCCATCACGATCGCATCGTGCTCGGCGGCGCGGTTCCCGCAGGCGCGGAACTCGCGTTGACCGGATACCCAGAGATCCGTAGCGACTACTTCCTCGAACACCGTGAGGTCGGCATCATCAACGTGGGTGACACGGGCACGGTCACCGCTGATGGCGAGGCCTACGAACTCATCAAGGGTGCCTGCCTGTACCTGGGCCGCGGAATCAAGGACGTTGCCTTCCGCGATGCTGAGGGTTCGCAGGGCGCACAGTTCTACCTGTTCTCCGCGCCAGCACACACCTCATATCCTGCTGCCTTGGTTCGACCAGGCGAGGGAACGGTGCGGGAACTTGGTGACCAGGTCACGTCAAACCGTCGTTCCCTGAACCAGTACATCCATGAGAACGGCATCAAGAGCTGTCAGATCGTCATGGGCGTCACCACGCTGCACGAGGGTTCGATGTGGAACACGATGCCCGCTCACACCCACGACCGTCGCACGGAGTGCTACCTGTACTTTGACGTGCCGCAGGATGCTCGCGTGATTCACCTGATGGGTGAGCGCGAGGAGACCCGCCACATCATCGTCGGGGACCGCCAGGCAGTCATCTCGCCGTCGTGGTCGCTGCACTCGGGGGTTGGTACCGCAGCCTACTCGTTCATTTGGGCAATGGCCGGTGAAAACCAGGCGTTTGACGACATGGACGCTGCCCCTATCACCGAGCTCAGGTAGTTTGTCTGTCAACTGATAGGGCTGAGGCCAGAACCCTGAAGGGTTCTGGCCTCAGCCCGTTTCTACGTGCCTTTCAAACTGCGGATTGGCGACGAGTTGGCTACGGGAGAAGAGGCTGTTGCGCTGGGGTAACCGGAAATAGCACGAGGTGGAGCACCGCATTCTAGCAGGGCTGGGTCGTGAGGTTGAGGCTTTCTAGTCGAATCGTCGCTAATCATAATGACAAGCGCTGCACCCACGAAAAGCCCGATGCGACGTGACCGTGTATACACGGATTGCTTGCCCACAGTGCATCAATGCGGAACGTTAGCGTTGCCGAGGCGGTGCGGTCGAGCCTCGTACGATCAATTCCGTGGGAATCGGCAGATTGGTGGGTGGGGCGGGCTTCCCTGACTCGATCTGTTCGAGAACAATGCGTACCAACTCGCGGCCCATTTTGGGGAAGTCCTGCTTGATCGTGGTGAGCGGCGGCGCGGAGAACTCGGACAGCGAGATCGCATCGAATCCGACGATCGAGACGTCCTCGGGAACGCGGCGCCCATGTTCGTGTAGGGCCCGGATCAGGCCAAATGCCATCTCGTCGTTGGCGCAGTAGACGGCTGTGATATCAGGATCCCGCGCAATCTCTTGGCCTGCTTGGTAGCCCGACTGTGCGGTCCAGTCGCCCTGCCAGGGCGTGGGGGGTCGAATGCCGAGGCTGAGCAGGTGGTTGTACCAGGTGTCCTTGCGGTCCGCTGCCGGGTGGGACTTTGGGTGTCCAGCAATGTGGTGTACGGTGCGATGTCCGAGGCTGAGCAGATGTTCCACCGCGTCAATCGAACCCTGTACCTGGGTGCTCAGCACGGATGGATACTCGCCGCGAAGCCGGGAGTCGCTCACGGCCACCGGGAGTGCCCGTGGAACGGAAAGGCCCCTGTGGACTGAGTCCCCGGCGTGCACGATGATGAGGCCGTCAACCGTCTGGTTCAGCAGTTTTTTGGGATCGTTGAGGCGTTCGCTCGACTGTGGCTGATGTGCCTGGAACAGGCTGATGGAGTAGCCGCGTTCTTCGAGTGCGTCGGTGATGCTCGCTATGGTCAGGGTTTCACCGGTGCGTTCGAACCGCTGGCTGATGACACCAATGGAGTGGAACTTGCCGTTGCGTAGGGCGCGGGCAGCTCTATTCGGGGTGTACCCGAGCTTCTCCATCGCGTTGATCACGCGCTCGCGGGTGTCCTCCTTGACTGGCTGGGAGCCTGTGGAAACACGCGACACGGTCTGCGCGGACACGCCTGCGAGTCGGGCCACGTCTTGGATTGAGGGGCCTCGGGTTCGTGTGGTGCTTCGTTGCATCCTGTGCATGTTGGCGATCATAGCAACACTATCGTCACAAGAAAATGTTACGTAAACATTCTCCTGTTTTGTGTCTCCCTCACCGTCATAATCGTTATCTTTTTGCAATTATTGCGCTCTTGCGCTGCGATCTTCGAGGCGTAATATGTTTACGTAAACATCTGAAGTGCGGGTCACACAGTGGCCAGATCTGGCGGATTGCTGCGGCGTGTGAAAGCCACTGCAGCAAGCGCGAGGCAAGGACGTCAAGCAATTGTCCGCTCGATCGACGCGCAACAGTTCCGTATTCAAAGACGAAATGCACGGAAGGAAACGCTCACCATGAAGAGCACCAAGAAGTTGTGCGCAATGGCTCTGGCTATCGCACTGCCAGCAACACTCGCTCTAACTGCCTGTGGCAACGACAACGAAGGCACTACGGGCGGGCCCACCGGAAGCAACGGTGACAACACTCTCACCGTGTGGACCTGGGACCCATCCTTCAACATCTACGCGATGCAGGAAGCTGAGAAGGTCTACCAAAAAGACCACCCGGACTTCAAGCTCAACATCGTGGAAACCCCATGGGATGACTTGCAGACCAAACTCACCACGTTGGCTCAGTCACAAGCGTTTGATGAACTACCAGACATCTTTTTGATGCAGAACAACGCATTCCAGAAGAACGTCATCAACTACCCGGACCTGTTCACTGACTTCTCCGACTCGGGCATCGACTTCTCAGAGTTCCCGGATGGCGTTCTCGCCTACTCGGTCCTCGACGGGGTCAACTACGGCGTTCCGTTCGATGCGGGAACTGCAATCGGCGCATATCGCACCGATATTCTCGAAGAGGCAGGCCTCACAATCTCCGATTTCACTGACACAACCTACGAGCGGTTCATCGAACTGGGCGAGCAGGTCAAGAACGAGACTGGAAAGGCGCTCCTGTCCGGAGTAGCAGGTGAGGCTGACACCATCATGATGATGCTGCAGTCCGCCGGAGCGAGCCTGTTTGATGCGGAAGGTAACCCAACCATCACCGACAACGAGGCACTGCTTGCAGCGATCGAGACCTACAAGGAACTCGTGGACAAGGGTATCTTGACCCAGGTCAACTCGTGGGATGAGTACATTGCAACCCTGGTCAACGGTGAGGTTGCAGGCACCATCAATGGTGTATGGATCGTTGGTTCTATTCAAACCGCAGAGGACCAGAGCGGAAACTGGGACATCACCAACTTGCCAAAGCTTGGCACCGCGGGTGCCACCAACTACTCCGCAAACGGTGGCTCATCGTGGGCGATCAGTTCTACTGCGAATGCTGAACTAGCCCAGGACTTCCTGAAAGCAACCTTCGCAGGCTCAACCGAACTGTATGACACGATCCTGCCGCAGGCAGGTGCTGTGGCCAACTGGACCCCGGCAGGGGATTCGAGCGTCTACGCCGAACCACAGGAGTTCTTCAGCGGCGAGCCAATTTTCCAGAAGGTCGTCGAGTTCGGCTCCTCCGTGCCACAGAACAACACGGGTGCCTACTACTACGAGGGCCGTGATGCGGTATCAGCAGCCATCACCCAGATCATCGGTGGAGCAGACCCAGAGACCGCGCTGGCTGATGCTCAGAAGAATGTTGAGTTCGCGATGAACTGAGCATCGTGAGATGAGGCCGAGGAGAGGGATGAGCGAACCTCTCCTCGGCCCACCAATTTGATGCTCCAGAAATTTCGGACGGACAACACCGAAAGGTAGGTGTCGGCAATGGCGCTTGCACTGACACGATCAGCAAAGAAAAAGCCCAGCTCCCATAATCTCTCACCGACGTTGACGCACAATGAGCGCCGCCGGAACCTCACCGGTTGGACGTTCCTGCTCCCAGCCGCGCTCATGATCGCGGTCATGAGCTTCTATCCGATGATTCAAGCCTTCATCCTGTCGCTACAGACCGGACGCGGCACCAAGATGGACTTCGCAGACCCGCTGTACTTCAACTACGCGCGTCTCCTTGAGGATGAAATCTTCAAGATGACCCTGAAGAACACATTCATCTATCTGATCATCCAAGTCCCTATCATGCTGGTCCTGGCATTGATTCTGGCCAACCTGCTCAACGACCGGAACCTGCGGTTCAAGGGCCTGTGGCGCACCGCGATCTTCCTGCCGTGTGCGGTCTCACTCGTGTCGTATTCACTCGTGTTCCGCACCCTGTTCGCAAACGATGGGTTTGTCAACGATGCGTTGACGGGTCTGGGAATCCTGGACAACCCAGTGAACTGGCTTGGTCAGCCGGATACGGCGAGGTTTGTGATCATCCTCGGTTTGATCTGGCGCTGGACCGGCTACAACATGGTGTTCTACCTGGCAGCCCTTCAAAACATCGACTATTCAAGCCTTGAGGCGGCAAAGATTGACGGTGCCAACTCGATCAAGACGTTCTTCTACGTCACGCTGCCGCAACTCAAGCCAATGATCCTGCTCACCGCGATCATGTCCACCAACGGAACGCTGCAACTGTTCGACGAGTCCTGGAACCTTACCCGAGGTGGGCCGGCATACCAGTCGATGACCATGTCCCACTACCTGTACGAGGTGTCCTTCCAGAAGAACCCGAACTTCGGGTACGCCTCGGCGATCTCCTACGTGATCCTGATCCTTGTCGCTGTGCTGGCGCTCGTTCAAATGAGAGTTGGTGATAAGCGTGACTAAGAAATGGCACCGGGTTCCCGGCTATGCATTCCTGACGGTGTTCGCGCTGTTCTCGCTGTTTCCCCTGTACTTCATGCTTGTGTCCGCAACGAACACGAGCCGCGATGTGCTCAACTCCAAACTGATTCCGGGCACACATCTGCTGAGCAACCTGCAGGTGCTCATGGATCAGACCAATCTTGGGGCCGCGCTGTGGTACTCCTCGCTGTACGCGGTCGGCACGACAGTGCTGGCTCTGGTGATCTGCTCGATCGCGGGATATGGCTTCGAGGTCTATCACTCCAAGGGCAAGGACATTGTCATGGGGATCCTGTTGCTCGCGATGATGATTCCCTTTGCGGCAATCATGATCCCGCTGTTTCGGATGTTCGCGGACTTCGGGATGGTGAACTCGGCGTGGGCTGTCATCCTGCCCGCGGTCTCGACACCGTTCCTGATCCTGCTGTTCAGGCAGGCCTCACGTAACTTCCCGCACGAGATCCTTGAGGCGGCGCGTCTTGATGGGTTGAGCGAGATCGCGATCTTCGCGCGCATCTATGCGCCAACCATGCGCGCGACCTATTCGGCCGCAGCGGTTATCACGTTCATGACGGCGTGGAACAACTTCCTGTGGCCCAAGGTCATCTTGGTCAAGAACGAATATCAGACGATGCCAATGCTCATCTCCAACCTGAGCGCTGGCTACGTCACCGATTATGGGGTCCTCATGCTGGCCGTGCTGATCGCCTCGCTTCCCGCGATGATCATCTTCTTGGTTCTGCAGCGCAGCTTCGCCGAGGGCATGACAGGAGCTATCAAGTGACGTTTCAGTATTCGCGGATTGCCGATCCGCTCTATGTCTCAGAGAACAGGGTCGGGGCGCATTCGGATCATCGCTGGTTTGCGTCCGCTGCGGAGGCCCGCAGAGGGGTGAGCTCGTTTGAGCAGTCCCTGAATGGACAGTGGTGCTTCCACTATGCCTCGACTGCCGACGAGTCCCCGGCCGGGTTCGAGAGCCCAGAATTCGATGTGTCGCTCTGGCATGAGATTCCGGTTCCGGCGCACATCCAGATGCACGGCTTTGACCGACCACACTACGCGAACACGCAGTACCCGTGGGATGGTCACGACCAGATCATGCCGGGTCAGATCCCCGAGCGCTTCAACCCGGTGGCGAGTTACGTCAAGAGGTTCACGCTGGATACCCCGGTGGGTGTCGGCGAACGGGTGACGGTTGTGTTCCACGGCGCGGAGAGCGCGCTCGCGGTGTGGCTGAACGGGCATTACATCGGCTATGGCACGGATTCGTTCACCCCGAGTGAGTTTGATCTGACCGATCACCTGGCCGATGGCGAGAATGTGCTTGCCGTTCAGGTATTCAAGTGGAGTGCTCACTCGTGGATTGAGGATCAGGACTTCTACCGGTTCTCTGGTCTGTTCCGTGACGTGGTGTTGTACCGGCAGCCAGTGGCGCATGTACGCGACGTGCGGGTCCGGGCTACGTTGTCCGAGGACCTGTCGGGCGCGGAGTTGGCGGTGAGGGTGGATCTGACCGGCGGCAGTGCGGTGGTTCGGCTGGCTGATGGCACACAGTTGAAGGACCTGGGCGATGGCACGTTCGTGACCTGGCTTGATCAGCCTCGACTGTGGAGCGCCGAGCATCCGCACCTGTACGAGGTTCTCATCGAGGTTCGCGACCCGGACGGCGAGATCGTGGAGGTCGTTCCACAGCGGGTGGGCGTACGCCGGTTCGCACTTGAGGACGGCGTGTTTAAGATCAACGGTCAACGGATCGTGTTCAAGGGTGTCAACCGGCACGACTTCGGCCTCAACGGGCGGGTGGTCACGCGCGAGGAGACGGAGGCTGATGTCCGCACGATCAAGGCGCTCGGGCTCAACTCCGTGCGAACCAGCCATTACCCGAACAACTCGTATTTCTATGAGTTGTGCGATGAGTATGGCCTGTACGTTATCGACGAGATGAACCTGGAGAGCCACGGGCTGTGGGACCGCATCCGCTATCACGACGCACCTGACTCCGAGGCCGTTCCCGGCGACCGTCCCGAATGGCTCCCAGCCCTGCTGGATCGTGCCCGGTCGATGGTGGAACGCGACAAGAACCATCCGTGCATCGTGATGTGGTCGTGCGGCAATGAGTCCTACGGCGGTTCCAACCTTGCGAAGGTCACGGAGTACTTCCACGAGGTCGACGACCGGCCGGTGCACTACGAGGGCGTCGCGTGGGATCCACGCCATCCCGAGACTACGGATGTGCACAGTGAGATGTACACGCCTGCGGCAAAGGTCGAGGAGTATCTGAGGGAAAACCGCGAGAAACCGATGATTCTGTGCGAGTTCGCGCATGCGATGGGCAACTCGTTCGGGGCCGTGGACCGGTACATTGATCTTGCCTATCGAGAACCGCTCTTCCAAGGTGGCTTCATCTGGGACTTCGCCGATCAGGCGATTGCGATGACCGATCGTTTCGGTCAGCGGTTCTTCGGCTATGGCGGAGACAACGGCGAGGCACCGCACGATGGTGACTTCTGCGGCAATGGCATCCTGTTCGCGGACCACTCACCCAAGCCGTTCACGCAAGAGGTCACCCACGTGTATCGGGACATCGTCACCCGGATCGAGCGTGACGCCCTGACGATCGAGAACCGGTACCTGTTCACCAACACCTCCGCATTCGAATGTGTGGTGACCTTGTCGCACGAGGGTGAGGAAATCGCGTCTGAAATCCTCGACACGGATGTTTCCCCCGGACAGGTCAGGCAGTACCCGTTACCCGTGACGATTCCATCTGGTCCCGGCGAATATGCGGTGGACGTGTCCTACCGGCTTCGTGCACCCCAGCGCTGGGCTGAGGTCGGCCACGAGGTGGCATGGGACCAGGCCGTGTTTGGCTCGTTTGTTCCTTCCCCCTCCGTCCCGGCCGCTCCCGAGATCGTGGATGGCATCCATAACATCGGGGTGCACGGAAAGAACTTCACTGTGCTGTTCTCGCGACTGTACGGCGGCATGCAATCCTACCGATTTGGTGGAGGCGGACCCGAGCATGAAATCCTGCGGGGTATGCCGACACCCAACTTCTGGCATGCACCCACCTCGAACGAGCGAGGCTGGAATGCTCCATCACTCGATGGGCAGTGGCTCCTTGCCAGCAGATACGCGGTGAGTGAGCGGAGACCGGACCAGCCATTCCTTGAGACGCTTGAGGACAGTGCGCGAGTCACCTACACCTATGATCTGCCAACTGTTCCCGCAAGCCAGGCCGCGCTCAGCTATCGGGTATTCGGCGATGGACGAGTTGCCGTTCAACTGACGGTTGACCCAGGGGATGGTCTCGCAGATGCTCCGGAATGTGGTGTGCTGCTTGCCCTCGACCCTGAACTCGACCAGTTGACCTGGTACGGCGAAGGGCCGGAGGAGAGTTATTCGGACCGACGTCTTGGCGCACGCCTTGGCGTGTACTCGGCTCCGGTGGCGACGCAGTTGACGCAGTACCTGCGGCCGCAGGAGGCGGGCAACCACACCGGGGTGCGGTGGGCAACTGTCAGCGACGCTCGCGGGCGGGGCTTACGCTTTGAGGGTTCGGGCATGGAATTCTCGGCACTTCCTTGGACCCCCTTCGAGGTCGAGAATGCGCTGCACCACACGGAGCTTCCCCCGGTACATCGCACCATCGCTCGACCCGCCCTCATGCGTAGGGGAGTGGCGGGAGATGACACGTGGGGTTCGCAAACGCATCCGGAGTTCCGGCTGCCTGCAGACAGGCAGCTGATCTTCGAGTTCTCTTTCATCGGAATCAACGCGTAAAAACACTAAAGGGCTGGGGTCACAACACTCGAATGTCGTGACCCCAGCCCTTTAGCGTCTGATGGGGCGCTTATGCGTTCATGATCAGAATTTCAAGTACGCTACACGTTCTTGAAGACGTGCCGCGACCTGTGCCAGTTCTGCGATGGAGTGATTCATCTGAGTGACGGTGTCGGCGTTTTCTCCGGCAGCGGTTGCAACGCTCTGGATGTTACCGGCGATATCACGTGATCCACTCGCCGCTTCGGTAACAGACCGCGACATTTCGTTTGTTGTCGAAGTCTGCTCTTCAACCGCAGAAGCAATAGTCATTTGATAGTCATTGATAGAGGTGATGATCTGTGAGATTTCATCAATGGACGTGACTGTCTCTGATGTATCGCTTTGAATTGAGTCGATCCGGCGTGCGATGTCCTCAGCAGCACGTGCTGACTCGGTTGCGAGTTCCTTGACTTCTGCCGCAACAACAGCGAAGCCCTTACCTGCTTCGCCTGCACGTGCAGCTTCGATAGTAGCGTTTAGCGCAAGAAGGTTAGTCTGCTCTGCGATAGAGGTAATGAGTTTAACAACATCACCGATCTCGGCTGATGATTTTCCGAGGCGGGCAACTCGCTCATTAGTTAGCAGCGCAACCTGCTGTGCGTTTCCAGCGACATTGGCGGCTTCGGAAGAGTTCTGGGCGATTTCCCGGATGGAACTTCCCATCTGTTCTGCTCCGGCAGCCACCGTTTCGATTGACCGGGATACTTCCTCCGAAGCGGTAGCGACAACTGCTGCCTGAACTGAGGTTTCTTCTGATCCGGTAGCTACCTGCGTGGCGCCCGCCGCCATTTCCTCAGCGGCAGCTGCAACCGTATTCGAAGTTTCGACAACGTCGGCTGCCAATTCAGTGAGTTGCTGCTGCATGGTAGTCATGTTTGCTGCGAGTTGACCAATTTCGTCGTTGCCCGTAGTACTTGTCCGAACAGTGTAGTCACCGGCTCCAACCTGCGCCATGACCTGCCCGACATCCTCTATACGACGCCCAATAGTGCGGGCGATGCGCAGCGAAATGATGATAGCAAGCACCGAGCCAAGGAGGGTGGCAACTACGAGGAATATGTCAGCAAATAGGACCTCGCGGGAGTTCTGCTCCATGAGAGTTTCAGCGTTGCTGACTTGTTGGTCGCTCTCGGCTTTGATTGCGTCCATAACCTCTGTCGTTGCAGGTCGAACGAAGTTCTCGAACATGGTGTTAGCCGCACCCATGTTGTCTGCGTCTACTAACGGAAAGAAATCTTCTTCTGCAATCTTGTAGTACTTCTCAAGAGTTTCACGAATAAGGGTCAGCCCCTCGTCATCACCTTTTAACTCTTGGTACGCATCAAGCAGAGAGTTGAGTTCACCGCGCCGTTCTGTCAACTCCTGTCTGAGCGTTGCACGCTGGTTGGAATCTGAGATGGCGTATTGGATGACGCGCGCCCGGTCACCCTGGTAGGAACGTTGTATGTCAGATAACACAGATAAAGGACGAACACTCTGGTCGTACAGTTCGTTTATCCTTGCGTCTCCTTGGGTTAGAGAGACTATTGCAATGATCAGTGCGATCAGCGCTGCACCAAACATAGTTGCTACGCTCGTAGCGATTTTGACGAACACAGGTTGGTCTACCCATTTTTTGCTGCCGTGTCGTTTCTGGCTCATGCGTTCACTCCTTCGATGGCGTTAGCAATACCATCGGACGAGAACCGCCGGGCATGACGAAATAGTCATGGTGGTGCGTGTCTCATCACTACGGTTGAGCATGGAACGATACGCATTGCTATGTGTGAGCGGTCAACGGGTAGGAGCCGAGTCTAGCGCGGTAGTTCATCGCGCGGACGGCGGCCGAGACAGACGTCAGCTTTCACGCACTTGACGATACAACTGCGCTGCATCAATACGAGCTAGCGATTGACGTAAAACATCAGAGTCATACGTTCCTTCAGACCGTGCGAGGCGAAGTTCACGGTACTGAAGATTGCTGCGCTCGGTGGCCAGTTCCTCGGCAGACATGTGTGCTTTACGTTCCTCGGTGATTGAGTCGCCCGCTTTACGGACACGTTTGGACAAAGCGCGTGTTTGACTATCGAGAACCTGTTGATTTCTCACCGGAGCGAACCGTGAGATCACCGGACGTAGTGACAATCCTTGAACCAGCAGCGACGCCGTTGCCGTAATGAATGCGATGAGGATCAGCAGGGATCGATGTGGAGTGTGCTCTGGGAGGGTCTGGGCTGCGGCAACGGTAATGGCGCCGCGCATCCCCGCCCATACGAGCACGACACCGGCGCCCTTGCCAAGCGGCTGGTTCAGGTAATAGTTGGTGTCAGCGAAGAAACGATGGAACCGCTTGGCCATGCGGCCGCGCCGCACCTCATCCGGTATGAGATCAGTCAACTTTGTGTCCGGGTGCTCTACGCGGAAACTGTCGCGAGCCGCTGTGAACTGGTCCCGCATATGAGCGGACCGACGATTCCTGCTCCGTAGCCACAGCAGCAGTGGCGCGAGAAAACCGGCACGTATCACGAGGGTCAGCGCGAGGGCTCCGAATGCACCGACGAAGGCGATCGATACGCCCTCATGATCGGAGATGACCTGATCGACCAGCGAGGTGACCTGCAATCCCATCAGGAGGAAGATTGCTCCCTCAAGCACGATCTCGATGGGTTTCCAGGTCTGCCGGTCGGACATACGCTGTTCGGCGTTGAGCCAGCGGATGGAACCATGCCCGGTTACCAGCCCCGCAGCCACGGCAGCGACCAGACCAGAAGCCCCGATGTGCTCTGCAGGGACCGATGCCAGGAATGGGGTCACGAACGACAGCACCGTTGAGACGGGAGCCTCGGTCGCCTTGGCACGCAATCGCAGCACAAGCCAGCCCGAGACGACGCCGATGAGCGAGGCGGCGGTGATGGAGAAGAGGAACTGTCCGAGCGTTTCCCAGAACGAGAACGTTATCGCAGCAGCAGCTATCGCGGTGCGCAGCAACACGAGCGCGGTCGCGTCATTGAACAGGGATTCACCCTCAAGGATGGAGATCAGACGACCAGAGAGTCTTGCCTTCTTCGCTATTGCCGTTGCCGCGGCATCCGTGGGGCTGACGACGGCACCAAGGGCAATACCCCACCAGAGATTGAGGCCCGGAATAACCAGGGTGAAAAAGAAACCGAGGACAACCGCCGACACCACAACCAGCACGATCGACAGGGCGGAGATGGTGGACAGTTCGCGTCGAAAATCAGTGCTCGGCATTGCGACGGCAGCCGCGTACAGCAGCGGCGGGAGAAGGCCCGCCAGAATCCACTCAGGATCGAGTTCGAATCCCGTGAGCGCAGGTATGAAACTGGCTCCGATACCGATCAGCACAAGGAGAAGCGGCGCCGCCACCCCAATCTTCGGCGCGACCGCGTTCGTGAGCGCGATGATGACAAGCGCGGCGGCAATGTATGCGAGAACTTCCATGACTCTCCTGAAGTGGTTTCAGTGCCGTGACGATCTTGAGTCGGTGAGAACGTGAGAGCACAGAAGCATGATTACACCGGCAATCGGCAGCACGGGCAGACCCCGCTGAACAGAACAAAATATGCCTTCTGGCTTGGCGGGGTAGCGGGGCCATGAGTTCGAGCGTACTCAGGGCAGGGGAAACGTGTCCACTGTTGGGTATGAGGCCAATGGGTGCTCCTGAATTCGATGGGGCCTCTTATGTCCGCCTGCACCAGAAATATTTGGGTAGATGGGACAAAAATGCCCCATCGAGTGTCACTCGGCGGGGGACTGCGTTCGTTTCGTTCCAACCAGATTCCGCTGCGCGAGAATCCTGTCCGTTCCGCACTATCTTGCAGCCAGTCAGTACGCATAAGATCGACTGGTGCACCTACTTGGCCGGTGTAAGTCATGGTCGAGGCGCACTCAACCGAACGAGAACGCTAGGAGCGTGAATGTCCCGCCCGTTTCAGGTGGACCTGACAGGTGTCATCGAACTGCTATCCCGCCATATCTACTCCAGCCCGCGCGTTTACCTGCGTGAACTCATCCAAAACGGAGTGGACGCGATCAGGGCCGCACACAAGGCACAACTGGACGCAGAGGCCGGAACGACCCCAGCGCTCGCGGAAAGACTCGACACCCCGCGCCTCACCGTCACCCCGGCAACACCGGGCAAGCCATTCACCTTCAGCGACAACGGCGTAGGCCTGACCGCCGACGAGGCGGCAGAACTCCTCGCAACCGTCGGACGATCCTCAAAACGCGATCCAGAACTCGGGTTCAAACGCGACGACTACCTCGGCCAGTTCGGAATCGGGTTGCTGTCCTGCTTCATGGTCGCCCCGGACATCGTGATCACCTCGCGCTCGCGGCGCACGCTTGAAGACGGTAGCCGACCCGCGGCGATCGAGTGGGTGGGACGGATCGACGGAACATTCACCGTCACCGAGTTACCTGCCGACCAGAGCGACGCGCTGCCGTACGGAACGACCGTTCGGTTGACCGCAAACCATGGCGAGGACTCTCTGCTTGGCGAGGACATCGTGGCGGAACTGGCCCGGACCTTCGCGGAGTTCCTGCCCATCCCGCTCGAAGTCCGCGGTGAATCCGTGGTCGTGCTGGGGCGGGATGCTCCGTTCCTGACACCATTGCGCGAGGACCGCTCCGAGGTCCTGGAATACGGTGCCGAGCTCATCGGCCAGGAGCCGCTGGCGGCAATCCCGTTGAACGTTCCGGGCACCGGCACCTCTGGTGTCGCATACGTGCTGCCCTATGCACCGCCACCCGGTGCCGCGGCAACAGCCCGCGTCTATCTCTCGCGGATGCTGCTGTCCGAGAAGATACCGGATCTCTTGCCCGCCTGGGCATCGTTCGCGCACGCGGTCGTCTCCACTGACTATCTGACTCCCACGGCGTCGCGCGAGCAACTGATCGCCAACGAGGGTCTACAAGACACCCAGGAGGGGATTGGCCGAGCGATCACCGCGTGGGTCAAAGACCAGGCTGAAAATGATCCGCACGCCATCAGCGAACTCGTAGCCGTGCATCACCTGTCCCTGCGCCAAATGGCCAGTCACTACGATGAACTCGGCGCAGTGCTCATTCCCATGCTCCCCGTCGAGACAAGTGCGGGCTATCTGAGCATCGAGGAATACCTGGCCATCACCCCACACATCAGATACGCGCAGACCCTCGATGAGTACCGTCAGGTCGCATCGATCGTCTCCCCAGACCGCCCGGTCGTCAACGCTGGATACACGTTCGTTGAGGAACTGCTGTTGCGCATGCCAGCGCTCCGCGAGGGCGTGACCGCGGAACGTATCGCGATCAATGATGAACTGCGCAACCTGGGCCCGGTTCCGTTTGATGACTCGCAGAGGGTCGGCTTCCTTGAGAAGCGTGCGACCACGGCACTCGACAACAAATACCTGCAGGTCATCGTGCGTAGCTTCGAGCCGGATAACCTGCCGGGACTCTACGTCGCCGACCCGGACGTGATCGCGTGGATCGAGCGGGACAAGGCCCGCGAAACGGCGGCCGGTCCATGGGCTGACATCCTCGCGCAAACGCAGGACGTGTTCGACAATCTCGGTAGGGGCTCCAAGGCCCAACTGTGCTTGAACTGGTCCAACCGTGCCGTGCGTTCACTCGCAGCCGTTGATGACTCCGTCGTCTTCACTCGCTCACTGAGACTGCTCTACGCCCAGTCAAAGCTATCGGGACACCACCCACTGACCGCCGCTGACCGCACCATGCTGACCGAAGCACTCGACGACCTGATCACGCTGTCCATCGGCGTGAGCGACTTCAACTTCCCGGAGAACTGAATATGCAACTTGAAACCCCTCCCGCCGAACTTCAAGAACTCATCGATCGCATCGAGTCCACCCCGATGGGGAACGAGGAACTCGAACTCGTGCGGCGCGCTCTCGCGTTCGCGGAGGAGAACGACCTGTCTGAATGGGCCTACCAGTTGCGGATGTGGTTCAACCGGTCCACCTTCCGCATGGGGCAGACTGATGCCCTGCTGACGAGCTTCACCAAGACCCTCGCGATCCACGACTCGGACCCGCAACGCTTCCCGCTCGAAATCGACGAGGACACGCACCTGCTGTTCCAGTACAAGTGGGTTGCCGAGATGTTGCACGATTCCCCCTCCTATTCGCTCGCGCAGATCAACGGCATCTTCGCCGACATGGAACGCCGCTTCCGGGAATCGGGCAAGTCCATGTCCGGCTACCTACAAACTCAGTTTGGTGGTGCGTGCGAGCGCGGCGACTGGGATGCCGCGGCCCGGTACTTCAATGAGCTTCAGGCCGCACCACGCGATGATCTGTCGCACTGTGAGGCCTGCTATCGCTCAACGGCCGCGATGTACTATGCAGATCGTGGCGAGACCGACCGTGCGCTTGAACTGTTCGAGGAGATCTTCTCGGGTCAGTTCGTGTGCGGGGACGAGCCAGAGTACTCGGAATCCCAGGCGGCTCACCTCTACCTCAAAACCGAGAACTTTGATGAGGCAAAGCGTCTGCACCTCAAATCCCTCGCGGCTCTTGCCCAGCACCCCGAGCCGAGCGGAATTGTGCTGCGGCATGCGCTGTTCTGCCTGGTCACCGGGAACACGGAGCGTGCCCTGGACCTGGTGGAGAAGAACGCCAAGCTCTTTGACGCGTCCGAGTTGAACGTGGCGCGCCAGTTCGATGCGCTGACGCTGCTGGGCGTCCTTACAGATGCCCTCCAGAAGGCTGGCCGCGGCGCAATTCCAGTGCGCGGTACAGGGACCCACAACTACGATGTGGTGCTCAGGGGGATCGCTCCCGCCGCTGGTGGCGGGGATTTCACTGCCGACGAGTTGGCCGTGTTTGTGTGGGATCGTGCGGCTGAGATCGTAGCTCAGTTCGATGCGCGTAACGGCAATGACCACTACGCGCAGCGTTTGGCGGCGCGTAAGGAGCTTCTGGACACTCGATACGATCTGCCTATCGGAATCGACGTGTTTGAGCCGGTCGAGTCGTACACAACTGAGGTTGTGGAGCCGGAACTGAACAGTGGGCTTGAGTATGTGGCCGCCGTCGCGAACACGCTCCCGAACGTTTCTGCTGCGCTTGACCTTGTGCGTCAGGGACGTAACCGTCACATAGACGGCGACTTCGAGGAGGGCATCACTGATGCGTTCTTGCACCTGCTCGATGTTGACCTGAGCGAGAGCGGCGTCGCCCGCGAAACGCTGGCCGATGCGTTCGAACGTTCCGGTCTGGTGACCGCGGCGAAGGCCGTGTTGACGATCGGCGAGAAACTCGCGGGTCCGGTTGATGAGGAAGACCTGAAGGCCTTCGAGAACCTGATCGAGCGGGCGCAAGAAGTCGATGACCCGGCGAGCACCGCGTTCTTGGCTCTTCATCTGGCGCAGCGCATGTCCTTCTCAGCGCCGGAACGCGCCAACGAACTGCTGAGCCTCGCACTGGAGAACCGCCCAACCCAGCCGGTGATGCAGCGCGCCGCAATCATCACCGCGGACCTGGCTCTGGGCGCCAACCAGATTGAGGATGGTAGGCAGGCCCTTGAACAGGCAGCCGCGCTCAGCTACGGGGCCATCGGTGAGGACATCGATGTTGCGAGCATTCAGGCACGCGTCGGCCTATGGACAGAGCAGTACGACCAGGCCGTTGAACGCTACAACCACGCGATAGATATCGCGCTTGGCGCGCAGGACTACGCGAGGGCCTGGCCGCTCCTGATGAACCTTTCTCGCGCCTACGCGGGTAACGGCTCAGCAGACGATGCGGTGCGGGCGCTGAAGCGTGCGCAACGTTACGCGCAGCGGACCACGGCTACCGCGCCGCAACTTCAGGCGATCAACTATGCGTTGGGCACGCAACTGGTCAACGCCGGGCACCCGCACGATGCGTTGGCTCCGTTGACCGCAGTTGTGGACTGGAACATGGAGAATGGGGGCGATCCAGAGAACGTGGCTGCCGCGCTCATCGCCCTCGGTGAGGCGTCTCTGCGTGCCGAAGAGTACCAGCAGGCATTCTCCGCCTGGTACTACGGCCTGGACTACTCCGAGGAGAACGACCTCAAGGAAGCCGAGTACGGTTTCGCTCTGCGCCTAGCGGACTTCCTGCTCGACTCGGAGCATCCTGAGGCTCCAGATTTCGCGGAGCGGGCCTACAACCTTGCCCAGGAACAGGACGATCCCGTTCAGGTGGTCAACGCGGCCAAGCGAGTCGCAACCGCCCAGGTCGTCATCTCGGAGACAGATGACTTCAGCATGCTCGACAAGGCGCTTGACCAACTCATAGCCACGGGCGAGAAGGACAGCCCCGAAGTTGAGGTCACCCGTATCGAGGCCACCCTGCACAAGGCACGCCTGCTATGGCGCCTTGAAAAGGGAATCGAAGCCGGGGAGGCTGCGCTTGAGGCCGTGCAGATCGCTGCGGACATAGATCTGGGCGAGGCACAGTTCGACGCCCTTGTGCTTGCTGGCGTGGCGTTCAAGAGTGCAGGGGCCACGGACCGTGCCCGTCAGGCACTCGAGGAAGCCCAACGGTTCTCCGAACCAGGAGAGTCCCCATACGAGTTCGCGGCTCAACAGCTCGCTGACCTCTAGGCAGTGCATCGAGATTCGCCAAGACCCCACGAACTCCGCCTGCTCTGGGCGGAGTTCGTGGGGTCTTCGATTGGCGACGAGTTGGTTGCGTACGGTCCTCTGCCTGCGGCAAGCGTGAGGTGATGCTGGCAGCGGCCTGCTCGTCGGTAATCCAATGCCGTATAGCGGCGCGCTAAATGACGCGAAAATGGGTGCGGTGGCTTTCAAGGCCACCGCACCCGTTGCGCCTCGACTGGGCGCTTCCTCCACTCACCTACGAAGCGCTAGTCAAGGCGTGCCACCGCCGTCACGAGACGGCGTGACGCCAAGGTCCCCACGAGTACAAGGCCAACCGCAAAGGCCACTGAAACGGCAAATCGGACCAGAACCAGCGGATTCTGGAACAACCCAGCACCGAACATCGGCACCAGGAACAACGCGGACAGAGCGAGAGCCGTGCCGACGGCAGCGATCATGGGAATGGTGGTCTCCTTGATCCGCGCCCTCTCAAGCGTGGGTACGCCCGTACCCGCAAGATGGAGGAACCGATACTGCTCACGCTGAGAGATGACCCGACCAGCCTGCGTGACACCCGTGGAGATCGCGGCCAGAACACCGGCAATCGCGAGGGTCAGATAACCACCCGTTGAGATGTCGGTGGCAAACATGACGTCCTCCGGCGTGCGGCCCTCGTAGCCCGAGAACAGGGTCATGACCGACGCCAATCCTGCGATGAAGGTCGCCAACGCGACACCGCCAACGGAACGCCACGCCGTCTTCGGATCGTCGATGATGCGGCGACTCGCGAGCAACACGTCCAAGGTCTTCGCCCGTGACGCGGCAAACTGACCCACGATCCCCATTACGAACGGGCCCACGAGATTGAGCGTGCCCAAACCGACCGCGAACATGATGCCGATGAACAGGAACGACGCGAGCGAGGTCTTTGTCGCCAGGACCATGCCGACGAACGCAAGGACCACCGCAAGAATGCGGATCGCCTTGAGCGCCGGGGTTGACTGGCGTTGAGCCACACCAAGCGGGCTCACCACCACACGCTGCAACCCTACGAGAGCCGACACAGTGCCCAGCACGATCACACCAAGACCAACCGCCGCCAGGAGAGCCGGGCCAACCCACAACTCTGAGAACGTGAAGCCGCGGCCCTCGAACGGGATCAAACCAATCGCAGGAATCAGAGCGAAGTAGCCACCGACGCCGCACAACATGCCAATGAATGCCGAGGTTGCAGCATCAAGCGCGGAAAGAACCGTGATCTGCGCCGTCGTAGCGCCAACCAGACGCAACCGGGCCAGACGCTCATCTCTACGAGCCACCACGAGACGGGCCGCGGCACCACCCATCGTCAGGAGCGGAACAAGGAGCAGCGCTCCTGCGATGTATGCGAACGCCACGTACGACTGAGAGTTCGAGGTGGCACCGGGCTGGTGGGCGCGGAATTCGAACGCCGCGATACCACCCACGACGATCAGGAGCAGAGCAGTGACCGATGCGAACGCAACCACCGTGAGCAGCGAGGTGATGCTGGCAGGGTCCTTCGAATGTCTGGCCGCCTCGCGCGTGCGTCGGTTCATGAACCACCACAGTTGGATCGCGTTCATGCCGCGCCGCCAGACTGCTGTGTTGACTGCGCTGGCGGTGCCGCCGGTGCGGGTTGCTCCGGACCTGCCGTAGAGGTCGCTGCACCGGTGGGCGCGTGATGCTCAGCCACAATGAGACCGTCCTGCATCTGGATGGTGCGCGAACACCAGCGGGCAACGTTTGGGTCATGCGTGACCACAACAAGTGACGCACCAAAGGCCTGCGTGGCACTTGTGAGGATCTGCATGACCTCGGCACTCGTGCCCTGATCGAGAGCACCGGTCGGCTCGTCGGCAAACACGACGCCCGGCGATGCAATGAGCGCACGAGCAATCGCGACACGCTGCGCCTGTCCGCCCGAGAGTTCCCCAGGACGTCGGTGTTCCATGCCGCCAAGCCCAAACTGGTGCAGGATTGGCATCGCCTGCTGGACGGCATCCTTGCGGGCCATGCCGTTCAACATGAGCGGCAGGGCAACGTTCTCGACGCATGGCAGTTCCGGTAGTAGGTGGCCCGACTGGAACACAAAACCGAAGTCGGTGCGCCGCAGGGTCGTGCGTTCGCCATCACGCATCGAGGACAGCTCGCGGTTGCGCCAACGCACGTCACCCGAGGTTGGAGTGATGATGCCCGCAAGGCAGTGCAGCAAGGTCGTCTTACCGGATCCAGACGGCCCCATGATTGCGAGGGACTCACCGGCCTCAACGGTAAGGTTCACGCCCGCAAGAGCGGTGGTGTGGGGGCCATACTGTTTAACCAGGTTTGTTGCGGCCAGGGGAGCGGAGGAGTAATTCATGTTCCTGATTCTTTCGGTGTAAGGCGGGTGTGCACATCGTGCACGGGACGGAAATGGGTTCGTCGCGTCTGCTCCTTGGAGTGGACTCAACGGTACGACTCAAGTAGCAGACGAGGGGTAAAGGTGCAGTTCATGGGTCTACTGCCAAGGAGTTCACAGGCTCAGTGGCCGAGAGTGTTGCGTGTCACGCGCCGGGAATTTGGGGGACCAGACAAAAGCCGGTAATGTTTTATCTGGCCAATCGGCCGGGCGTTCGTAGCTCAACGGATAGAGCATCTGACTACGGATCAGAAGGTTGGGGGTTCGAATCCCTTCGAGCGCACAGTTAGACCCACTCAGCGAATCTGAGTGGGTCTTTTGTTATTTGCGTTGAGCACGTAGAAAACCGTACTTCGATGGTGAGCTACAGGTAGGGTCGAGGACTGCCCTCGACCCTACCTAGTTGCTAGGACACTTAGAATCCTTCAACGTACTGGATAATCTCGCCAGTATCGTCGTAGAACACCCATACGCCGCCTCCAACTGCATGGTCAGGGACGTTGGCGTAGACCTTGAATGCATCGGACTGACCCGGTGCCAATGGCACGGTGTTCCAAATGTCGCCTGTAACCTCGTACCCGCCGTCACCGTAGAACTCTCCGTCATTTCCCAGGTAGTAGATTCCAAGATAGTCGTAGGCATCAAGGGTGTAATCACTGATGTTCGTGATGCTCAACTCTCCCCAAAGATCTTGATACGTTGAATCGTACTCATCGTCTTCCTGCCAGGTATCGAATAGAACACCCACCCAGCTCCACAGCCAAAAAAACTGCTCAGTTTCCATTGGGTCGCTTACGGTGGAGAGAACGGAAAGCAGTGCCGCATCCGATGTCACTGAACCGGCGGGATTCTTTACCACCACGCGGTACGTGTTCAGTTCGAGTGCGGACTTTGCCGTGAAACCGTAGCTGGCTTTGGTCGCACCTGAAATGTTCTTCCAACCAGTGCCATTATCTACCTGCCACTGATAGGAGAGTCCTATACCCGAAGCCTTCACACTGAAAGACACAGACTCTCCGCTGTACGCAGATGCTAACTTCGGTTGGGTGGTGATCTTTGGCTTTGCGATCAGAGAAAGGGTTGCGGCCTTGGAAGTGGCTTTGCCCTGTTTGCCCGTAACAACTACGCGGTACTGGGTCTTGTTGAGTTTAGTGGTGGCTTTGACCGAGTAGGTTGCCTTCTTGGCCGCGCTGCCGGAGACTTTCTGCCACTTCTTTGAACCGGATTTCTTCGAGTACCACTGGTACTTCAAGGACTGGCCAGAAGCCTTGACAGTGAACTTGGCGGTCTTCCCTGGAACAGCAGATGCTGACTTCGGCTGGGCCGTGATCTTGGTTTTTGCTGCGGGCTTTGCGACTGTGCCTGTACTGGTTGCAGCCTGAGCGATTGGGGCGGTGACGAGTGCCCCAGCAATCGCAAGAGAAACTGCCACAGCGACGGCGGTAAAGCGTCGTGGGGGATTTTTCATGTGTACTCCTAGTACGTATCAGACGCTTAAGCATATCTGTTAATTACCGCAGGTGAAACAGGCTTTTTCCGTTAGTTCGCCGAGAATCATACTTCAGATGGAGGCGAAATGACGGTTTGTCTATTGCTTTTTTAACCATTGTGTGAATGAGGCTATTGCGCGATAAACGTAAAGGTCTTGTGCGGGCCCACATGGGTGCGATTTTGTTGCGTACCATGGGGGAAGCGCTTCATGCGCGGGATGAGGGCTTTGAGCCGTGACAACAGATCATCCGCTATCAATTGACCAAGACGCCGACTTCATTCGCCCTCTGCACCCAGCTCACTCCCATGAGTCATTGCTGGTGTGACGGTTAGTGCTGAGTGAGCGTCCCTAGGACATTCCTTCAGTGTGTTCTGGGGAGCGATGCTGCATCAAGCCTCACCGATAGCTTGGCGTTCGTCTTGATCGCGCTGGCACTTCCGTTGGATCGGGTTGCGTCATCTGAAGCAAGTGCACCGTAGTTTGCGCACCATCGCCTCGCCGTGAGGGTTCTTGGTCCTGACCTACCTAGGTCTTCAGCGTGCTGTCTTCCCACACTCACTGGAGAACGCTACACCGCAGGCAGCGCACGAAACTATGTTCGAGCCTCCACTGACAGGATGGTAGGTCATGATTTGGGGGGAGCCGTGCTACTGCGTTCGATGAGTTCGAGGCCGAAGGAAATGGAGTTCCGGGAGACACCGTTGATCACGTCGATGAGCACCTCGATACTTGCTTCCCCGACGCTGTCGTAGTTACCCTTTATCGTGGTCAATGGGGGCGAGAAGTACTCGGCATCGTGTAGATCGCCGAATCCGATGATTGAGATGTCCTCAGGAACGCGGAGCCCACTGGCGTTGACCGCGCAGATCGCGCCAAGGGCCATTTGATCGTTGGCGGTGAAAATGGCCGTTGCGTTGGTTTCCGCCAGTATTTTCAAGGTTGTTTCATAGCCCGAGCGTGCCGTCCAATCGCCAACATACGTGGGGAAAAGCGGGTGCGAATGGGCTTGAATGTGTTTGTACCAACTCTCCATCGTCACCGTGGCATCCACCCAATCGAGTGGCCCGCAGAGGTGCACCATGCGCTTGTGTCCGAGCGCGGTCAAGTGGTCGATGGCAATTCTCGCAGCCGCAGTACCGTCCAGGCTGACCGAGGGGTAGTCGAACTTTCGATCAGGGGCAACCACAACAAAGGGAGTGTCCAAGTCGAGATCGTCAATAGTGCTCAGTGCCTCATAGTACGGAGCCACGAACACGATTCCCGCCACTGATTGCCTCAGCATTGAACTGATGACGGACCTGACGCCCTTCGCGCTCAGATTCTCGACATGGGCCAAGCTCACGAAGTAGTCCCGAGCATAGGCCGCGCGTTGGACTGATCGGATTATCTCGGAACTTCCTGTCGGTGCTTGGCTGAAGTCGATTACACCGATGACGAGTGAGTTGTTGGTGACCAAGGAAAGCGCAGCGATGTTGCGGTGATAGTTCAGAGTCTCGATGGCTGCGTTGACTTTGTCTCTAGTCTGAGAACTTACGTTGTCCTTGCCGTTCAACACCCGCGACACCGTTTGCACCGAGACTTCGGCAGCCTGAGCTACGTCACGCATGGATGGTTGTCGCCTCGCGGCCCCATCATTCTTGGCCAACTCTTACTCCTCAGCAGTTGTTGTGGCAACGCTGACGCGTGCCTATGTTCCTTCATCGTGGTCGTAGTTGCTCAGCGCGTTGAGCCTAGAGGCATAACAGCACCTGGGGATGGGTGCGGTGTCCCCGCAGTGTTTGAACGAGTCGCTATTCATTCTATGGCCTTGGCTCGTCCGACTTGTGCAAATTTGTTTGGCGTACGTATACCAGCCGCGAGAATCCGCGCAATAACAGCACACGTCACAAATGTGTAACGTTGGTATGCGTACGACAATTTCAGTGTTAACGTACTACATGTGGGTTGCCAAAGTTGGCCTCCACGCCCAAATTACGTAAAGCATCGAAGGAGATGTCATGACCACCATTCGCGTTGACGCCAAACGTGAAATCGGTAGAGTTAATCCCCGCCTCTTCGGGGGATTCGTCGAACACCTAGGGCGCAGTATCTACGGCGGCCTGTACGATCCTGACTCCAGCCAGTCCGACTCGTTTGGCTTTAGGACAGATGTCGCTGCTGCTCTCAAAGAACTCAACACTCCCGTGCTGAGATGGCCGGGCGGAAACTTTGTCAGCAACTATCACTGGGAAGATGGAATCGGCCCCAAAGAGGAACGTCCAGTCCGGATTGAGTTGGCTTGGCATCTCACAGAAACCAACCAGGTTGGAACTGATGACTTCCTGCAGTGGTGTGAGCGAGAAGGCTACGAGCCATTCCTCTGCATCAACATGGGGTCGGGATCACTCGACGAAGCTCAGGGTTGGGTCGAGTACTGCAACGCACCAGTCGGCACCTACTGGGCTGACAAGCGGGCTGCGAACGGCCATCCCGAACCATACGGTGTCAAGCTCTGGGCGTTGGGTAATGAGATGTACGGCGAGTACCAAATTGGTAGCCTCCCGCCGGAGGAGTACGTCACGAAAGCTCGCCAGTTTGCCGCAGTAATGCGCCGGACTGACCCAAGTATCACTTTGATCGGATGCGGTAAAGATGGTCTTTCGGAATGGGACCGAATCGTCCTAGAAGGCCTCGCTGATGTCGTCGACATGCATTCGATTCACACCTACACCGGCTCGCCCAACTACTGGGTGAACCAGTATGCGCCCTATCAGGCTGAACGCGCGCTGCGACGTATGCGCGAGTTGATTCGAGACGTGACCTACCGTAAAGGTCTCGATAAGGAGATCACTATCTCCTACGACGAATGGAATGTGTGGTACCGATACACAGAGGGCATCTTTGCTCCCTCTGATCAACCGCCGTTGGAGGAACGATACGATCTCTCCGATGCACTGGCGGTCGCGACCTACATGAACATCATGTTGCGAAATGCAGACATCATCGGAATGGCAAACCTCGCGCAGATGGTGAATGTAATCGCGCCAATCTTTACCAACAAGGACGGTCTCTTCAAGCAGACCATCTACTATCCGTTCCAAGCCTATGCAACCCATACCCGCGACATTGTCGTTGACACATGGGTACACGATGGGCCGCAACACGAACTGGAAGAACGCCCCGAGTGGGATCACTGGCTGTGGAAGCACCCTGTCGCAGACATGGGTCCATTCCAAATCCTAGACACGGTAGCTTCCATCGATAAATCTGGCCGTGAACTGACCTTGGCGGTCGTCAACCACGACGATCAGAACTCGCAAAAGGCGCGAGTCGAGATTCTTGAGTCGCAGGGCACGGGTCCGGTCAAGGTATCCACAATCACGGGTCCAAACCCTGACGCACAAAATGACTTCGAGCGGACCGACGTGGCAACGCAAGAGACCGAGGTTCAAGCCTCGGAACTGGACAACTATGAGTTCCCGCCACACTCCATCACACTCATGCGGATTCCTCTTTCCTGAGTTTGCAACCCAACTAACACGAAGAACAGAGAGGTTCACATCGTGAACAAAAGAAAAATGATCGCTGTCATTCTCGCCGGAGCTCTGGCTCTGACAGGATGCACCAGCACTGACGGCCCAAACAGCGCATCCCCAACAGGTGCAGGTTCACTTCCTGTTTTGGAACAAAAGGACACCTACACCATCGGCTTCGCAGCGCAGCAGTCGGATCACCCGTGGACAATCGCCCTCAACGACTCCTTGAAACAAGAAGCCGAAGCACGCGGACACAAGTTCGTCATGACCGATGCCCAAGGATCAACTGCAAAACAAGTCAGTGATGTGCAGTCGCTCATCGGACAAGGCGTTGACGTCATCGTGATCAGTCCACGCGAAGAGAAGCCTTTGGCTGAGGTGACTCTTGAGGCAAAAGCAGCCGGAATCCCAGTATTCATCGTTGACAGGAAACTCGACGAATCAGTTGCGGTTCCGGGCGAGGACTATGTCGCGTTCATCGGATCCGATTTCGTAGCACAAGGACGAGCAGCAGGACAGTGGATGGCCGAGCAACTTGACGGTTCAGGGAAGATCATTGAGCTCTATGGAACGACGGGTTCGTCCGCCGCTGATGACCGTCACAAAGGGTTCCTTGAGGCTATCGAAGGAACCAACATCGAGATCGTTGCCGCGCAGGACGGTGACATGATCCGAGACAACGGTCGAAAGCTCATGGAAACGCTCATCCAGCAGTACCCAGACGTGGACGGCGTGTTCGCACACAACGACGAGATGATGCTCGGGGCCATCACCGCGATGCAAGCAGCAGGAAAGAAACCTGGGCAGGAGATTGTGACGGTCTCAGTGGATGGCCAGAAAGAAGCGGTCCAGGCCATCATCGACGGAACGCTCGGCGCGACTGCAGAGTGCAACCCACGTTTCGGCCCGAAACTGATGGATGCGATTGAAGCGTACGGAAGTGGTCAAGCAGTCGATCCTGAACAAGTCAACAATGACAACTTCTTCGATGCAACGAACGCGCCAGCGGAACTCGCCAACGCGTTCTAACCTCCGCAACTGACGCGGTAAGTGCGCGGGCTGAGTCATAAAGCCCGCGCACTTCCAAGAGAACTGAGAAACAAATGGATCAAGAACCACTCCTTCACATTGAGGGGCTACAAAAATCCTTCTCAGGCACCACTGCACTCAGCGACGCGTGCCTCACCGTCTACCCCGGTGAAGTCCATGCACTGATGGGTCAGAACGGGGCTGGGAAATCCACGTTAATTAAGACTCTGACCGGTATATACACTGGAGATGGCGGAAAGATAGAGTTCTGCGGCCAGCCGATCAATTTTCGTTCCCCTTACGAAGCACAGCGTGGGGGAATCAGTACGATTTATCAAGAGATAAATCTCGTTGGACTACGATCCGTGGCAGAAAATGTGTTCTTGGGGCAAGAGCCTACGCGTTTCTCTGCCCTCAATCGAAGCCGCATGGATAAAGAGGCTAAGACTTTGCTAGCGCGGGTCGGCATCGATGTTGATCCACGTCTGCCTCTTGCACGCTTGAGTACCGCTGCACAGCAGATGGTCGCCATAGCGCGCGCATTATCGTTTCGCTCGAAACTCGTCATCATGGACGAGCCAACTTCGTCGCTTCATGATCGTGAGGTCGACACCCTCTTCGAGGTTATCGATAACCTGCGACAGGATGGTGTATCTGTCATATTCACCAGTCACAAGTTGGATGAGCTCTACCGCATATGTGACAAGGTCACTATTTTGCGGGATGGACGTACTGTACGCACTAGTCCTATGGCCGATATCAGCCGTATCGAACTCGTCGCGACAATGTTAGGCAAAGACCCGCGCCAAATTGAGGCGTCTGGACAAACCGCATTTGAACGGCCGAAAGCGCCGAAGCCGGGAGTCGAACCACTCCTAGATGTACGACGTGTCTCATCCGGAGGTCTGTGCCGCGACGCTGCGCTTAGCTTGCACGCCGGAGAAGTAGTGGGTGTCGCTGGACTCCTTGGCTCTGGCCGATCCGAACTAGCTGCGGCTGTATACGGAATGTCGGCTATCGACTCCGGTGACATGGAGTTGTCAGGAACTCCGTACAAGCCGCGTTCTGCGAGAGACGCACTGAAGAAGAGAATTTCTCTTACGCCTGAAGATCGTAAGGTCAGTGGACTCGTAGGTCCGATGTCGATCTCAGAGAACATTACGTTATCCATTTTGGACCGAATCAGCACCTTCGGAGTAATCAGAAAAAACCGAGAAGAGAAGATTGTTGCCGAAATGATCGACTCGCTCGGTGTGAAGTCCAGTGGTCCTCAACAACCAGTGAATGAATTGTCTGGTGGAAATCAGCAGAAGGTTCTTCTGGCACGCTCACTGGTGCTTGAGCCAAAGATACTGATTCTCGATGAACCAACGCGTGGAGTCGATGTCGGGGCGAAAGCTGAGATTCAACGAATGATTTCCTCCATGGTCGCTAACAATCGTGATCGAGGCGTCATCATGATCTCTTCTGAGATGGAGGAAATCATTGAGGGAAGTAACCGAATCATGATTATGAGAGACGGTGAAACTGTAGCGTTCCTTGACGCTTCAACAGTGACCAACGGTCAACTTATGCTCTACATGGCATCAGGTGACACGGGGGCAGATGTTAGCAAGACAGGGGATATCCGATGACTCAATCGACTGTGACGGCGCCTAACGCTCAGGGCGTCAGTAGACAACGTAGTATTCGTCGTTTGGAATTCATCTCCCGCAACGGAATCTGGATCGCTCTTGCGGCGCTTATCGCGTTCAACGTCGTAGCAAGCAATGGCTTTCTGTCGTGGCAGACGCTCCAGACTAACTTGGGACAAATGTCTACGGTCGCGATCTGTGCCGTGGGAATGACATTCATCATCGCCAAAGGCGGGATAGACCTCTCCGTTGGGTCTCAAATGGCTGTTGCGGGTGCGGTCTCTGGGGCCATCATCACCTCGTGGTCCGGACTTACTTCCGTGCCAGTGGTGGGCCTGATCGTAGTACTTACGGCAGCGATGCTCTCGGCAGCTGTGCTAGGAACTGCGAATGGCTTCCTCGTAGCAAACTTGCGCGTCCAACCAATCGTCGCGACACTCGTCGTCATGATTACGGGACGTGGGCTGGCGCAGCTTATGACAAGTGGACGTCTCTATGAAATCACCAACTCTCAAGTCCTGAACCTGGGGCGTGGAACCATTCTGGGTCTACCCACTATGGCGTGGGTGATGGTGATCGTCGTTGTACTCGCAACGTGGATGAATCGAAAGACTGTCTTTGGCCGTCAGGTATTCGCTGTGGGCGGTAACCGCATAGCTGCAGGACTCGCAGGAGTACCCGTTCGCCGTGTCACCTACACGGTGTACATGGCAAGCGCTGCCTTGGCTGGACTTGCCGCTGTTTTGAGTGTTGGTGTGAATGGAACTGTTGATACCGCGAACCTAGGCCTCGGCTATGAATTCACGGTTATTAGTGCCGTGGTGGTCGGCGGAACCTCGCTCACAGGAGGTAAACCTCGTGTTTTGGGGACGATAGGCGGAGTCGCACTATTGCAGCTGCTTTCATACACACTGGCAAGCCACAACATCGCGACCGAGATCTCGTCATTAGTGCAAGCCGGAGTAATTCTCCTGGCTGTTGCCAGCCAACTACGCCGGAAGAGTTAGGCAGGATACAAAATCATGGTAAATGAAATGGAACGTAGCGAACGGGAAACCCAATCGCGCTACGCCAAATTGAAAACGCGCGAAAGATTTCGAGATTTTCGAACTTTGATTCAGGGCAATAGCACAGTTTTCATGCTTAGTTCAGTCCTTGTGCTTTTGGCTGTTTTCATGCCTCGGTTTTTCAATCCCTACAACGTGTCAACAATGCTGGGCTCACAAGATCTGATTTGCATTGGTCTCATGGCGATCGGTGCGACGTTTGTGATCTCCACCGGGGGGATAGATCTCTCGTTGGCGGGCGTGTGTGTTGCATCGAGTATCGTTGCAGCACTTCTGGCGCCATACGGCGCGTGGCTATCACTGTTTGGTGCAATCGGATTTGGGATTCTTATCGGCGCGATCAACGGTGCGCTTGTCGCTTGGGGTCGGCTGCCATCATTTATTGTCACATTGGCCATGCTGATGGCTCTGCGTGGACTTTCACTGATCATGGCAGATCGTGGACGTGTTCCAGTTGATCGCGATTTTGGTTTGGTTGTCTTTCAAAACACGAAACTGGGGATCGTTCCACTGGTTTTCATTGTCTTCGCAGCTATTGGCATTGTGTCGTGGTTTGTTTACACTCGAACACGTTTCGGTCTCCATGTTCTTGCAGTAGGAGGCGACGAACAGGCCTCGTTGATGATGGGCCTACGGGTTCCGCTTGTACATTTTTTTGTTTTCTCGATCTCAGGCGGTCTCTCAGGGTTGGCTGGCGTGTTTCTTTTAGCCAAAACCACAACGGGAAACCCTCTTGAAGCTCAGGGATGGGAGCTGACAGCGATTGCAGCCGTAATCTTGGGTGGAACTTTGTTGACCGGAGGCAAAGGAACTATAACCGGAACTCTGTCAGGTGTTGCCTTGCTCGCACTTGTATTCCAAGTGCTGAACTACGTCAACGGAATGGGGATTGAGATCAACACGTACCTCCAGAATGTTATCCGCGGTCTTTTTGTCCTCGCTGTTGTCGTTGTGCAGGCTCGAGCGGTCTTGGGAAGCAAGAAACGCCGAACATAGTTACGGGCTTTGGTAGGGCAAGGGTGAGCATCCAACGTAATCTCAGAACAGATTGGTATGTGTAACTCGTCCGGTACATTCAGGCGCAGGTTTGGCGAGTAGCCAAGCCTGCGCCACTACCGTTTCTGCTGTTGGGGAAGCACTCCAATGTATCCATTGGATGATGGGAGCTTTCGTAGTGGTGTAAGTAAAGGTCTTGTGGATGTGTAGGTTTGCTGGCTTCTTGCTGCGTACCATGGGGGAGGCGCTTCATGCGCGGGATGAGGGCTTTGAGCCGTGACAACAGATCATCCGCTATCAATTGACCAAAACGCGCAGACATTACAGGAGCCTCACTGTGCTGAATACCCTTCGGATCGCCTCCGAGCAGTATCACCCCGACACCGGATACGACGGATTCATCGGCTGGGTGCTGAACCTGATGGAGACGATCGGGGAGGTTGGGGTTGGTCTCGCAGTGTTCATCGAGACTTTCATCCCGCCGATTCCGTCCGAGGCGGTACTCCCGGGAGCTGGGTTCTTAGCGTATGACGGGCGCATGAATGTCTGGCTGGCTTGGCTGGCCGCAACCCTTGGTGCCTTGATCGGTGCGTGGGTCTGGTACGCGATCGGTGCCGCCTTGGGTCGCAACCGTACCCGTGCCCTTGTCGGACGCATCCCGCTCATGGAGTTTGAGGACTTCGACAAGGCCGAGGCCTTCTTCATCAAATGGGGCGGACTGGCCGTGCTCCTTGGACGGTGCGTACCGCTTGTACGCTCATTCATCTCGATCCCCGCTGGTATCGAGAAGATGAACTTCTGGAAGTTCACGCTTTACACCACGATCGGTTCGGGCGTGTGGAACGCAATCTGGGTCGGTCTTGGATTCGCCTTCGGCCCAGCCATCAAGCCGGTGCTTGAGCAATGGAGCGGCGTGCTGTCCAACCTGGTTCTCGTGGTTATCGCAGTGCTCGTACTATGGTTTGTGGTGGTTCGCCTTCGCAAGCTGATGCGTCAACGCCGCGAATCAGACAGCACGCAGACCCCCTGATTCGCGATCACCTGACGCATAGCATTCGGCGTGCGACCTCAGACGTACGGACAGGGGACTTTACCCCTCCCCAGGTGGATGAAAAGTCTGGGAGCCTACGCAAAGATGGATGTATGAGTGTTCCAGACCAGTTCGAGAGTTGGAGCGCGTTCCAATCGAACTCGTTTGGTGCGCTGTCGAGCGGCGATGAGGCCTACCCTGAGTTTTTCGACGAGTCTGTCAGCCGCACCTACTACGCTGGTACGTCACGGCGTCTTCAGAGCGTGCAAGAGGTGGCACGAGCGATCTTCCTGATTGCGGTGATGCTCGTGGCAGCGATCTTTGTGATGCGTTCGGTCGATTCCCGAACCGCTCCGTCCGCTGCGGTCAGTACGCATGAAAGCGCTGCTGTCACCACACAAGTGTGGCCTTCCTCGCGTTTAGGGAATTTGGTTCCTATTCACCTGTGAAAGGCAGTAGACTGGTTGAGGTTCAACACGGGGAAACCTTCGAGTTGAATGGGCGTTCGTAGCTCAACGGATAGAGCATCTGACTACGGATCAGAAGGTTGGGGGTTCGAATCCCTTCGAGCGCACACTGTCGGAAATAGCCGCGTTTTCAAGTCCATCGGGATTTGGGGACGGGGCTATTCCTGTTTCTAGCCACTGAATCGGTACACCCGTGCGCAGCGCCCACGCCTTCAAGACGATCTTGCGCGGTGCCACCTTGTCACGCTCGTAGTTCGTGATCGTATTCCGTGACACGCCAATTTCGTCTGCAAACTCGCTACTCTCAAGCCCTGCCTGCTCGCGTGCCTTGCGTAGTCGGTCGCCCATTGTGAATTGCGGAATCTTGCCCGCGAAAGCATCAATACTCATGTGAGCAATTTTGCTCCATCTCGCAAGATTGCACAAGTTTAGGCATTTGGGCATATGCCAAACCTTGCCCACAACCTCGACGCGCACAAAGTTGGGACTTGCACAACGCAAAACGATGATGTTTAGTTGTGCCATGCACAAGTTTGGGAATCTGCTAACAGCGCGTGAAGTATCCGAGGTCCTCTCGGTAGATCGTTCGACGATCCTACGCATGGTAAAGCGCGGCGTAATCGCGCCTGTTACTCAGTTGCCCGGACTTACTGGCTCGTACCTGTTTGACCGCAGCCAGATCGAAGCACTGAAAGACACCCAAGGAGCGAACCATGAGTAACGTAGTCATTCTTCCAGCGTGCGTTGAGCACGATCTGAAGTACGCCAACGACCTGACCACCCACACGGCTCGCCGCCGTGCGACCCTCCGCACCGCAGACCGTGACCGTATGTTCACCATCGAGGCCGCGTGTGACGCGGACTGGCAAGCCGCGCACGGGCAGTCCTCGGCCCTGTCGCGTGTGAATCTGATGATCACGCCTGAAGGCGCGGTGTACGAGCGATGAAGACTCTCGACCGTGACCAGTTGAACGACCTCGCGCAAACCTTGATGGAGGGGCCGCAGGCTCTCATCGCCTACAAAGTCAGGCATTTTATAGACGGTGGCGTGGAAATCACCAACGTTTTTATGTACACGCTGTTCATCACCGCAGGCATTTTGGATGCTCTACCACCCGTAGATCAAGCACATCGGCTCGAACTCCTGCACCACTCGGCCCAGGGCATCTTTATCCCACAGGCCCGCGCCGCCCGCCTTGTACTCGCCCACCTCAACAATGACCGCGGTGCGGTGAACGCGGTATATGCCGAAGCCGAAACCGATTATGAAAAAGATGAAGTCTTCATGGCTTTGTCCCCCCTGCCGCGTGCGATCATGCGCGGTATGCCAGACGGGATGTTGGAGTTCACCGTAGGCGGTCAGTCATGACCGCCGTCACCTACATCAGGTGCGATACCTGCTACACCAACAGCCCGCATTTTCCCCAGTCAAACGGCACGGGGATACGTCGCTGGATGAAGACGGACGAACCCGGCTGGGTGCGTGCCGAGGGTGGCAAGGACATATGCCCGTCCTGCAACGAGCGCCTGAAAGCAGAGCGTGCCGCTGCTCGAAAGGCGGCGAAGAAATGACCGCGCTCGATGATGTGCGCGAGTGCCCTGGGTGCGAAGACCCAGAGAACGCACAACACGTCATGTTGTGCCCCTTCTCTAAGCTGCCGTTTGCTGTGGGGGATGTTGTGGTCTCGTGCATCACCGGATTCGTCTATTGCGTGCTGAAAGTCCACGGCCCTGGCTGGATAACCGTCGCGCCTGAATGGGACCCAGACGACTCGCTCTGCGTGTCCACGGAAGACCTCGAAAAGGTACCCACCTAAGACCCTGTTCCCGCGTCGTGCCGCCTTCCACCGGCGCGGGAACAGTCCTCGTTGGCTGCAATGCCTCACACACGAAATCGCTCGCGTGTGTGGGGTTTTGGATTCAACGATCTGGGAGAGATAACCCAGCGTTCCCGGCGTTCCTGCCCCCTAGCCGTAACTCAGTGGGGTCCGGCATAAGCATTGTCCCGTGAACGGCACGGGCACCGGTTACATAGCGTCGCGAAGCGTGCAATCGGGCATACCCAATATCAAGACACCCACGAACACATGGGGGTCTATTTGTGTATGGCCAGAGGGGATATGGCGCTATGGGTCTCGGGAAAAGGGCATGTGGGCTTCGCTCCGAGAGATTTAGGGCTTTGCCCTTCCGCTTGGTGAGACTGCCCGCGTAGCGGTCTGCATAGGTATGCACGACTAAGCCACGACCTGACGTAAGGAGATGAACAGATGGGAAGTAAGACCAGCCGCCACGGTACCTGCCCTACTTGTGGGCAACCTACAAAGCCAGATGGTCACCCTGCATTCGATCCTCGCGCCCTGACGGTGGCTATCGAGCAGGGTAGGCCGATCTGCCAGCACGGGGAAGACCTGTCCCGTACTACCTCGCAGGGGCTACCGGCCTGTGCCCTGTGCCGTCACTCGCTGGCCACGCCACCACCGCCCGCCTCGCGTCCTGTGGTGGGTGCTCAGGACACGCTCGACTATCACACCCTTCGACTCGTAGAGGACTAACCGCCATGCTGACTGCTACTGATCAACTCGCTATTGC
The DNA here is from genome assembly GCF_042683685.1 of Populibacterium corticicola. NCBI lineage: Bacteria > Bacillati > Actinomycetota > Actinomycetes > Micrococcales > Jonesiaceae > Populibacterium > Populibacterium corticicola. The sequence goes on along the minus strand of NZ_JBHUOP010000002.1, from coordinate 502,665 downwards.
CAAGACCCATCTACGTGATGCTGTCCAGCGCCTCACGGACGCGCACTGCCACCTGTTCAATGCCACGTTCGATGGTGGTTCTCAAGCGCTGGCTGATGCTGCTGTGGACCTGGCTGATCTGTCCGAGCAGGCTCAAGCGCTCTCGGCACGGCTCAAGCAGGTGCGCGAATGACCCGGTGGTCTGGCCGCGCCGCTCAAGTGCTACTGCGCAGGGTGCTGGCCACCTATGGCAGTCAGTGCCACTTGTGCCAGCATCCTATCGACGTGCGCCTGCTCGGTCAGCGCCACCCAGATGGACCATCAGTGGATCACCTGATCCCGCGTTCCAAGGGCGGCACCAACGACATGGGCAACCTCAGGCCAGCGCATCAGCGCTGCAACTCCCGGCGTGGCAACCGCCCGTTGACACCGGCCCTGTTGGCCCGGTTCCGGTCCCGCCCGGCCAGAGCGTCCGGGTTGCGGGCCGGGTTTTTCTGACCGCCACCCCCCAGGACACCCCCCGCGTGTCCTGTTCCCCCTGAAATGCTCTGAAAAAAAGTTTAGAAATCGAAATAGACAAGAATATGAGGTGAAGCATGGATAACCCGGCACTTTTCGAAATGCCCGATGACAAGATGTTGGGGGGTTCTATTGCCGAGGCCGCATACAAGACAATTCAAGCCCTTCACGCGCATGGCGCGCTTGATGGGACGCACGCGCTGAAAGTTGAATTAATTATGCAGGGTGCGCGTGCCTTGGATTATGAGTTTCGTAAAGATAAACTCTCCATTGCGGCAATGCAGTTGTATACGAAGGTTCTCGATACTGCTGACGGGTTGCCCACGGTCCAGGCCGCAGTCGATGACTCGTTTAACCGTCTGGTCAGTTCGCTGGAAGATGCCGACCGGTGAGTGGGATCATCCTGCCCGAGGATCTGCCCCACCCGCCAAAGTACGCGACGCGCCGTAATCCCGACCTGGTCACGCGTGGTCACAAAGTCGCGGCAATCGCTACCTCGATGGGCAAGCCGATGTTTTCCTACCAACGGTATATCTCGGACGTGGCCAACGAACTCAACCCGCCCGGCTCGCACTTGAAATACCGGTATCAAGAAATCATTATCTCGATGCCGCGCCAGACGGGTAAGACCGTGCTCCAGCGTCCCACCTTGGTTGAGCGCACGTTAGCGACTCCTGACATTAGCGCGTTCATGTGTGCGCAGCTCGGTAAGTACTCCACAGCCCGCTGGAATGACCTGGTGAGCGATCTGGAAGCCTCGCCCGCGCTGTTCCAGTTCGCCAACATCAAACGCTCGAAAGGCGATGAATCTCTGGCCTGGCCGAACAGGTCTAAGATTTGCCCATTTGCACCAGGCCGCGACGCGATCCACGGTGAAACACCCGAGATCGTCCACACCGATGAATGTTGGAAGTTCACGCCAGAAGCCGGGGTGGAACTGGGGAACGCAGTGCGTCCAGCCCAGCAAACCAGGGGTGCGCGCCAGTGGTGGAAGTTCTCGGCTGCTGGTGACGTGGACTCAACCTGGTGGGAAGAACAGCGCGAGAAGGGCCGGGCCGCGACGCTTGACCCTAATTCAAGAATCGCGTACTTCGAATGGTCGATGAATGAAGACGATGACCCCTACGATCCAGCCTCGTGGGGGTTCCACCCCGGCCTGGAAGGTTTGATTACGCTCGATGATCTTGCCGAGGAAGCAAAACCCGAAAACAATTCCCATGCGGATTTTCTACGCGGCTTTATGAATATCCCCACGAAATACAGTGAGAAAACCGTCATCAATTTAGAGAAGTGGGAAAAGGGCACAGTCGAATTCACCGAGGACATTAATATTCGTGAATGGACGTTGGCCTATGACGTGGCCATTGACGAATCCTACGCGAGTGTCTATCTCGCGAAACGGTCTGGTGCGCGGATCGACCTGGTATTGCTCGAACAGCGGGAAGGATCGAGTTGGCTCGCGCCGTGGCTGCTCGAACTGCTCAAGAAAACTCGCCCCAAAGCCATGTATGCCGATGACGGGGGACCGGCCCGCCTGGTGACCGCCCGCCTGGCCACCAAAGGCCACCGCGTGACCGTGCTCGACGGACGCACGTCCGCACTGTCGTGGGCATCGTTCAAGGAACACGTCGAGCTGGACGCACTCGCGCATTGTGACTCGACGCAGATCGTTGAGGAAATCAAATACGCCGTCGAAACCTATGCGGGGGACGTGGCCACCCTCTCGCGTCGCCGCTCGCGCTCGGCGATCCCCTCGCTGATAGCCGCACACGTCGCGGTCTATGGCGCGGGCAAAAATATCGGTTTGCAGATGTGGTGACACGCCGACCCTTGACAAAGGGATATGCATAAGCACAAAGTTGTGCACATGCACAACTGGGTTGAACGTACTGCCGCGTGGCTGGGTTTCACGCGCTCCGAGAGTGAAAAAGACCCGCAGGCGGGGATCAAGCCGCCACCACGCACCCCAGCCGGTTCCAGCCCACTCGGACTCGGCGCGGTGTTCCGTGCGGTGCAGGTCTTGACCACTGCTGGTGGCCAGTTGTCTCTGGATTCGTACCAGCGCACGACCGGGCAAGTGGTCCCGGTCCAGCCGTCCATCGTGCGTAAGCCGGACACCAGCATCTCGCGTAGTGAGTGGATTCAAACCGCGATCATGAACCTGGCCCTTAACGGCAACCTGTTCGTGCGCAAGAACACCGGCCCAGATGGTTCGATCTTGACCGCCGAGGTACTGCCCGCCCATGAGGTCCAGGTCTACAAGGATGACCGAGGCCGCACCCGGTATGGGTACAAGGGCGACGAATACACCCCAACCCAGATCGTGCACGCAAAGTTCGTGCCCGTGCCGGGCCGCAAGCGGGGCCTGGGACCTATCGAAGCGGGCACACCCGAACTGCGCGGCGCAATGGACCTGCGGGACTACACCTCAAACATTTTCCGCGACGATGACGTGCCCTCTGGTGTGCTCTCAACGGACCAGGAACTCAACAACGAGGACGCTCTGGCCTACAAAAACCACTGGGTGGAAACCGCTGACGCGAAAGTCCGCGTGCTCGGCCACGGGTTGAACTACACGCCGATCATCATGACCCCGAAGGTCGCCCAGTACGTCGAGACCCGCCAACTCACGGTACTCGATGTGGCCCGCCTGCTCGGTGTGCCCGCCTCGCTGATGCTTGCAGCGGTCGAAGGTTCTGGCATGACGTATCAGAACGTCGAGCAGGAATGGATCGGGTTCACCAGGTTCACGCTCATGGCCTACCTCAAACCGATTGAGGACCTGCTGACGGACCTGGTGCCTGGCACCCAGGAAGTGCGCTTCAACGTCGAAGCCCTCCTGCGCTCTGACACCAAGACCCGCTACGAGACGTACAAACTCGCGCTGGATGGCGGGTGGATGCACCCAGACGAGCCACGCGACATTGAGCACATGCCACCGCGCACCGACCTACCTGCCCCGAAGGAAACCCATGTCAACGAAACTGCTTGAACGCGCCCACCTCCTGATACGTGAGTTCAACGAGGAAACCCGTGAATTCACCGGAATTGCGGTGCCCTACGACACGCCCACCCGCGTGCGCGACTGGTGGTATGGCACCGAGTACGACGAATCCGTCGAGCGCGGCGCGGTGGTCGATTCCGATGACGCCAAGATTTTCTGGCAACACCGCGAAGCAATCGGGAAAGTCATCTCCGCCCGAGACACCGACGAGGGCTGGGAGATTACCGGCTACCTGTCGCGCACGGCTCGTGGCGATGAAGCCTACATCCTCCTGCGTGACGGCGTAATCGACCGGCTGTCCATCGGGTTTGAGCCTATCGAGCACCGTGAGGTCAAGGCCACCAAAGACCAGGTGGCTCAGATCATTCGCACAAAGATTCGTGTGCGGGAAGTGTCCCTCGTGAACTTCCCCGCATACGAGGGCGCTGCTGTTTCCGAGGTGCGCCACCAGACCACACCACCACCCACCATCGAAATGGAGAACACACGCATGGACCCCGAAACCCTCGCCCCGCTGCATGAAGCAATCGAAGACCTCAAGCGTGGTCAAACCTTGCTGACCCAGCAAATCGACACCGCCAGCGCGACCGATGTTGCGCCACTATCCCAGTTCCGCAGCGCTGGTGAGTTCCTCAAGGCTGCTATCGCACCAGACGGTGACGAAGCCCGCGCCGAGTACACCGAGATGCTGGAACGCGCCTACACGGGGGCGACCACCACTGACACCATCATGAAGGACACCTGGGTAGGCGACCTCACCCGTCTGATCGAAACCCCAAATCCGCTCTCGGACGTGTTCTCCACCGGACAGTTGCCTGCCACTGGTCTAACCCTGGAATACGGTCAACTCAAGTCCGACACCACCACGGTCACCGAGCAGGAAAACGAAGGTGACGATCTGGCCTACGGCAAGGTTGACCTGGAAACCAAGTCCGCAGAAGTCAAGACCTACGGTGGATACACCTCACTGACCCGCCAACTCATCGAGCGGTCCAGTGTGAACTACATCGACACCGCACTACGCGCCCTCGCTCTAGCCGCAGCGCGTCGCCGGATCATCGGCCAGCGTGCCGCGTTCGCCGCAGCGGTGACCCGCGAGACTGCCGCAGGTAACACCGTGTCGGCTGGCGCAGGCACCACGTACACCGCGTGGGTTGAGGCGATCATCGACGCAGCGGAAAAGTTCATCGACCTGGGATTGCCGCTGGATAAGTTGGTGACCTCCAAGGGCATCTTTAAGACCCTGGCCACGCTCACCGATTCGGCGGGCCGTCCGTTGATGACTGTCGTGGATGACGGCACGAACTCTATCGGACGGATCAGCCCCAAGGCGTTGACCGGCAACCTGGCTGGCGTGGAAGTGCGCCTGAACCTCAAGCAGGCCGCAGAAGGTGCCGCGTTCACCAACCCGCTCGCGATCCGCTCGTACACCTCACCGGTGGCGCGCCTGCAAGATGAGAACATCATCAACCTGTCCAAGGACTTTAGCCTGTATTTCTACGAGGCAATCGCCCACGAAATCCCCAAGGCTATCGTCCCGGTGGTCATCACCCCAGGCTCAGGTGACTGATGCCGATCCCATCTGTCCCTCAGTTTCGCGCCTACATCGGGGACCAGGTCACCGATAGCGCAGTGCTCCAAGGGCACCTGGACGCAGCGCGGGACCTGGTGGACAAGTTCGTAGGACAAAACCAGGTGCCTGATCCGGTCATGGATCAGGCCTACCTGGAAACGGCCTCGAAACTCTCGGCCCGCCGTATCGCGACACCCGCCGCCTATGGCGGGATCACCGAGAACGGGGCGGGTATCCCTGCCCCACTCGATCCGATGATCACCACCTATCCGCTGCTACGGCGATGGGTACCGGCGTTCTGATGAAACTAACCTCCACACGCCGTACCACCGCCCAGGTGATCGAGGACGAAACCACGATCCACACCCACGCGATGCTCCCACCCGCACTACGCCCACCGTGCGCGATCCTCGTACCCGGTGACCCCTACGTCAGCGACGGCATGGTGTTCACCAAAGCCTTGATCACCTACGAACTGCGCCTCGTGGCACCAGCCACGCAGCAACCAGAAACCGCCCTCGATCAGCTCGAACAGATGGCGGAAACCGTGTTCGAGAACCTGGGCGATGACTACCGCCTCGCACTCGGTGGCATCTCTGAACCCTATTCCCTGGTCATCGGGGGAGCCACCAGTTTTCCAGCCGTCTCCATCGGTGTGACGGTCGAAATCGACAGATAGAAAGGGCCGTACATCATGGCTGAATCAACCCGCATCAAGGGTAAATACCTCCTGATGAAACTGGGCACACCGGGCACGGACTACAAGTGCGACGTGACCAGTTGGACGCTTGCACCAGGTGACCCAGACACCGACACCGTCACCTATTGCAACCCAGACGGTGAAACCCCGTGGACGCTGTCTATGACCGCGATCCAGTCCACTGACACCGAATCGTTTTGGACCTACGCGTGGGAACAGTCCGGCGAAACTGTGCCGTTCACTGCCGCGCCGTGGGGTAACGCTGAACCTACCGATGACCAGCCGCACTTTATCGGCATGGTCAAGATCGGTCGCAAGCCCTCTATCGGTGGTGAAGCAGGCTCGCAGACCACTCACACGTTCGAGTTGGAGTGGGAAGTCGAAGGCGAACCGACCAAGGTCGGCGCTACCACCGAACCGTAATGTCTGACGCGTTCACTCTCGCAGCCGGTGACGGGGTACAAGTCCGCGTCACCGGCCTGCGCGACACCCTACGCGCCATGTCGCGTGCCGGGGCTGCTGCCGAGGACATGAAGGAAGTCATGCACTCGCTCGGCATGATCGTGGTCCACGCGGCACGCCCACCCACACGCTCCGGCGCTCTGGCGGGCACGATCCGTGCATCGAAGACCAAAACCAAAGCCGTGGTACGGGCCGGATACGCGTCCGTCCCCTACGCAGGCGTGATCCATTACGGGTGGCCTGCCCGCAACATCCCTGCAAACCCGTTCCTCGACCAAGCCCGCGCAGAGCAGATGCCCCGCATCCTGCGCGAGTTCGAAGCGGCCCTGATCGACATTCTTGACAAGGAAAAACTCACATGACCACACAGCCTCAGAAGATCAAGTTCTCACAACTGACCCTAGGAGAGTTGTCCGTCCTGGAAAAGCAGGGCGGCTTTGACCTGGGCAACATCGGGGATTCGTTCACCTCCGCGCAAATGGCCGCACTGGCCTACATCTTGACCAAGCGGTTCGTGAACTCCCGGTTCACCTGGAACGAAGCGCTGGGCTTGACGCTGGAAGACGCGCAAACCCTCATGGAAACCCACCTCGACAACGACGAGGAAGAGGCCGAGGAATCCGATGAGGAAGACCCAAAAGCACTGGATCAGATTCCCACATATCCACAGCCGCCGTTGCCCGCTGGATCAGAGTCAACCGATCCGGTGGACCTATCTCCTGGCGCGACTTCAATCGACTAACGATTGCCGACTACCAGGTTTTTGACGAACTCCTAGACACCCTCGAACAGGACTAACCATGGCGAACAAACACGCGATCACTATCGCGGTGCTGGCAGACACCAAGAACTTCGCCAAGTCCATGAAAAACCTGTCCACCGAAACCGGCCTGTCCAAGGTCGGCAACGGCGTGAAAAAGGTCGGTGGCTTTCTCAAGAAAGCCACCGGCGCTGCTGCCGGTCTTGCCGTGGCTATCGCTGCCGTGGCGATCAAGGGTGGCTTTGACCGTGCTATGAAGATCGAGGACGCACGTGCGTCCCTCGAAGGTCTGGGCCACTCCACGAAATCCATCGACAAGATCATGGGCTCAGCCCTGGAATCGGTGAAGGGCACCGCGTTCGGTCTGGGTGACGCGGCCACTATCGCGTCAACGGCGGTGGCGGCGGGGATCAAGCCGGGGGAGAAACTGACCCGCACCCTGAAACTGACCGCGAACACCGCAGCCCTGGCAAAGGTTGGCCTGAATGAGATGGGGTCGATCCTCAACAAGGTCTGGACCGCTGGGAAGGTCTCGACCACTGAACTGAACCAGATAGCGGATCGTGGTATCCCGATCTGGACGAAACTAGCCGAGCACTACAAGGTCAACGGCACCGAGCTACGCAAGATGGTCTCAGGCGGCAAGGTCAGTGCCGAGGACTTCGCCAGCGTTCTCGAAGGCACCGTGGGCAACGCCGCCGAAGCGATGGGTAACACCACTCGTGGAGCATGGAACAACATGCTGGCCGCACTCTCACGCGGTGGTGAAGCGTTCCTCAAGGGCGTATTCCCCTACTTCAAAAAGGGCTTCACCGGGATCACCGGTCTCCTAGACAAGATTGCACCACTGGCCGAAAAACTCGGTCAAACCTTTGGCCGCTGGGTCGAAGGGACCGTGATCCCCGCCCTGCAAAACCTGGGCACGTGGATCACCACAACAGTGGTGCCCGCCCTCAAAGAACTCGGCGCATGGATCACCTCGAACCGGGCCACCCTCGAAGAGTTGGGCGCGAAACTCACCGAGATAGGCCAAACGGTCCTGGCCGCGTTCATTGCCACCCTGCAAGCCGCCTACGCGGCCCTACAGACCACAGCGCAGTGGATCAAAAACAACCATGACTGGCTGCTGCCCCTGGTCACCGTGATTGCGTCCGCTGTGGCCGGGTACAACGCCTACATCAAAGTCATGGCGATCTGGAAAGCCGCTGTCGTCGCAGCCAAAGCCGCCCAAGTGGCCCTCAACGCCGCGATGGCCCTCAACCCTATCGGCCTCGTGATTGCAGCGGTGGCCGCACTGACCGCTGGCCTGGTGTGGTTTTTCACCAAGACCGAGACCGGCAAACGCACCTGGGACCGTATCTGGTCTGGCATCAAGTCCACGTTCCAGGGCGCTATGCGCGCTATCCAGCCCGTCCTCAAAGAGTTGAAAGCCTACTGGGACGTGATGTGGCCACGCATGAAAGCGGCCTGGGACGCGGTAGGCCCTCCACTGATCAACTACATCAAACGCCTGTTCTCGATTATGGGATCGAGCGTGGGGACCGTGTTCAAAAACATGGGCGTGGTCATTAAGACCATCTGGAACCAGATCAAGAACGTCATCAAGACCGCGCTGGGTGTGATCCAGGGGATTATCAAAACCGTCACCTCGATCATGAAGGGCGACTGGTCTGGCGCGTGGTCTGGAATCAAACAGATCGTCAAGTCCATGACAGACGGTATCCGTAACACGTTCAAAAACCTCGCCAGCGGTATGGGCGAGATCGGTAAGAACATCATTCGCGGCCTGGTGGGTGGACTCAAGTCCCTCGCGTCTGCGCCTGGTGAAGCGCTATCCGCTATCGGCTCTGGTATCAAGAACAAGTTCAAGTCGATCCTGGGCATCAACTCCCCATCCAAGGTGTTCGAAGGCTACGGCGCAAACATCGTTCAAGGTCTCGTATCGGGTCTGGACAAGAACCGCGAACGCGCTGGCGCGGCGATCACCAAGATAGCCAACAAGATCAAAGACGCTAAGCACCTCCAAGGCAAGAACGCTCTGGTGGAGTACGTGCGCGCCCAGGGTCGCGACCTCGATGCACTGTGGAAAACCCATGACGCGACGGTCAAGAAACTGACCAAAGCCAAGGATCAACTCAAGGCCCTACTCGATGCCCGCCGCTCCATGCGCGATCAAATCGCCTCAAGTTTGAGCGGTGCGGTCAACCTGGGATCGGTGGTGGCCAAAGACGAAGACGGCAACATAGCCAAGGGCAAGACCACCAAGAAGGATGTGGCCTCCTACGTCTCCGGTCTGGCGAAGAAAGCCAAGACCTTTGCCGCCCGCATGAAAGACCTCGTGGCCAAGGGCTGGCCTTCATCCCTGGTGCAGCACGTGGCCGGGCTGGGCTGGGATGACGGCGTAGAAGTCGCCAACGCTCTGCTGGCCAAGGGCAAGGGATCAACCGCAGCGAACGCGGCGATCAAGGCCGACTGGGCATCTATCGAGAAGTCCTCACTCTCGGTGGGTAAGACAGTCTCTCGTGACATGTTCAACGTGGGAATCGACGCGGCCCAAGGCCTAGTGGATGGACTCACCGCCTCTGCAAAGAAAACCGAGAACGCCGCGAAGAAACTCGCTAAAACCCTCGCGAAATGGGTCAAGAAGGAACTGGGCATCGCGTCCCCATCCAAACTATTTCGCACGTTTGGCCAGTTCACCACCGAGGGCCTGGCGCTCGGCTTGACCGACGAAGCCTCACGGGTGGCTAAGTCGATGAAAAAGGTCACCGGCCTGGTCACAGACGGCTACAACCCGTCGCTATCTCCAACCCTGCCCAACGGGGCACAACCTCAAGCCGCCGGATCGGTGACCTATCAGATCACCGTGAACGCCCTGACAGCGACCGAGGAAGTAGGCCGCAAGGTGGTCGAGTCCATCAAGAAGTTCGAGCGTGCTGGGGGCCGGGTATGAAGCTCGAAATCCTTGCACCCACCTCTGACGCGTTCGTCCTGGGCCGCACCCGCCTAGCGCACGTGCTGACCGCCCTGGACGGCGCGCAGGCGTGGACGGACTACACGTGTGACGGCACGGCGATCACGATCACACGCGGCGGGGACCGTGACCCGGCCTCGACCCGCCTGGGTCCAGGCGTGCTCACCCTCACCACGCGTGCACCCGAGCCTGTGACCGACCCCGCGTTGATGCCGGGGCGCATGGTCCGCGTCACCCAGCCCGCGATAGTTGACTGGACCGAACACCCGTTTTACGGTGACCCCAGCCAGCCCTGGTGGGATGTAGCACCAGGCCATTTCTTCCATCCAACCGCCTCCACCACACCAGACGGGCTCGTCACTGACTGGTACACCGACTCTACTGGGAACGCTGTACCTGTCCTGCTGCACTATGGCACCCAGTCATGGCCACCCACCGGCCAAATTCTCGAGGTACGCCTACGCGCCACGGGTGACCCGATCCAGGTTCACACCGTGGATGGATTTGTCACCCTGACCGGTGAATGGACCTGGTACCAGGTGCCCCGCGATACTTGGTTCGCGCTGGTCTTCACCACCGCCCGTAACCGCGCAGGCACCGTGTCAGTGTGGGGGTTGCGCTGGGTGCCCGCAGGCACGCCCACGCGTGAAACGATCTTCACCGGCGTACTGAAACTACCGCAGATCACCCCATCGGTGGAAGACGGCAAATACACCACCACCGTGACCGCGCATGACCGTATGAGCGCCCTGGCCGCCCAAATGCGCTACGGCGTGGTCTCCGGTAACGCGTCTGGTACGCAGTCGCTCAAGGCCCGCCTGGTCACGCTGCTCGAATCCATCGGCCTCGATCCAGCCGCGTGCGGGGTGACGCTGGCTGATCCTGTGCCGGACCTGCTGGGCAAGGTCATCCCCGCCAGCCCGACTGGTGTGAGCGGATATCGGGTAGACCGCGTGCTGGAATCGGGTCAGGTGCGGATCACTGCGCACTCGCTGAACACCCCACCCGCCACCTTGCCTGCCCAGGCGTTCGGGGTCCGCCACACCTTGACCGGCCTCGTACCGGATCAGCCCTACCAGGTCGCTATCACCATGCGCCTACAATCCGGCCTTGTCACCGAGTACTCGCTACGCCGAGACACCACAGAAATCGCCTCCATCGTGCTCGCACCTGCGCTCGATGGCGGCGGGTTCCAAACCCTGACCGCGACGTTCACAGCCACCGCGACCAGCCACACGCTCACACTCGCCAACCGCGCCAGTTACACGTTCCCCACCGCGCCCACCCAGCCTGTCGCAGACCTGTATGTGGCCCGCCTGCTCGTGGCTGGCGGTGAGGGCGGCGACATCCTCACCGATGTGGTCTACGAGTCGAACCTAGCCAACCATTTCGCCCTAGCGTGCGATAGCGGGCAGATGCTCTGGCACGCGACGAAAGACTACGCTCTACGCTTCCAAGAATCCCCACGGGTGATGCCCTATGAGTTCTCAGACGTACACACCACCGACCGATACCACGTGTGCTACAGCGATCTGGATATGGCGTTCGATGACACGGCCCTGGTCAACGCGCTCACCATCTCCCAGCATGGCCGCAAGTACGACGCAGACCAAGGCGGCTGGTACGCCGATGACTACACACGCTCGTTTACCGAGCAGACCTCACAGGCCACCTACGGCGACTACGCCACCAGCGTGGACACCTGCCTATACACCGGGCCGGGCTATGAAGGCCAGTTGCGTTCCCTCGCCTCCACGATCCTCACGGCCCAGGCGTACCCGCGCATGACACCACGCTCCCTCACGTTCGACGCCACCGAGTTCTTTGAGGCATCAGGCCGACTCGACCTCAACGACCAGGTGAACATCACCCGCGCCGGGGTGACCTACCCGTGCATCATCACCGGCATGCAACGCCGGTCCACCCCGCGCCGTGGCCGCACGCCACGCGATCTGCTGACCCTGACCCTATGGAGCATCCATGGCTAAAACCATCACGTTCGTGGACGGTCAAATCCTGACCGCCGCCGACCTCAACACCACCACCCCAGAAGTGCCAAACACAGGTGACCCGGTCGATACCGGCTGGGTGACTAACGGCCTCGACATCGTCGCCGCCGAGGGCTGGGAAATCGTAGCCTACGCGCTACGCCGTACGAGTATGTCTGTAACTGGTCAAGTCATCCTCAACCGCACGGGTGCGACCATCACCCCCAACGCGGCTGGAAACTTCACCGATTCACTCATGTTCACTCTGCCACTGGGCTGGCGCAACGCCAACATACTCACCCCACCGATTATGGCGTTTCAAAGCGGGGTGAAGAGCGCGTTCGGTCGAATGAACCCCAACAGCGGCAATGCAGTTCTGACGCACGGAATCCCCGGCGTCACGGTCGATAACGCGGCTGCTTGGTACGTCCCGCTCAACCATTTGGCCGGATAACGAAAGGAAAGAACCTCATGTCTTACTACCTCGCCCCATCCCTTGAGCGCCTACGCACCCAGATCAACCAGGAATGGCCGCAGCGCGACACAACCTCAGACGGGTGGATAGGCGACACCCGCCACCAAGCCGTCAAATCGGATCACAACCCGGACTACAGCGCCGGGGGAGTAGTCCGCGCCATCGACGTAGACAAAGACGGCATCGAGGTTGACCGGCTCCTGGCCGCTGTCATGTCTGATGACCGCACCGCCTACCTCATCTTCGAGCGGCGTATCTGGACACCAGGCGGCGGGTGGCGCACCTACACCGGCCTGAACGCCCACCTGTCCCACATTCACATCTCGATCAAGCACACCCCGAGCGCCGCAGCGTCCGAGCGCGACTGGGCGCTCACCACCACGCCAGCACCATCTCAAGTAAAGGAACCAGAGCACGTGAAACGCATCAACCGGCTAGACAAGACCCCCACCCAGAAACTCCCGCAGCGCGAGTGGAAATACCTACGCCTGAACGACAAGGGCGATGTGTCCGTACTGCGCGATCCGGGCCTGTTCGACAGCGACCTACAGATCACCGCCGTGGATCTTCCACAAGAGTTCACGTTGCAGGCCCGCGCCGTCCTGGTGGAGAAGGTCAAAGACGGGTCATGGGCCATCGTGACCCGCTACCCGATCACCGAACACCGGGGCACCTCCGGCCAAACGTTCATCTCACAGTCGCAGAAGGGCACCCTGGCCCAGGGGCGCCGCCTGCGCTGGCAAGTGTGGACCGACGCGCCTGCGGCGTCCATTACCAACGTGTCTGTGCGTACAGACCTGTTCAACTAAGGAGAAGCATGAAGAAACTATTCACGCGTGAAACCCGCAAGTACGTGTACAGCGTCGCCCTGGCGTTCGCGGCCCTGGCGGTGTATCTGGGATGGATGGACCCAGCCGCCCTGCCAGTCGTGCTCCCGCTCGTGCTGGCGCTGCTCAACCTTACACCCAAAGAAGTTGAGGCCACCTCGTGACCACACCACCGGTGGGAGAGGGTTATCTCAGCCTGGGCAAGCGCCTTGAACGCATCGAGACAAAGCTCGATGACGTGGTGGAGAAGATGCCCACTGTCAACGACCTTGACCGCCGTGTGGCTGAACTCGAATCGTGGCAGACCTGGGCCATGCGTATTGTGATCGGTGCGGTGATCACGGCCCTTGTCGGCGTGGTGATCGTCGTCCAGTAGCCCTCGCACACGATAGCCCCACACCCTCGATGGTGTGGGGCTATCCGTGGTTACGCAGTACGGCGTAGCCGGTCCTCGTAGACGTTCTTGACCGCAGCCCGCGCACGCTCCGCCGGCACTCGCACATAGCGTTGCGTGGTAGCAACCGTGGCGTGGCGTAGCAACTGCTGGGTGGTGAGTAGGTCGCCTGTCTCGGCGTGGACGTCCGTGCCGAACTTGTGCCTCAACTGGTGCATGGTCGCCGCACCAGGCAGAAGCCGAGCGACGATCTTACCGACCCACTGGGGTGACATGTGCCCGGTATCGGCCCACTCGCCGGGGAACGCCCACCCAGCCAGTTGCCCGTCATTCTCACGCTTGATCTGATTGATCAGATCACGCGCCACCGAGTCCGTGAGTGGCACCGTCTGCAACGTGCCGCCCTTACCGTGGACCCACAACATCCAGCCGTCGAGGTCCTCGAACAGATCGTTAGCGTGAACGCTGGCGACCTCAGCGCGGCGCAGCCCGGCCTCACACGCGAGGCGCACCATCACCCGATCCCGGTGTTTGCGGGCCTTGGATAACGCGTGCTCATAGTCACGTTCCGAGGCGGGGCGCGGCTGGGGGATCACGCTGGGCACTTTGGGCCATTTCTCGGCCGGGGATTCCTCAACCCGGCCGGTATCGACGGCCCACGCGTAGAACTGGCGCACGCTCGTGCGGACCCCGCGCCGGGTCTCCATCACCCAGGTAAAGCCAGCGGCCCATTGCATCAGATCATCGAGCGTGACCTCGAACGGTCGCTTCGATGTGCAGAAGTCTCGTGCAAGCCATGAGACGTGTTCCCGCCGTGACCGCATCGTGGAATCTGCGCGTCCAGCCGCTGCAAGATAATCGAGCCATTTCTTGATCTCGTTTTCCCAATCACCTTTGATCGTTTGCATGTAGACAACATCGGCTACCTGCAAAGATTCATGCGGTTCTACATCGGGGACTAAATGGAGCATCGTCCGATCACGCGGCGATAGCGTTTGTCAAACTGTCCACCAACCAGAAGGTTGGGGGTTCGAATCCCTTCGAGCGCACAGTTAGACCCACTCAGGTAATCTGAGTGGGTCTTTTGTTTTGTCTACACCTGCCCTATTTGGCTTGTCGACGAGTTTGGTGGTGTGCCAGCGCATAGCACGTTAATCGGTGGGCTGTTTTTGGCCCGGCTGCGTGAACTTTATGTGCATATCTGGACGTTTTATGGCCCATCGGATTTTAGGTCAACTCGTAAAGGTCTTGTGCGGGCCCACATTGATGCTACTTCGCGCGGTTCTTGACCAGTGTCAGAGCGTAGGACTCCCACCATTGGCCCGCGGAAGGACCGCCATTGCACGTGCCATCAGATTCGCCAGGCCGTTTGATCCAGAGAAGGCCATCAAGCGCACCAGAGCCGGTGTAGAGTTTCGGCTTCTTGCCAAGCCCTCGGCCAGAGGGGTTACACCATTCGCCACTCTTGGGTCCTTTGCCATTGCGTGAGGTATCCACGATGTAGTGCCTGTGGGCAGTAGTGACCTTTTGTTGTCTGAGCGCGGCAGAGACCTTCTTAGCGTATCTTTTCTCGGCTGAGGTGGAGTTAAAGTTTGAGACGTTCGTCGCAAACCCGCGTGCGTGGGAGATACCTGCTGCCTTGAGCCGCGTGGCCATTGCCTTTGGCGTGCGCCAGTTGGAATGTCCACCGTCAAGATAGACCCAGGCGCCAGCCTTGGTGAGTTTCTTCGTGGCGTACTTCAGCAGGCTGTTCCTAGTTTTTCCACCGCAGTCCAGTGCGAGAGAGTCAGGTTCCAACACGATCAGAGGCTTTGCCCCCTTGATTCCAGCAGCGACCTTGTTGATCCATTTCTTATAGGTCTTCGCATCGAAACCGCCTGCCGAATATTGGCCGCAGTCCCGCCCAGGAATCGCGTACAGCACCATGGTGGGACGAGCTTTTGCTTTGTTTGCGGCGCGAATATAGGCGGCAACGTCGCTCTTGACCGTGGCGACGGAATTCCAGTCGCCGAACCATCGGGCCTGCGGAGTCTTGGAGATGTGACTGAGTTGCTTGGCCACAGATGTTCGCCCCTGGGCTTTGGCCTGTCTGACCGCGATGACCGCTGAACCTTGAGCATCAACATGGAGTTTCTTGTATCTCTTGCCCTGCACCTCTGACGTCTTTGCCTGCAGTGCCGTGGGAAGTGAAGTGAAACTAGATGATGTCACGCTCGACTGTGTGACAACCTCCTGTAGAGCGGGCTGGGCTGCAACGACGCTGGGAGAGAACAACGACGAGACCGCCAAAAGCGACGTATAGATCCGTAGTCCTGCTGGTCTTCTTCTCGTACCCATGCTGGTCCCAACTACGGTGTAATGGTGATTGTGAAGCGGAAGAGTTCGCGGGCTGGGCCGAACCGGACATCATTAGTTCCGGGTATCGGCTCGGCTACCCGAACTCCGATAGTGTTCACGCCAACTTGGAACGGAACGCTGTTCGTAACCCAACTCATTTGACCGGGTTCCTCAACTGTCCCGGGAACGTCTGAACGAACAGGACGAGGGACTCCATTGAGATAGAACGAATAGTACCCACCATGATCATTTCCGAATTTGAAGTTAGCAGTGAAATCTTCTAGTGGTGCGGAAACCTCAACGGAACCTCCGTTCTGAACTGCTGGTCCGGTTCCGTATGGCTCAAGATTAGTAATCTTGAACAGATCTTCAGGCATCGGCGAGACGGTATAGGTTGTTGAGACTGGCTTCTCGGCAACGACCTCGCCGTCTATGAAGTTCCTGATAACGTACCTGAGCCCACCACCAGTGGGAGCGGTGGAGGAAACATCGACAGTCCAGGCAGCCAACTCAGGCTCATCCTCTTCTGACACGGAGGTTGCCAGCGATCCCGAAGCGGCAACGGTGACCCGCTCGCTCACTGCAATCGTTGGGTTTGCCGCGTCGAAAACCTGAATATCTGATCCAACAGGGGCGATACCGGAGAACCTAGGCATAAGGGAGACGTCAACGGGATCTGATTCCGCAGTCAACTCCAGGTGTCCCGTTTCAGGTTCTTGCGGTTCTTGAGGCTCCTCGGTGGGTTCCTCGCTGGGATCGGGGGTCGGTTCCTCGCTTGGTTCCTGTTCAGGCTCTTGGGTTGGCTTATCGTCAGGGTCTGTAACGGGATCCTTGTCTTCGTCCTTGTCCTTGTCGCGTGGACGTTGTGTCTCGTTGTCAGATGGATCCTCAGCGGTTGGCCGTGGACGCGGGTCACCCGTTGGCCGCTCAACGGACGATTCTGAGGCGACCTCGCTGGAAGGGGGCTGTTCCTCGGGAGGATCCAACTCGTCGTCAATAGGCTCCGTCGTGGGCGGAGTAGTGGTTGGGGGCGCTGTAGGCCCACCTGTAATGGCCTCGTTACCCTGCGCTGTTGGTGTTGGTACGGGACCGCGATTCGGGTTGCTGAGAGCAAAGGCGGCCCCGACAGCGCCCGCAACCACGAGTATGCCGATCACGGCGAGTACCGCTCCCTGGTTTGAGGAAGCCCAGTCGCGGGTCCGGCCAAGCGGTCCGGAAGTGGTTGCAGTACCCACCGTGCCCGCTGCTGTAAGCGGTAGGACCTGACTGAGCACGACAGGGCTGACACCCAACACGAGTGGCAGCAAGATCCCACGCAGGGACTGGCTGACACCTTGCAACTCGGCGAGGAGAAGAGAGCAGTCATTGCAACGCTTGAGATGGTTTTCGATGCGGGTCTTGCGGCGTGTAGTGATCGAGCCGCGAGCATAGG
Source organism: Populibacterium corticicola (assembly GCF_042683685.1). NCBI lineage: Bacteria > Bacillati > Actinomycetota > Actinomycetes > Micrococcales > Jonesiaceae > Populibacterium > Populibacterium corticicola. Next base: position 485,241 of record NZ_JBHUOP010000002.1, on the reverse strand, counting down.
AGGCGATGTGTTGCTCAGTCCACTGGCACTCTTCCGAATTAGCCTGGGACGTGGTGGGGATGTGTGCCTGAAGCCATGAATCGCGTAGGCCTTCGCGTGCACGGAATGCAAGCGCGGAAACCGCGCGCGGGTTCAAACCCATAATCGGGGCGATCTCGGCTGGAGTCATTCCCTCGATTTCCGAGTACCACAGAACCGTGCGCCAATCCTCTGGCAGGTTTCTGAAAGCGCTCAGAGTGAGACGTTTATCCTCGGTGAGGGATGCGATATCCGAATCCGTGATGAGGAGGTTCTCCTGAGTGCTGAGGTCAACGGTTGGTTCAAGTTTCGCTGACCACGCCATCGAGACGGAACGCAGTGTGGCGTAGAGGTAGGCGCGGAAGTTGTCGGTGGGACCTTTCCCGTTCTTGATCGCGGCAAAGATGCGAGTGAATGCCTCTTGAGCGAGGTCCTCTGGATCATGCGATGACGTGACTGCCCGTGCTGCTTTGCGTGCCGCAGGATAGTGGCGTGACCACAGCGCCGCGTAGGCGCGCTCCTCTCCACCGCGTAGAAGTTCCACGAGGTGTGCATCAGATAGCGATGTCAGGTCTAGGTGTGTGGGAGTTTCAGTCATCGTTTCGTTGGACGTGCGGATTCCATAACCAGTCGATCTTTCGATCCTAGGCGTAGACCTCGACTAAATCCACCTTTCTGACTGGGGGAGGGTCCTCGATCCGTGTGGACCGTAGGACATGGGAAGCAGAGCAACTTTGAGGTGCTCCTGGAGGTTGTCAATCTCCTCCTCAAGGATTGCGCAGCGCATACAGACCGTGAGGTGTCTTTGCACGTCATCGGAGTGTGGGAGGCGTAGCCGGCGTGAGCGTACCCGTGCCAACTCGCGGGTTGTCTCCTTGCACATCTTGGGTATGCGTGGACTCTTGTCCTGCTGTTCAAGCCAGGCGTAACGCAGTTCAAATCGGGCACGTGCTGTCATGGAGATCACGTCAGTTTGGGGGAAGCCAATGAGTGAGCAGACCTCGGGAAGCTCTAGACGCTCGATGTCCATGTACCACAGGAGAGAACGGCTGAGACCTGAAAGTGACTCATAGGCGCGCGCAGTGACAGAACTTGGTTCTGCCTCTGGTGCGTAATAACTGGCTATGGTCATGGGCTGGTGGTCCTCAGGGTTCTGCCACTTTGGGGTGTGGTCTACACATACAAAGAGCGCAGAGGATACCCGGTGTTACGCGATTCCTCGGGTGAAGACAGCGGGCATGTGAGAGCTCCAGCGAATGAATGAAACAGTGAGGTTGAGATCGCGCAGGGCGCGGCACAGCATGAGTGGGTGCCAGCGGCGAACAAGATTGGTCGAGTTTCCAGTGTTTTCGGCGGGTTGGGCTGTGCCGCAAGGGTCAGGATGCGGTCTCGACGGTTTGTTGCTGGTTGGGCACGGTGGCGGTCTGGGCGTCTTGCAGTGCCGGTGCTGGTGCAACCAGCGTGCCGGCGGAGAGGCGCTTCTCATACGAGAGGTGCAAAAGGTCAACCACACTCAGTGACACGGAATGTGGGCCGTGGACCTTGAACCAAGTACCGTTTTCGGGGACGAGTCCGGTGGGGTTTTTCTGTTTCATCCAGTTCACCGTATTGCGTATTTTTCGACCAAACAAGCCTATCTTGGGTGAAAGACTTATTTTAATAGCAGAATTAAGTTGCCGGAAACAATATCCACTGATGAGATAACCGGCTCTGGCGTGCTAAGCCAGATAGGTCACTCAATGTTTTGCGGGCAAAGGACTTCACCCAAGCACTGGTCAGCCATCGAAAACTACGTAATCACCCGTACGTGATGTCCGCTAAGGGAAACGGGCAACTATCTAAAGCAGGTGGCGGAGAAATCCTAATGGGCGGTGCCTTGAGGCCGAATGAAGAGAGTTCTCGCTTTAAATGGTTATATGTCACAAAAAAGTGGGGCTGCCGAAGCAGCCCCACCAAAAAATCTACTCGATGCAGTCGAGTCGATCAGAGTGGACGGATGTTCTCTGCCTGAGGACCCTTTGGACCCTGCGTTACGTCGAACTCAACCTGCTGGTTCTCTTCGAGGGTACGGTATCCGTTCGAGGTGATTGCGCTGTAGTGTGCGAACACGTCAGCTGCACCGTCGGATGGGGCAATGAATCCGTAGCCCTTTTCGTTGTTGAACCACTTCACGGTTCCGATAGCCATAATTTTCTCCTTCAAGAGGTGTGAGAACACCCGCGACTGCGGATGTGACGTCACGGTTCCCAACGTCAAACTCTTGAGGATCAAGACTGACCGCATATCGGATGCGGGCAGGACACGCAAGGCACTGCAACTACGTCGCTAACTGTACTTGGTCTAGACCTTGTGCGCTAGAAGTTCCGCAAAAGAACTCCAAACCGTTATCATCGGCGGAACCCACACCGCCATCCGGAAAACGCCGACGAAACAGTTTCCGCAGCAGCGTAACGAGATGGAACTAGAACCTCATACCCAAGATGTAGCCCCACGGTTCCGATATCACTTCCTCAAATCCGATGCGGCCATAAAAGCCCACGGCCCGCTTATTCTTCCCACTTACGCCCAAATGAACGCCAGGAACGCCGGTAGTGCGGAACTCGTCGAGAAGCCTCAAGAGAAGCCGCTTCCCATTCCCGCCGCCCTGGGCGGTGGGAAGCAAGTCAATGTGGAAGTGAGCCGGAAAGTCCTCACATACCTCGGGGCGGCTACCAGACCATGTGTGCAAAGACTCAACCAGTTGTGGGTCCCGGTACCCGTCCCTCATATCGGATAGTGGATACTTCTCGCGAGGATAGGTTGCGCGCGCCTGCGGCCACCAGTGCTTCTCCAAAGTGCGGTCGAACGCCACGGAGTCAGGGGTTCCCACCGCGTAGCCGACCACTTCGTCGTTCTCATCCACAAGCACAAAACAAAACTCGGGCGCAAACCGCGCGTATTGCCCAACGTAGAGGGTTCCGATCAGATGGGGGTCACGGTAAATACCCGTTGCGTCTTGGCCATTGTCGCCAGTCTTCAGGCAAATCTCGTAGAGCCGATCAGTTTCAGCCGGATTGGTTGGATCGAAGCGTCGAATACGTAGAGCAGACATGAACACCAGTGTAGAACCTATGTGAGGCAATAAAATGGGCGGGAGGAGCCCGCGCTTCCTCCCGCCCGTGGGGACGTCCAGATACCGAACAGAGGGGTCAAATCGGTATCGGCCTCATCCCCATGTCTGAGCAATTCGACTCTTCAATTGTGTACCCGGCCAACACGCAAAAAACGGGCCAAAAGTCCCGAAGTTCTTGTGACCCACTCTCGTTGAGTCCTCCCGCAGCGAACCGTAGCGTCCGCATAGGATGAGTTGGGAAGGAAGTGCACATGCAATCTCGCACCGCGCCCTATAGTCCCCAGCGCGCATACACCATCTGGATAGCTGGCCTGATCGCCTATATCGTTGCGGTGGTTCACCGGACCTCGCTAGGAGTCACGGGACTGGAAGCGGCAAGCCATTTCGGTACCACCGCATCGCAACTCGCGTTGTTCACAGTGACTCAACTCGTTGTCTATTCTGCAGCCCAGATCCCGGTTGGCGTGTTGCTCGACAGGTATGGGGCACGCAGACTCATCGCCACGGGCGCGTTGATGATGGCGGTTGGGCAGTTGGGGATGGCGTTCGCCGAGTCGATTCCGGTCGCGTTGGGTGCACGGGTGCTCATCGGCGCTGGCGACGCGACCACCTTCGTGTCCGTGCTGCGGTTGATCGCCGCTTGGTTCCCTCCGATGCGTGCTCCAGTGTTGGGGCAGATCACCGGCCAGATAGCGCAGGCCGGTCAGATTATTTCCGCCGTCCCATTCGTGTACTTTCTGCACAAGACCACCTGGACCACGGCCTTTGCGGCCCTTGGCATTCTCGGTGTGATCGCATCCGTGTGGGCGTTCTATGCGATTGTCGATCAGCCCCAGTCCGCACCGGGCGGCGCTGCCAAGGTCCGGATTCGACCGATTGACAGGGTGCCGCATGATCCAACGTCCAAGCCCTTGGCGGGCGCGCTGCGCACTGCGGGTTCCTGGCTCGGTTTCTGGACGCACATGGTGACGGCATTCTCCTTCAACGTGTTCGTGTTCCTGTGGGGCAAACCGTTCTTGATTCTTGGTCAAGGGCTGAGTGAACAGCAGGTCTCGCTCGTGTTCACGATCATGACCTCGGCAGGAATCTTTGCCGGCCCACTCTTTGGCCTGTTTTGCGCACGCCATCCGCTACGCCGTACCTGGCTCGTGTTCACCGTTGCGATTGCGGTTGCCGCTGCCTGGTCTGTGCTGTTGCTTCCCAGTACGCCACGCCCATTCATCGTTATTGTCATCGCAACGTTTGTCATCGCCACGGGCGGCCCCGCATCTCTTGTCGGCCTCGATTTTGCCCGCACATCCAATCCAACATCCCGACTAGGAGTGGGCAGCGGTATCGCGAACATGGGCGGCTTCGTGGGTGGTTTCGTGTGCATCATGGCCATCGGCGTCGTGCTGGACATCGTGCGTCCAACTGGTGCCTACACGCTGAATGACTTCCGAATGGCATTCTCGGTCATGCTCGTCCCATTGGTTGTCGGGCTGATCGGGGTCGCTTGGAGTAAACGTGGCACACGCAGGGAGTATGCCCGGCGTGGGATAGTGGTGCCACCCGCCCGAGATGCCTGGCGGACATACCGTAAGAAATAGCGCCTCAAGAAGCATGCACGAACAGTCGAAATAACAGGCATGCAAGGAATGCGTAAAAAGGAGCGCAAGTCCCAGGGCAGCAAGGATGTTTCGCCCGGCGCTCTCAGCTTGGTGCTGCTCGGGGTGTTGATCGCCACGATCTCCGCCTATATTGTGCTGCGCACACTGTAAAATCGCAGCCCAGCGGAAGTCCTCGCAGCGACCACAGGCGTAGCCGCACTCCCGCGAGGCAGAGCCGATCACACGGGGTGCCTGACGCACGCGTGTAAACTGACACGTAATTGCCCAGCCATCGCACATTCTGGCGGTGTTGTTCGTTTCGCGCCACGAGGTTTGCTATGTCTTCTCCATCCCCAGGGTGGTATCCCGATCCAAATTCTCCAGGTAACCTGCGGTTTTATGACGGTGACGGCTGGACGCGCTCGGTCGTTCCGGTCCCGGCTGATGGCCAGCTGACCAAGGAGATGATCGCGACAGGCCGCAAGATCATGCAGGAGAAAACCTCCTCAAAGCTCCAGCACGCGTCGTTCACCCCAATGGCCTCTGAAGCACCTGCCTCCGGTCGACGCGCCCATGTGGGCGCTTCCGGATTGGCGACGAGCAGGTCCGGTTCCTCTTCGCCCTCAGCAGCCAGCGCGGCAAGCGCCGCTCACGCGCGGGACAAGGCTCCCGTCACAGGCGCTGTGGAGAAGGCAGCAGAGAGTCCCACGGCTGCTCCTGCCCAGCGAACACCAGGAACACCAAGCGCGACCGTGGCCGCAGTGCGACGGGCCGCCGGCGTGAAGGCGAACATCGCGGAGCCTGAGGCTGTTGCGCCAACTACCGCCTCTTCCGGTGACGCCCCAAGCACGCAAACAGGTACCTCAAGTGATTCCGCGTCAAACTCCGGATCTGCCGCGGGGGTGAACGCTGTGGTGAAAGATGCCAGTGCGCCGAACTGGACCAAGAACCGCAGCAACAACGGTGGCGCGGTGAACAAAGATTTCTCCGCTACTGAGGTTCAAACTGAGAAGCCCGCCGCGAAGGTCGGCGTGACATCCCGAAAGAGGATTGCGCTCATTGCCGCCGCGCTCGTAGTTGTGGCCGCCCTACTCGCTGGCGTATATCTCATGTTCATACGTGACAATTCCTCCGGCACTTCAGGCCCGTCTGACGACTATCGGAGCCTTGGATTGAAGGACGAGTTCGGATGTAAAGAGTTGGCACGCGAAGTCATTGAACTGTCGCAGAGCTCCGATGCCGAACTCGAGGTTACCGCGATTGATGACGTGGAGATGGTTAAAGACAACCGTGCAAAGTTCACGCTACCCACTGTCACCGGCTCATACGAGGTCGCTTTCGAATGTCAGGGCACCGCTCGCTATGCCGACGGTTCAACGGAAACACTGACCTACGACATCTCCGCAGACAAGAACTCTCGGTTCTGGACCTCGTACCCGCAACGAGAAAAGTAAACCAGCAGACTCACGGCCCGCCTTCTCATCATTGAGGAGACGGGCCGTCTTATTGCCTTGCATTGAGTCAACGTGCTGCTCGCTATGGACGGAAATCCTCGGGGAGCCTCGCTCCAACGAATCGTGAAACCACGAAGCCAACGATGACCGCGACCACGCTCCACAGCGGTGTGGGAATACCGAGAAAGTTGAGGTTAACGTTGAAGAAACCAGCGAACATCTGAGCGACGATCAGCAGGAAGGCTGTGCCAATCCCAGAAGCTATGGCTTTTTGGGGACCGTGAACTGCGTTACCGCGCGGTAGGTCTCGCACGAGTGCAGCCGCTGGGCCGAAGTGTTCCTCTGGGCGAGTGTCGGGATGTTGGACAACCCATCCCTTGACGTCATTGAGGGTTGACACGATACGTGCGTCCTCGATGCCCTTGCGTCGCATCTGCTGAGTGACCTGGTGATAGTACTTCACGTCTCCTAGACTCTCATCTGACGTGTCCCAACGCCAAGCAGCCACTTGCCACTCCCGCCAAACGTCCGGCCGGCGGTTGCTGGAAGGCGACCTGAGCGTCGGAAATCGTCCTGACTATCGCGAACTGTACCGCCGGCTACGTGAGATGCGTGTTGCCACAAAGTCAGTTGAGTAGGGTGTCTTGCGTAGGTGCTCATGTATGGAGACATGAAGCAGCGGGTGCACTCACAGGCGATACGCCTAGTTAGGTGCACCCGCTGCTGAAGGAAATCAGGCCACGCGGATGTTGGCGGCCTGCATACCCTTTGGACCGCGCTCAGGGTCGAAGGAAACCTTCTGGTTTTCTTCTAGGTTACGGAAACCGTCACCTGTGATCGCACTGAAGTGCGCAAATACGTCGGCAGATCCGTCGTCGGGAGCGATGAATCCAAAGCCCTTGTCAGAGTTGAACCATTTGACGGTGCCAGTGGCCATAACGTCATTCCTTAGTTTTCTGGGATCGTAAGCACGATCCGTAAAGCCGCGACGACTTCGCCGCGGAGTCTGATGGATGCCAGAAACCACGCAGGATATACCTGAGGCGGTTTCTAGAGCATGATGATCTCCCGATGATGTGCTGGCACTTTCACGTGCAGCGGATAGTTCAGGGATCTGGTGAGTGTCCCGCACGGGTAAGCGGTCACTGTCTTCAGCAGTAAAGCCAGTGAGTCTGCGATTACCAGCGGTTATGGGGGCATCGTTGGATCGTCTATCGGATGCAACGATCGAAGATGCTACGAGAGCAGCAAGAAAAGAGATACAAAACCAATCAAGAAGAGAAACACGAACACCCAGTGGGGTGAAGGTGTGAGAGACGCGGAATTGAATACCCGCTCGAAACTACATTCGAGCCGAGAAGTCGACCCAGAGGAAAACCTCCAGCAGAAACACAACTTCACGCGCTTACATCGCAACCCTACAGGGAATACACAACAAAAGATAGCAAATTGAAAACCTCGCTCATTCTCTGCCCGATGTCACATCAAAGTAACGGGGGCTGCGTTGTCATTCTGGTATCTCTCGGCGGACAGCCGCCGTGCCCGTCCTGCTTCAGCGAACGCCAGACGATCGGTGGACGGGCTTAGGCACAGCCGTCTGGTCCGCATGCAGCGTCCGCGGATGCGGCTGGGAACGTCTGTAGGAATGTGGCTGCCTGTTCTGCTTCGACCTGCTGGAGAACCTGCATGAAGGTCTCGGGTGACTGTGCACCGGAGATACCGTATTTGCCTGCGACCACGAAGAACGGAACACCGTTGATCCCGTAGGCGCGAGCCTGGGCGATGTCGGCCTGGACGTCGTCGCCAAACGAGCGGGATTCAAGTGCGGCTCGTGCCTCGGCATGGTCTAGACCAATTTCCCCGGCCAATGTGACCAGGTTGTCCACGGTGCCGAGGTGGACGCCTTCGGTGAAGTAAGCCTTGAGTAGACGCTCCTTCATCTCGATCTGCTTGCCATGCGATTTGGCGAAGTGTAGTAACTCGTGAGCGAGCAGGGTGTTGGTGTGCTTGAGCTGGTCGAATCGATAGTCAAGTCCGACCTCGGAGGCGATGGTGGTGACATGGGAGAGCATCTGCTCGACCTGATCTTTGGGAAGACCCTTGTGCTGGGCGAGGAAATCGATCTCGGACCCATCGAAGTCGATTGGTGTGTCCGGTGCGAGTTCGAAGGAGTGATACGTGATGTTGACCTTGTCGCTGCCTGGGAACGCGGAGAGGGCAGCCTCGAACTTGCGTTTCCCGATGTAGCACCACGGGCAGGCGATATCGGACCAGATGTCTACGGTGATCTCATTGCTCATACTGGCAAAACGCGAAAGGGTGGGGACGTATTCCATGGAATACGTCCCCACCCTTTCGCGTTGCTCTACCGCAAGCTCTGGAACTAGCGGTAAGTGGGGGTCACATCACTTGACCTTGATGGTCTTCGATGCGCTCTTGCCCGCGTAGAGGTTCTTGTTGGAAGGCGTGAACTTCACGGTTACCTTCCACTTTCCCTTGCTCTTCGAGGATTTGGCGATCTTCTTGGACAAAGTGACCTTTGTGGCCTTGTTCTTCTTGACCGTTACGGTCTTGGTGATCTTGGTCTTTCCCTTGGAGACCGTCACCGTGGCCTTGCCTGCCCGGTTGGCCTTCACCGTGACCACGGGCTTCTTGTTGCGCTTGAGCGAGGTCTTCGTGATGGAAACCTTTGATGCGTACTTGGTAACCTTCACTTTGATGTTGTTGGTGTACACGGTTTTACCGCCGGATTCCACACGCAAGCGTATGAGTGAACCATTGAGCGAAAGGCCGCTTGGCGAGACTTTGATCTTCGGTTCGGTGACGTAGCCGACGTTGATCCAGTTCTTTGTCTTTGGCTTCTGGTATTGCCACTGGTACTTCACGTCCTGCTGGTTAGGTACGTAGACGCCTGCTGAGAGGTTGATCCATTCGTCAACTTTCACAGACTTGTTCTTAGCAGGTTGGCTCGTGATCTTCGGTGCCTGGTTCTTCCAAGCGAACGTTGCACCGGTACGAACTAGTTTGACCGTGTAAGAGATGTTTGGGGCGGCAGCAGAACCCTTCTTGACGCCGGAAATGGTCACGGAGTACTCATTGAACTGGCCCTTAGCGGTGGGAGCTGTTGCACCGGGCACTTTGAAGTGGAGTTGCTCGTACAAGGTGTTCCAGTTGTAATCGTCAGTTACTTTGGTTGCCGGGATGGTCTTGGTGCCCTGCTTGACGGTTACCGTTGCGTTTTGGAAGTTCAGACGTTCGCTGTAGGCACCTGTGGTTTTGCCGTAGTAGGACCAGATGCCGTTGTTGTACTCCACTGGGAAGAAGGTGTTCTTGGCTGGCCACGCGACGTCTTGGTTGAAGTCCGTTAACTTCTGGGAAGTTGAGGCGGGTGCTAGTGCTGATTCCTCGGAAGCCGACGAGTAGCCATTGCGCTTGTGTACGCCAAGGGCTGCGTGGGCGGCATTCGGCGAGAGTATAGCTGCTCGTAATGACTTAGAGTCGTTCAGAGCGGTACGAACTGAGCCTGGATCACCGGGAACCAGTGTGTAACCGATGGAACGGTAGGCATAGTTCGGGTTTGTTGGATTACTGCACAGGAATGATTGTGCTCGCTGGCTGACGTAGGTTTGAAGTGTGCTGTTCGCGGTAACATTCGCAAGTCCCGCGAGACCACGAGCGAAGTTGATGGAGTTGAGGTAAGCGTTCTTGTAGTTGGCGTCGGCGTTCCAGTGCTTGCAACTGTCGTATGAGCCGCCGGAGACCGTCAGCGGCGCCTTTGCCTGGCTGCTGAGGGTCGCGGTTGCTGAAAGCAAGTGATCTTTGTTATCGCGTGGTGCTGCTGCGGCTGGTACAACTGAGGCACCCACGAGTGCTGCGGTGATCAGCGCTACGACTCCGGTACGGAGCGTCTTTCTCGTTTTCATGTGTGTCCATTTCGATGGGGGTGTGGCTCTCCGCCTCAGTGCTGGTTGGTCCCGTCTGGCAGCGGAGATACGGTGGGCAAAACTGCCCTCCATACCTTGGAAGATTAAAGAAAGAAATCAGGTTTAGAAGCACCTAAAGTCACTGCTCGTGGTCTCGAAAGACTGTAAATAAGCACTGAAAGTGTGCGGACCTGCAGAAACCCAAATTGGACTAGGGGAGTGATCCCCATCGAAAAGTGGGTGAATGTGGCGACTTGCGCTCAGAATGTGGGATCAAAGCGGTGTCGAGGAACTTCCCGATTAAGCGGGTTTCTCCTAACGAGAGCGCTTCCTTGTGTGTTTACGATCCGTCGTGGGATAGGAGTGCGGTAACAAGCGACCCCAATAGTTCTCCGGTGTAGTCGGAGAGTGCGCTTAGGATGTCGGGACGGTAGAAAACCACGTATAAGGCAGAAACTAAAGCGCCGTATTTGAGTGTTTTACTAAGAATCTTCCGTATTGAGATCTTGGTTCCTGCTGTTTGGGCGCGCTTTGATGCACGTTTTGTCCTCGCGGGCCGCGCAGGGGAGAGGCATGTCAGTTGATTGGTTTCACCGTATAGGGGCTCAACTTCGGGTACTGCTAGCGTATCTGCGTGTCCGTCGCGGGCGGCAGCGCGGCGTTTGCGTGCTGTTGCTTTGCTGATGAGTCGGTCCTCATCGAGTGCTTCTTCAAGCACGTAGGCAACCTGTGCTACGGCGGCGGGTGCTATGCGCTGCGGGAACGCGCAAATCGTCTCGCAGAGTAGATCAGCGTTAGTGACAGATACGCCTAGATTCTCTCCGTGCGGCCCCGAATCTGAGGTGAAAGCGAGGACACCTTGCACTGGGATCTCTGCGGCATCTGCTAAGGGGAGTGACTGAGTCAGCGATTTCAGTGCTTCGACTTGGGCGCGTACCGATGTGATGGCTGAGCCTCGTGGGCGCCCGTTCTGGCGTAGCCCGCGCCCGTCTAGGGTGAGTGTCCCGCTCCAGTGTTTTGCATCGACGATAGTTATTCCTGTTGGACCAACGACAATGTGGTCGATGTTTGCTTGTGGTCGTCCTGGCCAGGGCTGGTCGTGCAGGACCCAGTAGTTGTCGGTGAGCCAGCTCAATTTTTCTGCGATGATGTGCTCGCCCTCTGTGCCTTTCGCGTACTTGGCGGCAACTGCGGCTCGCGAATCGCGGGGGTCGTGTTCAGTTGCAGCGGTTAATCGCGCGGAGAGGGTTGCGGCTCCTTTGCCAGCTACGCCTCGTGTTACCGCTGGCTGTGTTTCGGCGGCCCGTTGATGGAGTTCTGCGTTGAGGTCCCGGCGGCTCGAAGTTGCAGTCAAGTCAAGCGTGTTGACCTTCTGCGCGTGCTTATCGGTTCCGTTCGCAGCAGTGTCTCTCGGGTCCATGCAGGTGTTATCGGCTTATAGCCACATATTCAAGAGGTGAAATGCGTTAATTACGCCGACTCGCGCTCAACCAGGTTCGCTGGAAGGATGACGGCCGCGTGTTCGTCGCCCTCGATGACGCCAAGCAGTACGCGCACGACCTCGCTTGCGATGCGTTCGAACGGCTGTTTCATGGTGGTCAGCGGGGGATTGGAGGTTGAGGCTATTGAGTGATCGTCGAATCCGGCAACCGCCACGTCGCCGGGGACCGATTTTCCAGCAGCGTGTAGCGCGGCCATCGCGCCCACGGCCATGAGGTCGGATGCGGCGAACACGGCATCGATGTCGGGGCGGCCTTGCATGAGGTCGCGCATTGCCTGCGCCCCAGAAGCACGCGAGTAGTCGCCATGCGCGACAAGGGAGTCGTCGTAGTCGGAACCCATTGCGAGGCGGTAGCCGTCGAGCCGGAACAGCCCTCCGGGGGTGTCGAGTGGTCCGGTGATCATTGCGACGCGCTGGTACTTGCTACGCAGGTAGTCGACGATGCGACGGGCGCTGCCCACCTCGTCGACAGCCACGTACCCGACCTGGTCCTCGTGGCCAAGCGGCGCACCGCAGGCGACGGTTGGAATTCCCTTGGCCACCAGATCCGCGATGACAGGGTTGTTGCGGTGGGACGACACCACGATCACGCCGTCCACGTGTCCCGATGAAATGTATTCGGTGATCCGCTTACGTTCCTTCTCGGTTCCGGCGACCATGAGCAGCATGGGCATCTCGCGTCCACCGAGTACCTCGGCGCAGGAGCGTAGCAGGGTTGAGAAGGTCGGGTCCTCGAAGAGCAGGTGCTGCGGCTCGGTCAACAGAAACGCGATCGAGTTGGACCGTCCGGTTGCAAGCGAGCGCGCGTGTTGGTTGAGGGAGTAGCCGGTTGCCTTGATGGCAGCCTCGACGGCTGCGCGTGCCTCGTCGGATACCCAGTGCCCGCCGTTGATGACGCGGGAGACGGTTCCACGTGAGACGCCGGCGGCTGCGGCGACATCGCGCACGGTCGGGCGTTTCTTGGCAGGTGCTGGCATCTTCTTCTCCACGGTGCAACTGTATTCGATGTCGGGTGGCTGGCGGTGGTGCGACGGGCTGAGTCTTCTCATTGCCGACGATCACGCACCTTTGTGGTGCCGCTATCGCCGGGTGCGGGGTTGATTTGAGCCGGGCAACGTCGCCCCGCTGCGTGTCAATCCTTGACATCAACATCGCGGGTGGGCCGATCCCACCGCAGCATCTGCCTATCGTGCCGCGAGATCCAGCGCAACGATGTGCTGGCAGGCGACCGGCTCGTCGGCAATGACCACATACCGGTTGGGCCAATCCTGCAATAAGCCTATCTGTGACCGGTCACAGATTCAACAGCGAGCCATATTGTTAATTCTTCAGAATTGTAGTTACCTAGTTGTTAAACGAACCAGAACCAATCTGTGACCGAGCACAGCACGAGCCCGTGTGAGCCGGACGCGAACTGCACAAGACATGGCTGTCGAGTGCGCAGAAAGAGAAGAAACATGCGTTTTGACCCGCGGTTCCAGCCAAATGACCTGGGCCTCGTCTCACTCGACACGATCGCCTACGGCGGCGATTACAACCCGGAGCAGTGGCCACGCGAGATCTGGGAAGAAGACATCACGCTCATGCATCAGGCGGGCGTGAACCTGGTGTCCGTGGGCATCTGGTCGTGGGCGAAGCTCGAACCATGCGAGGGCGAGTTCGACTTCGAATGGCTCGACCAACTGCTCGATCTGCTCCATGAGGGTGGCATCCGAGTCGACCTCGCGACTCCCACCGCAGCGCCTCCAGCCTGGTTCTACAAAAAGTATCCGCAGGCCCGTGTCGTCCACCGAGACGGTACCGTCATGACCAACGGATCGCGCGGAATGGCCGCTCCGTCCTCGCCCGACTACCTGCGAGCCTGCGCGAACATCACCCGCGCTCTCGCGGAACGCTACTCGAACCACCCCGCGCTCGCGATGTGGCACGTCCACAACGAGTACGGTGCCCCGGTCTCCGATTCGTACGACGAGGCGTCGCGGGATGCCTGGCGCATCTGGTTGCGTGAACGTTATGACACCCTCGACGGCCTCAACGAGGCCTGGGGCACCAGCTTCTGGGGTCAGACCTACTACGAGTGGGACGAGATACCAACCCCCGCAGTCTCCGCAACCGTCACGAATCCGGCGATGCGTCTCGACTACACGCGGTTCTCATCCGACGCGGTGTTGCGCTGCTTCATCCAGGAGCGAGACATCATCAAGGAGTACTCGACTGCTCCTGTGACCACGAACTTCATGGCGCTCAACTGCCCCTCCATGGACCTGTGGGCGTGGGCGCAGGAAGTCGATGTCGTCTCGAACGACTACTATCTCGAAGCCGCCGATCCACGGAACCAGATCAAGCTCTCGCTCGATGCGGATCTGACCAGGTCGATTGCGCGAGGCAAGCCATGGATCCTCCTGGAACACTCAACCTCCGGTGTGAACTGGCAGGATCGAAATGTTGCCAAGAAGCCGCTTGAGATGGCCCGCAACTCCCTGGCAACCCTGGCACGGGGCGCGGACGGCATCATGTTCTTCCAGTGGCGGGCGGCCCGATTCGGAGCCGAGAAGTTCCACTCGGCGATGCTGCCACACGCAGGCACGGACTCCCGCATCTTCCGCGAGGTCTGCGACCTGGGTGCGCGCCTCGCTGAGCTGTCGGAGCAGGGTGTCACAGGCACGACGGTTCCCGCTGACGTGGCTATTCTCTGGGACTGGGAGTCGCTGTGGGCGCAAGGGTTGGAATGGCGGCCAAGCATCGATGCCAACGCTCGCGAAAGGATCCTTGAGTTCTACACGCAACTGTGGGAGGACAAGGTCACGATCGACTTCGCTCACCCGGAACAGGACCTGTCACGTTACAAGTTGGTGCTTGCCCCAGCCTCCTATCTGCTGACCGATGCGGCGTCGGAGAATCTGAAATCGTATGTCGCTGCAGGTGGAGTGCTTGCGGTGTCGTACTTCTCAGGCATCGTGAACGAGAACGACACTGTGCGGCATGGCGGATTGTCGGTAGCGGTGGACGAGGTACTTGGCCTGCGCATCGAGGAGTTCCTGCCGCTACGTGAGCACGAAACCGTCTCGATCTCCACGACCGGTGCGTTGGGCGAGGGCCAGTACACCGGGACCGTGTGGGCCGATGACATCGTGCTCAACGGCGCCGAACCTGTGGCGACCTACGTGGACGGACCAAAGCCTGATGGTGCCGCGATCACCCGCAACGAGTTTGGGCAGGGAAGTGCCTGGTATATCTCGTCTCGTGTGATGGGTGGGGACCTGCGTAACTTCGTTGGCGCGCTGTACGAGGACGCAGGCGTCACGGCCCGCCGCGATCTGCCCGCTGACTTCGAGGTGGTTGAGCGCGTGAGCGAGTCAGGGCAGCGCTTCACGTTCCTCATAAACCACACGGTCGAACAGGTTGACTACACGCCGCGGCGCAGTCCAAGCCTGATTGGCGACGAGTCCGCACCTTCCAGCAGCATCACCGTTCCGGCAGCTGAGGTCGTGGTCGTGCAAGAGTAGCTGGAACACAGGACTCCGAGCGCTGGTACAAGTGACGGCCTGTGGGCTTTTTCGTCGTTCTGTGGGCTTGTTGCCCACAGAACGACGAAAAAGCCCACAGACCGTCGTGTTTAAGACTTGGGTGCCGCGATGCGGCGAACAACCTTGGCGGAACTGCGCTTCGCCAGAACCTGCGTGAGCGTCGCGGCGATAGCCGACACCGCAGAGAAGGTGACGATTGAAGCGATCCGCGCATCATCGTCGTCAAGCGAATGGGAAAGGCCACCGGTGGACTTGTCCCATACCTTCTCCACGACCTTCTGTGCGATCCAGCCAGCGGCAAACGAAATGCCGATAGCCAAAATCTTCTCTGTGGTGGATTGCTTGTTGTCCATGGACACTCCCTGATAGTCGCTTACTGTGCTGTCATCAACGGTATCTGCTGGGTGTAGCTGATGCGACCTGCAACAGGCCCGAAAAGCAAATAAATACTCAGGCTCGTTAGGCGTGTGTGGTTGTCTCGAAGCGAGAGCCAACTTTGCATCCCCGAACCAGGCTTCACTAGACTGGCCCGGTACGACAGGGGAGCGCACCCGTGCGCTGAGAGTGCTTCACGCAGACCCTCGAACCTGATCCGGGTAACACCGGCGTAGGGAGTCGGGCTATCTCGCCATACGTGTACGCGTATGGAACCCCTCCTTTATATTTCGAAGCCGCCGATGCACTGCGGTTTCTCTAAGGAGGAAGAATGGCAACGCCATCATTCACCACTTTTGTGCGGACCGCCACCGCATCCGTACTCGTGCTGTCGCTGACCGCCTGCATGGCAGAACCCCAAGACGACGCTCCGGAGAACTCGCTTGTGCGCGTGGTCGTGCACGACTCGTTCCAACTGTCCGATGAACTTAAAGCGCAGTTTGAACAGCAGAGCGGTTACACGCTGGAGGTCGTCACCAATGGCGACGGCGGAGCGCTTGTTAACAAACTCGTGCTCACCAAGGACGCACCGCTGGGAGACGTCGCCTATGGCGTGGACAACACGTTCGCATCGCGTGCGCTATCCGAGGGCGTGTTCGAGGAATACGTTCCCGCCACGGAGGGTGCCCTCGGCGCTGAGTTGCGACTGTCAGGCGGCAGCGAACTCACCCCAATCGACTTCGGTGACGTGTGCCTGAACATCGACTCGGACTACTACGCAACCGTGGACCTCGCCGAACCACTCGAGCAGGACGGGTTCTTCAACCAGGCCCACGCGGGTAGCGCGGTCGTGACCAACCCGGCCACCTCGTCGCCTGGCCTGGCATTCCTGTTCGCAACCATCGCGAAGTACGGCGAGGACGGCTACCTCGACTACTGGAAACAGCTCAAGGACAACGGGCTGAAGATCGTGGACGGCTGGGAAGACGCCTACTACGTTGACTTCTCATTCTCGGGCGGCGACCGACCAGTCGTACTGTCCTACGCATCGTCGCCAGCCTTCACCGCTACCGAGGACGGCTCGCGCACAAGCACCGAGACGCTCATGAGTACCTGCTACCGCCAGGTTGAATACGCCGGTGTCCTGACCGGCGGCGCAAACCCCGAGGGAGCACAGGCGTTCATCGACTTCCTGATCAGCGACGAGTTCCAATCCACTATCGCCGAGACCATGTACATGTACCCCGTCTCCGAGACCGCCGAGATACCCGAGGAATGGGCATCCTTCGCCCCGGTACCGGACGCCCCCGCGACACTTGACCCAGCGCTGATCGACCAGAAGCGTGACGACTGGATCAAGGAGTGGAGTGCCGAGATTCTTGGCTAACTCCCTTGAGGTGGGTCCGCGTTTGCGGACCCGCCTGCACCGCTTCCTCGTGTGGGGTGGGGCCGCTGCGGTCCCGCTCCTTTTCTTGGCGTTCTTCTTTGCGTGGCCGGTCGTCGCGCTGGTGGGGCGCGGGTTCTTCGAGGACGGAACGCTCGATCTGTCGGGCTTCTTCGAGGTGTTGTCGAGGCCGCGCACCTGGCGCCTGGTTGGAATCACTCTGGGGCAGGGCATTGCCGGTACGGTGGTTTCCCTGCTGCTTGGGATCCCGGGAGCCTATGTGCTCTACCGCTGCTCGTTCCCAGGGCGCACGCTTGCCCGTGGATTCGTGACCATGCCGTTCGTGCTGCCCACCGTGGTGGTGGGTGTCGCCTTCCGAGCGCTGTTCGCCACATCAGGTCCGCTTGGCGGGCTTGGACTCGACGGTACCTTCTGGGCTGTCCTCGCTGCTCTCGTGTTCTTCAACTACTCTGTGGTCGTGCGTACCGTTGGCGG
The DNA here is from genome assembly GCF_042683685.1 of Populibacterium corticicola. Classification (NCBI taxonomy): domain Bacteria; kingdom Bacillati; phylum Actinomycetota; class Actinomycetes; order Micrococcales; family Jonesiaceae; genus Populibacterium; species Populibacterium corticicola. Next base: position 467,863 of record NZ_JBHUOP010000002.1, on the reverse strand, counting down.
TCTATGGGAAAAGATCGATCCTCGCGCAGCGCAGGCGGCCCGGACCCTTGGTGCGTCGCGGACGCGTGCCTTTCTGACGGTCACGCTCCCGCAACTCGCTCCGGCCATCACCTCGGCCGCTGCCATCGTGTTCCTGTTCTGCGCCACAGCATTTGGAACCGTCATGGTCCTGGGTGGACAGGGATACGGCACGATCGAAACCGAGATCTGGATGCAGACGGTCCAGTTTCTCGACCTCCGCGCCGCAGCGGTGCTGTCAATTCTGCAACTCGCAGTCATCGCGGTGTCGCTGTGGATGACCTCGCGAGCCCGTGCAGGACGAGAACAGGCGCTTGACCTCGCCCCGGCGCAGGCCCGTACGGAGCGGTTGAACCTGAGTAGTCTCCGACGAGACTGGCTCGCCGTACTCGTCACCCTCCTAGTGGGGGCGGGGCTCATCGCCTGGCCGCTCGTGAACTTGATGATGTCCGCGTTCCGCAGGGGGGATACCTGGACCCTCGACAACTTTCGGGCACTGAGCACCACCGGATCGAGTGCCTCCGGCTCGTCGGGAACCCTTGGTGTCACGGTGTGGGAGGCTCTCTACAACTCCGTGGTCATCGCGTTCTACGCCTCAGTCATCGCCCTGAGCATTGGCGGTCTGGTCGCTTACGTGGTGTCCCGTCGTGCGGCCTCACGCAGTGGCCGCGCAGCCTTGACCGGGCTTGAAAACGTGTTCATGTTGCCGCTCGGAGTCTCCGCAGTCACGGTTGGGTTCGGTTTCCTGATCACGATGAACCAACCCCTTGGACTGGACATCGACCTGCGTTCGAACCCGTGGCTCGTACCCATTGCCCAAGCCGTTGTGGCGGTTCCACTTGTGGTTCGGACCGTGCTCCCCGTGCTGCGGGCAATCGATCCGCGCCAACGCGAAGTCGCCGCACTGCTCGGCGCGCCGCCCTGGCGAGTTGCATTGACCATCGACTGGGCGCTCGCGGCCCGCGCACTCGGGCTGGCCGCAGGTATGTCGTTTGCCGTCTCGCTTGGTGAGTTCGGTGCAACCTCATTCCTCTCGCGGCCCGACACCGCAACGCTTCCTATTGTGATCTTTAGACTGATCTCCAAACCAGGCGCAGAGAATTACGGCATGGCCCTGGCTGCATCCGTGATCCTCGCCGTCTTCTCAGCCGCCGTGATGATGCTAGCGGAACGGCTTCGAACAACCAGTGCAGGAGAGTTCTGATGGTCCTCGACGTTACTGATCTCTCGGTTCGCTTTGGCGATTTCGTGGCCGTGGACCACGTGAGCTTTGGGGTCTCGCAGGGGGCGATCTTGGGGTTGCTTGGTCCCAGTGGGTGCGGAAAATCTACGCTATTGCGCGCTGTCGCTGGTCTTGCGCCACTGTCGAGTGGGTCCGTCACCTGGTCCGGCCAAGACATGCGGACGGTTCCCGTCCACCGACGTGAGTTCGGGTTCGTGTTCCAAGACGGGCAGCTCTTTGGACACCTGTCGGTCGCCCGGAATGTGGCCTACGGGCTCGCACGCAGCATTTCACGCGTGGAACGGGAAAGGCGGGTGGAGGAACTGCTCGAACTGGTTGGACTCGCTGGCTACGGGACGCGCAACGTCACGACTCTCTCCGGTGGCGAGAAACAACGGGTTGCGTTGGCGCGGGCGCTTGCACCGCATCCGCGGCTCCTGCTTCTCGATGAGCCCCTCTCAGCCCTGGATCGCGAGTTGCGCGAACGGCTGGCTGTGGATGTCCGCTCCATCCTGCACGCCACGGGTACCACCGCGATCTTCGTGACCCACGATCAGGATGAGGCATTCACCGTGTGTGATCGTGTAGCCGTGATGCGCTCAGGCAAGATCGTTCAGATCGACGCGCCGGAACGCCTGTGGCGGCATCCATCGAGCCGTGAGATCGCAGAGTTCCTCGGTTACGAGGTCGTTGTGCGGGAGGAGCCCTTTGAGGGTTATGCACCCTGTGACTTCGAGGTTGTGGAAACCTATCCCGCCGACGAGGCGATGGCTCTCGCCGACAGGCTCGGGCAACGGAGCGGCCCAAGTGCCAGCGAGCAGCATGCCGACATCTCAAGCCACGCGCCAACCGGCCCCACAGAATACGCGGGAATCGTTGCCGACAGATTCTTCCAGTCTGGGCGTGCCGTCGCTCGGGTCAATGTGCCCGGAGTCGGGACACTCACCGTACTCGCGGACGCGGTACGGTTGGAACCAGGTCAGGGCGTGCGGATCATCCGCGTCAATCGCTAGCGTTCCGCGTTGGCCATCTGCTCGACCTCGCCCGCCACCAAGGCGTCACAGCAGATACACAAAGACCGCCCACCCGGTACCCGGGGTGAACGGTCTTGGCGCAGAGAGCAGGGCTAATCGAGTTTCTTCTGCCAGGCGCTTTCGATACCGCGCTTGGTGAAACCGAGGGCAACGTTGATGTTCAGCATGTACGAGTTTTCACCAGCGTTCCACGTGTGGAGGCGCGCTGCCTGAGGACGGACCTCCGGGAGCTGGCGGAGCATCGCCGCCTTGACCCACATGCCGATCCGGTGACCACGATGTCCTGCGCGGACCAGGGTCTCCTCCTGGATCACTACTTCGGGGCGGTCAGACATGTACTCCACGCGAGTGAAACCCGCCAACTCGCCCGTCTGCCTGTGTTGGGCCGCAACCGCAAGATACCCCCGGCCCATCCTTGCAATACGGTCCTCAAACTTCCGAATACGCTCCGCATCGAACACGGTCTCTTCGATCTCGAGTTCCGCAGAGGGGACATCCGTACTCATGGCCTGCTGTAGCGCCGCATGGCCATCGATGAACTCCTCGGGGCTGTGATCCTGCCACGATACGAGGCGGTAAGTGGAGTCAGCCCTCGACACGGCCTCGTGCTCCAACTCGGCTAGTTTCTCCGGATCCACCGGCAAATCCAGAACCGAATAGCGTTCAGTCTGCTCGATGCTCCAGCCAGCCTCAAGAAGTGCGCGAACCTCAGGGTCGGTCCTATCCACGGCACCGATCCCGGTAGGCGACTCCAGCCGGTGTGGGTCGCCCACCTCAGGCTCGCGGCCGTGCGCGTAGTAGGCGTTCAGAACCGTTCGCCCATGCTCCCGAGCCACCTTCTCTGCGGCTTCGAGACCGAACTCGTGAATCTCGTATTCGTTGTTCAGCGCAACAACGTCAACATAGGCGAGGTGTTTGTTGTCCTTGAGCGGCATACTGATCAGTGCGTAACCGACCACCTTCTCATCGCGCTCAATGACCAGAGGGACACGGGCCGAGTAGTCCTGCTTTTCCAGCGCGGTGGCACGGGCCTGCGGTGAATCCACAAAGTCGGTGTGCCCGAGGGTTTGTAGGGAGTCATCTGTCATCAACTGGTGCACCGCAAGCATCACGTCGTGTTCTGGGCCATTGACGGATGGGTCTGCGATGGTACGCGCTATAAGAATGCTCATGACCTCTATCCTGTGCCTGTTCACGGGCAGTCGGTCAAGTTTATTTCCCGGATACGTTGTACGGCAGCGTCTCGCACCTCCAGGTGGGGAAACCCTGTGAACTGCTGGTATCGAAACGGGGAACCAACGGCATATCGTGCGAAACTATAGGGGACACAGCCACGTTCTCCCGTTCGTACACAGCAAAGGTAGCCGATGAACCGTATCTTGATTAGGACTGCACAGGACCCACTGAAGGTATACAAACGAACCTTGTCTACCCGAAGGATGGGCGGAAACGCGGGAAACCTGCTGTATGGAAACGGTGTGGCCCGAACCCTTGCCTCAAGTGCGAATGACCTGAGGTTCGGTGCATATACGGTCTATCGGGAACCGGATCTCGTCGCTGAGGCCGCTCGTATCAACGAGAACTACGATCACTTCGTCATCCCCATGGCCAACTCCTTCCGTGCCTCATACGGGAAGCAACTGACGCAGTTCACTGAGTTGATCAAGATGCTAGACATCCCGGTCACCCTGGTTGGAGTCGGTGCGCAGGCAACAGCGGACTCGATGGACAACGAAGATTTCCGCATGTCGCGTACCGGTCGGCTGTGGACGCCGGATCAGTCCAAAGCCGACAAACACAACGCCACCGTTCGTGCCTTCTGCGAAGCCATCCTGGAACGTTCCAGCGAGATCGGTGTACGTGGTGCGTTCACGAAAGCATATCTGGAATCCGTTGGCATTCCCGCAGAGAGCGTCCGCGTCATTGGATGTCCGTCCGTGTACACCTGGGGCCCCGGCCTGCAGATCCAGAATCGCACAAGGAAACTCAATCGATTCTCCCGGGTGTCAATGAACATCGATTACCGTGTTGCGAACATTGACCGTGTGATTGCTGCCAACATGGAGGCGTACCCGCGGCTCACGTCACCGTCACAAGACGCCGCATCGGCTCGCATGATCCTCACGGGTAAGGATCAATACGACCTGGAGAAGGTCAACCTCGGTACTCCCGTCCACACTGGACACCCCATGTATGCGAAGCGTTCGGTGCTGTATTACTCCAACCCATGGGGATGGATCGAGTCGTTCAAGAACATCGACTTCACGTTTGGTGCCCGACTGCACGGCAACATCGCCTCGATTCTCGGTGGCACGCCAGCACACCTGCTCGCGCACGACTCACGCACCACCGAACTTGCGGATTTCCACGGCATCCCCTACACGCGTTACGACAAGGACGCTGCACCGGTTCTCGCCGGGGATCTGGTCGAGAAAACTGATTACACTCAGTTCAACACCCTCATGCAGGACGGATTCGATAACTTCATCGAGTTCCTGCACGCAAACAACCTGACAACCATCTATGACACGGACAGGGGTGAGGCTCCGGCATTTGATGCCGGAATCGCCGCTGGGAAGAAGATCGGCGCTGAACGACCTGCATCGCAGTCACGTTACGTGCGGTGGATTGAGCGTAAGGCGAAGATAAACTCGGGTGCCCCAAACAACTGATTGAACAACAAAGGGCTTGCCTCCGACCTCACGATTGATGAGTTGGAGGCAAGCCCTTTGTCGTATCTGTTACGAGGCGCTACCTGGTTTTTCGCTCGTCGGTGTGGAACAGCCACGTGTAGGTCGGCTGAACCAGCGGCTTGAGTATCTTTCGCACGGGCGGTGTCGCCAGAAGCGTTCCGATGAGCGCCGAGCCAGCAAGCATCGAAAGCACCTCTGCTCGCGAGTCGAGGGTGTCAAAGTAGCCGTGGTAGCCAAACTGACGGACGATCAGCGGGTGCAGCAGATAGATGTACATGGAACCGGAACCCAGATATGTTATCCACATCAGTTTCGTGCGGGGAACCAGGGCGAGCAAGGCCAGCGCACCGAGGATACCTACCGTCAAAACCATGGCGCGCATGAGCATCTCGTGGTCGAGGTCATCTCCACGGTACGGCCGTGTCATCGAGAACCAGCGCCGTTTGAGGTCGTCGACGTTGTAGACAACGTAGGTAAACCAGAACGCATAGAAAGCCACTGCGGCCACTCGTACCCACACCCGATCCAGCGTCTTGTGCAAGCCAATCTCGCGAAGCTTCCAGCCAACAAGGAAGATCGGGAGAAAGGCGACCGTACGGCTCGCGGATAGTTCAGGCCCCATCTGGGAGGCATAACCCACTAGGAGAGCTGCCACGATTGAGAGGGGGATGATCCAACGGATGCGCGAAAGAAGCGGTAGCGATAGCCGCCAGAAGAACAGGGAAAGCAGGAACCACAGCGCAAAGGAGGGGGTTCCTGGGTTGAAATCGAATTTCCCGTTGAGTGCCCATTTCTGCACGGTCTGAAGGAACTCGAAGAGCAAGTACACGAAGAGAACGTTTCTCAGCAGCACAATCCCACGTTTTGAGGTGATTGGGGCAGCACTGGAGAAATAGCCGGCCAACAGCGCGTAGAGAGGAACCCGCATGGGCCAGGTGGCGAAGAACAGATTCTTCACCAGGTCCGAGCGTTCAATCACCTCGACCGCAAAGTGCATCACCACGATCAGTACGGCCGCGATGAAACGGGCGTTGTCAGGCCATGGGTCGCGAACCTTCTCTGTCTTTGCCTGCCCATCGGTTGTATTGAGCGGCTGAGGGAGCGTCGGTTCGGCCTGGACTGATGTGTCGGGGTCCTTCAGGGCTGCTGCGGTATCCCCCGTGGAGTTGGTCGAAGTCACAGTCTTTTGCTGCTGCGGTTCACCAGGCAAAATTTCGCTCGCTTATGATCGCTCCCAACACGTGGGCTGCCGCGTTGTGGGCATCGCGTGTTGAAATTGTGTTCGGTTTGTTGGTTCTGCACGAGAATAGCAGGATCATGCGCGCTCGAACATGTGCGTTCTGGGTCGTCTGTTTCTGGGCAGTAGATGTTCACCGGTGATTCAACGCGACGTTGTGTCGTGTTTGCTGGCGTTCTATTGTGAATGGCCAGTTGTATCGAGGCCAGACGATCGGTCGCTAGAGTACGAGGCGCCGTCCTGTCCGACTAGGCGACGAGTGCCGGTTCGGCTTGGTCACCGAGACGTCGTGCGATGACCGCGCATACGACTAGTTGGATTTGGTGGAAGATCATTACCGGAAGCACGATGATGCCCACGAGGGCAGGGCCGAACAAGACTGTCGCCATGGGCACGCCTGTTGCCAGCGATTTCTTGGATCCGCACATGAGCACGACAATCTGATCCTCGCGTGAAAACCGTGCAACCTTTCCGAGGGCTGAACTGAGCCAGAGCATCGCCGCCAGCATTACGCAGGAGATACCGGCGAGTACGAGGACGTTGGGAACTGAAACCTTACTCCAGATCCCGCCGACGACACCCTGGGAGAAGGCCGAGTAGACCACAAGTACGACTGAAGCGCGGTCGGTGAATGAGGTCAGTCGCTTGTGCCGGATTACCCAGGCAGCGAGCCAGCGCCGTGCGATCTGCCCGAGGATGAAGGGCAGAAGTAACTGTAGTGCGATTTTCCCGACCGCTGCCCCGGAGAACCCGACCGTGGATCCCAAGATCAGCGCCACGAGTAGTGGCGTGAGGATAACTCCGGCGAGGTTGGAGAACGATGCTGCAACGACTGCGCCAGCGATGTTTCCCCGTGCTATCGAGACGAAGGCGATCGATGACTGCACGGTCGACGGCAACAGGGATAGGAAGACCAATCCGAGCACGAGGTCGTGTGGCAATACGGATTCGGGGATTAAGAATGTGAGCAGGCCGAGCAAAGGAAACAATACGTAGGTGCAGGCAAGCACAACGGAATGCAGCCGCCAGTTGCGCAGCGCGGCGAGAGCTTCTGTGGTTTGTAGCCGCACACCGTACAGGAAGAACAGCCAAGCAACGGCGGCGATCACCAAGATATCGAGGATCTCGGCTCCCCGACCGCGTGCGGGCAGGAACGAGGCAACGATGATTGCGCCGAGTAGCGCGATGATGAACCAGTCGATACGCCGGAACAGGCGTTGGAGCCGAGTGGGTGGGGTGTCAGGGGCGCTGGACACGTGCTGCGCTTCTCCTACGTGGTGGCTGAGGTGTACTCACTCACCTTAGTGGGTTGCTGGGATAAACCATAGGAGAAGCGGGATGGGCGACGATCCTGCCGCCTTCCAGCGCACATGGGCTCCACAGTGCGCCTGTGTGTGTTTTGCCGCGGTGTACACAGGGGTTTACACCGATCTCGGAAGGGGGCCACCGTGAGGTGATGCTGGAGGGCGACCATGTCGTCGCCAATCAGAAAGATCATGGGAACACAATGGGCCGACCCGCATGGGTCGGCCCAGAACAGATGTGTGTCAGCAGCGTTACTTCTTTCGGCCTGTGACTGCTCCCCAGATCAGGAGGACCACAAGCGAACCGATGAACGCGAAGAACCAGGTTGTCAGATCGAAGAATCCATTGTTGGAGGAACTACCAACCATGTTCGCGATCCAACCACCGACGACAGCACCGATGACTCCGACAATGAGCGACGTGACCCAGCCGCCCTCTGTGCGTCCTGGGAGAACGGAACGCGCAATTGCACCCATAATCAGACCGATGAGAATCCACGAAATGAAGCTCATGCTTAATTTTCCTCTCGAGTGAAGGCATCCTGTGACGGGATGATTGCCCTGTTGCTGGTCTTCCTATTGAGCCGGATCAAAGAGTTAGATCACCCCATTGACTTGGCACATCGGAAGGTCCCGTAATTCGAGCAAAACACAATCTGGCTTAGTCCGCCTGCGCAAGACGGGGCAGTTCACCCCAAGCGCGATGCTTCATCATCGAGTGACCGGACGGTTGTCGTGTGGGGGCGTGAGGAATTTGATGACGGCAATCCGCATGAGGGACTCGATCGGGCCGCGCTTGAACTTCACCTTCCAGAGCATTGCGAAAACGGCGGCAACGGCCACTGAGACTGACCAGTTGAGCAACTCGAACTGGCCAGTCATTGCGCTGAGGGGCTTGAACGTCAGCACGTGCGCCGTATAGATCGTGAGGGGCATCGAACCCAGAGCGGTCAGCGGATAGAACACGAACCCGAAACGTTTCGTCGCAAGCAAACACAGGGAGATGACAATCATCGCGACGCCGATGCCTCCCAGGATTTCCGCTGGAGTGCCGGAGTGAGGGTCTGCATTGAGGAACCTATCGCGCTCGTATTGGAGTTGGTCCCAGTAGGAAGGTTCGGCATATGGATCTTCGAGACCTTCTCCAGATCCGTCAAAGGATGAGCGTCCGCAACTGATGTATCCGCCAGAGGTGGAGCCTTCATTCCAAGCCTCAGCGTCACATGACATGCCAGCCAGATCGTATGCGCTGACTAGTTGGCCGTTGACTGTGAAGGTGTCCGAGCTGGCCGTTTCGGCAGGTGTCGCGTATAGCTCGATAGGGTCTTGATACTCGTACGGAGCAACTTCAACATCCCCTTTTGAGCCCTGCGAGTTGGATGGCAGGTCGGTGTTGCTCGAAGAGATGCTTATCGTCGATCCATATGCGACGAGAGCGATCACCGCACCGAAGCCACCGATTTTCAGTGCGTTGGAAAGGCTGGTGAGACTCGTCCGTCCGAGAATCATTCCCACGAGTACGAGAGATATCCATGGTAGAAGTTTGTAGTTGTCGCTCACGATCATTGAGAAGAATGGAATTGGCCACGAGTTGCTGTAGACGAGCGGGGCCGCTAGGAACGTAACGAGTGACCCGACGGTGGCAAAACCCAAGGCCCACCAGGCAAGGGTGCGACGCCGAGAGCGTAGGAAGAGTGTCGCAATCACGAAAAGCAGCGCGTATGTCGGCAGGATGACGTCGATTCCCGATCCGTAAGCGGTAAGTGCGGAACCGATTGTCAGGATGATGAGTGCACGTAAGACGAGTCTCACGCGAGCCTGAACGACTGGCTCACCGGTGAGAGGCTGGGTTCTTCCCGTCACGAGCGCTATGGACACTCCGGCCAGAACCGCGAAGAGGATTGAGGAGCGGCCATGAGTGATGGCACCAACTGATCCCCAGAAGGAAGAGCCAAACTCGTGAGAAGCGCCGAAATGTGCGGCCATCATACCGATCAAAGCGAGAGCCCGGGCTAGATCAATGCCGCGAATTCGCTGGCTGGAAGTGTCATTCACTCGATGATCATAATTCCAGGGCTTGGGTTCTCACGTCCACCGTAGGGATGACTTTGCTCAAGACATTGTGCTCGTTTGGTGCAAGGATGGAAGGGACGTGCCGGAATCTCATCCGGCACCGCACACATGGAGGAGAGACATCATGTCGCAGCCGCTATACACAACCACTGCCACCTCGTGGGGTGGACGTGATGGGCGAGTCGCAACGGATGACAGCAAACTCGATCTGGCGCTGTCTGTTCCATCGGGTCTTGGTGGAGACGACGGGCCCGGCACCAACCCGGAGCAATTGTTCGCATCTGCTTGGGCAGCCTGCTTTCATGGAGCGCTCAAGGCTGTAGCCCGCCAGGACAAGGTGGAACTGGGAGATTCCGCAGTGACGGTCACGCTGTCTATCGGCGGCGAGTTCAACTCTGGATTGAACTTCACCGCGAAGATCCAGGCGGAACTTGAGGGTGTCGATGAGGGAACCGCGCAGGACCTCATCAACAAAGCCCACGAGAAGTGCCCGTACTCGCGAGCCACCCGAGGCAATGTTGACGTCATGCTGGAGACCATTACCTCTGCGTGAGGCCTGTAACGGGAAAGGGCGGTCATCATTTGACCGCCCTTTTTTGCTGATCTACTATTTACCTAGCCTGGCTAGGTAAAAACGCACTGAGGGGTAGCGCATTGACTAAGGCAAACAAACGCGATCAGGATGCAGCACGGCACCGAAGCGAAACCGCCACAGAAGTCGGAGCAAGCGTGCCAACCTGGCTTCGAATCGGCTTACCGGCATTGCTCATCGCGATCTGGTTCGCGCTCGCAGCCTATGGCGGCCCATTGTTCGGCAGGATCGAAGAGGTCTCCGACAACGACCCGACCGCTTATCTACCATCGAGCGCTGAAGCGACCCAGGTGCAAAAGCAACTCAGCGATTTCCTGGGAGACGATGCGATTCCGGCGATCTTGCTCGTGTCATCCGATCGCGAGATCACGGAAGACGAGTTGGGGCAGGTCCAGGGACTCACCCAGATGCTGAGCAGTGAGATCTCCGGCGTGGTTGGATCCAGTCCCGCGATACCGTCCGAAGATGCGCAGGCGCTTCAGGTCTTTGTCTCTCTTGACGCAACCTCCGACATCAAGGAGTCGGTGGTAGAACTGGAGGGATTCGCCGCTGAGCACCTGCCGCCAGGCCTCGCGTATTACATCACTGGGCCTGCCGGATTCACCGCCGACCTCTCAACAGCGTTCGCGGGGATCGACGGACTGCTGTTAGGTGTTGCGCTCGCTGCCGTCCTGGTCATTTTGCTGGTGGTGTACCGCTCGCCGATCCTGCCGTTTGCCGTGCTGTTCACAAGTCTTTTCGCATTGTGTGGAGCCCTCGCAGCGGTCTTCACGCTTGCTCAAAACGGTGTGATCATGCTCAATGGGCAAACCCAGGGCATCCTGTTCATTCTGGTCATTGGCGCCGCAACGGACTATGGCCTGTTGTACGTCTCACGCTACCGCGAGGAACTCAGGCGTCATCCAGGTAAGTGGGATGCCACGAAAGCCGCGATCAAGGGTTCGTTCGAGCCGATCCTTGCCTCCGGCGGAACTGTGATCGCTGGGTTGTTGTGCTTGCTTCTGTCCCAACTCCAGTCCAACCGTGACTTGGGCCCGATTGCGGCTATCGGAATTGTGTTCGCGATGCTGGCGGCATTCACTCTGCTTCCCGCATTGCTTCTTCTCTGTGGACGTGCGGCCTATTGGCCGCGCAGGCCACACTTCAATTCTGAGCTTGGCGCAGATGAAGAGGTGCCAAGCAAGGGAATGTGGGCCAAGCTGCCGTCTCTCATCTCCCGTAGGCCACGCACCATGTGGCTCAGCACAACTGTCATCCTTGCGCTCGCCTGCCTTGGCCTGATCGGGCTGAAGGCGGATGGCGTGGCCCAGAGCGAACTCGTGCTCGGTACCTCCCAAGCACGTGATGGACAGGTTGAACTGGCCAAGCACTTCCCAGGAGGCTCCGGTAGCCCTGCCTATGTCATTGCACCGGAGAGCAAGCTCGATGAGGTCGGCCAGGAACTCCTCACGCATGAAGGAGTTGCTTCCGTTGCGCTCACAGCCCGCGATGCGGCTGCGGGGAGCGTCGGATACACGGCTGATGGGTTGACCTCATTTGGCCAAGAGGAAGCCGAACCCACAGTTGCTCAAGGAAACGTCCTGTTCCAGGTGACTCTGGCTGATGCGTTCGATTCCGAGGCGGCACAGTCCACCGTAATGGAGTTGCGCAACAGCTTCGGGTCGGATGTGCTCGTGGGTGGCACCACCGCGACCAACATCGACTCCAACGATGCTTCTCTCAAGGACCGGGCCTTGATCATCCCGATCATTCTCTCGGTGATCATCGTGATCCTTGGGTTGCTTCTACGCTCGATTGTCGCGCCGCTCTTACTGATCGCGACCACCGTGCTCTCGTTCGGCAGCGCGCTCGGCGTCTCTGCCCTCGTGTTCAACGAGATTCTGGGATTCCCCGGCGCAGATCCTGCGGTCCCCTTGTTTGCGTTCGTGTTCCTCGTCGCCTTGGGCATCGACTACAACATCTTCCTCATGACTCGAGTGCGCGAGGAGTCCTTGCATCACGGTACCCATCAGGGAATCAGTCGTGGCCTTGCGATTACCGGTGGCGTGATCACGTCCGCCGGGCTGGTGCTTGCCGCCACCTTTGCCGCGCTCGCCGTGATTCCTATTCTCTTCCTGGTCCAACTCGCATTCATCGTTGCCTTTGGAGTCCTGCTCGATACGTTCGTGGTGCGCACGATCCTGGTCCCGGCCCTTGGGTACGACATCGGACGTAAGATCTGGTGGCCGTCCGCACTCGCTCAGGGCAAGGAGTGAGTGGGCAATGAGAATGTGGACCTTGGAGCCATGCCTCCTGGATCGACAGGGGCTCATCGCGGCTTGGAGGGAATCCCTATTGGCGCAGGCTGTTCTGGCCGGAAAGACAAAAGGGTACACAAATCATCCGCAGTTGGTGCGCTTCAAGCGCGCCTCAGATCCCGTTGGTTTCGTGAGCGCCTACCTGCATGTGCTTGCCGACGAGGCGGACAGTCGATCCTACAGGTTCGACAGGTCGCGGGTGACATCCGAGGAAAGCGAAGCCCGCAAGGTCCTGGAATCAGAGCCAAAGATCTCGGTAACCCGTGGACAGATCGAATTTGAGTTTCAGCACCTGCTCCGCAAACTGGCTGTTCGTAATCCGGAACTGGTGGATGAGGTCAAGGAACGCTACGACTCGCTAAGATTGGACCCGGGCTTCCCACTGGAAACGGTGGTGCACCCCTTGTTCGTGGTCGTACCAGGAGGCGTTGAATCGTGGGAGAGAACGTAACACCCCCGCCATATTGGTATGACCAACAGTCGGCTGAACGCCGTGTTCTTGAGGCTGTTCGTCGATTCCGGCGCTCAGACAATGCGATGCGCGATCGAGCCGCTGGCGACATGGCCATGGGTAAGAACGACATGCGCGCTCTGCAGATTGTCATCGCGTGTTGGCGTAGGGTAGAGCCCTGCACCCCGCAGCACATCGCGCGTGAACTCAACATAACGACCGCCTCCACCGCGAAACTTCTCAACCGGCTCACCGCTTCCGGCCATTTACGCCGCGTACCCAATGCCGCTGATGGCCGGTCCACCTTGATTGAGGCCACCGAGCATGCCCATGTGGAGGTTCGTGAGCGCATGGCCGCGATGCATGCCCGTATGCGCGAGGTTGTGGCCAAGTACTCCACGGAGGAACTTACCGCAGTGATTGGTTTCCTTGACGATCTCTCCGATGTCTTTGACACGTCTGAGTCGTTTGCCGCGCTGAAACCTTACGCAGACTAAGGGAGCCTTATCTCGGTGAGCCCGTGAGTTCCACTGAGATTGAACACCACGAGCTGAAACCGCAGACAAAGGCCTAAAATCCTAGGTTTCACAGGGAACTTCGAGTTACTATTTACTGCGCTCACAGTGGTGACGCATACTCTACGGCACCTGAGTGAGACCCCATGCGTAAACTCCTTGCAGCCTTCCTTGTCGCTGCGCTCTCCTTGCTGTCCTTCACCGCCCCTGCCCAAGCGGATGAAGGTTCTTATCCTGAAGAACTGATCGGTGAGATCGTAGTTGCCGGTAAAGCGCCTAATGATCCTCAATATGTGCTTACAGGTAGCACATTGACTTTTGACCTTGATGTCGAGTTTGAACCTGATGATGAACTTGAGTGTTCATGGTTCCTTGCACGTGATGAGGATTTCATTGAACTGCACTCGTGTCTCGAACCCCTGGTCCTCGACAAGACCATGGTCGGTGGCATCGTCTTTGTTGATGGACTGCTCACCAATCCTCAGTATGAGGATGTGCTTGTCTACGGGGAGATGTTTCAAGAGGTGAGGTTGCCTGCTGACTCGATCAAACTGGATATCCGCGTTCCTCAACAGCTCCGCGTTGATGAATTAGGTTCGTATGAGATTAAGGCATCTGTAACGGGTGGAAAGCCTGCATTAGTGAACCAGGAATACTCGGTAGTTATTGAGAGCAATGACGAGTGGGTTGGACACTACGCGACAGGGAGGTTCACGCACACCCCTTCAGAGGATGAAATCGGGGTTGAGCAGTTCTTGGATATCGAGGTCTACTCAGACAACTACGACCTCGTAACTTACCGTAAGAGTCTTGGAATGGTTCTTGGAATAAATCTGGGAGTAACTACGAATCCAGTACTGCGGGAAGCATTCGATCGCATATACATGTATGTGCGCCCCGCTTTTGGTGATATTGATGCGTGTTGGCAATATTCTTGTAAGTTCGAATGGCTGTTTGAGGGTAAGAGGATTTCGGTAGATGATGATCTGGAGGAACTTCCAATCCAAGATGAGTGGCGTGGAAAGGAAATTCAATTAAGAGTTATAGTATCTGTAAAGGGAAGCCAAAACATCATTCTATTAAGCCCGTCCTTCATTGTTCCGAAATTAGGGATTGGCTACACGGGAACCCCAAAGATATCGGGGAAGTCACAAGTTGGATCGACAATCAAGGCGGACGGATTCTCCCCTAGAATTCCCGGTGTAGTTGTTGAATATCAATGGTATACGGAAGCTGCATCGTCATCCGGAGAAGTTCGTATAGACGGTGCGAAGAGCGCAAATTTAAAGCTATCTCCTGAATTTGGCGGCCAATACATCTCTGTGAGAGCAATAATCCATCACGACGATTACGCGAGCACCTGGGTGTGGTTTGACTACGTTTATGTGGATTACGCCGATATGAATATTAAAAAGAGGCCAAAGATTTCTGGGAAGCCTGTTGTTGGCGAATATGCAAAACATTTACCTGCTGAATGGCTATTGCAAGAGAACGTCAAGCCTGACGTGACCTATCAATGGTTTGTCAATGAACATCCCCTTAACCCTCGAGGGCCTTTGTTACTAACCGCAGATATGGTGGGTAAGCGATTGACGATCAAAGGCTATGCAATCGCAGCAGGCCATAGATATTCAACGGTAGAGTCTAAATCGGTAACGATTGGGAAGTCCACGGCGAGTGTGAAAGCGAAGCTCTCGAAGAAGAGCATCAAGGCGGACGGGTCTAGCAGGCTTACTGTCACAGTGAAAACCCCGGGCGTGCCCAAACCAACGGGCAAAGTCACTGTCAAGGTTGGCAAGAAGACTTACAAGGCAACGCTGAAGGCTTCGCACAAGGGCAAAGTGAGTCTGGCACTCAAAGGGCTGAAGGCCGGTAAGGGCCAAGCGGTGAAGGTGAAGTTCACACCGACTGGTAAGACTGCGAAGGCTGTCAAGAGTTCGAAGAACACGACGGTTGCCAAGATTACGGTGAAGAAGATTTCCAAGACGGTTGCTAGGTAAGTGTGAGGCTCGTTTTTGTCCGGCGAGCCACTGTTCTCACCCAACTGACTGACGACGAGGCGGCAGGTTCCAGCGTGAATCTGCCGCCTCGTCGTCAATCTGGAAGATCCGGCTGGCAACCGCCGTCAAGGCGGTGTAGTCGCCGCAGGTGTGCAGCAAAGCAGCAGGCCAGGGTCTGCTCTTCAAGCATCTAGAAGAAATCTGGCAGCCTCGGGAATAAAGCCACCACCTACAAAGTTGAGCGACATAGACTCAAGTTTGAGAAATCGACTTGCAAAGCGTGAGCCGGAGGAGCAAACTTGAGTGTGGAAGACTCAATGTTTAATGAGTGACGGCCTAGAACTTACGCAGCCGACCGATCCCCGCGACAAGCAGAGGATCGCGGAAGGTTGGCGCGAGGGCTAGCAAATCAAACCGTCGCTCACGGAAAGGAAGGCACACTATGTCACGTGCAGTAGGTATTGACCTCGGTACCACCAACTCCTGTGTTGCAGTACTCGAAGGTGGCGAGCCAACGGTTATCGCCAACGCGGAAGGTATGCGCACGACCCCATCGGTGGTCGCATTCTCCAAGACCGGCGAGGTCCTCGTCGGTGAAATCGCAAAGCGTCAGGCAGTGACCAACGTTGACCGCACCATTGCATCGGTGAAGCGTCACATCGGAACCGACTGGTCGCAGGAAATCGACGACAAGCAGTACACCCCACAGGAAATCTCCGCTCGTATCTTGGGCAAGCTAAAGCGCGATGCTGAAGAGTACCTGGGTGAGGCAGTGACCGACGCAGTGATCACCGTTCCTGCGTACTTCAACGACGCTGAGCGCCAGGCGACCAAGGACGCAGGTCAGATCGCTGGCCTGAACGTTCTGCGTATCGTCAACGAGCCAACCGCAGCAGCACTCGCGTACGGTCTGGAAAAGGGCAAGGAAGACGAACTCATCCTCGTGTTCGACCTCGGTGGTGGAACGTTCGACGTTTCGCTCCTTGAGGTTGGCAAGGACGAGGATGACTTCTCCACCATCCAGGTTCGCGCAACCTCCGGTGACAACCGCCTCGGTGGTGACGACTGGGACAACGCAATCGTCGAATGGCTGATCGGTGAGGTCAAGAAGTCGGACGGCGTTGACCTGTCCAAGGACAAGATCGCCCTCCAGCGTCTGCGTGAGGCTGCGGAGCAGGCCAAGAAGGAGCTGTCCTCGGCTACCTCGACCAACATCAACATGCAGTACCTGTCGATGACCGAGAACGGCCCAATCCACTTGGACACCCGCCTCACCCGCGCACAGTTCGAGCAGATGACCGCTGACCTCCTCAAGCGCACGGAAGCTCCATTCCACGCTGTCATCCGTGACGCAGGTATCTCGGTAAACGACATCGACCACATCGTTCTCGTTGGTGGTTCGACCCGTATGCCAGCAGTCACCGAGAAGGTTAAGGAACTGACCGGCGGCAAGGAGCCCAACAAGGGCGTAAACCCTGACGAGGTCGTTGCAGTTGGTGCAGCATTCCAGGCCGGCGTCCTCAAGGGTGAGCGTAAGGACGTTCTCCTGATCGACGTCACCCCACTGTCCCTCGGTATTGAAACCAAGGGTGGTGTGATGACCAAGCTCATCGAGCGCAACACGGCTATCCCAACGAAGCGTTCCGAGATCTTCTCGACCGCTGAGGACAACCAGCCAAGCGTTCTCATCCAGGTGTTCCAGGGTGAGCGTGAGTTCGCTCGCGACAACAAGCCACTGGGTACCTTCGAGTTGACCGGTATCGCCCCAGCACCACGCGGCATGCCACAGGTTGAGGTCACCTTCGACATCGATGCCAACGGTATCGTCCACGTGTCCGCCAAGGACAAGGGCACCGGCAAGGAACAGTCGATGACCATCACCGGTGGTTCCTCCCTGCCAAAGGAAGACATCGACCGCATGGTCCGCGAGGCTGAAGAGCACGCTGCCGAGGACAAGAAGCGCCGTGAGGACGCTGACACTCGCAACCAGGCTGAGTCGTTCGCGTACTCGATCGAGAAGCTCCTCAAGGACAACGAGGACAAGATCTCGGCTGAGGTCAAGAACGAGGTCCAAGAAGCACTCGACGCCTCCAAGAAGGCTCTCGAGGGCGACGACATCGAGGAGATCAAGGCCAAGAACGAGACCCTGTCGACCGTCTCCCAGAAGATCGGCGAGGCACTCTACGCTCAGGAGCAGGCAGCGGCGGCAGGCGAACAGCCTGCACAGGACGCTGAGGCGAATGATGAGGACGTTGTCGACGCAGAGATCGTAGACGAGGAAGACAACAAGTGAGTAACGAGAACCAGCACGCCGAGGGCGCAGGTCCAGAGCAGCCGGACTCGATCGATCACCTCGACTTCGAGCCAGAGGCCGTACAGGAGGAGGCGCCGCAGGAACTGTCCGAACTGGAACAGGCTCAGGCGGAGGCAGCCTCCCACCTCGAGGATCTTCAGCGCCTGAACGCTGAGTACGTCAACTTCTCCAAGCGTGCCAAGCGTGAGCAGGAGGCCGCTCGTGGGCGTGGTGTCGAGGATGTTCTGTCCGCGCTGCTCCCCGTGCTCGATGACATCTCACGCGCGAAGCAGGCCGGTGAGCTGACCGGCCCGTTCGAGGCAATCTCCGAGAAGTTGAACCAGGTTCTGTCGAAGTATGGTGTTGAGACGTTTGGTGAAGTCGGCGAGGAATTCGATCCGACCATCCACGAGGCCCTCTTCCACCAGACCTCGGCGGACGCCACCTCAACGACCGTGACCGCTCTCATCGAGATCGGCTACAAGATCGGCGACCGCGTGGTTCGCGCCGCACGCGTCGCCGTGACCGGTCCACAAGACTGATCGACTCATTCTGATTGGCGCGCGCTGCCCCTTTTTAGGGGCGGTGCGCGCCTGTCTTAAAGGCACAGATTTCCGACGAGCCCCTGGCCTCCCGGTACCCCTCACCATGGGTGGTGCGTAGGTCAGTTGGACTGGTGTCCAGCCTTGAGGCTGGGAGCACAGACCGTAAGTGGCGCTGGGACTTGGGGCTCGTCGGCAAGCAAACAAACACGTACAGTGACAACATCTATTTCTAGGAGGCACCTTGACAGGTCAAGACTGGCTGGAAAAGGACTTCTACGCCACCCTCGGTGTCTCGAAAACAGCAGACGATGCCGAGATCAAGAAGGCGTACCGCAAACTCGCACGCAAGTACCACCCGGACCAGAACCAGGGTGACGAGAAGGCGGAGGCGAAGTTCAAGGAAATCGGAGAGGCCTACGCGGTTCTCTCAGACAAACAGCAACGCGATCAGTACGACGCGATCCGATCCATGGGATCGGGGCCCCGCTTCACCAGTGGTACGGGTGGCGGATTTGAGGATCTGTTCGG
Source organism: Populibacterium corticicola (assembly GCF_042683685.1). NCBI lineage: Bacteria > Bacillati > Actinomycetota > Actinomycetes > Micrococcales > Jonesiaceae > Populibacterium > Populibacterium corticicola. The sequence continues at coordinate 449,061 of NZ_JBHUOP010000002.1, read as the reverse complement.
TGGCGGTTTCAGCGGCGGTCGGGCGAGCGGCGGTGGTTTCGAAGACATTCTGAACCAGATGTTTGGCGGTGGAGGTTCCGCAGGCTTCGGTGGTCAGCAGGGCTTCGGTGGCACCGGTTTCCGACCGAACCCACCCTCCGCGGGAGCAGACATCGCCGCATCGACCACCCTGCCGTTCCGTAATGCAGTGAGTGGTACGGAGATCACCTTGAACTTGGAAGGGCGCACCGTGAAGGCGCGTGTCCCAGCCGGGGTGAAGGATGGCCAGAAGATTCGTATCCCAGGTAAGGGGCGTCCGGGAACAAACGGCGGTCCAGCGGGGAATCTGGTGCTGACCGTCTCTGTCGCACCGCACCCGGTGTTCTCGATCGATGGGAACAACCTGCGAATGACCCTACCCGTCACCTTTGACGAGGCCGCTCTGGGCGCGCAGGTTGAGGTGCCCACATTCACGGGGGAGGCCGTCAAGGTCAAGGTTGCACCTGGCACCCCAAGCGGTAAGGTCCTACGTATCAAAGGGCGCGGTGTGAAGACCGCTAAGGCAACGGGTGATCTACTGGTCACAGTGAACGTGGTTGTGCCGCAGAACCTCAACAAGGCCGCGAAGCAGGCTGTTGAGGCATTCCGTGAGGCCACTGGCGGAACGGACGTGCGCGCTGACCTGAAAACCTCGGCGAAGGAGTGATGACCGATGCGAGTTCGGATTGTATTTGATGAGAACGTGCGGGACGACGAGCCCATTTACGTGATCTCGAAGGCCGCCGAACTCGCAGGCATGCACCCCCAGACCCTGCGACAGTACGACCGTTTGGGTCTGGTTTCCCCACGCCGCACGTCAGGACGGGGGCGACGCTACTCCAAACGGGATGTTGCGCAGTTGGTTGAGATTCAGCGCCTCTCACATGATGAGGGCATCAACCTTGCGGGAATCAAGAGGATCCTAGACTTGGAGAATCAGGTTCGAGCGCTTGAAGCCCGTGTGGAGTTGCTTGCCGCCCAGGCCAATCCCGGTTCCCGCGTTTTCACGGCTGGGACGGAGGGCGATGTGGTCTCTGAGCGCCGTAAGGCTCTCTTTGCACGCCGGGCACGGAAACAACGTGGAACTGGAATGCGTAACCCGTTTGCGCCGCTACAGTTGACTGCCAGAGTCGAGGAGATTGATCCCGCGGCTGGCCGATCCTCTGGTGAGGTCGGCGGTGGTCGAGTTGTCGGCGCGGAGTTGATCGAGGTGAAGCAGTCAGACGGTCGGCTCTCATCTGGCCGCGCGCTGATCGTGTGGACTCCCGACGAATGAGACGCGAGAACCCTAGAATTAGAAAATGCGAATGTCACGTAATTTGTTTTACGTGACATTCGCATTATCTATATGACGCTGAGGGCATTCACGTATGCAGGTCTAGGTCTTGTTCGATAAGAAATTTTGTGAAGATTATTACCCACATCATGAGATGAAGTGGATCAATGGGTGATACATTGCTTCTTTTATATGTTCTCATCTGTGTGAACATATTTCCTCAATAAAGTCACTTTCGAGTTTCTTATGTGCATTCCGAGACAGTTAGTAAGTACTAACTGTCTAGCGGGTGCAGTTTTCCTCTTTATATTGTGGAGTTAATTGAACTGTACTTCACACCTTGGAGGGGCCATGACTTTGAACCACGATCTCGCGCACGTTACCGAGTGCAACGTCACCGGTTGCGGATACAACCACGATGGATGTCACGCATCTGCAATCACCATCGGTGGTGTTGGTGACCAAGCATCCTGTGCAACCTTTATCCCACTCAATGCGAAGGGTGGTTTGGATCGGGTCGTCACGACCGTTGGTGCTTGCCAACGCGGTGACTGCGTCCACAACGAGTCTCTTGAATGCGCAGCCGACAGTATTCGTGTTGGCGCGGCTGCAGCCTCCGCAACTGCGGGTTGCCTGACCTTCGAGCACCGCTGACACGTAGGTCGACGTAGCCCGGTCCCGCCTGGTTGAACAGTAGGCGTTGCGGGCCCTTCCTCTCTCAGGAAGGGCCCGTAGCGCTTTTTCTTCGTCAGAGAGCGGAGCATCTGGCAAGGGGAGTTATCTCCCGTCTTTTCTTCCTATGGGCCAAGTGCCCAATGCGGGATAAGTTCGTCACTGACTCCTGAGACCGTTCCCAGTTTTGGTACCGGTAACTGTTCTTGGGCGGTTGAACTGCCTTCATGCCGTTTCAGTGTGAAGGAACCGAACATAGGAAGGATGACGTTTTCATGGGACGTCATGACGCTGGTCGCATTGCGCGATCACTCAAGAGATGGGGTGCGGCGGTAACCGCAGCCGCACTCATCACGATGACGGCGGTTGTGGGAGGCTCAATCCCCGCACAGGCCTCCTCGATCGACACAAACAGTTGGTACGTTCTGCAAAACCGACAGAGTGGAAAAGTCCTCGAAGTGGGAGGCTGGTCCACAACTGACGGTGGTTCACTGCAGCAGTACAGTCGAAACGATGGTGCGTGGCAGCAGTGGCGTTTCCGAACCGCTGCCAATGGTGCGTACCTGCTTGAGAACCGACACTCCGGCAAGGTCATAGATCTATGGGAGTGGAGTCTCGTAGAAAACGCTCCATTCAAGCAGTTCACCGCACATGGGGGAGCGAATCAACAGTTCACCGTCATCGACAAGAACACCGGTTTCATCCGCTTTGTGAACGCTCACTCTGGAAAGGCGCTCACAGTTCTCGAACGTTCAAAGGATGATTTTGCGCCCATCACCAGTTACACGGATCTCAACCAATACAATCAGCAATGGCAACTGATCAACGTGGGTTCAGGAACTGGAGGGACCACACCGGCTCCGATCAGCCCTACTGCCCCATGGCCAAATGCTACGAGCACGACCAAAGTGAACTCAACCATCAAGGTGGAGTCCTCCTTTGACGGAAAGCTAGGACGTTACTACGGTATCGCCGCAGGCGACCAGGATGAGAACCAGCCGCCGATGTTTGAACTCGAAGACGGTGCCGTGATCAGGAATGTGATCATTGGAGACGGCGCGGGCGATGGTATCCACTGCAAGGGAACCTGCCTCATCGAGAATGTGTGGTGGGAAAACGTCGGCGAAGATGCTGCGACGCAGAAGGGCAAGATCTCTTCGCAGGTCATGACGGTCAATGGCGGCGGAGCACGCAGCGCAGAGGACAAGGTGTTCCAACACAACGGCCCGGGTAAGTTCATCATCAAGAACTTCCAGGTTGAGGACTTTGGAAAGCTCTATCGTTCCTGTGGAAACTGTTCGACGCAGTATGCACGTTCGGTTGAGATCGACAATGTGGTTGCAACTGGACCTGCCCTGTCCATCGCGGGAATCAACTCGAACCTAGGCGATACCGCTAAGATCCGAAACGTTACTATCGTCGGCGATACGTCGCGCAAGATCGCTATCTGCGAGGAGTATCAGGGCGTTACCAAGGGCGAGCCAAAGAAGATCACCTCGGGTCCATCTGCCGCCTGCAATTACAGTTCCTCCGACATCACGTACGTTTCAAAGTGACGACATGACTGCCAGAACAACTGATTTGGCGCTCTAGCCGTCAGGTTGGAGTGGAAAAACACAGTGGGTGGTCACCGACAGGCGACCACCCACTGTGTTTACGCCATTCAGCGGTGATATGAACGAGGAGCCGGAGGGATCACGTCGATCTGCTCCGTCAACTCGAACTTGTAGCCTGCGCCTCGGACCGTGATGATGTGGTTCTCAAGTCCGAGTTTCTCGCGCAAACGTCGAATATGTACGTCGATAGTGCGGGAATCGGTGTGAACGGCAGTGCGCCACACGGAACTGAACAGTTCATCACGGGAGATGATACGTCCAGGCGAGTTCACAAGGTGCGCGAGAAGTTCGAACTCCTTGTAGGTCAGGCGTTGAATCTCATCGTCTGCGATAACCCGTCGGTTGTGCAGGTCGATGATGACGCGGGGGCTGAAAACGAAGTCGAAGTTGGGGATCGAGTTAGACACCGGCGCTTCAAGGACCTCAACGTGAGACGAAGGGTAGAGGTCGCGGTGGGTGTTTGAACTGCTGCGACGCTCTGTGATGGGTGCTCGATAACGGTGCGCACCGTGAGCGTCTGGGCTCGGGACGCGGCGTTCATGCTTCGTCTGTTCAGGGTCGCCCAATGCCAGCGTCGTGTGAGTTTCCGCGCTTGGAAGAAGTTCGCGTGCGAGTTCTCCCAGAGCCTCGGCGATCTCAATGATTTGTGCTGGTGTTGTGTGTGCTGCGGCAGTGGTGTCAGATTCATGTGGGTTGAGACCAACCCACAGATAGAAACCGTGCTGGTTGTTTACTGCCTGCGGAAGTTCGTGCGTAGGGGCGGACATGCGCTCTCCAAGTAGGAAGTGGCCCCTCATTGCCTAGGGGCCTGTGGTTGTCGAAAAGTGAATGGAACTGAAATTGCTGGTTTGGTGCAGAAATTCAGTCGCGACAACACGCGCATGAACAAACGAGCATGCCGGCAGGCGCCATCAGCGTGGCGCGGCGGGACATGGTCGTGGTTTGCATGGTTATAACAATGAAGCCTTGACCCCCTTGAGCGAAAGGGGGAACACATTTTTTCTCACTCTTTGAGCGTTTGTAAATCGTGCAGAAAGGAAGTCAGGCGGCAGAAACATCGTAATCTCGCTGTTCTCCGCCGCCCAACTGTCTCATATGTCAGTTAAGGTTCGTGACAGACCATCACGCGCATACACGTGTATCGGCCATCGCAGGGTACTGGCCCCTCCTCTACACCCGGTTCAGTCCACGATTCCGTAGAGGCGGTCACCGGCGTCACCGAGACCCGGAACGATGTAGGCGTTCTCGTTGAGGCGCTCATCGACCGCTGCCAGCACGAGTTTTACGTCCGCTCGGTCGCCGATCTTCTCCTCGACGACCTTCAAGCCCTCAGGTGCTGCTATCAGACAGACCGCAGTGACATCGGAGGCGCCGCGTTCGATCATGAAGTTGATCGCGTCAACGAGGGTGCCACCGGTTGCAAGCATGGGGTCGAGGAGAAACACCTGACGGCCGGTCAGGTCATCAGGAAGACGGTTCGCGTAGGTGTGGATCTCGAGAGTCTCCTCATTGCGTTGCATACCCAGGAATCCAACTTCAGCGGTGGGAACGAGCCGGGTCATGCCGTCAAGCATTCCCAGACCAGCGCGGAGAATCGGTACAACGAGCGGCTGCGGGTCAGCTATCTTTACGCCAACAGTGTTGGTGACAGGAGTGGAGATGGGGTGCTCTACGGTGCGAACCTCGCGGGTCGCCTCGTACGCGAGCAGGGTGACGAGTTCGTCGACCAGTTGACGGAAGGTCGGAGACGCAGTGTCCTTGTTACGAAGGACTGCGAGTTTGTGGGACACAAGAGGGTGATCGGCTACGTGAATGCGCATACCTCAAACTTACCGGCAATGCGCCGCAGCACGGCAGTTTTCGGATAAGTTCGTGAGGAATATCGCGGGCAGGCACGCCCGCTCCCAAGTGTTTGGGAGAATGGGCCTATGACGCTCCCGATTTCAGTTCCGCGTGCCCATTGGCATGAGCCCATGGGCCGGGCGTTGCAGGAGGCCCGACGCGCGCTTGGCGACGATACCCCAGCCAGCCCCGCACCTGACGTGCCGATTGGGGCGGTTGTATTGGACTCGTCGTCAAGGATCATTGGACGTGGCTACAACACGCGTGAACGAGACAACGACCCGACCGGTCATGCCGAGGTGAACGCGATCCGGGAGGCGGCACAGCATCTGGGGAGTTGGCGGCTTGATGACTGCACGCTCGTAGTGACGCTTGAACCGTGCGCGATGTGTGCCGGGACCATCCTGCTGTCTCGCATTCCGCGACTCGTGATCGGTGCGTGGGATCTCAAAGCCGGGGCCACCGGATCTGTGTGGGACATCGTGCGTGATGCCCGGATGAACCACTTCACCGAGGTGATCTCAGGGGTGCGCGAGGCTGAATGTGCCCGACTGCTGCGTGATTTCTTCGAGTCTCGCAGGCCGTAGCGTCCACCCTGACCTGGTGTTTCATCGCGCATGCTGGCGTGCGAAGCGAGTTGTCTCCGTGCCCGGTTTGTCTTGGAATGTGATCCAAAATACGCCAGGTTTGGCCGAAAAGTTTTGGTGCTGCCCTGCATGTTCGGTAGAGTAGGGGGCGCAAGGTAGTGTGTCCGAGCGGCCGAAGGTGCAACACTCGAAATGTTGTGAGGTGTCAAAGCCTCCGGGGGTTCAAATCCCTCCACTACCGCCAAGGGAACAGCCTCCCAGTCTTCTGACTGGGAGGCTGTTTTCGTTTCCGTTCAAGAAGGTTGCCCCACTATGGAGTTATCGGACAAGATGTCTCGGGCGCATGTCGATGGGGCGTTTTTGTTCCGTGTGCATGGTTTTTGTGTGGGCACCTGGGCTAATTTCGCCCCATCGGTTTAGATTGGCGACGAGTTGGCTGACAGTCCCGTCGACTGACAGTCGGTGAGGTTCGCATTTTGCTGGAGATCAGCCGCGATGCGCCGGGTATCTCATGAGGCAGGTGTTGCAGGCGTCAACTGTTGGGCGATGTCGTGCAGGGTGACGCCGCTCAGCGAGGGGAGGACGACAAGACGTTCGTCGTCTCTGATCTCCGCATTCAAATGACCTAGCCGAGGAACCTGCTTCACTTGGAGAGGCCCTATTCAGCGGTCATCCGGCTGACACCCTCAACTGTGCATTTACGGGTCGAATATGAAGTATCAATCACATCGGAGAGTTCAAGGGCATATCAATAATTCAGCAGTCCTTACGCCTTAACGAGGCTAGCCAATCTCAGCTACAGCCTGTGCCGCCCTGTTGTGCGGAATGAGCGACAGGAGTTGCGTAAAGCACGCTTTACATGCAACGATCTAGATGTAAAGCACGCTTGACAGGAGGCGATATGAGCGCAGACAAGAGTGGCGGGAAGCCTGTTGCTACGAACGATCGGAGTCGCTGGGGCCGCGTTCGCTTCGGTAGGCACAGGCCACATGCGTTGTGGATTGCAGCACCAATCGGTGCTCTCGGAGCGGCTGTGTTAGCCACGATTGCAGTGGCGACTGGAAGTGCGGGCGCACGACCAGCTTTGGGTGGTGTCGCTATCGCCTTAGTGGCACTGTGGCCCTTCACCGGAATCGTATGGGCCCTTATTGTTGATCGATCTACCCTAGTGGGCGCGGTAAAGAACCCGGAACAGTCCGTCGAGTCGTTTTGGCATGATCGCGCTGCAAGCGGCGCGTTCGCTGACACTCTTCTCATCGGTGGGCTGGGAACAGTGGCTATTACGTTGAGTGGTGTAGAACCCTCGGCTGTCTTTGCTGTCGCTGCAGTGGTGCTACTTTCGATGGTTTCCTTCGGTGTCCGCTATTTCGCCTTGAGTAGACAAAGATGAACGATGCGGAACAAACTTCCTGAACTACGCGGGGAACGTGGATGGTCGCAGCAGCGCCTTGCCGAGGAGATCGGGGTTTCGCGTCAGACGGTCATCTCAATCGAGCGAGGACGTTTTGACCCCTCCTTACCCCTCGCGTTCCGTCTTGCGCGTGTCCTCGAACTTCCTATTGAGGAGATATTCGATGATGACTAGATCTGAACCAGTTACCGGTTAGTCACCAAAACGCTGCCACGGTAGGCGTTGTATTGCATCTGAATGCACCCTCAGGTTTGCTATAGAGACTGACCAGAGGGCCCACGTGCAGTTTGATGCATAAACTTGCAATAGCGGCGCGCTAACCCTCCACGACAGGTGCCGCAAGTTCCTAGTTAGGGGTGTAATCCGTTGTCCGCGAGATCACTCAAGTAGTTGGCAGCATCTACCGCAGGTTCTAGAACCTAGGTGCTAGTCGTTGGAGTTGGGCTAGCTTCAGGGTCTTCACAATAGGTTCCCCAAGCGACTGCCGCACATTTAGGGGCGTCTTCTAGGGTATATGTTGAGAAAGTGCCCAGCATGGAGCCATCGGCGAGAATCACCTTAAACGACACAGCCTCCTCGCTCAGCTCATCACTGATGAACTTCAGTTCGTCGAGTGATACACCGTCAAGTTTTGCCGCTAATTCGGCCCACGCCTCGGCGGGTATTTCAAAGTGAGGTATGAGGAGTTGTTGGGCAGCTTCTTGACTGTCGTTCTGTGCTGCGGAGAGGAACCCACGGACAGATTCAACCGGGTCCGGAGTCCCGACAGTGCAAGACGAGCCAAGCAAGCCAAGTGAACCTGGCGAGCACCCAACGAGAGTTGCGGTGGTCAGGAGGCTGAGAGCCGCATAGAAAAGTTTCCTTGTGGTCTTAGATGCCGTGTGCAAAGTACTGTGTCCCTTTTGTGGCCCAGCCAATACCACTAGATAGTGGCTTGTTGGGTGTATCAATACTGTTGAAGTTAGGTATATCTCAGCGCCTACTTCTCTTGGTGACTACCATTGAGGCGGCTGATGTCGTGCAGGGTGACGCCGCTCAGCGAGGGGAGAACGACAAGACGTTCGTCATCTCTGATCTCCGCATCGGCGGGTATCGCAACCACGAAGCATCCAGCCGAGAGAGCCGAAGAGACACCTGTGGGCGAATCCTCGAACGCGACACAGCGTGCAGAGTCCACCCCCAAAGCCCCGGCTGCGGTTACGTAAGGGTCAGGTGCTGGCTTGGATCGCGCGGCATCTTCGTCGGCGATGATGAGGTCGAAGGTGCCACTCGGCAGCATGCTTACGATAGCCTCAGCAGCAATTCGAGGCGATGCAGTCACCAACGCGCGGGGGATGCCATACTGCCTTGCTTCCGCGAGAAGTTCCAACGCGCCAGGCCGCCACTCGAAACCAGCCTCGATCTGTTCCATCACGTACTCGATGATGAGTTGCTGGATCGCCGCAACCTCCAATTGGACACCATGATGTCGCTGTAGGAAGGTAGCACTGTCGTTCATCGCTACACCAAGTAGTTGCTCGTCCCTCTTGACCAACGGCAGTGTGCCGTATTCGCGGACGAGGCGTTCTTCGGCACGTTGCCAAAACACCTCGGTGTCGCTGAGGGTTCCATCCATGTCGAACAGGAGTGCTTCGGGCAGGGTACTTGCGTTCATCGGAGGCTTTCAGGATCAGGCATATTTAGCAGGGAACATGAGGGGCATGGTCGCGGCCAAGCGGTGGCAACCGTTACGTGCCCTCGAGGTTACAACGCCTCGGTGTCTCCAAGGTGAATGCAAAGTATCCCTCGTATTCGGGTAAGGAGAGCAACCACGTCATCAACGTCAAGCGGTGACTAGGAATTTAGTTTAATAAAGACACATCGCCTCACCAGCAGATACTCTAGCCAGACAACACGCCCCAACTGGCAAGGAGCAAGGAAATGAGCGGATCTTCCGGAGAGGAACCTCAAAACCAAGTGCGGTTCACGATGGAATTCCACAGCATCGAGAACAGCACCGAACTGAGCATTGAGGGCGAGACGCCGTGGCAGTTCGAAACCGATGAGGAGGAGTTAGCCCGACAACAGGCCGAACAAGAAGCGTACCTGTTGGAACAGGAGAACAATCCCCCAGCAGACCCCAGGTATCCGGTGGGAGAGCGGATCGAAACCGAAACTAGCGTTGCACTGAGCCTAGAAGCGTGGGTCGATAACTTATCGGACAAGTTCTACATGTCCAGCGGCGAAGACGATCTGCCGGAGAGTGACCCGCAGCAGGTTGGTTCGAGCCCGCTTAGGGTATGGTCCAACGGTGCAACGGCATTCGCGCTCGGGTACCCGGACGATACAGCTAGACTCCTCCTCATCTTCATCGACGACCGAACAGGTACCCCGGACAGTGATACAGAGCCCATTGTCACGGTGGAGGGCGCATTCCTAGGAACAGCATTCAACGAAACCTATTTGGATATCTTGGAACCGGGCCAGTATCACATCGAAGCCGCTGCTGACCCCGAATACCAGAACAAAATCACTGTCAGGTTCACACCGGTAAAGAGTGGGGCGTAAGTAGCTAAATGTCCGACAGCCACGTGCGGGCATTCGAGGATATCGATCAGTTCCTTCGAGGGGTGGGCAACTACGAGCCAAACGCAGCACAGTACGAGGGCTCTCTTAGAGTTGATGTAGCATGCGCTTGGCGCGGGTGCCAGCCCAGATCTCGTCGCGGTTCACGCTCAGATTTCCCTAGACGCGGTGTACTCACAGTTGCCCGACGCAACCACGTAGCCGAAGCCGCGCGATGGCTGGGACTGGGGAATCGTCGTCAATGAGGATACAAGCGGCGAATAGCCGGGGATAGAACGCACTATCGTGTGCCTAACGTGCAAAGACCTATACTCGCCCATGGAATATGACGGTTTGAAAGGCGCACAGTGACATCTCAATACACCCCGCCATCCTCGCGGCGTAATACACGCACGCCTGGAGCGAGAATCTACTCGGTGCAGCGCAGTGCAAATCGGCAGTGGATCGTGATCGTGATTGCGGCGGTTGTCATTCTGTTGGTGGGGATCGGAATCGGCAGTGCACTGGGTGCGAACACACGGGAAGCCTCCGAGCCCACAGCAGCGCCGACACCGCAGGTGAGCGTTGAGCCCACGGAAACACCAAGCGAGGAACCCGAACCTGTAACAACAGATGAGCCAGTACTTGGTGCACAGTGGGTGACGGGCTACTGGCACAACTTCAATAACGGCTCCACACAGCTCAAGTTGTCCGAGCTACCAAACGAATACAACCTGATTGCGGTCGCATTCGCAGAGGCTGACCCCAGCACAGTCGGCGGGATCACGTTTCGGGTTGAGTCCGCCGAACTGAATGGCTACAGCGATGCGCAGTTCCGCGAGGACATCAAAGCGATCCAGGATGACGGGCGCAAGGTCATCCTCTCAGTGGGTGGCGAGAAGGCTACCGTGACGGTCAACGATGATGCAGCAGCCAAGAGTTTTGCCACCTCAGCGCTCGCCATTCTCAGGGACTATGGTTTCGACGGGATCGATATCGATCTTGAGCATGGCATTCACGCGATGCCGCTTTCAACGGCCCTGCGGGAGATTCACAGTGACTTTGGCGATGATCTGATCATTACCATGGCGCCGCAAACCGTCGATTTCCAGGGGCCTGATCAGCAGTACTACAAACTTGCGCTGGAGATCAAGGATATTCTCACGCTCGTTAACATGCAGTACTACAACTCCGGGTCGATGCAGGGTTGCGATGGTGCGGTGTACGACCAGGGCACAGTCGAGTTTCTGGCGGCGCAGGCATGTATCCAGTTGGAGATGGGTTTGCGGGCCGACCAAATTGGGATTGGTGTTCCAGCGGTTCCATCGGCGGCAGGTTCTGGCTACATGTCGGTGACCGATGTGGTGAGGACTGTGGACTGCCTGCAGGAGGGCACTGCGTGTGGCACGTTCCGCCCAACGCGTGCGTATGGCAAGCTGGGCGGCGTGATGACCTGGTCGATCAACTGGGATGCGACCAACGACTATCGTTTTGCGCGAGGCGCGTCGAGTTTCCTCAACGGAACCGACCCAGGGCCGACACATACCGAGGACCCGTTCCCCACTGTGACAGAATCTGAACCGACCTTGTCGGACGACTCGGAATCTCCGGGTGAGCAACGGCCAGCTGTAGCATGTGCTGCTTGGGTAAATGGCACGGTGTATACGGCTGGGGACGTGGTTACGCACGACGGCGAGACTTACACGGCTAAGTGGTGGACCAACTCGGATACACCCAGCGGTGCTCCTGATGGTCCGTGGCAACCGGGTGGAAACTGCTAACACCGTCTCCTAATTTGAGACATTCTGTCTCGTTTTTTTATTGGGCTGATGTCACAATTGGCGACGATACTGCAGTTTTGGCGTGTGGCTTTCGTCGTGTCTGTGCGGGGTTTGAAGTGCCGTGCGGTCATCCTCCGTGGGCGATAAGTTGACTCTGGGGCTTAAGTCTCGCGTTTAACACAATGCATTGCATGCGTGCGCCTAGGTGTCTGCGCGGTGCGGTGGCAAAAGGGCTTTGTTTCTGTTTATGGATGGCGGGACCGGGCGAGTCTCGTTGTCTGCTTGGCGCCCCTGGGCGTGAGGAGCTCTGAGCCAAATCTTTGCTTTTTCTTGACCTGCTTCAGTGAGGTGAGTCGGTTGGCTCTGAGCCGCATGATTCTGGGGGTTGCGGTGAATTTAGGCCGAAGAATTCGCTGTGATCGATTCGAGAATTTCTTACATGAATTCGTGTGGGTTCCCGAGCACAGAACGTCCAATGTGCATTGATTTTTGCGATCAACCATATTGAGGTTTTTGAGGTGTGATTTAGTAATTTAATTATTGGAATTTATTAGCCCAGTTTGTTAGGTCAAGAGTGGCGTTTTTGAGCCATTCTTGGGATGCTGCGGGTGTGTCCGTCGTTGGGTGCGGCACCTCTCGATCTGAGTGGTGAGTTCACACCAGATCTTCAGCATGCGTGCTTGATTGCATTTTGATAAAGCATCCAATTTGGTCTTTGCGGGTCTAGTGAGTGACATGTTAGGTTCTTGAAGTCGCTCACAGTGATTTAACTCGAAGGAAATTGCCACAGTGGTCGGAGGAGATCCCCTCGGCTGCTGCAAGGTCAATGATTGGTAACGTCTCGATATGAGTACTTGACGTTGGACCGTCACGGCACGATGCCCGGCGAGATCGTTGATCCGGCTGAAGAAGGAGCAGGACGCTTCTTTGCTAAAGACCATGAGCAGTACATCAATTAGTTCGCAGAAAGTCCTGAGGGTTCAGGGCCTCTTTAAGGTATTTGGGGCCAAGCAGGAAGCAGCGGTCACCAAACTCCGCAACGGAGTGGGACGCGATGAGTTGGGAGAGTCCACAACTGCCGCCGTCATCGACGCAAGTTTCGATGTGCACCAAGGCGAGATCTTTGTGGTCATGGGGCTCTCCGGCTCTGGAAAGTCCACCCTGATCCGTATGCTGAATGGCCTGTGGAAGCCAACGGCGGGAGACGTCGAGGTGATCGGCAAGTCCATCGCCAAGGCTCGCCCCAAAGAGTTGCGCGCCATTCGTCAGAAGAACATCTCCATGGTGTTCCAGCACTTTGCGCTCCTACCGCACCGCACTGTCATCGATAACGTTGCCTACGGGCTTGAGATCCAGCGCGTTCCACGCGTGGCACGGCTTGCCAAAGCGCAGGAAGTCATCGACATCGTTGGCCTCAAAGGATGGGAGGACAAGTTTCCATCAGAGCTTTCCGGAGGTATGCAGCAGCGTGTAGGCCTTGCCCGTGCGCTTACTGCGGACACCGATGTGCTCCTGATGGATGAGGCGTTTTCCGCGCTTGACCCGCTCATTCGTCGTGAAATGCAGGAACAGCTTGTTGAACTGCAGTCCAAGTTGGGTAAGACAATCGTGTTCATCACACACGATCTCAACGAGGCGATGTTCCTCGGGGATCGCATTGCCGTGATGCGCGACGGACGAATCGTTCAGGTTGGCACACCAGAGGAAATTCTGACCGACCCCGCCAACGAGTACGTGTCCAAATTCGTGCAGGACGTTGATCGTGCGCGCGTCATCACCGCCCGTGGTGTGATGCAACCGGCCCAGGCACTCGTGCAGTTACCTGCTGGTCCCCGTAAGTCCCTTGAGGCCATGCGCTCCGCGCAGACATCGGCCGCATTCGTGGTGGACCGCTCCCGCAAACTACTCGGTGCGATCACTGACCGTGATGCCCTGCGGCTGCTCCGTGAGAACGCGAAGGACATTTCCACGAATCTCAGCGAGACCGCGACAACCAACCCAGACACCCTGCTCGCGGACATGCTGATCCCCGCAGCCGAATCGGCGCTGCCGCTTGCAGTCACCGATGAGACCGGCAAGCTCCTGGGCACCGTGCCGCGAGTCGTGATCCTCGGAGCGCTCGGTGGTGAGCCAGAAGCCGTCAACAACGCCGAACCGCTTCCCTTCGGAGCGCAAGCGGCCGCGTTTGACAACGTGCTCGGCGGAACCCGCAACCTCACGCAAGGCAAGGCTGGAACGCAGTCAGACTCGTCGGCAATCAACCAGATGGGAGAGGAAAAATGAACGACTTCAGACTCCCCATCGGGGAATGGGTCGCCAATGGCGTGGACTGGATTGTCACCAACTGGGCCGGATTCTTCAGGTTTCTCCGCGAACTGCTCGCGGACATGTACAACGCAGTGGACTGGGTGTTCACAACGCCACCACCGCTGGCGGTTATCGCGGCCATCGTGATTCTGGCGCTACTGGCGCGCGGCTGGCGCTTCGCACTGGGTGCCCTCGTGGGACTCTTCGTGATCCTCGGCGTGAACCAGTGGAACCATGCCATGGACACCCTCTCGCTCGTGATCGTTGCCGCGGCAATCGCAATCGTGATTGCGATTCCACTGGGAATCGCTGCAGCCAAGTCGAACGTCGTGTCCTCAATAGTGCGCCCGGTGCTCGACTTCCTGCAGACCATGCCAGCGTTCGTGTATCTGATCCCAGCGCTGCTCCTGTTCCGTCTCGGAGCGGCACCTGGCATTGTAGCGACGATCATCTTTGCAATTGCCCCAGGCGTTCGCCTGACTGAACTCGGTATCAGGGGAGTGGACCGCGAAACCGTCGAGGCAGGGGCCTCGTTCGGTGCCACCCCAGGCCGTATCCTGCGCCAGATCCAGTTGCCACTCGCACTGCCCTCCATCATGGCCGGTATCAACCAGGTCATCATGCTGTCGCTGTCCATGGTCGTGATCGCTGGACTCGTTGGAGCCGGCGGACTGGGTGACCAGGTCATCCAGGCGATGACCCGACTCGACGTCAAACTTGGCGCCGAGGCAGGCCTCTCCGTGGTGATCCTCGCGATGCTTCTGGATCGCTTCACCGGATCGTTCGGACTGCGTAAGGGTCTGTTCGCGAAACTGCGCACTCCAAAGCCACGCGCCTGAGCACACGCAGTTCTGGCTTGTCGTGGTCCAGGCGGACACACGTTCGCCTCACACCTTGGTGCCGCAAAAAGGTTTGCGGCATCCGTTCGAGTGTTGCTGAGCCTCACCGCCTGGCCGCACTCGAACACAACTCTCAACAGGACGAGAAAATCCGATACGTCAATCAACCACGGCCAACTGGTCGGGAAGGAAAGACCGTTATGAAGAACAAAACGTTCCTGAGTATTGCTGCCACCGCTGCAGCTACCGCTTTGGTGCTTACCGGATGCTCCAGCGACACGAGCGACGGTGACAACAAGACCCTCAAGGTCGGCGTATTCAACGGCTGGGACGAAGGCATCGCCACGTCCTATCTGTGGAAGGCTGTCCTTGAGAACGAGGGCTACACCGTTGAACTGCAGAACGTTGACGCCGCTCCACTGTTCACCGGTATCTCCGAAGGCGACTTGGACTTCACCACAGACGTGTGGCTCCCAGTGACGCACGAGGCGTACATCGAGCAATACGGCGACAAGATGGAAGACCTCGGCTCTTGGTTCGACCAGGCTGCGCTCACCATCGCCGTGAACGAGGACGCCCCCATCAACTCGCTCGCCGAACTGGCTGACAACGCTGACCTGTTCGGCAGTCGCATCGTGGGTATCGAATCCGGTGCTGGCCTGACCAAGGCCACCCAGGAGCAGGTGCAGCCAACCTACGGCCTCGAGTCGTGGAACCTGCAGACCTCATCGACCGCCTCGATGCTCACCGAACTCAAGGCAGCGACTGACGCTGGCGAAAACATCGTGGTCACACTGTGGGAACCACACTGGGCCTACTCCGCGTTCCCAGTGAAGAACCTCGAGGACCCAGAGGGCGCACTCGGAGCAGCCGAGAGCATTCACCTGTATGGACGTGAGGGCTTCAGCGAAGACCACGCCGAGGTTGCCACCTGGCTGAAGAACTTCGAGATGAGCCCTGAGCTCCTGTACGACCTCGAAGACCGCATGTTCAACCAGAACGATGACGCTGGCCAGTACGAGTCCATTGTTGAGCAGTGGATCGCGGACAACCAGGAATACGTAGACAGTCTGACCAACTGACGGACTGTATTCGAAAGAGGTCCGGTCACCCCGCGGGGTGACCGGACCTCTTCGTAACTTCCGCAGACTTTATTCGAGTCTGAACGTGGCCAACTGTTCCCGTAGTTCACCAGCCTGCGCGAGCAGGGTTGAGGAGCTCTGGGTCATCGTCTCGAGGGTCTTGCTGGACTCAAGTGACTCGTGGGCCACCGTCTCGATATCGGTTGCGATCTCTGAAATGCCGGTTGCCGCCTCGGAAACACCTCGGGCCATCTCGTTTGTGGTCGCGGTCTGTTCTTCGACAGCGGACGCGATCGTGATCTGGTAGGAGCCGATTTCCGAGATGATCGTGGACACCTGCGCCATTGCTTGAACGGCATCGGTCGTATCGGCCTGGATGGTCTCGATCTGCTCGGAGATCTCCTGCGTTGCCCGTGCGGTCTCCTGCGCGAGATCCTTTACCTCGTTTGCGACGACCGCGAATCCGCGGCCCGCCTCGCCTGCGCGTGCGGCCTCGATGGTTGCGTTGAGTGCAAGCAGGTTGGTCTGCTCTGCGATCGAGTTGATGGTCTTGATGACCGAGCCGATCTGCTCGGAGGAGTGGCCGAGTCGCTGCACAGAGCTGTTTGTATTGTCGACGAGTTGGTTGGCCTGCTGCGCCACAGATGCAGCTTCGGTGGCATTTTGGGAAATCTCCCGGATCGAGGATTCCATCTCCTCGGTGCTTGCGGCGACCACTTGGATGGAGTAGCTGATGTTCTGGGCTGCCCCGGCCACGTTATCCGCCTGTTGGGCGTTTGCCCGCATGATGTCTGCAGCCTTTAGCGCACCATCGCTGAGTTCGGTGGAGGAACTGGTCACGTTGGATGCAGTATCGGTGACCAGATTGAGTGCCGCGGACACGGAATCGCGAGCTGTGCTGAGCGATGATGCCATCTCGCCGAACTCATCCGTAGTTTTCACCTCGACGTCGAATGTCAGATCGCCTTCCGCGAAGCGAGCCAGCGAGTCCTTGAGCGTTGCGGCATTGGCGCGGATCTCACGTCCAATGCGAACGCACAGTACGAGGAGAATCGCGGCTCCTGCCACGAGTAGCGCGACCGAGAGAGTGCGGGAACGCAATTGGGAGAGTTCGGCGCGGTCCACAGCGGCGTCGGCTCGGCTGTCGAGAGATTCGTTGAGTTGTGCGGTGAGTTCCACGATCTGGAAGTAGATATCGTAGACCGGTCCGACAATCTGCGCGTCGGCTTGTACCTTCGCTTCCTCGGTTCCCTGCTGGTAGAGAGCCACGACAGCGTCATCCGCAACAAAGAACTCGTCCCATAGCCCGATGATCTCGTCGAGGATTCCCTGTTCATCGGCTGTGAGCCTGCTGGTGTCTATCGAGGTGAGAAGATCTTTGAGGCCCTGTGCTGATTCGAGATAGCCGGCTCGATTGGGGTTGGTCGAGTTGACTGCGGTCTGGGGGCCAAGTGTGCTTGCGTCCCAGGCGTATGCAGTCTGCCAGCCGGTCACATCGGAGTTGTATCTGTCAATGCTCGCGATCTCCAGTTGAGCCTCGGAGATACTGCGGGTTGTGGTCTGAAGGTTGAGCGCGAGAGCGGTTGCCACCCATCCTCCGACCGTCATGGCGATAGCGACGATAATGCCGACGATGCCGACGGCAAGGACCTTTGCCCGAAGGCTCATGTTGCGTAGAGATAGTGCTTTCATGCGAACTCCAAAGTTAGCGGCTCATGACGGGGAAGAGCCTCTGCCCGCTTTATCGGCTGAAGACAGTTCGACGTAATACTTTCCAAAGTGAATGTTTTCTGACAGTAATCGGCGAATTTTTGCGGGTAAAGGAAACTCATGTGCAGCATGCAGACATAGGTACTAAGCCATTGACTGCGGCATCGAACGCCGTTTCGTCTCCAACATCGACCCAACCGATGTGTACGAGAAGGTTCTGGCTCATGCTCCTGTTTGCTCGAGAGGCTCCTCGCGCTGTAGGTTGTGGCCCCTGTCGGTACGGTTGAAGCAATTCCCGTACGCGATCCCGCTTTAATCCTTGAGAAGGGTTTCAGAGATAACGTGTACGGAAATTTACCTAGCCAGGCTAGCGATATGGTCGAGAAGTGCCTATATTTGTAGGAGCCCAAGTCACCGCCACCAATTTGTAACGGTGGTCGGAACCCGCATGCCTTGGGTCCAGAGCACCACTGCGAGGGAGACATGATGCTCGAATCAGCTACACCGTTACTGGTGGAGACCACCGGATACGTAAACGTCACGGACCTGCTCAAGAAGCGTCTTGAGAACAGCCCGCAATTGGCGGCATTTGAAAGACCCCGCATCACCGCGGATACAACTACTTGGCATGAAATCACGGTTGCGCAGTTTGAACAGCAAGTCATGGCTGTCGCAAAAGGTCTTGTTGCCAATGGCGTAGGTATCGGCGGAAACGTTGTGATTATGGCGCAGACCCAGTACGAGTGGGCTGTCGCGGAAATGGCGATCTGGTACGCGGGTGGCGTTGTGGTGCCTATCTACGACACTTCGTCCGTTGCTCAGTCGGCTGCGATTCTTCAGGACGCGAACGCGCGCGTCGCATTCGCTGGAAACGCTCGGCAGGCTGACATTTTGCGCGAGGCATCGCACACAATTGGCAAGGAACTGAGCGTATACAGTCTTGAAAATGAGTTCGTAGAACTGATCGATGCAGGGGATTTCCTGCCCGATGCCGAAATCGAAACTCGCAGACTCGTCGCTAATCAAGCTGATGTGGCAACCATTGTCTACACCTCTGGAACCACGGGTGAGCCGAAAGGCGCGCTCATTACCCACCAGAACCTGCTCGGGCAGGTGCTCAATATTGGAGCCACCTACACGGACGTGATCTGGGAGGGCGGACGCACGATTATCTTTCTGCCTTTGGCCCACGTCCTCGCACGTGGCCTGCAGCTTGTGTGCTTGGCAAACGGAATGAAGATCGCGCACTTAGCTGACCCAAAGCAGGTTGTGCCCGCACTAGGCGTGCTCAAGCCGACCTTCTTGGTGGTTGTGCCCCGCGTGCTCCAGAAGATTCAGGCAGCCGCAGGGCTTGCTGCCCGCAAGAAGCGTATCGGTCCGATCTGGGATCGCGCAGTGAACACTGCAATCACACGGGCCCGCCACCTCGAAGAGGGAACCACGCCTAGGTTTGCGCTTCGCGCTTCACACGCGATCTTTGACCGAATTTTCTTCGCGCGCCTGCGCGCGCTCATGGGCGGCGAAATTGGCTACCTACTTTCGGGAGCAGCCGCATTGGAAGCCGACCTTGCACTGTTCTACCGCGGAATCGGAGTGCCAGTGGTCGAAGGCTATGGCCTGACCGAAACTACAGCTCCTGTGACTGGCAACCTCCCAGGGAGCGAAAAAGCCGGAAGCGTTGGTATTCCAACTCCAGGTTCCACGATTCGAATCTCGGAACAAGGAGAAGTCTTGGCCAAGGGAATCGGCGTGTTTTCCGGCTACAAGAGGCCCGAACACAACGCAGAAGCTTTTGTTGACGGCTTCTTCCGCACCGGTGATCTAGGGACTCTCGACGATTCTGGTCGCCTTACGCTCAAAGGTCGACTCAAAGACGTGATTGTCACGTCTGGAGGGAAAACCGTCACGCCTGCCCAGTGGGAAAACATCGTTGAGAACGACCCACTGGTTGCGCACGCGATCGCTGTTGGGGAGGGAAAGCCGTTCCTATCTTCGTTGATCGTGGTGGAACCTGAGGTCCTTGCAAACTGGGCCGCTGAACAAGGCGAGCAAGAAATCGTGGACATCGTGCGTGCCCAATCAAACAAGATCATCGAGCTGGACAATCAGCGCCTGCGCGATGCCATCTCGCGAACCATCAACCGTGCAAACACCCAATTCAGTCGCAGCGAACAGATTCGTAAGTTCATCATTGTCATTGCCGACCTCAGCGTAAGCGGCGGCAACATCACCGCAACCATGAAACTCAAACGTCAAGTACTACTCGGAAAGGTGAGCGCCATTGTTGAGCGTCTCTACACCGAGCCATACACGGGAGGCACGCGATGACTCAAGTACCCGCACCTGAGCAGTCACCAGCACGTTCGAATCTACCCAAGTCACTGATACTAATCCTCGCTGTCGTGCTGATCGGCGCGTTTGTGGCGTGGGCCGTTGGCTCGATCAGCCAAGAGCTTGGCGGGTTCAAACTCTTTATGCTTGCCGTAGCCGCTGCCTTTCTCATTCAGTGGATCGTGTTCATTCCGGCAAACATCTGGAAAACCGAGAAGTTCTTTGATCTTGTTGGAGGGTCGACCTACTCCTCGCTCACGCTGCTCTTGCTCATTCTGGTACCGGAGAAGAATGCGCGTGCCACCGTTATCGCTGTGTTCGTGATGCTGTGGTCTGCACGATTGGCCACCTTTCTCTTCCGTCGAGTACGCAAGTCCGGTAAGGACGGTCGCTTCGACGAGATCAAAAAAACTCCAGTGCGGTTCTTCAACGTCTGGAACATCCAAGGTCTTTGGGTGACCTTCACTGCTGCAGCCGCCTGGGCGGGAATTACCTCCCAGAAGAATGTCGCCGGATCAGGCGTGGACGTTTTCCTCATTGTTGGAGCAATTCTGTGGATAGCAGGTTTTGCTATTGAAATCATCGCGGACGGTCAAAAGAGCGCGTTCCGGGCCAAGCCTGAGAACAAAGACGCATTCATTACAACCGGTCTGTGGAGCATCTCCCGACACCCTAACTACCTGGGCGAGATCATGCTGTGGTTAGGAATCGCAGTCATCGCTTTCCCCGCGCTGAGCGGTTGGGGCTATGTAGCCTTGTTCTCACCAATCTTTGTGTTTATCCTGCTGAACTTCGTCTCAGGAGTTCCTTTGCTAGAAAAGCACGCAGACGAAAAGTGGGGTGGACAAGCAGAGTACGAGGCATACAAGGCTAGTACTCCGGTGCTTTTCCCGCGTATCCCTTGAATCGGTTCTGTGATTTCCGTAGTAAACACAAAAGCGAAGGACCCATCTCGTAGGGGTGGGTCCTTCGACTAACGTCTCGTTAACAAAACCTAGTAATCTCAATGGTGGGCCAATGACGTTTTCGCGCCACAAGCGCGCCCACTCACAGGCGTGAGGCGAAGGACTCGAAAGAGTGCTCGTCGGAAAGCGTGGCCGAAGCAGCCACAGACAATAACGACGATGAAAGGGAGACTTCGTGTCCTCTTACGACGTAACCGCAACCCCAGCGTGGTCGGCACTTGTAGCCGAGAAGGCAGTTGTAGACGCAACCAACCTGCGTGAGAAGTTTGACGCAGACGCACAGCGCGCCGAGCGTTTCACCGCAGTGGCAGGCGACCTGCACCTCGACTACTCCAAGAACCTCATCACCAGCGACACCGTTGCAAAGCTTGTTGACCTTGCAAACGCTGCAGATTTGCGCGGCAAGATCGATGCGATGTTCGCGGGCGAGCACATCAACATCACGGAGGATCGTGCGGTACTCCACACTGCGCTGCGTCTGCCACGGGACGCACAACTCGTGGTTGATGGCCAGGACATCGTCAAGGACGTCCACGAGGTGCTCGACCGCATGGAGGAGTTCTCGAACAAGGTCCGTGGCGGCGAATGGCTTGGGTACACGGGCAAGACCATCAACACCATCGTCAACATCGGTATTGGTGGCTCTGACCTCGGACCAGTGATGGCCTACGAGGCCCTGCGCGACTACGCTGACCGCAGCATCGAATGCCGTTTCGTCTCCAACATCGACCCAACCGATGTGTACGAGAAGTGCCGCGACCTCGACTACGAGCGCACCCTGTTCATCGTTGCGTCCAAGACCTTCGGAACGGCCGAAACATTGACCAACGCGCGCCAGGCGCGTTCGTGGTTGATCGAGGCGCTCGGCTCGGATGAAGCTGTGGCCAAGCACTTCGTCGCCGTGTCCACGAATGCTCAGCGGGTTGCAGACTTCGGCATCGACACCGCGAACATGTTCGGTTTCTGGGACTGGGTTGGTGGACGCTACTCCTATGACTCTGCGGTTGGCCTTGCGCTCATGCTCTCCGTTGGCGCTGACAACTTCCGGGCCATGCTCGATGGTTTCCACACCATGGACGAGCATTTCCGCACCGCTGACTTCGCGCAGAACGTCCCGGTCATCATGGGTCTGCTGAACGTCTGGTACAACAACTTCTATGGCACCGGATCACACGCGGTCTTGCCTTACTCGCAGTACCTGTTGCGTTTCCCGGCATATCTGCAGCAACTCACCATGGAGTCGAACGGTAAGTCTGTTCGCGTGGATGGTTCGCCTGTCAGCCAGTCTGCCGGCGGTTTCGAGGTTCAGACCGGTGAGATCTTCTGGGGTGAGCCGGGTACCAACGGCCAGCACGCCTTCTACCAGTTGCTGCACCAGGGCACCAAGATGACTCCGGCGGACTTCATCGCGTTTGCTCAGCCGAACCATGATCTGGGCACGATGCATGACCTGTTCATGTCCAACTTCTTTGCGCAGACCGCAGCGCTTGCGTTTGGCAAGACCGCGGATGAGGTACGTGCCGAGGGCACTGCCGAAGCGATCGTCGCGCATCGCGTCATGCCGGGAAACCGCCCAACCAACTCGATTCTGGCTGAGAGGCTCACTCCATCAGTGCTTGGTCAGTTGGTTGCCCTATATGAGCACATCACGTTCACGCAGTCGATTCTGTGGGGCATCAACGCCTTCGACCAGTGGGGCGTGGAACTTGGCAAGCAGATGGCTCTCCAGTTCGAGGGTATGCTGACCTCGCAGGAGACCCCGGACTACACCGCGGATGGGTCGACGAACGCATTGATCGCGAAGTACCGCGAACTGCGCGGTCGCGCTTAGTCACTGGTTGACGTCAAGTTTGCCGTGGAACCGATGGGGTGAAAGTGTCCGGATGCGTAGTGAAAAGTTATGCACCCGGAGCAAAAATGTCCCATCGATTTTCGGGCGTTGGTGCCTCGAGTTTTGGCGCTCAAGATAGTTAGTTGTGTTGGCCGGTGGTCTGCCTGTGGCAGGCCACCGGCCTTCTGCTTGGCGACGATCCGGCGGCTTTCCGATTTGGCTCGCCTTTCGGAGTTGTGGTTTCTGTGATGCCAACTGCGCTGTTCAGCCGCCTGGCGCGTGTGCGTATCCAAATCGTTACCTAGCAAAACCGGATAAGCGCTTGTCTGGCCAAATCGTTTTGGCTAAAGTCAATTCAGCGGCCAAAACGATTTGGCCGCTGTGAGACCGTGAACCGCGATGAGGGGGTGTACGCATGCGAAAAGTGGGTATCAAGGACGTGGCCCATGCTGCGGGAGTCTCGCCGACAACCGTGTCGCATGCGCTCTCCGGAAGCGGCAAGGTATCTCCAGACACCCGTAAGAAGGTTCATGAGACTGCACGGGCACTGGGCTACACGCCAAACAGGCTTGCCGCCGGTCTGCGAAGCCGCCGCACCAACGTCATTGGCCTTGTATCCGATGAAATCGCCACGACTCCGTTTGCCACCAACGTCCTGCTTGGTGTTCAGCATGCGGCAGAAAAGGCTGGTGTCATTGTGATGACGGTGAACTCTGAACGCAATGCCGAAACTGAGAAGCGTCAGATCACCGCACTGCACCAACACCAGGTGGACGGAATCATCTACGCCCGTATGTACAACCAGCGGGTCGAACTACCTGAACTGTTGGACTCCACACCCACTGTGGTGCTCGATGGGAAGCCCACCAACCGGGCGGTCCCATTCGTGATCCCGAACGAGGAACAACTGGCCTACGATGCTGTCAGCCATCTCATCGAACACGGTCACACCAAGATCACCTTCGTGCAGAACGCAGACAAGATTCCCGCAAGCAGGGGTCGGCTCATAGGGTTTGAACGCGCCCTGCAGGAACACGGCATCGCACGTTCGGACAATGACCTGATTCTGGCCTCATCCTCTGCAGAAGCCGGGAGAACCGCGGTTCGGCCGCTTCTGGAACGGGAAGACCGACCCACCGCACTGTTCTGCTTCAACGACAGGATCGCGATGGGGGCATATCAAGCGGCGCATCTCGCGGGACTCGCCATCCCCGAGGACCTGTCAGTGATCTCGGTCGACAATTTTGAGATCATCGCGGACTCGCTCTATCCGGCTCTCACGTCAATGGAACTTCCACACTTCCAGATGGGCGTGTGGGCGGTGGAGCGGTTGCTTGCTCTCATAGAGAACTCCGAGGAAGACGAAGAAGAACCATGCGAATACCTCATCGGGTGTCCCATGGTCGTTCGAGATTCGGTTGCGCCACTCGTCAAGTGACGCAACCGGATGAGCGATCTGTTGCAGCATTTCGCTCACGTATTGTTCACCACCATCAAAAGGAACGAAAATGGTCAACGCAAAGAAGCGTATCGCAGTTAGCGTGCTGCTCGCATCAACCCTAGTGGGTTCCATGGCTGCATGTAGCCAGACCGCCGGGCAGAGGGATTCAGATGGATCCAACCTCACTCTGTGGACTCACAACGGCGGTAACGAGGCCGAACTCGCTGCCGTGAAGCAGGTTGTTGAGGACTTCAACTCCAGCCAGTCAGACGTCACGGTGACGGTTGAGGCATTCCCACAGGCTTCCTACAACGACTCGGTCGTTGCCGCCGCCTCATCCGGCAAACTGGCCTGCATCATAGACGTGGATGGTCCGAACGCTCCCAACTGGGCATGGGCAAACTACATCACGCCGCTGGACATCGAGGAAGAGGTCAAGGACTTCCTGCCAACCGTGGTCGGACGCTGGGACGACAAGATCTACTCGATCGGTCACTACGATGTCGCATTGGCGCTGTACGCCAAGAAGTCCGTGCTGGAGGAGAACGGCATCCGCATCGCAACCTTCGAGCAGCCATGGACCAGGGAAGAGTTCGACGACGCTCTGGCCAAGCTCAAGGACGCGGGGGATTGGGACTATCCGCTCGACATCGTCACCGGTGACGTCGGTGAATGGTATCCCTACGCATACTCCCCAATGCTCCAGTCATTCGGTGGTGACCTGATCAACCGCAGCGACTTCCAGTCTGCTGAGGGAGCGATCAACTCACCTCAAGCCGTTGAGTGGGCAACGTGGCTGCGTTCGCTGGTGGAAAATGGGTACACCGCGGCGAAGTCGGGCACAGATGCGGCAATCGACTTCCAAAACGGCAAGTCCGCGATCCTCTACTCGGGTTCGTGGGCTGCTGACCAGTCCAAGGACGTGCTGGGAGATGACCTTGTGATCATGCCTGCTGTCGACTTTGGCAATGGTCCGAAGATCGGCGGCGGCTCGTGGCAGTGGGCAATCTCCGAGAACTGCGCAAACAAAGAGGGAGCACTGGAGTATCTGAAGTTCTCGCTCCAAGACAAGTACGTGGCATCTATCTCGAAGGCCACCGGAACGATCCCTGCAACGGATGCCGCTGCAGCCGAACTGCCAGACTTCGCTCCGGGTGGCAAGAACGAGATCTTCCGCCAGTTCGCGGCCGACTACGCGGTATTGCGCCCAGAGACTCCTGCCTACCCCTACATCGCATCGAAGTTCACAGTCGCAACCCAGGACATCCTGAACGGTGCTGATGCACAGGCGACCTTGGATTCACTTGCCAAGGACATCGATCAGAACATCTCCTCCAACGGTGGCTACACCAACAAGTAAGTAACCGTGGGGCGGCGCACGTGCGCCGCCCCACCTACCAGAGAGTTTCGTCATGTCTTCGAACACAAGCATGGCGAGCGCTGTGAAGTCTCACGTCCCGGCCAGGGCATCGGGCAGCCAGAAGTCACGCAGTAGACGCGACCGTCAGAAGAATCTGATGGGTTACGCGTTGCTCACACCTGCGATCCTGCTACTGGTTCTGTTCGTCGTCATCCCCGCGATCCTCGCGTTCGTGCTCGGCTTCACCAATGCTCGTCTGATTTCTCCCAACCCACCAGAACTGGTCGGTTTCACCAACTTCACCCGACTTTTCGCAGACCCTGTCTTCCTGCGTTCGCTCACCAACGTGGCGTTCTTTGCCGTGATAGTGGTGCCAGTGCAATCCGGTTTGGCTCTGATCCTTGCCCTACTGGTGAACACCAAGATCCGCGGAACGACATTCTTCCGCACGATCTACTTCTTCCCGGTTGTGACATCGATGGTTGTCGTCTCGCTGCTGTGGATGTTCCTCTACCGCCGTGACGGCCTCTTCAACGTCATCATCGACAAGATCACCTTCGGCATCATCCAGGGCCCTGATTGGATCAACGATCCGACGACCGCCATGCCATCAATCATTGTCCTGTCCATTTGGCAGGCTGTCGGATTCCACATGATCATCTGGCTGTCGGGGTTGCAGACGATTAGCGAGGAACTCTATGAAGCCGCCCGTCTTGACGGAGCATCGCGCGGACAACTCTTCCGCTACGTGACCTGGCCCGGACTGACCGCGACCCGCAATCTGATCCTCGTCACCATCACGATTCAGGCGCTCAGCCTGTTCACGCAGATTGACGTGATGACCAAGGGCGGTCCGCTCAACGCCACGAGCACGGTCGTGTTCCAGGCTGTGCGCACCGGATTCACCCAGCAGGAAACAGGGTACGCTTCGGCGATCTCGGCCGTGTTCTTCCTGATCGTGCTCATCATTTCTTCGATTCAACGTTTCGCCACGAGGGAGAAGTGAAATGGCCGCAACTCTTCACAACGACATCGCGGAGTCCCGAGTCGTGGACAACCGCGGCAAGATCACGGGGCGACTTGTCTGGTCGTACGCGATCAGGATCATCTTTGCGATCATCTTCGCCTTCCCACTCCTGTTCATGGTCGTCTCTGCCTTCAAACCGGACCAGCAGATCTTCCAGGACCTCGAATCTATCCGCGCATTCTTGCCAGTGGGGGATATCTCTCTGGACAACTTCTATGCGGTGTTTGAACGGGTACCAGCAGGAACATTCCTGAAGAACTCGATCATCGTGTCGGCTGCGACCGTCATCATCGGCCTGATCGTCAACTCGATGGCCGCCTTCGCGATTTCCCGCATGAAGGTTAAAGGCGGGAAGATCGTCCTCTCACTCATCATCGCGACTCTCATCGTTCCGTTTGAAACCCTCGCGCTTCCCCTGCTGTGGTGGATCAACAAACTACCTCACCTGGGGTTGTATTCGGACGGCTTCGCGATCACCCAGGGACTCATGGACACCTATCAGGTGCAGATACTGCCATTCCTTGCGAATGCATTCTCGATCTACCTGTTCCACCAGTATTTCGATTCCATCCCCAAGGAACTCGATGAGGCGGCCTCGATCGATGGCGCCGGATGGTTCAAGATCTATCGATCCATCATCCTTCCGCTTTCCGGGCCCGCTATTGCCACGGTGGCGATCCTGACGCTGCTACCCGCGTGGAACCAGTACCTGTGGCCGCTGATGGCGGTCCAGTCGGAGGAACTGCGACCAGTGATGGTCGGGGTCCAGTACTTCTTCCAACTCAGCACGTCATGGGGTCAGATCATGGCCTATGCGTCGATCATCACCGTTCCGGTTATCGCATTGTTCGTGACGTTCCAGCGAGCCTTCGTTAACTCAATTGCCGCGAGCGGCGTGAAAGGATAGTTATGCTCCAGCTTCCCGATTCTTGGTCGTGGGATTTTTGGATCTTCAAAACTGAGAACACCTACGAGTTGTTCTTCCTCTATGCGTCAAAAGCGCTGCACCAGGAGGAACGTAGGCACCGTCGAGCACAGATCGGACGTGCGACGTCGACTGACCTGCGGAACTGGACCCGGCTTCCAGACGCCGTCGTGAGATCGGATGCGCCTGCTCCGGATGATGTTGCAACCTGGACGGGTTCGACGATCGCTGCTCCCGATGGTAGTTATCACATGTACTACACCGGCTGTTCGGATCGCCCTGCACCGAATACACAACGAGTTTTGCGGGCCACGTCCCAGGATATGCTGCACTGGGACAAGGACGAGGAGTTCGTCTTGGAGGCCGATCCACGCTGGTACGAGAAGGCCGGTGAAGGGGAATGGTTCGACGAGGCGTGGCGTGACCCATGGGTGTTCTTCAACGAGGACACAGGGTTGTGGCACATGCTTGTGACCGCCCGTGCGCAGCAGGGTGAATCCCACGAGCGCGGTGTCATCGGCATGGTCACCAGCCCTGACCTCGAAGACTGGACTATCCAGCCACCGATTACCGCCCCAGGTGGTGGGTTCGGGCAACTTGAGGTGAATCAGGTTGAACTCGTAGACGGTCGGTGGGTGGATATCTTCTGCTGTCTTGCCTCCGAGATGGCGCCACGGAAACGGGAGACAGCGTCCGGTGGTGGTACCTGGCTCGCATTCGGCGAGTCGATGACGGGTCCCTTTGATATCGACAATGCGGTGCAACTTACTGATTCCACCGGCTATGCGGGTCGGATCGTGCAGGACTTTGAAGGACAGTGGCAGTTCCTGGCATTCAAGAGTTGGGTCGACGGTCAGTTCCGGGGTGAACTGAGTGATCCGATTCCGTTGTCACACATCCTCGAATCGGGGAAACCGCACACCTTCACGGCGTGAGTAAAAGGCATCCTGTTGGACGGTGAAGAGGGAGCGCAACCTGCTGGGACGCGCTCCCTCTCCTGTGCCCGATCTAGTTCACTGAAACCACATACTCTGAATCGCACTCAGATGGAATCGTGGGATAGCTGGGGCCGTCAACAGAGGTGTGTCCGCCACCGATCTCCACCCACGAACCAATGGACAGTGGATCGTAGCCGGGCATCAGCACCGCGGTCTCGTCGTCGTTGAAGGTTGTCCTGGCAGACCAGATGACAAGACTGTCGTAGTCTTCGCCCCCGATGTAGAGACAGTCCCCCTCACCTTTCTCCAGCGTTCCCGAGATAAGCGCCTCCATTCCCTCCCCACTGAGCGAGGACACGAGGAGCAGCGTGCCGTCGGATGCTTCAACGACGTGCGGATCTTGACCGGGCAGCAGAGAACATGAGGTGAGCGTAAGGACCGCTCCAAATGTAGTGGCCATCCTGAGATTCATGTTCGTCTCCTTCGATGGGGCGAAAAGTGTCCGAGTGCGTGCTGAAAAGCTATGCACCCGGAGCAAAAACACCCCATCGAGATTCTGGTGCACAAGGCAGTTAGTCGCCATACGTCATCGCGATCTCTGTCAGGTCGATGCCAGCATCCTGGCACGATGTGAGCACGTCAGAGAATTCGGAGAACAGGTCCTCGCTGACGTAACCTCCACCGGAATCCAAGAACTGTCCCACCGATATCTGAGGGCCGTGGGCGAAATTCAGCGAGGGCATGCCCTGCTCATCCAACTGGACAACGGTGGATTCGGGAACCGCCAATGGCCAGGTGAGATCCAACTCATCGTTGGTCACCGTCCAGCAACCACCCTCCAGCCCAATCGTTCCGTAGACTTGCGCGGCCATGCCTCCCTCGGCTGGACTCCACGGAAACGTCAGGATGGCAGGCAGATCAGTCTGAGGAGAAGAGGACTCGGGCGAGGGACTCTTCTGTTCACGTGCGGTTTCCGTGGAGAAATAGCACCCGGCAAGCAGTGCTGATACCACGCACGCTCCACTGATGCTCAGCAGCGTTCGTGTTGAGTACGCAGACATAACTTTGCTCCCATCAGGTCCGTTCTCCCTCGATCTATGTCACGCATTGCCCGAAAGTTACTCAGCGTGCCTCTACTTTGGACCGAACTCAGCCAAAACCCCACGAACTCAGCCCAGAGCGCGCGGAGTTCGTGGGTAAAAGGCGGAGTTCGACGAAGCAACTGGGGGCAGACAAGGTGAAGAGACCGAACCACTCCTACCCAGGAAGCGAGCACAACAAAACCGTCACCTTAACGGGGAAGGTGACGGCTCGTCGACAATCAGAGAACTACAACCAGATCAGACGTCACTCCTGGACGGCGCGCAATGCGCGTACCGCCTCCGGGTAAGCCTCAGCGATGTCGCGGGTTGCAGGGTGCTGCGGACTCACGAGCAGATCACGTGGCGTACCAGTCTCGACAAAGGTTCCCTCCGCGAGCACGTGCACCTGGGCGCACAGGCGAGCAAGCAGATCCAAGTCGTGCGAGAACACAAGCAGACCGATCTCGCGCTCCGCAATCAGATCGCGCAAACGCGCTGAGACCTTGTCCTTGAGAGTGGGGTCAAGTGCGGTGGTCGGTTCATCCAGAATCAGAATCTCCGGACGGGTGGACAATGCCAGGGCAAGCGTCAGGCGCTGGCGCTCACCGCCCGAGAGCGTGCGCAGGCGACGATCCAGGAACCTAGGCTCAAGGAACATCGTGTCGAGGATCTGCTCGACCGATTCACCCGACGCCCGACCAGCCTTGCGGGCCGCCTTCAGATCGTCCTCTACGACACGGCGGACCGTGGACTCCCCGTCCAGTCCAAAGAACCCATTCTGCCCGACCTTGCGAACAGTCGTCTGAAACCGCTTCTTGGCACCCAAACGCAACTTCGAGACCGCCGCACCGTCAAACGTGACCCGACCTGCAGCGGGCTTCAACTGGCCGTACAAGACGTTTGCGAGTGTGGTCTTGCCAACCCCAGAGGCACCCGTGATACCGAGCGCCGGTGCCCCCTTGGACAACTCCACAGACACACCATTGATGGACGGGCGGCTGGTGTAACCAGCCACGATGCCGGACGCCGACAAAACGCTTTGCTTCGAACTCACAACTTCTCACTTTGACTTAAGGCACATCGCGCGGGAACCCTGCGGGACTGGCCGGGCGGATCGGGCACACACCTGAGGCATGTCTATCGGAGTAACGATTACGTAGCCGGAATCGCTCCCAACAGATTCAAGTTTATGCCGGTGTCTCCTGACACGAGTATGGTTCGCTGGGTTTCTATGCTGTGAGCATGACGGATTCCGCGACCTGTGCGCCTCGCGCGGACAGGCGGCACAGGACCAAAGATTTAACCGACGGTAACCTTAAGACATGGCCAAGCCTAGATTCCCCAAGTCCGTATACCAGGTTGGTGCTGACCCTGACCCGCGGTTCTCGCTAGCCAACGAACGCACTTTTCTCTCCTGGATTCGAACCGCTATCGCATTCATCGCGGCGGGACTCGCGCTTGAGGCGCTCGACGTTCCAGTCTGGCCCACGGCGCGCTACGTGGTCACCGCCGCATTCCTGCTCATCGGACTCATCGTGCCAATCTACGCATGGCTGACCTGGAAACACAACGAACGATCCCTACGACAGAACAGACCCATGCCCGGCCCCCGTCTGGCGATTGTCATCTCCGTGCTCACCGCCGTGGGCGTGGTGGCGCTCGCGGTCGGTCTCATTGTCGGGGTGTAGCGTGGCATCCCTTATGAGATCAAGCGAGGGAGAGGTCTACGATCTCGGGCTTGCCGTGGAACGCACCGCTCTGTCCTGGCAGCGCACAATCCTTGCGCTCGTCGTGGCCAGCGCGGTTGCCGCACGATATGTCTCGCATCAGGTGTCCGGCCTGCTGCCGCTCGTACTCGGCCTGTCTGGAGTCGTGTCTGGCCTCTTCGCGTTGTACTGGGTGCGCCGGCGCTATCGTCGGCTCAACCGCGCACTCATCAAGAACGGAGACATCCATATCGCTGACGGCGTGCCCCTCGTGCTCGTCGCGGTATCACTCATCTGTGTGGGCGTACTGGCGGCGCTCTATGTCTTTGGCCGATAGCCGCGAGTCTCGTCAAGTGGTGCTGGTGAGGCCGCGAGACCTGACACCTACTGATCGGTGGCTTCCGTGTGGGGTGCGAGATAGATAATCGACTCGATGAGTTCGCCGTTCAGGGACTCATAGGATGGTGCATCGATCTCAATCGTGAGTTTTTGCGCGGTACCGAAAACGCTGCATCGTACCAGAGTGGAAACGCCACGGTCCTCGAGTAGTTTCACCACAGGCAACATCACCGAGGACTTATTGGCTGGGATGACCGAAATCGTTTCACCGTCCAGTTGAACTGCCAAGGACTCGACCGCTGATCGCGCACGGATCTCTACGCTAGGCACGACTGCCACAGCCAATCGCAGGGGTTCGCTATCAGGCACATTCGCAACCTTGACAGTGGCGCCAGGAGCGAGCGGCAAAGCGAGCGGTGCCCCACCGGGAAGCAATAGCCATGTGTCTCTTGGATAGCCGTTGGCGGGCATGACCGCATCTGGGGTTGGTAACTGCAGGTACACCTCCACCGCCCCGGAGCCCGTATGGTTCATGCGGAGCGAGGCGGGAACGGCGAGGTGGCGGCGATGCTCAACGAGTTCTCGGAGCGATGGTTCGAGTCGTGCTGCATCCTGCTCGGCCAACTGACCAATGATGCGTCCCTCAAAAATGCACGTCACGGCGGTTTTCCCTGCTTGGGTGCGTTCGAGGGCGAGAAGGGCTGTACCCTCGCGGCGCGCTCCGGCATTCACTTCGCCAGCGGTTTCATGTGCGGCAATCAGTTCACTGATGATGTCTCGGCGATACCACGTGCCATCGAGGAGAACCGTCGTGTGTCTGTTGGGGTCGAATGGCGGCGTTGAGTCGAATCCATATGATCTGGGGTCGATCACGTCGTTAATCGACAGTGTCGGGGCGTTGTTCGGTGGCATGAATCCCTCCTCGCTCGATACTCCCGATGGTGACACGAGGTTCCGAGGGAATGGTGGGCGTTAACAGTGAATTCACACCGCGAGCCCTGAAATTTACTTACTGGGGATGGTGGAGACTCCTGAGTCTGCGGCACCGCGATGATTTCACGTCGACAGGCAACCACGCTGGGACGTGCGATGCCCGGTAAGGTGAGGGCTCGTCGGCAATAGAACGGAAGCACCAGGAAAGGCGACTGCATATTGTCGCGCTTCAAGAACATCCAAGGGTAGGCCAAAGGCCCCGGAACTCGCGGTTTCCACAGCTTTACGCCGCAAGGGTAAAACGGGAACTAATCGTCGGCGCCGCACGCTCTTCGAAGTACTCTCTTCAGTGAGAATCTGGAAGGCGCAACATGCTGCAGCTGTTTAATATCCGCAAGTCGTATACGACTGAGGACTTCACCCAAACCGCACTCGACGACGTATCGATTTCGTTCCGTGATAACGAGTTCGTCGCGATTCTCGGGCCATCGGGTTCGGGTAAGACAACGCTGCTGAACATCGTGGGAGGGCTGGACCACTACGATGCAGGCAATCTCGTCATCGACGGTGTGCCGACCGAGGACTACCGCGACCGCGACTGGGACGCCTACCGCAACAACCGCATAGGTTTCGTCTTCCAGAGCTACAACCTGATTCCGCACCAGAGTGTCCTCGCGAACGTCGAACTGGCACTGACGCTGTCGGGCGTCTCGCGAGCGGAACGCCGCGAGCGCGCCGTGGTAGCGCTGGAACGGGTTGGACTGGGCGACCACATTCGCAAACTTCCCAGCCAGATGTCTGGTGGACAGATGCAGCGCGTCGCCATCGCGCGTGCGCTCATCAACGACCCGGAGATCCTCCTTGCCGACGAACCGACGGGCGCCCTCGATTCCAAAACGTCCGTGCAGATCATGGCGCTGCTCACGGAGATTGCGCGAGACCGCCTCGTCATCATGGTCACGCACAACCCGGAACTCGCCGAGGAATATGCAACCCGCATCGTGACCCTGCGCGACGGCCAGATTTCCGACGATTCGGACCCGTTTGATCCCTCCCTTGCGTCAGTTGCGGGGCGGGATAAGGAGGTCCGTCGGACCTCCATGTCATTCTTCACGGCAATAGCCCTGTCGTTCAAGAACCTGATGACCAAAAAGGGCCGTACCCTGATGACGGCGTTCGCGGGAAGCATCGGCATCATCGGAATCGCTGCGATCCTGGCCTTGGCAAACGGCGTCAACGACTACATCAAGAGCATCGAGGAGGACACGCTCTCTGTGTATCCGCTGACGATCCAGAGTCAAGGCATGGACTTCACCGCGATGATGGCTGCATCTGCAGGGCTCGGTGATGGAGGCTCAAGCGCTGCCACTGGTTCGGGTGGCTCCGTGAGCGAGGTTCAGATGATGACCCGCATGTTCGAGTCCATCGGGTCGAACGACCTTGCCTCGTTGAAGGAGTACTTTGACGGTGGCGGTGATGGGATTGAGGAGTACACGCAGTCGATCCAATACTCATACAACGTCACCCCACAGATTTTCACGCAAACCTCCGATGGCGTGCGCCAGGTCAATCCTGACAGTTCATTTGCCGCGCTTGGCTTTGGCAGCGGAACAAGCACCTCTAGTCTCGTGTCCGCTTCCATGAGCACCAATGTGTTCCACCAACTCGTCGACGACACCTCGTTGATCGAACAGCAGTACGACGTAGTTGCCGGGCGGTGGCCGCAGGGCGAGGACGAGGTTATCGTGGTGCTCACCTCAGACGGCGCAATCAGCGACTTGATGGCCTTCACGATGGGGCTGCGCGATCCTGCCGAACTCGACGCAATGATCAGGCAACTCCTCAACGAGGAAGACATCACCACCCCGGATGAAGCGCTGACCTTCGAATATGCCGATCTCATGGCTGCGAAGTTCAGACTCGTCAACGCCGCTGACTACTACCAGTACGACGAAACCTACGAGATATGGACCGACAAGTCTGGTGACACAGAGTATCTGAAGGGGCTCGTCGATAAGGGAACCCCGCTACGAGTGGTCGGCGTTCTCCAGCCGGTTGAGGGAGCCACCGCAACGGCTCTGCAACCCGGCCTGTACTACACCTCCACACTGACCAAGGACCTCATGGCTGACGCCGCTGAACGCGACATCGTCAAAGACCAACTGGCCAAACCCGCAGTGAACGTGTTCTCCGGACGCACCTTCGCGGATGAGGAAGCCAACCCACAGCGCGATGACTTTGACCTGTCCAAGGTCATGAGCGTGGACGAAGAAGCGCTCACAAACGCCTTCACAATCGACGAATCCACCCTCAGCATCGACACCTCGGCGTTCGACATCTCGATGCCGTCGCTGGACATCGACCCATCCGTCCTGCCCGAACTGGATCTTGCTGGGCTACTTGAAGACATGGAGTTGGGCGATATCGACCTCGACCTTGAGTCCGTGCTCACCGAGCTGGACCTGAGCGACATCGACTTCGGCGTCACGGAAGAGGACCTGACCGCGCTCGCTGAGAAACTTGCCACGGGATACGCCACCTACTGCGCCGTCGACGCAACCCGGTGTGTGGACCCGCAGGCCGGATTCGAGGGATTCCTCGGCTCCGAGGAGGGACTCGCGATCCTCGCGGAGATCGATGGACTACAGGACGGGGCGCAAGAGGAGATCGCCGCAGCCCAGGAAGAGATCATCGCACAGGTGACCGAGGAGGTAACCGCTGCGGTGACCGAACAGGTTGAAACCCAGGCCGCAGCCATCGCCACAACCGTGCAGAAGAGCATGACCGAGTATATGGACGAAGCCATGGAAACGGTCGGGCGGCAGATGGCGCAGCAGGTCGGACCAGCGCTCGAACGGCAAATCACCAGTGGACTGCAGACGGCGATGGGGCAGTTGGCCACCAACATGTCCAGTGCCATGGACATCAACGAGGATCAGTTCCTCGAGGCGTTCTCCCTCAACATGTCCGAGGAAGAACTCGCCGAACTCATGATGTCGATGATGGTCACGGAGCAGAGCACCTACGACGGCAATCTCTCCAAGCTTGGCTATGCCTCGCTTGACCGTCCCTCTACGATCGATATCTACCCCAAGGACTTTGAGTCCAAGGAACAGATCATCTCGATCCTCGACAATTACAACGAACGCATGGAACGCTCCGGAGACGATGACAGGGTCATCACCTACACCGACCTTGTCGGAACCCTCATGTCGTCCGTGACCACAATCGTCAACGTGGTCAGCTACGTGCTCATCGCGTTCGTGTCCATCTCTCTCGTGGTCTCCAGCATCATGATCGGAGTCATCACCTATATCTCCGTACTCGAACGCAAGAAGGAGATCGGTATCCTGCGATCAATCGGTGCCTCAAAGCGAGATATCCGGCGCGTGTTCAACGCCGAGACACTCATCGTGGGCTTCGTGGCCGGAGTCATCGGCATCGTCATCACCGTGCTCCTGACTCTGCCGACCAACGCGATCGTCAACGCGAACTTCGGTGTCGCTCAGGTCGCGCAGTTACCGTGGCAGGCTGGTGCGATCCTCGTCGCAATCAGTGTGGGCTTGACCGTGTTGGCTGGGCTGATCCCGTCCTCAGCGGCGTCTCGTAAAGACCCAGTTGAGGCGCTTCGTAGTGAATGACTGGCAGGGACAAGGAGCGAGATCCCGCGTATCCTAACGTTAGGAGGCTCACATTCCCTGATTCCGGGCCGATCTGTAGGGTGAAGACTGCCCGCAACTTATTCCCTGGAGCGATCCATGAAACGAACAGTAGCCGCAGCACTTGCTGCTGTGCTCACCCTCGGCTCGGCTGTGGCCACTGCAGTTCCCGCAGCCGCCTCGTCGAGTTCCGACATCAACTATGTAAAGGGTGCGAACTCAAAGGATTGTGTGCCTGCGTCAAAGCAGACGTCGAGCACGGCTCCCAAAATCTCCGTGTTGAAGAAGAACACGAGTACGCAGGGTATCCGAGTTTCTGTTGGCCGACAGGCCAGTGCACTGTGCTACGAGATTCAGTATTCAACTAACTCGACGTTCGCCAAGAACGTCACCACGGTTCAGAGAGGACGTTCTGGCACCAACAACCCAGAACAGACGATCTCCAGCCTGAAGGACAACACGCGATACTACTTCCGGGTACGGTCAGTGCAACCGAACGGCAACGCCAGCAAGTGGTCCAGCTCGGTCAACGAAGCCACCAAGGCTCGTGCACCCAAACCGATCACGACGTCCTGGAAGCACACCGCCGCAGGCAACGTGCAGATCAGTTGGAAGCACAACGGCGCCTACACGAAGAGCATCCGCTTGCACGTTGCGTCCTCCTCATTTGCTCAGGGCAAGCGGGGACAGAACCATCAGGTCTTCAACCTGCCCGCTAATGCACGTTCCTACACCCTCACAAGCGCTGATCTCAAGGCGTTGGGAGCTCCGGTTGGCTCTGGGCGTGTGCTCCGATTCCGAGTTGAGGCCCGTAACACGGGTGCTACTGAGACCCGTGTGAAGTACTCGTCAGGATCAGCGGCTGCAATCGTCGGACAGCCACTGAACAAGGCACCAAAGAGTGCCACCACACTCACCATCGCGTCGTACAACGTGACCTCTGCCTCTGCGAATCCCTCGAACAAGAAGTGGGCAAACCGTAAGAAGACAGTCGCACAGCAGATCGTCAACTCCAAAGCCGGAATCGTTGGCGTCCAAGAGGCGATCACCCTGAAGCAGGGCAACTCCACTCAGATCAAACAGCTTCTCTCGGAGGTCAAGGCCGCCCAGAAGAAGAAGGACAAGAAGGTCAAGTGGAAGCTGACGCGCGACACCCGTTACATCAAGCGCGGTAAGCCAGGTGGTAACGATGGTCAGCGTATTCTGTACGATTCCGCGAAATACAAGATGGTGTCCAAATGCAAGAACACCACGGGTAAGGGCAAGAACAACGACTACTCGTCAAGTTGCACCGTGAAACTACCGCGTGTCGGCGCAGCCAAATTCCAGCGTTTCGCACAGGTGGTGCAG
The DNA here is from genome assembly GCF_042683685.1 of Populibacterium corticicola. Classification (NCBI taxonomy): domain Bacteria; kingdom Bacillati; phylum Actinomycetota; class Actinomycetes; order Micrococcales; family Jonesiaceae; genus Populibacterium; species Populibacterium corticicola. The sequence goes on along the minus strand of NZ_JBHUOP010000002.1, from coordinate 411,489 downwards.
TTTGAGGACAAGAAGACCAAACAGCGGTTCTGGGTTGTGAACACCCACCTCGAGCACCGCAAGGGCGCAAAGTACGACAAGAACCGTGACAAGCAGGTCGCTACGATCCTGAACCACGTCAAGAAGGTCAACAAAGCCAACAAGCCCGTGTTCTTCCTCGGCGACCTGAACTCGTCCAACAAGCGTGCTGAGAACCTGAAGACCATCGACAGGCTTCTGAAGAACGGATACATTGACTCCGCGAGCGCTAAGAAGACCAAGAACATCGCCTACCACACGTACAACAACTGGCAGAAGCAGAAGGCCTCGCCAGCGAAGTTCGGTAGCCGGATCGACTTCATCCTCGGCAAGGGCAAGAACGTTCACTTCTCGCAGTACACCACTGTGAAGAACGGTTACAAGGCCTCGGACCACAACCTGATCAAGGCAACGGTAAAGTTCACGGACTGACGCAGACCTCAAACCGGTCAAGAATGATCGGCTAGGGGGCACAACATGACGGAGGGGACATCAGCATCGCTGATGTCCCCTCCGTCATGTTGTCGGCCTGGCATAGGCCAGCCCGTCTTGCTAACGCACCACGGAATCGGACTCGCCGTGTGATTCCCCAACGCCAGCAGGAACTGGAACGGAACCAGGCTCGTCGGCAATCTGCGACAGGTCGGCAGAATCGGTGACGGCCTCGCCACGGGCAACCATTCCGGCCTCGTCGGACAACTTGATCTGCTTGGTGAGTAGCGCCAGTACAAAGGCGATGACGACAAACGGAACCATGTAGAGGAATACCGGAGCAAGCGAGTCAGCGTAGGCGTCGATGACGCCGTTACGCATAGCCTCCGGCATCTCGTTCATGATGGCTGGCGTGATCTGTGATGTCGACTGAGCCGCATCGTCAGGAGACAGTCCAGCTCCCGCGAACACCTCGAAGAGGCGCTCGGACAAACGGTTCGTGAACAGGGTTCCAAACACGGCCACACCCAGGGCGGCACCCACCTCGCGGAAGTAGTTGTTGGTCGATGTTGCGGCGCCGACGTCGTGTGGGTCAACCGAGTTCTGGACAACTAGGACAACGACCTGCATGACCAGACCGAGACCGGCACCGAAGAAGAACAGGTAGGTGCACAGCAGCCACAGCGGGGTTGAGCCCTGGAGCGTGGACATGACGACCAAGACGACACCGGTCACAGCCGTTCCAACGATGGGGAATAGGCGGTAGTTACCCGTCTTGGTGATGCGCAGACCAGACCAGATTGAGGTACCCATCATTCCGACCATCATCGGGAGCATCAGCAGGCCAGATGTTGCGGCGGAGGTGCCGGACGACATCTGCATGAAGGTTGGCAGGAATGCGAGCGCCGCGAACATGCCGAGTCCCAGCACGAAGCCGATTGCGGTTGCATTCACGAACGTGCGGTTCTTGAAGAACGACAGTGGAATGATGGGGTCCTGTGCACGTGACTCCACGAACACGAAAAGTCCCGCGGCGATGACCAGGGTGGCTCCCCATATCCAGGTCTCCGATGCGCTCCAGCCGTGGTCGGCCGATCCGCCGAAGTCCGTGAAGAAGATGAGCGCGGTGGTCGCAATGGAGAGGAACAGGACGCCGAGGAAGTCGATCTTCTTCTCAGCCTTGTGGCTTGGTAGTTTCAGCGTGAACCACGCGACCACGAACGCGATGATTCCGATGGGGATGTTGATCCAGAACGCCCAGTGCCAGGTCAGGTGGTCCACGAAGAAACCGCCGAGCAGTGGACCGGCGACAGCGGCGATTCCGAACACGGCCCCAAGCGGTCCCATGTACTTACCGCGCTCGGAGGCCGGGGTGATGTCCGCGATGATCGCCTGGGACAGGATCATCAGACCACCACCACCGAGTCCCTGGATTGCGCGGAACACCACGAATCCCCAGAACGTGTCCACGAGGGCGAGTGCCAGTGAGGCTCCGGTGAAGATCGCGATGGCTGCGAGGAAGAGGTTGCGGCGCCCGAGAACGTCACCGAATTTTCCATAGATCGGCATCACGATGGTTGTGGCCAGGAGATACGCCGTGGTGATCCACGCCTGGTGCTGTACGCCGCCGAGGTCGCCCACGATGGTGGGCATGGCGGTGGACACGATGGTCTGGTCCAGGCTGGACAGGAACATCGACGCCATGAGGGCGGCGAAGATGATCCAGATCGTTCGTTGGGTCAGTACGAGCTTGGGCTCGTCCGTGACCGTTTCTGTGGGGGCGTGAGACATGGGTGTCCCTTCATATGAGTTGGTTGATTGCCGACGACACGGTTGCGTCGGGTCTCCACCACGCGCGGGGTGGTGGGTTGGAGGATGAGTACTGGCTGTTGTCGGTAGTTCGGCGTGAACGACCGCACTGCGGGGTGGCGCTATGGGCCGGACGAGAAGAATCGGGCGAGGTGGTTGAGTCTCTCGGCGAATCTCTCTCGAATGTTCTCGGGATCGTCGAATGATCGGGCTAGTTGTCCCGCCGTGCAGTCACCGTTGGGTGGTGGGAGCAGGGCGGTCATCATCAGATGGTGAAGCGTGAGGGCAACGGTGTGTGCGTAGGTATCTGGATAGGGGAGGCCTTCGCGCGCGCAGATGAGTTGTTCCACCTCGATGACGGTGTCGAAGGCGTTTTGTCGGAGGCGGTTCATGAGTGACGGTTCGCCCTGGACCAGTTCCATGACCTCGAATGGGGTGAAGCTGTGCGTGGCGGTGCCATTGACGGAACTCGCCACGAGGTTCAAGAGGGCCTCGCGTAGCGAGGTGTGGGCCTGAGAGGTCAGGAACTCCTCTCGATGCGGAGCGAGAGGTGACTCCTTGGACATCCCGAGCACGGCATCGTCCTTGGAGGCGAAGTGGTTGAAGAACGTGCGCCGCGAGATGTCGACTTCCGAACACAGGTCCTCAATTGTGAACCCTGCGAGGCCGTGTTCCTTCGTGAGTGCACGTGCATGGGTGATCAGGGCCGTGCGGGTTGCCGTTTTACGTGCCTCGCGTCGGTTGATGGGGTGCTCGGCGGACGATCCAGTCTCCGAATCACTAGTCTTTCCTGCACTATTGCTCACATAGTGCATCTTTGCACTTTGACATCAAAAGTGCAACCTCGTCGGGTGTGTAGAGCGTCACGCGTGCTGCAGATTGCTAACGATCTCAACTCCATATGCCTACTGGGCATGAAGCATCCCGCGAACTCAGGCATTTTCCCTCGAACTCAGCCCGCTCCGGCCTGAGTTCGAGGGAAAATGCCTGAGTTCGGCGATGGGCTGCGATGGGGGGGGATGCGGCGAGAGCTTGGGTGGAGTTCGCGGGAGCAGGCAAGGAGCAGGCTTGGCGACGAGCCGGCAGCTTAAGCGGGCAACGTCACGTTTGTCCTCGCTCACGTTTCGTGCAGCGTGCAAGCGCGCGTGGGAGAATCGGGAACGATGTCTGCTTCAAACAAATCCCCCCGTTCCGGCCAGTCGGCGACGCCTCAAGACTCGCGTGGCCGCACCTCGGCGACCCCGCGATCAACGGGCTCAACCTCCGAACCTCAACTGTCCGCGCTGAAAGTGGGCGGTGCGCGCTCTGCTGCCCGCTCGTCGCAAAGCCTGACCCGTGGCGGACAACCGGCACGAACCAAGCAGACGGGACGCACCCGGCACGAGGACCGCGTCACGCGCGCGGACCGCAACGACCGGACGATCGCGTACATTCAAGCCAAAGACGCCCAGCAGAAAAAGGACGAACGCCGCGCCGAGATCGACGGCCGCGTGTCCGAACTGCGTGCGCGCCGCGAAGGGCGCGAGCAAGTGCGCCCAACCCCGGAGGGGTGGAAGCAGGCGATGGGCGCGGATGGGCGTCCAGAACTGCAGTTCGCCACCAAAAAACGGGTTACTCAGCCGCCAACTCACTTCGCGGACCTCACCCTTGAGGAACGCCAAGCAAAGTTCAAGGAACTGGGCCTGCCTGCCTTCCGCGCCAAGCAGCTTTCGGTGCATTACTTCCAGCACTACACAACCGATCCCGAGCGCATGTCCGATCTACCCAAGGACAAGCGCCAGGAGATGGTCGACGCAGCGTTCCCGACCCTGCTGACCGAGGTCAAGCGTCTGACAACCGACGACGGTGCGACCATCAAGTTCCTGTGGCGACTGTTCGACGGCTCGCTCGTCGAATCCGTGCTCATGCGCTACCCGGGTCGCGTCACCCTGTGCGTGTCCTCGCAGTGCGGCTGCGGCATGAACTGCCCGTTCTGCGCGACCGGCCAAGCGGGTCTGACCCGAAACATGTCCACCGCGGAGATACTGGACCAGATCATTCAGGCCAACCGCGTCATCGCCGAGGGTGGCTTGGGCGGTATTCGTCCCGGTGATCACGTTCCTGAGCGCGTCACCAACATCGTGTTCATGGGCATGGGCGAGCCGCTCGCAAACTACAAGCGCGTCATGAACGCAGTGCACCGCATGTGCGCTGAAGCGCCTGAGGGCTTGGGTATGAGCGCTCGCGGCATCACGGTGTCGACCGTTGGCCTGGTGCCTGCGATCCGCAAACTTGCTGACGAGAAGCTGCCGTTCACGTTCGCGCTGTCCCTGCACGCTCCGGACGATGAACTGCGCGATGAACTCATTCCGGTGAACTCGCGCTGGAAGGCTGACGAGGCCATTGACGCAGCGTATGAGTACTACGAGAAGACCGGCCGCCGTGTGTCGATTGAGTATGCGCTGATCAAGGACATGAACGATCATGGGTGGCGCGCCGACCTGCTGGCCGAGAAGCTGAACGCTCGCGGTAAAGGCTGGGTGCACGTCAACCCGATTCCGTTGAACCCGACGCCGGGCTCGATCTGGACCTCTTCGGAGCCCGCAGTGACCCGCGAGTGGATCGCCCGCCTTGAGGCACACGGCATCCCGACCACGCTGCGCGATACGCGCGGAAAGGAAATCGACGGTGCCTGCGGCCAGTTGGCTGCTGCGGACGAGTAGGCGGATGCAGAGCGCTGCGGACGCTTGCGCATGGTCCGATTGACGACGAGGGACTCACCTATGGTGGGTCCCTTTCGTTGTGTGGGAGATATCGCATAAATTTGCAGTTGTGCAAACTTGCACAACTGCATAAAGTTTAGATGTGCATAATCAGTCCCTATCCCGTCGCGAGCAGAACAAGGCCGATGCCTACCTGGCTATTCACCGGGCTGCCTACCGCCTTGTCGTGGAGAACGAGTGCAACGCCCCGGTTGAGGAAATCGCGGCTGAGGCGGGAGTCTCGCAGCGCACATTCTTCAACTATTTCAAATCCAAAGAGGAAGCAGTGGTCGGGCTTCGTGCGCCGCAGATCACGCGGGCTCAACATGACGAACTCCGAGAAAACGGTGGGCATAACCTGTTTGATCGAGTGGTCTCGCTCTACTTCCACGTGGTGCGTGACACGGTCATAGACCCGGACAGCTTTCGCAGTCGGGTCGCCGTCTTTCGCGAGCGCCCCGAACACAAAATCTTTCTGCACCGCCACATGGCCGCCTGTGAGTCAGCGGTCAATGATGCGGTTGCTGAGGTGTTGGCGGACCTGAACCTAGATGTTGCCGGCCTCGGCTCGCCCGAGGCCTCAGCCCGTGGGATCGCAACGTTTGCCGGTTCTGTCGTGCGCTACACCTTCTCGACACACCCCGATGCGTTGTCTGATGACGGCGAGTTGCGCTTCCGTGAAGCCCTCGACGTGTTCCGGCGCCTTATGAAAGAAACACAATGACCAAACACCAGAACTCAGTGAATCTGCTGTTCGCTGGCCTGATGATGACACAGTTCATGTCGTCCCTCGGCCAAACCGTGCTGTCGAGCGCGCTTCCCACAATCGTTGGTGAACTCAACGGCGTTGAGCACATGGCGTGGGTCATCACAGCGTTCATCCTGGCCTCCACGATCGTGATGCCGATCTACGGCAAACTGTCGGACCTCATGGGACGCAAGCCGCTGTTGCTCAGTGCGATTGTGCTCTTCTTGATCGGTTCCGTGCTGGGTGGAATCGCTGACTCGATGGAACTGCTCATCGCAGCCCGTGCAGTTCAGGGGATCGGCGGCGGTGGCCTGATGATTCTCTCGCAGGCTGCCATCGCAGATGTGATACCTGCCCGGGAACGCGGCAAGTACATGGGAATCATGGGCGCTACCTTTGCCGTCTCCTCGGTGGCTGGGCCGCTCTTGGGTGGCTGGTTCACGGAAGGTCCGGGTTGGCGCTGGGCATTCTGGATCAACCTGCCATTGGGCGTGCTATCGATCGTCGCAACCATGTTGTTTCTGCGCAAGCCTGTGCGTGCGCTGCAGGAACGCCCAAAACTCGACATTCTCGGCATGGCGCTGTTGTCCGTTGCAACGACCGCACTTGTTCTCGCCCTTACCTGGGGTGGCTCGTTATACGGCTGGACATCTCCGCTTGTTGTCGGACTCTACGTAACGACCGCTGTGACGGGCGCTTTGTTTGTCTGGGTTGAGTCGAAGGCCGCTGAGCCGATCATGCCGTTGTTCCTGTTCAGGGATCGTAACTTCAATCTGACCACACTGGCTGCGCTTGTCACTGCAATCGCGATGTTCGGCGCGATCGGATACATGCCAACCTACCTGCAGATGGCTGGCGGCTATTCGGCATCCACGGCGGGGCTGCTCATGGCCCCGATGATGCTTGCGCTCCTGATAACCGCGACGATCTCCGGGATCGTGGTGAGCCGGACGGGGAACTACAAGAATCTCCCCATCATCGGATCGTTTGTTGTTGCCCTGGGCTTGCTGCTCATGGCGAGAATTACGGTGGACACGCAGGTATGGGTTATCTGTGCGGCCATGTCGGTTCTTGGTATGGGCTTGGGCATGTCGATGCAGATCCTCACCTTGATCGTGCAGAACTCTTTCCCGCTCAAGGTCGTGGGCACCGCCACTGCGAGCACCAACTACTTCCGCCAGGTGGGTTCAACGCTCGGGTCCGCTGTCGTCGGATCGGTGTTCGCGTCGCGTCTGACTGGTCGAGTCGAGGAGAATCTCGCAGGTCTCGTTGACTCGTCGGCGGCAGGCCAACTCGATGCGAACTCCTTTACCCCAGCCCTCGTGCATGAACTGCCGGGTCCGCTGCGAGATGCGGTCGTGCTTTCGTACAATCAAGCACTCATCCCGATCTATATGTGGCTCATCCCGCTGGCCATCGTTGCGGCTGTGCTGCTGTTCTTTGTGAGGCAAAAGCCGCTTGCAACCACGATCGAGGAATCGATCTCTGGCTCTGCGATGACCGCTGTTGAAGGGGTTGAACAGGCAATCCACGACTTTGAAGTGCGGCAGATTGGCGACGAGATGGACCACGCCGTATCCCTCTCCCAACCCAGCGCGGCTGGGTCAGGGCGTGGTGAGCGATCTTAGTCGGCTCGTCGTCAAGCCGGTGGGCTGAAATTGGTCCGGTGGTGTGTAAAAAATACACGCCACCGGACCAAAAACAGCCCATGGCGGGTTCTGGTGGTCGTTGCAACACCCTGAACAACTAGGAATAAGTATCGGGCGCATAACTGGATGTCCAGGTCGTCGCCAAACGAACTTTCCAAGTGGGTGAATTTCGGATTTCGATCTTGGGGCGCATTTGGTTTCCCGGGTGCGATTCGCGCATGCTCTCCTGTGCTGTATGACACAGAGGAGCATGCGCTTTCCTGTTTCCACACTGGTGGGCGCCTCGTCGCTGTGTGAGTTGTGCACAGGTGTGATGAAGACAGGAACGAGGCCCTTGTGGATCTGTGACACTCTTGTAACCTAGATGGGGCGAACGATACGGGTACTGCTGCCCATTGTCCTATTAAGTTTGTCTTGGTTCTGCCGAGATAAATGGTCAGGAGATCGTTCTGCTCGCAGCAGTCACACAGGTGAGTGCCGCAAGATGTAACACGCATAGCGCGATACATCAGTAAGACGCATGAACCGCTGCCACCATCCGGCGGGTCGTGTAAACCGCCCCAAGGCGTACCCGCCGCAAGGAACCAGGTGATTATTTCGATGGCCGCACACGGTAAGCGCATAGCAACCTCGATCGAGGCTGCTCATGCACCTGACACGGACGCCACGCGCCGCGGACGCTACCAAGGACGCCGCGCCGCACAGAAGCGTAACGGCATCCGGTTAGCGCTCTTCTCCGTGCCCTCCATCGCCAAGCCAGTTCTCGGCAAGCCCGTCATCGCAGCCAGTGTGGCAATCGCCGGGCTCGTTGGCACCACGGTCGTTGTGAACGCTCACGACAGCCGACCAAACACCTCCCAGGTCACTGGAGAAGAGCGCAACCTCACGGATCTGGTGGAACCGGACACCGCCATCACCATCGCGTCGAGCGAGGCAGACGAAGCGGTGATGAAAGCCGCTGAGCTCCTCAACAATGCGTCTGCTCTGATCGAGTCAGATGCCGCGGTGCAGAAGGCGGCTGCGGAACTCGAGCAACTCCTGGAACAGATCGCTCTTGAGGCCGAGGAGATCCCAACCCGTGAGGGATCTGGCACTGCCTCGCGTAGTTTCTCGCGCAACACGCTCGCGACAGATGTTGAACAGGCATCCGGAACCGCATCGGCCGAAGGTCTCTACGATTCCGAGGAATCGCTCGAAATCACTATCCGTGCGGTGGGCGCATATACCGATGTCCCTGTGGCCCAGGCAGAGAAAGCCGCGGCGAATCCTGAGGTCGAGCAGGCCATCAATGCCGCTCCAGAGGTCGTTCAGACCGCAAGCGTCGCTCCATACATTGGCAAGCATGCCGCAACTGAACAGAGCAAAGCCGACGGCTCGTCGCAGAGCATGGTGGTCTACATGCCCGGCGATGACACATTCGGGGATCCTGCCACGGATTCCACCGCAAACGTTGTGGATGTCCCAACAGGCGCCGACACGGTTTCTGTTGCCGTCACCGATACGACAATCGACTCGGTGGTCGCGGCAACCGCTCGCCTCCAAGCCCTCGTCGATGGCACCTCGACTCCGGGTGTAACCACTGCCGAGGAACTCGCTGTCCTCGCGCTTGAGGCTGCATGGGCCGAGGCTGTTGAACTGGCCAACTCGTACGGGACCTTCTCCAACGGGCGCCTGCCGGACAGCGCACTCGTTGAGATCGCTACGGCCACTGGGCAAAAAGCGCGCCCTGATGCAGCCTTGATGTTCGCTGAACTGAACGCTGCGTTCAAGGAAGAGTTCGGTCGTGACATCCAGATCACCGATTCCTACCGTTCTTACAGTTCGCAGGTCACTACCAAGGCAGCCAAGGGTTGGCTTGCAGCACCTCCCGGAATGTCCAACCACGGGTGGGGCCTCGCGCTTGATCTAAATGGTCCAGAGGCTCGCTGGAACACCCCGGAGCGGAACTGGCTTGTCGCGAACTCGACCACCTATGGCTGGTTCTCGCCAGAGTGGGCACAGAAGACCAAGCCGGAACCGTGGCACTGGGAGTTTGGCGGCGCAGAGGTGTCACCAGTAGCGCGTGCGATGGGTTACTGATCCCGCTTCAAATGCCCGGTTAAATAGATTTCTATAACAGGTACCCCGTGGAAAACTTTCCAACGGGGTACCTTTTTACCTTCTTTAGTGGAGGCTGTGTGTCAGTGCGGTAAAACCGCAGAAAACAGGGGAGACAGCCTGGCAAAAAGAAGGTAAAGTTTTGTGCGAAAGGGGTTAAACGTGTGGCGTACTTCATCTTCGGCGGTTTCCTGCCGATAGGTAAGGTACGGGTTCATCCGGAATTCATTTCAACCGAATAGGATGCACACGATTTAACGAGAGCATCAACCGTCGTGATACCGGTGTTCAGGTACCGGGCGACGAGGAAGGGGCAGGCGACATGAGCAGTATGTCGTCTAGGGAAGAAGCGTCGAACAGGGTTCGCCTGTTCGCGATCGTTGCCGTTACCACGGTCGGGCTGTTTGCCGCCGTTGGCCTCGGTGTTTTTTCCGCGTCCCCAGAGCCAGCGACAGTCGCTGAGCAGGTGCTCGAAGCCGCAGCAGAATCGACCGAAGGTCTAGCTGAAGCAGACGACGTCTCGGAACTTGCGATCACGACTCGTGAACTTGAGGAAGAGGACGTCGCGCAGGAGGAGAAGAGCGGGGCCGCGAGTTTCGCCAAGGAATCAGCTCGCGCTGCACAGCGCCTGGCGGAGATAAGGCTGCAGGAAGTACGCGACACGTACCTGCGTTTCGAACAGGGCTTCGAAGGACTCTCGCTGCACTACGCCTCGGCAAATGAGTGCGAAGGCGCAGCCACCTGCCTTAACCCCAGCTCAAGTAAGGCCAACGAGATCCTCGTGGATCCCGACTGGGCCCGCGACGCCAGCCCGGAAGACCTGGCCTACGCTCTGGCGCAAGCACATGCAGAACTGGCGATTCAGCGGATCTGGCCGGACCGAGCGGAGGCAGCACAGGAACTGGGCATGATCGTTCCTGCCTGCCAGGTACTCGATGAGCAGCAGATGCTTGAGGCGGCCGGTGTTCCGGTTGTGCAGGTTTCCAGTTTCGATGCCCCAATTGAGGCCATGAAGGACATCATCACAGCCCAGATGGTATCCATGCCCGACCGGTTCGTGATCTACCCGAGCCGCTTGCACACGGACGAGCAGAAGCAGGCAGCCCAGCAGATATCTCACGCACACGAGCCAGAGGTGGTCCTCCAGGTGTCCTCTGCTCCCGCCTGCGACCAGTAGGACCGGCACGCTCAGCACACCTGAGTTCTCACAGTTGTTTGCCGGTTAGCGAAAAACCGATGCCATCGCTCTCGCCAGATGAGAGACTTCAGGTATGCACGAACTTGAGCAGGCAACGCAGACGTACGCAGCCTACGCAATGTACATTGCCATTGCGCCACGTGACCCACGTGACCCCCAAGACATCAAATCATCTGGCTCAGATGCGGACCACGTTGCCTACCTCGATCCAGTGACACTCGAACAGTTGAGCCAGGCTCTCCTGGATCGTGCGGTTCCCGCCCAGGTGATTGACGGAGCACACATCGGCGCACCCGGGTGGATGATCGCTCGCACGGTGGGCCTCTATGAGGGGTTCGCGCCACGCTGGGCACCGGAGGAGAACACGACTCGTGGCGAGATACCGACCATCAGTTTCGAGGATCTTGCCTCCGGTCTGGCACAGGAACTCAATGCGGCATGCCACGTCGCAGACCACCCCAGCGTGCCGTCGACCCACTCGCATCTCGATGGAATCACCGTCGACATCAACACGCGCGCTGAAGCGGTTGTCGGTCGCTTCCGCTCAACGGATGGTCCGCTCCTTGCCCATGCGGCACGACACGACCTCTGGTTCCGTTCCGGGGCACAGTGGGGCGTGGTCGGCGTAGACCAGCCAGGTGGTGCGCTGGAAAACCTGATCGGATGGAACTCAGATCAACCGTGTATCCATCTTGAACGCAATGGGGCGTGGCGGCGTCTCACCGTTGCGCACCGTGACGAGATCGGAGTGCATGAGTGGGGGCCGCAGTGGACTGACGTCGACCCGCGCACTCGTGTCGCGCAGGACCTGATGCGCTATCTGCAACTTGGTGAGGTTGACCCTGCCCAGTTCGTCTTTGACTTCTTTGCGAGGCCTCGGATCGATGCGGATGCCCTCGCCGGATTGTTTGAGCTTGGCACGTTAGAACGGGATCGCCTACACCTCGTGCTCAGCGCCGACAACATGGACGACCCGCTCACGGCGGTCACGCGGATACTTGGGTTGCCCGAGGCCGCGGCTGAGCTCGCGGAGGGCTGGCGCGAACCACATCATCTCGAGGGCGCGCAGTATGTTGTTGCGCAGCCCTTCTCCAAAGCGGTGTGGGCCGCCGCGACGACCCTGCCGGATGAACCTGACATATCGTCGAGAATCATGCGCCTGTGGCTCAGGCGGCCGCCGGCCTACTATGCGCTCAACACGCTGGAAGCTACAGTTCTTGCCGGGCTGACGCGCTATGCGCATAAAACCGGGCGCAAAAGGACCGCGGTCGTGCTTGGCGCCTTGACCGCCGTAACCATCGCAGATTTCTTCACCCCTGCCAAATGGCGGGGCCAATAGATTGGATCAGCTCACAATGGACTTCCGGATCTTCACCGAACCACAGCAGGGCGCAACCTATACGGATCTGCTCGCAGTCGCGCACGCGACTGAACAGTTGGGATTCGACGCGTTCTTCCGCTCCGATCACTACCTGTCAATGGGTGGCGGCGGGTTGCCAGGGCCAACCGACGCGTGGCTGACGCTTGCTGGACTCGCCCGCGAGACCGAACGGATCAAGCTCGGGACACTCGTGACCTCCGCGACCTTCCGGTTGCCCGGAGTACTTGCGATTCAAGTGGCTCAGGTCGATCAGATGAGTGGCGGACGCGTGGAACTGGGGCTCGGTGCTGGCTGGTTTGAGGCGGAGCACAGCGCCTATGGCATCCCATTCCCGAAGGACAAGTTCTCACGACTTGAGGAACAACTCGATGTCATCACCGGGTTGTGGGAGACCCCCGTTGGTGAGAAGTTCAACTATGCGGGCAAGCACTATCAACTCACGGATTCTCCGGCACTGCCAAAGCCAGTGAGCCCCAAGGTTCCGGTCATCATCGGCGGAACCGGACCATCGCGGACCCCATCCCTTGCGGCACGCTTTGCAACCGAGTTCAACACACCGTTTGTCGAGTTCGACCGGCTTGCTCCAACGTTCGCACGTGTCCGCGCAGCCTGCGAGGCGATTGAACGCGACCCGAACGAACTCGTGTACTCGAGCGCGTTTGTGGCCTGTGTGGGTAGGGACGAGGCTGAGTTCACTCGTCGGGCAGCCGCGATTGGGCGTAACCCGGAGGAACTGCGGGAGCACGGTATCGCTGGCACGGTTTCGGAGGCCGTTCATGCGATCGGTCGGGCGCGTGACGCGGGTGCGGAACGGATCTACCTGCAGATTCTTGACCTGTCCGATCTGGACCACCTTGACCTGATCGCACGTGAGGTGACCTCCCAGTTCTGACGTGTCCGATCGCGCTTCATGCTGCGGTGTCAGGTTAAATCCCATGAGGGTCCGATAATTCGATCGGGTAAGGTGGTATCGAACCCCGAGGTGGGGGTATTTGCTCTAGTAAACGGTGGATGTAGTCATCACTATGGACGCTCACGCAGCCCAGTTCGCTCTGGTCGGTCACGACCTCGCGGCACTGGGGGTATCCGAAATGATCGAGCAGGCAATCGCCGCGTTGCCCGTGGACACGATTCAGGAGATGCCGTGGCTGCACGCCTCATCGATGATTCAGCCGCCGACCAACCGGTGGTTCTCGGGGCTGGCCTTTGGCTCGCCGTCCCCGGTGTTCCCAACTCCGTATTCGTATATCCAGACTGATCAGGGCTTTGTCTTCGGGTTGCCGCATGTCACGAGCTCACGGCACACGATCTCTGGGCCTGCCTCGGCGGACATTGACGTCAATGTCGGCGCGTACGGGTATCGGATTGCTGCGCACGATCTGGCGAGCGTGACCATCGAGTTTCAGAATGAGATCGGTCGTGTGTTGGGGCGAGCGGTGCTCGCGGAAGGCGTTCCTTACGTTTCGTATACCGCTGAGATAGCGCACGATGTGACGCTTTCGGAGGCCTTCTCGATGGAGTATGAGTCGTGCGCGACCGCTCACGTCGAGGGCAGCCACTATGGTCTCGTGACGACGGGTGCGTTCTCGGCCCGCTCGATCCGGTTGCAGGCCGGACAGTACGTTTCATTGATTGCGTTCCCCCAGTTCACGGGTGAGAGTCCGGCGCAGATTGAGCGGGAGGTGCTGCGGATCGCGCGTCACGCCACGTTCCCGGTGCTGCGCACCGAGGTCACCGCTCAGGTGCTTTCCGACGAGGTGGTCACCTCCATTCGCTATGTTGCGCGGGAGAACGGCCCGGTCGCTGTGGTGCGGCTACCGCACCATGAGGTTCGGGAGCCGTTGGACAACCTGGGAACCTATGCGACCGTGTCGGGTACGGCACCGCTCGTGTCGGCGAAGGTGCTCACCTGGCGCACACCTCGGGTGGAGCCGCGGGTGCACCTCGACCTCACACGCGTGGCTGAGGATAGACGGGCCACGCTCGCCGCGGCTGCGGTGCAGGACATCGGTGAGGTGCCACGCGCTCCCGAGGACACCTACTTTGGCGGCAAGGCGTTGTTCCGGGACGCCAACCTACTTGACCTTGCCACTCAGTTGTCTGTTCCTGGTGCTGACGCATTTGGACAAGGCCTGGAAGAACGGTTCCTTGAATGGTTCAAGGCCGCTGCCGACTCACATGCCCCGCGTACCTTCTTCTACGATGACGTGTGGTCGGGCGTCGTGGGGCGCGAGGCCTCATTCGGTACTGATCTCTTCAACGACCACCACTTCCACTGGGGATACTTCCTGCATGTGGCTGCGGTGCTCGGTGAGCGTAACCCGCAGTTGCTTGAGCAGGTGCGTGAATCCGTCGACGCCCTGGCGTTCGACATCGCGACACCGGTTCCGGATACCGAGTTTCCGATGCTCAGGGTGTTCGACGTGTATAAGGGGCATTCGTGGGCGTCAGGGACGGCACCCTTCGATGAGGGAAACAACCAGGAGTCCAGCTCTGAGGCAGTCAATGCCTGGAATGCCCTTGGCGCATGGGGCAAGTTGACGGGCAGGACATGGCTGTACGAACTGTCCGTGTGGTTGCTATCCCTTGAGGCATGCTCCGCCCGTACCTACTGGACCAACTTTGATCAGTCTGATCCTGTGCGCACGTCATATCGCCACTCGGTGATTCCGCTCGTGTGGGGTGCCAAACACGATTACGCCACCTGGTTCAGCGGGGAGCAGTCAGCGATGCTTGGGATGGCGGTACTGCCGATGGCCCCGGTTGCCGACTACCTTGGCGGCGACTCGGATCGAATCATGCAGAACCTCGAGGAGATCGTCGGATTCTTTGGAGACTACGATCAAGTATTCGGGGACTACCTGCTGATGTATCGTGCGCTCGCGGGAACGGACGCTGCCGAGCAGGCATGGCACCTCGCGCAGGACATTCCTGCCGAGAGGATCGATGACGGAAACTCACTGACATACGTGCTCGCGTGGATCGCTGAACATTTAGTGTAACTGCACACGATCAAACGCCTAACCCCTCCGATCATCTCGGTATGCGAGATTTCTTGTGAGGGGCCGGTGAAGGATTATTAACAAAGCGAGTAGATTCTCCTAGGGCCTCTGCGACCCTGCCCACTGTGCTGCCCAGACGCAGCAGGGGCATCCGACAAGATGTCGAAGGAGAGAACGTGAAGTTCGGTTGGAAAGTTTTCGGTGACGGGCGCACTCTTGGCCCAGGGGATGTAGTTGGGCCGGGCGAGCGCCTCAATTGGGGCCTCACAATCGGTATCGGTATGCAGCACGTGGTCGCAATGTTCGGTGCAACCTTCCTCGTGCCACTGCTGACGGACTTCCCGCCATCCACCACCCTGTTCTTCTCAGCAATCGGAACCATGCTGTTCTTGCTGATCACCGGCAACCGCCTCCCCAGTTACCTTGGGTCCTCCTTTGCCTTCATCGCTCCGATCCTGGCCGCTACCTCGAGCAACGGCCATGCAGGTGCGATCTTCGGCATCCTCAGCGCGGGTATCCTACTCGCAATCATCGGTTTCATCGTGCACTTCGCTGGCGTGCGGTGGATCGAACTCCTCATGCCGCCGGTCGTGACCGGAACGATCGTTGCGCTGATCGGCTTCAACCTCGCCCCAGCAGCGTGGCGCACCACCGCGTACGCTGAAGACTCGCAGGGGAACCACATCCTTGATGAGGCCGGTCACGTGATCGTCAACATCACCGGTGGTTTCGCCAAAGCGCCGCTGACAGCGACCGTGACCCTCGCGGCAATCATTCTGATCACGGTGCTTTTCAAGGGGATCATCGGGCGTCTTTCGATTCTGTTCGGTGTGCTTGTCGGCTACGTATTCGCGATCTTCCGCGGTGAGGTGGACTTCGAGGCGATCAGGGAGGCGGCATGGATCGGGTTCCCTGAGTTCACCGCTCCGACATTCTCACCGGCCGTGCTCGGCCTCTTCCTTCCGGTCGTGTTCGTGCTTGTGGCAGAGAACATCGGACACGTGAAGTCAGTTGCCGCGATGACCGGCGAGAACCTCGACAAGGTCACTGGTCGCGCACTGATCGCGGACGGTCTGGCAACAACCCTGGCAGGTTCCGCGGGTGGTTCCGGTACGACCACCTATGCCGAGAACATCGGCGTCATGGCGGCAACCCGCGTGTACTCGACCGCAGCCTATTGGGTCGCGGCAATCACAGCACTGCTACTGAGCCTGTCGCCAAAGTTTGGTGCGGCAATCTCGACAGTTCCAGCGGGAGTGCTCGGTGGAGCGGCAACCCTGCTGTACGGAATGATCGGTATGCTCGGTGTGCGCATCTGGATGCAAAACCGCGTGGACTTCTCCAACCCGATCAACCTGACATCGGCAGCGGTTCCGATGATTATCGGAATGGCGAACTTCACCTACTCAAACGGTGACATCACCTTCGAGGGAATCGCGATTGGTTGCGCCGCCGCACTCGTCATCTACCACCTGATGTCATACGTGTCCAAGCTTCGTGGCACCTCCATCGAGCCAGCATCTCCTGCTTCGGCTCCCGCAGGTTCTGAACTGGACAAGTAACACGTAACGAAGGGGGTGGTCAGTTCCAGCGGAACTGACCACCCCCTTCGTGCGCCTTGTCTGCGGTGCGACCACCGAGAATTTGTCAGGATTGCCCAGAAAAACGCTAGGCGGCTTCTTCCTCGACCTCTTCCTCGTCTTCGAGATCGTCCTGAACATCCTCGGAATCGTCGTCCTCGTCAACGGGAGCCTCGACCTTGTCGGTCATCTCCCACAGTTCCTTGCAACCAGGGTAGGAGTTCATCGCCTCGTCGGCTTCAAGCAGGACATCGGCCGGGTCGAGCAGCGAGCTGAAGTTCTGGCCGAGGAGCACATCAATGATGTTGTCCTCCTTGGTGTCGTCGAGGATTAACGCGGGTGCACCAAAGTGTGCGGCAAGAGTGTACGCCTCCTCGATCCCCTCAGGGCCAAACACGATAGCCGTCGTCGCGCGTTCAATGTCGGCGTTCGCCGTGTTCTCGACCGTTATATTCCGATTGCGCAGTTCTCCAGAGACCCCGGCAGCGATACCAGGCTTCAAGGATGCGTTGAACACATTCACGGTGATCTTCTTGGCGCCCACGGGCTTGGTGTCGGCAGGCAGGCAGGCGGTGTCGAACACTTCGTCGACGAGTGGTTCCTCATAGGTGAAACCGTTGTCGAAAGGTAGGGCAATCGCTCCGTTGTATACCCCAACGGCCCACAGACCTGCGGCGCCAAGAAGGGCGGCAAGCAGTCCGAAAACAACAGCCTGACGTTCGCGCACCCTGCGACGCCGTAGTGTGCGCGCCTTTTTGATCTGTTCTTGTGACACGATTTTTCTCGTTACCCTAACTCGCATGGAACCTATGTACGAGGGTACTTCACTTCGAGCGGTCGAAGCCATCACTGTTTGTGAAGTTCATACGGATATTCGGCACAAGACTGCGCCTGTTACGGACAAAGTAGTGAAGTGGAGCGTAGGGGTCTCGCGGAGCAGACCCCTACCGGAACGAAAATGAATGCGGTGCGTAACAAACAAGTGCTGGTTACGGACAAAGTAGTGAGGTGGAGTGTGGATGCCCTCGACGTGCCCAGACCGCTCCTTGGGAATGCGAGCCTACTCCTCGATGACGTACACGCGTGCGTGCAGTACGAGACGCTGCTGAAGTGCTGCTCGCACGGCTCGGTGGAGTCCGTCCTCAAGGTAAAGCTGCCCTTGATATTGCACGACGTGCGCGAAGAGGTCACCGTAGAAAGTCGAGTCCTCGGTGAGCAGCGTGGTCAGGTCGAGTTCGCTCTTGGTTGTGATCAGATCGGCGAGACGTACCTGCCGCGGTGCCACGGCGGCCCAGTCGCGATTGCTGGTCAGATCGTGCTCGGGGTACGGACGTCCGTTGCCAACCTTTTTGAAAATCATGACTAAAAGTCTACCGAGTCGGATTGCCGAATGTGTGGACCCGCGCCCAGCGTCTTCGCTTGTCCCCGCACGAGTCGGCGTCAGGGTACGGCTCCAGTAGTCACGCTGCCACTGACGTGTAGCGCATTTCGGTATTTACTTATCGCATGGTTAAAATTGCTCAGGCTTTAAGCCCGCCGGCTCCGCAACAGATGCGAGTTTCGGAGTATGGTTGCGGGACGTCCACAGTTCTCCAGGGCGTCCCGCCTCGTATATCCCTCTATCACCGGCGGATTCTCACCGGCTTTGCCGGTTTCATCGACGACGATCCCTCACCTCGCGCATCCGCTTCGCCTTCCAGCCACGCACAATCGATAGAGGGCCTCTCCACGCGAAGCGGCGTGTCACGCCCAGTCCACACAGGAAAGCCCTGCTGCGATGAGAATAAATAGCGTGACCGGGAAGCCATGTGCGGCGGATACTTGGATGGTTCTGCTCATTACTGGGCATTTTCACAACACACCGCTAGGAAACGCTATGTTCTCGCAAGCAGTCGCTGACGCATGGTTCACCCCATATGGACAGGGGCAAACGTTGGTCGACAACGAAACCTGCCGAATCGTCGTCAATCCAGATGCACAACACTCACATACAACCCACTTCATGGCTCCGCCTGAACAGCGGGTTCAGATCCTTGTGGGCGAGCAAGCCGCAGAGCGGATTGCGCCGATCCCACAAGGCGCCACAGTCCAGGATGTGCAGGACGCGCTCAAGACGGCTGGGGCCGAGACCGATGAGGCAGACCGTATCCACGTGTACCTGCCAGCGGCACTCGTGGGGTTGCGGGACCAGGACGCGGTGCGGGTCCTGACACAAGACGACGCGGAGGCATTCGCACGGTTCGAGGCCGCAGCGGACCCAGACGAACTAGACGAAGCCTACGTGGAACTCGACCACTGGTGTGTCATGGGCGTCTTCGACGGAGATGAACTCGTCGCTGCGACGAGTGCCTACCCGTGGCGGGAGAGCAAACTCGCTGACATCGGAGTCATCACGCGTGCGAGCCACCGTCGACGCGGCCTTGCAGTCCAGATGGTGCATGCCATCTCACGCGAGATTGTCAAGCGCGGATACGAACCGATGTACCGCGCCGGGGTAAGCAACGATGCGTCAGCCGGAGTGGCCCTCGCGGCAGGAATGACCCGGATCGGCGTGTGGCAGCAGTTCCGATTCGGTGACGGTGAGAGTGTCGAGCAGTAGACTCCTCCCAGAATCTCGATGGGTTGTTTTTGTTCCAGGTGCATAGTTTTTGAATGTTCACCCGGGCGCTTTTCGTCCCATCGGATGAGTGACGCGTAGCGCCACTCGTGCTTTGGGTCTCATGACTGACTAAGGTTCCAAGAACGACAAGGCCCCTGACCGCTTAGCGGTCAGGGGCCTTGTCTGTTGTGGCGGAGGATGGGGGATTCGAACCCCCGAGGGCTTGCACCCAACCGCCTTTCCAAGACGGCGCCATAGGCCACTAGGCGAATCCTCCAAGTGTGCTCGGTCAACGTGTTTCCCGAACAACCAACGAGAAAACTCTACCGAACTTTTCTCGAAAACCCGAATCTAGCGGGCGAAAGTGATCGAAACCACCTACGTTCCCGGAACGAGGTATCAACCTGCTGCCTGCACACTTCCGGTTGCGTCCAAACTGGTAGCCGTTTTTCCAAACTGGAGTCAGTTGGTATAGAGTGGAGGTCGACTCCTCGTGTGGTGTCATCTCACTGAATCCCCCAGGGCAGGAATGCAGCAAGGGCAGGTGGGCTCTGGCAGGTGCGCGAGGGGTCTTTTTGTTGCCGTAAACCCTTGTTGCCGTAAACCCAGGGTCACACTTCGGCGCGGCCCAAACGCCAGTAGCCCATGAAGGCAACGGCTCGGCGGTCCACGCCGTGTACCCCAACAAGGTGTCTGCGTAGTTCGCGCACCGCGGAAGCCTCGCCAGCGAGCCACGTGTAGAGTTCAGCGGACTTGAGCGCGGCACCGCCGCGAGCGGAGCGGGGGACTTCCCACAGGATCTCGTCGAGTGGAATCTCCTCAACCACGGACACGTGTCCCGGAGGATTCAACTCCTCAATGACCTCCTTGGTCGCGGACACCAGGAACTCGTTGCGCTCGCGGCCTGCGCGGGATCCGGTGACATAGCGTACGTCAGGGCGGCGTGGAAGATAGTTGATGTCGTGCTCGTGCGGTAGTTCGAGAACCACTGTCGCAGGGACATCCGGGTATTGTTCCAAGATGCAGGCGATGGCGGGAGCCGCGGTCTCATCGCCGACAAGCAGTACGTGGCCGACGTTCTCGGGTGGAACGAAATCGATTCCGAAACTCACTCCGGTTGCCGCTGTCGTCGGCCCGAAGATAAGCACCTCGTCACCCGGGCGAGCGCCTTGGATCCACTGGGAGGCGGGGCCGGACACCTCGTGGACGACCATGTCTATGTCTACCTCGCACACCTCGCGTCGTACGGCTCGAGTGGTGTAGGTGCGGAATGGCGGACGCTCGTGCTCGGGCATGGATCGCCAGTCCTGATACCAGTCTGGGCCGGTGGGCATGGCTTCAAGGTCGTGGACGGGCAGGATCCCCGGGTCAGCGGTCATGGGGCCGAACACGACCTTGATGCGTTGATCGTATCCGGGGTCGCCGTAGTCGGCGAGGTCCTGTGAAGTGAACGTGAAGCGCCGGAAACTCGGCGTGATGTCTTGGATGGAGCGAACCGAAGCGCGGAAGAACCGCGACTGCTCAGCGGGCATTGGAACTACTTTCGGATGTGAGTGGAATGGAATCCCCAGTTGGCTGTACGGGATCGCCTAACTGAGAGCCGCGGACGTGGTGTCGTCCTCGTGGCGAGACGAGTGGGGTCTGGGAGACGGGGTCTTGGGTTACCTGTGCAGGTAGGGCGAACACATCGTGTACGAGTTCTTCCGTGATGACCTGTTCGGGTGTTCCCTGGGCCACCAGGGTTCCCCCACGCAGTGCGATGATGTGGTGGGAGTAACGGGCCGCGAGGTTCATGTCGTGCATAACCATCACGATGGTGGTGCCGCGCGCCCTGTTCAGGTCAGTCAGGAGATCAAGGATCTCGATCTGGTGTGTGAGATCAAGAAACGTGGTCGGTTCGTCAAGAAGCAGGATGTCGGTTTCCTGTGCGAGTGCCATCGCGATCCATACTCGCTGGCGTTGACCGCCCGACAGTTCATCAACGCTGCGGTCGGCGAGTTCGGAGATGCCGGTGTCCTGTAATGCCTGGGCGACAATCTCATAGTCGTGTGCGGTCCAGCGCGCCAGGAGCTTTTGGTGTGGTTGGCGCCCACGGCCGACGAGGTCAGCCACGGCTATGCCCTCGGGGGCGATCGGTTGCTGAGGGAGCAGTCCAACAACCTGAGCGACCTGTTTGGTCGGGATCGATCGGATGTCCTTGCCGTCCAGATGTACTTCACCCGTGAATGGTTTGAGCAGTCGGGCGAATCCACGCAGAAGGGTCGATTTGCCGCATCCGTTGGGGCCGATGATCGAGGTGATGGCTCCGCTGGGGATGTCCAGATCGAGGTTGTTCACGATCACGGTGTTCCCGTAGCCGAGTGACAGATCGCGTCCGATGAGCGAATGTTCTTTGGTCATAGCGAACGACCACCTTGGTTGGTGCGGATGAGCAGGAATACGAGATATGGGGCGCCGAGCAGACCCGTGATGACACCAACCGGATAGCGGGTCGGGAAGGCGAACTGGCCGATGAGATCTGCAGCGAGCACGAGAATCGCTCCCACACAACCTGCGGGGACGAGTAGATTGGCGCCGGGTCTAATGAGCCTGGCAGCGATTGGGCCGGACATGAATGCGACAAAAGCAACCGGACCGGCGACTGAGGTTGCGAAGGCGAGTAGGATCACTGCCCCGAAGAGCAGCACGACCCGTGAGCGCTCGACCTGCACGCCAAGGGCGGTCGCGCTGGATGCCCCAAGACGTAGAGCCTCGAGGTTGCGGTGTTGGAGTAGGACAACCGGGAGGAGGAGCGACACGAGGGCAAGCGGTGCGATCTGAGACCACGAGACACCATTCAGACTACCGGTCATCCAGCGCATCGCTGCCTGTATGTCCCAGGCAGCGGCCTTCGACAGGGCATAGGAGATAACGCTGCTGAGCATTGCGGCAACACCGATTCCAATGAGGATGAGACGGGTTCCCTGGAACGCTCCCTTGTAAGACAGGAAGTAGATCGCCAGTGCGGTTGTCAGTGCGCCGCCGAAGGCCGCGAGGGACACGGCGGCGTCGCTCAGTGAGAAGAACACGATAGCGATGACGGCACCCGCGCTTGCTCCCTGGCTGATACCGATGATGTCGGGAGAGGCGAGGGGGTTACGCAGGAGCGTCTGAGTGGTGGCACCAGCCACGCCAAAGGCGAAACCAGCGAGAATACCCGCGACTGCGCGAGGTAGTCGTAACTCGCCTACGGTGAACGAAGCGCCCGGTACCTGCTCGCCAAGGACAACGCGTACGACATCGGTCAGCGGATAGAACCGTTCACCGATCATTAGCGATCCCAAGAACAGCGCGGCGACAAGCGACCCCAGAACTACGTAGCCCATGATGGTACGTCTGTTGTTCCGCCGCCGCCAGTACTGGAGTTGTGCTGCATCGACGGCGGAGAGTTGCCCTGAGGCTTCATTGCGCGAAGCCAGCTTTGAGAGGGTCACAGTTCCCGAACCTTTTGTCGTCGGATGATCCAGATGAACACAGGTGCCCCAATGATTGCGGTGACAATGCCGACCTGGATCTCTTGTGGACGAGTGATAATGCGTCCCACCACGTCTGCGGCAATCAGTAGACTGGCGCCGGTGATCGCAGAGAACGGCAGAAGCCAGCGGTGATCGGTTCCGACGAGAAGACGGCACAGGTGCGGGACGACCAGGCCGACAAAACCGATCGGGCCTGCCACTGCGGTTGCCGCGCCGCACAGAATCACGGCACCGAAGGACGACACCATTCGGGTCCGCGCGACGTTCTCTCCCAGGCCAGCCGCCATATCGTCGCCAAGCGCGAGGGAATTCATTCCCCGTGCGCACATGAACGTGATGAGCGCACCCACCGCGAGTACCGGGGCGAGTACGGCGAGACGATCCCAGGTTGCTCCACCGACTCCACCGATCTGCCAGAAACGGAATGACTCCATGACATCAACACGCGGTAGCAGCACCGCGTTGGTGAGTGCTTGGAACGCCGCGGAGATCGCGGCCCCCGCGAGGGCCAGTTTGAGCGGGGTCGCTCCGCCTCGTCCGAGTGAGCCGACCGCGTAGACGAAGACGGCAGCGCCAGCAGCGCCGGCTATGGCGATACTGATCTGCGTCCAAGGGTTGGTGATGGAGAAGAACACGAGTCCCACAACCACCGCAAGCGCTGAGCCGGCGGATACTCCAAGGATTCCGGGGTCGGCGAGCGGGTTGCGGGTGACTGCCTGCATGGTTGACCCGGCGAGTGCCAGGGCCGCACCGATCAGGATGGCGAGCACAGTTCGTGGTAGTCGGGCCACGACGGCGGCCTCTGAGACGCTCTCGGCGGACCCGCCCAGTGCCGCGAACACGTCTGTGAGGGTGACTGATCGTGCGCCAAAGGTGACGGAGGCGAAACAGAGTAGTGCAAGGATTCCGAGAGCGACCCCGAACCAGGTGAGTTTGAGCGCCGTGGATCGACGCAGTGAACTCAGCGATTCGGGGTCGCTCAGGGGTGGTGCGATGGTGTTCACTCTTGGTCGAGTGGCCCAGACAGTACGGAGAAGTACTCGTCGATTCCCCAGCCGATTGAGAGTGGGGATGGGTTGGCGGAAGCTGCGAGCGGCGTGCCGTTCTCAAGGATGGCGATGCGGCCTTCCTTGACCGCAGGGATCTTCGACAGCAGTGGGTCTGCCTGGATCTGCTCGACGAGGTCGCCTCCTGGGTCACCGTAGGTGACGAGGACATCGATGTCCTCGAAGCGGTCTGCTTCCTCTGCTGAGACGCTCACGTAGAAGCTGTCTGTCTTCGCGGATTCTTCCTTGACGATTTCTGGAGCGGGGAGTCCCAGACCCTCCAGGAATCCTGGACGGGTGTCATGGCTGGTGTAGAAGCCGATCTGGGAGAAGTCAGATGGGTCGAGGAAGGTGAACAGGACGGTCGCGTCTTTTAGCGCGGCGTGCTTGTCGAGTGAGGCGTTGGTCTCTGCTTCGAGCTGCTCGATGAGTGCGTCTCCCTGTGCACTCAGGCCGAGCGCCTTGGAACTCAACTGGATCATTTCCTCATACGAGGTGCCCCACGCAACCTTTGGGTAGGCTACGACCGGTGCGATCTTGGAGAGCGTGTCATATTCTTCCTGGGTCAGGCCGGAGTATGCTGCGAGAATGACGTCGGGGTTGGTGTTGGCAACTGCTTCAAAGTTGATTCCGTCGGTCTCATCGAATAGGACAGGTGCTTCCGCGCCAAGTTCTTCGAGTTTGGTTTCAACCCACGGCAGAATACCGTTGTCATCGTCGTCGCCCCAGGTGGCCTTGGAGATTCCGACCGGTACGATTCCGAGGGCCAGTGGCACTTCGTGGTTGGCCCAGGCGATGGTTGCGACTCGTTCTGGTTTCGCCGGAATGGTGGTGGTTCCAAAGACGTGGTCGATCGTGACGGGGAATGCGTCTTCTGCCGGCGTTTCAGTGGTGTCGTCGGTTGTCTGTGTGCTTGGCGCGCTTGAGGTCTCGTTGGTCTCTGGCGCGTCGGTTGAGCAACCTGCAAGGGTGAGTGCTGCGGCCGTGACGAGGGCAGCGACAATCCGGGTCCGGGACAAGAGCGTCTCCTAGATGAGTTTGGTTCGGGTAAGGTTAGCCTATCTTAAGTGTGCGATGTGACAAAGGCCTATCGTGTACATCACATCTAGGGCGCTGTGGGCAGAGAGTCGGTGGGCGCCTGGTTTCAAGCCTCTGATTGGCGACGATCCTGCCGCTTCATCTGATCCGGCTTGCGTTTGGCTGGGGCACGGTGGGGAATTGACCCCACCTTTTCTTAAGTCGAGTAGATTTGCTTGCAGTGCCGACACTCAGAACCCCACACGCAGAGGAACACATGGACAGCGGACTGAAAGTTTCCGGAATAACCGTGGGCTATGGCGACTCCGTAGTGATCGACCGACTCGACCTTGACATCGCCAACGGTCAGGTACTGATCGTGACCGGGCCGAACGGGGTTGGAAAGTCCACGCTCCTGCGAGCGTTGGCCGGTCTGCAATATATGGACTGCACTGAATACCTGATAGACGAGAAGCCCTGCTCCCCGCACGGTGCGAAACACAGGGCCATAACCCACTCAATATCCGAAGAATGGCCCTGGCTGCCCGGCCTGACAGTGGGGGACCACCTTGCACTGTACGGCGGTATTGGGCAGGGGGACCCCGCCGCTAGCCGGGCATTTGAGTACCTCGGCATCACAGATCTGCTGGATCGACTACCGTTCTCGCTCAGCACCGGCCAAGAACGACGTGCCGCTCTTGCCTCGATCGCAGTACGCCCCTGGAAAGTCTTGTTCCTTGATGAACCTGAACGTGGCCTAGACCTGGAACATCAAATGCTGCTTGGAGAGATGCTGAAGGAACTCCTCCCCGGACGCTGCATGGCGATCGCAACCCATCGCCCAGACCTGTTCGCGGAACTCCCGGCCGTGGAGTTGAAACTCGGTGCTTAAACGATGGGGTTCTGAACTCTCCGAGGTCCTCTATGGAACTGCAGCAATCATTATCGGCTGTGTTCTCGTCACCAGTGGAGTCGTCACACTTGGCGGGCAACTCGTTTCACTGATGAGACTCGGCGTGCAGCCACGCACGCTTACCGTCGTGGCAGTGCTCGCAATAGTTGTCGCGTCCTGGCGTACCGCAGTGTTTGTCGGCCCATGGCGCGTCTCAACGGCAGAACTGGTGTGGACTCCCGAACGTGCCGAAATACGCACCGCCCTATGGGCGTCGGCCTCGATAGTCGCTGGAACCGTCGCTGTCCTTATCGGCCTGCTCGCATCGATCACCCACAACCTGGGGATGAACAGCGTGGAGATCATCGCGTGGGTTGCGCTCGCGGTTGGAGCTTCCGCCTGGGCATTCCGTGCGGCGGAGGCTATGCAGCACGAAGGACACACGGGTGTTCCACGGTGGCGTCTCCTGCGTGCAGACGCGAATGTACGTTCGGTGCACTCCGCCTGTATTTCGATTGATGGTGCCGCACTCACGCTCCTACGAGACCAGCGCACTCGTGCTACACGAACACCGATCATTCCCACAATCCAGCCCACCGCCTTCGCCTTGGCCCGGACCATTGTCGCTCGTACTGCGACAGACCAATGGAGACTCGCGGTATCGATTCTTGCCTGTTCTACGCTCGGCGGGATTGTCCTCGGCCCAGTGCTTGGTCACCTCATTGCGGCAGGCGGGGTATTGGCTCTTGCACTGCGTCAATCGCGCGTCTGGGCTGCATGGCGTGCCTCCGCTCTTATCCGCAGGTCCCTCTCTACCGTGTACGGACCAGCAGAGGCAGCGATGCTGGCCGGAACCTGCACCATGCCCCTGCTGGTCGGAGTCACTGCAACCCTCGCTGCTGGTTGGGCCAGCGCGTTGCCAGGACTCGCAACGGTTCCCCTTGCAGTCGTGTATGTAATCGTTGAACGGACCCGCGCTTTGGCGGTACTGGAACGCAGCGGGCCGCTCGGCACCATGATTCAACTGCCGGACCTTGGGCCAGTCCCAGTCGGCCTGTTCTCCAAGGTGCTCTCGGGGTGGTGCTCAGCCGGGGCCTGCTGCTACATCGCGATCGTCCACACCAGCGTCATTCCTGCCCTGGTACTTGCCACACTGCTTGGCATCTCCGCAGTACGTCAACGGCTCTCTTAGTGAGGGCTTAACTCAGACCGTTGGCACTGAGCCAATCCGTCGCAATAACTGCTGGCGACTTCTCCTCCACCGTGCTCTGAACATTCAGTGACACCAAACCCTCAGGGGTGAGTTGTGCGCTCACCGCATTGATGGTCTCCGCGACCTCCGCTGCGATATCCGCGTTGACCAGAGGTACTACGTTGGACGCGAGGAAGAGCGACTCTGGGTCTTCAAGAACCACCAGGTTCTCGGTCTCAATTCGAGGATCTGCCGTGTACACGTTCGCCACGTTGACGGTTCCGGCAACCAGATCCTCAACGGTCGTGTCCCCGGTGGCCGAGAAATCGACGTCGATGCCGTAGGTGGTCTTGAGACCGGTTGGTCCGTACGGGCGCTCGGCGAGCTCGGGTGGCCCACCCAGGGTGAGCGGAATGGAGATGTCTGCGAGGTCGGAGATTGAAGCCAGCGAGTGCTCTTGAGCGAATTCCCCAGTCACCGTGTAGGAGTCCTGATCGCTTGCGGTTGCCTGATCGAGGACCGTGAGACCCTCAGGGAGGGCCTCTTTCAACGCGCCATAGACGTCAGCGGAGGAACGTGCCAGGGTCTCGCTGTCAAAGTACTGCAGCAGGTTGCCGGTGTACTCGGGGAAGAGGGAGATTGCTCCGCTCTCAAGCTCTGGCATGTAGGCATCGCGTTGCCCGATGTTGAACTTGCGATCAACCGTGAACCCATCGTTCTCAAGGGCTTGCGCGTAGATCTCTGCGATGATCTCGTTTGAGTAATAGGCCTGCGAGCCCACCACGATGGTTGCCCCGTTGTCTTGATCGGGTGATGCGAGTGGATCGTTTGAGGAGCAGGCGGATAGCGCAATGGCTGCCGCGAAAGCGGTTGTCAGTGCGAAGGCGTTCCGCATCTTTTGTGTCGTGGACATCGGTTTCTCCTTAGGAGTTGTTTGCACGAGTGGAACGGAGAGCGGGAGCCCGTTGTGCGTTCGAGACTCCGTGAACGGTGGATCGCAGTCCTCGGGGCACCGACATGCGTTGCATCAATGTGAGCAGGCCGTCAATGACCAGCGCCAGGAGGGCAACAAGTAGTGCGCCGCCGAGGACCATGTCGTAACGTCGTAGGGCAAGTCCTGTGATGATGGGTAGTCCAAGGCCACCCAGATTGACGTAAGCGGCTATCGTCACGGTCGCGATGACCTGCAACATGGCGGAGCGAATCCCACCCATGAGCAGTGGGAGTCCCAGTGGAATCTCTACTCGGAACAAGATCTGTCGCTCAGACATTCCGACTGCACGGGCAGAATCAATAACTGACCGGTCGATTGCCTCAATGCCGGAGTAGGCTCCAGCGAGTAGGGAGGGGATGGCGAGGACAACGAACGTCACGAGGGCCGCCTCGGTCTTCTGCGTTACCCCAAAGACGAGTACCAGCAGGATGAGCAGGCCGAAGGAGGGAACGGCGCGGGCTGCTCCGGAAAGGCCAACGGAGATCTCGCGTCCGCGGCCAGTATGACCTATGGCCCAACCGGCTGGCACCGCAATGAGCGCGGCTCCGGCGACGGCAAGGACGGTGAAGGTTAAATGCTGTAGCAACAGCACGTGTAGCGCATTGGATCCCTGCCACTGTTCGGAGTCTAGGATCCAACGAAAGGCATCGGTCAAGAGATTCATGCGGACAGGTCCTTCGAGCGAGACCTAGAGCGCGCCACAGCCCGACTGCCGCGAGTCCATGGCATGAGGAGACGTCCCGCGGCAACGATGAGTTGGTCGATGACCAAGGCGAGGAGGGTGACAACCACAAGCCCCGTGAACACCTCGGCGATGATCCGGCGTTGCAAACCGTTCGTGAACAGATAGCCGAGGTTGGTGACCCCCACCAGAATCCCAACAGTCGCGAGGGCGATCGTGCTGACCGCGGCTACTCGTAAGCCCGAAACGATGACGGGACCTGCCAGAGGCAGATCGACCGCCCAGAACCTGCGTACGGGACCATACCCGAGCGCCATGGCCGCTCGTCGTGTATTTGGATCAACCGAACTGAGTCCATCTGCAACCGACTGCACCATAATCGCAATCGCATAAATTGTCAGGGCGACCACCAGATTGATCTCGCTCGTCGCCGGGAATCCTATGATGAGCGGCAGGATGAGCAGCATCGCGAGCGATGGAATCGTGTAGAGCAAGCCAGTGCCGGTGAGGACAACTGCGCGGATGCGCTTATACCGCCATGCGGCCCACCCGAGCGGGAGGGACAGAGCAAACCCCGATGCGATTGCCATGAGGCTCTGGCGCAGATGATCGAGCGTCAGCGCACCGATGAGGCTGAGGTTGTCTAATGCCCAACCCATATCATTGCTCACCGCCGGAGAGGATGCCTTGAGTTCTGCCGTCTGCGTCGACCACCACCGGCCCCGTTTCGGTCTGCTTGATGCGCAGGACTCGTTTGCCGCGTCCAGCGCCGATGAATGAAGCAACGAAGTCACTTGCAGGATTCTCCAAAATCTCGTTTGGAGTCCCCACCTGAAGTTTCTGAGCTCCTGCCGCGAGGATGACAACCTGATCTCCGAGCAGGAAGGCCTCATCGACATCGTGGGTGACAAAGATGACGGTCTTGCCCAGTTCCCGCTGTAGTTGCAGTAGTTCCTGCTGCAGTTCGGTGCGCACGATGGGGTCTACGGCACCGAAGGGCTCATCCATCAGCAGTATGTTCGGATCCGAGGCAAGCGCACGGGCCACGCCTACTCGTTGCTGCTGTCCGCCCGACAACTGATGTGGGTAACGGTCTGCCATATGTGGTTCCAATCCCACTGTTTCCAGCAGTTCAAGCGCGCGGCTGCGTGCTGCGGCACGTGACTGCCCTTGAAGCCGCGGAACGGTCGCGATGTTGTCTGCGATCGTGAAGTGGGGGAGGAGACCCGCATTTTGCATGACGTATCCGATCCGTCGGCGCAACTGGACGGGAGGCTCGTCTTTCACGTCCTCGCCGTCGATGAGAATGCTTCCCGTTGTTGGTTCAACCATCCGGTTCACCATACGCAACAGTGTGGTCTTCCCGCATCCGGAGGAACCCGCAAGGACGGTGATCTGACGAGACGGAACAATGAGATCGAACTCATCGACTGCGACCGTGCCATCTGGAAACTGCTTGGTGATCTGCTTGAACTCAATCATGCGTGCCTCGACGTGTTGTTTTGGTTTTCGCTTTGTTGCTCAGCATCCAACGCAGTTTATCGCAGCAAGCACCGCCACTCTCTTCGAAAAGTCAGCAGAGAGTATCTTGCTGTATCGGTTCGTCTGTGCCGAGTTTGTGACGGGGAACGAAGTATTGATTGTTTCGGGAGGTAACGCGAGCATCGGTGGCTATGCAATCCTCGGCGGAGTATTCTTCTTGGTCTCGGCCGTTCGGTTGGGTGCGGTTCTACGGGGGAGGGCATCATGAAGCAGACTGACAGTGCGACAGACGACTACGATCTGATCGTCATCGGCGGTGGAGCCGTCGGTGAGAATGTCGCCGACTATGCGACCAAACGTAGCCTGCGTGTCGCCATCGTGGAGTCGGACCTTGTCGGTGGCGAATGCTCCTACTGGGCATGTATGCCGTCAAAGGCGCTCCTGCGAAGCGGGCAGGCACTCCGCGCGGCGCGGCGTCTGGCGGGTGCGCGCGAGGCCGTCGGCGAGAGTGTGGACGTCGAAGCGGTTCTGGCCCGGCGCACCTCTTTCACCAGCAATTGGCAGGACGATGGCCAGGCCGAATGGGTTGATTCGGCCGGAATCGACCTGATTCGCGGATACGGACGTTTGGTCGGTCCTGGCCGGGTGCAGGTGGGGGAGCGCGTCTACTCGGCGCGTGCCGTTGCCTTGGCCACGGGGTCTTCTCCCGTCCTGCCGCAGATACCGGGTCTGGATCGGGCCAAGCCGTGGGGAACCAGAGAGGCAACGGCAACTGACCGGGTTCCCGAGCGTCTCATCGTGATCGGTGGCGGCGTTGCAGGCACCGAACTTGCCTTGGCGTTCTCGTCTCTCGGGGCTCAGGTGAGCCTCTTGTCTCGGAGTACTGTCCTCCTTGCGCGCGAGGAACCGTTCGTGGGCGACTACCTCGCGGACTCTCTACGTGACGAGGGCATAGATGTGCGCCTCGGGGTAACTGTTGCACGCGTGAATCGCGGTGAAGATGGAACCGTCACGGTTGAGCTGGAGGGAGGGTTCCAACTCCATTCTGATGAGGTGTTGGTTGCCACCGGGCGTCAGCCGAACGTACGTGATCTCGGATTGGAGACTGTCGGGGTGGACCCGAATCTCACGGTCGATGACACGATGCTTGTGTCTGGCACTGACTGGCTGTATGCGGTTGGCGATGTAAATGGACGCGCGCTGTTGACGCACCAGGGCAAATACCAGGCACGTGCAGCAGGTGAGGTCATCGCGGCGCGCTTGAGGGGTGCACCGGTTCGGGATGCTCCCTGGGGCCAACACGTTGCGACGGCCGATGGGCCCGCAGTGCCCAGAGTGGTGTTCACGGATCCTGAGATCGCAAGCGTTGGCCTGACCGAGCGGCAGGCACGTAAGGCTGGCGCAAACGTACGTGCTGTCGAGTATGACCTCGGCTCGGTCGCAGGTGCCTCACTTCACGCAGACGGGTACGCGGGTCACGCGAAAATCGTGGTTGATGAGGATCGCGGTGTTCTCGTTGGCGCGACGTTCCTGGGCCAGGACGTCGCCGAACTCCTCCACTCGGCCACAATCGCCATTATCGGCGAGGTGCCGATCGACAGGTTGTGGCATGCGGTCCCGGCCTACCCCACAATCAGTGAGGTGTGGTTGAGGCTTCTCGAGGCCTACGGACGTCCCTCCTAGCCGTCAGAACTTGAAGGCGCTGACACGGTTGCGCAGTTCAGTCGCCATCTGCGCGAGTTCTTGTATCGAACTTCCCATCTCGCCGAGCGTCTGCGAACTCGCAGACGCGGATTCGGCGACACCGGTGATGTTCGCAGCGATCTCACCGGAACCAGTTGCCGCCTCGGTGACCGAACTGGCCATCTCGCTCGTCGTGGCGGTCTGTTCCTCAACGGCCGACGCAATCGTCAACTGGTACTCGTTGATGTTCGCGATGATCTCGGAGATCTGCCCGATTGCGCTGACAGCGCCCGTCGTGTCCTGTTGAATCGCCTCAACGCGACGGGCGATGTCCTCGGTGGCCTTGGCGGTCTCCTGGGCCAGTTCCTTGACCTCACCTGCGACGACAGCGAAGCCCTTGCCTGCCTCGCCGGCGCGTGCCGCCTCAATGGTCGCGTTGAGCGCCAGCAGGTTCGTCTGTTCCGCGATGCTTGTGATGACCTTGATGACGTTGCCGATTTCCGCCGAGGAGTCCCCGAGTCTCGTAACCTGGCTGTTTGTCACCTTTGCGACCTCTGTAGCCTGCCCGGCGACGCGTGCCGCCTCAGATGCGTTCTGCGCGATCTCGCGGATTGAGGCACCCATCTCCTCGGCGCCAGCGGCTGCGGTCTGCACATTGCGGGAAACCTGTTCTGCCGCCGAGGCGACCACGCCCGCCTGGGCGGTCGTCTCGTCAGCTCCAGCAGAGATTTGCGACGAGGCGGCGGACAGTTGTTCGGAGGCTGCAGCGACAGAGCCTGCAGTCTGGGAGACAATGGAGAGCGTCGTTCGCAGCGAGGTTTGGGCGGCTCCAAGAGAACGTGCCATTTGTCCCAGTTCATCTGAAGAACTGACCGGCGCTTCAACCGTGAGGTCGCCACTAGCCATCGCGGTGAGTGCATTTTGAACCGAGGTTGTCGCGCTGCGCACTGTGTTTCCGACCAGCCACGCGATCAAGATCAGGATGCCCGCCGCTGCGATCAGCACAATCACCACGATGACAATCGCAGACGTGGCTTTGGCGCTGGACGCTTCGCTGACGGATTTAACGTACGCATCGAGTTCCAGAGCGACTGCATCGAGCGCATCCACATAGGTGTCTTTCAATGGCTCGGTGACCTGCTGTAGCACTCGCTGGTACTCGGCTCTGTTTCCAGACATGGCGGCGGGAACCAACTGGGCATCCCGCTCCTGACGCCATTGACGATATGCGGGTAGGAAATCAGCCCAGGCAGTCGTGTTCGTGCCACCGCCCGCCTCAAACGCGGCGATGCCCTCGTCGACCTCTGCGTCATTGTCGACTTGATCGGCCAACCACGCCTGGCGGTCGGCTTCCGACTCTACAGCGACAAGTTGCGCGGCGATCATTCGACCCTTGAGCTGGCCTTGGTGAACGGTCTGCAGCGGTGCCTCCATATTGTGCACGATGTCTGAGAGGGTGCGGGTCTCGCCGGCCACCTGCGTTAGTTGGACCAACGTGAAGGCACCAACGCCTGTTGAGATAACGACTGCCGTGACCGCAAGGGCAAGGATCTTTGTACGAATGCCAAGATCCTTGAACCAGGACAACCCGTTTCGTGCTGGTTGTCCTGCGTTTCTGCTGACGTCTCTGTCTTGTACTGGCATGTCGATATCCCTTTGTCATCTCGTCCATCTAGGACTTCCTGCCTACTCAGATCGGCTCGTTATCCAGAGTTGCTAGGGATTTGCAATCGGAGAGCGGGTGAAAATGCGCGACGTTCGGCAAGGCAGCCCTGTTGCGTGATCGAGCATCCATAAACGTGTCTGAACTATGGCCGCGAAGATGTGCAAACTGGAACGTCCTCGCGAAGAGCGGCAGCGAGCACTGAGCGGCACGCAAGCCCATGTCCGCGGAGCGGGACAAACACAAGTTATCTTTGTCTCGAAATGCGGAATTGAATTGGGGTGATATGTCCTAATTTAAGCGCTTTATGCCGGTATTATGGATTAATAATTGCTCGAATAATGAGACGATCGCTCGTCTGCTGGATATTTGAAGGGCCTGCCCCTCATGATTGAGACATGTTCAGCACACAGCACCCAGTCTCAGCGCGTCAGGCAACCATGCCACGCGAGATGTGCTGTGCTATGCGTTCAATGCTCAGCGGGTGTTGTCGTAACTAACGACCACCCGAATCGGGGAAACACTCGATAAGAGCACTGGCTGTTGCGTTTACAGTCAGGCACAGGTTGCGCTGTGGCTGCCCGTTCTGAGGGCATCACTGTTCTAGGAATCCACATCATTCAGCGTGAATGCCATTCGGCGAGCGAAGAACCACGTGAAGATCGCTGAAGAATGGGTTTCGCATGGCTGGTAAGCCATTCAACGTTCCGCCGGCCCCACAGGGCCTTTGCAGGCGATCCCTGCACATTCATTGGAGAAAACCATGACCCGTAAGTCCCCACTCAAGTCCGTTGTCGCGCTTGCGACCGCCGCTACCCTTGCGTTCTCTCTCGCTGCGTGCTCGCAAGACTCAGGCGAACAGAACACAGGCGACGACACCCAGGCTTCCACCAAGGGAACCGAAGCAGACCCAGTAAAGCTCGGTGTCGTCGGCGCAGAGGACTACTGGCCGGTATTCGTCGAGGAAGCAGAGAAGGAAGGCATCTACGTAGAGATTGTCGACTTCAGCGAATACTCGATTCCAAATGTCGCACTGACCGAGGGCGAAATCGACCTCAACCAGTTCCAGCACCTGCTGTTCCTTGCAGGATACAACGTTGATGCTGGTCAAGATCTTGCTCCAATCGCTGCGACGGCTGTTTACCCACTGGGTCTCTACTCACAGAAACACACCTCGGTTGACACCATCACCGGTGGTGAGATTGCGGTTCCAAACGACCCAACCAACCTGTCGCGTGCTCTGCTTGTGCTCCAGGATGCAGGCTTGATCGAACTGCGCGACGGCGGTTCCGCGTTCTCCACCGAACTCGATGTCCTGCCTGAGTCGAAGGTAACGGTTCGCCCGGTTGACGCTGCCCAGACGGTTGTCTCGCTGCCGGACGTTGAGGCGTCGATCGTGAACAACGACTTCCTCAAGGACGCAGGCCTTGAGGCAAGCGACGCTCTCTACCGCGACTCAGCTGAGGCCGAGGGCGCTCGCCCATACATCAACGTATGGGTTGCACGTGATGCAGAGAAGGACAGCGAACTGTACGCAAAGCTCGTCGAGATCTACAAGCGTGATGTCATCCAGGAAGGTGTTCTGGAGGCTTCCGGCGGCACCGCGGCAGTCGCAAACCAGAGCGGCGCAGAGCTCGAAGGCTTCCTCGACGAGATCGAGGCAGACTTCAAAGCTGCAAACAACTAAGTAGTTCGCTTATGAGGCGGCGCTCGCACGGACGGTTCCGCGCGGGTGCCGCCTTTTGCGGCGTAACAAGGGATTGCTGACCTCCCTAAGCTGTGGCAGATTTGTCCCAGTTGATAGGTTGAATGCCGTCACGGAAACCGGAGCCTTTATGAGTCAGTCCACGACCATTGTGGAATTCAAGAATGCTGAGAAATACTTCTCGTCCAAGGGGAGCA
Organism: Populibacterium corticicola; assembly: GCF_042683685.1. NCBI lineage: Bacteria > Bacillati > Actinomycetota > Actinomycetes > Micrococcales > Jonesiaceae > Populibacterium > Populibacterium corticicola. The sequence continues at coordinate 376,167 of NZ_JBHUOP010000002.1, read as the reverse complement.
CCGTCAAAGCGGTTGACGGTGTGAGCCTGCAGATCCAACAGGGCGAGATCTACGGCGTGATCGGCTACTCGGGTGCGGGAAAATCGACCCTTGTTCGCATGATCAACGCGCTGGAGCCAGCTACAGGCGGAAACGTCATCGTCGATGGGCATGACCTCTCCACCCTGGGCGAATCAGCCCTTCGCAAACTGCGCCTCGAAATCGGCATGATCTTCCAGCAGTTCAACCTGCTGCAGTCACGAACCGTGAGCCGTAACGTCGCCTATCCACTCGAAGTGGCGGGAGTCCCCCGCGCTGAGCGAAAGCGACGGGTGGCCGAACTCCTCGAGTTCGTAGGGCTGACCGATAAGGCCAAGGCGTATCCGTCGCAACTCTCCGGCGGTCAAAAGCAGCGCGTCGGCATCGCCAGGGCGCTTGCGACGAGCCCCAAGATCCTGTTGGCAGACGAGTCCACCTCGGCGCTCGACCCGGAAACCACAAACGACGTTCTTGAACTACTGGCCAAGGTGAATCGTGAACTCGGGATCACCGTGGTTGTGATCACCCACGAGATGGAGGTGGTCAAGCAAATCTGCGATCGCGTGGCAGTCATGGAGAACGGCAAGGTCGTGGAAGAGGGCACCGTCTATCAGGTGTTCTCCCACCCGGAACACAATGCAACCAAAAAGTTTGTGTCCACAGCGATCAAGGACAAACCCGATCCCAAAACGCTCGAACGTCTGCGAGAACGTCACCCAGAACACCTGGTCACTGTGTTCGTGCATCAAGACGGTGGATACGGACGCCGCATCACGGATGTACTGCACGAAAACAACGTGCGCGGTGGAATCGTCTACGGCGGAATCTCCGAGATCAAAAAGCAGCCGTTCGGCTCGCTTACCTGGGGACTCGAGGGCACGGAGGAAGCGATCGCAGCATTCATCAGAACGCTGAGCACCTACACCCATGTTGTTGACCTGGGCACGGCCGCCAACCCGATTGATGGCTTCGGATACGCTGATTTAACCGCCAACAGTGGTGGCGGGGAAAGCGTAGATAACCCAGATCACACACCACGCATCGACGTGGCGCTTGATGCCGCAGCCAAGTCACTGGACAACACCGCCAATCCAGCCGCTCGATTCCTCGGAGGCGACAAATGACCCCCGTCTTCACTTTCTTCGGCTCGGGCAAGACCGACTGGGATCGAATGTTCCCAGAACTCCTGAGCGCGCTCGGCGACACCATGTTCATGGTTGCCGTGGCCCTCTTCGCGGGTGGATTCGTCGGCTTGATCTTGGGTTTGAGCCTGTATCTGACCCGACCTGGGAACCTGTTCTCAAACCCAGTCGTGTTCACTATCCTGAACTTCTTGGTGAACCTGGTTCGCCCTATCCCATTCATCATCTTCCTCGTCGCAATCGGACCGCTCACACGTGTGGTCGTCGGCACGACTCTGGGACCCAACGCGGCAGCCTTCGCGATGTCATTGATGGCACTGTTCGCGTGCTCCCGCTTGGTCGAACAGAATCTGGTGTCACTCGACCCCGGCGTTATCGAGGCCGCACGAGCCATGGGTGCCTCAAAGTTCCGTGTCATCTTCACGGTGGTCATCCCTGAGGCTCTCGGGCCGCTCATCTTGGCCTACACCTTCCTGTTCATCGGCATCATGGACATGTCCGCGATGGTCGGCGTCATCGCAGCCGGTGGTATCGGTGACTTCGCACTGAGGCATGGATACCAGCGAATGAACTGGGAGATCACGTTCGCCTCGCTGATCGCGATCATCATCGTCGTCCAGTTCGCGCAATTCTTTGGAAACTGGCTGGCACGCAGGGTCATGCGCCGCTAGGCGCACGAACATACCCAACTCGAGACCTCCGCATCCACGCTGGGTGTGGAGGTCTCGTCGTCAATAGGCAATCGCTCACAACCACGTGGATGGTTCGGGCGCATCTAGAGCATGAGGTGCGGTCAACCTGTAGGTTTTCACTTCACCGTGTACAGAAAAACTCGTGCGGTGAAGTGAAACCCACACATTCAAAGATGGCGTTGCTCTTCGCTGCGCTCCCTTGTTTCGCTGGTGCCTATAGCGCGTAACTGCGTCTGCTGCGTTGCGGTAGCGTTCTGCTGCGCGAGACCGCTACCCTCCACTGCGCTCCCTTGTTTCCCGCTGTCAGGGGTATCTACTAAGGTTGCTGTGTGAGTACTGCACTGTATCGTCGTTACCGCCCAGATTCGTTCGCTGAAATGATCGGCCAAGAGCACGTGACCGCTCCGCTGATGCAAGCGCTGCGATCCAACCGGGTCAACCACGCGTACCTGTTCTCAGGCCCACGCGGCTGCGGTAAGACGACGTCGGCGCGGATCCTCGCGCGGATCTTGAACTGCGCACAGAATACCGAGGCAAATCCCACGGACACGCCGTGCGGTCAGTGTCCATCGTGCCTCGAACTGGCGCGTGGCGGTTCGGGATCGCTCGACGTGGTGGAGATTGACGCGGCCTCACACGGTGGTGTTGACGATGCTCGCGACCTGCGCGAACGGGCTACCTTCAGCCCCACGCGCGACCGGTTCAAGATCTTCATTCTCGACGAGGCCCACATGGTCACCGCGCAGGGCTTCAACGCCCTGCTCAAAATCGTGGAGGAGCCACCTCCGTACCTGAAGTTCATCTTCGCGACCACGGAGCCGGACAAGGTCATTGGCACGATTCGCTCGCGTACGCACCACTATCCGTTCAAGTTGGTTGCGCCCGAGATCATGAACAACTACCTCGAACAGTTGTGTGCCGCCGAGGGGATCATCGCACGCGACGGCGTCTTGCCGCTCGTGGTGCGTGCCGGTGGCGGCTCGGTCCGCGACACCCTGTCCGTGCTCGACCAGCTCATCGCTGGCGCGGCTGGCGGCGTGCTCGAGTACGATCACGCGGTCGCGTTGCTCGGATTCACCCCAGCCACGCTTCTCGACGAGGTGGTTGAGGCGCTGGGTTCGCGTGACGGCGGATCGTTGTTCCGGGTTGTTGAACAGGTTGTTCAGACCGGTCATGAACCTCGCCGATTCGTTGAGGATCTGCTCGAACGCCTGCGCGATCTTGTTGTCATCTCTCTATCCGGTGACTCCGCCGCCGCAGTTCTTCCGGCGGTCCCCGCAGACCAGTTGGCCCGTATGCAGGGTCAATCCGGAATGCTGGGCGCCGCAGAACTCTCACGTTCCGCGGACGTGGTCAATGCCGCGCTGACTGAGATGAGCGGAGCCACCTCGCCACGGCTTCACCTGGAACTCCTCTGCGCACGCCTACTGCTTCCGGCCGCTGATGCATCGGCAAGCGGACTCGGGGCCCGGATCGACGGTATTGAACGTGCGATCGCCGGGGGAGCGCCTCGCGGCGGCGCCAGTACTAATGCCACTATTAGTATTAATGGTTCTATGAGCACCAATAGTACTAATAGTGCTGATGCTATTCCGAGCGGTCCCGGTACCGGTCAAGGAGCAGGAGAACGCAAGTCACTTCGCCCGGAGTCCACGCGCCGTAAGCCTGTCGGTCCAGAGACTGCGACCAGTGCATCTGATGGCTCAACGAACTCTGGAGCACAGAGCAGCGGAGTCGCACCCGGATCAATGTTCGCGACTTCGGCGCCCACCGGCATCTTTGGCGCTCCACCAGCTTCGCCCCCGGACACGGTTCAACCTACCCAACCACAGCCTGAACCAGTTCACTCCGAAACCTCTACCTGGGTTGCGACCCAACCACAGACTCCCCAACCTCCAGCGCAAACAGATGCGCCGCACAAACAGCCACCTGCCTCACAGGAACAGCCTGCCACGCAACCACGTGCATCTGAAACACAGCAGCCGCGTCCACTCGAGCCTGAACTTCCCGCTCAAGTCGGTGTATACGATGGTCCGCGCGACGAGCAGGGTCGCCCACTGGCTGCGAATACCGGGTGGCACACCGTCGATTCACGGCAGCCACACGCCGCGACCCAAGTATTGGGCACAGAGCCAGAACGCCAAGAATCTGCACCACAGCAGCCACCGACCCCGGCACAGCCGGAGCAACAGCCTCAACAGCAGCACCTTCCCGCTGAAGAAGCCCAGCCGCTGCAACCCAACCCGCAGCCAACTGCGCAGGCCGACGAAACCGAGGTGTTCAAACAACGGTGGCCCGAGGTCGTTGACGCGCTCAACGCAATGAGCCGTGCGACCGGAGCGCTGATCGGTCAGCACGCAACAGTGGAACACCTCGACGCACAAACGCTCTACCTGGGGTTCCCGAACGAGAACCTGCTGCGACCATTCTCGGCCCGACAGGGTGACAACCTTGTCGCCGCAGCCGTCAAGAACGTATTGGGGTTCGAGGTCCAGGTCATAGCGGACGTGCAGGGGTCGCCGAAATTCCCAAAAGCCGGTAGCAGCACCGACACCGCGGCTGCTGCACCAACCGACAGCCCCCGAACAGATACCGACCAGGTAACACCACATCAGAGCGCCGCGGCCACGACGCCGAACGGGGCACACTCGCCGGATGAACCCGCACGCACCCACGAACCGCTCCCACCGCTTGCGTCCCAAACGTGGCAGGCCCATGAATCTGCTCCGCAGGACCACTGGACCACATCCAACAGTTCGATGACCCCGCATGGTGCGGGCGGCTCCCCAAACAGCCCAGCGCCGTCCCATGAACCGGGGGCGCAGGAACCTGACCAGCACCCCCAGAGTCGCGAACCAAAGGCTGGTACGGAGGATGTGCCGCACAGCGACGTGTCGCTGAGCAGTGTGCCGTCGCAGGCAGGGCAACGGCCTCTCCAAAACTCGGAACAGCGGGCTCAGCAGCCTGCATCAGAACAGAGTGGACAGGCAGCATCACGGCAACCGAGTGAGCCGGCACCGTTCGATCCACTGGCGGCAGTCTCCATTTTTGGTGCAGCGGTTGGCGCCTTTGCAAGCACTCAACCCAACCCGACCCCAGCCGTGCCGCGGATTGGGGAGACAACCGGCCAGATCGTCGATAATCTGGCGGCGCAGCGGCAGACCGCGCAGTCGGCGATCCCACCGGTAGCGTCCTCCAGCACACGCGGGGACGGATACTCCGACATACCCGCGTACGATGACTTCCCGCAGGAACCACCTACCGATGATTGGGGGGCGCCCGCCCAGGAGGCAGACGGATACGGCGCGGCATCTGGTGGGGGGAGCCCAGTATCTCCCGAGATCACTCCTGCCAGTGGTCCCTCCGTGAACAGTCCAGCCGATCAGATGCTGACGCAGAGCGGCACAAGTGCGAGCAGCCCAGCAGCGGCAACGCCAGGGCAGAGTATTCCACCGTGGGAGGAAACCCCGCGGCAGGCAGCCGCTCGCAGAGCAGCGGAGCTCGCTGCACGGGAGGCTGAACGTCAACAGGTCGTTGACGATCCACAGCCAGATGACGAGGACCTGGAGGCATCAAACCTCGTCGGCGTACCGCTTGTGATGAGCATGTTCGGGGCAACCATCATCGACGAGTTGACGGACGAGGCATGATTCAGGGTGGGCCACGACTCAACCCTGAGATATCGCCCGCGTGAGCGTGAGGGAACACACCCGAAAACGGGCGTGGTAATGCCATTAACGCAGTAGGCTTGTAGCCGTGTATGAAGGCGCGGTACAAGACCTAATCGATGAACTCGGCCGACTCCCGGGCGTGGGGCCCAAGAGCGCCCAGCGCATTGCGTTCCACATCCTCGCAGCGGACCGCGATGACGTGCAGCGGCTCGTGGACGCGCTCACCGAGGTCAAGGCGCGTGTTCGCTTCTGTACGATCTGCGGAAACGTTGCCGAGGAGGAACTGTGCCGGATCTGCCAGGACCCGCGCCGTTCTGCCGCAGTGATCTGCGTGGTCGAAGAGGCCAAGGACGTCGTGGCGATCGAACGTACCCGTGAGTTCCGTGGTCGTTACCATGTGCTCGGCGGCGCGATTAACCCGATGGACAACATCGGCCCGGATGACCTGAGCATCAAGGAACTTCTGGGGCGTCTCGCCGACGGCCAGGTGCAGGAGATCATCCTTGCAATGGACCCGAACGTTGAGGGCGAGGCCACAGCGATCTACCTGGCACGACTCCTCACCCCGATGGGGATCAGCGTGACCCGACTCGCGTCTGGCCTACCTGTCGGGGGAGACTTAGAGTACGCAGACGAGGTCACGCTGGGACGAGCCTTCGAGGGCCGACGCCAGATGGCGTGACATAGAAGCTTAAGGACGAGCAATGACGGACCCGAGTACTCCAGCGACAGTGCAGGACACCACCGACGAGATACACGTGGTGCTGCCACTCGAGGCACTGCGAGAACTCGCGTCCTATGTGGTGCCGCGGATTCGTGGCTTCATTAAAACCTCCGTTGATGTGGCATCGGGTTCAAACCCGGACGCAGATATCTCGCTGATGGTTCTGGCACTGTCCGACCTGCTGAGTGCGGGAGCGCATCTGGGTGCGGTCACCGATATCGTGCCTCCCAAACGATTCGAGCCCGACCTTGAGGGACAGGTGGACCTTGACCCGCTCCGAGAGGCACTGCGCAAGCGGTTCGGTGAACTCGACGAATACCCGGAAATCGTCGACCCGATCGCTGATGAGGAGGTCGAGGATTCGGAAATCTCAGCGGATATCGCCACGATCATTGAGTGTCTGACTCACGGGCTGCACCACTACGATTCAGGGAACCAGATCGAGGCTCTGTGGTGGTGGCAGTACTCTTACATCTCCACGTGGGGCGAGCGCGCCAGCGGTGTGTTGCGGGTCTTGCAGTTCATGCTCATGCACTTGCGACTCGATGTGCCCGACGACGTGGCTGAGGAAGCCCGCTATCAGGCGTTGTTCGCGGACGCGGACTGAACTGAAACGGCTGTGGGTCTCCCGGTTCAAACCGGGAGACCCACAGCCGTTTCAGTTGACATCTAGTATGCGATCTCGCCCAGTTGCTCTGGTGTCAACAGCAGAATGCGAGCGGTGACGTCGCGCTATGCGATGCGTACGCCCTTCGGGAGCTCTGCATACGGAGTGGATAGGCGCTTGGTGGTGCGCCATACGGCAAGCCCGCCGATCACAAGATGGATGGCCACACCGACCGGCCAGACTGGGTCGCCAACCTTGCTGATTGCCTGGTAGTCGTTGTATTCCTGGCGGGTACGGATCTGACCGTCTTCAGTGCACCAGCTATCGGTGTAGGTGAACGCGTCGCTCAGACGGGTCTGGCGCACTCCGGAGGCGAGTTCACGTAGGTACTCGTCCTGGTATACGCGTGAGTCGAATTCGGAGACCTGTGGGGCGGACACGTCAGCCACCAGCACGAATGGGTTGAGCGCAAGTAGAGGCCAGAACTTGTCCTGGTGGGTGCGCTGCTCTGTGTACGTGCTCATCTCGCAGCGGGTGGGGTCACCGGTCACGCTGTCGTAGTCAACGCCCGAATATTGGCGCACGGTCACGGTGGAGGTGACCGTGGCGAGCAACAGGCCCCAGATGATCAGTGAGATCAGGCAGGTGAACGCGACGAAGCCGTAGGAGGAAACGGTCGATCCAGCGAGCTTTGGGGTGCGTGCGGAGAAGTACAGCGACACCGCGCAGACCACGAGCAGCAAGAACGCCATCATGATCAGCGAGGAAAACACGGCGCGTGCGGATACCCCACCTGCGGCGAAGGCCCAGAAGATGAATGGCACGGATACGAACAGGAACGCGAGCGACGCGAACCAGCTTGCAGCAAGCTTACCGAGCGTGATTTCCAGCGGCGTCAGAAGCGAAGCCTGCAGGATCGCCAGGGTCCCCTTGTCTCTGTCGCCGTTGATCGCCGTGGAACTGAGCGTTGGGGTGATGAGTAGACCCATGAACAGGATGAAATACACGTTGGCCGCGAAGATAGCGGCTCCCACCGGGCGAGTCCCGTAAGAGTTCGCCTGAATGGCGGTTGCGATGAGAACGCAGATCGCGCCAACGCCGATGAACCAGAGCAGCAGCGTGGTCTTCCAGCGTGAGGACCGCACCCGCTGCATGAGTTCCAACTGTGCGACGGTTTTGAGGCCATGCCACGTCAGCACCGGGCGCTTTGGCGTGGGCGACGCTGAGGGAGTGGCTTCTGGAATCGGTCCAGTGGTGTTTTCGGTGACAGTCATATCAGCGGCGCTCCTCGTTCAGGGCCAGGTAGGTGCTCTCAAGTGCTCCACCCTGTGGGCGGAACTCAACAACCGGAACACCAGTGGTGATCGCATCCTTCAGGAAGCGTGCAGCGTTTTCCTCACCGGCGATGTTGACGAGTACGGAGCCATCCGTGTTCTGTGCGAATGCGATGTGAATGGAATCAAGCCATGACACGAGTGCGGCGCGATCCGTCGCGCGAACCTGCCAGTTGCTACGTGCCTGGCGCGCCTCGTCCACGGTCTCTTGAGCGACCGTGCGGCCACCCGAGATGAAGATCGCCGAATCCACCATCTCATCGAGTTCCGCGAGCACGTGACTTGAGATCAGGATCGTGGTTCCCTGTTCGGCGAGCTCGCGGATGATGCCGCGTAGCTCAATGCGGGAGCGCGGATCGAGGCCGTTTGCCGGTTCGTCGAGAATTAGCAGTCGAGGCCGGTGCATGAGCGCGCGAGCAAGCCCAAGACGTTGCTTCTGGCCACGGGAAAGGACGTGTGCCTGCTTGCCGCGGAACTCCATGAGATGCACGAGGTTGAGCAGTTCGTCTGCGCGCTGCGCGCTTTCCTCGGGAGACATCCGGTAGGTTGCGCCGGTCATGACGAGGGCTTCGTAGCAGGTCAGCGTGTCCCACATGCCAAACTGGTCGGGCATCCACCCCACTTGCGAGCGGACCTCGTGGTTCTGCGTGACGGGATCGAACCCACACACCTTGATCGACCCACTGTGTGGGGCAAGCAAACCCACGAGCATCAGCATGAGCGTGGTTTTACCGGAACCGTTGGGGCCGATCAGCGCGGTAACGCTGCCTTCCTTGACGGAGAGGGTGGCACCGCTGACGGCAACGAAATCACCAAAGAGACGGACAACGTTGGTCGTTTCGATGATCGAGTTACAGGTTGTGGCGGAGTTGACGAGTGCGCCCGCGGCTGCGGTGCTGGTGCCTTCGGACGAGACACTGTCCGGGGCGCTGGGGGCAGCGTGTGCAAGCGGCACCGCGAACGTTGTGTCCGTGGTGGGCTGCTCGTTGTCCGAGCCTGCGGCGTCGAATGGATTTGGCATACGACAAGCGTAGGTCCAGCAACCGGCTGTGGTAATCAACCTCCGGTATGAATTGGCAGATGGCTCATGGCATCTGGGTAGTCCCCAGGGCGCACCCGTGGGTGCGTCCTGCGGCGTAAAAGACCGGGGCCTGTGGCGAAAAGTCGGTGGGGTGTTTTTGGTCCGGGTACACCCAGTCGATGGGTGTACCCGGACCAAGAACACCCCACCGACTCTGAGGAAGTGGGTTCACAGAGAGTGAAAGCGAGGGCATGGTGGTATTTTCCAGATTGCCGACGAACAGCGCTGTTGCGCGCATCCATTTCCGCCCCAGCCCGGCTGGGTCGCACGGAGCGGGAGCAACCGCCAGATCGTCGCCAAGGAAGGTGCTTGTTTGTTGCGAACTGCATTCGTTCCCGTTCCGGTAGGGTCTGCTTCGTGAGACCCCTACACTCCACTTCACTACTTTGTCCGCAAGTCAAGTCAATGTCACACAACCGGTAGGCGGACAGTCCTACCAGCCGCCCGCCCAAACCACCTATGATTGAGGGGTTCAAACACTACCTGGTGGACGTTTAGATCGACGGGACCAGCCTAGGACGGAGCAAACCGTGGCCTTAATTGTGCAAAAATACGGCGGCTCTTCTGTATCTGACGCAGAGAGCATCAAGCGCGTGGCAAAGCGCGTCGCCGAAGCTAAGAAGGCAGGCAATGACGTTGTAGTTGTCGTTTCCGCAATGGGAGACACAACCGACGAACTCATTGACCTGGCCAACCAAGTCACCCCAATGCCACCCCAGCGCGAAATGGATATTCTCCTCACCGCTGGCGAGCGCATTTCCATGTCGCTTCTCGCGATGGCGATCAACAACCTCGGCGTGAAAGCCAAATCGTTTACGGGCCAGCAGGCCGGTGTTATCACCGATGCCGTGTACGGTAAGGCGCACATCGTCGACGTGGTTCCCGTACGGATCCGCGAGACCATCGAAAAGGGCACGGTCGCTATCGTGGCCGGATTCCAGGGTGTCAACAAGTCCTCGAATGATGTCACCACCCTTGGTCGTGGTGGTTCGGACACGACCGCCGTTGCGCTCGCGGCTGGGTTGAGTGCCGATGTGTGCGAGATCTACACCGATGTTGACGGCGTGTTCACCGCCGATCCGCGCATTGTTCCGTCCGCCAAGAAGGTGGACCGTATTACGTACGAAGAGATGCTTGAGATGGCCGCCTGTGGCGCCAAGGTGCTCATGCTGCGCTGCGTGGAGTTCGGTCGACGCTACGGTGTCCCAATCCACGTGCGCTCTTCCTTCTCCGGTAAGACCGGAACCCTAGTCACCAATGTCCCTGCTGTGGTTGGCGCTGGTGCGGCCAACGCCGCGAGCGAAGAAACCGAGGAATCGACCGTGGAAGATCCAATCATCACCGGTGTTGCGCACGACCGTTCGGAAGCGAAGATCACGATTGTTGGCGTGCCGGACGTTCCCGGTACCGCTGCCAGGATCTTCGAGGTGGTTGCGACCTCGGGTGCGAATATCGACATGATCGTGCAGAACGTGTCCGCTGCGGCAACCGGTCTGACCGATATCTCCTTTACGTTGCCTGAGGCTGATGGTCCGCAGGCTCTCGCCGCGTTGCGTGCCGTGAAGGACGAGATCAAGTTCGACTCGCTGCAGTTCGACGACCAGATCGGCAAAGTCTCCCTGATCGGTGCAGGTATGAAGTCCAGTCCCGGTGTTTCGGCGAAACTGTTTGCCGCGCTGCGCGATGCGGGTATCAACATCGAGATGATCTCCACCTCGGAGATTCGCATCTCTGTGGTGACTCGCCAGGACTCCCTGAACGATGCAGTGCGTGCAGTGCACACCGCGTTTGGGTTGGACGGCGACGTAGAAGCCGTCGTGTACGCGGGTACTGGCCGCTAGGTTCTTTTTGATTTTCGACGAGACGGCTACGTCTCGCAGACAAGTCCGCTTGAGTGCGGCGAAGGATTTTTTATGAGCACCCCACTGAACCTCGCCATCGTAGGTGCGACCGGTCAGGTTGGTCAGGTCATGCGTGACCTCGTCGAGCAGCGTGGATTCGAGTATTCCTCGCTTCGTCTTTTCGCATCCGCGCGTAGCGCTGGCAAGACCATTGCCGTGAACGGCGTGGACATTGTTGTTGAGGATGTCGCTACCGCGGACCTTGCGGGTATCGACATCGCGATCTTCTCCGCTGGTGGAGGCACGTCCAAGGAATTCGCGCCAAAGTTCGCTGAGGCGGGCGCATTCGTGGTGGACAACTCCTCCGCTTGGCGCTTGGACCCGCAGGTGCCGCTGATCGTGTCCGAAGTGAACCCCGAGGCGATTGCTGATGCAGAGAAGGGCATCATCGCGAACCCGAACTGCACCACCATGGCCGCTATGCCGGTTCTCAAGCCACTACACGAGGCCGCTGGCCTCAAGCGCCTGGTAGTCACCACGTTCCAGGCGGTTTCCGGTTCCGGTCTTGCCGGCGCGCAGGAACTTGAGGAGCAGATTCTGGCCGGTGCTTCGCAGGACCTGCTTGGTCTGGTCCGCGACGGTTCGGCCGTGCAGTTGCCGGAGCCGAAGAAGTACGTGCACAACGTAGCGTTCAACGTGGTTGCGCTCGCCGGTTCGGTGGTCGAGGACGGTTCGAACGAAACCGATGAGGAGCAGAAGCTACGCAACGAATCCCGCAAGATCCTCGGTATTCCGGACCTCAAGGTATCGGGTACCTGCGTGCGGGTTCCGGTGTTCTCCGGCCACTCGCTGTCCGTGAACGCCGAGTTCGAAAACGACATCACCCCTGAGCAAGCGGCCGAGATCTTGGCTGATGCTCCCGGAGTGGAACTCGTTGAGGTGCCGAGCCCGCTCGCTGCGGCTGGAGCTGATCCAAGCCTCGTCGGACGTATCCGCCAAGACCAGTCGGTAGACGGCAACAGGGGACTCGTCCTGTTCATCTCGAACGACAACCTGCGCAAGGGCGCTGCACTGAACGCCGTGCAGATCGCCGAAATCCTCGCCAACGCCATCCGCTGGGGTGCCGAGATGGAAGCATCCGGCGGCCAGGGTGGTGGCGGCTGCGGATGTGGCAACTGCGGTTGCGGCAAGCAAGCCTGACGTCCACGTCTGAGCAGGGAGCACGACCTATGTGGTTGTGCTCCCCGCTTTGCTGTGGGGTATAGCAGAAGTACGTGTTCGCGGGTTTGTCGGTGGGGTGTTTTTTGTTCCGGGTGCATAGTTTTTACGTGGGTATCTGGGCTAATTTCGCCCCATCGGTTGCGGTTGGCGGCAAGTTGGCCGAGCGGATACGAGTGTTCGTGGAGCGACAGTAGTCCGGAGTGTAGGACGTTAGTCACCATACCTTGAGCATGGATGGTGGCCGTGCTACGTTAGTGTGCATGACCGGACGTTGGTATTGGCAGTTTACGCAGGCTCCCGGTGGGGCCGTGCGGGCAAACGCCTGACCAATTTTCCACCCGGAGCCAGCACAGGGCTAAGACGCCGCACAAGCGGAATGTCTTGGCCCTTCGTCGTGAGACGGAGCCGCTCCGGATGTGATGCGGTGCTCGGTTCCGTGCTAAACACTTAAGAATCTAACGGAGCCCTCAATGTCGGTTGAACTCGCACTCGATGCACCAAACACCTCAGACCTGCGCATTCGTGCGCTCGATCCACTACCCAGCCCTCGGCAAATGCTTGAAGAACTGCCCCTGCCAGGCCGTAGCGCGGAACTCGTTGCCCGTAGCCGCGAGGAAATCCGCAATGTACTCCAAGGCTCGGATGATCGACTGCTCGCAATCGTGGGACCATGCTCAATCCACGATCCTGAAGCAGCCCTCGACTACGCTCAACGTCTAGCCGCACTTATTCCAGAGCTTGAGGATGACCTCCTCGTGGTCATGCGTGTCTACTTTGAAAAACCACGCACCACGGTTGGATGGAAAGGGCTCATCAACGACCCCGGCATGGACGAGACCTTTGATGTCCAACGCGGGCTTCGCACCGCACGTGAAGTACTGTTGAGCGTTCTTGAACAGGGTGTGCCCGCCGCAACGGAGTTCCTTGAACCAACCTCCCCCCAGTTCATCGCCGATGCCGTGTCCTGGGGTGCAATCGGCGCACGCAACCCCGAAAGCCAAGTCCACCGCCAGATGGCATCGGGGCTATCCATGCCGATTGGTTTCAAAAACGCCACCGATGGTGATGTCCAAGCGGCCGTGGACGGTTGTGTGACGGCGGCTGCCGAGCACACTTTCTTTGGGGTCAACGCTGACGGCCTCGCTTCGGTTGTTGCGACATCCGGTAACCCTGACTGCCACGTCATTCTGCGAGGCGGACGCTTGGGTCCCAACTACGACGAGGCATCGGTCGCGGACGCGGTCAAGGTTATCGATAAGGCTGGAATGCCCAACAACCTGGTCATCGATGCTTCCCACGGCAACTCCGGAAAATCGGAGGTGCGCCAAGCCGAAGTGGTCCGTGAAATCGCTGGTTTCGTCGCTGCCGGAAACGTATCGGTAAGCGGCGTCATGATGGAGAGCTTCCTCGTGGCCGGAAACCAAAGCCCAGCGCCCTCAGGTTTGACCTACGGGCAATCCGTCACTGACCGATGCATTGACTGGAATACCACGGCTGACTTGCTGCGTGAACTCGCAGCAGCCTCCCGTGCACGCCGGGACGGGTAACTTAACTGGATGATCCGTTGGCGCTGCGCCACAGCGTGGATTTTCAACAGGCGCCAGCAGACCAGTGATTACCTCAAGGATGCCCTGATCACGGTCTGCTGGCGGCTTCGACGGACACCTTCGTGGCGTTATCTCGTGCACCGAGAACTACACGGCGCATGGCGAGGGAACGCTCGAAGTGGCTGGTCTCATGGCACGACTTGAACAACCATGAGGCGACGGCAGAATCTCCAGCAGAATGTGCCTCTGCCTCTCGTGTTCACCGCAACGGGTGAAGATTTCCCGACTGATCTTTCGGGGCTCAGAGAAATAATCCGCCATATTTCTCGTGACGGGTTCTCGGGTTTCTGGGTGAAAATACGCAGATAACATCCGTGAGACAGGTAAATTTTCCTCACATGGGTAGAAATCCCCTTCTTCTCTGCGATACTGCTGTGACCTGCATGTAAATACAAAAATGTCTGTTCTTGTCGCTCTTGTGTCAACCGAAATCACACCGTTGGAAAACAAAGTCCCTGATAAAATCGGCGCTATTGGGTTTTCGAAAGGCGCTTAGAACGTATAGCGGCTCGCCCAGTGAATATGCAACGAAACAAATGAGGGAACTTTCATGAACAAGCGGTTGAGTAAAACCATCGCTGCGGCTGCACTTTCCGTCATGCTTCTGGGCGCAGCAGGATGCTCGAATGCGGACGAAGAGACCCCGGCACCTTCAACGAGCGAGACCACCCCTGCGGCTGACGACAGCGCCTCGGATGAGCCAAGCGAAGCAGAGAACACGGACACTGCAGATTCAGGCGTCGATGCTGCCAAGCAGGAAGAGATCCTCGACCAGCTCGTCACCGCGGAATCCGGCCAGATCGACGCGATCAAGGACCAGTTCCCAGGCGTTTACTCGGATATCGCTATCGAGTACGAGTTGCCGGGAACCATCAAGTACACCTACACCTATGCGGAGCAGGTTGAGACCACCGACGAAATGGTCGATTACTTCGAGTCACAGATCGACACCATGCAGGAGCAGACTGACTCCCAGGTGTTCCCAATCATGCGTAGTTCTGGACTCGAGGGCGATCTGGGAATCCGCTACATCTATCTGAATGCGGACAGTTCCCTTATTTGGGACAAAACCTTCACCTCGAGCAACTGAGGAAAAAGTCCAAGTTGCGTTGAACGATGCGAAGAATTCAAACAGAGGCCTGACGCATAGTGCGCACTAAAAGTGGGGTGGTCCAAGGGTAAATCCTTTGGGCCACCCCACTTCGCATCATTAATACCTGCTTGTTGAACCAACACATACAGGAGCGTCGCCTAATCTGCGTCTGCACGCTGGACGGCTACGGACGAGGTATCCTGCAGCGCGTTAATGAGCACAACAAAGGCTCGGGACAGTCTATATAGACTTGTCTCGAGCCTTTTCTGGTCGGGGTGACAGGATTTGAACCTGCGACCCCGTCGTCCCGAACGACGTGCGCTACCAAACTGCGCCACACCCCGATGACCGGTTCCGACCGCTATTCAGCATACTCCTCAAGTACCCTCAAGCAAACGCAATTGGTCCTAGAAGAGCATGGATGTGGTGTAGTAGATAGTTCAACTCACATCTGCGAGGAGATGATTCGGATGGCGCTGGCCTCACTGCCGCCATCATGACGACCGAACTTCGTACGTGCTTCCATTCCGTCCTGCTGGGTATGACTGATGGCCTTGTTTTCCTTGCGGATGCGCGACCACACGAAAAGTCCCACAGCGACGATTCCAACCGGTATAAAGTAACCCATATATCTGCCCTCCTGGACGTCTGCCTAGGGTCATTGTTTCGTGAATCCCGACTATGAGCAATGGGTTTTCGCAGGTTGATCTATTGGAGTGACTTGGTTGGCCGAGATGTGGTTCCCGATATCCATTCGATAAGGCCGGGAAACCGTGCGCGCATCACGCAGACGAGGAGACCTCGCTAGAGAGTTCCTGTGGAAAACAACAGAGGCTCAGCATCGTAAAATGCTGAGCCTCTCACTGTCGGGGTGACAGGATTTGAACCTGCGACCTTCCGCTCCCAAAGCGGACGCGCTACCAACCTGCGCCACACCCCGAAGGTGCTTGTCGTTGTTGCGACTCATTAAGTGTAGCGGATGTTCAGCACCTCAAAATGCCATTTTCAGGGGAATGTGATCAAGGGCGCACAAACCGTAAATCGTGATGGAATTTTGCGAGTCAGGCAATATGACACCCCATACCGCACGGGTAAATTACCCTTTCTGGACGGGTCGGGGGACCAAGGTGATAAGGGTGGCTTCGGGACGGCACGCGATCCGGAACGGCGTGTACGGGGAGGTTCCCAGCCCTGCACCAACCTGTAGCCAGGTGGAATTGGAGCCACCCACGACATCAGGCCGTGGCCCAGGCCATCCATGCAAGCCGGAGGCGCGTGATCGGTCGAGGTCGCAGTTGGTGACGAGCGCGCCGAATCCGGGTACGCATAACTGTCCACCGTGTGTGTGGCCAGCGATGATCGCGTCACAACCATCAGAATGCATCTGGTCAAGCACGCGGACGTAGGGAGCATGAGTGACGCCTACCCGTACGGCACCCACAGTGGATACAGGCGTGGCAGGTGGAAATACATCGCGGTCCAGATGCGGATCGTCTACGCCCACAAAGTCGAGGCGCGTTCCCTTCACGTCGATGGATCGCCTGTCATTGGTCAGATCGATCCAGCCCTTGCGGACAAAGTGACGGGTAAGCTCCTCGTGAGGGAGCGGTGGCGGAGCAGGACGACTACGGTGACGAGCATCTGCCAGAAGATAGCGTGCAGGGTTCTTCAACCTGGGTGCGTAGTAGTCGTTTGACCCCATGACGAAGGCACCGGGAATCTCCAGCAACGGCCCCAAAGCACGAGTGAGCGCTGGCACTGCTTGAAGGTGCGCAAGATTATCGCCCGTGTCGATCACAAAATCCGGTTCGAGGGACGCCAGCCCCTGGACCCATGCGATCTTGTGCTCTTGACGTGGTGTCAGATGAAGGTCGGTAAGGTGCAGCACCCGAATCGGGGCGGCACCTTCTGGAAGGATGGGAAGGGTTTGCTCGCGTACCGTGAAGGCCTGGGCTTCAAGGTAGGCGTAGCCCAGTGTCAGAAAGGCTGCGGCGACCGGGATACCGACCGCCGCAGGGTTGAGGCGTGACATGGAGGTAAAGACCTAGTTACCGCGCCTGCGGTCGCGTCGTGAGTCGCTGGAACGATCGTTGTCGTTCTCGGCCCTTGCCTCTTGCTCCTTCTTCTTGGCCTCTTCCTCTTCCTTTTTCTTCTTTGCTTCTTCTTCCTTCTTGATCTCAGCATCGGTCTTTTCGCGTTCACCGAGTTGAGCCTGAGCAATGGAAGCGAAGGAAGTCTTGGGCTTGTCCTCGTGTGCGAAGTCCATGAACTGCTTCCACATGGGGGCTGCAAGAGTCGAACCGTAGACTCGCGAGTACCACTGGCCGTTGATACGGATGTTCTGTAGATACACGCTGCGATCGTCTGGCTGACCCATCCAGATCGCGGTGGATACGTGCGGGGTGTAGCCGACGAACCAGGCGTCGGTGTTGTTGTTGGTCGTTCCCGTTTTTCCTGCTGCCGGACGGCCTCCAGCGAGTGCGGCCTGGGGTGCACCGCCGCCCGGGGCAATGACGCGGGAGAGGGCATAGTTCACGCCGTTGACGGTCGCGCTGTCGATGGTCTGACGGCACTGTGCGTCGGGAACAGGGAGTTCCTTGCCATTGGCATCGGTGATCTTGGTGATCGCGATGGGCTCGCAGTAGGTTCCGCCAGACGCAAAAGTAGCGTAAGAGTTAGCCATCGACAGAGGCGAGGACTCTTGGATGCCCAAGACCATGGATGGAACTATCGTGATCTCACCATTTGCCGAGCGAGCGGTTGGTGTGAACCCAGCCTTCTTGGCCATCTTTGCTACATCACACAGGTCGAGTTCGCTGATCATTGAGGCGTATGCGGTGTTGATCGAGGTTGCGGTTGCTTGCAGGGCGGTGCGTTGGCCACTGCCGCGTCCATCAGAGTTGTATGGGGGCCATGTTCCGCCGCCCAGTGTCGTGCAGGAGGCTTTGAATTCGTTTATCTGCCACACTTTGTGATTCGCACTGACTAGGTTGTTTAGAGTGTGTCCCGTGCGGAGCCACTCGGCGAGCACGAACGTCTTGAAGGTCGAACCGACCTGGAAGCCTTGGGAACCGCCGAAATCAGGACCCGCTGAGTAGTTGATGGAGGTTGTACCCTTCTTCTTGGTGCTTGAAGGGTTGTAGGTGCGGTTCTGAGTCATCACGAGGATCTTGCCTGTTCCCGGCTCTACCGCGGTCAGAGCGGTTGCGATCATCTCCTCGTTCTTGGCTGGGATACGGTCCCGAAGGGTGATGTACGCCTCCTTCTGCAGCTTCACGTCGAGTGTGGTGATGATTGTGAGTCCACCGCGGTACAGCAGTTCGCTACGTTCTTTCTCTGTCTCACCGAATGCTGGATCCTGCATGATGGTCTTGGTGACGTAGTCGCAGAAGAACCCGTTGCGTCCGGCGCTCTCGCAGCCGTTGGGGATCTCCTTGACGTTCAAAGTGTCCTCGACCTTGGTGGCGATTGCCTCATCGTATTGTTCGCGGTCGATGTAGCCCTGCTGGAACATGAGCATGAGTACGATGTTGCGGCGGCGTTCGTTCTCGGTGGGGTTCTTGGTTGGGTCGTACTTGCCTGGGAGTTGCGTGATACCCGCGATGGTTGCGGCTTCCACGATGTCGAGGTCCTTGGCGCTTTTGCCGAAGTAGTAGTTTGCGGCGGTTTCCACGCCGTATACCTTGGTCCCGAACTGGGCGATGTTCAGATAGTTCTCGAGGATCTGCTCTTTGCTCAGGGTCTTTTCAAGGTGGAGCGCGAGTTTGGCCTCCTTCATCTTGCGCTCAAGGCTCCCAGCGCGAGCGGCCTGGACCCCGGCCGCGTCCCCGGCCCGGGATGCTTTGTGGATGAGGACGTTCTTCACGTACTGCTGGGTGAGGGTGGAACCACCACCACCATCTCCTTGTAACTGCTGCATCGCCGCGCGAGAGATACCTTGCAGGTCCACGCCACCGTGGGTCCAGAACCGCTTGTCCTCTGTCGCGACCACGGCGTTTTGCATGTGAAGGGAGATGTCATCAAGCGACACGACCTTGCGGTTTTCCGCGTAGTAGCTGGCAAGAAGGGTCTTGCCGTTGGAGGCGTAGATCTTGGTCACTTGAGAGGGCTCGTCGATCTCAAGTTCACTTGGAATCTCGTAGAAGGTGTCCGAAGCCACTTCGGTTGCAGTGCTTGCGCCCGCTGCCAGGGGCACGACCAGTGCCGCAGCGAGAACCCCGCCGATGACCGCCAGTACGAAGAACGCGATAAGCAACCCAAGTACCTGGAATGGATTGACGGATCGTTTCTTTGAGCCCTGTGTCAGGTGCGGTGCGTTGCCGTTGCTCACGGTGGAAGATTCTCCTTGATGCAGCGTGTGTTGACAGCCTCGTGTCGCGATAGCGCGAGGGCACCCAAGCGATGCCAGGTTAGCGCTGATGCGTTGCCAAAACAGCGGGCGGACATGAAACCAGTGCTTCCTACACTACGCGAAATCGCGCGCGTGGGCCTCAAAAATCTTGTGTAGTTGTGTGTAGTTTTGGTGACTATGAGCCTGCTGTACGCCTAGTATGGCGGTATGGCTCAAAAGTGGGAATACGTAACAGTGCCTCTGATCATTCATGCAACGAAGGCTATTTTGGACAACTGGGGTTCTGAAGGATGGGAACTCGTGCAGGTTGTCACGGGTCCGGACGGCAACGGCCTGGTCGCTTACCTTAAGCGTCCGCTCGAGGGCTGACCCGGATGACTGTCGACGAGAAACTTGCAGCGTTGGGGATTGAACTTCCAAGCGTGGCCGCGCCGGTTGCCGCGTACGTTCCAGCGGTGACGTCCGGTTCGCACGTGTGGACCTCTGGTCAGCTCCCATTCATTGAGGGCATCTTGCCCGCCACGGGCAAGGTAGGAGCGCAGGTCTCAGCGGAAAATGCTACGGAGTATGCGCGGATTGCCGCGCTCAACGCACTCGCAGCGATCAAGGCTGAGATCGGTTCATTGGATCGCATCAAACGAGTGGTGAAGGTGGTCGGGTTCGTGGCAAGCGATCCCTCCTTCACTGGACAACCCGGTGTGATCAACGGTGCCAGCAACGTGTTGGGCGAGATATTTGGCGAGGCGGGTGTGCATGCGCGCTCTGCCGTGGGCGTCTCGGTGCTCCCGCTGGACGCACCAGTCGAAGTCGAACTCGTGGTGGAGCTTGCCTGACCCAGAACAACAACGGCTGAGAAACGACAATGGCGGGGTCCCCACATCGTGTGGGGCCCCGCCACCTGTATGCTGTGATGGAAAATGCCTAGCGTGCGCGACGTTCCAGTCGGTCAATGTCGAGCAGGACGACTGCGCGACCCTCGCGGCGGACCCAGCCACGGCCAGCAAAGTCTGCCAGTGCCTTGTTGACGGTTTCGCGGGAAGCGCCAACCAGTTGCGCGAGTTCTTCCTGGGTGAGGTCGTGCGCGACGCGGATTCCCTCGTCAACGCGCTCACCAAAGCGGGTCGAGAGGTCGAGGAGAGCCTTGGCAACACGGCCTGGAACGTCGGAGAAGACGAGGTCTGCGAGTGCCTCGTTGGTACGACGTAGGCGGCGTGCGAGCGCGGTCAACAGGTGCTTTGCAACAACTGGACGCTCTTCGATGACGCGAACGAGTGCGGAGTGCTCGAGCTCGTAAAGGACCGAGTCAGACACAGCGCTTGCTGAGAGCGAGCGTGGTCCTGGGTCGAACAGCGAAAGTTCACCGAACATTTCGCCTGGGCCCAGGATGGCGAGTAGGTTCTCACGGCCATCGCCGGAACTGGAGCCAAGCTTGATCTTGCCCTCTTCGATGATGTAGAGACGGTCGCCGTTCTCACCTTCATCAAAGAGAACCTCACCGCGGTTGAGTTCCACCTTCACCATGGAGTCGATGAGCGACTGGCGCTCTTCGTGTTCCATTGTGGCAAAGAGTGGTGCGGAGAGAATGACGTTTTCGTTGTCCACGTGACACTTCCTTCACACGAGAAAAGATTCCTCGAATAGTTTGCATGATCCGCGCCTCACGCGGTACTGCGAAACCCATTCACTAATAGTTATTTCTATCTTTCCATATTTTTCGGCTAGCGCGAGTGCCTCTGTGCGAGTTCGTCTGACAGCTCCATGAACTTCGCACGAACGCTGCGTTCGTACCGTCGGAGCGCGACATCGCACTGCTGCAACTCGGGGAGCGTGCCGGCACGAAAGAAATCGAGACCATTCAGTATCGTCGCGGGAAGATCTGCGA
Source organism: Populibacterium corticicola (assembly GCF_042683685.1). NCBI lineage: Bacteria > Bacillati > Actinomycetota > Actinomycetes > Micrococcales > Jonesiaceae > Populibacterium > Populibacterium corticicola. Next base: position 354,903 of record NZ_JBHUOP010000002.1, on the reverse strand, counting down.
TGTCCTCGGTACGTTCGAAGTCGGAAGCATCGAAGTATTCGCTCAGTTGCCCACCGAGCGCAAGCGGGGCCACGACGTTGGCCGTGCACAGGTCGATTCGGGCCCGTAGCAGCCTGCGCCAGTGCGCAATGCTGGATAGTTCAAGACGTAAGAGCTTATGTGCGCTGAGGAGGTCTTCAGTGCTCTGAAAAGCAGCTACGTTCTCCGGTGAAACGTTCGCCATTGAGGTTATCGCTCCGAAGAACCGATGAGGGCAGGTAACGAATGAACGGGCTGTGTGAAAGCCTGCTTGTAGTGGTTCATGAGTTGCTCACGTTTAGGTTTTCGGTAGTTCTGGCCACGAACTTGAGTACAGTGAAGTATCGTTTTTGGCTGAAAGCGGTCTGCGTACCCGATTGGATGTGGAATGGAAGCGGCTCCTGGATTGGCGCTTGTGCGGCGGGCGCGCCGGATGTTTCGGGAACTGGGTGAAATTCATCCCGATGCCCACTGCGAGTTGGATTTCACGACACCTCTGGAACTTTTGATGGCGACGGTGCTTTCGGCCCAGTCCACGGACAAGCGAGTGAACTCGGTGACTCCGATGCTGTTTGCGCGCTACCCCGATGCTCGCGCATATGCGGAGGCGGACATCTCTGACGTCGAGGAGATCATTCGCCCCACAGGCTTTCAGCGGCAAAAGGCTAAGTCCCTGATTGGCATCGGGCAGGCGCTGACAGAACGGTTCGACGGCGAGGTTCCTGACGATCAGGACGAACTGGTGAAGCTTCCGGGGGTCGGGCGTAAAACAGCGAACGTGGTTCTCGGCGATGCATTCAACGTTCCGGGGATTACCGTCGACACCCACTTTGGGCGTCTCGTACGTCGGTGGGAGTGGACGGATCAGGAGGATCCCGTGGTGGTGGAGCGGCAGATCTGTGCCTTGTTTCCACGTAAGGACTGGACACTGCTGTCACATCGCGTGATTTTCCATGGCCGACGCGTCTGCCATGCACGACGTCCAGCGTGCGGTGCCTGCGCTCTGGCCTCGCTATGCCCCTCACGGGGCATAGGCGAGCAGGATCCTGTCGAAGCACGGAAAATCACCAGGTTCCCTGACGATTCCTGAGCGCCATAGGGGCCGTACCTCTGTCCCCCAGGCCACACGTACCGCGGTTTGTCCGTGTAATGGGACAAGAGCGGAAATGCGGGATGGGCTGGTTCTGTGGGTCACTTCATGACGGAGTCAGACAGCCAGTCGAGAAGTATGTCATTCACGGTGACAGGGTCTTCCTCGGGAAGGAAGAATCCGGCATTGGACAGAACCTCGTAGCGCAGGTTGAGGCAGAGTGCAGAAGCATCTACGGCCGCACTTTCCCTGCGAAGACAACCGTCGAGTGCACCTTGGAGTTGCAGGGCGGGAACCTGGACCGGTGCACGCACCGCGCTTAAGAACTTGCGCCCGAGAATGCTCCGGTTGGCAGAGGTGTACCAGCGCACTGCCTCGAGTGAATTGTGTGCGGCAAATGGAATGCCGAGTGCGTTGAGGTAATTTGCAACGGCTTCGGGGTCCAACGGTTCTGCGGCCCATGAGTTCACCGCTTGAGCGAACTTCTCAGGCTTCAGCAGAGCCTTGGACGCGAGTGGGCCGAACTTGAAGAACTGCATCTGAGCGAAGGCGAACCTCGTCGTGGTCGAACGCAGCGAGGTGTGCAGGTGCGCGGGATGCGGAGCAGACAGCGCGGCAACCGCGCGGGTGACCGCTGGTTGTAGAGTTGGCATCGCCCAGGCTGTGGTGCCACCGATACCGTGACCAACGATGATCGCGTTCGATGCACCCAAAGACCGGATGATTCCGGCGATGTCACGGGTGCGGGTGGGCATGTCGTAACCGCTCGGGGGCTTGTCCGAGGCCCCGCAGCCACGCATGTCCACTGCGGCAACGCGGTATCCGGCCTTCGCGAGTGCTGGGATCTGGTATCGCCACGACCACCAGAACGTGGGGAAGCCGTGCAGCAAGACGACCAGAGGCGCCGCGCGATCTTCTACGCCCGCCGTGGCAACGTGGAAGCGGCTTCCGTTGGCGGAAACGAACTCGTGCTTCCACGGGCCTTCGATCAGGACATCACTGTAGTCATGGTTCACACTGGTGAGTCTAGTAAACGTGCGCAGGTGAGGGACAGCGCTTTTCGCGGTTCACGCGGGGTTCTCGTCACACTGCGGCTTTTCCGAGGGACAGAACAAGACGCACAACCGGTGCGATGAACCGGGTCAGGCGTGCTCCTGCTCCACGTTCTGTGCCTCTGCCTCGGCCCGCTCACGCTCGCGTGCACGCTCAGCCTCGGCCCGCTCCTCTTCCTTTGCCCGACGGTCCTTCGGCGGGTCAAACCGATATCCGACGTTACGGACGGTTCCGATCATCTGCTCATACTCAACGCCAAGCTTTGCGCGCAGGCGGCGGACGTGGACGTCCACTGTACGGGTTCCTCCGTAGTAGTCGTAGCCCCACACCTCTTGCAGCAGTTGCGAACGGGTAAAGACCCGACCGGGGTGCTGGACCAGATACTTGAGGAGCTCGAACTCCTTGTAGGTCAGATCGAGTGGCACACCACGCAGACGAGCCGTGTACCCTGACGCGTCAATGAACAGTTCGCCCGAACTGATTTCCTCAGGATGGTTTTCCTGCTCAAAGTGGGTGGTCTTCTCCCGGGACAGACGCAGACGAGCCTCGGTCTCGGCCGGCGAGGCAGTCTCCAAGAGGAAGTCGTCCGCACCCCAGTCCGAGGTGACGACCATAAGGCCGCCCTCGGTCAGAATCAGAATGAGCGGAACATCAATACCGGTCGCACGTAGCATCCGGCAGGTCGAACGAGCGCCCACGAGATCCTTGCGGGCATCCAACAAAATGATGTCCACCTCAGGCGCTTCAACGATCGCCGATGGTTCAAGGGGGAGTGTGCGAACGCGGTGTGACAGCAGGCCCAGAGCGGGGAGTACTTGAACCGAACCGCCTGGCGCTGACGTGAGCAGCAAGAGTTCAGCCACGGTCGCCTCCAAAAGTTTTGTGTGCCCTAATCTATAACGATTTTGTGTTACGCCGCTGTAACGTGGCGTGTTTTATGGGATTTTCCTGTCCGTAACCTGACGTTTGTGGGCTCACAGGCCTGGGAGGCCGGTGAGGATGGCTTTTCGTGGCAGCCGGGTTATCTGGGAGACTATATCCGTGAAGTTCTCGAATCGTGCCGTCCTCACCGCTGTTCTTGCTGCCCTTTTGGCGGTTGCGGTGTTCCTCGGCACCATCCCGATGCTCGCGGTTGTCGCCTTGTTGACGGCAGCGTTTGCGCTGGGTTGGTCTCACCTGTTGCGTCTGCCCGCAGTCGGCGGTTCCACCCTCGTGGTCATTCTGTCCGGCCTGGGAGCTGTCGCGTGCGTGGCAGTCACCCCCGACGAGCCGTGGTTACGCTTCCTCCCCATTGTTCTGGCGATGGCAGTCTTCCTCGCGTTCATCAATGAGATGCTGCGTCCGGTTCCACGCACAGAACTCGTGGAATCTTTGATAGGCACCATCTCAGGTGTCATCGTGTCGGTGTGTGCGGTTGGCTGGCTCGCCACGATTCGGCTTCCCGGAGGCGACCAACTCGCGGTCGCAGGTGCGGCTGCACTCGCGGTTGCGGCCGCCATGTCGGCGCTTCCGTTCGCACGTGGATTCGTGCGCCTCTTGAAAGTGCTCGCAGCCGCTATCGCAGGTGCGATAGTCGCCTATCTGCTGCCGGACCTCAACCTAGTATCGGGTGCGGTGATGGGTGTCCTCTCCGCACTCGTCCTCATGACCGTTAACCTGCTCTTCGGCAGTCTTCCATCAGTGACCTCGAAGTACGCCTGGCTTTCCGTCTTCACGCTCCCGATCATGGTGGTTGGAATCCTGATGTACGTGGTTGGGCGCGTCCTTACCTAGTCGATTGGGGCGGGCAGCCAACGGTGTGCAACGCCAAAGTGGTTGCGTCCAGTTCCCCGCAGCGCTGGGAAGTGGGATTGCCGACGATACGGATGGGCTCGTCGTCAATCACCGTTCTCAGCGCGGTTGCGCTAGTAGACGAGCGCCTGCGCGCCAGCGCGCAGCGTCTCCTCCACGAAAACCGGCGCGCCCGCAATGCGCACTCCTTCGAAGAGATCCGCCTGCGTCAGACCGCGGCGGGCCACGCACTGCGTGCATGCGGTGAGCGTGCCGCCCTCCAAAACGATCTCCACCAGATCAGCCATGTCCATCGCGTGCTCGAGCGCGATCTGACCCGCGTGACCTGGAACCGCCAAAAAGACCGAATCACCGGTGAGCCATACCGATGTCTCCACACCCGCGGTGATTGCCGCAACGGCGACGGTCATCGCCTGGTTGGTCTTCTCGGGAATATCAAAGCCAGTCGTCGACTTAATGACGAGAGAACGATCCACCGGGTCTTCCTTTGGTTGAAACGCGATTATGGTTGCGCCTTCAGCCTAGCGCCGCATCTTTCACGAAGCAGCGCAACACTATGTACGATTGACGCATGGATGTTGACGTACATGCACTGGAGATCTTTTTCCTCGGGCTTCTCGGGGTAGTCGGAGTAACGATCGCGTGGTTCGCAGGCTACGTGGTCTACAAGCTTTTCAAAGGACAGCGATAACACATGGCATTCACGTTTCCGCAGGGACTCGCGCCGGAACTGTACCCACTAGCCTGGCTGGTTGGTAGCTGGCAAGGCGAAGGGATGCTGGAATATCCCGGTATTCCATCGTCCGGGTTCGTGCAGAACGTGACATTCGACCATGACGGCGGACCGTACCTGCGCTATGAGTCCACGATCTACCTGACCCCAGGTGAGCAACCCGAGGTGCCGAACCCAATGGCTCAGTTCGAGGCCCTTGACAAGGCTCAAGGTTCTGGCTCTGTCGAGGCAGGAGCGGAACTCGGCGCTGGAGCCATTGAGACGGATGCGAAGGGTGAACCCGTGTTCTGGTCCACCGAGACCGGATACTGGCGGATCGCACCCGAGCCACATGAGGGCGTCCCGGCCGACCACGCGTCGCTTGAGGTGCTCCTGTCCGATCCCGCGGGACGGGTATCGGTCTACCTTGGCATCGCCGGGAACGGAAAGGTGCAACTGGTCTCAGACCTCATCGCCCGCACCGCAACCGCAGTCGAGGTGTCCGCGTCCAAGCGCATGTACGGCAACGTGAACGGCGACCTCATGTGGGTCCAGTCGCTCGCAGCCTTTGGCCAGCCGATGCAGGACTACGTCTCGGCAACCCTCAAGCGCATCGAAGACTGACATGACCGAATCCACCGTGGAATACGCAAGCCCGCTCCTGACACGGCACGGGGCAGTCGAAGCGGCTGGGCCCGATACGGGAGTCGCCTGGCATTATGGCGACCCGACTGGCGAACAGCGTGCCCTCGCACGCGGTGCTGCCGTCGTCGACCAATCGCACCTTGGCGTTGTCACCGTGGCCGGGCCAGACCGGTTGTCCTGGCTGCACTCCATTACCAGCGCCGCACTGGACGGACTCGCTCCACGTACCTCGCGCGAACTCTTTGTGCTCTCACCCCAGGGGCACATCGAACACGCCGCAGGCGTCGTTGACGATGGCGAGACCACCTGGCTGATCACCGAGCGGACCTCAGCGGCCCCGCTCGCTGCGTGGCTCGACCGCATGAAGTTCATGCTCAGAGTCGAGATCGCCGATGTGACCTCCTCGTGGGCTGCAATCGGTGAGGCAGTGCGTGCGGAGGGGTTGCCCGGTGAACCCGTGACCTGGGTAGACCATTGGCCGGACGTGGTTGAAGGCGGCACCCGTTATGGTGCGGACCCATCCGAACACCCCGGTGGCCTTCGACCCTGGCGGCTTGTGCTCGTGCCCCGAGAATCCCTAGCGGCAGCCGTACGCGAGCGCGAAGAGGGCGGTTGGAGGCTTGCCGGCACCTGGGCAAACGAAGCCCTGCGCATCGAGGCCTTCAAGCCCCGCGCTGCAACCGAGATCGACCACAAGGCCATACCCCACGAACTCGACTGGTTACGCACCGCCGTACACCTGCACAAGGGCTGCTACCGCGGACAAGAAACCATCGCCCGAGTACACAACCTTGGACGCCCACCACGCAGGCTCGTATTCTTGCACCTCGACGGTTCTGGACACCTCCTCCCCGAACGTGGCGCGCAGATCCTCGTAGGGGACAAAGCAGTCGGAGCCGTAACCTCGGTTGCTCGACACCACGAGCTCGGCCCCATCGCTCTCGGCGTTGTCAAGCGGTCCGTGCCCGAGGATGTCGAGTTCACCGTGGACTGTGACGGCGGTGCGATCTCATCCGGTCAAGAGGTCATCGTGCCCGGTGAAGGAGTATCGGCGGATCGTCCGGGTACCCGTGGCGCAACCTCGCGCGAAGCCCGGGGCAGTGCCAACCTGAATGGAACCATGGGTAGGTTCCTCTAAGTGCCCAGCCAATCACGTGCGGCCAAGGTCGTTGGGGCGCGTGCTCGAACCTGGGTTCGCCAGGGGAGTGGACGCGTACGACGAGCCTTCGTGCCAGTGCTCATCGCAGCAGTGGCATGTGGACTCTCACACCTTGTCGCCCACTACGTGTTCGGGCATCCCTACCCATTCTTCGCGCCCGTCGCAGCGTGGGCCTGTCTCGGATTCACCTCTGAACGCTCCGTACGCCGCGTCGCCGAAACCGGACTCGGACTCACCTTCGGCATCTGGGCAGGAGAGTACTTCGGCCTGCTCTTCGGACACGGCGCCCTCCAAATCACAATCGCCGTCTTCCTCGCAGTCATGATTGCAAGGTTCCTTGGATCGGGCGGTGCGCTGGCCAACCACAGTGGGACCCAAACCGCCGTACTCGTGGGCATGCCAGCAGGACTCATGAGTCCACTACTGGGTGGAGGGTTCGGACGATGGACCGACGCGGTCATCGGCACGCTCGTATCCATAGCTGTCGCATTCGTCATTCCCTCAGACCCGCGTCGAGCCATCCGCAACAGCGCCCGCGCCGGGTGCCGCGTGCTCGCCGAGACCCTGCGCCTCACAGCCGTGGGCCTACGCACAGGACAACCAAACGACCAGCAAATCGCCATGAACCGTGGACGCTCATCCGAGGCAATATTCGATGAGTGGCGGCAAACCGCAACTGAGTCCCTCAACACCGCAACCATCACGGCAACGGCCCGCAAACACCGCGGCGAACTGGCCCGCAGCGAAGCCGTGCGCGTGCTCATCGACCGCGCCATGCGCTCCATTCGTGTCATCGCACGGCGAGCACCGTACACCCCAAGTTCCGAAGGCACTGATCTCGTGGCCGACCTGCTAGGACGCCTCGCAATCGCCGTCGAGTCCATGGGCACCGACCTCTCGACCGGTCGGAGCCCCGAGAGCACCCTCGCGATGATTCGTGAGATCGGAGCCGACGCTGTCCCCGGCGCAATCGGGGAACAAGACTTCCACGCCCAGGCCCTCATCCTCGTGCTCAGGTCCGCAATCGTTGACCTTGCCGAAGCCTGCGGAGCCAGCGAAGCCGAAGCTAGAGATCTGCTCGCACCGCTTTAGTCCACTACCTAGGGGTGCGGGCGTTTGCGCACACCACACCGTCCACAAGGAAACTCCCCGCCGACTGTTGCCTGGCTGCCAAACGATGAACGTGAAACCGGGAGACCGCGCGTAGAAGCACGGCCTCCCGCAGCGTGATGATCGCTATCCGATGGTCACGGAGGTTAGGTATGAGTCACCTCGATTATCTGGAACACAACAAGCGTCTCAGGGAAGAGGGCGGGAGCTTGCAGACCGACTGTTCCAAGTACCTTTCCACTCGTCACAACTCCCTGGGTCCACCACAGTGGAGCCTGTCGTGCGGAGTCGTGAGGTACCAGCGGCTTGATCACCTCAACCCGGTAGTTTTTACTGGGGGAGAGTCCAGGGATGCGAACAGTTCCCACAGGCCACGAGACTGGTCGCTCCATGACCACGAAGGCAAAGATTCCCTCAGCTTGATCATGCGATACGACCCCGTGCAGGTAAATCCCCTGTTCTGACTCATCTGATCTGACGATCCGCCCAGAGTGAAGCAGAGAACGCTTGGCCTTATAGATCTCAATCCACTCACCCAGAGACTGGAGTTCCTGCTCTTCTGCCTTCGCCAGGTCCCATTCGATACCGAAATGGCCAAACAGCGCTGTCCCAGCCCGGAAGTCGAGTTCGTGCATTCGGCCAGTTGTATGGGCCTTTCCGTCCCCCACATGGCTTCCCAGAAGTTCAAGCGGGATGAGCAGACTGGTCCAGCGTTGAATCTCTTGGCGTTCGCGTGCGTCGATACAGTCTGATGCCCAGACGCGGTCGGTTCGGTCAAGTATCTCCAGATCGATTCGCCCTCCGCCGGAGGAACAAGTCTCAACCTCCAGACGTGGGAACCGTTCCCGTAGTTCGTCAATCAGTCGGTAGAGAGCCAAGGTCTGCTGGCGTACAGAGGCTTGTTTCGTAACCTGCGAACCGGTTTCAAGGAGCATTCGATTGTGGTCCCATTTGATGTACTCGACTGAGAGCTCTTCGATGACATTCGTCATCGCTTCAAGCAGATAGGCGAAGGCCTCGGGGTGGGACAGATCCAGAACCTGCTGGAATCTACCTTCGATAGGGAAGCGACCCTCTGGCTTCAATACCCAATCGGGATGGTTTCGTGCGGTGTTGGAGTCCATGTTGATCATTTCAGGCTCGAACCAGATACCGAACTGCATACCCAGATCTCGAACATGCTTGGATAGTCTGTTCAGGGAACCGCCAGGCCAGACCTCCTCGGATACCTGCCAGTCGCCGAGGCCCGCATGATCGTTTCGTCGATCGCCAAACCAGCCATCGTCAAGGACGTAGCGTTCAACGCCGAGCGCAGCCGCCTGGTCTGCCAACTGCACGAGACGGTCAAAGTCATGATCGAAATAGACCGCCTCCCAGACGTTGATGGTCACGGGCCGTGGCGAGGTGGGGTAGTCGGGGCGTTCACGCAGGTGTCCATGGAACCGTGCTGACAGGGAGTCAAGGCCATCAGGGCTGTAGGAGCCATAGAGCCAAGGCGTTGTGTAGTTTTCTCCAGTGGAGAGTTGAACTTCGCCAGGCCACAGGAGCTCACCGGCGGCCAGCGTCTTCTCGCTTGTCAACGTACGCTCGGCGATGATCCTGTGATTGCCACTCCAACCCAAGTGAATTCCCCACACCTCACCTTGGTTGAAACCGAACTGTGGGGTACCGGCGATCGTGACGAGCGAACCATCGCAGCCTGTCCGGCCCTGGCGTTGCTCACGTACGTGCTGACCGACGAGGAAACCTGTGCGCTGTGGGACGCGTTCTTTGGCCCAGCGGCCAGCCAGATCGAGGAGCTCACTCGCGCGATGCGGTACTGGGAAGGCTAGATGAAGGTCATCGAGTTGATACGAGTCCGCCCCGTGGTTGGCAACGGTTGCCCGTGCTCGAAGTAGGCCGGTTGCCCGCAATTCGAGGGTGAGGTTCAAGGTCAACTCTGCGTCAGTGTCCTCAGCGATGATGACGAGTCTATCAACCTCATCATGAGAGCTCTGCAGCCCCGAGACGACGACGAATCTTGTCGTCCACGCGCGTCCGTCGCGTGATCCAGACAAACCCGGAGTTCCCATCCAGCCGATTGAGGGCTCTGGGAGAATGCCCAGCCAAGGTTGTTCGTCAATGAGGTTCGAAGCCAATGGCGGCGTACTGACATCAACGATGCTGGATAACTCGGTGGGGGTGAGTTCACCTAGATCCTCGCCCCAGTAAATGATTGATGGTAGCCGTCTCTCTGCGAAAGCGATGATCACAGATACCCGACCGTTGCGAAGGTGGTTGATTTGGGTTGCCTCAAGCGTGTGCTGTGTCGTGCTCACCAACACTCCTTTGTGTGTCGTCGGTGATGCAATCAAACCGTAAACGCCACGTCTTTGTAGGGATTTACAAGAAACTTATCAAAATGCAACCACCGGAAGCAGGAGAATCACATGAAATTTCAGTGTGTACTTCGGAACTGTGGGGGAATGGCGGTGTACCGGTAGCGAACCCTATATTTCTCTACCGTGTCCCCAGCCGGTAACCTTGTGCCATGTTTGCTGACCTCCAGTGGCTCATCATCTTCTTGCTTACGTTCGGTGCATTCGTGCTCGAACTCATAGCGCTGATCGACTGCGCGCGCCGACCCCAGTACGCCTTCGCACGTGAGGGTAAGCGGACCAAGAAGTTCTGGCTCATCCTGCTTGCAGTGTTCGCACTTGTAGGATTCCTCGGTCTTGAGCCACCACTCGGTGCAGGCTACCTTGGCCTCACTGCGCTCCTTATCGCGATCCCCTCGTTCATCTACTTCGCCGACGTGCGTCCGGCCATCCGGCCCTACGGTTTCGGGCAAAACAACAACAATCGCGGAGGCTGGTGACGTGCGCGCGGTACTGCAACGCGCCGCGCGAGCGAGTGTCACCGTCAACAACGAGACAGTCTCCCAGTTCGACCGCCAAGGCATCGTAGCTCTCGTGGGGGTCACACACGGTGATGACCAGAACGATGTGGACACGATCGTCCGCAAAATCGCTGAACTACGCATCCTCAACGACGAAACCTCTGCGCAAGACGGCGATGCACCAATCATCGTCGTCTCACAGTTCACGCTCTACGCAGACGTCCGCAAAGGACGTCGCCCATCCTGGAACGCCGCCGCAAAACAACCAATTGCCGAACCGCTCGTTGAAGCCGTGGTTGCAGGACTACGCGAGCGTGGACTGACCGTGGGTACGGGAGTCTTCGGCGCTCATATGGATGTCGAACTCATCAATGACGGTCCCGTCACGATCATCGTGGACTCATAAGACGTCCAACCAGCACACCCGCACCCCCAGCACGCGACACACGCAAAGGTAACCGATGTCCAGCAGCGCACCTCAGCCTGACAGCACCTCCACCGGCGGCGAGCATCAGACTCCCAACAGCACCGAACCACTGACTATTGGCTTGGTCATCGATGACTCGCTTGACTCCACCGATGGAGTGCAACAGCACGTCCTGACTCTTGGACGCTGGCTAAGGCTCCAGGGGCATACGGTGCACTACCTGACGTCCACAACCACGCGTACTGACCTGAGTAACTTGCACTCCCTGGCCAAGAACTGGCGCCTCAAGTTCAATGGAAATCGGGTGGGCATACCGTTGCCTGCGCCGAAGCAGGACATCAAGGAGCTGCTCAAGTCCACACACTTCGACGTGCTGCACATCCACATGCCGTACAGTCCACTCATGGCTGGCCGTGTGATCGCGGCTGCAGATCTAAAGACTCGGCTTGTAGGCACGTTCCACATTCTCCCGTGGTCGAGTCTCACCCGGATCGGTACGCGAGCGCTCGGTTGGCTTCAACGCAAGCAACTACGCCGGTTTAAGCAGATCATCGCGGTATCTACTCCCGCAGCTGCGTTTGCACGCGAGGCACTCGCAGTAGATCCAATCGTGATCGGTAACCCGGTTCGCGTCGCAGGATATGAGGAAGCCTACGAGACAGAGAAGGCCAGACTCGCCAAGACCCCGCAGGAGTCGGATGCTCCCGTACGGATTTTCTTCTTGGGGCGCTTGGTCGAACGCAAGGGAGTGGCCGAACTTCTGGTTGCCTGCCGCAGGCTCGTTGACATTACTGATGAGCCCTTCGAGATCGTTATTGGCGGCAAAGGTCCGCTGCTTGACCAACTGCTCAGTTATGCCGCCACCACCGGCCTTGACCGGATTGTGCGTTTCATCGGTTACGTTGCGGAGGATGACAAGGCCGAACTTCTTGCGCAGTCCGATATCGTTGCACTGCCGTCAACCGGTGGCGAGAGCTTTGGCATTTCCGTGGTGGAAGCACTCGCGGCGTGCCGAGGCGTCGTGATTGCCGGTGACAACCCCGGATACCGCACGGTGATGGAAGGCCTCGAACACAATATCGTTGATGCGAAGAACACCGAGGCCTTTGCGCGGTTACTCAAGAAGTATGTTGAGGACCCCGAAGCCCGCGCCGCCGAGAGTCGCGCCCAGATCGAGCAGGCCCGTACGTTCGACGTTGACTACATCGGCCAACGCGTCGTGGACGTCTACACCGCCTGACTGTGTTCCTCTGTACGAGATAGTGCCCGATTTGTTAGCCGTACAAAGCACGATTACCGACGAGTCGGTTGCATCCCAGCACGCCGCACGCTTCTCGATGGGCACTTTTTCATCCACATGCACTGTTTGAGTGTGCGCCTGCGGGCAATTTATGGCCCATCGGGTTGGGCCTGCTCTCGCATAGCGGCTGAATGCTAGTCAGTGTCAGTGTCAGGGGTTCGGGGTGAATGGGAGGCCTCGTGTAGTTCCTGGCCGTGACGGAAGATCAGGATGAGCACGGTTGGTGCTAGGACCAGAATCCAGCCGTAGGACACATCTAGCCCGGAGTCGTAGAGACTCGATTCATCTCCGAAAATGGCTTTTGCTGCCTTATCGCGCAGGCTATTGAGCAGCAGGATAGATACGCCGAGAGCACTTAATGCTGCTGATGCGTACGTTACGGTTGCGGTGTTTGCTTGGGAGAAGATTTCCCAGCGCATGAACCGGCGCATCAGAATGAAGGCAAACGCGATGAGAGCGAGAATTCCGATTACCCTGCAACCGTGTGCAGCGACATATTGGATGGTCTGCCACATCGTGAACCCAGAAACATCGAGAATGAGGCTTGCGATTCTTCCCGTTACATCAGGCTCGTTTTCAACGAGCACTGTTCCGGTGACGTCAGGCATGCGTACGGCAATGGGCAACCCACGGCCCTGAAACAGTGCGATGAGTGCGGCGGCAGAGTCGTAGGCAATGAATGTGAGCGAAGCTGAACATACAAGGAACTGTGCATAGGCAACGATCTTGTACCGCAATGACATATCTGACCTACCGGTATCATCAGGGGTTGCATGCCTGCCGAGTGGCGGTACATCATCTCTCATTGCTGGCTCTCATCCCGCTGGGTGCAAAGTTCCAAGGAATTGCATGCTGACGAGCGATAATAACGCGAGGTTGAACGATATTCCTCGGCCTGCCCTATCTGTGAGATACCGAAGGCTCCTGGGGTATCCACTGGAAACAGTGCACTAGCGCGATGGCGTAACGGACAAGAGATCTCCCACATCGCAGCCAAGTTCGGTGCAGATTGCCAGCAGGGTTGAGAAACGAATCGCTTTGGCGCGGTCGTTCTTGAGTACCGACAAGTTCACAATGCTGACGCCGACCCGTGCGGAGAGTTCGGTGAGGGTCATGTTCCTAGCCTCGAGCAATTCGTCCAGCCGACAATAAATTCCGGGGCCTTCGTGCTCGATTGATGCTGGTGTCATTACACGAGTCCTTCGGAGGTTTCAGCCAGGGAATGGCCTACACGGAAGAACAGACTTGTAAGAAAGCCAATTCCGGCCGCTGCGGTGAGTCCGATGATGGCATTCGAACCTCCGGGGTTGTCTACTGTGTAGTTGGAGACTTGAGCGAATGCCGCGTTGGAGGCCATGTTGCCGAAGAATGGGGCCAAACCTGTAACCAGAATCGCGCATACCGCGAGCGTGTCCACGATTTTGGTGTTGCGTGGAGAAAAGACTACGCCGTTGGTTACTTGACGAAACAGTAGGTACAGCGCGCCAACGAACGTAAGCGTTGCTCCCAGTACGAGCGCGTGTTCTATAAGCATTGCGGCAGTCCCCGCAACAGGCATGCTGGGTACCGTCAAGGTGCCGTTTGCGATGTTCACAGCGACTTCTTGCCCGTTCTCTCCAACGGGTGCGGTTCCTTGCAGAGAGTCGAAACTAACGTGCACAGGCACATTTGTGTTGCGTATCGCGTCTCTTATTGTGGTGAGTGACGCGCCTACTACAGTGACTGCTCCGATGGAGATCGCGCCCCACAGCAGCCATAGGAGCATGGTGTAGTCCTTGCGAAGCCTTTGTGGGAGTTGGTCAGTGGTCATGGTTCCATCCTTGGGCGTTGCGGACCGCACGGCCGCATATCGATTAACGATAATAACGTTAATCGATATGTTTCGACCGTGCAACAGTCAAAATTCCCGCCAAGGACAGATCGTGTGGTGATCTGATGAACTGCGAAAAGCCGCCACAATATTCACGCCGCTGGCGAACAAGGGCATATTCCGGTAACTCGGCCCGTTCTAAACCACTAAAGTCTTGTATAGCCAACCGTGCCCACCGGCGTCCGGGAAGGCAGGAAGGCAACGCAGTCGTGAGGAGCGCACATGTTTGAAAGATTTACCGACCGAGCCCGTCGGGTGGTAGTCCTTGCCCAAGAAGAGGCACGGATGCTCAACCACAACTACATCGGAACCGAGCACATCCTGCTCGGCCTCATCCACGAGGGTGAAGGCGTCGCCGCGAAGGCACTCGAATCGCTCGGCATTTCGCTCGAAGCAGTGCGCTCGCAGGTCACCGAGATCATCGGTGAGGGACAGCAGGCCCCAAGCGGTCACATCCCATTCACCCCCCGTGCCAAGAAGGTCCTCGAACTCTCGCTCCGCGAAGCGCTGCAGCTCGGACACAACTACATCGGAACCGAGCACATCCTGCTCGGCCTCATCCGTGAGGGCGAAGGCGTCGCAGCCCAGGTACTAACCAAGCTCGGTGCCGACCTGACCCGTGTTCGCCAGCAGGTCATCCAGCTCCTGTCCGGCTACCAGGGCAAGGAACCGGTTGCCGCCGGAACCGCAAACGAGCCAACCCCTGCAGGTTCTGCAGTGCTCGACCAGTTCGGCCGCAACCTCACGCAGGCCGCACGCGAAGGCAAGCTCGACCCAGTCATCGGTCGCGGCAAGGAAATCGAACGCGTCATGCAGGTTCTTTCCCGCCGTACCAAGAACAACCCGATCCTGATCGGTGAGCCAGGCGTTGGTAAAACCGCTGTCGTGGAAGGCCTCGCACAGGACATCGTCATCGGCGATGTTCCAGAGACCCTCAAGGACAAGCAGCTATACACCCTCGACCTCGGTGCACTCGTTGCGGGTTCCCGCTACCGCGGTGACTTCGAAGAGCGCCTCAAGAAGGTCCTCAAGGAGATCCGTACTCGCGGCGACATCATCCTGTTCATCGACGAGATCCACACCCTTGTCGGTGCCGGTGCCGCCGAAGGCGCAATCGACGCAGCGTCGATCCTCAAGCCCATGCTTGCCCGCGGCGAACTTCAGACCGTCGGTGCAACCACACTGGACGAGTACCGCAAGCACATCGAGAAGGACCCAGCGCTTGAGCGCCGCTTCCAGCCCATCCAGGTAGCCGAGCCAACGCTGCCACACGCGATTGAAATCTTGAAGGGTCTGCGCGACCGCTACGAGGCACACCACCGCGTATCGATCACGGACGATGCACTCGTTGCAGCAGCAACCCTCGCTGACCGCTACATCAACGACCGCTACCTGCCAGACAAGGCAATCGACCTCGTCGACGAGGCCGGAGCACGCCTCCGCATCCGTCGCATGACCGCGCCACCAGAACTGCGCGAACTCGACGAACAGATCGCTGAAGCACGCCGCGAGAAGGAATCTGCCATTGACGAGCAGGACTTCGAGAAGGCAGCATCCCTGCGCGACAAGGAAAAGAACCTCATCGCGCAGCGTGCCGAGCGTGAAAAGGCCTGGAAGTCCGGTGACCTCGACACCGTATCCGAGGTAGACGAAGACCTGATCGCTGAGGTCCTCGCAATGTCGACCGGTATCCCAGTGACCCGCCTCAACGCAGAAGAGTCCTCGCGCATCCTCAAGATGGAGGGCGAACTGCACAAGCGAGTCGTTGGACAGGACCGCGCAATCAAGGCCCTATCCCAGGCGATTCGTCGTACCCGTGCCGGTCTGAAGGACCCGAAGCGTCCAGGCGGTTCGTTCATCTTCGCCGGACCAACCGGTGTTGGTAAGACCGAGCTTGCAAAGGCTCTGGCCGAGTACCTGTTCGATGACGAGGACGCACTGATCTCGCTCGACATGTCCGAGTTCGGTGAAAAGCACACCGCATCCCGTCTGTTCGGTGCCCCTCCGGGATACGTCGGATACGACGAGGGTGGACAGCTCACCGAGAAGGTGCGCCGCAAGCCGTTCTCCGTTGTTCTCTTTGACGAGGTTGAAAAGGCACACTCCGACATCTTCAACTCGCTGTTGCAGATCCTCGAAGAGGGACGCCTCACCGACTCACAGGGCCGCGTGGTGGACTTCAAGAACACCGTCATCATCATGACCACGAACCTCGGTTCGAAGGATGTGGCGAAGGGCGTTCAGATCGGATTCAACGCATCGAACGACCCACGCACCTCGTACGAGCGCATGAAGAACAAGGTCAACGAAGAGCTCAAGCAGCACTTCCGCCCCGAGTTCCTCAACCGTGTTGACGATGTCATCGTCTTCCCACAACTCTCGCGCGACGAGATCCTGCAGATCGTGGACCTCATGATCGCTCGCCTCGACGAGCGCCTCGCGGACCAGGCTCTCAGCATCGAACTGACCGACGCGGCCAAGGCGCTGCTCGCGGACAAGGGCTACGATCCGGTCCTCGGTGCACGACCACTGCGCCGCGCCATCCAGCGTGAGATCGAAGACGTCCTGTCCGAGAAGCTCCTGTTCGGTGAGTTCTCCGCAGGCGAGGTCATCGTGGTGGATGCGCAGGGCGAAGGACTCCTCGGAGAGTTCACGTTCAGTTCGCGCGAACGCGCCGCACTCCCAGCGGTCACCGTGCCAGCAGACGAGACACCGGTAACCGTCGAAGACGCAGTGAGCTGACACCCACGTAAGAACGAAAGGGCACCTAGATGGTTTCGCGTCTGGGTGCCCTTACGTATGTGTGCGCTGGTTCCTGTGGGGCCGGCGGCCGTGTGGTGATTTTCCGTGTTTATGGTTGTTTTTGTGGTGGGTGTCAACGGAAAACCACCATGACGAGGTGCTTGCCTCAAATGTGTGAAGGGTCAGGCAGGTGAGAGGTGCGACCGCACGCAGTCGGCTGCCTCCTGCACCCCAACCGGGCGACACCCCTGCGCAACCCAAGCACTGATCTGACGGGGCTCGTCGCGCATCAGACCCCACCCACGACGTACGAGAGTGAGCGGGGGCTTCCGGGCTTCGGACAGATCGCGCATGAGCCGGAACCAGAATGTCTGGATGCGAGGCCGAGTGATGCACAGGGCATCGGCCAGCAGACCTTCCGCACGCAGATCATCAATGAGTTCCGCAGCGAAGATGCCCTCGGCGATGAACACAGGAGAGCCAGACACATCGGCGTGACCCATGCCTGTGCGCTGCGAGGTCGAAATGTCATAGATCGGAACATCCGCACGTTTTCCGGCTGCAAGAATTTTTAGAGCCTCAAGTGCCTCATCCTTGCGCCACGACAGCGGAGAGTCCCAGTCCGTGATGCCAAACCGCTGCGGCATGCCCGGAAAATCGTGATCGTGATAGTAATTGTCCAGATTCACGGACGGCAATCCCAAGATTCGCGCCAAACGCGATTTCCCTGACCCCGAAGGGCCGGTCAACAAAATGATCTTGGCGGATTGTGAGGGGGCTGGGGACTCCATCCGTCCATTCTCCCAAACAACTTTCCGCCCCAGATGCGTTTAAGGCGAGACGGTCCCCACATCGGATCCCTGCGGTCTGATGTTTCGGCCGCGTCGGGACTCTTGCTAGAAAAACCGGTTACACCTCCAACGCAGCCGAAACACTGCATCAAACTGTCGGCACCTCAAACACCGCAAAAAGGGAGGGCCCTAAGACCCTCCCACGCCGCGCAATCACGGCCACCGCCCACCGAACAGGGGCGGCATCATCCACTGGTTGTTAGAGCGACATCACCACTCAGTG
Source organism: Populibacterium corticicola (assembly GCF_042683685.1). Lineage (NCBI taxonomy): Bacteria > Bacillati > Actinomycetota > Actinomycetes > Micrococcales > Jonesiaceae > Populibacterium > Populibacterium corticicola. Next base: position 337,034 of record NZ_JBHUOP010000002.1, on the reverse strand, counting down.
GGCGACATAAAGCTCCGGCTCAGGCAAACCACGCTCGGCGCGCACGCGACGAGAGATACCCTCAACCGCGAGCAGAGCGTCATATACCATGTCTGCGTTCACAGGGAATGGCATTGCGTGGATGGTCTCACCTTCGACCGTTGCGGCCTCAGCGATTGCGCGAAGTTCCTTGGTGTTCTCGTTGCTCAGACCGATCTCGGTCAGCGTGTTGGGCAGTCCAACGCGGGTCGTGAACTCGATGAAATCCTCGATTTCCTGGGTTGGCGCACCCTCAAGCACGAGTTGGGTGAGCGAACCTATGTTGACCTTCTGTCCGTGAGTCAGGCCGTGAGTCTGAGGTGCAGCGGTCAAGCCGTTGTGGATTGCGTGTGCTGCCGCCAGACCACCGGACTCGAAGCCCAACCCGGACAGCAGCGTGTTGGCCTCCGTGACAGCCTCAAGCGCAGGGGTGACAGTCTTGGCGCGAACGGCATCGAGGGCTGGAAGGGCGTTTTCCCACAGCAGTTCCCACGAGAGTTTTGCGAGTGCAAAGGCTGAGTGAGTTGGACGTCCACCAGCCATGGTTGAGCCCTGCCCGCGCCAGGTGGCACGTGCCTCAAGATAGGTTGCGAGAGCGTCACCGATGCCGCCAACCAGGAACTTCACTGGGGCGTTTGCAACGAGTTGGGTGTCAATCAGCACGAGGTCCGGGTTGCGTGGGAAGAAACGATACTCAACGAACTCGCCCTCTTCCGTGTAGATGACGGACAGCGCCGAGGTTGGCGCATCCGATGATGCTGCGGATGGTACTGAAACCCAGCGGATGTCCGCGAGGAACCCGGATGCCTTTACAGCGTCGATGGCTGAACCGCCACCGATCGCGATGATGACGTCGTGGCTGCCGGACTCGATGAGTTCTACGAGTTCATCGACTGCCTTTGCGGTGGCGAATTTGCCGAACCCGACGCGCTTGACAGGTAGGTCCTCGCCTGCGAACGAGGTGCTGACAGTCTCCTCAACGAGACCCCACACGACATCGTCTGCGACGATCACCGGGTTTTTGCCGATCTTCGTAATGTAGGTACCCAACTCCGCGAGAGCGTTCTTCCCTTGCACGTAACGCGATGGGCTGAGCAGAACCGAGATAGCCATTTTCCCTCCGATGTTTGGCATATGGTTGGTACCCTTTCCAACCTATGCTGTTCTAGGTCATCTCGCAGGGTATAAAGTCCTAGAAGCTGAATATTTGTGCAGTTCAAAAGGTATATCTTGCGCGTAAACTAATTGGGGGTGAAGTGGCATGTTGCTGATTTGCGACGTGTCGGCGGCTGGGTCGAACGGCTCGCTCTAGGTGGGCACGTGCTTGATTCCCTGGGGCAAACGAGTTCTTCGCGATTGAGTGTGTACTGGGTGGGCGTGGTTCATGAATGTGACCATCGGCAGCCCAAAGCGACCTGATGGGGTGGTCGCATTCGGTCGCCCATGGTCGCATTGGTATCCGTCTTGGGGTGGATAGCAGTTTCTGGGTCGGTCCCGCAGATGAAAGATGCTCGGTGTTGGCGACACCCTAGATGATGAAGAGTCTATGGGGGTTGAGAAATGCGAAAGATGTTTGGGGTGGTTGTTGTAACTGCGCTTGTGGTTGGTTCCGTGGCGGCTTGTTCAGGCGAACCGCAGGGGTCTTCTACCCCTATCACCTCTGCCCAAAGTGTGGATACGTCAGAGTTGGGCATTCCCACGCCAACTCTTTTGGAGGAGTGGGATTACTACCCTGATGCTGAATTTGTTGGTGAACTCGGGTCGTTCGTAGAGAACGGCAAAGCGTACTTCACGATCACACACGCAGAAGATGGCGAAGTCGTGGGTTTGGTGCTTGCCGTGGGCCATTTTACGCCACCCTCGATGGTAAGACACTCAAATGGACAAACGGTGACAAAGACAGAGTGATCGCCCATGTCGGCGATTACATCGAGGCTGGTGGCGGTACGGCAGGCGATGAGACGGCTGCCCTGTGGGATGCCTCCGAGATGCCTGCCGGTGGGTTGTGGGTTGCTACGACCAGAATCCCGGACTAAATAATCCAAAACTGTTGAGCAGGCTATCTTCCAGGCAGAACAACTGTACCTAGGTGGGTGGGCTCGATTCGATGTTGCGGTTGTGTCGGCACTGTTGCTAGAAAAACTGGTGACACCGCCGACAGGGCCGCAACAATGAGCGCGACTGGGGTGGCGTGCGCGGACTTATATGCCGGGAGTCAGTGGGTGTGGCCCTCGTGGTTGACGTGTGCCAGCGTCAGCTCAAGCAGTGATCGGACATGCTGATCCTCAAGCTCGTAGAAGGACTCACGGCCCTTCTTGGTGGCTGACACGACGTGATGGGCGCGTAGTAGGCGCAGCGAATGGGACGCAGAGGACTGGCTCTGATGGGTTACCGCGGCGATATCGCGTACCTTGAGCGGTCCGTTCAAGAGCGCTGTGAGGATACGGATGCGGCCAGGGTCCCCGAGGAGAGAGAACACGTCGGCCATATGTGAGACTGTGCTTGCTGAGGGGATTGACTCGTGGATCGCTGTGAGGGCGTCGAGTGCGGGTGCGTTCGTATCCTCGTTGATGGTTGGCGCGGCCTGCACCGTTTTCTCAGTCATCAGATCAGTCCCTTCTCGTCATGTCCGCACAGGGAACCATCCGACCCGCTGGCGCTGCCCGGTTCGCATTGCACGGTTGCATGATCAATACCGTACTCGCCTTCGAGTAGTTTCAAGACTCGCGGCAACACATCTGCGGTGCGTGCATCCGTATCCATGACCACATGCGCGGATGCTGACACGAGTCCGGAGGTGATGGTCCATACGTGTAGGTCGTGAACTTGGTTTACGCCGTCAAGCTGGGTTATGCGTGCGCGCATCGTGTCAACGTCCAAGCCCTTCGGGGCAGCTTCGATCAGGATGCGTAGCGCTTGACGCATGAGAACCCAGGTACGGGGCAGGATGAACAGTCCGACAGCCACACCGATGACCGGGTCGATCCAGTTCCAGCCAGTGAAATAGAGCAAGATGGCTGCCAGAATCACGCCCACCGAGCCGATGAGGTCACCAAGTACCTCAAGTGACGCTCCCTTGAGGTTGATCGACTCCTTCGACCCTGCTGCGAGCAGTCTGAAGCTGATGATGTTCACGATCAGACCGAGTACTGCGGTAACGAGCAGGGGAGTGCTTGGGATTGCGGTTGGTTCGCGGAAGCGTTCGACTGCTTCGAACACCACATAGCCCGCGACGCCGAACAGGAGAAGGCCGTTGGCGAGTGCGGCCAGTACCTCGATCCGATAGAACCCAAACGTGCGATCTGAGGTTGTCTTCCGGTTTGCGAGTGCGATTGCCACAAGCGCCATGGTCAACCCGATGACGTCCGTGCCCATGTGCGCGCCATCGGAGATGAGTGCGAGCGAGTTGATGGAGAATCCGACAATCAACTCGACGACCATGAAGGTCGCGGTAAGTCCAAGAGCGATGATCAACGGTTTCTTGTGTGCGGCACCTGCGGTTAGGGCGGTGACGTGTGCGTGTCCGTGATCATTGCTGTGCTGGCTGTGGTCGTGCGCCACCGAAGACTCCTTGTCATCAATCAACTTATGAATATATGAAGATCTTTTCATATTTCTGATCAATGGTCCAGAGGGTCCTGTAGTTGCAGGAGCGCAACCGATGGGCGCTTTTTGATCCTGGTGCATGGAAAAATTCAGCGTATCTGGGCCAAAAATGCCCCATCGAGTGTCCAGTAGACACCGCTGCTCAACAAACACAGTTGGTCAACGGGCACAAAAGCGGGTCCGCACCCTTGGTAGGATGCGGACCCGTAGCGGTGGAGACTACTCGGACTTCGCCGAGCTCTTGGTGTCCAGGTTGAGGAGTGGAGCCGCGCCGTCAGGTACAACGATCGTTCCGTTGGAGTCGCGGATCGCGTCGATCCACTTCTGCTGCAAGACCTTGTCCGTGAGGGACTTGGTGAGGATGTCGTTCGCCTTTGCCTGACCTTCGGCCTCTGCGACGGCTGCCTTCGCCTTGGCTTCCGCCTCAACGATTTGGGCCTGAGCGGAAATCTCGGTTGCCCGGAGGTTAGCCTCGGCCTTTGCCTGTTCCTGCTGCGCGACCTCGACGGCCTTGATGGACTCTTCGACCTCTGCGGTAAACGAAATGTTCTGCAGGTTGACCACGGTAACTTCAACGCCATACTTGTTCAGGCGGCTATTGAGACGCTCCAGCATGAGGTCCTGGGCCTCGCCTCGCTTCTCACCACGGAACTGCACCGGAGTGTACGGGGATGGAACGTCGCGGACAACCGCGAGGATGCCCGGTTCGATGACCTGCTTGGTGAATCGTTCCTGCGAACGGTAGTCGCGGAACAGGGACTCGACATGGTTGCCGTCGAGCGAGTACACAACGGACAGGTCGAATTCCGCCTGAGCGCCACCGAGAACCGAGGTGGTCACGGACTGGCCGGAAACTTGACCGCCGGTGTAGTCAGGGATGCCGCTACCGGAGCCAGCGTACGTCACGGACTGTGAGAACAGGTCCCAGCGCGACAGCGATTGCCAGGGAGCCTTGAGTGCGAAGCCTGGTTCGGTGTTCTGTCCGGCAATCGTTCCACCGGCGTTGATGAGCACGGACGCCTGCCCAACGGACTGGGTGTAGACAGTCGACGCGGCGAGGGAACCGAACGCGATCGCAGCGGTCACAACTGCTGGAAGGTAGCTTGGTTTACGGGCTGGCTTCTTAGCGGCTGGCTTCTTGGCTTTACGAGACTTGCCCTTGTCGTCGCCCTCGCCATCAAGCCGAGGAAGGTTGAAGATTCCCGACGAGTCGGCTGGCTCGGCGGGGAGGCTCAGTCCGGTTGCGGTGAAGTTCTTTCGTGTCTTGGCGGTGTTCACCACCAATCCAACTGTGATGAGCGTGAACACGATCGAAACGACAAACCAGAGCATGGGACCTTCCTAAGGTTATTCGGTTATACGCTGAGCGAAGGGGCGATCTGTTGCGGGGTACGGTGACTGTCACAGTGCAACAGACGCGATTTCCAACTGTTCAGCGGGTGGTTGCTCTGATTGTCCCTCATAGAGCCCATGAATTTCGAGGTTATTTCTCTCCCGCGCGGATCAGCCGGCAATGATGACGTGCAGATTCCGTGGACCGTGCACGCCCTCGACTCGATTGAGTTCGATGTCCGAGGTCGCGGAAGGGCCGGAAATCCAGGTCAGTGGGCGTTCGGGGTGCTGCGCCAATACGGTGACGGCCTCGGGGAGGAGATGTACCACCTGGTTAACCTCAACCACGCATAAGTGGGTGTCTGGGACGAGGGTTATCGCCCTACGCCCCTGATCAGCCTCGCCGTCCAGCACGATAGTTCCGGTGTCGGCGCACGCTACCCGGGCCGCTGTGATGACTGCATCAATCTCATCGAGTTCATAGGGCGTCAGGAATTCCGGTGTGCCGTCGGTCACGACCGAGACTCGATCGGCAACCTGGCCAAGCCAATCAACGGGTAGTCCGGGCGGACAGACCACGCTGCCCGATGGCTTAAGAATCTCGGAGACAGCCGCCGCGACACCATCGGCGGGAACCCTGTGCACCACTGCGCGATAGTCTTCGAGCCGGTCAATGAGGATGTCCACAGCCTCGGCTGAACCTGCGGCAACAGGTGACGAGTGGCGGTAGTTCCGCGGCACCTCGTCGTATCCGGCGTCGCTCAAGCTTGATATAACGCCGTCGAGCGCTCGGGCGATTGAATCGAGAATGTCCGTGCGGGCGTCAGTCATTTTCGCGTCCCTCCTGCACTTTCTCCTGAGAGCTCTGGGGTGTGTCGCCCAGCGGGCGATCATGGATGGGCGGTGTGGAACTACCCCTCGAACCGCGGTTCTCCTTCCACCACTGTCTGAAGGTCTGGTCTGGTGCCGTGGGCAGATCGCGTGAGGTAGTCCAACCGTTGATGATGGGCAGTGGAACGTTCTCGATGTACCCCTTCTTCCCGGCGGCCAGCTTCAGTACCCCCAGGCCCTTCTCGGCCAGTGCGAACTTGCGGTAATCCGCCATGACCACGGACGCTGCGGACATCGCCGCACCCCAGGCAGTTGGGCGATGGGCGGCCTTGTCCTGGTCGACTGACCGCGCTCGCAGGTGTACGAGCAGCGTTGGAATGTCGATCTTGACGGGGCACACCTCGTAGCACGCGCCGCACAGCGACGACGCGTAGGGCAGCGAGTTGTTGGGGTCTAGATGGCCGGAGGTTCCCGTGAGTTGCGGCGTCAGGATCGCACCGATCGGGCCGGGGTAGACCGAGCCGTAGGCGTGACCGCCAACGCGTTCGTAGACGGGGCACACGTTCAGGCAGGCGGAGCACCGGATGCATTTGAGCGCTGCACGCCCCACGTCATCGGCGAGCGCCCGGGTGCGACCGTTGTCGAGCAGTACGACGTGCACGTTCTGCGGGCCGTCGTTGGGGGTGACGCCGGTCCACATCGAGGTGTAGGGGTTCATGCGTTCACCGGTCGAGGAGCGGGGGAGCAACTGCATGAACACCTCGAGGTCGGTGAAGGTCGGGATGATCTTCTCTATCCCCATGACCGTGATGAGGGTATCCGGCAGGGTCAGGCACATGCGCCCGTTACCTTCGGACTCGACCACGGCGAGCGTGCCGGTGTCCGCGACCGCGAAGTTCGCGCCGGACACTGCCACTTTGGCCCGCAGGAACTTCTTGCGCAGGTGCTCGCGTGCGGCCATGGCGAGCTCGTGCGGTGCATCGGTCATGCCGTCGGGTACGGATTCCATGCGGCGCTTAAAGATCTCCTTGATCTCGGCGCGGTTGCGGTGGATCGCGGGCACGAGAATGTGCGAGGGCAGATCGTCGCCGAGTTGCACGATCAGTTCGGCGAGGTCGGTCTCGAATGCGTCGATTCCTTCGGATTCGAGGTATTCGTTGAGGCCGATTTCCTGCGTGGCCATCGATTTGACCTTAACCACTTCGGTTGAGCCTGTGTCCTTGATGAGATTGGCGACGATCCGGTTGGCCTCGTGCGCGTCTCGCGCCCAGTGGACGGTTCCGCCGCGTGCGGTGAAGTTCCGCTCGAACTCCTCCAACAGCGCGGGTAGATGCGCCATGACGTTGATCTTGGTTTGTGACCCCGCGTCACGTAGGAGTTCCCAGTCGGGTGCCTCCGCGACGACCGCTGCTCGTTTTTCGCGGATCGAGGTGGTGGCGAAGTTGAGGTTGCGGCGCATCTGCTCGTTGCGGAGCGATTCGCGGGCTGCGTCCGGGAACTGCGGACCCCAGCGCAGCGGTTCGCCTGGGGTGCGGTGATCTTGACCGAGAGTTGTGGCGCTTCCGGGCCGGGCGGCATACTGCTGTGGCTCAGCAACATCTGCTCGTGACGCGGCAGGACGAGGGATTCCGAGGAAGGTTTTCATCGGGTAGTCACCTCCACGGCTGAACCCGCGCGCAGGGCGGGCGGTGGGGTGGCCGGCTCCTCCCTGGTTGACGCGAGGATCTCCGCGAGGTGCATCGCGGTGGTGCGCGACCCCTTACGGTTGAGCCCACCGCCGATGTGCATGAGGCAGGAGTAGTCTCCGGCGCTGACAACCTCAGCGGAGGTTGACTCGACGTTTGCGACCTTGTCAGCGAGCATCGCACTGGAGGTGTCGGAGTTCTTGACCGCGAAGGTGCCGCCGAACCCGCAGCACTGTTTCTCATCAGGAAGTTCGACCAAGTCGATTCCCTCGACCGCACGCAGAAGCTGGTAGGGCTTATCGCCCACGCCGAGCATGCGCATCGAGTGGCAGGTTGGGTGATACGTAACCCGGTGTGGGAAGTAGGCGCCCACATCCGTAATGCCGAGTACGTCCACGAGGAGTTCACTCAACTCGTAGGTGCGTGCGGCGACGGCCGTGGCCGTTGCCGAGAGTTGGGGGAGTCCAGCGCGATCGCACACCATGGCCTGCTGGTGCTTAATCGACCCCGCACACGAGCCGGACGGGATGACAATCGCATCCCACTCGTCGTCAAGCACTGGCTTAAACGTTTCAACGTGGTTCTTTACCACGGGAACGGCCTTGTCCAGGTAGCCGGTGTTGATGTGCATCTGCCCGCAGCAGGTTTGTGATGCGGGGAAGTGGACCTCGTGGCCGAGGCGTTCGAGTAGTTTCACCGTTGCGATGGGCGCCTGGGGGAAGAGCGCGTCTGCAACGCAGGTTGCGGCGAGTGCGATTCGCATGTTCTCGTAGGACTTCTTTCCCGAAATCGGGGGTGTTTGCTGACAGAAATCCACAATACACCTGTGGTCAGACCACACCAAAGGCTCAGGTGAAAAACATATAGGGACCCATGTCCCGGCGGTTCTCCCCACACTCTCGCCGATCTGGGCCGTCCGCAACAGCACAACTTTCCAGGCGCGGCGAGTCGCACGAATCCCATCCGACACCACCGCGGTCAAGTTCTCCCGACTCGCGGTCGGCAGCCAGCAACAGCACTAAACTGGACTCTATGCAGACCTACGAGTCAGTGCTCACGCGCATCGAACAGGGGCTCACATCCGGACGGTGGTACCTCGGCGACCGGCTGCCCTCCGAACGCGCCCTCAGCGAGGAGTTCGGAGTGTCCAGAGCCTCAGTGCGTGAGGCTCTCCGCGTGCTCGAAGCAATGGGAATAGTGAAACGCTCCACAGGATCAGGCCCCGATGCCGGAGCGATCCTGATCGACAAACCCGCGGCAGGACTCGGCTCCGCGATGCGACTACACCTCGCATCCGGCGCAACCTCCGTACGTGACGTCGTGGAACTGCGATTACTCGTCGAAACCTGGGCGGCCCGAGCGGTCGCGATGCGCTGCGCAACCCACAACCTTCAGTCGACCAGCACCAACCAAAATCCAGACCCTGACTGCCTCGAAGACGCGCGCGAACTACTGGAACAGATGAACGCTCCGGGCATAGAACTCACCGAGTTTCAACAACTCGATGCCCAGTTCCACACCGAACTCGTTGCGCTCGCGGGGAACCCGCTCATTGAGGCCACGATGCTCGCGATCAGGAAGTCAATCGAGGCATACATCGACCAAGGTATGAGTCATCTCAACGATCCAGTCAATTACCTGCGCAAACTCCAAAACGAGCACACTGAGATCATTCAGGCCCTGGCATCGGGCGATGCCGTGCTCGCGGAACATCACGTGCAGCAGCACATCGAGGGCTTCTATCGAGACGCACTGTCCTAAGCCCGTTGTGGTGCGAGTCGGAGTCTTGGCTCACCATCTATGCGGTGGGCCACATCACTGACTGGACAGTGCCGGTTACGGACAAAGTAGTGCAGCGGAGTGTAGGAGCGACGCGAGGCTGGCACCTGCCGGAGCGTAACGGATGTAGTTCGTAACGAATAGGTGATTATGAGAGAATCACCCAACACGCGCCGATAAAGATAATGGCGTACAAAACCAGCAAAGACCAACGATGAACCCCAGCCCGGGCGCTGGAAACACGGACACGAAACGGAATATGCATGTCACACAACGGAATGTGGGCGGTCGCATCAGACACAACCCAGCCGCTGCGTTACGTGCTTTCCGTCAGTGACGGGAATCGCTACGCCCTCACCGCGCCGACCCTCATAGGCCGAAATCCTCACCCCACCCCACAGGACGGTGCGTGCAACCTGGTGCTCATCTCGGACCCGCTACGGACAGTCTCCAAGACCCACCTGATGATCGCGACGGATGGAGGTGGCCTGTACGTTGTCGACCGCGACTCCACCAACGGCACGGTCGTCACCCTGCCTGACGGTCAGCAGGTGATTTGCGGAGCGGGACAGAAAGTTCGCATCACAGCGGGTGCAACTGTCATGTGCGGCCAGTTCGCGGTTCGGATTGAACTGCAGTAACTTCGGTCCACTTAACGTGAGGAACAGCATGGATCAAGCGTGGGGCGCCGCAACGCACAGCGGACGAAAGCGGAAGATCAACGAGGACTCCTACCTGGCTTCGTCACCGGTGTTCGTGGTGGCAGACGGCATGGGTGGGCATGAGCGCGGTGACCTGGCAAGCGCGATAGCGGTCAATGAGTTCTCCAAACTCTGCCAGTATTCGGTGATTTCCCCGGAACTCATTGATGGGTGTTTCACCCGGGCCTCTGGGGCAATCAAGAATGTTCTGACCAATGGGGTGGGCGGCACAACGGTGTGCGGTGTGGCACTTGCATTGCAGGACGGGGCGCCATACTGGCTGGTATTCAACATCGGTGACTCTCGGGCCTACCGGCTCAACACGGTTCGCGGGACAATGACTCAGGTGTCCGTCGACCACTCGGTGGTTCAGGAACTCGTCGATGCAGGGGTGGTGGACCCTGGAGAGGTGAGCCACCACAAGGACCGGCACGTGATCACGCGCGCACTCGAAACGGTCACCGACCCGGAACCGGATTACTGGATGATCCCCATTGAGGGCGGTGATCAGATCCTGCTGTGCTCGGATGGATTGTGCGATGAACTTGAGGACTCGGAGATCAAGGAGATCTGGAGTGCGGCATCCACGCCGCAGGCTGCGGCGGATGCGCTCGTGGCAGCGGCCGTTGAGGCGGGGGGCCGAGACAATGTCACGGTGGTCGTGGTGTCGGCGCAGGTTGTCGGTGTTGCCGCGAGCCACATTCAGGATAAGACCGGTACGGTCACGACCGTGGATGAGGAACCGATGAACGCAGAACTACAGGATTCACTTGCACACACCACACCCCGGCACGTGAGGGACTAGGGCATGATGCTGACACGGATCGGACAGGGAAATCTGACCGCGGTTGCGCGCGGTGACGTCTTTATTGTGACGCGCGCGCTGCCTGGTGGCGCAGAGGTGGACAAGGAGATGGGCGTACATCTGTGGCATGCGCTCAACTCTGAGCGCGGCATCCAAAAGGCAGTGTCTCTCCTCGCCCAGGCTGGGCTTGAGAACATGCCGGAGTTCGCGTTGGTGCATCCGCGCAACAACACGCTCCATGTGATTGTCCGCGGTAAGTTCTCCGTGTTGCTGCTCAATCATGATGGCCGGTACTCATCGGTTGACTCCCAGGGGGTTGCGACGTGGCGTGAGTACACGGATCTGCCAGCCTCCGAGTGGTGCATCCGGGGGGTTCCCGGTTTGACCCTCGAGGGGACCGAGGAGTTCTACCTGGCTTCGGGCGTGTCTCGGGTGTCGATCATGGCGTCGCTTGGCTGGGACGATCCGGATAGTCCCATGAGCGCTGCAGAGGCGGTTGAGACAGGTGCTATTGCCGCGATCGAGTATTCCTCGACGTCTGGTGAACTCGCCGTTGACCCTGCCGTGGTCGCCGCCGAGCCTCCCGCTGTGTCGGTTCCCCGTGGAATGCCAGCGGTCGCCGCCCCAACCCCGGGCGGCGTTCCGGTAGTGGCACCGCAACCCCAGCACCTTCCGTCGGGTTCCGTTCCGGCTGCTCCATATGAGCCAGCACCCGTATCGGGCGCGGTTCCGGCTCCTGCGACTACGCCGGTGCCCTTGCCGACGAGCCCTCAGGTATCGCTGCCGCCTCACGTTACTCAGGTGGCTGGCGATGCGGTCAACGAGTCTCCCTCTGCCCAGCATCGGGCAGATCAGCCGCAGGATGCCGCTGCCTTTCCTCCCGCTGCGCCCACTGCTCCAGTCCCCGCGGTTCCTGCCCCGACGGCGCAGATCCTGCAGCCTCTCACAGGGTCCCAGACCGAGGTTCCCGCACCGGGCGACGAATCGAACACCGTCCTGACCAACAATCTGGTGGAGATTCGCCAATCGATGGAAACCAACACCAACCTTCCTGTCCCCGAGGAACCCATCACCGCTGTGATGAACATTCCCGTACCCACGCTCAAACTGTCGAACGGGGTACGCATACCTCTCGATCGGACCGTGCTGATCGGTCGGGCACCGGAAGCCTCAAGGGTTTCGCTGCGCGAGATCCCACGACTTGTGAATGTGGCCAGCCCTAACAATGATGTGTCCCGCACTCACGCCCAGATTCGGGTTGAGGGAGAATTTGTGCTGGTCACAGATTTGAACTCAACCAACGGGGTATTCTTGAATGAACCTGGACTAGCGCCCCGACGCCTACACCCGGACGAACCGACACACCTCGAACCCGGAGTCATCGTTGACCTTGGAGACGGAGCAACCTTCGAGATCGAGGAAATATAAGTGAACTCCCGCCGCCAACCATCCCTGCCACCGAAGATCACCGGCTTTGAATATGTCGGTCTCCTTGGCATGGGCGGATTCGCGGACGTGTTCGAGTACCGGCAGGACTTTCCACGCCGACCCGTTGCGGTCAAGGTGCTACTCGACAGTTCGCTCGATGCGGGTAGCCGCGATGCCTTCTTCGCCGAGGCGAACATCATGGCAGGGCTCTCTCAGCACCCCTCCATCGTCACGATCCACCAGGCAGCGATAGCCTCGGATGGTCGTCCGTACTTCATCATGGAATACTGTGCCCGGCCCAGTCTCGGTGCACGGTTTCGCACCGAACGTATCTCGGTGGCGGAGACGCTGCGCACCGGCGTCCGCGTCGCATCCGCTGTTGAGACCGCGCATCGACTCGGTGTGCTGCACCGTGACATCAAGCCCGCCAACATCCTTGCCACGGACTTTGGCTGGCCCGCGCTGACCGACTTCGGAATCGCAGGTGCGGTCGGCGAACAACTCGTTGCCTCGGGCATGTCGATCCCCTGGGCTCCACCGGAGCTTCTGGCGGACGAGCCCTTCGGCGACGCGCGCTCCGATGTGTACTCTCTTGCGGCGACCCTCTACTCCCTGCTTGCGGGTCGATCCCCGTTCGAGGTGCCAGGCAAGAGCAACGCACCGATTGACCTGATCACCCGGATCGAACGCGAGCCGCTCAAATCGGTGGACCGCGTGGACGTTCCGCAATCGCTCAATCTCGTCCTCGCCCGCGCAATGGCAAAGGATCCAAGCCACCGCTTCTCAAGTGCGCTTGCCTTCGCGCACGCTCTGCAGAACGTCGAACGCGAGATGCAACTTCCCGTCACGGGAATCGATGTCACGGATATTCAGGCCTCGAGTGTAGCGCCGGTGGCGGAGTCCCGTGAGGCTGACTCGGGAGCAGGCTCAAACCAGCCCAGCGCTCTGGTGCCGGAAAACACCCACGTCACCGACTCGTCGCCACGCAATCCCGTCCCGAAACCACCTGAGGAAACGGATCCAGAAGAGGCGACGCGTATCCGCGGCCTGACAACCGTGGAAGCACAGGAAGAACCTGTGGTGCTTACCTCCGACGTGGAAACCCGGCTTCGACCCGTGACGACTGTTCGCGCCGATGAACCCGAGACTGATAGCTCACTCGCGCCGCACGCGTGGTCGCCGGCCGCTGCCAAAGAGGCACTGGTCCGTGACTTCGAGCCGCAGGAATTCGAGCAGACCACCGGGTCTCTCGGCTATTTCTACGCGAAACGACAGCAGGCAGATCAAAGCGATCAGGGAATGCGTAGGCGTATGACCGCGCTCATCACCCTTGCGTCGATTCTGCTCCTCGTGTTGATCTTGCTGTTCATCGGAAACCGGGCGCTTGGTCGCCATGAAGCGCCGCAAACCCCAGAACCTGAACCAACCACCACGCAATCCCTTGACACCGGCTCGGTTCCTGCGGTAACTGGATTAAAGGTGTCAGGCGCGTATGACACAATGGTGCGATTCGAGTGGAACAACCCAGATCCACAACCTGACGATGCATACGTGTGGCGCATTATCGATGTAAATAGCCACACCCAGAACACACGAACCACTGAGACGTTCGTGGAGGTGCAGCGTGACACCGCCGAGCAGCAGATCTGCATCGAAGTCTCAATCGCTCGCGCAAACGGAAAGATGTCGAGTACGCCTGCAAGGGAGTGCAGCTAGTGCAATTCGTCCGCAAGGGCTGGTGGAAGGACCGTGCGCAACGGCGTGCGAACCCGAACCGGGCAAAGACCTGGCGCCGTCGCATGCCGTCCATCGTGGCCGGCGTGACGGTTCCTGCCGTCTTGGCAACCCTTGCAGTGGCGAATCCCGGCGTTACCATCGCGGAAGTCGAACTCAACGACGGAACCGTCTGGATCACCAACACGACCGACCTCAAGATCGGCCGATACAACGCCAAAGTCAAGGAACTCAACGGCGGCGTAGTGACTAGCGGAGCCTCCTTCGACGTGCTCCAAGACGAATCTGACGTGGTCGCGCACGAGCCGGCAACCATCTCCCGCATCGACCCTGCGACTATGTCCTACTCCGCTGTTGCGCAGATTCCAGGGCAGAGCAAGGTGGCCCTCAACGCTGGAATCGTGGCTATAGCCGACCCCACGGGGCGGATCTGGGCGGCCCCGGTGGAAGCCCTGGAGACGATCAACGAATCCACCCCGGTCGTCGCTGACCTGTCAGACGGCACCGCTCTCACCATTGACTCAGAGGGAACCATCTACGCGTTCGACCCCGGAGCCGGTCAGGTGCACACATACACGCTGATCAATGGTGGTTTCGTCGAGCAGGAGACGATCGCCCTCAAAGACTCCGGAGGAATGGCCCTCGCACAGGATCCCGCAGATCAGCCGGTGCTGTCCGTTGTGGGAACCACCCCTGTGGTCACCGCAAACCGGACTCTGCACACACCCAGCACCAGCGTGAGCCTTAGCCAATACGGCGGACAACCCATCGTGCAGACCAACGGGGCCCCGCGAGGAGCCGTGTTCGTGGCGACTGACAGAGGACTCATCTCGGTCAACATCAACACCGGAGCTGTCACGACCCTGATCGACGGCGTATCGGGACGCCCCGCGCAGCCAGTGTTCCTCGGTAACTGCGTGCATGCTGCCTGGACCGCCTCCGGCCCCAACTACACCGTGCTGTGCGGCGAGGCTGCCGCATCGACAGGTTCCATCGAGGACGTCACGTCCCTCGAGAACGTCTCGGCCATGTCCAACCTGGTGTTCCGCGTCAATCGTGACCAGATCGTCTTGAACGACACCCTCGCCGGACGAATCTGGCTCCCAGAGAACGTGCCGCAGAGCGAGGACCCCAACTGGAACGACGTCGAAACCCCAGATGACAACAAGGAGACGCCCGAGGACGACGACGAGACAGACCCAGAGCAATCGGACACAACCCAGTGCTCCACGAGCGACCGGGCACCTCGCGCACGCGATGACGAATTCGGTGTCCGTGTAGATCGCGCCACTCTGCTCTACGTCCTGTCGAACGACTCGGTGGGGCAGTGCGGAATCATCGCAATCACCGAGGTCGAGGACATCCCGGCAGAATTCGGCACCGTACGCCGAGTCGACAACGGGCGGGCGCTACAGGCTGAGATCCTGCCAAGTGCGTCAGGCAGTGTGTCCTTCGAGTACACGATCACCGACGGCCGTGGTCAAAATCCACCGTCAACCGCAAAGGTGACTCTGACGGTTACACCAGAGCACGTCAACGACGCCCCGGTTGAGTTGCGTCAATCGCGCATGGAGGTCGAGCAAGGTGCAACCACCTCCTACAACGTGCTCGCGAACTTTGTGGACCCGGACGGCGACCAACTGGTCCTCGCCGACGCAAAACTCGAAGACGGAAACGGGTCGCTGAGATTCCGCAAGGACGGCATGGTCTCCTATGTCGCCGACACCCAGCGTGTCGGTATGGAACGCGCCACGATCACCGTCACAGACGGCGAGAGAACACTGGAATCCGAACTCATCATCGATGTTCGTTCATCTGGAACTCTTGCCCCCACGATCACCCCGATCTTCCGTAACGCCTACGTGTCCAGTGAAATCGAGGTTGACGTCGTATCGGCAGTCAAGAATCGCTCGTCAGAACCCGTGCGCCTCGCCGCAGTCGACGAAGTTGCCGGAACCGAGATCAGCGTCGACCTCGAGGCAGGCACGTTCACCTTCATGGCGCCGACACCCGGCTCCTACTATGTGAACTTCACTCTGGTGTCCCCACCCCACACAGTCAGTGGCCTTGCCCGCATTGACGTGCGCGAGGTGCCCTCAGATCGACTTCCACCAGTGGCGGTATCCGACGTTGCGCTCCTACCCGGAGGCGGCGAGGTGACCGTGGCTCCGCTTGACAACGACTTCGACCCCAATGGTGGGGTAATGGTCCTCACCGGTGTTGAACTGGCCCCTGACTCTGCCCTCAGCGTCGGCGTGATCGAGCACCGCTTCATCAACATCTCTTCACGGGTCTCGCTCACGCAGCCTGAAACCATCCACTACACGGTTGACAACGGATACGCGACGGCAAAGGGCAGCATCCTCGTCCAGCCCGTCGAACCGTCCACGGAACAACGTCCGCCGTCAGTCAAACCAATCACGGTCTCGGTGCGCAGCGGCGGCGTTGTCACGATCCCGGTTCTCGACTACGCGAGTGACCCTGACGGAGACACCCTCTCGCTCGTACGCGATCTGCCTTCCCCGCTACCGGAAAGCCAAGGCCTGTTGTTTGTCAGCGGCAACGTGCTGCGATACCAGGCCCCCAACACACCGCGCACGACAACCACGACTTTCATGATCGAGGACTCCGCTGGACAGACCGCCATCGGGGAACTGACCGTCAACGTGCATGCCTCCAACCCAGAGACCAAGACGCCGCCGCAGCCCAAACGCGTCACCACCCGTGTCTACGCGGGCGAGGCCGTACGTATCCCCATCAGCCTGACGGGAATCGACCAAGACGGTGACGGAGTCATCCTGCTTGGGCAGGGAGACCAACTGCCGACCCAGGGCTATGTCTCCAACGTTGGCGCCGACTGGATCGAGTACACGGCCTACGACACGGCCCGCGGAACGGACATCTTCACCTATGCAGTCGAGGACTGGACCGGACAGCGTGCGATCGGCACGATCCGCGTGGGTGTCGTGGAGAAGCCACAGGCGGCCCTGCCCATCGTGGCCACAGACGACGAGGTGACTGTCAAACCGGGTACCACGGTCGCGGTACGCGTCACCAGAAACGATGTCGACCCATCGGGGCTCGCGCTCACCGTGGATGAGTTGGAGGAGGTGGCGGGGGTCGTGGCCAGGGTCGTGGACAACACGATCGAAGTTGAAGTCCCGCAGGACGCCGAGCCGACCTACTACATCCCCTACACCGTCCGAAACCTGGCTGGCGGTATCGGGCAGGCCACCCTGCGCGTCAACGTCAGCACGGAGGCGCTCATCCTGCCTCCAACGGTTCGAGACATCATAGTGTCCCCAGTCGAGGCAATGGACAAGACCTCCGTCGAAGTCGACGTATACGCCGTCGCTGAGAACCCGTCAGGAACTCCTGCGGAACTCGAACTCACGGTACCGAACTCGCACGCGGACATCGCGCAGGTGACAGGCTCTGGAAAAGTCACCGTCCAACTCACGGAAACCGCCCAAACGGTTCCGTTCCGGCTGACCAACCCAGAGGCACCGGATCAAGCATTCGCCTACGCGTTCATCTCCGTCCCAGCGCTCGGTGACTTCCCACCCGTTCTACGCCCGAAGACTCGCGAGCTGGTCACCTCCACCGCTCAGGAAATTCAGATCCCATTGGCGGAGTTCGTACAGGTCGGCTCTGGTAAGACCCCAATCATCAGGGATGCCAGCTCCGTGCGCTCGGGGCAGAGCGATGATAGCGGCCTTGTCGTTGACAGTGGCACCCTCAGATTCGTGTCCGAACGATCATTCAGCGGAATCGCATCGATAACCTTCGAGGTCTGGGATGGAACGGGCGAAACCGCCAACTCCTCAATCCTGACGCTGCCGATCACCGTTAGGCCGATTGAGGAGCTACCACCCACATTCGCCCCCGCAGTGCTACAGCTTCCACAGGGCAATGAGGTGGTCAACGTTGACCTGACGCGGTTCACGCGCGCCGCTGCCGGAATGCCTGAGGACACATATTCCTACGCCGTGGCGGCAACACCGGCATACGGTGTCACCGCAGCGATTGACGGCACAGTGCTGTCTGCATCCGCTCCCGCAGGCGCAACGAGGGGAACCAGAAGCGAGATCGCGATCACGCTCACGTATGGACTTGCGAACAAACTCAACGTGACCGTGCCCTACGAGATTGTCGCCTCAACCAAGCAGCGCCCCACCGTGCGCGAACACACCATCACCGCCAATGCCGGTCAGGCCAGCCAGGTCAACGTGCTCCAAGGGGCAATCGACCCCGTTGGCGAGGGCCTTCGCGTAGTCGATGTGCAGGTGCTCACCTCGGGTACGGGAGAGGCCACCTTCAACGGCCCCAACGTGACCATCACTCCAGAATCCAGTTTCGCTGGAACCATGCGAGTCGCCTACACCGTGACCGACGCGCTCAATGACCCCAACCGTAACGTTGAGGGCCAGGTTGTCGTCACCGTCCGCAAGGAACCAGACGCACCGACTGCGCCTCGCGTCTCCAATCCTGGGAACAAGACCGTCACCGTCAGTTGGGATGCCCCCAACTCCAACGGCGCACCGGTACTTGACTATCGCGTGACTGCGAGCCCTGGTGGACAGACAACGGTGTGCCAGAACACCACCTGCGAGATCTCCGGTCTCAGCAATGGCACTGCATACCGATTCACGGTGGCCGCACGCAATGAGGTTGGATTCTCCGCGGAATCCGCCCCGAGCAGTGACATCACTCCAGATATCCTCCCAGATGCTCCCTCCGCACCAACCGTCGAGTTCGGTGACCGCCAGATCAGCGTTCAATGGCAAGCACCACGTAACGAAGGCTCGGCCATCGTGCGATACCTGCTTGAGATCTCACCTGGGATCGGTAGCGAAGGCGTCAGTTCGCGGACTGTGACGGGCACGAGCACAACCATCACCGGTCTCAAGAATGGAACGGCCTACACGGTACGGGTGAGGGCAGTGAACTCGGCTCTCGCGGAAAGCGGCCAGGGCCCATGGAGCCCAGAGTCTGAACGAGTCATCCCGGCTGGCGTGCCAGAGGCTCCGAAAGTCGATGTTGCGCTGCCATCAGACACCCCGCTCGGACGTCAGATCAACGTCTCATGGTCACCAGGCTCCGAAAACGGTGACTCGATCAATCGCTATACGGTGCGAGTGATGTCCGGGAACACCGAGGTTGCGGTGCGACGCCTTGAAGCAGCGCAAACCAAATGGACGTTCACAGAGGCCGAGAACGGCGTGGACTACCGGTTCCAGGTGACGGCGCGAAACAAGGCAGGGGTTTCTGCCCCTGGAGTCTCCGACGCAATCTCCTCATTTGCCGTGCCAAGCGCACCGCGGGCGCTCACGAGCGAGGTTGTCGCAGACCGGAACTACGCCCAGGGTGGGGCAGTGAAGTATCTGTGGGACACGCCGCTTGAGACTGGCGGGCGCGGAATCCGGATCTCCCACTACGAGGTTCGAGACAGCGATACGGCCACTTCGGGTACGAGTCACACGCGTGAGGGAATCACGCCGGGGCAAGACTCGGGTGAGGTCTCTGTTCGTGCGTGTAACACTCGCGGTGTGTGCTCCGGGTGGACGAAACTCGCCGGCCAGACGGCACTGACGAAGCCGCAGTCCCCAACGGTCACGCGAGTCAGCGCCCAGCGCTACGACTCCTATGAGTTCACGATCGCAGCCCGCAATACGGGTGGAACCTCAAACGTGAGCCTTGAGTATCGGCTTGACTCCGGTGCATGGCAACCGCTGAACGGCACGAAGGTCTCCGGAACGATCACCGACTTTGGCACTGCGGACTCTCGTGACGTCTTGATTGATGTCCGCGCCTCCAATAGCCAGGGCAACAGCACGATCAGCAGCGAAACAATGACCGTACTCAAGCGCCGTCCACCAGGGGCACCACAAAACCCTGTACTTCAGGCGAATGAGTCGTGGGAGGGCCAACTCACAGGTACGTGGCAGAAAGCTACCGAGCGTGGGCTTCCGATCGAGAAGTACAGGTACTGCATAGTGCAGGTTGGATCAAACCAGCCGTGCGATTCGTCTAGTTGGACCGGGGGTGAGGTGGTTGAAGGAGAACCGCTGAAGACCCGAAACCACGGGGGCGAAGTTGGACAGACCTATGAGCTCAGGGTCTGGGCGATAGTGACTGACAGCAATGGACAGTCAGTTGATGGCCCGATTGCCAAGGCAACCGTTGTGGTTCCGGAAACGACAACCGACCCGTAGCGTCCGTGGGTTCTGGACTATTAGCTGAACCGCTGCTACCACAGCACCTCATCAGCAGGTATAAAGGTTAAGACGTGCGGGGCACACGCATGAACCACGATAGAAGGAAGAGACATGACTCAGCAGTCAGTTCCCCAGGTTGGGGGAGCAGCGAACCTCGCATCCGTTGAGGATGCGACGGCGTTCGCGCAGACCTTCGATTCGATCGTGGCGAATGTGTCGCGTGCGGTGCTTGGCAAGAAGACTGTGGTGCGGCTTGCGCTCACTGCACTGTTTGCTGAGGGGCACCTCCTGCTTGAGGATGCACCGGGAACGGGTAAAACCATCCTGGCCAAGTCGATCGCGGCTTCGATCTCGGGAACCCACAACCGCATCCAGTTCACTCCAGACCTCCTGCCATCAGACGTAACCGGTGTGACCATCTACGATCAAAAGACCGGACAGTTCGAGTTCCACCGTGGACCGGTGTTTGCTTCAGTCGTACTCGCCGATGAGATCAACCGCGCTTCGCCCAAAACGCAGTCTGCCCTGCTTGAGGTGATGGAGGAATCTCGGGTCACGGTCGATGGCACGACGTTTGATGCCGGACGTCCTTTCATCGTGATCGCAACCCAGAACCCTATCGAGCAGGTGGGAACCTACCGTTTGCCGGAGGCGCAACTTGACCGATTCCTGATCAAGACATCGCTGGGGTATCCGGATGAGGACTCGATTGTTGAGATCCTTGAGGGAGCCGCGCAGCGTGATCGTACCCGAATGCTGACCCCCGTCATCGATTCCAACGACGTCGTCGACATGGCCGATATCGCCGCAAGCATTTACATTGACACCGCGATTGCACAGTACGTTGCCCGCATTACGGACGAGACCCGAAAGGACTCGCAAACTCAGGTCGGCGTGTCGGTTCGTGGCGCGCTTGCACTGGTGCGGTGTGCGAAGGTGTGGGCTGCCGCTCAAGGACGCAACTATGTGATCCCAGATGACGTGAAGCAACTGGCTGTGCCGGTCTTGGCGCACAGGCTCGTCCTTGACGTGGATGCTGAGTTCAACGGTGTCACCAACGAGGAGGTCATGTCTCGGATCCTGACGGAAGTGGCCCCACCGTCTTCGAAGAAGTGACCTGTGGCTACCTTACGGACACGTCCGAGGAGAGCCGGGAACAGCCAGCGTCCACGGAGGATGCTGCGGCCCAGGTCTCGTCCCACGCCTGAGATCGGTGTGGGTCACTGGTCGTTCGTACCGCTCGCCTGGGCGGCGCTGGGCGGCGCTGGGCTTTCTCTGTTTCTCGGATATCGCTATGGCTGGGCTGAAGTTCAGGCTGCCGGGGTGCTTGCGCTCGTTGTGGTCGCCTTTGCCGCGGCTCTTACGTTGGGTCGGGCGCGCTATCGGATCGAGTTGGCGTTGGGTGAGGAGAACGTCACGGTCGGCGAGCGAGCCTTTGGCCGAATCGATGTTGAGAATGCCTCGAAACGTCGTCTGTGGGCCTCAACGCTCGAACTACCCGTTGGTAGTGGTCGTGCTGAGTTCTCACTGCCGTCGCTTGGCTCGGGGCAGACACATGAGGAACTGTTTGCGGTACCCACCAGGAAGCGCGCGATCATCATCGTTGGGCCTGTCAAATCCGTACGTACCGACCCATTGGGGCTTGCCCGCCGCGAGGTCGTCTGGACTGAGGCGAAACATCTGTACGTTCACCCTCAGACCGTGCTCTTGCGTGGAGCCGCCGCGGGGGTGCTGCGTGATCTCGAGGGCCAAACGCTCAGGACAGTCACCGACAACGACATGAACTTTCACGCACTCCGGGAGTATGTCCCAGGCGATGATCGGCGGGCCATCCACTGGAAGTCGAGCGCCAGGAATCAGTCCCTCATGGTGCGGCAGTTTGAGGACACCCGGCGTACCCATACGGCGATAGTGTTCGAGGAGACGCAGTCGCGTTGGAACGACGATGCGTCGTTTGAGCTTGGGGTGTCGGTATTCGCATCGCTTGGGGTCAACACGATTCGTGGCGATGGGGACCGGACCTTGCTTGTGTCTGATCGGGTGCTGTTGAGCGCCACTCCCAAATCCTTCCTCGATTCCACATCCGCCATTGAGCCTGCTGTGGGGGAAGCCTCTTCTTGTGGGGCGGAACATCTGGCGCGGTATGCGCAGGACTGTTCTCTTGCGTTCATCGTCACGGGCGGTAGCGTGGACAGCGCGCAACTGAGGCAGGAGATGCGTAATCTCCCTCCTGGTGTCCGGGCCGTCGTGTTCCGGTGCGAGGCCGGTATCGAAGCGCAGATCCGCACGCATAGGCTCGTCACCTACGCACGTATCGGTTCCCTCGAGGAACTACCGCGCGTGCTGCGACAGGCGGTGTCCGCGTGAGTGTGACCGACAAACTCAGCCGCCAATTACAGGATGAGACCTCCGCCTTACGCGACTGGGCACCTCTTCGGGCAGTGATCGACGTATTCATAGCCGTGCTGTGCGTGGGTTTCGCGATGATGCCCATCCTGCCCGCCTACGGAACTCCTGCAGCGTTAACCGCGGTCATGGCGGGACTTATCGCTGCCATGGTGCCGGTCCTGTTGGGGGCATTCTTGCGGTGGCCGTTTCCGTTGACGATGCTTGTGGGAATCGCCTCCTACGTTGTGGTCGGCGGCACGGTGGCCTTCGGACGCGATCTCGTCTGGGGAGTCGTGCCGTCTGGGCAGTCCATGACGAGTATGCTCACGGGAACTGTCACGAGTTGGAAGGAGGCCTTGACGCTCGAGCCACCGCTCGGACAATCCGACGGCGTTCTGGTGTTGCCATTCCTGCTCGCATTCCTCGGTGCCTTTCTTGTCTCGTGGGTCGTCGGGTGGCGTAACTCCTGGCTGACCACAATCATCGCAACAGGCGTCGTCACGTTGGTGTTGATCACCTCGATCCTGTGGGGAACCCAGGAAACCGTGCTGGGATCCCACCTCGGCGTCGGGCTCTTCATGGTGTTGACCGTATGGGCAACCTGGCGGATGAAGGTCTGGCGACCACGTCGATGGGCCTCGATGAGCTTCTTCCTCGCTGCTGTGATTGCCGCGAGCACTGTACTCTCCGGGCAGTTCGCACCGCAGGCACCGCGATTCGTGCTGCGCTCCATTGTCATCCCACCGTTTGACCCACGCGATCAGATCAGCCCGCTCTCGCTCTACCGGCATTACGTCAAGGATCGTGCGGAAACGCCCCTTGTGAGCGTTTCAGGTCTCCCCGAAAATGGTCTCGTCCGGTTGGCCACGCTCGACGCCTACGATGGCGTGGTCTGGTCTGTGTCGGGAGATCAAAGCCGCGCTGGATCAGGTGCGTTCCGCCGGATCGGTGAACGCATCGAGCAGACGGCTCAGGGAGACCCCTACGATGTGCGGGTCAAGATTGAGGAACTGGACGGCGTGTGGACACCGACGATCGGTTACCTCTCCGCAGTCGATTTTGACTCGGGAAGCGTCACCGACTTCCGCTTCAACGACGCAACCGGTGCTGCCGTGACGATCGGCGGTCTCCGTCCTGGTACCTCGTACCGGCTTCAGGGGGTGCTCCCGGCGACACCGACCGATGAGGAACTGGGCGAGACCGGGGTGGGAAAGATCGCGCTCGCAGACGTTGCCAACATCCCAGACATCATCGCTCAGGAGGCAATCGCGATTGGACGGGAGGGCGCCAACGTGCCGCTCGTCATTCGCAAATACGAGGAGTATTTCCAGACTCGCGGGTATTTCAGTCATGGGGAGGCAACCGGTGGGTATCCGTCCCTGTCTGGCCACGGAGCCGACCGCATGGACGATCTGTTCTCCGCTGAACTCATGGTGGGCGACGCCGAGCAGTATGCGTCGGCGATGGCTCTGCTTGCCCGGTCGCAGGGTGTGCCCGCACGCGTTGTGGTTGGGTTCATTCCTGAAGAGGGAGCTTCAGACGTCACATTCACGGGTGCTGACCTGAGCGCATGGGTTGAGATCTATTACAACGAGTATGGATGGGTCCAGTACTTCCCGACCCCCCCATCTTCGCAGACCCCAAACGCATCTCAACAGGAAAAGGACCCTGAACCAGAGCCCGAGGCTGTTCAGTTGCCGCCAGATCCCCGGCCACCGGCTACGCCACCGGCCGTGAACACCGAGGATACCGAAATCGATGCTCAAGAGGACCCGATAGACGAGTCATACGACTGGTTCGCGATAGTCCGGATCACTGCGGTGGTTGGTATCCCGCTCATCCTGTTGCTCGCTGGACCGCTCATCGTGATCGCGTTGAAAGCCCGGCGCAGAGGACGGCGCAAGCATGCTCCCGGACAGTTAAGCGTCATCGGCGGCTGGCAGGAAACTCTTGACGACGCCTTTGATCTGGGTATCCGTCCCGAGAAGGATCTGACTCGTCGAGAGGCAGCACGCTTCATCGAGACAAGCCAGCCGCAGGTGCCGATGCGTCGACTCGCGGACACGGCTGATCGGGCTCACTTCTCGCACGGAGAGTGGAGTGCGGTCGACAGTGAGCAGTACTGGCTTCAGGTCGAGGAAAGCCGTCGGGCGCTCGCACGTTCCGTGTCGTGGCGTAGACGCGTGTTCGCCAAGGTGTCGCCAGCATCCCTGAGAGCGCGTAAAGCACAGCGGAAGGCCGACGCCGAGGCGGCGAAGTTAACGGCGGAACTATTTGAGCAGAGCACCACGCCAGGGCAGCAGAAGTCTGTCGAGCAACGCCAATGGAGTCACGCTCCCTAGGCTGACTCGATGAAGAGAGGGAGGACAACCCCTGCAGGGGTTGTCCTCCCTCGACCTGTAGACGTTCGCTCAGCGGACAGTGCCGTCGATGGCGAATTCCTCGATTGCCTCAAGTTCCGTCTGGCTCAACGCGGGTGCTCGCAGAGCACCCGCGGTGTCCTCAAGCTGTGCGACCGAGGACGCGCCGACGAGCACTGAGGTGACCCGCTCGTCGCGAAGAATCCAACTCAGTGCGAGTTGCGCAAGGCTCTGACCCCGCGCTGCCGCGATCTCGTTGAGTCCACGCGCACGTGACAGGTAGGTGTCTGAAATCTTCTCAGGTGTGAGGAAGTGCCCCACCGAGGCGCGTGAGCCGGATGGAACCGAACCGTCAAGGTAGCGATTGGTGAGCAGTCCCTGAGACAGCGGTGAGAAACAGATCATGCCGATACCGAGTTCGTTGACGGTTTCCAGCAGCGACTGCCCTGTCTGTTCACCGGAGGACTGGCCAGCGTCGGGGAGCTCGACATGACGATTGAACATCGAGTAACTGGGCTGGTGGATCAGTAGCGGTGTACCCAGTTCCGCGAGGATCTCGGCGGCACGGCGGGTTTGCGCCGGGGTGTAGTTTGAAACGCCCACATACAGTGCCTTACCGGAGGCCACGGCCGTGTGCAGAGCCCCCATCGTCTCCTCGAGCGGGGTCATGGGATCGAAGCGATGCGAGTAGAAGATATCGACGTAGTCGAGGCCCAAGCGGGTGAGCGACTGGTCGAGTGAGGACAGGAGATACTTGCGCGAGCCGCCGTCACCGTACGGACCGGGCCACATGTCGTATCCGGCCTTCGACGAGATGACCATCTCATCGCGGTACGTCCGGAAATCGGCTGCGAGATGGCGGCCGAAGTTCTCCTCAGCGCTGCCGTAGGGCGGACCGTAGTTGTTGGCGAGGTCGAAGTGGGTGACACCGAGGTCGAACGCACGGCGTAGCACTGCGCGCTGGGTGTCGAATGGTGTTGTGTGTCCGAAGTTGTGCCAGAGCCCCAGCGACAGTGCCGGGAGGTCGAGGCCGCTGCGGCCCGTGCGCCGGTAGGGCATGGAGGTGTAGCGGTCCGCATGTGCGTGGTAGGTGTTCATTCCTCCATTGTGGCGCATGGTCCCGCCTGTGTGCGGTTACGCAGGTCCATTGTCGACGAGTCGGCTGGGCCGGGAGAACTCCTACCGACCCAGCCGACTCGTCGCTAAGCGGCTCAGACCTCACTCGCAATACGCCCAATCACTTGAGAGTGTGCAGATATTCACTCGCAGTGCTTGCGAGTGAATATCTGCACACTCTCAAGGGGAAAGAGGGCATCCGAGTGCACTCTCGTCGGAGCACTGGGAAACGTTGTTGAACTGTGATCAACAATTGGGGGCTCTCGGCGTCAGCGGTGACTATGGTAGAGATGCCTGAGGTTCAATGGCGAGCCTCGGCGCCTTCTTAAGCGGTGGAATTGGCCCACACAGGAACGTGATGACCTGGTTGGGCCAACTCCGCAGCGTTCCACGAACCGTGTCAGACGACAGCAGCCTGCCAGCGTAGTGCAAACTGCTCGAATGTATCCACCCGGGCTGTCCGCTGCGAGAACCATGCGGGAGACGCAAATGGAATGCCCGCGCGATCAAATGCACGGCCCCATTCGTGCGCCTGTCCGACGGCAATGGCATACGGCAGGTAGCGGAGGAACACATCCGGTGTCGGTTCGCCTGCAAATGCGGAGAGGCCGTCTTCCTCAAGCTGTTCAAAGCTGCGCTTGAGCCCTGCCACCTGTTCAGCGTAGGCTCGGCCAACCGGCGTGCGCTGAACTCGGCGCGCCTTGCGGGCCGTTGCGTGATCTACCGGCGAAAGCGTGAGCCCCTGGGCGTGGATCTCCTGCCCTATGAGCGAGAGCACCTCAAGGAGTTTTGGTGCGCATGCCGAGTGCAGTGAATGTGCCTCGAGTGTGGTCGCCTTACCGAAGATGTCATCGAGCAGTGCGGTTTCCACGGATGTCAGGTCGGATTCCGAATCGCTGTTGAAACGTTCGAAGGTCCACGAGTCCGTGCCACGCTGTGGTGGTTCCTTCTCGTTCGACGAGTGGAGGGTGACGCGCACGTGATCGCGCTGGGCAAGGCTGCTGAGCACTGCGGAAAGATCGAGCCAATTGACCTCAAGGCTCAGGATCGGACCAACGAAGGCAATGGGAAGTCCAGCGGGTATCGCCGTGGTGGCGGGAACGTTGAGTGTTTTGGACACCGGGGTGGCGCCAGCGGTGAGCCAGGCCTTCTTGCTGGCGGTTGTGCCGCGTGACCCTGATGTGGTGGACGAATCTGTCCGTAATAGCTCGGGGGCTTGTGCGGATGCGGCCTCGGCATCCGTGGAACCGAGGTTGGGGAACGAGAGGTCTGGGCGCTCACGAGTGAAGTATGCAAACAGCGTGGCAATCACGCCGACGGCGACCAGTGCAAAGGCCGGCAGCGCGAGACCCATCCCGCTATCGAGGCCGAAGTCGATGTTCTCGGACCAGGTGGGGTCGAACTCATCCGTGGAGGTTCCGCTGTTCTCTGCATCTTGATCGATGTCAGGTTCAACAACGGATATTGAGGAATCGGTGTGGATTGTGCCCTGGGGGAACTCGCCGCGCACGATCACGGTTGAATGCACAGAAAGGTCTGAACCGCGAACCACACCGCTCCGCGGGTTCGCCCGGCAGGTTGCCTCCGGCTGGCCAACGTCAGGTTCTGGAGTGTCATCTGGGCCGGGATCGGAGGACCAGCCGAGAAGCGACCCGTCATCACGATGCACGGCGCAGCGCAGCACGGTCGCGGGGTTGCCTGCAGTGAGGGCGAAAGTGAGGGCGTTGAACTCTCCACCACCTGAGGCGAGAGGTGCCCAGTAGAACTCGTTCGGGTCTGATCCGTAAGGCGAACCGGCGCTGGTCGCACCGGTCACGACGTAGGAGAACTCCACTGTGACGTATTGCGGCAGTGAGGTCGCCTCACCGGTGGATTCGTCTGCCGGGGGAACACCGATGGTCGCGAGAAGCTGATGGGCATCGTCTGCGACCGTGAGGGTCAACTGGGCATCAGGGCTCGTGGCCACGAAGTTGGTGTATTCGAACTTTCGCCAACTGGCCTCAGCGCGGGGCACAAACAGCGGCAGGGCGCGGGTGAAGGTGCCCGCGCTGGCTTGGGTGTCCCACACGAACTCCTCGGTGACACTTGTGCGTCCATCGGCGCGTGCCTGTGCCGAGATCCTGAGCCGTGGTTCCGGCTCATCGTCGAGGCTCGCGGTAGCCCACACGGGTGGTATGATCCCAACTGCAAAGATGGCGAGAAGGATGGTGCTCAGTGCACGGCAGACCGCCAGGCGGCGGGAAACATGGGGAATCAAGGGCTCACGCAATCACAGGGTTTGTAACCTTCAAATGGCTTACATTCTACTGGTGACTCGTACGTGTTGAGCGAGGCGGGTCAGTATCCCCGAGCCTCCTCAAGCCAGGGAGCGGGGTTGAGGTACACCGCCCGCATGACGCTGGTGGCCGCGCCGATCATCGCGGAAGAAACACCGACGGGGGCGGGCAGGACATTGAACTGGGCCCAGGGGGCGGCAACGACGTGTGTCACCAGGCTCTTGGTGACGATCGGGATCAACAGATCAGCCAGGGGGTGGAAGAAGCCGCCGAGAACGATCATGTGGATGTCGATCAGGTTCACGTAATCGGCCAGCGCTCGCCCGAGGGCCTCGCCCGCCGTTTCAACGGCGGCGATTGCCGCTGCGTCACCATCCTGCACGCGCGTGACAAGGGTGGTGGCCGGGGTGTCGTCGTCAAGGCCCGCGTTGCGCAGGATCGCCAGGAGGCCAGCGTACTGCTCAAGGCAGCCTCGTGAACCGCAACTGCACTCGGGGCCGGAGGGGTCGATTGTCAGGTGGCCGAGTTCGCCGCTCCAACCGCGTCTCCCGAGGAAGACGGCGCTGTCCTGCACGATCGCGGAACCGATACCGACTTCGGCGGAGACGTAGAGGAAGGTGGTCAGGTTTGCGAGTGCGACCTGGGCAAGGCCACCGAAGTTCGCCTCGTTGCCGATCCCAATTGTGACGTTGTGGCCTGTGCGAAGGTACAGGGCTTCACTGATGGGCCCGGTGTTGACGGGGTTGAGGTCATGCCAGCCGAGATTCGGCGCGACGCGAAGGATGGACCTGTTTGGGTCGATAAGGCCTGGCAGCGCGATATTGACGCCCGCGATGACTGGGCGACTGCGTCCGGGGGTGAGGACGGATTTCGTGGCCGTTCTGACAAGTGAGACGGCTATCTCCGCCAGTTGATTCATTACCTCGTCGGGATTGGATCCCTGAAAATCACCCTCCACGATTATCTGGCCGTGCTCTGTGCCGCTCAGATCGACGATCGTGCCGCCTAGGTAGTGCACATTGACCTCCAGTCCGATTCCGAAGAACGTTCCGGTGGCGGGGACGAGGGGGACTGCTGGGCGTCCGGCTTTCTTTGAAACCACTGGTGGCAGTTCTGCGACCAGTTGGGAATCGACAAGCAGGTCGACTAGCGACGATACGGTTGCGCGGGTAAGGCCGGTGCGTGCCGAGACGGTCGCGCGGGAGATGGGTGCATCGGACGTGAAGATCTCTTGGGCTACAAGTGCGAGGTTGCGTTCACGTAGGGTGTGTTGCCCTGATGCATTGCTGACAGTCATGGTGTTGACCTTACCGAAAACCATGTATAAGTTTAACCGTACAACAAATTGACTCTCGACGAGGAGACTCCGACATGGCTCAGCAAGACATCAACTTTTCCTTTGGCCTGTGGACGACTGGCTGGACTGGCCAGGACCAGTTCGGTTCAGCGAGCCGTGCACACCGCAATCCCGCAGACGACGTCCGCAAACTAGCCGAACTCGGCGCTTGGGGGTTCACCTTCCACGACGACGACGTCGTGCCATTCGGCTCCGACGACGCAACTCGCGCGAAACTCCTCGGTCAGGTCAAGGATGCAGCCGAGGAAACCGGACTCACCATCGAGATGGTGACCACCAACCTCTTCTCCCACCCCGTATTCAAGGACGGTGGCGTAACCTCAAACGACCGCTCCGTACGCCGCTTCGCACTGCGCAAGGTCCTGCGCAACGTTGACCTCACCGCAGAACTCGGAGCCAAGACCTTCGTGATGTGGGGTGGACGCGAGGGCTCCGAATACGACGGCGCCAAGGACCTGCACGCAGCGCTTGAGCGCTACAGGGAGGGCGTTGACCTCATCGCAGGCTACATCAAGGAGAAGGGCTACGACATCAAGATCGCCCTTGAGCCAAAGCCAAACGAACCTCGCGGTGACATCTTCCTGCCAACCGTCGGTCACGCGCTCGGTTTCATCGCGGAACTCGAGCACGGCGACATCGTCGGCCTGAACCCAGAGACCGGCCACGAGCAGATGGCGGGCCTGAACTACACCCACGGCCTCGCACAGGCCCTGTGGGCAGACAAGCTCTTCCACATCGACCTCAACGGTCAGCGTTCCATCAAGTTCGACCAGGACCTCGTGTTCGGTCACGGCGACCTGCTCTCCGCCTTCTTCACCGTTGATCTTGTGGAGAACGGCTTCCCGGCATCCCCGAACGCGCCACGCTACACCGGTCCAAGGCACTTCGACTACAAGCCATCGCGCACCGAAACCGTCGAAGGGGTCTGGGACTCGGCTCGTGCAAACATGGAAACCTACTCCCTGCTTGCCGCCAAGGCAAAGGCCTACCGCGAAGACCCAGAGGTCAAGGCCGCAATGGAACAGGCTGGCCTGTTCGAGTTGGCAACACCAACCCTGGCTGCCGGTGAAACCGTCGCTGACCTGCTCGCTGACACCGCATCGTTCGAAGACTACGACGCCGACGCGGCCGCACAGCGTTCCTTCGGTTTTGTGCGCCTCAACCAGCTTGCTCTCAAGCACCTGATCGGCTGAGTCCATGGCACGTCTTGTCGCTGGCGTCGACTCGTCCACGCAGTCGTGCAAGGTGGTCATCCGCGATGCGGAGACCGGAGCGCTCGTTCGCTCCGGTTCCGCGAAGCACCCCGACGGAACCTCGGTCCATCCCCGGTTCTGGTGGCAGGCCTACCAGGAAGCCGTCGCAGCGGCTGGTGGACTCGACGGAGTCGAAGCAATCGCGGTTGGCGGGCAACAGCACGGACTCGTCGCACTCGATGAGAACGGCGAGGTCATCCGCGATGCACTGCTGTGGAACGACACCCGTTCCGCCGGTGCGGCGCTTGACCTGATTGCGGACCTCGGAGATGCCCGCGATGGTGATGGAGCGCAGGCCTACGCCTCGGAGATCGGCGTGGTGCCGGTGGCATCCTTCACCGCGTCCAAGGTGCGGTGGCTGCGCGACAACGAACCCGAGAACATGGCCCGCGTCGCTGCCATCGCACTGCCACACGACTGGCTCATGTGGCAGATCATCGGGGCCGGGGGAGAACCGGGTGCAGCCCGCGATCTGTCTGCCCTTGCAACGGATCGCTCCGACGCATCGGGGACGGCCTACTTCAACTCTGTGACCGGCTTCTATGAGCGAGAGCTGTTTGAGTTGGCTGCGGGACCGGGCACGTTTGAGCGGATCGTGCTCCCCCGCATCCTGGGCCCGCGCGAAAGCGCTGGAACAACCCCGGATGGGATCGTTGTGGGACCGGGGGCCGGAGATAACGCAGCCGCTGCCTTCGGGTTGGGCGCAGCCGCAGGCGATATCGTCCTGTCGGTGGGAACGTCCGGTGTGGTGTCGGCCGTTTCCGCGCGCCAGGTGTGTGATGTGACGGGAAACGTGGCCGGGTTTGCTGCGGCAACCGGTGATTTCCTGCCACTCGTGTGCACGATCAACGCCTCACGCATCTTGGATGTGGCACGCCGCATCTTGGGTGTGAGTTACGACGAACTGGCTCAGTTGGCACTGTCCGCACAGCCGGGCGCTGGCGGGCTCGTGCTTATTCCCTACTTTGAGGGGGAGCGTACGCCCAACCGGCCAGATGCGACCGGAGCGCTGCACGGGATGAGGCTCGAGAACACAACCCCGGCGAACATTGCCCGCGCAGCAGTTGAAGCGCTGTTGTGCTCGCTCGCCGACGGCATCGATGCTCTGCGTGAACTCGGTGTGGAGGTGAAACGACTGCTCCTCATCGGGGGAGGGGCGCAGTCACCCGCGACCCGTGCACTCGCGCCCGCAGTGTTCGGGCTTCCCGTCACGGTACCGGCTGCCGGGGAGTATGTGGCGGATGGTGCGGCACGCCAAGCCGCATGGACCCTGCTGGGAGGCTCCGAACCGCCTGCGTGGCCATTGGCTGGAGCGCAGGTGTTTGAGGCTGAACCTACTCCGGTTGTGCGGGAGCAATACGCTGCGGCCAGGGACAAGCTGTAGAGTTCTGACGCACTGACAGGTGATGGGCCACAATCGGTGGGGCCAGATTGGTCCACAGGCACATGTAAAAACCGTGTGCCCGGGCCAAAATCGCCCCACCGACGGCACTGAGCTATCCCACGCGTCTTTGCGTCAATCCAGAAAACGTAAAAGGGTCCGAAGCAGATCAACTGCTTCGGACCCTACGTGTTAGTTGGAGCCGGTTTCATGCTTGATGCAACAGGCACGCGGCACGGTGGAAAGAGTCAGTGGCGGAGCGGCTGCGTGCGCGTGCTCGGTGTCTGTTCCACGAATAAGCCGCTCTAATCGGAAAGGTGCAGCCACGAGGCGCACCAGGACTGAGAGAACCATCTAAGAACTCCTTCATCCGAAGGGTGCAGTCAACTCATGCAACTGTCCGCAGTAGCGGGAATCGCAAAAAGTGATGCCGGACACAACATTGTTGTTGCGTCTCATCTTCTCACTCGCTGTTCTCGCCCACCAAATCGCAGGATTAAGTCATATTTACCTGCGACTAGACTGCCTCAGCGAAACCGTTTTGACGCCAGGCCTCATAGACGGCAATGGATGCCGCATTCGTGAGGTTGAGTGATCTG
The DNA here is from genome assembly GCF_042683685.1 of Populibacterium corticicola. Classification (NCBI taxonomy): domain Bacteria; kingdom Bacillati; phylum Actinomycetota; class Actinomycetes; order Micrococcales; family Jonesiaceae; genus Populibacterium; species Populibacterium corticicola. The sequence goes on along the minus strand of NZ_JBHUOP010000002.1, from coordinate 304,167 downwards.
AGGGACGGCAGCATCGGGATGCGCAACTCAGCGGTAATACGAGGGTGGTTTAGCACCGCTTCATCGAGGCCGGTTGGTTCAGGACCGAACACGAGCAGATCTGTTGGCTCATAGGCCACGTCTGTGAAACTGGTTGTGGACCGGGTCGTGAACGCAAAGACCCGAGAGGTAGGGTACAGGTCAACGAGAACATCGAAGTTCCTGTGCACATCCATGACCGCAAGATCGTGGTAGTCCAACCCCGCACGTTTGAGCTTGGGCTCGGAGAGATCGAATCCAAGAGGTTCCACCAAGTGCAGCCGGGCTCCCGTGATGGCCGCGAGCCGGATGGCATTTCCTGTGTTGCCTGCGATGCGTGGCTCGTGGAACACGATGTGGGGAACACCGGATGCTCCGGGCTTGCGGGCGATGGGGGGTTCAAACGGTGGTTGCGTACTCACAATCCACCATTATCCACCCTTCCTAGCGCGGGGCGGTCGCCTCCGCGATGGCCTGCACAATCGGCACCGAGCCATTGACAAGTTCCCACTGCCTGCCGATGGTGGCGTCGTTATCGATGGCTGCGGCGATCACCGCCGCGACATCGCCGCGGGTGATGGGGCCTGTATCCACCTGTCCGCCGAGTTCGATGGATCCGGTCGGTTCCTTGTCCGTGAGCTGCCCGGGACGAAGGATGGTCCACTTGAGGCCGGATGCGCGCAAGGCCTTGTCCGCCTGCGCCTTCGCATCGACGTAGGCTTCCCACACGGCGCTTGAGTCCTCAGGCGTTGGTTCATCGACACGTATTGCCGAGACCTGGATGAAACGTTGAATGCCAAGATTTGAGGCCGCCATCTGCGAGGACAGCGATCCTTCCAGATCAACGGTCCGCTTGCGTTCGATACTTCCATCTGGTCCGCCGCCAGCACTGAACACCACGACATCCACGCCCTTGAGGGCATACTCAAAGTCTTGGAGCGTTGCGTTCTCGATGTCGAGGACGCGCATGGTTGCGCCCAGTCGCTCAAGCTCCTCGCGGTAGTCCTCGGACCTAACCAGGGCAATGGGTGTGTGTCCAGCCTCGACAAGCAGAGGATGGAGTTTCAGGGCGATTTTTCCGTGTCCGCCCACCACCGCGATTGAACTCATCTCTCGACCGTATCAGTTGCCGTTGCACCTTTCTTGTCCGACAGGACCTCACCCTCACCCCCAAATCACGATTTCGGATTGGCATAGGTGCGGCTGATCGTGGCTGACACCGGAAACTCGACATCGGTCTGGCCAAAGAGCGTATGCCCCGCCTCTCGTGCCGCATCATGCACGGCCTGAGCAACCTGCTCGGCAATACCCTCAGGAGTGTGGATGAGGATCTCATCATGCAGGAAGAACGCGAGGTGCGGTCCCACTGTCACAGGGTCAGGGCGGAACGGTCCCGCAGTGGTATCGCCCTCTGCGATGGAGCCGAGGGCGTCAGGATTGGCGACGCGGGGGCTGGTTTCCAGCGTCATCTTGCGGAGACGCTGGCGTACGCCCGCCATCCACAACAGCGCCCATTCAGCCGCTGTCCCTTGACAGATGAAGTTCCGGGTGAAACGTCCGTACGAGCGAGCCCGCGTTCGACGGTCCTGTGAGAACTCGGCGTCATCCCCCTCGACCGTGTTGCCAAAATGTCCGGGCAACGACGTGCGCCCGAGCCAAGTGTGAACAGTTCCACCCTGTTCACCCGCACGTGCGGCACCCTCCACAAGATCCATGGCCCGAGGGAACGCGATCTTGAACTTGGGAAGCACCTGAGCGCTCACCCCCGTGGTTCCGCCGTACATCGCGCCGAGCATTCCGTACTTCGCGTGCTCCCGCGACTCCACCACGCCCGCATCGGCGATTCCCTGATACATGTCATGCCCACGTCCGGCCGAGGCCATTGCGAGATCACCGGACATCGCAGCCAGAATCCGTGGCTCCAACTGAGCGGCGTCCGCGATCACGAACGTCCACCCAGGATCGGCAACGGCAGCCGGGCGTACGAAGTGCGGGAGTTGCAGAGCGCCACCACCGTCAGCACCCCAACGACCCGTCACCACACCACCGGGAACATAGACCGGTCTGAACCGCCCCTCCCTGATCCACTCATCCATCCACGTCCAACCGTTCGCGGTCATCATGCGATGCAGTTTCTTGTACTCAAGCAGCACGGGCACCACGGGATGTCTGAGGTCTCTGATCTCCCACTTCGCCGTCGACTTCACATCCAGCCCCGCGCTGTTGAGCGCCCTGAGCAGATCCTTGGGGGAGTCGGGGTTGAGATGCGGGGAATCCAGCGACTCGCGGATCTGCTCAGCGAGGCGCTCCAACTTGACCGGGCGTATCCCGAAGGCCGGACGTGGTCCGAGCGCCTGAGACAGCAACGAGTCGTGTATCCCCACATCCCAGGGAACCCCCGCGTGAGTCATCTCCGCAGCAATCAGACCACCTGCGGACTCGGCAGCCAAGAGATAGGTGAGGCGCCCTCGACGTTCAGGGCTGGCAGAACCCAGTACACGCATCTGTCGGCGATACTCCGCGATCGGATCGCCGAGAATCGCCGGGGAGGTGTCAAATAGCGCATCAGAAATCTCGGGCGGAGGGCAATTCCACGAGTCTGCCTCCTGGCGCTCGGAATCCTCCAGGGGAGAGAAGGGAGAACGGTTAGTCCATCGGTTATTGCGCAGGATCGCTCGGGCAAGACGCAGGTCGTGAGCGCGTTCGATGCGCACACCTTCGCGTAGCAGCCGGGTATAGATGATAGAGGTGTCCGCCCAGATCCACCGTGGCGTGCACTCACGTTCCAACTCGGACACCCACTGCGCGAAAGAATCGGCTGGAACGTGGGTTTCGTCGCCAATCTCTAGCTCGCCGGTGGCAAGCACGGACACCCGGATCGACCTCACTGAGCCGTCCGGTAACTCCACCACCACATACTGCATATCTACATTGTGCAGTGCACCTCTGACATCGAACTAGGGTACCGGTGCATCGTAATTCTGTGTGAGGGGATACCGTTGCCAGATCACAGCATAGAAGCCAGCAGGGCACCGAAGGCTGCGCCACAAAATGGTCCTACGATGGGAATCCACGCATAATCCCATTCGCTAGATCCTTTGTTTTTCAACGGAAGAACTGCGTGAGCGAGACGTGCCCCTAGATCACGGGCCGGGTTGATGGCGAACCCGGTGGGTCCACCAAAACCTAAACCGATGGCGATAATTACTACGGCAACGGCTAGAGGTCCTAGCCCAGATGTCGTGTAATTGGCGACTAGGAGCCACAACACCAATACAGTAGTTGCGATGATTTCGGTCACAAGGTTCCACCACGGACGACGGATTTGCGGGGTGGTTGCGAAAATACCGAGCGACTTTTCACGAGAAACCAAGGCAAAATGTGGCTGATACGCCAGATAAGTTACCCAACAGCCAACAAAAGCGCCCAAGAGTTGGCCCGAAAGGTAGAGCGTTGCGTTACTGACGTTTACTGGGATTCCCGGTGCAAATTCAGACCCGTGCAGGGCTAAACCGAGAGTGACCGCTGGATTGAGATGAGCGCCGGTCTTGTACGCAACGTGAGCAGCGGTGAATACTGCAAATCCCCATCCAAATACCGTTCCAACCCATCCCGCGTTAAAACCTTTCGTGTGTCGCAACGTGCCATTTGCTCCCACGGAGGTCCCTATGGCTAGAAGAACAGTTGTGCCGAGGAACTCGGAGAAGAACACCTGCCAGGGCGTCAGGTCGTGCATAGGGTTATCCATATCGGGTTAGGTCAAGAACTGAAAACGAGAGTTGGGTTCACAGTGGGCTACGGTCCACTGTGGGCGTAGTGGGGAAGTTGATGACTATTCATCAAAGGTACTCGGATCCAGTGCAGCTTTTTGCGCCAAACGGCCCAGTGCAGTGCCCAAGAGTCAAGTGCTCGTGCCTAAGTTCGTCCAACAAGGTAAACAGGTTCCTACGCAGCCGAGTATGGGCGCTCCGGTGAACACCAGTTATAGCTCAAGCCTGTTTGTTTTCGGTTTGTTTTCGGTTTGTTTTTTCTTGACAGGAGTAGCATCATAGTGACATGGAGCCAGTTGTGAAGAACATCACCAAAACGAGCGATACGCTAGCGCCGATTCATCAAGTTGTTGCCACCTTGAACGAAGCGTTCGGGCCTGCGCTGGTTGTACAGATGTCGGGGATGAAAGATCCAAAGGCTCCGTTCCGCTGGGCGAAACCCGGGGCAACCATGCGTCCTGAACCCGAACGGAATTTGCGGTTCGCGCATCGCGTGTATACAAGTTTGATAACACACTGCGATCAGCAAGTGCTTCGCGCTTGGTTTGTGAGCTCTTGCGCTACGCTCGGCGAAGACTCGCCGATAGTTGCAATCCGGGATGGGCGACACAAAGAAGTGTCCCAAGCAGCAGCGCAACTGACACAGGAACCCGATGCGGACAATGCAGAGCAGCCTGCTGAAGCGAGTGTTGTTCGCATAGATGTGTCTGATGAAACTGGATTTTATCCCACCTCACTGTTTTCCAATGCGATTGATAGCGGCGGCGCCCCTGCAACCATGCGAGATGTTGCAGAACGCTCAGGTGTTTCAATCAAGACCGTCTCGAATGTTGTCAACGGCAGTAACAAGGTGAGTTCGCATACGCGGGCGAGAGTGCAAAAAGCGATCAGCGAGCTCGGCTATCAACTAAATATGACGGCACGCAGCCTGCGCCGGGGCCGCACAGGAATGATCGGATTGATCTTGCCGGAACTCAGAGTTCCCTATTTCGCTGAGCTCGCTGACTCCGTGCTCAAAGCCGCTGAAGCACAAAATCTCACCCTCTTGATTGAACAAACTGGTTCTCTTGGTGAGCATGAGGTCGAGGTGCTCTCCAGCCCGCGTCGCCGATTCACAGACGGCGTCTTGTTTTCTCCTGTTGCCCTAGACCCAAGATTTCACCCGGAACTGGATGTCGACTATCCACTGGTTTTACTAGGGGAACGTATCTTCGATCCACGATATGACCATGTGACCATGGCAAATGTGGAGGCATCGAAAAAGGCAACGGAACTGTTGGCGGCAAAGGGGTGCCAACATATTGCGCTGCTTGGCTACCACGAGAACGACATCATGAGCTCTGCGAGATTAAGGTTCGAAGGCTATTGCCAAGGACTGAAAGCGGCTGGCCTGCCTTTTGATCCCAGACTCCTGGGTACAGCTGGACGGTGGGTTCGCTCCACAGGGCTTACCGCAATGAATCAGGTTCTTGACTCCGGCGTTCCGGTCGACGGTGTATTCGCCATGAATGATGCTTTGGCTTTGGGTGCACTTCCTGCGCTACGCAAGCGAGGTCTGAGGGTGCCAGAAGATGTCGCAGTTATCGGGTTTGATGACATTGACGACGCTCGCTACTCAGATCCGCCGTTGAGCAGCGTTGATCCAGGGCGAGATGAGATCGCAGCGCGCGCAGTTGATCTCCTAGTCAGCAAAATCGCAGGTAGAGCGCGTGAACCCGAGCATATAGTGGCCCAGTTTTCCGTGGTGGAACGCGAATCTTCAAAGCGCATCTGAGCTGAAAGCTCAAGGCCAAGGTCGCCTATGCGATAGATCACATTTTGGTAAACGTTTACCTCTGCCCTTGTGCTTACTGTGTCTATCGTTGTAATTTCTCGTTACAACGATGTATCAACGCATGCTCAACGAGGAGTTGATGTGATGAGACTGCTGTATTCGCAAAAAGCAGCCCCGTACCTATTTATCTTGCCGTTTATTATCACTTTTGGGGTTTTCTGGGCGTTCCCCTTGGGGCGATCAATCATCATGAGTGGGCAAAATATCTTGCCCAATCAAGTTGAGAACATAGGTCTCGACAACTACACGAGGCTCTTCGGTGACAGGCTCTTTTGGCTCGCGATGGGGAACTCTCTTCGCTACACCGCACTCACACTACTTCTGCTCATTCCGATCCCCTTGGTGCTTGCCGTACTTGTTAACTCCAAAATCGGCTCACCAAAAATCAAGGCCATTTTCAAGTCGGCAATGTTTATCCCCGCGCTCACAAGTGTTGTCGTTGCGGGTATCGTGTTCCGACTGATGTTCTCAGAGTCCAGCACCGCGCTAATGAACCAAATTATCGGCGTATTTGGTGTAGATCCGGTTAAATGGCTAAAGAACGACCTGACTGGTCTTGCCGCATTGCTAATAGTTGCTCTGTGGCGGTGGACTGGTGTGAATATGATGTACTTCCTAGCCGGGTTGCAATCAATCGCTATCGAGTACTACGAGGCAGCGCGGATTGACGGCGCAACGCGCTGGCAGCAATTCATCTACGTGACACTACCGCAACTTAAGCCAACGATTATCTATGTCGTAACCATATCTGTCTACGGCGGTATGGCTATGTTCCTTGAAAGTTTTATGCTCTACGGAGGAAACAAGTCTCCCCAGAACATTGGTTTGACCATTGTCGGCTACCTGTATCGAAAAGGTGTGGAAGATAATGACCTCGGATACGCGTCCGCTGTCGGTGTAGTCCTACTTGTGGTGATTCTCACGATTAACCTGACTCAACTCGCGCTGAGCGGATTGTTCCGAAAGGAAGCCCGATGAAAAGCATAGGAACAGAAGAAAACAAAGTGCGTAACGGATCGCGCGCAGCACGAATCGGACTATTTGTATCATTTGCGATTGTCTCCGCTCTTGCTCTCGTCCCTTTCTGGGCCATGCTGGTAGGTACTTTCCAAGATGGCGACATGCTCATCCGTCACGGACTCAACCTCGGACTGGATCCCAATGCAGCGCATCTGAACAACTACGTCATGTTGTTTACCGATTCGGGGCCCTATTTCCGGTGGTTCGCTAACTCACTGATTTTGACTGCAATTCAAGTTGCTGGAACCCTTCTGATTAGTTCATTCGTTGCCTACGGGTTTGCGATGTACAACTTTAAGTTCAAGTCTGTCATGTTCATTTTGGTGTTGGTCCTCATGACCATCCCGTTCGAAATGCTCATGCTTCCTCTGTATGTCCAAGTAAATGCTATGGGTATGGCTGACAACTATGCGGCGATTTTGCTCCCGTTCTTGGCGCAAGCCAGTACCATCTTTTTCTTCCGACAGTTTATGATTGGGCTTCCTCAGGAAATTCTTGAAGCCGGTCGTGTGGATGGTGTCACTGAATTCGGTATATTCTTCCGTCTGATTATGCCGCTTTTAAAGCCCGCAATGGCTGCAATGGCCATTTTGAATGGTATGGCGAGTTGGAACAACTTTCTATGGCCGCTCTTGGTTCTACGTTCGCCAGAAAAGTATACTCTGCCAATAGGTTTGAATACTTTAATGACCCCTTACGGGAACAATTATTCACTCCTAATCGTTGGCGCGTTCTTTTCGCTCATACCAATTCTGCTTTTGTTCTTGGCGTTCCAAAGATTCTTTATCGAAGGAATGACCGCTGGAGCAGTTAAGGGATAATTTCCTGCTGTTCAAAACCCTGTCCCATCAGTTCACACAGTGAGTATCAAAGGAGAAACACCATGACGTGGACCCGAAAGCTGGCTGCTGTCTCAGCAGCGGCAGCAGTTGCACTGACCGCAGCCTGCACTCAGCCAAGCCAGACTGAACCGACCAAGGAGTACACCTCCACGGTTGACCAAAAAGCAAGTGACACCGCCACCACACTGAGCCTGTGGACCTTCGTGGAACTGCACGGTCAGTACTACGAGACCATGGCGGGCTACTGGAACGAGGCCAACCCAGACCGTCAGGTCAAGGTGGAAATCAATGTCATGCCTTACGACGACATGCACAACAAGTTGCAACTCGCGCTCAACTCGGGCACGGGACTTCCAGACCTCGTGGACATCGAGGTTTCCAAATTCCCAAACTTCACAAAGGGTGAGCCTGCACTCGAAGATCTCACAGCTGCAGCAGCACCGTATGTTCAGGACTTAGTGAAGTCCCGTTTGGATCTCTACTCCAAAAACGGGGCACTGTATGGTTTGGATTTCCACGTGGGAACAACAGTTGCCTACTACAACACCGAACTGCTCGAAGCCGCTGGAATCGATTATTCCACCATTGAGACGTGGGACGACTACAAGGCGGCAGGTGTCAAGTACAAGGAAGAGACGGGCAAGACCTTCGCAACCGTTGACACTTCAGCAGCTTGGCAATCCAACCTGCTGCTCGCGCAGTTGGGGGGAGACTACCTAGATTCTGACGGCAACGTCACCGTGGATTCGCCCGAGGTCATCAAAGCATTCGACATCCTCAAAGACCTGCAGGATTCCGGTGCTGCTGACGTCCCTCCTGGCGGACAGCCAGACACCGAAGAAGCCTATGGTTCAATCAACAATGGTGACTTCGCCGCGATGGTTATGCCTTCATGGTTCATGTCGCGTTTCACTGCCTACATGCCTGAACTTGCAGGAAAGGTTGCAGTAGCTCCTGCCCCGGTAGTTGAAGGGGCGGTCTCTAAAACAGTTGGCGGTGGCGGAACAGGAACTGCAGTGCCATCAGCAGGAAGCAACACGGAACTAGCCTCTGAGTTCATTGCTTTCGCAAAGTTGTCTAAAGAAGGAAACATCGAGATTTGGAAGACTCTGGGCTTCGATCCACTGAACACATCTATGTGGACAGATGAGTCGATCATCCGGGACCCAGAAAACGAAACTATTAAGTACTTCAAGACCAACCCTTTCGACGCGTTCAACGCAGTGAGTGACTCGATTGGTCTTCTCGTGTCGGGAACCAGCCCGAACTTCCCGTCAGTGAACAACACTTTGACGACAGAGACTTTGAACAACATTTTTGAGTCGGGAACTCCAGTCGAAGAAGCCCTTAAGCAGGCAGCGACCGACCTTAGAAACGAGCTTGGACAGTAAAGACTGTCCTGAAGTTGCAACGCCTTGTGGTTGCTATGTAGCTCACAGGACCGCCTGCAGGCGCGCGTGGAATGCCGCCTGCAGGCAGGCCATATGCACACAACGACAACTCACTAGTTTTGTTGTCGATCATCCATTGCTCATCATGTTCGGTGTTGAGCATAGATCTTGAATTGGGAGTATCAGAAATGACTACCGCTCGCGCGACCGTCGATCCAGCGTTCATTGTCGGACCAGTACGGCGCCGCACATTCGGTTCCTTCATCGAACATCTGGGCCGATGCGTCTACACAGGTATTTATGACCCGACGCACCCCTCAGCCGACCAAGACGGTTTTCGGGCAGACGTTATGGAACTCGTTAAAGAATTGGGTGTCTCCACGGTCCGTTATCCGGGCGGAAACTTCGTGTCAGGTTTCCGTTGGGAAGACAGCATTGGACCAAAAGAGGACCGGCCACGGCGCCTCGACCTTGCGTGGCACTCCACCGAACCAAACGAATTTGGGCTTGATGAGTTTATGCGTTGGTGTAAAAAAGCTGACGTTGAACCCATGATGGCGATCAACTTGGGTACGCGTGGTGTTGCTGAGGCAATTGACATTCTGGATTACTGCAACATTCCAGGGGGAACCAGCTGGTCCGATGAGCGCCGCAAGAATGGTGCCGAAGACCCCTATCGGATCAAGATGTGGTGTCTCGGAAATGAAATGGACGGCCCATGGCAGACCGGGCACAAAACAGCTGAAGAGTACGCTCGTATCGCAACAGAGACAGCGCGTGCGATGCGTCAAGTCAACCCTGACTTGGAACTCGTTGCATGCGGGTCGTCAACCTCCGATATGACAACGTTTGGTTCTTGGGAGTACACGGTCCTCAGCGAAGCCTATGAGCAGGTCGACTACATCTCAGCGCACGAGTACTACTACGAAGACAACGATGATCTAGCGTCCTTCCTAGCTTCTGGGCACAAGATGAGCAACTTCATTGAATCAGTGGTTGCCACTGCCGATGCAGCACGTGCAGCCGGCAAACACAAAAAGCGGATCAACATTTCATTCGACGAATGGAACGTGTGGTATCAGAAAGCAACCCCATCACAGCCTCCAACGGGTGATGACTGGCCGATCGCCCCAGCGTTACTGGAAGACCACTACAACGTTGCCGACGCCGTTGTAGTAGGAGACTTGCTGATCACGTTACTACGGCACACCGACCGAGTACATTCAGCATCCCTAGCGCAGTTGGTTAACGTGATTGCGCCGATCATGACAGTACCTGGCGGAAAGACGTGGAAACAGACCACATTCCATCCCTTTGCTTTGACAGCTAAGCATGCTCAGGGTGAAGTTCTTCAAGTAGCGCTGAAGTCGCCAAAGATTCACACTGAACGCCACGGCGAGGTCGATGCACTGACCGCAGTGGCCACCCACAATGAATCGACTGGCGAAGTCGTGGTGTTCGCTGTCAATCGTTCCATCGACGATTCAGCCTCCCTGGAACTGAACCTTAGTGGGTTTGGTGACCTCGAAATCGTTGAGGCCTTGACCTACTTCAACGATGATCCGTACTGGAAAGCTTCGCCGGAAGACGACACCTCTGTAGTGCCGGCCGTGAACGAAAGTGTCGCTCTGAGCAACGGACAACTCGATGCGCACTTGCCTGCGGTGTCATGGTCGGTGATTCGCCTAGCGAAGATATAACAAAGGATCGGGTAAAACCAGGGGCGGCTCCCATCTCGGATGAGATGGGAGCCGCCCCTGCATTACGTTTCAACCGACCAGCGGGTAACCCGGCGCACAGTCTCTTACCAGTTGGCGAACAGTGAAAGCCAAGACTCACGCCACCGCAGCACGGTGCGAAACGAAAACTACTTCACGTCGCCGTCAACCCAGTCGAGAGTCTTCGAGACGGCCTTCTTCCAGTTGCGGTACTGGCGAGCACGCTCGTCCTCACTGTCCGCAGGCGACCAGCGCTTGTCCTCTGCCCAGTTGTTGCGGACATCGTCCTCGCCGTTCCAGAAACCGACAGCGATACCAGCAGCGTATGCCGCACCGAGAGCCGTGGTCTCGGCGACCTGCGGACGGATGACCTCAACGCCAAGCTGGTCAGCCTGGAACTGCATGAGCAGTTCGTTGGCGACCATGCCGCCGTCAACCTTGAGTTCGGTCAACTCCACGCCGGAGTCGGCGTTCATCGCGTCAACGACCTCGCGGGTCTGGAACGCAACAGCCTCAAGAGCAGCACGAGCGATGTGGTTCTTGTTGACGTAACGGGTCAAACCAACAAGCGCACCGCGTGCGTCTGGACGCCAGTGTGGAGCGAACAGGCCGGAGAACGCAGGAACGATGTACGCGCCACCGTTGTCGTCTACCTTGTGTGCAAGGTATTCAACGTCCTTGGCGTCCTCGAACAGGCCAAGGTTGTCGCGCAGCCACTGGATCAGCGAACCGGTCACAGCGATCGAACCCTCAAGTGCGTACACTGCTGGAGCGTCACCGATCTTGTAGCACACGGTGGTGAGCAGGCCGTTCTCGGAGTGGATTGGCTCGGTTCCGGTGTTCATGAGCATGAAGTTACCGGTTCCGTAGGTGTTCTTCGCGGTTCCCTTCTCGAAGCACGCTTGACCGAAGGTCGCAGCCTGCTGGTCGCCAAGGATACCGGAGATGGGCACACCGGGAACGAGGCCGCCCTTGCGTCCGTGACCGTAGACCTCGGAGGACGACTTGATCTCTGGGAGCATCGATCGGGGCACGCCGATGGCCTCGCACATTGCGTCGTCCCACTCAAGGGTCTCGATGTTCATGAGGAGCGTACGCGAAGCGTTGGTGACGTCAGTGACGTGGACGCCGCCCTCGGTGCCACCGGTCATGTTCCACAGAACCCAGGTGTCGGTGGTTCCGAAGAGCAGGTCGCCGCGTTCTGCTGCCTCACGGGCACCCTCAACGTTCTCAAGGATCCAGCGAACCTTTGGACCCGAGAAATAGGTGGCGAGCGGCAGACCGGTGACCTTCTTGTAGCGGTCGGCACCCTCATCGCCGGCGATCGTGTCCACGATCTTCTGGGTGCGGGTGTCCTGCCAGACGATTGCGTTGTAGACGGGCTTACCGGTGGTCTTGTCCCACACCACCGCGGTTTCGCGCTGGTTGGTGATACCGACTGCCGCAACGTCTTCGTAGGTTGCGTTTCCACGGGTCAGCGCCAGGCCGACGACCTCGCGTACGTTGTTCCAGATCTGGTCTGGGTTGTGCTCAACCCAGCCTGCCTGAGGGAAGATCTGGTCGTGTTCGAGTTGGCCCACCGAGTGGATGGTGCCTTCATGAGTGAACAGAATTGCACGCGATGAGGTGGTTCCCTGGTCGATCGCGAGGACATACTTCTTTGACATGTCTTTGACTTCCTAAGGGGTCGTGAGGGGTGTGTTGCTGTGGTGAGAGTTGATTGGCGACGAGATGACCTCTTCCAGCCTTTCCCTACGCCAAGGTGGTGGGTGGTGCGGCTGGTGCCGCACCACCATGCTCAGTGGTTGAGTCGAGCGTTACTGAGGTTTTTCAAAGAAACCGTGGGACTCGTCGAAAATCTGAAAAGTGAGTTCAGATTAGGCGACGATGTCGAAACCTGAAGCGACAACCGCGGCGAGAATACCACCGAGGATTGGGCCAACGATTGGGACCCACGAGTAGCCCCAGTCACTCGAACCCTTGCCCTTGATCGGGAGGAGAGCGTGAGCAATACGTGGACCGAGGTCACGTGCTGGGTTGATGGCGTAACCGGTTGGACCACCGAGGGACATACCGATCGCGACCACAACAAGTGCAACACCCAGTGGGCCAAGGCCCGACTCGGTGTGACCCGATACGAGGACCCAGAGAACGAGCACGAAGGTACCGACGACCTCAGTCACGGTGTTCCACAGTGGGTTACGGATCTCTGGTCCGGTCGCGAACACTGCAAGCTTGAGGCCTGCATCGTCGGTCTTATCGAAGTGCTGCTTGTACGTCAGGTAAACGATGACTGCACCGAGGAAGGCGCCAAGGAGTTCTGCGGCGAAGTAGGTTCCGATGCTTGCTGCGTTCACAGCAACACCAGGAAGGAATTCATCCCTGGTCATTGCCAAACCGATGGTGACCGCTGGGTTCAGGTGCGCACCCGAGGCGAATGCCACGTACACACCCGAGAACACTGCAAATCCCCAACCAAACGTGATGAGAACCCAGCCAGTGCTGTTTCCCTTGGTCTTGGCGAGAACTTGGTTTGCCACGACACCGCCACCAAGGATGATGAGCACCATGGTGCCGAGCGTTTCCAGGAGAAAGATGTCTCCTAGGGTTACTGCGTCCATTTTTCCTACTCTCTGACTTCGTTGTCATTGGGGCCTGCGGGTGCGCCCACGCTACTGCGCGGATGCGGCCCTGGGAGTTACACTCTCGCGGTTGCGAGATCATTCAGCGGGAAGTCTTGCTGAATTGCTCCGTTAACTGTTTTTCCTGGTTAAGAACCTGCGGTCGTTTCACTTCGGTAGGGGTCTGCTACGCGAGATCCCCACGTTCCGTTCCACGTCCTCGTTCCTAACTGAGCTTCTCCATGGGGGAGAGGTCAGCTGCTTCGAGACGAACCTTCTCTGCGGATGTGTCATCCGGTTCGTTCTCCGCTGCTTCCTCGGCCGCTGCGCGGGCCTTGTAGGAAGCGATTTCACTGTCCGTGGTTTTCTTGTCCCAGCCCAAAGCGGCGGCTGCGATGGATGCGATATCCTCCAGTGCCCCGAGGCCACGGTCAGCAAACTCATAGTTGATCCTCGTGCGGTGGAGCAGGATGTCCTCAAGGTGAAGGACACCCTCACGGGTCACCGCATAGTGGATCTCGGCGCGCAGGTACGCTTCCGCGCCTGCGACTGGCTGGGCCATTGATGGATCGTCGTTGCAGATCGCCACAATCTCGTTGATCATCGAGCCGTAGCGGTGCAGCAGGTGATCGATCATCTGCTTGGACCAGCCAAACTTCTTTTGGTAGGAGCGGGTCTGGTTCGCCATCGCAGCCAGCCCGACCGCTCCAAGGAGTGGAATGTTGTTGGTGACGGAAGGCCTGCCCTGGGCTTCCGCACCGAGAGCGAAGTCCACTGCGTCCTCGGCCATGACCCGGTAGGTTGTCAGTTTTCCACCGGCGATCACGGTGAAGCCTGGGGCAGGTGCTGCGACGGTGTGTTCGCGTGAGACCTTTGCGGAGGAGGTTCCCTCCTTCATCTCTGGCTGTAGGAGAGGTCGCAGACCCGCATAGGTTCCGATGATGTCATCGGGGGTCAGCGGATCGGCGAGTACCGCGTTGGCGTGTTCGAGCACGTAGTCGATGTCCGCCTTCGTGGCCACCGGGTGCTGGAAATCCTGCTTCCATGGAGTGTCGGTGGTTCCGATGATCCAGTAACGGGACCACGGGATGACGAACAGTACGGACTTCTCTGTTTGCAGAATCAGTCCTGAGGTGCCTTTGATGCGATCGCGAGGTACGACGATGTGGATACCCTTTGATGCGAGTACCTTGAGGCCGCCCTTGCCACCCGCAAGGTCTTCGGTCTCTTCAGTCCATACACCCGTCGAGTTGATGACGTGCTTTGCATGGACGGTGAAGGTCTCTCCCGTTTCGAGATCTTTGAGGACGGCGCCGTTGACTCGACCGGCTCCAGACTTGGTGAGTTCGATGACCTGGGTGCGGCTTGCCGCATGCGCTCCGTAGCTCGCTGCAGTGCGAACAAGGGTCAAAACGAGGCGAGCGTCATCGATGGTTCCGTCCCAGTACTCGATCGCGCCCACAGCCGCGTCGTCGCGGAACGAGGGGAACTTCTTCTTCATGCCCTTACGCGAATAGTGCTTGTGGAACGGCATGGCGCGCTTACCCGGTGCGAGCGATGCAAGGATGTCATACAGCATGATGCCCGCGCCGATGTATGGACGCTCGTACTGTTTGATGAGCGGGAACAGGAACGGTACCGGCTTTGCGAGGTGCGGTGCGAGTTTGTTGAGCAGGAGGTCACGCTCGGTCAATGCCTCGTGAACCAGCGAGAAGTCGAGCATCTGCAGGTAGCGCAATCCACCGTGGATCAGTTTCGATGAGCGGCTTGAGGTGCCTGAGGCCCAGTCCTGAGCCTCGACGATTGCGGTGTCGAGTCCGCGGGTCACTGCGTCAAGTACGATTCCGGCTCCGGTGACACCGCCACCGATCACCAAGACGTCGAGTGGGTTCTCCTTGCTGGTGGCGCGCATGGCCTCGAGTGAACGCTCACGAGACTGTGGTGACAGAGTGGCGTTGGTGCTACTCGCAGACATCGTTGTCCTTCCGGTGGAACGGTGATCTGAATCGTTTACACAAAACTTCCACCTAAACGAACGATTGCGCAACTCCACTGCACATATGTGCAAAACTGGTCTCATGGCATACCGCGACCAAGATATTCTCCGAGTTGCCTCAATGTACTACCTACAGGACGTAAAGATGGAGACCATCGCACGTCACATGGGCACGTCGAGGTCAACGATTTCCCGCATGATTAAAGAGGCTCGCGATTCTGGACTGGTCGAGATCACCCTGCGGCCAACGCAATCTCGTGCACCGGGAATCAGGCAGCACTTCCGCGAGCGGTGGGGGGTTGAGGCGTTCGTCGTGCCCATCGTCGAGGCCCGCTCGGACGAGGCTCGGGCCGAACAGGTTGCAATCATGTGCGCGAAATTGGTGACAACCTGGTTCCAGTCGGAGATGATCTTGGCAATTGCATGGGGTACGACCCTCTCCGCGGTGGCCAAGCATCTACCGCGGAAACCGACGCAGGGCGGGGTGGTGGTCCAGCTCAATGGTGCTGCAAACACCCGAACCTCGGGTGTCTCCTACGCGGGGGATCTCATCGCATCGTTCGCTGACGCATTCGATGCGCACGCGGTCTACTTTCCGGTTCCGGCATTCTTCGACTACGAGGAGACCCGAAACGCAATGTGGCAGGAACGCTCCATCAAACGCGTCCTCGAAGTCCAGAGGTCAGCCAACATCGCTCTGTTCTCGGTCGGATCCCTCACCGGAGGCCTGCCCTCACACGTGTACTCTGCCGGATACCTTGAGCCTGAGGACATCCAGGTGCTCGACACGGAGGAGGTCGTCGGTGACGTGTGCACCGTTTTCCTCCGCGAGGACGGAACATACGCGGACATACCCCTGAACAAGCGCGCAACCGGTCCATCCCCGTTGCAGTTGCGCCAGATACCGCGCCGAGTGTGCGTCGTGTCCGGTGACAACAAGATCGTGCCGCTGCGCGCGGCACTTCGGGCGGGAGTCATCACCGACCTGATCATCGACGAGGTCACGGCCACAACCTTCATGGTTGAGGCTGACTGATGGCTGGGTTTGTTACTTTCCTTCAGCCAGCGCTCTATTCCGTGCTTAGAGTCTTTCGCCGGTCTGTGGGTTTTGTCGCCGAACTGTGGGATGCGGAGCCACAGTTCGGCGACAAAACCCACAGACCGGCGTGAGTGTCCTTGTAGTTCATGCCCTGTAGTTCACGATGGGAGGTGATGTAGTCGGACATATTGTGGTCACCGACCTCAAGTTGCCATCCACAGGCGTACATTCGAGGTGTGGAAACAGCGCAGTCATATCTGATCCGTCCGGCACTCCCCAAAGACGTGCCAGGAATCCGCGACCTCGTGGAACCGTATGCGGCTCGACGGATACTCATCGCCAAAGAGGCGGTGACCTACTACGAATCGGTCCAGGAGTTCGTGGTTGCCTGTAACCCAGACAACCCTCGCGAACTCTACGGCTGCGGCGCACTCCACGTGATGTGGGAGGAACTGGCCGAGATCCGCACCCTTGCGGTCTCTCGAGAGCACCTCGGTAAGGGGATCGGGCACGCCATCGTGGCTGAACTGCTCAATCGAGCCCGAACGCTTGAACTTCGGCACGTGTTCTGCCTGACCTTTGAAACCGAGTTCTTCGAGAAACACGGCTTCAGGCAGATTGAGGGCACCCCCGTGGGAGTGGATGTCTACGCGGAACTTCTGCGTTCACACGACGACGGCGTGGCAGAGTTCCTCGACCTTGCCAGGGTCAAACCCAACACGCTCGGCAACTCGCGGATGCTCCTCGAACTATAGGATCGCCGGTTTGGGAGGCTACTGCGGCAGCGAGTAGGCCTCGCCGTCCTGCTCTGCCAGTCCATCCTCAATCAGGGACGCCACGCACCGGTCCAACTGTGCCTGATCGGGCCACACCAGATCAATTTGCGAACGCAACACTGGCCCATGCGCGTCACGCAGTACCTTCATGACCTTGCCGCGCACCTGACGATCAGTGCCCGTGAACTTCTGGGTCGTGCGTACCTGCGCGTGCTCATCCTCGGGGAAGCCCGCCAACCTCCATGCGCACAACGCAGATATCGGACATGCCTCGCAGTAGGCCGTGCGTGCCGTGCACACCACGGCACCGAGTTCCATCGAACCGGCAGCCCATGCAGCGGCCTGTTCATCCAGTTCGGGAGTGATCGCACGGGCGAAAGCCCGTTCAGCAGCTGAATATGTTGGAGGTGGAAGCGCCGTACCGCTGAACACTCGCGCCAACACCCGGCGCACGTTCGTGTCCACGACCGTGGAACGCCTGCCGTGGGCAAACGCCACAACTGCAGCCGCCGTGTAGTCGCCTATCCCAGGTAACTCAACCAGATCGTCGTAAATCTGGGGAACAACGCCGTCGTGCCGCTCTACAATCGCGGCCGCGCACTCCTGCAGTCGCAATGCGCGGCGGGGATAGCCAAGCGACGACCACTCGCGCAAGACCTGCGCGGTTGGTGCCTGCGCCAGATCCGCAGGTGTCGGCCACAACTCAAGCCAGCGCGCCCAAATCGGCGCGACTCGTGCGACCGGAGTCTGCTGGGACATGACCTCGCTCAGCAAGACCGCCCAGGCGCTCGTCGCAGGTTCCCGCCAGGGGAGGGGACGCTGCTCGCGCCGGAACCAGTCAGCCACCAAGACCTGAACCTCACTGACAGTGGCAGGAGGAACACGTGGGGGAACAAACTTCACGGCGGGCACACCGCATTGTACAAAACTAACGACCACGCTCGACCACCACACCCCGGATGAGGGAACGAGCTCGCAACTGAATGAGGAAAGAGGGTCATTCAGCGCGTGCCGTGAACTACAGTTTCCGTATCAGACGACAGGCAAACGACAACCACAAGGTAGCGACCGTGAAACTCTGCAACAGCAGATGTGTGGGACATCGTGCGGACGGAGCGACGGCGGAAGTACATGGGGTGAGGGGTCTGAAGTCTCTGCGCAAACACTGGATCTCCTCCTCGCCGTATCGGGACGACACGGTGACCCTGCAAGGTTCACCGGTGGAGGTGCGGCGCAGTTCCTGCGAAATGTCAGAAGTGAATGACTGGACGCCCAACTGAAGGGCAGCGAGGAAAAGGCGAACACACTACCAGAACGCAGGCTTATCGGCGTGGAAAACACACCTAACCGGCAAGAACCGCCTACCCTTGAAGCATGAACGGGCCACACGAATCCGACCGCGAACCGCGCACCCCCTCGCACGACCGCGACCCAGGACAGCCCCGTGCCTCACGCCGAGCGCCTGCCCCCACACCGCAGTACGTGTACTGGATCCGCCGAGCCGTCGCGCTCCTTATCGTCGTGGCGCTTATAGCAGTCATCGTATTCGCCGTGAAATTCGTCGTCGGCCTGTTCCGCACGGATGACACCGAAACCGCCGACGACGGCCAGACCAACTCCAGCCAGGTAGACAGCGAAGAACCCAAGGGGGACGACGGAGCCAGCCCCAAAGCCTGCGATGGAACCGCGATCAGCATCGCACTCACCTCGGAGCGGAACTCTGTCGATGCCGGTGCCGCCATGCCGCTCAGCCTCGATGTCACCAACGAATCCGACACTCCCTGCGTAGTCGACGTGTCACCGGCAACCACCGTGGTCACGATCTATTCGGGGAGCGATCGGATCTGGTCTTCTGACGACTGCGATGACTCCGGCACCAAACCGCTCTACATGGACCCCAAAGCCAAAACCAGCGCGGCGCTCTCATGGAACGGCATCCGATCCAACGAATCATGTGATTCCGATCTGCCGAGTGTGAGGCCGGGAACCTATCGTGCGGTCGCCAAGTACAAGGAAGCCGAATCGAAGGAACTCGTGTTCCAACTCAAGTAGTAGGTGGCAGCCGGTACGGCGCGAGGATCAGACGTAGCGTTCGAGGATGCTTGACTCGGCCAAGCGGGAGAGACCCTCGCGAACCGCACGGGCGCGCTGCTCGCCCACACCGTCAACGGCCATGAGGTCCTCGATCGTCGCGGCAAGCAGTCTCTGTAGCCCACCGAAGTGCAGGACGAGACGGTCGACGATGGCCCCCGGTAGACGAGGGATGCGAGCCATCATGCGATAACCGTGCGGGGCGACAGCCGCGTCGAGGGCATCGCCTCCGCCAGGAAGTCCAAGGATGCGTCCGATCTGGCTCAAGTCCAGCAGATCCGTCGAACTCAGGCTCGATAGCGCCGCCAAGGTCTCAGGCACGGAGTGGCCCTTGCGCATCGTGTCGACGTAGTCACGCAACACCAGTTCGCGGTCGGAGCCGATCGCGCCAATCAACTCATCGTGTTGCAGCGCAAGCAGGCGCCCCTCGGTGCCGAGTTCGACCACATACGAGGCCACCTCGTCGGAAATTCGGGCGACCATCTCGAGACGCTGCACCACCGTGCACACATCGCGCACTGTCACCAAGTCCTCGATCTCAAGTGCAGACAACGTGCCGGATACCTCGTCGAGGCGGGAGCGGTAGCGTTCCAGCGTCGCGATTGCCTGGTTGGCGCGACCGATGATCGTGTCTGGGTCCTCAAGCACGTGGCGCTTCGAGTCGATGTAGAGCGCGATGATGTGCATGGACTGGGACACCGAGATGACCGGCAGGCCGGTTTGTTTTGCGACGCGTTCGGCGGTGCGGTGGCGCGTGCCAGACTCGGAGGTCTCGATGGTCGGGTCGGGGAGGAGTTGCACGGCGGCCCTACGAATTCGGCCCGTGTAACTGTCCATCACCACTGCGCCATCCATCTTGCACAGTTCGCGCAGGCGGGTCGCTGAGAACTCGACATCGAGTTCGAACCCACCCGTGGAGATGGCCTCCACAACCGAGTCGTAGCCCAGTACGATGAGCGCACCTGTACGGCCACGGAGGATTCGTTCGAGTCCATCGCGAAGTTCGGTGCCCGGGGCTACGGCCGCCAGGGTTTCGTGCAAAAGTTCTTCTGGGGTTGCTGAGGTGTGCGCCACATCTAGAATGTTACGGCGTAACGCCAAGAAAACTCCCTCCCTTAAGCCCGTGTCTCACTGTGTGATGCGCGAGTGGACGCTGTTTGCGCGATGCCTGGAGGTTAGGTCAACTGCCACGGACGAGGTTCACCGCATCCGCCACGGACTGTGCTTTGAGGAGTTGCATTCCCTGCGGAGCATCGACCACGGCCGTGGCCGGAATGATTGCGCGCCTGAAACCGAGCCGTGCGGCCTCGTTGAGACGTTGCGTCAGGCCTGTGACGGGTCGTAGCTCACCGGCCAGGCCGACTTCGCCCAGCGCGATGGTACCCACGGGGAGTGCAGTGTCCTCGAGGGCACTCACGATGGCAAGCAGCAACGCGATGTCGGCTGCTGGCTCGGTGATCTTGGCGCCACCGATCGTGGACACGTACACGTCGGTCTCCATCAGGCGCGCTCCGAGGTGTCGGTGCGCAACAGCCAGGATCATTGCGAGTCGCGACGAGTCCACGCCGCTTGTCGTCCGGCGCGGGTTGGCAAGCGGGCTGGGCACGACGAGCGCCTGAACCTCCAGAGCAAGCGGACGGCGACCCTCAACGGTGACTGTCACGCAGGTTCCGGGGACGAGCATGTTGATGTGGGAGAGGAACAGGCCAGACGGGTCGGCAAGTCCCACGATTCCCTGCTCGCCCAGTTCAAAGCAGCCCACCTCATCGGTCGGTCCGAACCGATTCTTTGCGGCGCGAACCATACGCAGGCGCGAGTGACGGTCTCCCTCAAACTGACACACCACATCGACCAGGTGTTCAAGTGTGCGCGGACCAGCGACACTGCCGTCCTTGGTGACGTGGCCGACCAAGATGACCGGTAGGTTGTTCTCCTTGGCCACCGCAATGAGTGCCGCGGCAACCTCGCGGACCTGACCGACCCCGCCTGGGCTGCCCTCCACCTCCGTGGAGGCGATGGTCTGCACCGAGTCCACGATCAACAGGTCGGGTTGTGCTGCTTCAACGTGCCCAAGGGTAAGGCCCAGGTCTGTCTCCGCGGCGAGCAGCAGGTTCTCATCGAGTGCTCCAATTCGTTCCGCACGTAACCGCACCTGACCGGCGGACTCCTCCCCGGTTATGTAGAGCACCTTGCGGCCCGAACGAGCGGTTGTGGCGGCGACGTCGAGCAGTAGCGTCGACTTTCCCACGCCTGGCTCACCGGCCAGCAGGACGACGGCTCCCGGGACGAGCCCTCCGCCTAGCACCCGGTCGAACTCGCTGATGCCTGTGGGCACGGCCCGTGCGGTGTCAACGCTGATCTCCGCGATTGGGCGTGCGGGATTCTTGGATGGGTTGGCCGCAGTGGTCTTTGGGCCGGTGGTCGCGGCCCCACCCTCTGTGACGGTGCCCCATTCCTGGCATTCGCCACACCGACCCACCCATTTGGCGGTGGTCCAGCCGCATTCGGTGCATCTGAATGCGGGGCGGGCCTTCGAGGATTTCGTTGCTGTTGCCATGTCCACAAACTTACGCGGTCCCTCTGACACTCTTAAACTTGGGCCACGCGGTGAAGGGGGAGCGGCCGACGAGCCCACACTCTCAGCGCATCGCTGAGTTCGGTTACCAGAGGGGTAGGGTGCCGACGAGCCCTCATCTTCCCAGCGCGACCGCGCCTGCCAGCGCGGCAGGGTCGTCGCCAATCTCACTCGTGCGGAAGAGGGGGCGTCTGGGACTGCACTCTCAAACTGCTTCTCACTTTGAGAGTGCGCCAAACCGCACTCTCACACACTGCGAGTGCACTTTTGGTAACTCTCAAGGGCGGTGCCGACTACGATAGACAGATAAAACCGTCCGCGACACCCAGCCGCACAAGGAGATACCACGTGAGCCAGGACGACACTGGAGCCAACAGCACCCCCGACAACGAGGTAACCCCGCAGCAGCCTGAGCCCACCGGCGAAGTTGACGCAACCGATGCGGAAACCACCGACAAGCCGGTGGGAATCCCCAGTAACGCTCGCAAACTCATCTGGGCGGGAGCGATTCTGGTAGCCCTCTACTTCATCATCGACGGCATCATCGGGGTTGTCCGCGGAGATGCCGACACGAGTGAGGCTCCCACTCACAACCCAACCGTGACGGTCACAGCGGATGCGCCTACGCCAACGCAAGACCCGGTTGACCGCGGCGAGGTCACCGAGTTCGCCGCAGCCCTCCCAGGAACGGCCAACCAGTTTGCACTGACGAGTTTGACCGAGGTCACCGACTGGCCTGTCGAGGGAGCACTTGAGTCCTATGTGCTCAACTACTCGGGTCCGGCGGGGGACGCAAGCGTGGAAGTGGAGGTGCTCGCAGCCCAGTTCAAGTCGGTGGAGAACGCCGCGACGGCATATGACTCGCGCCTTGCCCCTGACACAACGACGATCTCAGCCGGTGTCGTCGAGTCAGATGGTACGAGTGTCGGCGACTTTGTCATCACTGTCGACGAGACGGGTGGGGTCCTGCCTCCGGCTCACGGCGACCAGACGCTTCCGGCGGGCACTGCACGCGCCCTGTGGACCAACGGCACCGCGCTGTTCGAGGCATATGCGCCCGCAGACGAGATCGAGAACTTCTACAACGCTTACGGTCTGTAGCGCAACGATTCCATGGTCACTCAACGCCGACCTGGCATGAACGATGTGGCTCGTCTTGCCGGAGTCTCACACCAGACCGTCTCTCGGGTTCTCAACGACCACGGGAACGTGCGCCCCGAAACCCGCGACCGCGTGCTGCATGCGATCGAGGAACTCGGATATCGCCGCAACCTCGCCGCCCGGGCACTGGTCACGCAGCGATCTGGAACAATCGGCCTGATCACGAGTGGGAACGCCCTGTTCGGGCCGCAGCGCGCCATGGTGGCCATAGAGGAGGCCGCCCGTGAGGCTGGCTTCTTCCTCTCGCTCGCAACCATCAAACGTGCCAATGCGCATCGCATGAGCGAACTCCTTGATCACCTGCTGGCACAGGGCGTTGAAGGCATCGTCGTCATCGCCCAGCAGCAGGAGGTCGTTGAGGCCCTGCATGTGTTCGATGCTCCCGTGCCGGTCGTTGCTGTGGCTCAGCCGGACACCGTTCCAACGGGAATGCTCTCGGTGAACCTTGACCAGGAGGCGGGCGCGCGGCTCGCCGTACGTCACCTGGCTGAACTCGGGCATACCGAGATCGCACACATCTCCGGTCCATTGGATTGGTCGGATGCACGGGCACGACTTGATGGCTGGAAGAACGAATGCTCGGTTCTTGGGATCAACCCCGTCCCGCTCATTCAGGGTGACTGGAGTTCGGAACGCGGATATGCCGTAGGGGCCGAACTGATCAGGGCTGGCGCGCCCACCGCTGTATTCGCTGCCAACGACATGATCGCGCTCGGATTGATCAGGGCGCTCGCGGAGAGGGGACTGCGAGTTCCGCAGGACGTGAGCGTGGTCGGTGTCGACGACGTTCCCGGGGCCTCGAACTTCATTCCACCACTTACCACGGTGCACCACCGGTTTGCGACTCTCGGCGCGGCCATCATGGAGACGCTGTTGAGCGTGATCGAGGGTCGGAGCGTGGCTGATCGGGTCATCGCCCCGCAACTGGTCGTGCGTGAGAGTACCGCACCGCCGCGTGTGAATACTTAGCGAGGGTCGATTCGATCTTTCCCCAAACCCGCACATGGGTGGGCCGAGTTCAATGGAGATATCTCCAACGATGGGTCTTATTTGGCCCGGGTGCGCCTATTCGATGTGTGTCTTCGGACGATTCTCGCCCCATCGGCACGGAGAAGGTTGACGTGCGATGTGGATCGGTATCGAGTGGTAACGGCACTATCTCATTGATCTGGTCGTAGTCCTCTTGCGTTCGCGGGTTGTGAACGTTAACATTCATTAAAAGCGCATATTCGCTGACGTTCAGACAAATCATGTGAACGCTAACAAAATGGCCCCTCAGCCACAATGCAGTGGCAGCGACAGATGGAGAACTCATGACCCAGGCCGTCACCAACGAGTCTGCCACGATCGAGGCAATCCGTAAGGACATCGAGTCCGGGAACACCACCCTTGGAATCGAACTCGGCTCGACTCGAATCAAAGCCTGCCTCATCGGTCCGGATGGGAGCCCGCTTGCGAGCGGTTCCCACGATTGGGAGAACGTCTACCAGGACAAGCTGTGGACCTACTCGCTTGAGGCTGTCGAGGCTGGCATGCAGGACAGCTATGCCAAGTTGGTCGCCGATGTCGAGGCGACCTATGGCGTGCGCCCAACAACCTACGGCGGAATTGGCATCTCCGCCATGATGCACGGATACCTGGCCTTCGACGCATCCGGCAACCTCCTGACCCCGTTCCGCACCTGGCGCAACACCAACACCGGTGCCGCTGCCGAGGAACTGAGCGAACTCCTGGACTACAACATCCCGCTGCGCTGGTCCGTTGCGCACTGGTATCAGGCGATCCTCGACAACGAACCGCACGTCTCCCAGATCGCGTTCCTGACCACGCTTGCCGGATACGTGCACTGGAAGCTCACGGGCGAGAAGGTCCTCGGTGTCGGCGATGCATCGGGTATGTTCCCGGTGGACCCAGAGGCCCGCGATTACGATGCCCGGCTGCTCTCCCGTGTGGACGAGCGCGTGGCCACTCGCCACGAGAGCCCAAAACTTGTTGACCTGCTTCCGAAGGTGCTTGTGGCAGGTGAGGATGCAGGCTCTCTCACTGAGAGCGGAGCCGCCTGGCTGGACCCCACGGGAGCGCTTCAATCAGGTATCCTCCTGTGTCCACCAGAAGGGGATGCCGGTACGGGAATGGTCGCAACCAATGCGGTCGCGCCACGCACCGGAAACGTCTCCGCGGGAACCTCGATCTTCGCGATGGTCGTTCTGGAACACGCGCTCAAGACCCGCCATCACGAACTCGACCTCGTGACCACGCCTTCGGGCGACCTGGTCGCAATGGTGCACTGCAACAACGGAGCGAGCGAACTCAATGCATGGGCCACAGTGTTCGGCCAGTTCGCAACCGCGCTCGGCGTGAGTGCAACATCGGATGAGGTGTTTGGTGCGTTCTTCCGCGCGGCGCTCGACGGCGAGGCAAACGGTGGTGGGCTCCTTGCCTACAACTACCTCGCCGGTGAGCCGATCACCGGTCTGGATCAGGGGCGCCCACTGTTCGTGCGCACCCCGGACTCGACCCTGAACCTCGCGAACTTCGCCCGTACCCAGATCTACGGCGCTTTCGGCACCCTCGCGCTCGGCATGCGCGTGCTTGCAGGTGAAGGCGTGGCCATCGACGACATGTTCGCCCACGGTGGCGTGTTCCGCACCGCAGGGGTGGCTCAGCGCCTGCTGGCTGCCGCGATCAACGCACCGGTCTCCGTTGGAGACACCGCGAGCGAAGGAGGAGCATGGGGCATTGCCGTTCTCGCCGACTACGCTCGTGCCCGCGCCAATGGCTCGAAGGCATCGCTTCCTGAGTATCTCAATGAGCGCGTATTCGCGGACGCGAACGTCTCCACAGTCGCTCCCGATGAACAGGACGTCGCCGGATTCGCGCAGTATCTCGACCAGTATCACGCCGGTCTCGCCGTCGAGCGCGCCGCAACCGAGGTGCTCTGAACGTTCGATTCCCCCACCCAGCCCCTCAACCTGCCACAGTGGATCGAATCACCTGCTGGCAGGCTCGTCGGAAAGCAAAACCAGAAGGACACACATGTTCAGCAATGAAGGAACTGACGCAAAGAAGGCTCGCGGAATCGGCGAGGCCATCGGCCTCGACGGCTACAGCCAAGAGGTTCGCGACGAGGTCGCGGCCGTACGCAAGATCGTTTCCGACCTCCACGCGGAACTGCCCAAATGGGAACTCGTGGTGTGGACTGCGGGCAACGTGTCGCAGCGGCTCACAAGCGCGGACCTGCTCGTGATCAAGCCCTCGGGAGTGACCTACGATGAACTCTCGCCAGAGAAAATGGTTGTGTGCGACCTCGACGGGAACCTCGTGGACGGCGACCGCCTGCCCAGCTCGGATACCGCGGCTCACGCCTACGTGTACCGCAACATGCCTCATGTTTACGGCGTGGTGCACACCCACTCGACCTACGCGACCGCCTGGGCGGCCCGCGCTGAGCCGATCCCGTGCGTGCTGACGATGATGGCCGACGAGTTTGGCGGCGACATCCCAGTCGGCCCGTTCGCGCTCATTGGCGACGATTCGATCGGTCAGGGCATCGTGGACACCCTGCGCGAGTCGCGTTCGCGCGCGGTGCTGATGCGTAATCACGGCCCGTTCACAATCGGCAAGGATGCGAAGGACGCGGTCAAGGCAGCGGTCATGGTTGAGGAGGTGGCACGCACCGTGCACATCTCGCGCCAGCTCGGTGAGCCAACCCGAATCGCGCAGAAGGACATCGACTCGCTCTACGCGCGCTACCAGAACGTGTACGGCCAGTAGTCAAGGCAGCTGAGCCGAAGTTGAGTTTGTTGCAGAGCACGAACTCGGCGGAGGTGAAGCAAACGTAGATTCTGGCCCGAGAGTAGAGCCAGTAATCACTTCGTCCACTCACTCGCACCGCTTCCGGCGGTACGCAACAAAACACCCCAAGGAAGAACATGAAGAACCCATTTGAAGGAAAAGAGATTTGGTTTCTGACCGGATCGCAGGGCCTCTACGGCGAGGAAACCCTGATCCAGGTTGCGGACCAGTCCAAGGAGATCGCGGCACTCATCGATGGTGCGAGCGATGTTCCGGTCAAAGTTGTGTGGAAGCCGGTCTTGAAGGACTCGGACTCGATCAAGGAACTCATCCTCGAGGCCAACGCCAACGTGAACTGCATCGGTCTGATCACCTGGATGCACACGTTCTCACCGGCGAAGATGTGGATTCGTGGGCTTGACGCCCTGCGTACCCCTCTGCTGCACCTGCACACTCAGGCGAATGTTGAACTTCCATGGGACTCGATCGACATGGATTTCATGAACCTGAACCAGGCTGCTCACGGTGACCGCGAATACGCCTACATCCAAACCCGCCTGAACGTGCCACGTAAGACCGTGGTCGGCCACGCATCGAACCCTGACGTGACCGCTCAGATCGGTACGTGGGCTCGTGCGGCCGCCGGCTGGAATGCCGCGCAGAATATGAAGCTTGCCCGGTTCGGCGACAACATGCGCTACGTCGCTGTCACCGAGGGCGACAAGACCGAAGCCGAGATCTCACTCGGCGTCTCGGTCAACACCTGGTCCGTCAATGAGCTAAACGACGCTGTCAATGCGGTCAGCGACGAGGCAGTCGATGCGCTCGTGGCTGAGTACGAGGACCTTTACGAGGTTGTTCCGGAACTTCGTAGGGGTGGGGAGCGCCACGAGTCGCTGCGCTACGGTGCTGCGATCGAGCTTGGGTTGCGGTCCTTCCTTGAAGCTGGTGACTTTACGGCGTTTACCACCAACTTTGAGGACCTCGGCGACCTGCGTCAACTTCCAGGTTTGGCTGTCCAGCGACTCATGGCCGATGGCTACGGCTTTGGCGCTGAGGGCGACTGGAAGACCGCCGTGTTGATCCGCGTGGCCAAGGTCATGGGTTATGGTCTGCCAGGCGGCGCATCGCTCATGGAGGACTACACCTACGATCTGACTCCAGGTAATGAACTCATCCTTGGCGCGCACATGCTTGAGGTGTGTCCTTCGCTGACCACGACGAAGCCGACGTTGGAGATCCACCCGCTGGGCATCGGCGGAAAGGAAGACCCTGTCCGTCTGGTGTTCACCGCCGACGTTGGGCCTGCGGTTGTTGTCGCGATGTCGGACATGCGTGAGCGTTTCCGCCTTGTGGTGAACAAGGTCAACAACGTGGAGCCAACCGCGGCGTTGCCAAACCTCCCGGTTGCGCGTGCCGTGTGGAAGCCGGAGCCATCGTTTGCGGTGTCTGCTGAGGCGTGGCTCATGTCTGGTGCTGCACACCACACCTGCATGTCCTCGCAGGTAGGGCTTGAGGCGTGGACCGATTTCGCGCGGATGGCGCAAACCGAACTGCTTGTCATCGATGAAAACACCAACATCCGCCAGTATGCTGATGAGATTCGTTGGAACCAGTCGTACTACCGTCTGGCTCAGGGGTTCTAACGTGACCTCGGCGTTAGCCGACAGTCTTCCTAGTGGTCGGGGGACCTTCTAGGGACGTCTCCGGGGGAGACGATCACGGCCCGGGTTTACTCACGTGAGTGACCCGGGCCGTTTTTTGTGTCCTGATTGGCGACGAGTCGGTGCCTTCCAGCGCGCCTCACGTGTCTCGGTGGGCTGTTTTTGGTCCGGGGTGTGGACAAAATATGCGTACCCGGACTGTCTTTGGCCCATCGAGGGTGAGGGCGAGGAACCGGGGCACGAAGCAGGGTAGTGAAACTGGCGAGAGGAGAGATTTTCCGCCCAGGAGAGGGCGGTGTGAGATTTGGTGTTCCAAGGCCCTTGTCAAAAGTATCTACAACGATGTAAAAATGTAACAGGACTTGTCAATGGGCGCTCGCTGCGGTGAGCGCCTTTTAACGACACTGATACTACATCGATGTAGAGATTGGTGTGCGAGGAGATACACAACCATGGAAACCACATACGTAACGGCGACCACTGCGCGTAACCCGCTCGTCGAAAAGCGGGCTGATCCATGGGTGCTCAAGGACGGCGACACCTATTACTTCACCGGCTCGTACCCCGAATACGATCGGATCGTGTTGCGCGGTGCCGACACCCTCGAAGGATTGCACTGCGCCGAGGAGACAATCATCTGGACTCGCCCGGACGTGGGCGAGATGGGCGGGAACATCTGGGCGCCGGAACTGCACAAGATCAACGGCAGGTGGTACTTCTACTTCACCGCGGGACATGCCGACAAGCCGTTCCGCATCCGCATGTACGTCCTTGAGGGCGTTGGCGAGGACCCACGCACCGCAACCTGGGGCGATCCCGTGCGGATCCGTACGCAGTGGGACGAGTTCTCACTCGATGCAACCGCGTTCGAACACCGCGGTGACCTCTACTACGTCTGGGCGCAGCGTCCTATCCAGGAGCCTGGTCTGCCGGACGGCGTGGTCATCAACTCGGACCTCTACATCTCGAAGATGGCTGATCCGTTCACGCTCGAAGGCGACCCAGTACTGCTCACAAGCCCAGAGCGCGATTGGGAAAACGTCGGCTACCGCGTGAATGAGGGCGCTGCTGTGCTCAAGCGCAACGGACGAATCTTCATCACCTACTCCGCCAGTGCAACCGACCACCACTACTGCATGGGCCTGCTCACCGCGAGCGAGGATGCAGACCTGCTCTCCACGGACAGTTGGGCTAAGAGTCCTGAGCCTGTCTTCGTCTCGAGCGATCTGACCCAGGCTTACGGTCCGGGCCACAACTCATTCACCACGGATGAACAGGGCCGAGATGTGATCGTGTACCACGCTCGCAGTTACCGCGACATCGTGGGCAACCCACTGTTCGACCACAATCGGCACGGACGGGTTCAGCCGTTCTTCTTCCGCGGTGACGGGACTCCCGTGTTCGGATATCCGGTTGGCGATGGCGACGTTCCCGTCCGGCTATCCAACGAACACGGACAACTGTTGGCCATCACGGCTGTTTCAGTGCCACAGGCGGCAACCGGAGCAGATGTGATCGGAGAAACCTGGCGTGCCCCCGATACCTCGCTGGCAACTCAGGTCGTCACTGAGGCGGAAGCAAACGCCGACAACCTGTCCGTGAGCCGCTCGCTGTTCCGTGTGCTGAGCCTCAGTGGCCAGGACATTGAACTCGAGCCGGTGCTGCGGCGCGGGGCGGTCGTGCGAGTTCCCGTACGGGAATGGTCAATCGCATAGGGGAAGTGGTGCGCGGCGCTGCGTTTCGACTGGGTGAACAGTGTCCAGGGGAGGTCGCGTATGTTTGCCACCTTCAACCTGGGCAGGCACAATTGGGGTAACCGTTTTGCCTCAGCCCTTGCGTGGGTGCCCAGCGAATACAACACGGTGGCCGTGACGTGTGGGTTTACCAGGTGTCGCAGGACGGATACCCGAACCCACGAACGGACGCCCCACCACCTCGGTGGTGCAATGATGAAGGAGCTCCGATGAGCGCAACAATGCAGGACGTCGCTCGCCGTGCCGGAGTGTCGGTGAAAACCGTCAGCAATGTTGTCAATGGGTATCCGTATATCCGCGAATCCACCAAGGAGAAGGTCCTCGCGGCCATCGCCGAGTTGGACTACCAGATGAACGTCTCAGCCCGATCGCTGCGTTCGGGTAAGACCGGAATGATCGGATTGGCGGTTCCTGAGCTGAGCCTGCCGTACTTTGCGGAGCTTGCCGACTCAGTCATTGAATACGCAGAGACCGTGGGGCTCACGGTGCTGATCGAGCAGACCGGCTCGAACCGTGAGCGAGAGAAGGCCGCGTTGCACGGATTTCGACGCAACCTCACTGACGGCTTGATCTTCTCGCCGCTTGAACTTGGTCCGGACGACGTCGCGGAGTTCGACGTCAACTATCCGCTGGTTCTGCTCGGCGAGCGTGTATTCAATGCCTCGACCGACCACGTCACGATGCGCAATGTCGAGGCTGCGAAGGCCGCAACCTCCCACCTGATCGAGGTAGGTTGCCGTCGCATCGCGGTGGTGGGTGCACACGAGGGCGAAGTCATCGGTTCCGCTCAGTTGCGTACCGAGGGCTACCTTGAGGCGCTGCGCGAGCACGACCTGCCGGTAGACCCGCAACTCATCCGCGAGGCCGGTCTGTGGCACCGTTCCACGGGTGCTCAGGCGATCTTTGACATGATTGCGGACGGCGTTGAGTTCGATGCGGTGTTCGCCCTGAACGACGCCATGGCACTCGGTGTGCTCTACGCTCTGCAGGTATCTGGTAAATCGATCCCACAGGACGTCAAGGTGATCGGGTTCGACGATGTCGAGGAGGCCCGTTTCTCCTTCCCTGCGCTGTCCTCGGTTGAGCCAGGGAGGCTTCAGATCGCGCAGACCGCTGTCAACCTGCTCAAGGAGCACATCGACAACCCCAAGCAGGAGATTGAGCCGCGCCGTGTGGTCGCGGACTACAAGCTCTCGCTGCGTGAGTCCACGCGCGCGTCTTAGCAGCCTAGATGGGTGCGGTGAAGATACTGATTGCCGACGATAAGGCCGGGACCCATCAGGGTCCCGGCCTTCGTTGTGTGGGCGGGGCCTGCGCGGGAGTCAGGTGCGCTACTTCAGATTGCGCATCCGGTCAGCGTACGCTGCCCGCTCGGCGGAACGCTTGGTCCAACTCTCGTGAGCCTGCGCCAGGAGCGCATCACCCTCAAGGAACCCGCCACCGTAGGCTCGATCATGGGCGTGCCCCGCAAGGACGACCGAGAACCCGATCGGAACAGAGAACCCAATCAGCACGACAACGAGCGGCACCTGCCACGTGAGCATCACGAAGGCCAGGTTCACCAGTAGTATCGCAGCGGTTGTAGGCAGGAAGGCGAGGGGAGAGGCGAAAGCGAACCGTATCGTCGCCACTACCGAATCATCAAAACGCAAGAACGACGCGTGCAGGTATGCGTACGCGACCACGCAGGCCGCCGTGACGATCAGGAACGGCGCGAGCAGCAGCCCGGTGCCGGACCAGCCGTTGAGCGCCGCAACGCGGAATGCGTACAGGTCCGCGCCTGCGAGCAGGAACAGGACCGTGAACGGCCAGGCATATTTGTTGGTCACCCAAAAATGGGTGCGCCAGGTCGACCAGAAATCCCGCCAGAGCGACGTGCTGGGTTCGCCCAGGAACAGCGCGGTCGTGAGGCGGCCGAGCGCTCGCGTTGCGGGCGCGATTCCGAGGATCACCCCGCCCGCGAGCGTACCCATGATCCACAGGAAGTTCAGGACCACAATCTGGGTGGCATAGGTGAGGAACTCCATCACCTTGCCGGTCCATCCCGAGTTCATGCTGCTGCCTTTCGTAGCGGTGCTGTGCCCGCGTTTCGAGCGCCGTGCCCTGCGCTCTTTATACCTTGAGGCCGAACACGGCCGTGAGCTTGCCGCTCACGCCATCTTGAGCGTACCCCGAGAATGCGGACACGGTCGCGTCGCCGTCGGTAAACGGCAGTACCACGTCGAACACGGCACCCTCGACCAGGCCGAACTCGGTCAGGGACTCAGCGCACTCCAATATGCGAGAGCGAGTGCAGGGTGCCTCGCGGTCGTGTGCCGCAGGGAGCAGATCGGGCACGTCGCGGAAGTCCACGACCTGCCACGTACCCGATGCCGCGGAGCAGGCGAGGTCCTGGTCGAAGTCGCCGGGTTCGCCGCGGTAGGTCATCGGGGAGACGACCGGCCAGCCCGAATCGAGCCAGAACATGCGGCGGATCTGTGCGCTGTGCTCGCCGATCGCGTTGCCAAACCGCACGTGATGGACCATGAAGTCGCCGTCCAGGGTGGACAACACCGAGTTGTGGCCGGGCGCGATGAGCGGTTCCTGGCCGTCAAAATGGTGGCCCGCGAGCACGAGTGTGCCATGCCAGTCGGGGTACTCGGTCAGCGCAGCGCCGTCGAGCTCGGACGCTATCATCGGGGCACCCTCGCGGTCCGTGTATGGGCCAGTGACCCGTGGGGCATGGGCGACGCGCACGTCGTACGTGTTCACGAGCGAGTCATAGGAGAAGAACCCGACATGCCGTTCGTGGTTGCCATCCGGCTTGGCGACGATATATGCGCCTTCCAGCGCACCCTCGACCGAGCGTGGTCGGCTGGCTATACGTGTTCCCAAGTCTCCGGGCGTGGCCGGTTCCCCTGTAACCGGGTCGAGTTCAATCGTGTACAGCCCCGAGAAGAACGAGCCGTAGGTGAGCCACGGGATACCTGCCCCGTCCCAGGAGATTGCCGCGTCGATTGCGTTCTGCGTGGTCTCCGGGTGGTCAGCGGTGGCAGAGTGCAGGGACTTGACGACGAGTGGGCCGGGTTCCCAAGGTCCGAGCGGGTGGGGTGCACTGGCCAGTCCGATGGCGGAGGTGCGTGACCCAAACGTTGAGGCCGAATAGTACATGAGCCATCTGTCAGTGGCGCCAGCGGTGGACCATCTGACGACCTCGGTGGCCCAGAGTCCGGGCGCACCGGTCCATTCCTTCGCCTCGGTGGGAACTCCCTCGAAGGCGGTTCCCGCCCATTCCCAGGTGATCAGATCCGCAGAGGTGCGCATGTGCACCCCTGCGGGCGCTGGACCGGAGGCGTAGGCATCGGTGCAATACATGACGTACGTGCCGTCCGGGGCTTGGACGACGGTGGGGTCGTGGGCGTTGCGCAGTCCCCAGGTTGTGGGGTCTGCCGTGGTGGGGGTGAGGTCTACGGGCGCGTAGGAGTGCATGGTGATTCCTCAGAGGGAACGGGGTAAGGACGGATCGGGGGCACACCGGAGTCGGACTGACAAAGTAGGTTGGTTCGCCGGCGGTGTGCTGATGGAGCACCGGACCCACTGGCGTGAATGGCTGCTGCGTGAGCACTCGCACGGTGGATATCTCGTTGAGAGTTACCAAAAGTGCACTCGCACGCACTGTGGGTGCACGATTGGTAACTCTCAACGGACGGGTTGGTCAGCCCTTGGAACCGGTCAGCGCGATTGACTCGATGATCTGCTTCTGGAACACCGCGAAGATGGTCAGAACCGGAATCAATGCGATCACCGAGGCCGTCATGATGAGCGGATAGTCCGTCTGGATCGCATAAGTGGTTTTCATGCTCGCGATAACAATTTGGAGTGTTTGTTTTTCCGGTGAATTCAGGTAAATGATCGGAGCGAGGAAGTCATTCCAGATCGCCATGAACCACAGGATGAACTGCGCCGCGACAGCGGGTTTGATGAGCGGGAAGATCATGGTCAAGAAGGTACGGAAGTACCCGGTGCCATCAATCTTTGCGGCCTCTAACATCGAATCTGGGACTGAAGTCAGATATTGGCGCAGGAAGAAGATCATCATGATGTTTCCGAAAAGACCGGGCACGATGAGCGGCCACAATGTGTTCACCCAGCCGATTTGGGAGAACATGACAAACTGCGGAATCATAATGGCTGGGTACGGGATCATCAGGCCAGAGAGCAGCAGGAGGAAGAACTTGTTACGTCCTGGAACTCGCAACTTCGCGAAAGCGTAGGCGGCGAGAGCGGAGAAAAACGTCCCAACGATCGTGACGGTGCCCGCAACGATCAGGGAGTTCTTGATACCGGAAAGCAACGGCCCGGCGGTCCACACGCGGATGTAGTTCTCCCAGACGAAAACATCGGGAATCCACTCGGGTGGTAGGGCGAAGACCGCGTCTTTAGTTTTCAACGATGTTGAGATCATCCACAGTAAAGGTCCGACCATGATGATCGCGCCGAGGCTGAGAACGATCGTTACGATGACATTGCCGATTTTGTACCGGCTTGAGGCACTCGCTGTGGAGGGGATGCGGCTGCGCTTCGACGGAAGGGCTGCTGCTGGAATAGGTGCGGTAGGTGCAGTCATGGTGGTGGTCCCTTACTCTACCGAGAAATTGTTGCGGGCATTCATACGGAACTGAATCGCCGTGACAATGAATACGAGCAATCCGAGGGTGATTGCCATTGCTGAGGCGTAGCCCATATCGGAGTAATTGAAGGCTTGGCGCCAGATGTACCACACGATCGTGGCCGAGCTGAACTCGGGTCCACCCTCGGGAGTCATAATGTTGACCTCGATGAAGACCTGAGCTCCGCCAATGATTGAGGTAACAACGAGGAAGAATGTTACAGGCTTGACCATCGGGATGGTGATGGCGCGGAACTTCTGGAAAGCGTTTGCTCCATCGAGCGCTGCGGCCTCGTACAGGGACGCAGGCACAGATTGGATGGCTGCTAAGTACAGCAACATCGAGTAGCCGAGGCCCTTCCAAATCGTCATGATCATGATGGCGATTTTGACGGTTGCAGTGTTTTGCAACCAGTTTGGCCCGTCGATTCCGAACAGATCAAGAACCTGGTTGACCAAACCGAAGTCACCGTTATAGGCCCACTGCCACATAATGGCAATAGCAGCGAGCGAAGAAACCACCGGTATGTAGTACAGCGTTCGAAAGATGGTCAAACCTCGCATCTTCCTATTCATAGCCAGAGCTAAGAGTAAGGACAGCACTAGGCCGATGGGGATGCCGATCATCAGATAGGCGGTGTTGAACATTGCTTTATGGAAGTACGGGTCTTGGATCATCCGGACGTAGTTGTCCAAGCCAATGAACCGCATTTCCGAGATACCGTTCCAGCGCGTTAGTGAGGCATACATCGAGTATGCGAACGGATACACCGTGAACAACAGGAAGCCGAGGACGGGCACCGCGATAAACGCGAGACCTACTCGGCGTTCGTGTGCATGCAGAGCACGGGAAGCACCGTCCGACGCGCTGCGTTTACGTTTCGCGGGCTTGGATTTCTGAGGAGTGGGGGCGACGTCTACAGCGGCCATTCCTGTCTCCATATCAAGGGAAGTAATGTAATGAGCGGTGGACCCACGAACCGTAAAGTATGCGGGTCCACCGTAAAGCTGTTCCGTGTCTGGAGGCGTTATACAACCGAACGCTTAGACGCGGACGAGTGATTATTGATCACTGGTTTGCGGCGGCAGCCTGCGCAGCGCGTTCGTTTGCTTGATCAAGGAAAGCCTGCATCTTGGGCTGCGCTTCTTTGAGGTAATCGGCAGCCGTGACCTTGCCGTCGAGCACAGGCTGAATGTTGGTGTAGAGCTCGTCGTACCATTCAGCGGAGTAGGTCTTGTTGGCAGGCAGGGCACGACCGTAGTCCTTAGCAATGTCCAAGAATTCTTGGAGGTTTGCTGGCGCTTGGTCGTTTTCTGCTACCCAGGTGTCTGCCACGGAGATCAGGTTTGGAATCTGGATGCCGGCGTCCACGAGGGTTTTTTGAGTGTCAGCGTCAGCCGTGAGGTAGGCGACTAGGTCTACTGCTTCTTGCGGGTGCTTGGTGGTTGCGGATGCCGCGATACCGAGTGTTCCGGTCCACGTTGCGGTCTCACCGGTCTTGCCCGCTGGGTAAGGGATCAGGTCCCACTCGAAGTCGAGCTGACGGTAGGTGGACAGGTCCCAAGGAGCGATTGGGAAGAATCCGATTTCGCCCTTCATCCAGCGCTGGTAGGTGTCGAGAGTCTGCGCTTCGGCGATGGATGGAGTCACACCGTGCTTGATGTCGAGGTCAGCAAAGAACTGGAGCGCCTCCGCGAATTCTGGTGTGTCCACGGTCACGGTTTTGCCGTCTTCGGAGATCCAGTCGCCTCCGTTGGACCATACGAATGGCTGGAGGTTCCAGTTCACGTTGAGGCCGGTGCCCCACTGGTCGAGTTTGCCGTCGCCGTTGTTGTCCTTAGTCAGTTGCTTGGAGACCTCGAGGAATTCATCCCAAGTGTAAGGGGTGTCCTTGTCTGGGAGTGGAATGCCAGCTTCCTCGAACATCGTTTTGTTGTATCCGAAGGAGAAGGGGCCGATGTCCTTTGGCAGTGCATAGATCGAGCCTTGGCCTTGGACGCTTCCATCGTACCGATACGAGTCGACGCCGTAGGCCCAGATGTCGTCGAGGTTGATGACCTCTGACTTTTCGATGTACTCGGTGAGGTCCATGACAACACCAGAGTTGACGAAGTCCTGAACTGCCCCAGGCTCCACATAGAACACATCTGGGACTTGACGTCCAGCGATTGCTGCTTTGAGTTTAGTTGCATACTCATCGGCAGTGGTGGGGATGACCTCAACCTTGACGCCGGTGGCTTCGGTGTACTTGTCAATGGCTGCTTGATACGCAGCCTTTTCGTCCTCGCCGCCACGGAACATAAAGGTCAGAGACTTCTCACCGTTGTCGGCTTCAGTGTCACCGCCTCCGCCACAAGCGGTGAGTAGTAGCGTCGCTGCGAGCACGCCTGACGCTGCTGTAATGAAACGTGACTTCTTCATCACGGATCCTCTCATGTAAGTGGGGTACGCTGCTCCGCTGGGTGCTCGTGGTGAGCGAGTTCTGATTAACTCTATGCGGCTCAACGCAGAATCCTCATCGATTCGATTTCTACATCGATGAAGAAAACTTTTGCACGACTGTGCCGGGTCGGTCAAGAGGTTTCGCGGATATTTTTTACATCGATAGAGAAATGAAACCTCCAGGCATCAATCATGGGTTGAATCGGGGTTGACGAACTCCACCAAACGGCGCAATAATCACATTTACATCGTTGTAGATACGTGAGTGAGGAAACGCGCGTACCACCGTGCGTCAGTCACCCGCTGAAATGGCCATCCAAGCAAAGGAGCTCGAGGCACCACATGGCACGCGACACCCCCCAAACACTCACACCGCCCATGGGCTGGAATTCCTGGGACTGTTACGGCACCACTGTGACCGAGGACGAGGTTCTCGACAACGCCACCTTCATGGCCACCCACCTCCTGCCACACGGCTGGGACACGATCGTGGTCGACATCCAGTGGTACGAACCCGGCGCACGCGCCGGTGGGTACAACGACAACGCGCAGGTTGTCTTCGACGAGTTTGGCCGACAGTTACCCGTTCCAGCCAGGTTCCCTTCCGCGGTTGAGCCGGGCGGAAACAACACGGGCTTTACGGCGCTCGCGGCACGCGTGCACGAACTCGGCCTGAAGTTCGGTATTCACCTGATGCGCGGCATCCCACGGCGCGCGGTAGAGGCCAACACCACCGTCTTCGGAACCGACTACCGGGCCCGCGACATAGCGGATACCTCATCGGTGTGTCCGTGGAACTCTGACAACTACGGGCTCAACCACGAGCATCCCGGTGCTCAGGCCTACTACGATTCCCAGATCGCGCTGTTCGCGCAGTGGGGGATCGACTTCATCAAAATCGACGACATGCTGTTCCCATTCCACGAACAGGCGATTGAAGGCTACGCGCGGGCAATCGAGCGCAGCGGACGAAACATCACGCTCAGCCTTTCCCCGGGAACCAACGTCTCACTGAACCGACGCGATTTCCTGGCCGAACACGCCACCATGTGGCGGATCTCCGATGACCTGTGGGACCGCTGGGAAGACGTGCGCGACCAGTTCGACCGCCTTGTGCAATGGGCACCCCACCAAAGGGAAGGGGCTTGGGCCGATGCGGACATGCTCCCGCTCGGCAAGATCGGGTTGCGGGCCGAACGCGGTGAGCCCCGCGAAACCCGGCTGACGCTCACCGAACAGCGCACGCTCATGTCCCTGTGGACGCTCGCCAAGTCCCCACTCATGATGGGCGGCGACCTGCCATCGAGCGAGCCCGAAACCATCGAACTACTCACCAACCCGCGCCTGCTCACTATGTACCGCAACGCCGCACCCGCTCGCCAAATCCACGGCGAACCCGACATCCGAGTCTGGCACGCGCCGCCGCTCACCACGGGCCAGACTCACTACGTTGCCGCCTTTAACCTCAGCGACACCGAACGCAACTGGACCATCGACCTCGCCGACCTCGCACCCGAGCTCGGGCCAGCCACCCACGCAACCAATGTGTGGACGGGCCAAACCAGCCGAATCGTCGGCAATGAACACCACCCATATCCGCACCTGAACATCACCATCCCAGCGCACGGAGTCGTGCACCTCGAACTAGAACCACAAGAAACGGACACGCCATGACCGCGACACTCACCATCAACCCGGCCTTTACCATCGGACCGGTGCGGCGCCGCACCTTCGGCGCATTCGTGGAACACCTCGGACGCTGCGTGTACGAGGGCATCTACGAACCCGACCACCCACGCGCCGACGAGGACGGATTTCGCACCGACGTCATCGAACTGACCAAAGAACTCGGTGCAACCTCGATCCGCTATCCAGGCGGCAACTTCGTGTCCGGGTACCGCTGGGAAGACGGAATCGGGCCCAAGGAAAACCGGCCCACCCGCCTCGACCTCGCCTGGCACTCGTCCGACCCCAACCATGTGGGCATCGACGAATACATGAAGTGGTGCGAAAAGACCGGCGTCGAACCGATGATGGCCGTCAACCTCGGCACCCGCGGCGTACAAGAAGCCCTCGACCTGCTCGAATACTGCAACGTGCCAAGTGGAACCCACTTCTCCGACCTGCGCCGCGCCAACGGGCGAGAAGAGCCCTACCGCATCAAGATGTGGTGTCTCGGCAACGAGATGGATGGACCCTGGCAGATCGGGCACAAAACCGCCGAGGAGTACGCGCGCCTCGCCACCGAGACCGCCCGCGCAATGCGCATGATCGACCCGAACATCGAACTGGTCGTGTGCGGATCGTCGTCCTCCGAAATGCCCACCTTCGGCAGTTGGGAGGCAACCGTGCTCAAGGAGGCCTACGAGTTCGTGGACCTCGTCTCCGCCCACGTGTACTACTGGGAAAAGGACGGCGACCTCGCATCGTTCCTAGCCAGCGCCGTGAACATGGACCACTTCATCGACTCGGTCGCGGCGACCGCCGACTACGTGCGCGCCGCCGGAAAGCACACCAAACGCATCAACATCTCGTTCGACGAGTGGAACGTCTGGTACATGGACCGCGCCGAATCCGTCCCGCCCACCGGAGACGACTGGCCGGTTGCGCCCGTACTGCTCGAAGACCACTACAACGTCGCCGACGCCGTGGTCGTGGGCAACTGCCTCATCTCGCTGCTACGGCACACCGACCGAGTGGCCTCGGCATCGCTTGCGCAACTCGTCAACGTGATCGCGCCGATCATGACCGAAAAGGGTGGCCGCGCCTACAAGCAGACCACCTTCCACCCTTTCGCACTCACCGCAGCCCACGCGAGCGGCGAGGTCCTACGCGTCGGGATCACCGCACCAACCGTGACCACCGAGAAGTTCGGCGAGGTCAGCGCAATCGACGCAGTCGCGACCTATGATGCCGAGACCTCGAAGACCAACATCTTCGTGGTCAACCGCGACCCAGAAAATGCCCACGAACTGCGGGTTCCAGTGCGTGACCTGGCAGGCGGCACAGACGGAACACTGCCGACGCTGCTCAGCGCCGTCACCCTCCACCACGACGACCACACCTGGCAGGCCACTGCAGACGACGACACCTCAGTTGCCCCACAACCCAACGCGACGGCCCGGATCGAAGGCGACCAGATCGTCGTCAATCTTCCTGCAATCTCCTGGAGTCACATTGCGCTCGGCTAAACCACTCGCGCTACTCGCCGCCACCAGCCTGTGCGCGAGCCTGCTCGCGGGATGCGCGAGCGGCCCAACCGCCGCAACGGACATTCCCGCGACCGGCTCGGTGGACGTGCATGACCCCGCGCTCATCATCGATGACGCCGGAACACCCGAAACCGACGACGACACCTGGTACGTGTACTCCACCGGAAACGGCTCAATCGGCCTCGGTTCTCCGCAGGTGCGTCGCTCAACCGACCACGGGAAAACCTGGGAGTACATCGGCGCAGCCTGGAAGAACAC
Source organism: Populibacterium corticicola (assembly GCF_042683685.1). Classification (NCBI taxonomy): domain Bacteria; kingdom Bacillati; phylum Actinomycetota; class Actinomycetes; order Micrococcales; family Jonesiaceae; genus Populibacterium; species Populibacterium corticicola. The sequence continues at coordinate 263,541 of NZ_JBHUOP010000002.1, read as the reverse complement.
CGACGAACCCTACTGGGCCAGGTCCATCATCGAGGGCGTAGACAACTTCTGGGCACCCGAGGTCTACGAACACGACGGCACGTACTACATGTACTACTCGGCCTCGACGTTCGGGTCCAACACCTCGCTCATCGGGCTATACACCAACACCACCCTCGACGTGGACTCGCCCGACTACCGCTGGGTGGATCACGGCGAAGTGCTGCGCTCAAACGGCGGACGGAACTTCAACGCAATCGACCCCGGTATCGTAGAGGACGAGAACGGCGACCCGTGGATGGTGTTCGGATCGTTCTGGGGTGGGCTGCACCTGGTTCCGCTCGAATGGCCCTCCGGCAAACTCCCCGGCATGGCAGACGTGACAGACGATCCGCTGACCGCCTCCGGAATCGAACCCGTTCTTGTGGCCGACCGCGGATACCCGCCCAACTCGATAGAGGCCGGATATATCCTGCGCCACGGCGAGTACTATTACCTGTTCTTCTCGCGCGACTCGTGCTGCCAGGGTTCGGTGTCCACGTACAACATGGCCGTTGGACGTTCTGAGAACGTCACCGGGCCGTACATCGACGCCGACGGAGTCTCTCTCCTCGAAGATGGCGGCACCCAGTTGCTCAAGACCGTGGATGCGCGCGTTGGCCCAGGTGGGCAGAGTGCGGCTGTGTCGGGTGGGTCTGGTTCCGGCTCTGATGACACGGGGACGGCCGTTGTCGCCTACCACTTCTACGACAAGGACAAGCAGGGGCTGTTCCAGCTCGGCCTGCGTGAACTCGCGTGGACCGAGGACGGCTGGCCCGTCGCGTGGACCGAAGAGGAACTGCCCGAGTAGAGATGCTGCTGCCTTGCCTGAATAGGGCTGAGCGACCTGCTTAGGTTGCCATCTCCCTGAGGGTTTTCCTCGGTGGGCTGTTTTTTGTCCGGGTGCACACACTTTGTGTGTGCACCCGGACCTTTTTTGACCCATTGGGTGGGGCGTTGGCTCTGTCGGGAGGGCCAAAGTCCTGCAGAGCCGAGGCGCTGCGCTACCGTGCCCCCAACTGCGCCACATCCTGCGCGGTCAGCGCCGAGGTCCACACCGTGAGCTCATCAATCGAACCCTTGAATGCGGTGTCCCACCAGTTCACACCCAGCGTGAACATCCCGTTTTCTGTGGTGAACACGTTGGGGAAACCGGTGCCCTCGAAGGCGAGCACACCATCCACGTAGACCGAAAGCGTGCCGCGATCATTCACAAACGCGACATGGCTCCACTCGCCAACCGGCAGGTTGACCCCGGTTCCGGCGTCATACCAGGCCGTCCCGGACCACACCATCGCATTGCCGTTCACCCCGTCATGACCACGCGGCACGAGGCTCACCCAACTCTCAGACGTTGCCGCGCCAAAGAAAGCGGTCGTGTAAGAGGTGAGCGCCTCCGGGCGCAGCCACAGGCTGACTGAATAGGTGTCACTGTGGATCAGTCCGTCCGGTAGACGTACACCGGAATTACCGTCAAGGTAGAGCGCCTGCCCGCTGACTCCATCGCTCACGTACTGTGCCGGGTTACCGGCCAGGTCAATCTTGGCGCCACTTGGGGTGGCATCAGCGTAGGTTCCAGTGGCCTCCACCAGGTCGCCGTCGAAGGTCCACTGCGCGCCGAGCTGAGCCGCCTCACGTGGCAGCACCGTGATCTTGAAGGTGCGCTTCTCGGTGTGCTTGCCGTTGCGAATCGTGGCAGTCAACGTCGCACGACGAGGGCTTTCGCCCACGCCGGGACGGGTGGTGACACCGGTGTCCGTGACGACTGCGGAGTCGGAGGTCTTCCAGGTGATCGTGGTTCCGTGAGTGCCCGAGGTGGGGAGAGTGAGGTTTCCGGTCACGGCCTGAATGTTGCCCAGATCGATGGCTTTCGTGACGGCCTTGACCGCTTCCTTCTGGCTCATGGTCTGGTAGGAGCGACCCATGATGGTCTCGCCCTGCTTGCTCACGGCACTGAACCCAACCGACCACTTCTGGTACTGCGGGTCCCAGATCGGCATGAACACACCTTTGTAGGTGTTCTTTCCGATCTGGAGTTCGGCGTAGTTGTGGCTCGTGAGTTTCCACTTGCCCGAGTACGCTCCGGTGATCTTGCCGTTCTTGGTCAGTGTGATCTCTTCGGAGAGTTTGGCGGTGGAGTTGATGTCCTTGCCCATGTTGATGACCTGCCAGGTGCCCTCGACCTCTTTGCGTTTGAATGTGCGGTTGGTCTCTCCCGCATACTGCATCGGCGAAAGGACTGGCCAGCCATCCTTGTTGAACCAGATCTGCTGGACCCGAACCTGGTGCATCTCTCCGGTGTCGGGGAAGCGGGCGTGGAAGATCAGGAACGTCTTGCCGGTCTTTGGGTCCTGGTACCACGTGTTGTGTCCCGGTGACTGGTAGCCGATGCCGGAGGTGCTTTCGGTTCCCGAGGCAGGGTCGCCGAGTTCGCGCGTGAACAGGTGCGAACCCATCATCTTGACGCCGTAGGGTTCGATGGAGGCGTCATCGAACAGTGGCAGGCTGCGGTTGGACTTCACGTTGGCCATGTCGTTGCCCTGGGCGTCCACGTACGGGCCATCCGGCTTCTTGGAACGGGCCACGCGCATGTTGTATCCGCCGTTCGCGTCCAAGCCGCCGAACGAGACGTACATGTAGTAGTAGCCGGTCTGCTTGTTGTACTGGATCGCCGGCGCTTCGATGCGGGAGTGGTTTCCACCGATCAGGTGTTTGCCGTAGCCTTGGTCAGGTAGCGGCAGCCCGGTGTTCTTGTCCATCTGGAGGATGAAGATTCCGCCCGAGTAGGAGCCGTACACCATCCACAGGTTGCCCTTGGCGTCAAAGAACGCGTCTGGGTCCACGGCGTTGGGGTGGATGTTGGCGTCGTAGATCTCGCCTGGGTTCTCGGATTCCTCGTCCCACATACCCGACTTGAGCAGGATGCCCTGATCCTTGTAGGGGCCGTCAACGCTGTCTGCGATGGCGAGTCCTAGCGCGGATCGTGGGGAGTCTCCCTTGCATGCGTTGTAGTACATTGCGTAGCGGCCATCCTTGAGTTGGATGACGTCGGAGGCCCAGAGTGTGTCGGTTTGAGCCCAGTCGAAGGTTTCCTTGAGTTCGGTGTAGATGTCGTCAAACAGTGTGTTGTCTCGGTCTTGGCTGAGGTCGACCGTGTGTTGGGTCCAGTTCATGAGGTCGCGGGTGTGCGCGGAGGCGCCGTGCGATCCGAAGACCCAGACATCTTTCCCGGACGTGACCACTGATGGGTCGTGGACCGTGACGTTCGTGAACGTTGGTTTCCTGGGCGTTGGATCTTTCGGTTTTGCCTGTGCGGCTGACCCTACGAGCAATGCGCTGATTCCCAGCATTCCCGCGGTGAGGGCTGCGACCGCACGCTTGGTGGTGTGGTTGGGCATGTGCCATTCCTGTTCGTCGTTGGACAGATGTGGGAACTCAACGATGAGTGACCCAAGTCGAATCTACAACGATGTAGATCATTTCTGCAACGATGTAGAACTACCCATTGTCAGGAGGGTCCACCGTTTCTCAGTGGGCTGGTTTTGGTCCGGGTGCATACAAAAAGTGTGTGCGCCCGGACCAATTTGGACCCATCGAGCAGGGTGTGGCGGAGTAGGGGAGCACTGGAGCGGGATTGGAGCAGTGGGAAGATTACCGACGATAACTCCAGTTAGCGCAGCGCCTCTCCGTCCAGCATCGTTGAGTGGGGAGGCACTGACGGTGTCCGCTTCGCTGCGGCGGGGGACACTAGGGCAGGGTCGACTCCCGCACCACGAGTGAAGCGTCAACGGTGATTTCCCGCGGCGCGATCTCTGCTGTGCCAGGGTTGAGCCGTTCATCGAGTAGTGCCAAAGCGGTTCGCGCGATGTCACGCTTGTTCGGATCAACCGTTGTCAGGGCAGGCGTTGAATATGCGGCCTCGGTGATGTTGTCGAACCCGATGACCTGCACATCCTGTGGTGCCCGTAGACCCCGCTCGGCAAGACCTCGCAGCGCGCCGAGAGCCACCACATCCGTTACCGCAAACACCGCATCGAACTCCACGCCACGCTCAACCAGCGAGTGCACCGTTGACCGTCCTGCTTCCAGATCAAACACGCCCAGTGGGACAACCAGATCCACATCGACCGCCAGCCCTCGCTCAGCCAGAGCCGAGGTGTATCCGCGGGTGCGCAGTTGAGTCATGTCGATCCCCGAGTGTACGTCTCCACCGAGCAGCACGATCCGCCGGGCGCCACGTTCAAGCAGATGCCGGGTGGCCTGCGCGGAACCGCCGACGTTGTCCATCGCCACGTGGTCGAATCGGTGTTCGGCGGAGCGCTCGCCGATCAGCACCACGGGCGTGGAGAACCCGAGTCGTTCCAACTCCTGCGCGTCAAGATCAACCACGGAGAAGATGACACCGTCGTACATGCGTAGGCGCGCGAATGATGCGGCTGCGAGTTCCTGCTCTCGACTGCCACCGGATCGTTGGACGACCAGATGTCGACCGGTTGCGGCGAGTTCGTCCGCGAGATGCGTTGCGAGTTGCCCAAAATAGGGGCGGTTCAACTCGGGAACCACGAGTCCGATTGCTCCCGTGCGTCCCGAGCGCAACATCCGGGCGGTGGGGTTGATCTGGTAGCCGAGTTCCTCGATTGCGGCGTTGATGCGCGCGGTGGTCGCAGCCGAAACCCGCGAACGTCCGTTGATCACGGAGGACACGGACGCGGTGGAGACCCCGGCAGCACGGGCGACATCGCTGATGGTTACGGGGTTACGTGGTGTTTGGCTCATTGCTACGCGGATGTGATCGTGACGTCACGAGAATCGGAGGGCGTCCCGTGACGCGCGTCATCACCGTGTATACGGCTGAGCGCGATCCTGTCGAGTTGTTTGACCAGGATCCCCACGGAATCACCGGCGCCTGCAGTGGAACTTCGTTTTCTGAACCGCTCAATTCCCGTGATGACGGCTGGGAAGGTCTCACCGGATATGTTGAGGTTGATCCTTTGCCCCACCTGCGCTGTGCCAGTCTCGACTCGACCGGTAAAGACCGTTCCACGCCCCGTGATCGTGAAGATGTCCTCAACCTGAAAGGTGAATGGCTGCATCGGTTGCAGCATGGGGACGTCCTTGCGGCGGTGAAACCATCCCATTGTGTCCTCCGAATGGTGTTGTGGTGGGGTGAACTCAAGAATATCGGTCCGTTATGCGCGTAGTCGCACGTGGTGGATGCGTGGCGTGAGTGCGCCGATTTCCGACGATTCTGCGACTTCCGCCCGGATCGTCACCACAAGGTGGGTGCCCGGCTTGGTGGTGGAAGCCTGTTTGATGGGGAACCGGAAATCTTGCGGTGGCTCACTGGCCAGCGTGCGTGCGGATAGCTCGATGTCTCCGACAGGAACGCCGTCAATGAGGATCGCGGCGCGGCTGGGGCTCAGTTGCTGCGAGGCCACGATTGTCAGGGTGAGTGCTGCGGGTTGATCGCCATCGCCGTCATCGAGAACGTGCGCGCCGGTAGCGTGTTCGGTGTCATCTGTGAGTTCGGCACCTTCATCATGCGCGGTGGCACGTAGCCGGTAGGAGAACCAGCCGGTTGCGTCGCGCCAACGATGTCCATCCTCGACCTGGGCGAGAGAATCCAACCCGCTGAAGTGGTGGTCGGATTCGGGCTGCTGTTCGCCAGCGGCAACGAAGTCCAGCAGTCCGGTGTCCAACTGTTCATTGCGGGCATCGAGTCGGGCGAGCGCGGTGCGCACCTCGGCGGCAGCCTCAAACTTGCGTGGATCAGGCTGGTGTCCCTCCTCGGATTCGTCAGTTTTTACCGGAGACGGTTCAGGGACTGAGGTGACCGGGAAGTACATTGTGTATCGCGTGTCGTGTACCTGATAAAGGGGTGCAAGGGCCACGGAAGTGTGCTCGTTCGAGGCCGATACGATCTTGAGCGCGACCGTTGGTTCGCCTGGACGCGGTGCCAAGGCATCGAGTGCTGCGTGCAGGGTGGGATCGGCACGGGCCTCGTCAACGTCATCCTCAAACACCACCTTGGCCTCGTCCAGCACGCCCAATGGCTGCGCACCCATGGGCAACAGGTTCGCCAGTAGGCCACCTGCGGACACATCCGGGAGTAGTGGTCCATCGGCCACAACCACGGGCACACCCGCCAACGGACGTATCGGCCCTTGCGCTACATGTCCCATCCGAGAGTCATCCGCCACGAGCCCAGTCAACTCGCTAGCACTGGTCGCCGCAGCCAGTGCGAGCGGGCCACGCTGGAAGGCAACCCACTGAACGCCACTGGCCGGATCGTCGGCAATGATATGCGCGGTGACGCGCTTGGCAAGCGGGAAGCGCAGGACCTCACCCGGCTCGAATACGCGGGTGTGCACGCTCCACGAGGTTCGATTGTTGCGGCGCGACCACCATGGCAGGCGCACCGCGATCGACACCGGCTCGGACGGGGCCGCGACTAGCCGAACCGCGAGTTCGGAGGCGCTCGTGACCGTGTCGAGCACTTCGACGGATAGACCGCGCTCTGCCCAATCGATGGTGGCGGCGATCCCGAAGTTCACGAACAGGGTGTCGTTGTCATTCGCGCCGATGAGCTCGGGGTAACGAGTGTGGTTTTCCATGCCCGTGCCCACGCAACACCAGAAACACTGCTGGGCCTGCGAATACACGCGATACTGGTCCGGGCGAACAGGCGTGAAGTACACCAGCCCACCTGTTTCAGGGTGCTGCGATGACAGGACGTGGTTGAACAGGGCCCGCTCGTAGAAGTCGAGCAAGTCATCGCGCGTGACCTCGCAACTGCTCAGGATCGACTCGGGTGCCGCCAACAGTTCGTGCGTGAGGCGAAGCAGGTTGTACGTGTTGCAGGTTTCTGGGCCCTGCTCGGAGTCGAATCCCGCGCTGAGGCTCTCGGTGAAATGTTCGCGCACCGAGTTGCCGCCAAAGATATAGGTGTGGCGGGTGGTGACCTGTTTCCACAGATTGGCTGCAGCCGTCCAGTACCCTGAATCCTCGGCCACTGCTGCTACCCGTGCATAACCGTATGCCTTCGCGATCTGCGTGTTCGCGTGCTTGCCGGGCAGCACGTGCTCGCCCGAACTCAGCGGGCCGAACAGCGACTGGTCCGTGAACCGGTACGCCAACCACAGATATCCTTCGGTGCCGGTCAACTCAAACAGGTCCGCGAACGCGGCATTCATCGCACCGAACTCCGTGCGCAACATGGCCTCGTGCGTGTCGTCCGACATCTGCCGCGCAATCGTCAGCCACCAATCGGCTAACTTTGTGACCACTTCAAGCGCCTCGGTGCTCGCGGTGAGTTGGTGCGCGTCGATCAGGCCCGCAAATAGTTTGTGCAGGTTGTACCAGGGAACCCAGGCACCGTTCAGCCCGAATGAGTCCGGCTCGACCGCGCCGCTCGCAACGCGCTCCCACAGTTGCGACCCCTGTGGAATGCCGCCCACATATCCGGTTCCGAGGTGGTCTTGGGCCTCTTTGATGCCCTGCACCAGATTGGCGACGAGTCTGCTCCCGTCCTGCGATCCCGTTGCGGCGTGTAGGTGGGCGGCTGTGGAGAGGACATGACCAAGCGTGTGTCCGTCGAGTCCGGAGTTTTCCCAGTTGCCGTATGAGTTAGTGGGGGAGGGCAGGCCTGCCTCGCGCCGGTAGGGGGCGAGTAGTCGGTCAGGATCCAAGCTGAGGATGTAGTGCGCGCCCAGTTCTTGGGCCTGGGCGAACGGTCCTGTGGTCAGGCGGATTGAACCTGGAGAGAGCGGGCGCATGTGGGTTCCTCGGCATACGGCGGAATGGACGGGTTGGGGACAAAGCAGCGGCGTGGAGGGTAGCGGCTTCACGCAGTGGGCTGCTACCGGAGCGTGAGCGGATGTAGTTCCCAACCAGAGGGTACTAGACATTGTAAATCGATTTACTCTATCGTTGTAAATCGATTTACACATCGTATCAACCGGAAGTGGCCCGGCAGGCAAATTTGCCGAATCGTCGGAAAGCCTCATCCGCCCGAACCCAAGAAGGAAGCGCCATGTCAACGCAGCCAACAAGCGCGGTCATCAACCTTGACCTGCCACAACGAACCGTCTCACGTCACCTGTATGGGCACTTCGCCGAGCACCTCGGACGCTGTATCTACGGAGGGTTCTGGGTCGGCGAGGATTCCGAGATCCCCAACACGCGCGGCATCCGCCAAGACGTCGTGGACGCCCTGAAGAACCTGAACATCCCAAACCTGCGCTGGCCAGGCGGGTGCTTCGCGGACGAGTACCACTGGCGCGACGGAATCGGACCACGCGAACAACGTCCCAAGATGGTCAACACCCACTGGGGCAACGTTGTTGAGAACAATCACTTCGGTACCCACGAGTTCATGGACCTGTGCGACCTACTCGAGGCCGAACCGTACATCGCAGGAAACGTCGGGTCCGGAACCGTGCGGGAAATGAGCGAATGGGCGGAATACCTGACCCGTGACGGTGACTCGCCAATGGTCGAACTACGCCGAGCCAACGGACGCGAAGAACCGTGGAAGGTTAAGTTCTGGGGCGTGGGCAACGAGAACTGGGGCTGTGGCGGAAACATGCGCGCCGAGGCCTACGCGGACCTCGCCCGCCAATACTCGACCTACCTGCGTGATCAGGGCGACAACAAACTCTACCGAATCGCGGGTGGACCAAACGTGGATGACTTCCACTGGACTGAAACCCTCATGAAGTCCGTGGGCTGCGTGTCGTGTAATTCGATGGGTGTGCAAAGCCCATATCAGGCGATCTCACTGCACTACTACACGATGACCCGCGAATGGGAGAACAAGGGTAAGGCGCTCGGGTTCAGCGATGACGAGTACTACCGCACCATGGCGAACTCCCAACACATCGACACCCTGTTGACCAGGCACTCCACGATCATGGATCACTACGACCCATGCGGCACCATCGGCCTCGTGCTCGACGAGTGGGGCACCTGGTGGCAGGTCGAGGAGGGCACCAACCCTGGGTTCCTGTATCAGCAGAACACGATGCGCGATGCGCTTGTCGCCTCAACCCACTTTGACATCTTCAACAAGCACTCGAAGCGCCTGGTCATGGCCAATATCGCACAGACAGTCAACGTGCTGCAGGCCATGATCCTGACCGATGAGGAAAGCGGCGCCCTGGTGCTCACGCCGACCTATCACGTGTTCGAGATGAACAAGGGCCACCATGATCAGCAGGCCGTCGATGTTGAGTTCAAGGGTGCCCGGGAGCGGCTAGAGGCTGCGGACAAGCGGTTCAATGTGGTCACCGCGTCGGCAACGGTGTCAACCGAAGGGGATAGCGCGCTGATCTCGCTGTCCAACGTGTCGCTTGATGAGTCTCGAGTGGTTGAACTCGACCTGCGTGGCCGGTCCTGGGAGGTGGGCGAGGCGAGGATCTTGACCTCCGACTCGGCGAACGACCACAACAGCCCGGTTGTGCCAGACGCAGTTGCTCCGCGGGACTTCGCGGCTGGTGTCTCTGTTGTGGAGGGGACCGCTGGATCAGGCGTGGTGCTGCGCGTGGAGTTGCCGGCGCACTCGTTTGCGACCGTATCGCTCGCCCTCAACTGATTAGTTCCCGTACGAGTCCCCGGTCCTGTGCACGTGATTGTTGCGAGTGCGGAGCCGGGGACTCTCGCGTCTAAAAGGAGCGTGTGAGTGATGGACCGTTACCAAATCGTTGGAATTCCGCGGCTTCCGATGAGCACCCAGGCGTGCGTGCAGGTCGCCGTGGAAAACGTCGAGTGACTAGGAGACACAACCCGTGAATTTATGTTCGATGATTAAACATTTATTTGTTTAATCAATTGACTTAACTCAATGCTGATGGTTACCTAGTGAACACACTCGCACCGCAGCGCAGCGGTGCGCACGATCATCAAAACTCAACGAGGAGTCGACATGAAGAAAACACGTGCACTCGCGCTCGCCTCAATCATGGCCCTATCGCTCGCCGCCTGCGGTGGTGAAGGGGCCGGGGGAGCAACCAACGAAACCCAATCGGGCAACACGACCAACTCGTCGGAAAACACCAGCGGTGAAGGCAAGGTCGTCGGAGTCGCCATGCCAGAACAAACCCTCCAACGCTGGATCAACGACGGCAACGCCGTCAAAGAGGGCCTTACCGAACTGGGATACGAGGTCGAACTGCAATACGGTGGCAACGACATCCCAACCCAGCAAGAGCAGATCGACCAGATGATCACCAAGGGCGTGGACGTCCTGATCATCGCGTCGATTGACGGTGCATCGCTGAGCACCCAGCTCGATGCCGCCGAATCCGCTGGCATCCCCGTGGTTGCATACGACCGGCTGCTCACGGGAAACCCAAACGTTGACTTCTATGTCACGTTCGACAATGGAAACGTTGGCGTGCAGCAGGGAACCTCGCTACTCCAAGGGCTTGGAATCCTTGACGCAGACGGCAACGAAACCGGTGAGACAGGGCCATTCAACGTCGAGTTCTTCGCAGGCTCACCGGACGACAACAATGCTCAATTCTTCTTCAATGGCGCGATCAGCGTGCTTCAGCCGTATCTCGACAGCGGCACGATTGTGGTGAAGTCGGGCCAAACCTCCTTTAACCAGGTGGCGACTCAGGGCTGGGATCAGGCTCGGGCGCAGGCTCGTATGGATGACCTCGTGACGGCCAACTACCGGGGCAGTGACAAGGTGCACGGCATCCTCGCGTCCAACGACGCTCTCGGGCGCGGTGCGATCACGTCACTGCAGAACTCTGGTTACACCCTCGATGACATCCCAGTGGTGACTGGACAGGACGCGGAGGCCGCCTCGGCGAAGTTCATTCACGAAGGATGGCAGTACTCGACCATCTTCAAGGACACTCGAAAGCTTGCCGCGCAATCGATCGTAGTGGCGCAAGACCTGCTTGAAGGCCGTGAGCCCGAGGCAAACGACACGGAGACCTACGACAACGGTGAAGTCGTGGTTCCGTCCTACCTGCTTGAGTCGGACATCGTGACCAAGGAATCGCTGACAAGCCTGTTGGTTGACTCCGGGTACTACACCCAGGAACAGATCGAGAGCGGATCGGCAGGCTAGAGCGCAGGATCGAACAGGCGGCAGCACTTGTGTGAGGGTCACCCGAGGTTGCTTTCAAAGTGGTGGGGCTGATGGTTTTCCGTCAGCCCCACCCGCATTTTCGGTGATGCGGCTCACAAGTTGAATTTACGACATGTACTCATGGGAGGAATTGTTGAATTCAATGGCACCTCGCAGGTTTCTTGCTACATGGCCGCCATTTTCTGCGGTTTGTTAGGGTCTTACATGGCGAATGTGCTGCGCCATGCGGAGGGTCGGGCTGAATGCAAGACCGATCATACGAGGTGAAAACACGGTGTTATCGAACTGTAACCGCTTATTGAGTTCAAGAAGTTGACGCAATGCCCGACGGGGGTGCACAGTAGAGGAGTCTCAGGGAGGAGAACGGTCCAGTGGTGGATGAGTTCTTCCCCAACTAACCGAACAAAACACTTTGGTTCTCAAGGAGGAGAGCATGATCAGCAAGAAGTTTGCAGCAATCGCTGCAACTGTAGCTCTGACTTTCTCGCTCGCAGCATGTGGCGGCGAAGGCGCTGGCGGCGACAACACCACCAGCCCAACTGACAACAACACCACTAGCTCAGGCGACAACACCGGTGCAGCCGGCGAGGGCAAGACCGTTGGTGTCGCAATGCCAACGCAGACCTCGGAGCGCTGGATCGCTGACGGCGCTGCAGTCGAGCAGGGCCTCAAGGACGCTGGTTTCAGCGTTGACATCCAGTTCGCCGGTGACGACATCCCACGTCAGCAGGAACAGATCGACCAGATGATCACCAAGGGGGTTGACGCACTCATCATCGCCTCGATCGACGGTAAGGCTCTCGCAACCCAACTGGAGAACGCTGCAGCGCAGAACATCCCAGTCATCGCCTATGACCGTCTCATCAACGGTTCCGAGCACGTTGACTTCTACGTCACCTTCGACAACTACAACGTTGGTATCCAGCAGGCTACCTCGCTTCTCGTGGGTCTCGGCCTGAAGAACGTTGACGGCTCCGACGGCGATGCAACCGGTCCATTCAACATCGAACTGTTCGCTGGTTCACCAGACGACAACAACGCGACCTTCTTCTTCGATGGTGCATGGGACACCCTCAAGCCATACATCGACAACGGAACCCTCGTTGTGAAGTCCGGCCAGACCGACTTCGGACAGGTTGCAACCCAGCGTTGGAGCCAGGAAGAGGCTCAGAAGCGTATGGACAACCTGCTCACCGCAAACTACAACGACGGCACCACGGTTGACGGCGTTCTCTCTCCATTCGACGGAATCTCCCGCGGTATCATCACGGCTCTGTCGAACAAGGGCTACGCTGACGACGCAATGCCAATCGTTTCCGGACAGGACGCAGAGGCAGCATCGGTCAAGTTGATCCAGGACGGCGTGCAGTTCGCAACCATCTTCAAGGACACCCGTAAGCTCGCAGCCCAGTCTGTCGATGCAGCTGTCACCTTCTTGGAGGGCGGCACCCCAACCCCCAACGACACCACGACCTACGACAACGAGGTCAAGGTAGTTCCGTCCTTCCTCCTCGAGTCGGACATCGTCTACGCGGACAACATCAAGGAACTCCTCGTTGACTCCGGCTACTACACCCAGGAACAGATCGACAAGGGCGGTAACTGACCGCTAAACAGCGGTGAGCAGCCCTAACGTTGTTCATCTCGGTGGGGCGAGGCGTTACCAGCGCTTCGCCCCACCGCATTCACTCGCGTACCAGCCTGCCACAATGCGAAAGCCAAGGGCATGGATCCGGCAAGAAGTCGGGATGTCATACGCAGGTGAACACAGCAAACTCAAGTCACACACTTGGATAACCAGCTGACCTACCAGATGAAGGAGGGACAGGCAGCATGAGCGACAACATCCTCGAGATGCGCTCCATCACCAAGACCTTTCCCGGCGTGAAAGCGCTGGAGGACGTGACGCTTAACGTGAAGCGTGGAGAGATTCACGCGATCTGTGGTGAGAACGGTGCAGGAAAGTCCACCTTGATGAAGGTGCTGTCCGGCGTTTACCCACACGGAAGCTACACGGGCGACATCTATTTTGATGGCCAGGTTGAAAAGTTCGGATCGATCAACGATTCGGAAGACCGAGGCATCGTCATCATCCACCAGGAGTTGGCGCTCATCCCTTACCTCTCTGTTGCAGAGAACATCTTCCTTGGCAACGAGCAGCGGTCCAAGGGCGTCATCGACTGGAACAAGACCAACGCTGAAGCCGCAAAACTGCTGGCTCGCGTAGGCCTGGATGAAAACCCCGTCACGCCAGTCAACCAACTCGGTGTTGGTAAGCAGCAACTCATCGAAATCGCCAAGGCACTGTCAAAGAAGGTCAAGCTCCTGATCCTTGACGAGCCTACGGCGGCCCTGAATGACCAGGACTCTGCGCACCTGCTTGACCTGTTGCGTCACCTCAAAGGCCAGGGCATCACCTCCATCATGATCTCCCACAAGCTCAACGAGATTGAGGAGATCGCGGACTCCACCACGATTATTCGTGACGGTAAGACCATCGAGACCCTTGAGATCGGGCCCGATCTGACTCAGGATCGCATTATTCGCGGAATGGTGGGTCGCTCGCTCGACAACCGCTATCCAGACCACGAACCGAAGATCGGTGAAGAGATCTTCGCGGTCAAGGACTGGAACGTGCACCACCCAACCCAACAGGACCGCACCGTTGTGAACAACGCTGAATTGCATGTTCGATCCGGTGAGATTGTTGGTATCGCTGGCCTGATGGGCGCTGGACGCACAGAACTCGCGATGTCCGTGTTTGGCCGTTCCTACGGTTCGAAGATCAGCGGTGAGGTCCGCGTCAAGGGCAAGGAAGTCACGCTCAAGAACGTGACCGATGCCATTAACGCCGGTTTGGCGTACGTGTCCGAGGACCGCAAGCACTACGGCCTCAACCTGATCCAGGACATCAAGACCAACACGACCTCTGCTGCACTCGGTAAGCTTTCCAAGGCTGGAATGGTGAACGAGAACGAGGAATTGAAGGTCGCGGAGGACTACCGTAAGCAGCTTCGTACCAAGACCCCAGACGTACACGCGCTGGTAGGGAAGCTTTCCGGTGGTAACCAACAGAAGGTTGTCTTGGCGAAGTGGATGTACACGGACCCAGACGTCCTGATTTTGGATGAACCAACCCGTGGTATCGACGTTGGTGCAAAGTACGAGATCTACACGATCATCAACCAGCTTGCAGACCAGGGTAAGGGTGTTCTGGTGATTTCTTCCGAACTTCCCGAACTCCTCGGTATCTGCGATCGCATTTACACGCTGTCTGCAGGGAATATCACGGGCTGCGTGGACCGCAAGGATGCAACCCAAGAAAACCTGATGGAACTCATGACAAAGGTGAAGGACTGACAACGATGTCTGAAACTAGTGGGCTCGTAAGCCTAGTTACGCGAAACCTGAGACAGAGCGGCATTTACATCGCGTTCGTCGCCATTGTCGTTTTGTTCTCAATCATCACAAACGGTGTTCTGCTCGACCCGCAGAACCTCACCAACCTTGTAATGCAGTACTCGTACATTCTGATCCTTGCGATTGGTATGGTCATCGTGATTATCGCGGGGCACATTGACCTGTCTGTGGGATCAGTGGTCGCATTGACGGGCGCTGTGTCCGTGACCCTGATGTTTGACTACAACGCTCCGTGGTACCTAGCGGCTCTTGTTGCTCTACTTGTTGGTGCATTGATTGGTGCTTGGCACGGATTCTGGGTTGCTTTCGTCGGTATCCCGGCATTTATCACGACTCTCGCCGGAATGCTCATCTTCCGTGGTGCGACCCTCGTTGTATTGTCAAACACCTCGACCTCAGTCAACGACCCGACGTATAAGAAGATCGCCGGTGGCTTCTTGAACGGTCTGTTCGGTGGCGATGGCTACGATGCATTTACACTGTTCGTTTTCGCTGCCCTAGTTGTGGCGTTTGCGGTGATGCAGTGGCGTGCACGCCAGGGACGCCTCGCCTACCACCAGACCGTCGAGTCGATGCCGCTGTTCATTGCGAAGATTCTTGTCGTCGGTATCGTGATCATGGCGTTCGCGTGGAAGATCGCCAACGACCGTGGTCTGCCAATTGTTCTGATCATCCTTGGAACCCTGATCGTGCTGTACGCGGTCATCACGAAGCGCACCGTGTTCGGTCGCCACGTGTACGCAATCGGTGGAAACCTCGCTGCGGCTCAGTTGTCCGGTGTGAAGGTCAAGAAGGTCAACTTCATGATCTTCGTGAACATGTCGTTCCTGGCCGGTATCGCCGGCGTCGTGTTCTCGTCCCGTTCCGGTTCGGCTCAGCCAGCCGCAGGTAACATGTTCGAGCTCGATGCGATCGCTGCCTGCTTCATCGGTGGTGCGGCAGTGACCGGTGGTATCGGTACTGTCGCTGGCGCCATGGTCGGTGGCCTGATCATGGCCGTCATGTCGAACGGTATGTCGATCCTCGGTGTTGACCAGTCTTACCAGCAGATCGTCAAGGGTCTGATCCTGCTTCTCGCAGTGGCCTTCGACGTCTACAACAAGCGTCGCGCAGGTACCCGCTGATCAGTAGTTAGCGCCCTGTGGGAGTAAACGGGTGGTCCGCCAAAAGGCGGACCACCCGTTGCCGTCTGTGCGCGGAGGCCTGCCTCCCACGCAATTGTTTTCTCTTCACGTGCAAGTGGGTGAGCGGGCAGGTTCCACTGGCGCGGGTGTTCGAGGTTATTCCGTATGGTGTTTTCCCGGGATTAGGGTCTTTTTTCTTAGGCGTTGACTCCGGAAAATCACCATGTTGGTTTGGACGTGGGAACACAGATTGGCGACGAGTTGGCAGTATTTCTTTCAACTCACGGTCCCTGCACTCACTAGATCCGCGATGACTCGGCTGGTTCTCGTGTCGCTGCACCACCCAGCGTTTTGGCCAGGGTGTGGTCTGTCATCTTCGTGTCCCTACAGTCGATGGGCTGAAATTGGTCCGGGTGCGCATACAAAAATTGCGCACCCGGACCAATTTCAACCCATCGATCGGGAAGGAGGACTGGAGCGGACCCCACTACGGACGTGCGGCTGTGTTGCGTGCCGCTTCTTCTCCTGCGGATCGTCCAGTTCCACGACTTCGTCGGGGCCTGACCGACCCTACGGGCGTGCCGCGAAACGCTCGAGCAACTCCGAGTGGCCCGACACGATAATCAGATCGTTCGCCGAGATACGAGTCTCGGGATCTGCATAGACAAAGTCCATGCCCGGGGACTTCACACCGATGATCGTCACGCCATATTTCTCGCGTACGCGAGACTGGGCAATCGTGAAACCCTGAGTCTCTCGGGGCGGACGCATCTTCACGATCGTGAAACCGTCCTCAACCTCGATGTAGTCCATCAACTTGCCCGACACCAGGTGCGCAACGCGGGAGCCGGCGTCAAACTCGGGGAACACCACGTGGTGCGCGCCGATACGCTGAAGGATACGCCCGTGCTCGGCGGAGATGGCCTTCGCCCAGATCTGAGGGGTGCCCACATCGACCAGGTTGCCGGTCACGAGTACGGAGGACTCAAGGGCTGTGCCAACACCCACAACGGCAACGGAGAAGTCCCGGACCCCAAGTTGCTCCAGTGCATCAGGATTCGTCGCGTCAGCCTCAACGATAGGCAGCCGATCCGAG
This sequence comes from Populibacterium corticicola, assembly GCF_042683685.1. Taxonomy (NCBI): domain Bacteria; kingdom Bacillati; phylum Actinomycetota; class Actinomycetes; order Micrococcales; family Jonesiaceae; genus Populibacterium; species Populibacterium corticicola. Next base: position 246,779 of record NZ_JBHUOP010000002.1, on the reverse strand, counting down.
AAGTGGGCCACAAGCGTTGGATTCTTCTCAACAGCCAAGACATCCTGCCCCAGCCGGTCGAGCGTCAAGGCAATGGCAGCCCCAAAGCGGCCCAACCCAATCACCAAAACACCCGCATCGGATGTAGCCTTCTCACCGCCTCGTCGTGAAGCGGCTATGCCAGCCGCAGCACGGTTCGCGAAAGCGGACCGGGCGTCCAACAGACGCTCGCGGCGAGAGAAATCCTGTATGTCGTTACTAGCCAATGATCGGCCTCTCCTCGGGGAGTCGGATTACGCGGCGGCGGCTTCGCAGAGCCAACGCAGCACCCAACGTCATCGTACCCACACGACCCACAAACATCAGTGCAACCAGCACATATTGGCCAGAGGTCGGGATCTCACTCGTGATGCCGGTGGAGAGTCCCACCGTGCCGAACGCCGAGATGACCTCAAACAACACCACGTCCAGTGTCAGGCCCGTGATCTCAAGGAGAATCAGACACGACACCAGCACGATGGTGGCTCCCACAAAGGTGACGGCAACGGCCTGTCTCAGGGAATCGCGGGGGATACGTCGACCAAACGTGTCGACATCCTGATCGCCGCGCGCCTCAGCGACGATGGCGAGCATGAGCACCGCCAAGGTGGATACCTTGATGCCGCCAGCCGTCGACGCGGAACCGCCACCGACAAACATCAGCGCATCGGTTATCAGCCACGATGCCTCATGCAGGCCTGATGGGTCCATCGTGGAAAAGCCGCCGGAACGGGGCATGAACGCAAGGAACGCGCTCGACAGCAGCTTCTGCCCCCACCCCAGCGGCCCGAGGGTGAGCGGGTTCGTCCACTCGGCGATCAGGTACCAGGTCCAGGCCACGAGGACCAGAATGCTCGATGTGACCACGGTGAGTTTCGCGTGCAAAGACCATCGGGAGAACTTTGAGCGTCGGCGGGCAACATTCAAGATCACCGGGAAGCCGAGTGCGCCGACAAACATGCCGAGCATGATCGGGACGAGAAGCATCCAGTCTGAACCATGTGGCACGAGTCCGTGGGCGGTCGGTACGAAGCCTGCGTTGTTGAATGCGGAAACCGCGTAGAACGCCGAATGCCAGGCAGCCTCGCCGATTGTCTCGTTGAGATACAGGAAGCGGGGGAGCAGGAGCGTGGCAATCGCGAGTTCCAGGGAGGTCGAGGTGATGATGACCACGCGGATGAGGGAACCCACCTCACCGAGTCGCGTTGTCTTGGTCTCCGAGGCGGTGAGCAGGCGCGCCGTCAGCCCGAGCCGTCGTGTCACAGCGAGACCGAGGATCGAGGCGAGCGTCATCACGCCGAGGCCACCCACCTTGATGCCCACGAGGATGATGGCTTGGCCAAAGGAGGACCAGTACACGCCCGTGGGAACGGTGGTCAGACCCGTCACGCACACCGCTGAGGTGGCAGTGAACAGGGCATCGATGAACGGTGCCCGTTCCCCGCTCGCCGTGGCCGCTGGAAGGCTCAGCAGGGCCGTGAAGACGAGGATCACGCCTGCGAAAACAGTCAGTGCGAGCCTGGCCGGGGATTGACGCGCGATCCTGTCCACAAACTCACGCCCAGCCCACAGGCGAGTCATCATCAGCGAAGCCATCGGCCCCTCCTCTTTCTGACTCGACAGCGTGTTGAACCACCTAAATGCTACTCCCGCGCACCGGTCCCATGCGCCGTTTGCAAAGATAGGCGCGCCCGTCTGTTCACAGATGAGTGATTGGCGACGAGTCGGCTGGTTCCCCGTGTCACCGCACCGCCCAGCGTTTCGGCCTGAGTATGGTCTGGCCTTTTCACGTCCCTAAAGTCGATGGGCTGAAATTGGTCCGGGTGCGCATACAATGTGTGCGCACCCGGACCAATTTCAGCCCATCGAACAGGGAGGCACCTCACCAGACTGAGCCAATCCCAGTACCCGGCCACGTTTTTTAAATGTGACGTAGAGCGGGATATGGTGAGGTATGCCGTTCCAAGCGAGCCTCTCGTGGTCGAAGGACCTGCTGAACTATAACTTCGGTTTCGGACACCCCATGTCGCCCGTGCGCCTAGACCTGACGATGCGTCTGGCGCAGGACCTGGGGCTGCTGGAGCGGGATGACCTGCAGATCCTCACCTCGAGCGTGGCCAATGATGACATACTCGCCCTCGTGCATAGCCCCGAGTACATTGCGGCCGTGCGCCGCGCAGCCGACCACGATGAACCCAACGAGAACCGCGGCCTCGGCACCGAGGACAACCCCAGTTTCCCAGGAATGCATGATGCCGCCGCACGCATGGTGCAGTGCTCCATAGACACGGCGCTGGCGGTATGGCGCGGTGAGGCCGAACACGGGCTCAACCTGGCGGGCGGGATGCACCATGCCATGCCCGACGGTGCTGCGGGGTTTTGCGTGTACAACGACGCGGCTGTTGCGATCCGGGTACTCCAACGCGAGGGCGCCCATCGGGTCATGTACATCGACCTCGACGCGCACCACGGTGACGGAGTCGAACGCGCGTTCTGGGACGACCCGAACGTGTTGACGTTCTCGATCCACCAGTCGGGGACATCGCTGTTCCCGGGAACCGGTTTTGTCACGGAGATCGGTGGCCCTGGAGCTGAGGGCACTGCGGTGAACCTGCCACTGCCCGCCCGCACCGATTCCTCGGGGTGGCTTCGTGCACTCCACGCCGTGCTCCCGGACATTGTGGATGCCTTTCGACCTGACTTCATCGTGTCTCAACACGGCTGTGACGCTCACTTCTCCGACACCATGTCGGATCTACGCGTATCGATCGACGCGCAGCGTCAGGCCGCCCAACTCGTGCACGAACTCGCCCACCAGTACGCGGGTGGGCGCTGGCTTGCTCTTGGGGGCGGTGGATATTCAGTTGTGGATGTCGTTCCCGTTGCGTGGACGCACGTCATCGGTGTGGTCACGCACAACGAACTGGGCTGCGAGATCACAGCTCCCGAGACCTGGCGCGAGTACATCCACGAATACCTAGACCACACTCCGCCCGAGACGCTCGGCGACTGCCACGGATCCGCAACTTTCAAGCCGTGGCATTCCGGGTACAACCCCGAAAACGAGGTGGATCGCGCGATTCGGGCCACGCGGTCGGCGATCTATCCGCGTCTCGGACTCGACATGACTTACGAGATTTAGCGCACATTCGCCTGTCGGTCACTAAAAACCGTGCGTTTGTTCACTGGTCTGAAAAGCAAAAGCGCGAGATCAAGCCGTTTATGGCTCTGCTGTCCGATGCGGCAGGCTCGTGTGAGTTCGAGTCATTGCCCAAAAGCAGGTACGCTAGGGAATGGACTTTTCCACGCGTAGTTAAGATCAACAAAAAGTGAGGAACCACCATGGGCTCCGTCATTAAGAAGCGCCGCAAGCGTATGGCGAAGAAGAAGCACCGCAAGCTGCTTCGTAAGACGCGTCACCAGCGTCGCAACAAGAAGTGACACTCAAGTCTTTTTCATCAGGCTCGATCCTTTTAAGGATCGGGCCTGAGTTGTTTTCAGGTGGCGTCTGCCGCAGCTGGCTTGAGATGCCATTTTCTATTGCCGACGAGCCGGGTCACGTCCAGCGGGTGTGCTCTCGTTTGGTCTGTGAGAGCAGGGGCGCGGTTTTGTTGAGGCAGAGTGCACGAAACTGCGTTCTCGTTGAGCCGTTAAGGGGCGCGGCTATTTCGAACGGGAGAGCAGCCGTTTGATCACGAGGACAGCAACCCATAGCCCGCCGGTCATGCTCGCGGTGGTGAGGCTACGCCGGGCGACCCGGCGCTTGCCCCTGAAATCGCGAATGGGCCAGCCAACCGTCTGCGCGTGCTTGCGCATGCGCGAGTCGGGGTTGATCGCGCAGGGATTGCCCACGAGGTTGAGCAGTGGGATGTCATTGGTGGAGTCCCCGTAGGCGAAGGACTCGGTCAGATCGATCCCGTGCGACTCGGCCAGGGCGCCGGCCGAGGTGGCTTTGGACTTCCCGTGCATCATCTCGCCTTCGAGCCGCCCGGTGTAGAACCCATCCACGGACTCGACGCGGGTGCACAACGCTCCCGTGGCGCCCAAACGCCGGGCGATGAGTTCTCCTGCCTCGGCGGGAGTCGCGGTGATGAGCCAGACCTGGTGTCCGGCGCTGAGGTGCTGATCGAGTAGGCGCTTGGTGCCCTCATAGATACGGTTGGCGAGAACCTGGTCGTACACCTCTTCACCGACTGCGATCACCTCGGCGACGGAGTGGCCCTTCATGAGTCCAAGCGCACGCGAACGAACGTCGGCGATGTCGCCGTCATTTTCCCCGAAGAGTAGGTAACGACCCTGTTTGACAGCAAAGGCGAGGATATCCCGGGTGCCGAAGAACCCACGTCGATACAGCGCTTTGGCCAGGTGGAATGACGATGCACCGCGGATGATTGTGTTGTCCACGTCGAAGAACGCGGCGACACTCGCCCCTTGAGGCGCGGCTGAAGGGCTCAACAAACTCGGTTTGCTTACGGCAGGCGCTAAGGTTGTTCCGGTCAGCGAGGCGTCAGTGCTTTCGCTGCTGCCTGTCATTTCCTCAGTCACCCTTCCATTCTAGTGTCACCGCGTAAGATATTCGTCATGAGCCATCCAGATCACTCTTTTTCGACGTCGGACGGTCGCTCCCGCGTTGTCGTGTATTCACGCCAGGGATGCCATCTGTGCGTAGATGCCCTGGAGATCGTCGCCCGGATAGGTGCCGAGTTGAACGTCGCCTACGAGGTTGTGGACATTGATCAGGATGCAGACCTCATCGCCCGTTTCTCGGACTACGTTCCCGTGGTCGAGGTTGACGGGGTGCAGCAGGGTTTTTGGCGGATCGACGAGGCGCGCTTACGCCGTGCCCTCGCCTCATGATGCTTGCTGCACGATAAGGGGGCGGTGTGAAGAAGGTTCCGTTGTCCACGATGGAGCGCCTGCCAGCGTATCTGCGGGTCATCGACTCGCTCGTGTCGCATGGGGTCGACTTCGCGTCGTCGGCCCAGTTGGCTTCGCGTGCCGGGGTGAGTTCCGCCCAGTTCCGCAAGGATATGTCGCTGCTTGGCGCGAGCAGCGGGGTGCGTGGGGCCGGGTACGATCTGGCTGCTCTGCGCGTTGAGTTCCGGCAGGCGCTGGGCAGCGCCGAGTTGGTCAGGTTTGTGATCGTTGGTGCGGGAAACCTGGGTCAGGCATTGGCCGCGTCTTCTGCTTTCCGACGAGGCGGTCTCGATCTCGCTGGCATCTTCGATGTGGCGGAGGGCCGGGTCGGGCAGGAGATCGCCGGTATCTCGGTGCTACACGATGACCAACTTGAGGAGTTCATCTCGGCCAACGAGGTGAGCATCGCGGTGATTGCGACGCCGGGAAGCTCGGCGCAGCAGGTCGCGGATACTGTGGTGCGCGGCGGCGCAAAGGAGATACTGAACTTCTCGCCCGTGGTCTTGCAGGTGCCCTCAACCGTTGAGGTGCGATCGATTGATCTGGGCGTTGAGTTGCAGATGCTTGCGCTTCACGCGCGCAACGGTGCGTAACGCAACAAGAACGGGTCGGACCCATCGCTGGGGCCGACCCGTTTCGTCGTCAATCACAACAAGAACTCAGCCCTGATATGGCTTGGCATCCTTGATCTTGACGGTGATCTCCTTGCCGTTCGGCGCAGTGTAAGAGGCGGAGTCGCCGACCTTCTTGCCCGAGATGGCGGCGCCGAGAGGCGACTGCTCGGAGTAAACATCGAGGTCAGTGGTCTCCCCAATCTCGCGCGAGCCCAGGAGAAACACCATCTCATCGCCGAACATCTCGGCGGTCACGATCATTCCAGCCTCAACAACACCGTCGTCAGCTGGGGTACCGATGCGGACATTGCGGAGTTTCTCGGTGAGTTCGCGGATGCGAGCCTCGTTCTTGGCCTGCTCTTCGCGGGCAGCGTGATAGCCGCCGTTCTCCTTGAGGTCTCCCTCGTCGCGTGCGGCAGCGATACGGTCCGTAATCTCTTGGCGAGCGGGCCCGCTGAGGTGTTCGAGTTCAGCCTGGAGACGGTCGTGGGCCTCCTGAGTGAGCCAAGTGACGGTTGACGTGGTCACAGGTCGCTCCTTCCTTGAATAGGACGTTAGTCCGGTCGCGCCCGGGTGGGCACGTGTTACTGGAAACTCCTCGAATAAAAGCAATGAGCCCTCGTACGGGTATCCAACTTCCAACTCTTCGAAGCGAACGTGTAGGGTCCTCTTCGTGAAAGTGTCACCGGACAGAAGTTCGGTGACAGTTCTCGTATAGAGCCGGTGGGGTGAATGACATCGCACGCGGGCGTCTTTTGTTTTCGAGCAGCACTAGGTGGTTGCTAAAGGATCAAGTGTAGCAAAACTAGTGTGTATTGCCGAGTCTCTAGGCTTATCGTGTTCGTTTTGCGGTCCGTCGACGATGCTCCGCAGACCTGTGACAGGTTGGCGCTACTGGTCTGGTTGCTCAGCCGCGAAACACGTCTGGACTGTCGCTGAGACGGGGAGTTCGGTGGTGCGGATCTCTACTGTGAAACGCTGCTCGAACCGATCTGCGGGACCGATCACGACGTCTCGGGTGCCAACCTGTGCGTGGCTTTGGTTGAGTGCGTCGATCGAACAGATGACGGTCATGTTCTGTGGCTTTGCCACATCGAACGTGAATTCCGTGACCTCGGCATCGATGATCTTGAAGCCGACGTCTTTGCCGCGGATCGTGGGTACGGTCCACACGCTCCACGCGATGTAGACAACCGCGAGCAGGATTGCGAGCGCTCCAAGCGTGATGGCAAACTTGCGGCCACCGGGGGTCAGGGTGCCCGAACGTCCGGCTGGAGGAGCCGAGGCGAGGATGATTTCCTCTTCTTCCTCGTACTCGTCGGTGTAGTACTCGTTGCTCACGGGAGCCTTTCGTAAGGGTGATCTATTTGTTTGCGAACTATGGGCCGCTAACGCATTTTATCGACTACCCTCGTGTGAGTGGGTCGTTTGCACGCGTTAACCGCGAAAGTATGTGCACACACCACACAATCATAGGAGGTTTACGAGTTGAGCAGTTCGCCAACATCGCCCGCACCCGAGCCGCTGCGGCTCATGGCCGTGCACGCACACCCCGACGACGAGTCGAGCAAGGGTGCTGCGACGACTGCGAAGTATGCGGCGCTTGGCTACGAGGTGCTCGTGGTGAGTTGCACGGGTGGCGAGCGGGGAAGCGTCCTTAACCCGCACTATGGCAGGGACATTCCCGAGCTTGAACCCATGCGCGAGGTCCGCGAGGGCGAGATGCGTGCAGCCGCTGCCGCGCTTGGCGTGCGGCACCACTGGTTGGGCTTCGTGGACTCGGGGTTGCCCGAGGGCGACCCGCTTCCGCCGCTGCCGGATGGTTGTTTCGCGTTGCAGCCGTTGGAGGTGACGGCGCGTGCGCTCGTTGAGGTTGTCCGCGAGTTCAAACCTCACGTCATGACTGCCTATGACCCGAGTGGGGGATACCCGCATCCAGACCACATCATGACCCATGTGGTGGCGAAGGAGGCTTTCGATAAGGCTGGTGACGCGTCTGCGTACGAGGGTGCGGGCGAGCCGTGGGAAGTGGCCAAGCTCTATTACAACCACGATTTCTCGCTTGCGCGTATCTCGACTCTGCACCAGGCGATGGTCGCCGCCGGACTCGAGTCGCCCTATGGCTCGTGGGTTGAGGCGCGCGAAGCACGCGAACTGCCGGAACGGCCCGTGACCACACAGATTCACTGTGCGCAATACTTCTCACAGCGCGACGATGCCTTGCGGGCTCACGCCACGCAGATTGACCCGAACGGATTCTTCTTTGCCGTCCCTCGGGAACTCGAAGCACAGGTGTGGCCGTTTGAGGAGTACGAACTTGGCGTGTCTCGCGTGGAGACGCAACTGCCAGAAACCGATCTGTTCGCGGGTATCGCGACCAACAACGTAAGTGAAGGATCATGAACGCCGCACTTGTTAATGGGGTCCTCGTGTTTGAGACTGAGACCTCACCTGAGCCGACCGCGACCGAAACTGCCGGAGTGCCCCGACCGGAGGACCAGTTGCGTTCGGACCTGACCGAATACGATGTCTCCCCGGGACTCCAGGGCTTTTTGGTGACTTTCGGAGTGGCCGTCACTCTCGTGTTGCTGCTCGTGTTCATGAGCCGTCGTCTGCGAAGCGTGAAATACAGGGGCGGCGCACAGCAGAGGGTGACCGCCACGTTCGACGGTGAGGGACCAAGGCTCCGTAGCCACGGCGTGGAGGAGCCTCCACAAAAGACTCAGTAGTTGGTGACGCGTAACCACCTTCTGAAGAAGACTACGTCTAATGCTAGTTCCAGTTGACAAGACTATTGGGAAGGGCTGTGCGCGATGCCTGCTTCACGAATAAGATCGTTCGCTGTGATCGTTGGAATGCTGCTTGGTGCCCTCGTTCATGTCGTCACTAACCAGTGGTGGATAGGTAGTTTAAGCGCGGCGGCTATTGTTTTGGCCGGGATGACGTGGGCTAACCGCGTGGGGCACAACGGTTCCAGCGATTGATTAATCAACTATCCCTGTTTCGGCGTGTGTAGGGTGAAGCGTGAATAGGTTTGTGAAGCCGCTATTGGTTTGCAACTTCCTAGAGGAAGTGCATCGGTGAGTGCTTTGTGTGAGCCGATGCTTAGCCGTGCGTGAGTACGGCGATCATGACCGCCACGAAGTGGCAGATGAACCCGATCACGGTGAAGGTGTGGAAGATTTCGTGGAACCCGAACCATTTAGGGCTGGGGTTGGGGCGCTTGAACCCATAGACTGCGGCTCCTACGGTGTAGGCGATACCACCCGCGGCGACTAGCCATACGATTGCTGGTCCGCCGTTACGCCAGAACTCTGGCAGGAACCACACGGCAACCCATCCGAGTGCAATGTAGATGGGGACGTACAGCCAGCGGGGTGCTCCAAGCCAGAAGATGCGGGCAGCAAGACCGGCGAGCGCGCCGCCCCAGACAATCCACAGCAGCATCGTGGCCGTGGGTTTGTCGAGCAGTGTGACTGCGAGTGGGGTGTAGGTTCCCGCGATGATGAGGAAGATGTTGGAGTGGTCCCAGCGTCGTAGTCCTGCGTTGACTCGAGGGGACCAGTTCCCGCGGTGGTACACCGCCGAGGTGCCGAACAAAAGCCAGGAGGAGATCGCGAACACCACCGAGGCGACCTTTGGTGCTGTTGGTGGGGCGAGAACGATCAACACGATTCCCGCTGCCAGGGCGAGTGGGAATGTACCAGCGTGAATCCAGCCGCGTAGTTTGGGTTTGACCGCGTTGAATGCCCCAGCGACTTGCGCTGATGCCTTGGCCGCAGCCTTTTCAACGGAATCGGATACGGCTGCAACCACGTTGCGGTTGGGGGATTCGTTGTCTGTCTGCTGGCCTTTGGTTGCCACGGTGTCTCCGAGGGGTCGTCGGGTGGGCGCTGTGCGCCGGTCTGTCTAGTGTAGGACGCGTGAGTGGGGTGCGTCGTACGCTGGATATGGAACTTTTCTACTGGGAAATCATAACCTACGCTACCGTAACTTACGGAACCGTAAGTTGTGATTTCTGTAAAGATTCGTCGAACTTTTTCGCCTATGAATGGCGAAAACGATGTCTCGGGGCCTAACGTCCGCTACCTTTAAGAAGTTCCACTAGCCGGAAAGGCCCCACATTGATGCTTCCTCATTTCCTCTATGGGATTTATGAGCGCCGCATTGCGCGTATGCTGCCCACGGAGTCGATGCCTCGTCACGTGGGTGTGATCCTGGACGGCAACCGGCGCTGGGCCAAGTCGTTTGGTGAACCCGCTGCGGCAGGACACCAGCGCGGAGCAGACAAAATCAGCGACTTTCTGGGCTGGAGCGAGGAACTCGGCATCGAGGTCGTGACACTGTGGATGCTGTCCACCGATAATCTGCGCCGCGAGCCGCACGAACTTGAGCCGCTGTTGAAGATCATCGATTCTGCCGTCAAGCAGCTTGCCGCGGCTGGACGGTGGCGCCTGCGCGCTGTGGGTACGTTGGATCTACTGCCCGAGTGGCTGGCGCAGTCGCTGCTTGAGCAGCAGGCCGCCACGGAGAACGTTGAGGGCCTCCAGGTCAACGTTGCGGTTGGGTATGGCGGTCGCCACGAGATTGCTGATGCGGTTCGCTCGATGCTCGTGGACTTCAAATCGCAGGGTTTGAGTTTTGATGGCGCGATTGACCAGGTCACGGTTGAGAGTATTTCCGATCACCTGTACACCAAGGGCCAGCCAGATCCCGAACTGATGATTCGCACGTCCGGCGAGCAGCGGCTCGGCGGGTTCTTGCTGTGGCAGTCGGCTCAGTCCGAGTACTACTTCTGCGAGGCCTATTGGCCTGATTTTCGACGAGTCGATTACCTACGTGCTCTACGCGCCTTCTCGCTTCGGGAGCGCCGCCTCGGCAAGTAGTCTCGGTGTGAGGTTTATGACGAAGCGTCGTTTAAACCTCACACAAAACACCCTCCATTTTGCTGACTATTGGGCGTGTTTTTTCAGGTTCCGGTGACACGATACAGGGGTGTCTACTGATCAACCAGCGCCCCTTGAACCAACGCTGTCCCCCTACGACGCCATCCTGCTGTACTCGTTTGGCGGCCCGAACAAACCTGAAGACGTCGTCCCATTTCTCCGCAATGTGACGGTCGGAAAGGGAATCCCGGACTCCCGGCTCGAAGAGGTCGGCGAGCACTACTACGGATTCGGCGGGAAAAGCCCGATCAACGAGCAGAATCTCGCACTGAAGGCCGCGCTCGAAACGGAACTGGACCGCCGCGGAATCACCACCCCGATCGTGTGGGGAAACCGCAACTGGGAACCATACACAACCGACGCCCTCGACCAACTCGCAGAACTCGGAGCCAAGCGCGCAGTCATGCTCGTGACCTCCGCCTACGGTTCGTACTCCGGATGCCGCCAATACCGCGAGGATATGGCGCTCGTGCAACGCGAACGAGTTGACATCGACGCCGATGGAAACCTCACTCCGCAGGGCATCGAGTTCGACAAGGTGCGCCCGTACTTCAACCACCCTGGGTTTGTGGATGCGACGTACCACGCTGTGACGGAGGCAATCCTTGAACTTGAGGGCTCGTCGACAAGCGAACAACCCCGCACCCACCTCGCGTTCGTGACCCACTCGGTCCCGGACGCAATGGAGCAGGGCTCAGCCCTGCACCACCCAGCCAGCTACTCCGAACAACACCTTGCGCTCGCGGAGGAATTGATTTCGCGAATCGCGGCGCAGACCGGACGAGAACTCGACTGGTCGCTGTCCTACTGCTCGCGTTCCGGACCGCCGCACCAACCGTGGCTCGAACCAGATATCAACGACCACCTTGAGGAACTCGCCGATCAGGGCGTGACCGACGTGGTCATCGCACCCATCGGCTTCATCTCGGATCATATGGAAGTCGCCTACGACCTCGACACCGAGGCGCTCGCAACCTGCGAGAAGCTCGAACTCAATGCCGTGCGCGCGGACACCGTGGGCACCCGCCCGCAGTTCGTGGCAGGGCTCGTGGACCTGTTGCTTGAACGTGCTGTGATCGCACGGGGTGAGCACGTCGAACCCGCGGCGACCACGCAGGTGCCAGCGCTACACCACACGTGCCCGGCCAACTGCTGCCTGCAACGTGCAGGCCAGTCAACGGGCATCCCAACCGTCGCGGGCCAATAGGTCTTAACCAGGCAAGTTCTCGACCACACAAGACAGCAACCCAACACCGCCGCCGACCGGGTAGGTTGAAGGCACGAAAACACACGCTTGAGGGGAAAAATGGATCACTCCGAGATCGCCGAACAGGTCAACCAAACCATCCGTTACACAATGTGGTCGGTGTTCCAGACCGCCAACACCCTGCCGCTCGATGACGCTGAGCGCAATGACATGGTGCGTCAAGCGCTCAAGGCAGTCGGGGGAGTGGACCGGGGGGTGGACACGGAGTTGACCGTGCGCGGCTGGTACGACCTGTCTGGTCTGCGCGCCGACGCCGACCTCATGGTGTGGTGGCACGGCTCCTCCGTGGAGGCAGTGCAGGGTGCCTACCAGCGGTTCCGTCAGAGTGAACTTGGCAGTTGCCTCGATCCGATGTGGTCGAACGTGGGCATGCACCGTCCCGCCGAGTTCAACCGCGGACACATTCCCGCATTCATGGCCGATGAGGAACCGGGCAGGTACTTGTGCGTGTACCCGTTCGTGCGCTCGTATGACTGGTACGTGCTGCCCGCTGAGGAGCGTAGCGCAATGCTGCGCGAGCATGGGCTTGCCGCGCGTGACTATGGCGATGTGCGGGCCAACACCGTTGCCGCATTCGCCCTCGGTGACTATGAGTGGCTGCTCGCATTTGAGGCTGGAGAACTACACCGGATTGTCGACCTGATGCGCGACCTGCGTGCCACCGAGGCTCGCCGTCACGTGCGCGAAGAGGTGCCGTTCTACACCGGACCACGCACTGACCTGTACGAGTGGGCCGCTAAGCAGCCGCTCTCTGACTACAACGCGTGACCTGAACGGACGGCGGCGAGTAGGCAGAGAGCGGATAGAACCGTGTAGGTGACAGAAAACCCTGGATTCCCATGAGTGGGGAATCCAGGGTTTTGCTGTTTTTGCGGTCTATGCGCGTGCGCGAGATCAGTAATCTGTCGCTGAGTGGAGGTCCAACACGATCTGGACCGAGGTGCCGCCCTCGGGACGGTTGCTCCACTCGATGGACCCGAGGAGTTCGTTGGTCACAAGGGTGCGTACGATGCTCGTGCCCAGGCCGGTCGATGGCGGGCTACCCTCGGGGATACCGGTGCCATCATCCTCGACCCACACCTTGACCCGGCGCCCTGAACGTTCAGCACGGATCTCAACGGTACCCCCGCCGGATGGGGCCAACCCGTGTTCCACGGCATTGGTCACCAGTTCGGTGAGCACGAGGGCGAGGGGGGTTGCCTCCTTCGCTGGGATGAGGCCGAACGAACCACGTTGAATCGTGCGCACCGACGTGTCTGCCGAGGCAACGTCCGCGGCCAGACGCAGCGCCCGGCCCACCATCTCATCGAACTCGACCTCCTCGTCGAGGTTCTGCGAGAGCGAGTCGTGTACGAGTGCGATCGTGGCGACCCGGCGCTGGGCCTCCTCAAGAGCCTCCCGGGCCTCGGGGACCGTCATCCGCCTTGCCTGAAGCCGCAGTAGGGCCGAGACTGTTTGAAGGTTGTTCTTGACCCGGTGGTGGATCTCACGGATCGTTGCGTCCTTGGTGATGAGCTCGCGCTCGCGGCGGCGTAGCTCGGAGGCGTCGCGGCACATCAGGACGGCGCCGATGCGTTCGTGGTTCTCGTACAGCGGTACGGCCCGCACGGACAGGCACACGCCGCTGGACTCGATGTCGGTGCGCCACGGTGCACGCCCCATCAACACGAGTGGCATGGACTCGTCCACGGGAACCTTGTGCTCCACCAGGTCGGCGGTGACCTCGACAAGCGATTGTCCAACCAGCGGCCCGAGGACCCCAAGGCGGTGGAAGCACGAGAGCGCGTTCGGAGATGCGTACAACACCTCTCCCGCAGCGTTCAGGCGTAGGAGACCGTCACCAACGCGGGGCGCGCCACGGCGGGAACCGGTTGCCGAGTCGGGGGAGGGGAACTCGCCTACGGCGATCATGCTCATCAGATCGTCGGCGGCCTCGACGTAGTTGATCTCGAGGCGTGATGGCGTGCGACCCGACCCGAGGTTGGTTTGACGTGCCACAACTGCGATCGTATGACCGTTGCAGTTGACCGGAACCGCCTCCTCGCGCACCGCGAAGGCGCCGAACCAGCGTGGTTCGCGGGAAGCCTGAATCTGCTCGTCAACCAGTGCTTTTTCGAGTTGCGGGCGTACGTTGTCGGGAGCGAGGGAGCCCACGATGTCCTCGTAGTGGACCGTCGCCCCGGTTGAGGGACGGCACTGCGCGAGGCATACGAAGTTGCCGTCTTCCGTGGGGAGCCACAGCACGAGATCCGCAAAGGCGAGGTCCGAGATGAACTGCCAGTCACCCACCAGCAGGTGCAGCCATTCGACCTGGGCGGGTTCAAGGTATCCGTAGCGTTCGACGAGGTCGCTGAGAGTTGACACATATCAAGCCTACGCGACACATCGGCTTGGGCCGTGGTCCGATGGGGCTGATCGCGTCCACATGCGCTGCCCGAGTATGTGCATTCGGACAGTTTGCGCCCCATTGGCGGTGGATGCGTGAGCGCACCCTCTGGTTACCCACACAGATTGCCGACGAGATGGCTGGAATGAGGCAGCGCTGGGTCTGGGCTGGTGGTCAGGGGGAGTGGAACGGTGCTGGAACTGGCCGACTCGTCGGAAATCGGGACTGGTGCTTGTAACGTCCCCACTCATTTGAGAGTCTCCGAACGACCTGTGAGCATGTGGGTGTCACCTGTGCACAAGAGTGGGAAATGTCCCACTCGCGGTTGGGGGAGGGACGCTTGAGGTAGTGGACGGGCATGGCGTCGACTAGGCTTAGGGTAGAACGCCCAGCGCACGGTTGGAGCCGACCGTGCGGCTCTTGGAGCAGCGATGACGTGTTACCCGTCCAGCCTTGGACGATCTCAAGGAGCATTCCATGGAACTGACAGCCCAGATTCACGCCAACGGTACCCCGCAGCAGGTGCTTGGTGCCCTTGCGGACCCGGAGTTCATCGCCTTTGCCACTGAGCGAGCCGGCATGCGTCTTGTGAGCACCGATGTTGAGCAGCTTGACTCAGGTGCCATCACGCTTGTCGTGCGTCGAGCGGCCACAAGTGATCTGATTCCGGCCAATTTCCGATCGTTCGTGGGGTCGGAAATTGAGCTTCGTCAGACGGAGGCGTGGGCTGAGTCGATCCCAGAAGGTGCCACCACCCGTCACGGAACTTTTGACATTGAGATTGTGGGTGCCCCTGTGCGGATCGCGGGACGCTCAACCATCGCTGAGGAGTCCGGTCAATCGGTGCTGCGTTACGAGGGCGAGGTCAACGCCTCGATCCCGCTGTTCGGTGCCACGATCGAGAAGGCCGTGGGCCAGGTCGTCGAGCAGGTTTTGGCGTCTCACTCAAAGCTTGTCAACGAGTGGCTTGCTCAAGGCTGATCGGTCCCAGATTCATCCTATGCAATGTAACGAAAAGATTACAATTGCATCACGGTGGGAACGCTCCCACACACTCCTGCCTGCAGTTTCATTGATAGCAACCGTTATTTTTATCGCGCAACTAATCCCGACGCTTGACATGTGGGAACGCTCCCACCCATGATTCATTTATCGCGTGGGAGCGCTGCCAAGAAAGTCCCGAAGATGGGATTGATGGGAGCGCGCATCACGTGGGAGACAGATCGCTTCCCCGAACGATTTGAACTTCATCCGCTAAGCGCACGGACATCCCGTGACGTTGACAAAGGAGTCCCCTCATGATCCGTACTACCCGTTCGCGCCGCGCTGCTGCGGTTATCGCCGGTGCATCAGTTTTCGCACTGGGCCTGACCGCATGTTCCGGTGACACTACAGAGACCGACCCAACTTCTACTGGAACGACATCGTCCGGTGGCGGCGAGCAGGTCACCCTGACCGTCGCAACCTTCAACAACTTTGGATACACGGACGAACTGCTCGCCGAGTATGCAAAGGTGAACCCGAACGTCAAGATCGAGCACACGATCGCTGCAAAGTCGGACGACGCGCGTCTCAACCTCACCACTAAGATGGCTGCAGGCGGCACCGGACTTGCTGACATCGAAGCTATCGAGATCGACTGGATGCCAGAGCTTGAGATGGTCAAGGACAAGTTCGCTGACCTGAGCGGTGTCGAGGGAATCGAAGGACGCTGGTTGGACTGGAAGGAAGCCCAGGGCCGTACCGCTGACGGAACGCTCATCGGCTACGGCACCGACATCGGCCCACAGGCGATCTGCTACCGTTCCGACCTGTTCGACGCAGCGGGCTTGGACGGCTCACGTGAGGCCGTCGCCGAAATGATCGGTGGCGAAAACGCGACCTGGGAGACCTACTTCGCAGCGGGAGAAGAGTTCGCCGCTAAGTCAGACGTTCCATGGTTCGACTCAGCCGGAGCAATCTGGCAGGGTGTCGTTGCGCAGATCGCTGAACCTTACGAGAATAAGGCAGACGGAACGCCAAAGGACCTCGAGTCCAACACCGCAATCAAGGACGCCTACAACACGGTACTTGCCGCCTCGACCAACCTCTCCGCAGGCCTTGACCAGTGGAGCCCAGACTGGGACGCAGCCTTCCAGAACGACGGTTTCGCCACGATGCTGTGCCCAGCCTGGATGACTGGTGCAATCCAGGAGCGTTCCGGTGGCGTTGAAGGATGGGACGTCGCAGATGTATTCCCCAACGGCGGTGCAAACTGGGGCGGATCGTTCCTGACCGTGCCTTCGGAAGGCGCAAACGTCGAGGAAGCCAAGAAGCTCGCAGCGTGGCTGACCTCCCCTGAGATCCAGGTAAAGGCCTTCACCAACTCCGGTGCCTTCCCAAGCCAGGTTGAGGTTCTGTCAGCACAAGAGGTATTGGACACGACAAACGACTTCATGAGCGGCGCACCTGTTGGACAGATCTTCTCGGCACGTGCCCAGAACATCGATGGCAGCAAGCTCGCCTACAAGGGCGCCAACTACTTCAAGATCAACCAGCTCATCACTGAGGCATTCAAGCGAGTCGACGTTGAGAAGACCGACGACGCAGGTTCATCGTGGGACAAGGCCATCAGCGGTTACAAGGACTTGGGTCTCTAAAGCCGCGGTCCGCATCATCGAATGCGGCTAGATTCTCCATCGACCTTCGATCTCGATTGACGAGCTCCTTAATCGCCGTTGACGGATGCGTTGGCATAAGGAGTAACTAGACAATGCGCCGGGCAACCGAGACAACTCCGGTTGCCCGGCGCTCCTATGAGCGCACCTAATTTCTGCCCCTTAATCCCTGCTTTACAGCACCCGCAGAGGAAGCCCATGACTGTGCAGTCACCACCACGCAATGATCAAGGAACAAAACTTGATCGGAGGCCAACCCGAATCGCGTTCAGCCAGAAGTTGAGCCGCTGGGACGTCAAGGTCTCGCCGTACCTATATATCTCCCCGTTCTTCATTCTGTTCGCCATCACCGGCCTCTTTCCACTTCTTTACACGGGATATATCTCGCTACACCAGTGGCACACCCTTGGCGGCCAGGGCGACTTCGTGGGACTACAGAACTTCAGCGATGTTCTCGGACAGACCTCGTTCTGGAAGGCCTTCAGGAACACCTTCTCGATCTTCCTCCTGTCATCAGTTCCACAGGTGATCGCCGCGATCATTATCGCTGCTGTCCTCAATGCAAACATCCGGGCTAAGACTTTCTGGCGCATGGGCGTACTGCTGCCGTATATCGTTGCTCCAATTGCTGTTGGAATGATTTTCGGACGGATATTTGCAGACCAGTATGGGCTGGCTAACGGCCTGATTGATCTCCTAGGATTCGAACCCATTCGCTGGCACTCAGAGGTACTGCCATCGCATATGGCAATCGCGACGATGGTCAACTTCAGGTGGACTGGCTACAACACACTCATCTTCCTCGCGGCAATGCAGGCGATTCCGGGCGAGCTCTACGAGGCAGCAATCATCGATGGTGCTGGGCGTTTGAGGCAGTTCTTCTCGGTTACTATCCCGCAACTGCGCGCAACCATCATTTTCGTAGTCATCACCTCCACAATCGGTGGTCTGCAAATATTTGATGAAGCACGGGCCTTCGACGCGCAAGGAACCGGTGGTGGCGATAAACAATGGCTGACGCTCACGATGTACATCCATGAGCTTGGTTGGGGTAACCAACTCAACTTTGGTCGGGCCGCGGCTGTGGCGTGGCTCCTGTTCCTTGTTATCGTCGCGTTCGGAATTCTGAACTTCGTCATTACTTCAAAAATCTCCACATCAGGTGCACCGAAAGTCAAGAAGTCCAAAAAGAAGAGCAGGAAGGCCGGAAAATGAAGAACGCGTCACTTCCCGTTATCGCGCAGACTTCAGGAAAGAGCGCAGCGAAGTGGGCTGGCCGGAGACGTGGCTCAGCAGGAGTGGGCGGAGCTAACCGGCGCCCCGGATGGGTAACGTACCTCATCTTGGGCCTCGTGATCGCGATCTCGATCTTCCCCCTGTACTACGTGGTGCTGCTTGCATCCTCGGACCAGGTGACGATCTCAAAGTCAGTGATTCCGAGCATTCTTCCGCAGGGAAACCTTTGGGATAACATGGCCCGAGTCTTCGACGGTTCGATTCCTGTGATCAAAGGTCTCACCAACTCACTCATCATCGCGGTCATCCAATCCGTATCGGTTGTGGTGTTCTCGACGCTGGCCGGTTACTCGTTTGCGAAGTTGAACTTCCGTGGTCGTGGGCCGCTTCTCGTTTTCGTCATCGCCACGATGGCAGTGCCCGTCCAGTTGGGTGTCGTGCCTCTGTTCATCGTCATGACGAAGATCGGCTGGGCCGGCAGTATCACCGCAGTAATCGTTCCCGGTTTGGTCACAGCCTTCGGCGTGTTCTGGATGACCCAGTATTTGGAGAATGCGCTTCCCTACGAACTGGTTGAGGCTGCGCGTGTTGATGGTGCCTCAATGATCAGGACATTTTGGCATGTCGCGGTCCCGGCGGCTCGCCCTGCGGCTGCGATGCTTGCCTTGTTCACGTTCATTGGCTCATGGGTTAACTATTTCTGGCCATTCATCATCCTGAACCAGCAGAACCCGACGCTGCCGATGGTAACCAAACTTCTGCAGTCTGGTTACCAGAACGATTACTCTCTAATCATGGCGGGCGTGGCGATCTCGACCGCGCCGCTGCTCGTTCTATTCTTCGTTGCCGGACGTCAACTCGTCGCGGGAATCATGGCAGGAGCTGTTAAGGGATGACCACACCACAAAATGAAACCATCAAGCTCCCGGACGGGTTCCTGTGGGGGGCTGCGACCGCTGCCTACCAGGTTGAGGGAGCCGCGCACGAGGATGGTCGTCGGGACTCGATCTGGGACCACTTCGCTCGAATTCCTGGGGCGGTCACCGATGCACACAACGGTGATGTCGCGTGCGACCAGTACCACCGCTACAGCCAAGACGTGGACCTGATGAGGTCGCTGAACATCGGTGCCTACCGGTTCTCGACCTCGTGGGCTCGTGTGCGCCCGGACGGTGTGAGCGGCAAGGCCGGAATCAACCAGAAGGGGCTGGACTATTATTCGCGGCTCGTGGACTCACTGCTTGAAGCTGACATCCTGCCGTGGTTGACCCTCTACCACTGGGATCTGCCGCAGGCCCTGGAGGAGAAGGGCGGCTGGACCAACCGCGACACCGCGCACCTGTTCACTGAGTACGCGATGACGATGCACGATGCCCTGGGCGACCGTGTGAAAGTATGGACCACCCTGAACGAACCATGGTGCTCATCGTTCTTGAGCTACACGGCAGGCGTACATGCACCAGGCCGCACGTCACCCGAGGATGGGCTTGCCGCAGCGCACCACCTGCTGCTTGGCCATGGTCTTGCGGTTCAGGAACTGCGCAAGGCCGCCCCGGATGCGGAACTCGGCATCACGCTGAACTTCACCGTTCCAGACCCGGTTGACCCGAACAACCCAGAGGATGTGGACGCAGCTCGACGCATCGACGCCCAGTTCAACCGAGTTTTCGCCGATCCGATCTTCAAGGGTGCCTACCCGGTTGACCTGCTTGAGGACCTTGGCGAGGTGGGTTTGCGTGAGGGCTTCGAGGCACTTATCCACGACGGCGACCTTGAGACCATCTCCACGCCGATTGATGCGCTGGGTGTCAACTATTACCATGGTGAGGCCGTCTCGAAGACCCCACCGGCAACGACGCTCACCACCGATGCGGTGGTCACTCGTGAGACACGTTCGCCATACCCTGCTGCGGACGGTGTCTACGTGCACCCACGCGGCCTTCCTGTGACGGACCAGGACTGGGAGATCCAGCCGGAAGGTCTTACTCGTCTGCTTGTACGCCTGCACGACAAATACACATCCGAGCCAGGTGTCAAGCTGTACATCACCGAGAACGGTTGTGCATTTGACGATGTTGCCGATGAGTTCGACAACGTGGACGACCAGAACCGTCTGGACTTCTACGACCTACACCTGCGGGCCACGTATGACGCTGTTCAGCAGGGCGTTCCAGTGCACGGCTACTTCGCGTGGTCATTGCTCGACAACTACGAGTGGGCTTGGGGATACCACAAGCGATTCGGTATTATCCGAGTCAACTACGAGACCCAGGCGCGCGTCGTGAAATCGTCGGGCAAGTGGTACGGACAGATCGCAGGCACCAACACGATTCCTGCGCGAAACGCGAACTAACGCAACCGGCTCCTTTCACGAGGAGCCACAGATGAAAGAGTCCCCGATGATCAAGCACACCCCCACGCTGGAAGAGGTAGCCGCCGCCGCTGGCGTCTCTCGGTCTACTGCTTCTCGCGCGATCAATGGGGGATCGCGGGTCTCACCGGAGGCACAGGCAGCAGTCGATGACGCGATCGCGCGGTTGGGATACACCCCCAACCGCGCGGCGCGCTCGCTGGTGACCCGGCGTTCGGAGTCGATCGGATTGATTGTTCCCGAACCAGACATTCGGGTTTTGTCCGACCCGTTCTTTTCGTATGTCATCCGTGGAATGAATCTCGCTCTCAAAGAGACCGACGTCCAACTTGTCCTGTTGATGGCTCAGCCGGGTGAATCGTTGTCGAGGATCGGTAAGTATCTGGGCAACGCCCATATTGATGGCGCGGTTGTGGTCTCGCACCACCACGAGGATCAACTCGAGAACCTGATTGTGCAGTCTCGCACGCCAGCGGTCTTTGTGGGTCGACCGTTCTTGCCACTCAAAGAGTTGAATGTCGTGGACACCAACAACCTGGGTGGCGGGCGTCTTGCAACCGAACACCTCATCGCACAGGGACGTAGGAATATCGCACACATTGCCGGACCAACAGATATGACTGCTGGGGAAGACCGCGCGACGGGCTGGCGGCAGGCTCTTGAGGCGGCTGGGCTCGCGCCTGGGCCCATGCACGGCGGCGAGTTCACGAGCGCGATTGGCGCCTACGCGATGGAGCGGATTCTTGCTGAGGACCCAACAATCGATGCCGTTTTCGCAGGCTCTGACCTCATGGCCAGCGGGGCGTTGCGGGTGCTGGAACATCATGGGCGCAGGGTTCCCGAGGACATCGCGATTGTTGGCTATGACAATCTTGGTGTTGCCGAGACCACTGAGCCACCGCTGACCACCGTGATCAACCCTGTTTCGGACATGACCAGGTGGGCTACCTTCGAGTTGCTCTATCAACTCGGGTACATCAGCGAAGAGGACCGTTACGGTGGGCTTGATCTTGATGGAGTCGTACGGACAGGAAACACCACTGTGCTTCCCGCCAAGCTCGTGGAGCGACGCTCCTCCTGAACCGCACTTCAGGGCCTGGTGAGGTCTGTGCGCCTTCCCTATCCGTCTGCGTAAGGAATCACAAACGTGTGACGCGCTAGGAGTAGAGTGGGTGTTCGTGAACGATATGTTGATGCGCTCCATGAGCGTGTTTATCGGCGGTGCTCTGGGGGCGGTCTCTCGGTATGGAATTCAAGAACTTGCGGCCCTGATCTGGCCGAATCGTAACCTTTCCGAGCCGCTGTCACTGTTTGCGATCAATCTGTCGGGCTGCTTCATCATCGGTGCGATCACTGTGCACCATGTGAACAAGAGGATGCACCCGCATCGCCACGCGTTACTCGCAACAGGTGTGCTCGGCGGTTTCACCTCGTTTTCCACCTATATCGTTCTGGTTGATCGACTTGCAGGTGAAAGCCATCTGTTGACTGGCCTCGGCTATCTGGCACTCACCTTGGTCGCGTGCGTACTTGGGGCGGGCCTGGGACAAGCCGTGGGCAGACGCGATCAGACTCGTCGCCACGCACATATCACAAACGGAGCTGTCGTAACCCGCTCACACAACGTGGATACCGTGAACTCTGGAGCCCTCGATGAAAAGCGGGAGAGGCAATGACGTGGCTGTTGGCCGCGCTCGGCGGTGGTGTGGGCGCACTGCTGCGCTTCGTGCTCTCGGGGGTTGAAGCGAGGGTCTTTGCAGGTCGAGAACGCCCGAACGATGCTCGGGGAACCCTGATCTCCAACCTTGTGGCCTGTTTCGTGGTGGGGCTTGCGATTGGAGGTCTAGCAGCACCGGATGCAGAGGCATGGCGGGCGCTGATGATCGTGGGGTTCTGTGGCGGTCTCTCCACCTACTCGTCGTTTGCCCTTGAGCTGTGGGACATGATCGGGGAACGACGGTGGGCGCGGGTTGTGGGGATCTCGGCGCTCAACATTGTGTGTGGCACGCTTCTGTTGTGGGCGGGTTACGCACTGATCGCCTGAGTGTACGCAAGCCACTGAGCACCCACCATGGTAGTTTTCCGGAATCACCAACCAAGAAGAACCACCTCATTCCCGGAAAATCACCATACGGGTTGTAGGAGCGAGCCTGGCTTGTAAGGGCGAGCCCCTCGGAGAGGCTTCAGCTTCCAGGGCCTGAAAACGAACAAAAGGCTGAGGCGAGACCTGATGGGTCTCGCCTCAGCCTTACGTTATGTGGTCGCGGTTCAGTGTGCGCGACGGGCGCGTGCGGTGCGGCGCTTGAGAGCGCGACGCTCATCCTCAGACAAGCCGCCCCAGACTCCAGCATCCTGACCGGATTCGATTGCCCACTTCAGGCAGGTGTCGACAACTTCGCAACGACGGCAAACGGCTTTTGCCTCTTCGATTTGAAGGAGCGCTGGCCCAGTGTTCCCGATTGGGAAAAACAGCTCTGGGTCTTCTTCGAGGCACGCGGCGCGGTGACGCCAATCCATTGCAACTCCTAGTTTGTTGGGATCATTCGAGTGTTCTTCTCAGGGGAATGATCCAGATACACGGGAAACACGTAATCACTAGTTTCGTCTTTTACGGCAGTGCTTCACAAGGGTTAGGGGAGTATTTCTTTTCGTTTACGCGTGAGGTTTTTGTCACAAGAACAAAAGGTGGTATAAGTCGCAGTAAAACGGCGGGTTTTCAGCCAAAACGGCTCCCGTTAACTCTTGACGCAACCGTTCAACGGGTGTATCCGCACCCCTCGTGTCAGAATGTGGACGCACCCTTGCGGGCTCTTTGCCGTCGTGGCAAGAGGGGCATTTAGGGGATGCTTCCCTCCCCGCTGAAAGGCCCGAACCCTCAGATTCACTCCCTACAATGGAGAGCGATAAACCCGCGCGCTAAGGACTGTTTTCATGACCAACACCCCGCCGATCTCCGAAGATCCCTCGTCTTCCTCCGACCCGGTACCCTCCAGCGGTCCGAGTACGCGGGGCGCATGGTTGTGGCGTCGGCGTCCGGGCGCGGTATGGGTGTTGCTCGTGGCACTTGCCATGCAATCGCTTGCGGCGCTCGCGTACGCGGTTATCGGCGTCATCGACCTGATCACGGGGCAGATCGAGTATGTGGGCGTGACGGTCGCGTTGATCGTGTGTTCTCTGCTTCTTGCCTGGTTCATCTTCGCCCTGACGCGCGGGGTTGGGCAGCAGCAGCCGTGGGTACGCGGCCCCGCCATCACCCTGCAGATCTTTGTTGCGCTCATTGGCATCAGTTGTGTCCAGGCGGCAATGTACCCGCTGGGCGTTTCCCTGATTGCGGTGGGTATTGCAACGATCGTCTTGTTTGTGCTCCCACCGGTTGTGGAGCACATCAGCTTCCGTGAACCTGCCTCAGGCGAGGATTAAGACTCACCTTTCCCATAGTCAACTCGTGCCGCCGATATGTGGCCTGCGAGCATGAGGACGGCTTTGCCGGGATGAGGGCGCGGGTCGACGGCAAGCACGATGGATGTCCCTAGAAGTTCACGGTCTTTGGCGGGGTCTGGGCACAGCAGGAGCACGTTCTCGTATTCGCGCAGTGTCGCCAGCGCGCCTCGATAACTTTGGTGCAGCGCGGCTGTGGTGCACGATCCATGTACCGTGATTTCCGCGCCGAGCGCCAGATCGAGCAGTCGCTGAACAAGGTGCCCGTGTGTAGCCTCGACGACATCAAGGTCATCGATCTGTATCAATGCGATCTTCGGGGTGCCTGTCTCCAACACACCGATCAGATCCTCAAGGTCACTGCCCACGTGGTGGCCTCTGCCTGCAATATGGCGAGAACCGTACGGTGTTCCAGCCCAGTTCGTGGCGAGCGCATCAAGGGCGGTGCTTCGTCCACTGCGGCGCGCACCAGCAACGATCATCGCATTCACCGTGGTCGGATCGAAGGCACTTGGCCGCGGCCCGGTGAGAATGCCGGGAGTCGGTGATGCTGGTACATCGGCGAGCGACCAGATCCGCTGTTCGTCATGGTTCTCGCTGTCGCACTGCGCGGCCTGCGTTGCCAGATGAGGGGCGCGAATCTGACACACCACCGTACCGTTCGGGGTAGACCATACGGCGCGCCCACGATGTGATGGCAGTGGGAGCAACTCGCGAGGCACGGCGTTTGTCGCGTCGGTGTCCACGTTCCCACTTGCGAGGATCAGCCGCTGTCCAAACAAGGACTGCAAACCGCCCGTGATCGGGCGTGCCGTGCTCACCGCGCAGGCGATACCCTGAGCAGGCCCAATTTTTAGCAGATTTTCGACGAGTTCCATCCCTGATCCTCTGTCATACGTCTCGAGGGTGGTGCGTAGGGCATTGAGGTCGTCAATGACGAGCAGAGTTCTGCTTTGCGCAGGACCTGGGGTTGCACGGGTTGAAGAGATGATCTGAATCAGGGCGTGAACCATATACGGGTTCGAGGAATCGACCAGGTTCACGAGATACGCCGATGCGCTGGTCAATGCCCGTTTCACCTGGTTGTGATCGGTGACCGGCCCGACCCAGTGAATGCGGGTGCCTGCAGGACTGCACTGAGCAAGCGATAGCAGGGAGGAGGTACGGCCTCGCAGTGAGGGGCCGACAACAGCGAGATGCCCGAGCGTGGGCTCCCAGGTCAGGGCCTGATGGCCGGTTGAGTCTTCTGGTGCTCCCAAGGCGACGACCTGTGCCTCATGGAGGACCTCGGTGTCCTGCTGTCCCGTGAAGACGCTGGGAAGTCCAGGGCTCCAGAACCGTGTTGCCCGGATGCCGAAGCGCGCATCATGTGCTGAGATGAGGGCACCGATGACGTCTGGCACATCGGCGGTCGGAGTATCAGGGCCTCGTGCGCCGGGTAACGTGACCAGATGCTGCGGCAGCGGCGGTGCCGCGTCGAGGTAGAACGCCTGAGCCTGCGTGGGCCGCGCACCACCGGTCCGAGCGAGAAACCGTCCAGGCACCTCAACCGGAAGGTACGCACCGTCCTTGACCCCGAGAACATCGAGGGAGTCCTGTTCGTCTGCCACCCGGAGGCTGATGCGCAGGTTGATGTTCGCGCGAAGTTCAGGTCCCACTGCTCCTGCTGGACGTTGCGTGGCAAGAATGAGGTGAATGCCCAATGACCTGCCCTGCGCCGCAAGTCGAATGAGTTTGGTGAGGAACTCAGGATGTTCCTCTGAAAGTGCACGAAACTCGTCCACGACCACAACTATCCGAGCAATACGATCCACGCGTGAAACGGTGCGGTTGAATTCGGTGATGTCGCCGACCCCCAGCTCGCGGAATCTTAGTTCCCTACGTTTGAGCTCGGCGCGCAGGCCCGCGAGGGCACGGGACGTCTCGCCTGGATCGAGGTCTGTGACCATGCCGCAGGAGTGGGGCAGTCGATGGCAGCGTCCCAGCCCGGCACCGCCCTTGTAGTCGATCAGCATGAAGTTAACATCGTGTGCGCTGTAGGTTGTCGCCGTCGCGACGATAAGAGACTGCAGGAACTCCGACTTGCCCGCCCCTGTGGTTCCCGCCACGAGCATGTGCGGACCATCAGCCACGAGATCGATCGTGAACGGTCCCTGTGCCCTGACACCCACGGGAATCACGAGCGAGTCTTCAACCTCGGCACGCCAGGGTGGTGCTCCGGTGCGTGGATTCCACACCTGAGTAAATGGGGCAACGCGGGGAAGTCCGGCTGTTGCCGACCCCACAGTGAGGTAAGCAGTCAACGCCCGTGCCCACCGGTCGAGTATCCCACTGTCGCTGATTCCTGAAAGCCCTCTCAGATCGGGTATGGAGTCCACGTGGAGCATGACGTGGTGCGGATCGTCGGGCACCGTTTGAGACGACTCGTGAATCCTCAGGAGTGGGGCAAGCCAACGCAACCATGAACCGTAAATCACCTGTGGGCGGGAGGTCACCACGTGCACGGTAGGCACGACTCCGTCCCGCATGTCCGGTGTCGTGTCCGCAGCCTGGACAAGCCCTATTCGAGTGCTTCCACGTGTTGACGCGTTGCCTGCCGATGATCCGCCGCTCGCCAACGACAACAACCGAATGGACAGGTCCACAGCAAAGGCGTGGTCCCCTAAATGCGGTGTTGCCAGGCGACGACTACTGGCAGGGGAGAGGCCAAGCAATGGCCACTGTGTCAGTGTCACCGTGCCCTGCACCGCGAGTTGCAGCAGAGTCGTGAGCGCTTCAACGCACTGCCCATGCAACCCTCGTTGGACCCATGCAGGAAGAGCCCGTATCTCGACCTGCCCCGGAACAACCCGTCTGCGAGAAACCAGATGAACCAGGGCCAGGACTGGCCCGGTGAGCGCAAACAACAGGAAATACGGTTGGCGCATCACAACCGCAAGAACAACACTCATGGTGAAGGGAACGAGCGCAGACAGGAGCAGCCCGATCTTCGAGGAAGAAGATTCCTCGGGCAGGGACGTGGCAAGCGCCGCCAACGCTCGGTCAACTGCGGTGGGGTTGAGGGGTGCTCGCAGTTCGTAACGCTCAGTTGCCTGTGTGACCTTCTTGTTCGCAGCTCCGACATGTGTCACCGACCGTGCCCGTACCCCGTGGCCGACGCGGTGAAGGGTGATCCCATCACGAAACCTGATGCCACCCGCGTAGAGCCTGATCGTGAGCCATACAGATTCAATGGCGTGCGCTACGGCCAAGAACCACCGGAGCCAGGCGAATCGTGCAGGGGTGGGGGTCCTCGTAACCAGATAGGCAACCCGAATGCTCGCTCGAACTCGTGAGGTGTTGTTCATCGCCCCGGAACCTGACCGAATCCCCGGAATGTCTAGGACCGGCACGAGTTCAGAGGTGTCAACGCGCAACGCATGTTTGGTCAGGGCCAATGCCGCGGCATCCGGCTGTGCGGATGAGGAGAATGTTAGGGTGGCGCCGTGCACCAGCGGCCATGAGCCGACAGAGTCGGAGTCCCGCAGCGCCTGCTCGCCCACCCGGAAGGCGCCGAGGCCAAGGTGTGGAATCTGAAGGTGCTCGGTAAGAGACCGCACCAGTTCAGGCGCACTAGCACCTCGCCGCGCACAGTACGTGCCGAAGGGCACCACTTCAAACGTCACATCGTCACTCACGCGCACAACACTGCCCGATGTCTACGGGGCAGCTTGGAAAACGTCCACAGCGGCTCGTCCACGTGCACGTACACAGTGGTGATCCGTACCTGTGGAAACACGTACCCCAACCACAACACCACATGACTGTGGCGGCCTCCGCCACACCTCGTGCATGTCGATGGGGCTTTTTTGATCCGCCTGCACCCACAATAGTTGCGCACCCGGAACAAAAAGGCCCCACCGACTTAAAGGGGTACGGTGTGGGGCAGGGGTTCAATACAACAAAAATGAGCCAGCCGGTTCGCAGGTTTTCCTGCGAACCAGCCGACTCGTCGCCAATCTCAATGAGGGATCAAGACCCTATTCGACAGCCAATGCGGCAACCGGTGAGGTCCTCGCGGCGCTGCGGCCCGGAACGATCGAGGCGATCAAACCTGCTGCAAGTGCCACCGCGAAGATGGCGGCAATGTCCGCCCAACGAACCGTGAACACCACTGTGGTGAACGCACCGAGCAGCAACTTACTGCCAAGCCAGGCGTACAGCGTGCCCAGCAGCACGCCCACCAGAGCGCCGATACCAGCGATCAGCATGCCTTCGATTGCCAGCGAAGCCCGCAGCTGACGCCTGCTCATACCGACTGCACGGAGGGTTGCGCTCTCACGGCGTCGTTCGATCACGGACAACGAAAGTGTGTTCGCGACACCGACCAGCGCGATCAGCACGGCGACACCGAGCAGGCCAACCAGGACCAGCAGCATCACGTCGATGACCTTCTGGAACATGTCACGTTCCATGACGGCACCGGAGATCTCGACATTGTCCTCGCCGAGGAGGTCCCGCAAGGCATCAACCGTGTCCATTGCGTTGGACGGATCGGATACCTTCACCAGAACCAAACGGGATTCCACATCGGCATCGGTGAGTTGGAACTTGCTCTTCAGTTCGTCAAATGTCTTCTGAGTGACCGCTGAACCCTCAAGCCCTGTCGTACCTGCGCTCTTGAGGGTCACCCGAGTGTTCCACAGCGGGGACTCCTGGGGTACGTCGTTGGAGTCAAAGCTCTCCAACGCAGATGGATCGACAAAGTTAATCTCCGTGCCGGGTTCTGACGCATACCAGGTGGAGACAAGAACCGTGTCATCAGTGAGTTTCTCGACTGCGCTTGTGTCACGCAATGCGGAGTTCACTGACTCATCGAACCGGTAGGTGGTGCCACCGCTCACCCATTCCTGGTCCCCTACGACAATTGGTACCGCAATCTGTTCAACGCTCTGGGCAACGTCCACGCCCTTGACCTGACGGATTGCTGTCAGAGTGCTGTCGGAGAGATCTGTCTCGCCGCGCAACGTGATGGCAACGTCAAGTGGGAACTGCTTGTCGAGTTCCTGATTCATCGTGGTGCGAGCCGTAGACGCTCCGACTGAAAGCATTGCAACGAGGGTGACCCCGATAAACAGTGCGGTCGAGGTCGAGGCGGTACGGCGCGGGTTACGGCCGATGTTGGCCGTGGCAAGCCGTGCGGGTGCGCCGAACTTCGCGAAGACAGAACCCACCGCCGCCACGACACCTGGCACCCACAGAACCGCAGACATGACGAGACCCAGGAAGGAGAGCGCACCACCGAGGACACCAACACCCAGCGCCAGTTCCATGTCGCTCTTATAGATAGAGAACGCGTAGACGAATAGTGCTGTGCCAATCGCCACGAAGATTCCGGCGAAGATCAGCCGCACGATGCCCGTGCGACGGACCTCGGAGGTACCCTCGATCGGACGGAGTGCAGCCAGCGGCGCGACCTGTGTCGCGATCCGTGCTGGGACAAATGATGCAAGCAGAGTGGTGAGCACTCCGGCGACTACCGGCAGCCAGATGGCAGCCACAGGAATAGTGACCGAGGTCGGAACCGCAGGAGAGAGATCCATGGCGGCGACTACCCACAGCACGCCCTGGACTAGGAGAATCCCGCCGAGGATGCCCGCGATCGAGGAGGCGAAGCCGAGGATGAGTGCCTCGACGATGACTGAGTTCTTGATCTGCTTCTTCGAAGCGCCCACACATCGCAGCAAAGCGAGCGTCTTGGTGCGCTGGGCAACCAGCACCTGGAAGGTGTTGGAGATGACCAGCGAGGCAACCAGCAACGCCAGTGCCGCGAACGACAGCACCATGTAGGTTAGTATCTGCGCTTCTCCCGAGATCGACTCGATCCGGTCCTGTGCCGCCTCTGAGGTTGTTTGGACGGTGCGCTCTCCGATGATCTTTGAGATTTCCGCACGTAGTTTATCGAACGCTGCCGGGTCCTTCTGAATGTTGTCTTCTACATTGAGCAGAATGGACTGGGCCTGGAACCCGTCGGTGTTAACCGGATGATCGGATAGTTTTTCCGCACCGTCGAGGGATACAACAACCGCGCCGCCGGAACTTGCGAAACCGCCGCTGACGTCCTTTGAGAATCCCGTGATTGTGAAGGCAACTGCTGTCCCTTCCTCGCCGTACTGGCTAAGCATGTCGAGGGAGATGCTGTCTCCGATGCTTAACTTGAGGCGTTCGGCAACCTTGAGTGGAAGAACTACCTCTGAGTCGCTGTTGGGAGCTTTCCCATCAGATATTTCATACGATTGAAGGTTTTTGTCCTTGGCATAGGTGAGTAGCGGGAGGTACTCAGACTTTCCATCGGAGGTGGCCTCTACGTAGGGGCCTTCTCCGACGGCTACATCTGAAACCCCATTCACGGCTGCGACATCTCGGACGAGATCCACGCCAATGGGGTTGTAGACGTAACTACCGTTTTGATCGGAACTGGCGCTCACCACGAGGTCGGCATCTGCGAATGAGGCCGTCATGGACTTTTCAGTCGATTTAACGAGCACTTCTCCGGCGAGAAGAGTGGCCGTGATGAACGTTGTACCGATGAAGATTGCGACACCCGCCGCAATGAGGCGGCCAATATTCTGCCGCATCTGGTGCAGTGTTATGCGAAGCATGAAATGTCAGGCCGTCTCGGTGGATCGTGGGTCAATGGTGGCATCGAAGTTGCGCAGGGCGTCAAGGCCTGCGAGCACAGCTTCAGGGGTTGGACTGTCGATGTGACCGGCGATCTTGCCGTCAGCGAGCAGTACCACGCGGTCCGCGTACGATGCAGCCGTTGGATCGTGGGTGACCATGATGATGGTGCGTCCAAGTTCACGCACGGACTGGCGCAGGAAGGACAGAACCTCAGCACCCGAACGTGAGTCGAGGTTACCGGTGGGCTCGTCTGCGAACACCACGTCCGGTTTGGTGATCAGGGCACGAGCGATTGCCACGCGCTGCTGCTGACCGCCCGACATCTCGGAGGGACGGTGGTTCAACCGTTCCGAGATGCCCAGCGTGGTGGCCAGGCGTGTCAGCCAGTCACGGTCGTCCTTGTTGATCTTCTTGCCCGCCAAGGTCAGTGGGAGCAGGATGTTCTGCTCGGCCGTGAACATCGGCAGCAGGTTGAAGGACTGAAACACGAATCCCACGTTGTTGCGACGCAACTGGGTCAACTGGTCATCGGTCATTGCCGTGACGTCCTGGCGACCGATGAACGCCGTGCCCGAGGTCGCGGTGTCGAGCCCTGCAAGCAGGTGCATCAGCGTGGACTTACCCGAACCGGAGGGGCCCATGATTGCGGTGAAGTGTCCCTGGGCGAAGTCGATGTCTACACTGTCGAGTGCCCGGACAGTCGAGGCGCCGTGGCCGTAGTGCTTGGACAGGCTACGTGCTGACACCGCGATTGGCGCGGCAGACACGTTGGGGGCCTGGTTGTACCCGGTTGCGGGGATAGTCATGAGGTCTCCTGAAGCGTATGGAACGTTGGGTTGCTCAAACAGCGAGCAACGATAACTCCACTCTATGAACATCCGCTTCAGGGGCGCGTCGTGCGCAGGGATGGAAAGTGATTGCCCTTTTGTCCGTCCTGTTGACTACGTGGGCGGGTGCTCGCGTCATCCTGAGGGATGACTTGTGCAACGAGTCACCTAGGGGAGCCTCGCACAAGGCCCCTGGTGCTGCTGGGTAGGACGGGGCGATGGGCCTGGCAGTCCATACCGGAACCGCGCTACTCGCCTGGGGTCACCAGGCCGTTCTCATAGGCCGTGACGACGATCTGGACGCGGTCGCGGGCATCGAGTTTGTGCAGGATCCTGCCCACGTGGGTTTTGACGGTTGCCTCGGCGACGAACAGTTCCTGAGCGATCTCCGTGTTGCTCATGCCCCTGGCGATCAGCAGGATCACGTCCCTCTCGCGGTCGGTGAGCTGCGCGAGTTTCTCGGCCTGCGGGCTCGGAGTCCTGTCGTCCGCCTGCTGCGGGGTGATCAGGTGTTCGAGGAGACGTTTGGTCGTGGATGGCGCAATGACCGCATCCCCGGAGTGCACCACACGGATCGCGTTGAGCATCTCTTCGGGTGGCGCGTCCTTGAGTAGGAAGCCGGAGGCCCCGGCACGGATGGCCTCGAGAGCGTATTCGTCGATGTCGAATGTGGTGAGGATGATGATCTTCGGCGAGGACTCTGAGCGGTTCTTCTCCCAGTGCTCGGTGAGTTTGGCGGTCACGGCCAGTCCGTCCGTGCCTGGCATGCGGATGTCCATGAGCACAATGTCTACGTCTGAGTCGTGCAACTCATCCCACGCCGTGTCGCCGTCGCCTGCCTCCACGACAACCTCGAGGTCCGGCTGCGAGTCAATCACCATCTTGAAACCCGCGCGAAGAAGTTGCTGGTCATCAATGATTGCAACGCGGATGGGGGACGAGATTTCGGCGGTCATTGTTTTCCTAGGGGTTAGGTGTCACAGCGTGCAGGTCTGGTTCCATTATCCACGCCGAGGAGCGGCGGGTGTTCTCCCGCCGCACATTGTTGCTGATTGGCGACGAGCCTGCCGCGCTCACGGCGATCTGCCCACCTTCCAGCGCACTCTCGCTGCCGCGCAGCACACTGCGCGTGGCGAGGCTGGGTGGTGGGCTGGTGCTGGAGCTCATCTGATCGTCGCCAATTTACCCAGATACGGTGCCGTACGCAGGCAACATGGTGATTTTCCGGTAACAATACGCAAGAAAAACAACCTTAATTCCGGAAAACACCATACGGGTCATCAGTCCAGCAGGCTCTCGACCGTTGAGAGTACTCGTTTGCGTGCTTTTCAAGAGACCAGAATGGTGCGAGTGGGGGACTGACTCATACGGGAGCGGGCGGTTCCTCATCCGGGACCTCGGGCAGAGGCAGTTCCAATTCGACGCGATACCCGCCACCGGGCTTCGGGCCAGCCTTGACATTGCCGCCAAACAGGGCCGCACGCTCCTTCATGCCAAGCAAACCCATACCCTGACCGTCGCTCGCGGCAGCGGACGCAGCACCACGGCCGTCGTCCTCCACCTCAAGACGCAGGCTAGACTTGCCCCACGCCAAGACGATCGTGACCGTCGGATCGGGGCCGGCATGCTTCAAGATATTGGTCAGCGACTCCTGGCAGATGCGATACAACGTCAGCCCAGCCCCGGGCGGAAGCGCGCGAGGGGTGCCCATGCGCACGAGCGACACTCGGACACCGGAACTACGTACCTGATCAACCAGAGATTCAATGTCCCCGGAAGCCGGCTGGGGAGCGAGCGTGTCAATGTCCTCCTCGGACACGTCGTTCCGCAACACCCCGAGCAATCTGCGCATATCCGCAAGGGCCGCGCGACCAGTGTCCGCGATCGTGCTCAGAGCCTTCTCCGCGAACTCGGGCGAGGCCTTCGCCGCATACCGACCACCATCGGCCTGAGCGATCATCACGGACAGGGAATGGGCCACAATGTCATGCATCTCCCGAGCGATACGGGCACGTTCCGCAGCCGCCCCAAGCTGAACCTGCTGTTCCCGTTCGATCTCAAGCATGCGATTCTTGTCGCGCAGCGTTTGCATCGACCAGATTCGAGCGCGGCGCATGTTCGCAAACGCCCACACGGTAAGGAACAGCAATCCAAGGGTAAAGGTTATGAAAAGCGCAGGTGCGAGCTTGCCGCCAGCCTCCCGAGCGACCAGGTACCCAAACAGAGCCGTCCCGGCGAATGACGAGATGAGGGCAACCCTGCTTGCCCAGCGCGGTCCATAAATCGTGACCGAGTAGAGCGCCACGAGAACCATCAGGTCAGCGGGCATGATCGCGGAAGGGCCGATCAGCATGTGTACGAGAGCAGCCGAGTACACGAGGACCGCGGAACGAACCGGCTGCGTGCGCCGCCAAACCAGAGGAAAGATCAGCAATGCCGCGAACACGGCGGACCACAGCCCGGAGATATCCAGGCCGAAGAACCATTCCATGTTCTGATGTGTCACGAGCACAAATGGACATACGACCAGCGCCACCAGGCTCGCGAGTACCTGATCAAGGCGTGCGGCATTCTCCTCGGACCACAGCCCGAATCGCTCGAAGACGTTCATAGACACAAGATTACGGTGATCGCAGGTGATAGAGCGTCACACGTGAGGATGGTTTCAACTCAAGGTCATCAAACTCACGGATGGTTTTAGGTATTAAAGGGAGTCTAAATTCCGATTCATGACCTAATATAGCCACTATGACCCAAGTACTTTTGGCTGAAGACGACCCGGCGATTGCTGAGCCGCTCGCTCGCGCATTGACGCGCGAGGGCTACAACGTCAATGTCCAGGGAACAGGACAGGGTGCCATTGATAACGCATCCGCTGCTGACCTTGTTGTGCTCGACCTTGGACTTCCTGACATGGACGGTTTGGAGGTTGCGCGAGCAATCCGGCAAAAGGGCCTGACCACCCCGGTGTTGGTGCTGACCGCACGCGCCGACGAGGTGGACCTTGTGGTGGGTCTCGATGCCGGAGCAGATGACTATGTGACCAAGCCATTTCGGCTGGCGGAGTTGCTTGCCCGTGTCCGCGCGTTGCTTCGGCGCACGCACGGCGACCCAACCGAGGCCGAGGAAATCACCGCGCAGGATGTTCGTGTGGACGTTGCAGCACACCGCGCGTTCCAAGCTGGCCGTGAACTGCATCTGACCACCAAGGAATTCGAGTTGCTGCGCGTGCTGATTGCTTCTGCGGGTTCGGTGGTAAACCGCGATTCGCTGATGCGCGAAGTGTGGGGTTCCGAGCCGATCGGTTCGACCAAGACCTTGGACATGCACGTGTCGTGGCTACGTCGCAAGCTCGACGATGACGCGAACAACCCGCGGTACATCACCACGGTTCGCGGTCTGGGTTTCCGGTTCGAAGCCGGAAGCAACTGATCTTCGCGGCGGGGACCGGTTCCATGCGAACCGGTCCCCGCTTTGTCATATCTGTACGGCCTAGAGGACGGTTCTTGTGCGCCGCAAATTGATCATCGCTACCGTGTCGGCTGTGGCCGTAGCGGTTATTCTGCTCGGCTTTCCACTCGCCTTCTTCGGCGGCTACTACGTGTTCAACAACGAGCAGCGGGCCATCGTGGACAGGGCGGCGTCTCTGGAACGATCTGTCGACAACCGCATTGCCAGCGGCACGGGACTGGAACAGTCGATCCTTGACCGGGTTGCGGCAGGTGGGGATCGTCCCGCCGCGCATGTCCGGGTTGTCATGCCCGATGGTCAGATGGGCAGCGCCGGCGAACCCATCGACGGTCGTACATTGTCTGCAGTCAGATGGTCAGCCTCGAACGCGATGGTGACCGTGGAGGTGTCCTACTGGGAGGTTGCGGCCCGGTCCTATCAGGTGGTCATGCTGGTAGTCGCTGCAGCGTTCGTTGCGTTCGGCGCAGGAATCTCCGTGGCTGTGTGGCAGGCAAACAGGTTGTCGGCGCCGCTCGTGTATCTTGCCGCGTCAGCGGAGCAGTTGGGTTCGGGGCAGGTGCGCCCGCATGTCGAGGAATCGGGGGTCGAGGAGATTGACCTGGTTGCCGACGAGTTGGCTCGTTCCGCTGATCGACTTGCGTTGCGTATTGCCGCCGAACGCCAGTTCGCCTCGGACGCCTCGCACCAGTTACGCACGCCGTTGACCGCCTTGATGATGCGCATCGAGGAGATCTCGATGCTGTCGGATGACAAGCCGGAGGTGCAGGAGGAGGCTCGAATCTCGCTTGAGCAGATCGAGCGCCTGGTGTCCACCGTGGACGATCTGCTTGCTCGTTCTCGCCGCGCCGAGGGTGGAACGACTGAGGCCGTCAACCTCGACGAGGTCCTGCAGCAGCAGGAAGAGGAATGGGAAACTGTCTTTGCCAAGGCTGGGCGCAAGTTGCGGGTTGATGCGAGCGAATCTCTCGCAGTGCTCGCAACGCCGGGTTCTCTTGCTCAGGTACTTGCCACACTGATTGAGAACTCCCTCAAGCATGGTGACGGGGAGACCGTGGTGTCCGCGAAGTTGCACGGTCCACGCGGCGGTGTCGTGGTCCAGGTGTCTGATGAGGGAGCTGGGGTCCCCGAGGAACTCGTTCCGCGTATCTTTGAGCGTGGCGTGACCTCGGGTAAGGGGACTGGCCTTGGACTGCCGTTGGCGCGAGACCTCGCAGCGGCGGATGGCGCGCGCCTTGAACTGTCCCGTCCGCGTCCAGCTCAGTTCACGCTGTACCTGACGGGCGTTCCACGCACCCTGGACGCAAATGCGGTGTTGCCGCACGGAAACGTGGTCAAGGTACACAAGC
This sequence comes from Populibacterium corticicola, assembly GCF_042683685.1. Lineage (NCBI taxonomy): Bacteria > Bacillati > Actinomycetota > Actinomycetes > Micrococcales > Jonesiaceae > Populibacterium > Populibacterium corticicola. Next base: position 210,622 of record NZ_JBHUOP010000002.1, on the reverse strand, counting down.
GGTAGCGTTAGAGGTGGGTTGAGCGCGGGTCTAGTGGCGGCTTGTCGCCCGTGAACACGAGGTACTTGTACGCCAGGTAGCGGAAGATCATGCCCAACACCAGCCCAATCACGTTGGCTGAGATATTGTCCGCGAGTGGGGAATCGAACCCCAAGACGTAGCGGGAGATCCACAGGCACAGCACCGCGATAGCCATTCCGCCGATGTTGACCACCACGAATCCCACAAACTCGCGGACCTTGGTGCGCGTGCGCTGATCGGCGAAGGTCCACAGTCGGTTTCCGATCCACGTGACGATCATCGCGACGGCAACCGAAAGGATCTTGGCGGTGACAGGCTTGCCTGCGAGCACGGCGAATGGGCCGTGCTGCAACAGATTGAACAGGCCAATGTCAACGATGAACCCGGTGCCACCTACGATCCCAAACTTGAGTAGCTCCACGAACCGTGCAGCGAGCCGCGCGCTGATGGAGAGGCGCTGTGGGGCGAGCTCCTGAGTGCTTGAGCTCTGCGATGTAGTCACCATCAAAGGGTATCGCGATGGACACGAGTTTAGGCAGCGGAGCTATTCGACTACCCTTAGACACCGTGGCTACTCCTATTGTTTCGGTAATTGGCGGCGGACAACTTGCGCGGATGATGGCTCCTCCCGCGGCAGAGTTGGGCGTGACTCTTCGGGTCTTGGTTGAGAGTGACGGTTCAAGTGCGGCTCAGGTCGTTGTGGACTCACCGGTTGGGAAAGCGAGCGATACTGAAACGATTAAGTCGCTCGTGACCGGTGCAAACGTGTTGACGTTTGAGCACGAGCACGTGCCCGGAGATTTCCTGCGCGAACTGATCTCCCAGGGCGTGTCAGTTCAGCCCCACCCTGATGCACTGCTCCAAGCGCAGGACAAGATCATCATGCGCGAGCGTCTCACCGACATGGGGTTGCCCTGCCCGGCGTGGCGCGCCCTTGACCGCGACACTGCAACAGCCACGACCCAGCTCCACGAGTTCATTGCCCAGCACGGCCCGGATGTCGTGGTGAAGACCTCCCGGGGAGGTTACGACGGCAAGGGTGTTCGCGTCGTGTCGTCTCCGGAGGAAGTCAACGACTGGTTTGACGGCGTGGAGGCCGGCGGCCCAGCGTTGCTCGTGGAGGAGAAGGTTCCGTTCTCGCGTGAATTGGCTGTTCTCGTCGCGCGTCGTCCCGCAGGCGATGCGGTGACGTGGCCCGTGGTCGAGTCGATCCAGGAGAACGGCGTGTGCGCGCAGGTTATCGCTCCCGCGCCGAATCTTACGCAGGACGAAGCGGATCGTGCCCGCGAGGTGGCGCTTAAAGTCGCTCATGGACTGGACGTGACCGGCGTCCTTGCCGTCGAGATGTTCGAGACCAGATCGGACTCCGGTGAAACCAACATCTTCATCAACGAACTCGCGATGCGGCCGCACAACTCCGGCCACTGGACCATCACCGGCTCCGTGACCAGTCAGTTCGAGCAGCATCTTCGGGCGGTTCTCGACCTGCCACTCGGCGACACCGCGCCGCTCGCACCGTGGACCGTCATGGCTAACATTCTCGGATCCAATCGTGAAACCCTCACCGATGCGCTGCCGCAGGTGCTGGCTCAGTACCCGAACGCTAAGGTGAACCTGTACGGCAAGGAACCGCGTCCCGGACGCAAGCTTGGACACGTCAACGTCAGCGGCAGTGACCTCGAGCAGGTTCTCGCGGCCGCCCGTGGCGCGGCCGCGCTCGTACGCGACCAAGACTAGACCTGCCACACGCCTTCACCGCGAGTGGGAAAATCCCACCTGCGCGCTCGCGAGTGGGGTTCTTCCACTCGTGGCGGACGGGGCGCGGACTGCCTGCGCGGAAACCCGGCCATTTACGGGCCGCCGCCGAGAGATTGACTGATCGTATCGTCGGACATCAGAAACCAGAAGTCGGACATCAGCAACCAACAGGAGAGACATGTCAGGAAAAGCGCCGGTTGTCGGCATTGTGATGGGCTCGGATTCCGACTGGAACGTCATGGAGGAGGCCGCGAAGGCACTCACGGAATTCGGAGTCGCCGTTGAGGTGGACGTTGTGTCGGCGCACCGGATGCCGGTCGAGATGATCGAGTACGGCCGCACCGCCCACGAACGCGGCATCCGCGTGATCATCGCCGGTGCCGGTGGGGCCGCCCACCTACCGGGCATGCTCGCAGCTGTGACGCCGCTTCCTGTGATCGGTGTGCCGGTTCCGCTCAAGTACCTCGACGGCATGGATTCGCTGCTCTCCATCGTGCAGATGCCAGCAGGCGTCCCGGTCGCGACGGTGTCGATCGGTGGGGCACGTAACGCCGGATTGCTTGCCGCGCGGATTCTGGCGTCCGGCCTTGACGACGAGTCTGCTGCGCTCCGCGAGAAGATGCTCGCCTTCCAGCAGCAGTTGGCCGAGGTCGCGCACGCCAAGGGCGAGCGCCTGCGCGCGGCCTACGAGCAAGGGGACTGAACGCTTTTCAGACCGCTATCCACCCAGAATTCGACGAAACCACCCGCACATAACGGGTGGTTTCGTCGTAAAACGGGTGGGCAACGTGTTGGGCCCAAGACCCAAGATGTGGGAGTTCAGGGGTTCCGAGCGTGAATATGGCGCGGGCCTAGTCGCGCAGACTGTTGTATTCGCCTGGTTCGAGCGTGCCCGCAGCGACATCCTTGAAGAACTGTTCCGTACCAGCCTCGTCGAGTTGCACGGCCGAACCGACACCGCCCGGGCGATAGTTGAGCGAAACGATCGGCGGGGTTCCTGTGACGCCACCATCGGAGTTGGCCTTGCGGAAGGCGAGGGCCATCTTGCCGAGGTCGACGAATCCGGTTCCCTCGCTGACCACGAGCGCACCGGTTCCCGCGTCCACGAGCTTGCGCTGCGTGTTCGGGTTGATCAGGTCGCCGGGGGACTGAAGCTTCTTGGCCACTGCTGAGACGACCTGGCGCTGACGTTCGGCACGCCCAATGTCACCGAGTGGATCCTTTTTACGCATACGAGCGAAAGCCAGGGCAGTCTCTCCGTCTGCCTCGTGGCAGCCTTCCTCCCAGTCAAGTTTGCTCTCCTTGTCCTTCACGGAGTAGTCGAGGCAGAGCTCAACGCCGCCAACGGCATCGACAATCCCCTCAACCCCACTGAAGCCAATCTCAACGTAGTGGTCGACGGTCAGGTTGGTGAGGTTCTCAACGGTTTCAACGAGCAGTGGAGCACCGCCGAAGGAGAAGGCCGCGTTGATCTTGTTTGAGTTGTGTCCGGGGATGGGCACGTAAATGTCGCGCGGCAATGAAATCAGGGCGTTTGGCCCGGACTCGGGCACGTGCAGCAGCATGATCGTGTCGGCGCGTGCTCCCTGGATGTGGGAGTCGCTGTCCTCGCCGCGCGAGTCGGAGCCTGCGATCAGGTAGGTGGTGCCACCCGTGTTGGACGCGCCAGACAGTGCGTCGACATGGTTGAGTTTGGAGTTGGCCCACATGAGGAGCCCGATCGGCCAGGCAATCATCGCCGCCAGAAGTAGGAGTGCCACGGTCGTGAAGATGCGCTTCTTGCGCTTCTTCCTGGTTGGTACCGAGGGTGTGGTGCCGTGGGGCCGTCCTGGTCCACCAGATCTGGAACCACTCGAAGAACGTGGGCCACTCGGCGCGTGGACGGGGGCAACCCCAAGCGTCGCTGACTGACTGGAACCGTTGCCTCGGGGCGTATAGGCAGGGGCGGCTTCAGGGCTGCCTGAGGCCTGGAGTGGGGTGCCACTGACGCGGCGTGGAGTCCCGGTCACTGACCGGGAAGGCATCTCGCGGCTGTTCTTCGGGGCGAAGGACTGCGGCAGGACCGATGTGCCCTGTGGCCCTGACGGTTCTGCACCTGGTGCCGAAGGCGGGTGCGAGGAGGCGGAGACACGGGAAACAGAGGGTGGGGGAGAAACCGCTGCAGGCGTCTCGCCGGTGTTTCCCCGGCGGATCTTCACGATCTTCTGTGAGTCGGTTATCGTGGGTGGCTCATCGCTGGGCCTGGGTGCACGAGCCTGTTGAGGTCCTGTCTCAGGTGAACCAACCTCGATTGCACGGGTGCGCTGCGGTCGGCCTGGACGCCCGGAAGAGGGCGTGAAACTCGGTGGAGGAAGCGATCCTCCACCTTGCCTGCTCTGCGGGTCGTTGTGGCTAGCCATGAGTCAAACCAATCGGTAGGGATGATGCTTATGGTGTGGTGGACTCGGACGGTTCGGTGCTCACGCACTCGTCGGGTTCGGTGCCGTCTTCGGCATCATCTGTCGGTTCGCACTCGGTTGTCTCGTCTGGCTCATCCTCGATGGGATCGTCCACCTTGAGACGTTCCCAGTAGTCATTCGCCGCGTCAAGCCAGACCACTCGGTTCTTGTCAGTGGGGTCCTCACCGACCGGGGTTGAATAGAACTTGACGTTGTCCTGGCTGATGCTCTTGAGCGACCAGGCCAGGGCGATGATGTCATCCGCGCCAAGTTCGCTGTCCACGGTCAGGGATTCGAGCGATGCGGTCACGAAACTCGTGAGTTTGTTGATGTCTGTGAGCAGGTTCTTGGACAGGGCTGTCTGCAACGTTGCCTCGAGGACTGCCTGCTGGCGTTCGATTCGCTTGAGGTCGGAGCCGATGTTCAGGCCCCACCCGGACCCGGTGCGGGCGCGGACGAGTTGCAGGGCGGTCTCGCCGTCAAGGGTCTGCTCGCCAGCGGAGAGCTTGAGGTTGCCAGCCTTCTTGGAGGTGACGTCCTCGGGGATGTCGATGTCGACGCCGCCCAGGGCATTGACCATGCCCACGAAGCCCTCAAAGTTCACGATGACCGTGTGATCGATGATGAGCCCGGTGTTCCATTGCACGGTTTCCACGGTGCAGGCGGCGGCGAACACGTAGTCGCCGCCGTAGTCCCATCCGCGTGCGAAGGCGTTGTTGAACATGCCGCGCTGCTGGGCGGGCACGGTCTTGCCCTCGCCGACCTGGCAGGCGGGGAGGTACACCATGGAGTCACGGGGGATCGAGACCACCTCGACGCGGGAGCGGTCGGAGGAGACGTGCACGATCATGGTGGTGTCTGAGCGTTCACCGCCGACGTGGTCTCCAACGAGGTCGGCTCCGGCCCCAGCACGGGAGTCTGTGCCCATGACCAGGATGTTCAGGGATTCGCCAGCGCGTGGATCTTTGGGGATCTGAGGGGTCGACACGTACTTCTTGGTGTCGATCTGCGTCAGCGAGGAGTTAACGCGCCACTGGATTGCGAAAGCGACCGAACCGCCGAATCCCAGAACCGCCACGAGAGCGAGGGAGATGATACGTGCGAGGCGCGGCCCATGGTGCGTGCGCGCGTGCGCGGGGGACGAACGTACGAATTCGACGCTTTTGCGGCTGGTCTTCTTTTTGGTCACGGTATTAAATCCTAGAATGAACATGCGGTATTTGCCCGCATAGGTAGGGGGAAAGCCGTGTAAATCTTGTGTATACGGCTCTTGCGTCGCCCATTTTGTGGGGTTTGACGCAGAAAAAGGTCCTTTAGTCGTATCGGTCGTGCACAGACCCTACGTGAGCGACCTGTGTGTGAAACGTATGTGTAGAACCCTTCGGAGGAATCGTGCGGCTCTTGGTAACCGGTGGGGCTGGCTTCATTGGCACTAACTTTGTGCGGTGGGTCCGGCAGTTCCAACCTGAGGTCGTCATCACGGTTCTGGATGCGTACACATACGCCGCGCAGGGCAGGAACCTCGAGGTTGACGGCTGGTTGACTGATCAGGGCGGCTCGGTGCGCGTGGTGCGCGGCGATATCCGGGATGCCGAACTGGTGCACGATCTTGTGCGCGTGCACGATGCGGTGGTGCACTTCGCGGCCGAATCCCACAATGATCTGTCTCTTGACCGTCCGCTGGAGTTCGTCGACGTGAACGTGCGTGGCACCGGTGTTCTGCTTGAGGCGGTGCGCGCTCACAGCGTTCGCTTCCACCACGTCTCGACCGATGAGGTGTTTGGCGATCTCACGCTGAACGATCCCCCGTTCACTCGGCTCAGCCCGTATCGTCCGTCGAGCCCCTATTCGTCGTCGAAGGCGTCTGCGGATCACTTGGTGCGCGCCTGGGTGAGGTCTTACGGCGTGAACGCGACGATCTCGATCTGCTCCAATAACTACGGCCCGTTCCAGCATGTGGAGAAGTTCATTCCCCGCCAGATCACCGAACTGCTTGAGGGGCGCCCGCCGCGCATCTATGGCTCGGGCCGCAATGTGCGCGACTGGATTCACGTGGATGACCACTCGGCTGGCGTGTGGGCAGCGCTGACGGGCGGTGCGATGGGGCAGACCTATCTGTTGGGCGCGCGCAGCGAGTTCAGCAACCTCGAGGTTGTCCACACCCTGCTTGATATTTTTGGGCGCCCGCGCACCGATCTGCTTCAGGTCGCGGATCGGGCTGGGCACGATCTGCGGTACGCGATCGATCCGTCTGACACTGAGGGCGAACTTGGGTGGCGGGCAACATCGCGCCTGATTTACGACGAGTTGGAGCGTCTCGTGCATTGGTACGACTCCCAGCAGGGCTGGTGGATGCCGCTGAAGCAGGCGACCGAGGGCCGTTATCTGGCCCGCGGTCAGTGATGAGCCTCAACCGCCGAACTCGCAAATTCCTCAGCGTTTTGAGAGTTACCGAATGTGCACTCTCAAACACTGAGAGTGCACATTCGGTAACTCTCAGCGAGGGATGAGTGCTGAGAGTGCCCCAAACATCAGGGGATGTCGATGACCGTGGTGATCTTCTCGGACTCGATGATGCGCTGCAGACGAGCCGAGTCGTCGGCAATCTCGCCCGTCATCTCAGGACCAAACAGAACGACCGAACCACCATGGCTCCACACGCCCACGGCGTGTTGCAACACGCTGACACGTGACTCAACCGAGTCCGAGGCAACCCGCAGCAGAGTGCGATCACCGGTGTCCTCGGTTGCGGAACGCACCCAGTCAGGCAACTGCGCGTACGTGATGTGCCCGTCCGTGGTTGTGACCGCACACTGGGATACATCGGTGGGCGGAACGAATCCGAGCGAATCGCCATACGTCATGACCGCCCCCGCAGCGTCCACTGCACCCGGTGGAAGTTCACCCGGATAACGGCGGGCAAGGGCAGCAAGCGTCACCACGATGAGTTCGCGGGCGTCGCTGAACGTGTCGGGCGTGTCGGTGATGATCACGTCGGGTTCGCGGGTCGGTTCAAGGGTCAGGCGGCCACCTGCGCGCAACACGGCCAGCGACCAGGTCAGCAAACGCCAGTGCGGTGGCAGATCAACGAGAAGCGTGCGGCCAGGCTCGCAGTCGAACTCCTCGCACAGCAGATTCGTGGTCTTGTTCACCCAGTTGCCAAGGACTGCCCCCGATAATTCGATGCGCTCAAAGTCGCCTCCGTACCAGGTGAGTCGCGGATGGCCGGGGTCCTGAAGCATCGAGGAGAGCGTGGCCTGCAAGAAATTAGCGCCTGAAGTCATGTTTTTCAGTGTAAAGGGTTAAAGTCTCACCAGTTGATGTCGATGACCATGATGGAAATGTGGTACACGTCCCACGCAACACAGTAGTCTGCGTCACATTAGTGAAATTTATGTGAGATGAACGCTCACATCTCAAGGCGTCGAGACGATTGTGCAGGTGGATGCCGAGGAGCCGATGTGCGAAGGATCGAGGATTTCACCCGCTATTCCGGGGCGAATACCACATTCCGGCTTGACTAGCGAAGATGACACGCGTGTAATTTTGCGTATGGTTGTTTCGAGACAGCCAATAGCAACAGCAGTGGAGGATGACAGTATGTGGAACCTGCTCAACGCTGACGGACCATTTCCGAGCGATGCCAATCGAGCATCGGAGTCAGCGCGCGCGGTCCCATCAGTCTTGTCGCTCATCGGTGGCGGCGAAGACGAATCGATCCTCGGCTGGCAGGAACGCGCACTTTGCGCACAAACCGACCCAGAGGCCTTCTTCCCGGAAAAGGGCGGCTCCACTCGTGAAGCCAAGAAGGTCTGCGTCGCGTGCGAAGTTCGTGCTGAATGCCTCGAATACGCTCTGGCCAATGATGAGCGGTTCGGAATCTGGGGAGGCCTCTCGGAACGTGAGCGTCGCAAGCTCAAGCGCCGGGCAGTCTAACGATTTTTTGGGGGAGTACCCGTTTGGGGTGCATGTTAGGTACTTGCACGCCTGCGTAGTTCACGCAGCGTGGATGTGCGCATTAAACACGACTTACGGTAGGCGGTCGGCTCTTAGGGGCAGGCCGCCTACTGTCTTTGGCAGATCTTGTCGCTCCCGCGGGTTAGGGAGGAACGACTGCTTAAGTCGATGGGCGCATTTTCGTCCGGGTGCGTGGGTTTTGTGTGGGTATCCGGTCTCTTTTTAGCCCATCGCTGCGAGCGGGGAGGAAGGGATGGCGGCGCACCGTGGGTGAAGCACCCGATTCCAAGGTTGGTGGGGCAGTATTGATGAGGCCATGCTTTGGCCGCCCAAGTTGGAGCGTCTTTGCGGTTTCCCTAGGTTAGTCGAACCCCTCAGGTACGTACTCTCCAACCAGACACAGCACATCGCAGGAAGGTACAGCGTTGGCCACGCACACCGAACACGAAAACACCCGAACACTGGCACCCCAGGTGCTCGGGGTTGTCGTATCCGTTGGGCGGACGCCCTACCTGCCTGGCGTGCTCAGGTCGATTGCCGAGCAGGAGGTCGCACCACACAGAGTCGCCCTCGTGGATGTCAGCGCGCGTGGAGACATTGAGGTCTTGGACGTAGCAGTGCTCAACGAGGCTGGGATAGACGTGCAGATAGTGCACGCCCCGCGTGCCCGCACGTTCGGTTCTGCGGTCTCAACCGGACTGAACTCGATAGATCTGCACGAGCAGTGGCTGTGGCTCCTGCACGATGATGCCGTTGCACACCCCGGTGCCCTCGCCGCCCAGCTCAAGCCCGTCGAACACACCTCAAGCCTCTCGATTGTCGGGGCCAAACAGCGCAAGCTCGGTGAGGGCAAGGAACTCATCAACGTCGGCTACTCCACCTCCCGAGCCGGCACCTGGTTCACCGGGATCGAAAGCCAGGAATTCGACCAAGGGCAACACGACTCCCGCGACGACGTGTATGCGGTATCGCTCAACGGGGCACTCGTGTCATCCGCGGCCTGGCTCGAACTCAAGGGCACCGAGCCCGCCTTCGGCAAATACGGCGACTCCCTCGACTTCTGCCGTCGTGCGCGGCTCGCTGGGCACCGCATCATCATCGAGGCGCAGGCTGTTGTCGAACACGCGCAAGCGGACTACATGAACATCCGGGAGCACGAGGAACTGACCCAAACCCCACGGCCAACGGTGCTCGATGAGGAGCCTGCGGCGAGATCGTTTTGGGCGCGCCTGACCAGTTCGATGCTCTTTGGCGCAACCAACTACTCGATTGTTCTCTTCCCCCTCATCCTCATCGCGGCGATTGTTGTCGCACCGCTGCGTATGCTGTACCGGTTGCTCACCAAGGCTCCGCGCCTCGCCGTGCAGGAACTGCTTGCACCGTTCTGGCTTGCCGCGAAACTCCCGGCCGTCATCCGGTTGCGGTCCAAGATCGTGCGAACCAAGAAGGTGTCGGCCGAGGTGCTCGTACCACTCATGGCCTCAACCGCTGAGATCAGGAACGCCCGCCGCAACCGACGCCTCGCACGTACTGCTCTGCGCAAGCGGCTCTACGGCCCGAGCGATCTCGATCGCCGCGAGTTCCGCGCACTGGCACGCAAACGCATTGCAGTGCTCGGGATCGTCACCTTCATCATGGTTGCCGCGACCCTGTACGCGCTGCATGACCTCATGGGGGCTGTGACCGGAGACGACCGACTCGTGGGCGGTGCGATGCTCCCCGCGCAGGGTGGTTGGCCGGAGCTGTGGCAGCACTGGAGCAGCGGTTGGATTCGCGATGGTCTCGGCGCCTCTGCACCGTCCGACCCACTGCTTGCAACCCTCGCACCGGTTATGGTGCTCACGTTAGGCAACATGCAGCTTGCCGCGAATCTCGTGATGATCGGGGCACTGCTTGCCAGCGCGATGGGTGCCTGGTTCGCCGCAGGAGCGATCTCCCGCTCGGTGACTGCCCGCGCCTGGACCGCGCTCATCTGGGCTGCGGCCCCAACCATGCTCTTCGCCCTTGAACAAGGACGCATGGGAGCGGTCGTCGCCCACTCCGCGTTGCCCTGGCTTGCCCTCACCGTCATGCGAGGACTGGGCCTCAACAAGCGCGATGCCCGTGGGGCGCTGAGGTTCCGCCACGAACAACGTCAAGAAGAACAACTCGTCGCCGCCGGTGTCGTCGCCGAAACCCCCGCCACGCAGCCGCGCCGTTCGCTGGCTGCCATCGGTGGGGCAGCTCTCATCTTTGCGGTCATTGTCGCGGCGGTTCCCGTACTGCTGCTGCCAGGACTCATCGTCTTCGGACTCGCGGGCCTCTTCGGTCGAGCCCGTGCCCTGCTGTTCGTGCCCATCCCAGCGCTCGCAGTCCTTGGACCGGTGCTGTTCCGTGGCTTTGTGAACCGTGAGGTCGGTGGCTGGCGAGTGTTGTTTGCCGATCCAGGCGCCGCCTTTGCCTATGAACCGTCCCTGCCGTGGCAGCGCCTGCTCGGTGTGCCATCAGCGGTGATGGACGTGTCACTCGACAGCGGGCTGGCGCAGGCGGTGACAGCGATCCAGCCATATGTACTGGGTGGGGCACTGCTGATCGGAGCGCTGGTGTCTCTTGCGCGCCGTGGCCCGCGTGCGGGGCAGATCCGTCTGGCCTGGTGGATCGCACTACTGGGGCTTGTGACCTCGCTTGCAAGCTCCGTAATCGTGGTCGCCTCCGGTGAGAGTGGAGCCATCACCGGATGGTCCGGCTCCGGGGTATCGCTCATGACGTTCGGTTTGCTTGCCGCCTGTCTCCTGGCTTCCGACGAGGTGGCGGCGGCAGCCCTGACCCGTTCGTTTGGTTGGAGGCAGGTATCGCTTGGCCTTGCAACGCTCGCTGTCTTCGTGCTGCCCGTCGGGACGCTCGCGGTGTGGGGCAACGACCGCGACATCGCCCACGAGTCGACGAGCGGTGCTGCGGCACCGGCATCGAACCTCAAGGCAATTGACCGTGCACTCGTGCCCGCCGTGGCCCAGCAGATGCAGACCTCCGGGCGCCAAGCTCGCGTGCTCGGCATCCAGCCATCGGGGGTTGGCCGGATCTCCTATCAGCTCATGCACGGTGACGGGACGCAGCTCATGGAAACGTCCACCGTCGTGGACGTCGCCTACCTGACCGGGCGTCCCGACGACATCGCCGGGTTGGTTGCACACCTTGCGCGCGGACTTGAGCAGGAGGGGCACAGCGCCTCCGCGTACCAACTCGCGTCCATGGGCATCGGTGCGGTGCTCGTGCCGCCGGGAGACAGCGACGAGTACGCGCAACTGATCGCGCGTCTCGACACCGTTGCAGGACTGCAACGCATTACCGAGAACGAGACCGGAACCGTCTGGCGCGTTGATCCACGCGTGCTCGAAGCCGAACGTGCCTACGGCGAGGTCTCCTCCGTGAGCGCACGCAACGCCATCGCGCAGGAACGCGCCGCGAGCCAGGCAGTCGAATCGGAACCAGGTCCAGACGGCTCTACACCGGCCAACCCAACCGCCGACGAAGGCGAGGGAACAACGTCAGGTGAGGGATCGTCGCCAATCGAACTCGAGACCACCACCGTGGTGATCGCAGGCGAACCAGCCTGGGCGACCACCTACGTGCGGGGCGAGGACGGGGCGTTGCGCGACCCGGAGACGTTGTCTGCCGGACGGCTCGCCGTCCGCACCCGAATCGAGGCGGGCGCTGAGCGCACCATCGTGCTCGCTGAGAATGCTGCACCAGGTTGGAGCGCAACCCTTGGTGGACGAACCCTCACCAGTGCACAGGTCAACGGCATGCAGGCATTCGTCATTCCCGAGGGCGAGGGCGGACAACTGAAGATCGCATACGAACGGTCATCGCGTATCGCGTGGCTCGTGCTGCAAAGCGTTGTGCTCGTGGCGTTCGGTGCGCTCGCGATTCCCGTACGACGGAGGGGAACCCAGAGATGGGCGTGAAAACCAGCGAACAGATCGCACACACTGACAAGAGATCGACACGTTTCCTTCGTGCACTGTCCGGACTGACCGCCGTCGCGTGTGTCGGGACACTGGGCGTGTTCGGCACACACGGATTCGTCGACAACGCTGGAGCACGTGCCACCGGTACCGGGATAACCGTTGCAGCACCAGCGGTATCGCTCGTGTGCCCGCAGGGTTTCGCGGCCGATGGATCGGTTCAGGGCAACTCAGGGGTCGGAGTCGACGGAATCGACGACCAGCCAGTCACCATCGCTCACAACTTTGCCGCGGCCCTGATCGGTGGGGAGGGAAGCGTTGGCTATGGGCAACTTCCGGTTCCGCGGGTGAGCGATGCGGACGCGGACAATGAACTGAACTCAGGGTCAGTCGGGGCTGGTGTGACCACTCCTCCCGCACCACAAACCCCTGGACCAGGTGGGGCACTGGTGGCCAGCGAAGCCACCAATAGCCGTGCCGCAATCACCCGGATCTCGGAATCGACCGGTGCGCTTTACGCCACAACTGCCGATAGAGCGGTGTGGGACCCCGTTGGCGGGACGTTGACTGCGGCCTCGTTCCTTGAAAGCCAAAGCGGTGGCGACCAACGCGGAATCGCCGCAGCCTCCTGTGGTGCGGCTGCGAGCGAGCACTGGCTCGTTGGCGGATCGACCTCGGTCGGTAACTCGAGCATGCTGGTCATCCAAAACCCATCCTTGACGCCCGCCACAGTGACCATCACTCTGTGGGGTCCCTCCGGTCGCGTGGAACTCGCAGGGTCAGACACCTATATCGTGCCCGGTGGAGCGCAGGTGTCTGCGTTGCTTGAGGCTGTGGCACCCGAACAACGACGCATGGCAGTGCACGTCCAGGCCCAAGGCGCACTCGTCACCGCATATCTTCAGCAGGGGCAGTTGGACGGGATCACGCCCGGTGGTATCGACTACGTGACGGGATCTGCTGCTCCATCGCGGGTTCAGAGCATCACCGGAATTCAAACGTCGGGCGTTGGGGTCGAATCCGACGATGCCTCATTCGTCCGGCTTGTGGTTCCCGACTTCAGCGAACCCGTGAACCTTGCGGAACAGAGCGAGGAAGACGCCGCATCGGTGGACTCTGAAGTCATTGGCTCAGCGCGCCTCTATCTGCTTGGCCCTGACGGCAACATCGTCCTGTTCGGGGCCGAAGAGATCGAACTGGTCGCCGGCAGCGTTCAAGACGTCGAACTCGGTGGGGTTCCTGCGGGAGTGTACTCGGTGATCGTTGAGGCGGATGTTCCACTGCTTGCCGGTGCGGCGTCGGTGTTGCGTGGCTCCGAGTCCCCCGATCAACCACTGCTCGGTACGCCGAAGGACATTGCCTGGGTGAGTTCCACGCCTGCGTTGTCCAACCCGGAGTACACGGTCGCGGAACGCTTCGCTGCGCTTGAACTCGGCCAAGATCAGTTCGCAGGGGAGTTGGAGCAATCTTCTGGGTCTGGTGCGGTCGCCATTCCAGCAGGAGTGAGGGGAACGGTGTCCATCCTCGGTGTACCCAAGGTTGAAGGTGTCGAGGCACTTGGCGCTGTGCTGACGGACATCCCGCTTGTGTACTCAGCGTTGGAGAGCGAAGCCTCTGGTCTCGATGCGCCGGAGAACCAAGGTGAGTCCACTGACGAGGAACTCTCAGAGGAATCAGCGGCACGGCTTGAACGCTGGGTGCCGAACATCTCAGCCACGGTTGTCGGATACGGCACGAATGGCCAGGTGGTCGGTACCCGTGATGTGCTCCTTGCACCTGGACAGTCAACCACCGTGGATCTTTCCGACTTTGGGAACGTGGCTGCCGTCGCGGTCATCGAGGGGGAAGACTCTCACGTCAACTGGTCTGTTGCTCTGAACTCACCTGGATTGTCGGGAGCGGTGAGCCACCTGGCACCGGTCGCGGTGGGGCAAGAACCGACCGACATGTGGGTGGCAAGGACTCAGCAACTCCAATAAACGTTAAATCCCGAATAAAACTATTGCCACCAACTTTCCGTGGTGGTTACACTTGTAAGTGCAAGTTGCACTTACAAGTGTAACCACCACGGTGTTGGTGCGAAGCAATAGTTGCACTATTGCTTCGGTGAATTAGGCGGAGGAAGAGATGGCAGCGGCCATGACAGTTGGTAGTCAAATTAGTGTTGATGGTGACACGCTAACTGACGCGAGAGAGACCCTTAAAGCTACGCCGGTTGGACGCGGGCGTTTCGTGTTTCTTGACGAGCAATCGAATGTTGTGGAGTTACCCGACTCTGTGCAGAGATTGTTGGGTTCCACCCTGCAAACTTTGGCCCGGGAAGGCAGTGTCCGGATAAATTCGATTCCTAGCGAACTTTCCTCCACAACTGCGGCAAGGATTATTGGAATCTCCCGCCCTACTCTCATGAAGTGGGTGTCCGAAGGGCGAGTGCCAGCGTTCAAGGTGGGGAGCCATACCCGATTCAATCGCGACGATGTGATGGCTTTCTGCCATGCCAGAAGTCAAGCACAGCGTGTAGCTTTTGAAACCATGCGTCAGGACGACGAGGAGTTCGACATCTGAGAAATAGATGGCAGATTGCACTGTTTTTGCAGATCAGCACATAGGATGTACTGATGAAGCAGCGCATATTTGTTGATGCCAACATTTTAGTGTCGAAGACCTTGCGTGATTGGCTTTTTCTCCTGCGTGACGCTTGCCCGGGAATGTTCCAGACTCACACCTCGGAAGATGTGTTGATTGAGGTCGCAAAAGCATGGCGAGAGAGGCGCCCTACGCTGTCTGGACAGAAACTACAGGGTTTTCTTGGCCACTTGAGGGTTGTCCTTGACGAGGTCATCACTGACTTCGATGAGGATGTCTCGTTCACGGGCCGCGATCCGAAGGATTATCACGTCTATGCAGCGGCAGTGAAGACGCGCGCAGATATGTTGCTAACAAACAATCATCCCTCCGATTTTGCGGATGACAGTGCTGCACTTGAGATCATCACCGCCGATGAGTTATTCCTGCTCATCGCATCTAGTTCCCCTGAAGCGCTTCATCAGGTCATAGTCGAACAGGCTAGGTATTGGGCAGACCGCAATGGAAAACCTCTAGACCAAGCGTTGAGAGATGCACATTGTCCAAGGTTCGCAGTGAAAGTGCACGAGGCTTTGTGTCGTGCTGCACTTCGAGGCGATTACTAGACACTGCCAGTGTTAGCTCCGGGTGCGCGGACTCGGTAGCTACAATAGCCCCGCCAGCCGGCTGCGTGTTCTAGGCTTGGGGTATGGCGTTTTCCTCGTCTCCCGACGTTCCGGGCAGTGGTCCACACCGGCCAAGCACCCCTCCACCGATCCGTGATGATGGCACTACAGGCCGTGGGATTGATCGGCCGGCTTTCCGTGCACCGCGGAGTTTCCGGGACAGCCTATCCGCAACTTCAGTAAGCCCAGCAGACTTCGCCGAGGTCATGGCGCGGTCAGGCATGACTGTCACTCGAACGAGACGGGATCGCCGTGGCCGCGGTATCCGTGGCCTGAAGTATCCGCCGTTTCATCCGTCGTATCGCACGCGCAAGGAACTCTTCGACGAGGCCGTCGTCACCTACGTGGCTCGTCTTGAGATGACGTGGGGTAGAGAACTACGTGGAACCGAGTTCGCGGTGGAAGAGGTGCCACCCTCGGATCCTTCGCCATGGGAGCGTGGCGGGATCACGCTGGGCCGTTACTTCCCCGCTGTTAGCGGACAAGCGAGCAGAATCGTGATCTATCGTCGTCCAGTCGAAGCTCGCGCTGAGGGGCGTGAGGAACTTGCGGCGATCATCAGGGACGTCATCGTGGACAATATCGCGTTCATGTTGAGTAAGGCTCCGCACGAGATCGATGGTGACTATCAGTCATAGCTCAACCCCTCCCACCCCGCCGTGCTGGAAAGTAAGCCGGGGACAATCGGGACGGCTCGTCGCCAATGAAAATGTGGCTGTCAGGCCACATAAACCGCATTATGGGACAGGCTTCACAGGCTCGCACGGCGTGTGGTGCGGAACCTTGTGAAGATTCGGAGTACATTTTTGGCTGTGAGTTCCTTCCGTCAATGTTCCCGCACCGCCTGCGCGCGCGAGGCCGTAGCGACTTTGACCTACGTGTACTCGGATTCGACGGCGGTTCTCGGCCCACTTGCGGTGGCCGCCGAGCCGCACAGTTATGACCTGTGCCAGGCGCACGCAAGCCGCCTGACTGCGCCGCGTGGCTGGGAGGTCGTGCGGGTTGCGGTTCCGGGAGATGCGATTCAGGGGATTTACGACGATCCGGCGGGTTCCGCTTCCACCTCCACTGGGTCCGTGCCCGGGTTGAATGACACACTCACGCGTCGCCAACTTGCGGAAGTACGAGCCAAAGAGCAGGAGATGCTCGATCAGGGCGCTCCCGCACTCGATGAGTTCGAGCAGCGGAAACTTGAGATCTCGAAGCCTCTGACTGAGCCAGACGACGACTGGGCGGCGATTGCCGACGTCGTTCGCCACGACGACCCTGCTGCCCCGGTTGGAGCGACTGTCGGCGTTACGGCAGCCTCTCCCGTGGGCGCCGCGGGTGTGGGGGCTGGTGTTGGGTATCTCGCTGGCAAACGCTCGGCGGGCACTGCGGTCCCAGAGGGATTCATTCCACCTGAGAGTCTGGCGCGTCCGCGTCATGCCGCTGATCCTGAGCCGGTGCAAAAGGGTGAGGTGGCGCGCCGCGGTCATTTACGGATGCTGCGCGACGATTCCTGAGTCTGCTGGATAGGTGTCTGACTCTGTGTTCGTATGCGTAATCCGGGTAGAATTTAGTCATGCCCGTTGCAATCGAAATGGACCGTGACCGTCTCGCTGACGCGTGCGTCCGTCATGGTGTGAGGACACTAAAAGTGTTTGGTGCGAGCGTTGCCGGAGATTTCGATCCTGAGCACAGTGATGTGGATTTTTTAGTGACTTTCCACGAGGTCGCGGATCTTGCGGAAGCCTACTTTGGGCTTAAGAGCGAACTAGAAGAAATCGTGGATCGTTCCGTTGACCTAGTTTTTGAGGACCACATCAGGAACCCATATTTTCTAGCGACAGTTATGGCTGGGAGTCTTGACCTGTATGCAGCGTGATGCCAGAAAATATATTTGGGATGCGAGAACAGCCGCAGAAGCTGCCGCTGGTTTTGCTGCTGATGCTAGCCGTGACTTTTTTTGCGAGATGATCTTTTGCAGGCGGGCGTTGAACGTAAATTGGAGATCGTGGGTGAGGCGTTAGGGAAACTGAGACGATTCTTCCCTGACCTCGCGGAAAACATTGCTGGACTGAATCAAGCTGTTGGTATGAGAAACGTGCTGGCACATGAATACGGGACTGTTAATCCCATAATGGTTTGGGACACAGTCCAGTTGCATGTGCCGGATCTTATTGTCGTTCTGATCGCGCTTGAGCGGGAACTTGAGGGCGGGCAGTAGGCAGTTAGTGCCATAAGCGAGGATGTGAGCGGGGTAGGCTTGACCCATGACTTTTGCGCCTGTTGACCTGTCGTCTCTTATCAAGTCGTATGACGTGCGGGGGATCGTCCCCGAGCCGTTTAGCCCTACCGTTGCTCGCGCAATCGGCGCGGCGTTCGCAACGGTGATCGTGATTCCGGATGCCGGGGAGGCAGGGGACGCCACCCCTTCTGATGTCACCAAGGCCGCAGGGCGCCCACGGGTTGTTGTCGGCCATGACATGCGCGATTCCGGGCCCGAGCTCGTTGCAGCGTTCGTGTCCGGTCTGACCGACGCCGGTATTGACGTCATCAACATTGGCTTGTGCTCGACTGATGGGCTCTATCACGCGTCAGGCACCTACGACGTTCCGGGCGCCATGTTCACCGCGAGCCACAACCCAGCCGAGTACAACGGCATCAAACTGTGTCGTGCGGGCGCCCGACCAGTTGGCCAGGACACGGGGCTCACCCGGATCAAGGAACTCGCTCAGCAGTATCTTGGGCACGGATTGCCAGGTCCAGCGACTCAGTTGGGTTCCGAGACGCAGCGATCGACTCTGAGCGAATATGCGAAGTTCCTGCGCAACCTCGTCGACCTGTCGGATATCCGCCCACTCAAGGTGGTTGTGGACGCTGGAAACGGCATGGGTGGTTACACGGCTCCCGCAGTGCTTGGAACAGCGGCAAACCTGCCTGAACTTCCACTGGAGATCGTTCCGCTGTACTTCGAGCTCGACGGTACCTTCCCCAACCATGAGGCCAACCCGCTCGACCCCAAGAACCTTGTGGACCTGCAAAAGGCCGTGGTCGAACACGGTGCTGACATCGGTCTGGCCTTTGACGGCGACGCCGACCGCTGCTTTGTGGTGGACGAGCAGGGCAATCCGGTAAGCCCATCCGCGATCACGGGTCTCGTGGGGCTACGGGAGATCGCGAAGGAAAAGGCCGAAGGACGCGAGGTCACGATCATCCACAACCTCATCACCTCGCGAGCTGTGCCTGACTTCATGCAGGGAGCAGGCGCGAAGACGGTGCGGACGCGTGTGGGCCACTCGTTCATCAAAGCGCAGATGGCTGAACATGATGCTGTGTTCGGCGGCGAACACTCGGCGCACTACTACTTCCGGGACTTCTTCTTCGCAGACACGGGGATGCTTGCAGCAATGCACGTCCTTGCAGCGCTGGGGGAACAAGAACATCCATTGTCAGCCATTGCGGACATGTACGAGCCATACGTGGCCTCGGGCGAAATCAATTCCACGATCGAGGACGTTGACGCGGCCCGTCAGCGCGTCATCCAGGCGTACGTCGAGGAAAAGGGCGCAGGGGACGTTGAGGTCGATGAACTGGACGGCCTGACGATCTCGCACTGGCACTCCCACCCACAGTGGTGGTTCAACCTTCGCGCCTCCAACACAGAGCCGCTGCTGCGCCTGAACGTCGAGGCCGCCGACGAAGACATGATGGAAAAGGTCCGTGACGATGTGCTCGGCCTAGTCCGTGGTGAATAGCTAATACAAAGGAACGCGACATGACCAACACCCATAACCTCGACGCCTGGATCCGCGAAGCCCTTCGCTGCCCGGTGACCGGAGCGGAACTCGTGGAAGGCACCGGCCCAAACGGGGAACCTGAACTTCACTCCACAAGCACGGAACGTCCGCTCGCATACCCGATCCGCGAGGGTATTCCAGTGCTCCTTGAGGGCGAGGCTCGTCCGCTCTGAGCCACCCCTCCACCACGAGGATCAACACCTGATGTGGCCCATGTCTGGATAATCTCGACATGGGCCACACTCGTGTGTGGAGAGGTTCCACCCGTTGGCCAATCTCCTGCATGAGGCACAGAGACACTCCCACTGAAGGATGGGTTGTAGGCACCATGGAGTGCCGGACACCATGGTGCTCAATCCATCCCGTCACCTGCCGATGTATATGACATCGCCAAGTTCGCACACGACCGTCGCCGTATGACGCAACGAGATATTTGCCCGGTTTAGTGAGAATTGTCTGGAGAGATCGTCATATTATTGCGCAGAGGAGGGGTGACATTGAATCGAAAAATCCAAGGCACTGTGCTGACAGCCCTACTTGCAGCATCCACGCTCGTTGTGGCACCAGCCGCCCAGGCTGACGGGCCACGAACCCAGCGAGCAGGATCGGGTACGAGCGCTTTATTGGCGACGAACAGCACTGTTGGCTCCACAACGACACTTCGGGTCGTGGGTAACGGTGGTCCACGCGCAACGGTCCAGACAGCGCGCACAGCGCGCGTCACAGTAAAGCACACCTCTCTCAAGGTGAGGGCAGGGGAGTCCATACGGATCGTCGTCAATGGGCGGGCTGCCAGTGGCACGCCGTTGGGAAAAAAGAACGCACGCCTTCAATACCGGGCTAACTCCTCCAAGAAATGGAAGACCCTCGGAAACCAGACCACCGATTCCAAAGGCAAGGCCACGCTGTACTGGCGAGCCAAATCCAGTGGAGACTACCGGATCGCGATCACCCCGGCCAGCGGCAAGGCTGCCGTGCTCTCCAAGACGATGAAGGTGACGGTCAGCAAGACCGACCGGACACTTGCCCAGCGGGTTAAGGTCGCCAAGAACGAGTTGGGGAAACCTCTCAAGGCCACCAAGAAACTCAGCGCGAAGGCAACGAAGTCAGCCTCAAGCAGCGCGAAGTCGGTAAGGTTTCAGAACTACAAGAGCGCAACGGTCGTTGAGGTTTCCAAGGGCAGCAGCGTCAACACTTGGATCGTACGAGGCAAGATCAACACCCTGTACCGCAAGGCCGGAGGAGCCACCGGCACCTACGGCGTTCCAGTAAGCGACGCGAAATGCGGACTGCTAGAGAGCGGTTGCGTGCAACAGTTCACGAAGGGCACAATCTACTCCTCGAACTACAAGAAAGCCGCGACCGGCGTGAAGATCCGCGGCATCAAGGGCGAAATTGCCGCAGCCGCACAGTCTCAGGTGGGGTATCGCAAGAAGTACAGCGGTGACGCCAGCGTGCAACACACCAGGTACAACAAATGGTCCGGGCGTACTCACGCCTGGTGCGCCATGTTCGTGTTCTGGGCCGCCGACGCCTCCGGCAACAGAAGCGTGATTCCTCCGATCTACCGGATTCCCAGCCAAGAGAGTTGGGTTAAGAAGAACTGGAAGACAAGCAAAAACTCACCGAAGGTTGGTGACCTCGCGTTCATCGACTCCCGAGGCTATGGCCGAGCAACGCATATCGCGTATGTGATTGCCGTGAAGGATGGTTGGGTGACCACCATCGAGGGGAACACCGCGAGTTCGTTCCCTGCCGGGCATCGTGGTGTCTCCAAGGGGAAGCGCCACGTGAGTCGCGTGATGTACTTCGGAACGCCTAACTGGGGTGCTTAGAGACGAAGGAAATGAATAGATCTAAAATCTGTTGAAATTTGGTCTACTCTAACAAGGCTTGAGTGGCGGGAATGTAGATACTTTCCGCTAGATCATGCGGTCTGTGCGCTGCTTGGACGTTACTGTAATGGCTACTCTAACGTTGATGTTAGAGTAGCCGTTATAGTAACAACCTCGTCATGGTGTGCCATGTTCGCAGAATGCCCCTATGTCATACTTGACCAGGCTGCCGTGCTCTCCAAGACGATGAAGGTGACGGTCAGCAAGACCAACCGGACACTTGCCCAGCGGGTCAAGGTCGCCAAGAACGAGTTGGGGAAACCACTCAAGGCCACCAAGAAACTCAGCGCGAAGGCAACGAAGTCAGCCTCGAGCAGCGCGAAGTCGGTAAGGTTTCAGAACTACAAGAGCGCAACGGTCGTTGAGGTTTCCAAGGGCAGCAGCGTCAACACTTGGATCGTACGAGGCAAGATCAACACCCTGTACCGCAAGGCCGGAGGAGCCACCGGCACCTACGGTGTTCCAGTAAGCGACGCGAAATGCAGCTACAGCATTGGTGACCTAGTGCTATTGATCTCGAAACTACAGGTGTGTAAGTAAAACCGTAAAGTTTCAAGAGTCATGATGAGAATGCGTAGGTGTAATCAGAACTGAGAGCAGCATGAGTCATTTGAAGTAGCGTTCAAAGCGTAGTGAATTAAGCGATGCGCACCAAGTTCTCCGAGGGGATATCTGCACTGGCTAATGCTATAGATATTTGCTCACCCTAATCCTAAGGGATGCAAGTAACTACCAAATTTTCCTCATTTGCTGCCGGTATGGGAAGGTGACAAGAAAATAAACTCAAAACCATGAGCATGCAATAACATAAGGCAGCAGCCGAGTTGAAATCTTAAAACTGCTAGATCGCCAAGATGCCCATGAAAGAAGAGTTACGTTAATGTGTCGATAGCATGTCTAGTGTGCAAGCCTAAAGGTACTCACGAAGAAAAGTGCTGAGCACGTGATCTGGATGTAGTGCAGCATGATCATATTGATAGCGAAGTTTGTGGACAGGTGAAGAACTAAGCATAGTTGGAATATCATTTTTCTTAGCATCTGCGAAGAAAGTGCGCTGAAATGAGATAGCCTTTCGGGAATCGAATTTCATGAAATGAGTATATTCCTTGTGAGCATCGAGATCAATCTCGGTTATGGTTTCGAAAAGATGATGAACGTGGAAATATTCGGGCAAGTAGCCTTCAGACTCCCACCATATGTTCATGGCAGCCCGCCAAGCTTGAAGAAGATAACTCGACCGATCCGCGATCAGGTACCAGGATGATATCCTCTGACGCCCGAACTCAAACGCAAAAAAACTGCTGAAATTGACGAGAGTTTCAATTTCATCCTGAGGCAATGTAGGAAACGCAGTTGCATCGTACCAAGTGCCTCCCCAACGGCCAAGAAGTTCTAGTCGTAGCCAGTCAGAGAAATGGGTACGGTTCGAGGTTTTGAGTGCGCGGACGTGATCGTTCAACGGAACGTAAAGTGGTAGCGTGTTCTCGTCAAGAAAAACAATCTGTCTTGCAGGGTTCAACTGTTGTACTCGATTAAAGCAGGCTTTTACGACAGGGGGAGCTTGATCTTGGCCTTGTCCCCAGTACATGAAGATTGGACCCGGTCCTGTTTTTTGGCTTGACTGCTGTCTAATGTAATATCGTGCAGTCTCTTGTATTGCTGAAAGGTTATCTCTCACAAAATCAACGCAAATTCTTCGAGCAAAAAAAACCTTTGGGTCGATTTGTGACATAGCGATTCCATTGAATCCATCTATATCGAGTGATAAACCGGCACGAATAAGAGAAGTTGCAGCGCCGAATTCATTCTTACGGTCCTTAGCATACGCATATCTATAAAAATCGTCCGGCCGCGCTTCGAAACGTTGGATGAGCGTTTGAAGATCATTGATTGCTCCTTCCCATTTGCGCAATTTCAATTGACTTTGAATTTTCGCACGTAAGAGCGTGGAACTGCGGTTAAGATACTTGTTTTTGGAAATTATTTTTAGCGAATCTTCGAATCGTTCCTCCTTTAGTGAAGACAGGGACTGCAGTGCATGCAAAGCGTCCTCATTCCCGAGGTCTGCGATTCTTGCGAGTAGAAGATCAAAGTTTTCTATGTCGCTATTTTCCAACAAAGTTGATGCGAAAGAAAACACATCTAGTAGAGATTTTTGTCTCGTATCAATATCAGGGAACTGGCAAGTGCGGTGGGCGTGAACACGACCGTTTATTTCAGTCCAACCGAACTGATAAATATTAAAATCGTGCTGATCATCATTGAAATAGTGTTGTGGCGAATTTGTTTCAGTTAACTGAAACAAATCCCATGTCAGTGTTCCCTCGCCCGCGGTGTTTCCACCCGCGAACCTAATCCATGCGCGTGTTGCATCTTGGGGGATTGTAAAGGTCAAGGTGATTGTGTGAAACCCAGGTGTGTTCAAGGCAGACTTTGAACGGCTGTAGTTCCATATTTTCTTACCTTTCTGCTCAATGCCCACAATGATCTTGCAGTGATCGTAGTCTAGGGGCTCAGGTAGGGGCTCAGCGATGCGCACTCGGGTGCTTACCGAGTATGTGTGACCAGGCTTCATTCCGTTGCGTAGTCCGGCTGGCTCGTCACGGCCGCCAATTGTAAAGTGAACATCTCGTGCTTGTGACGTGCCAGAAAGAAGGATCGCAGTCGAACCGGTCGCAAGTTGCTGAATTTCTACCCTTGATTGGGCAGAATGTTGGATGACGAGAACGTCTTCGTGCGTGAGACTTTCAGCTTGGGTCCCAAAAGCAACTGGTGTTTCCACTGAGAATTTTGGAAAGAGATTTATTGTTGTTCTGCCCATTCCGAAACTCCTAGTCATTTGACCGCTGTCGAACGTGGTCAAGAATACCTTCAACAAAGCGATGTGTGGCTTTTCCGTCGTCCATTGGGTTAAATCTTTTTATGAAGGAAAGATAATCGGCAGTCAATGGGGATTTACCGTTAATGTACTCGCGGATGGCAAGTACAAGTTCATCTTTATTTTCGACAACCGGACCCGGAGTTGTCTCGTTGTAGGGGACGAGGGGAGGCATGTAGGCAAAATACTCCTTTTCGTCCGGGGTAAAGAATACCATGGGTTTCTTTGTAACTGAGTAGTCGAACCGAATAGACGAGTAATCGAATACGCCAAGATCAGATGCGATGATCAAGTCATTGACGAATGGGTAATCAGTTACGTCAATGACTTGTGAAGCTCTGGTTCTTTCGTCAGAGTAGCGGCTGTGCGACGGATGACCGCGTAACAGTACCTTTACTTTGGGTCCGAGCTTGGAAGCTAACCAGTTAGGCTCGACAAAATTAGTCATGGGAGAATACCAAGGCGACTCCGCTGAATAATCTCGCCAAGTAGGTGCGTAGAGCACCGCGTATTCGTCGTCTTTAAGCCCAAGCGCTGTGCGAACTTCAGTTCGGACAGCATCCGTGTGCTGTACAAGTGAATCGTTACGTGGATGGCCAACTTCAAGAATTTTCGCACGTACTGGGAAAGCTTCCGTGAGCATACGAGTAGCATCTGGAGAGGGGGAAAGTAGAATATCCCAAGTTTGACGCCAGTCCAGGCCGTGTTGACGTTTTCGCTTTGGGAAGTTGAGCATCTCCCAACGTGGCTCACCCATCATCTTGAATGGATGGCCGTGATAAGTCTGGATGATCGTTTGCCCGGGTTTATTCTCAATATAGGGAGCCAACTCGTGATTGAAACAGAGTATTTGTGCGGAAGCGATAACGTCGTAATACTCACGTGAGTCGATAATTACGCGTCCTTGATGAACTGGTACTGGCCAGAGGTCATCCTCAAGGCCCCAGATGACTTCGTATTCCGGGTGGTTTTGTTGGAAATAGCGAGCCATTTCTAATTGAGTGTCGCTGACCTGGTCGCCTTTCATACATTGAAGATAGACTCTACGCTCAATTTTTGGGAACGATTGCTTGTACTGATCACGTAGGTTCTGGGTCTGAGCTGAACTGCGTTGTGAACCTAGCGTTGAATGCAAGCGGATTCGTGCCTCATCAGTGCCGAAATCATAGCGTATATCAAATGTGCTGCGCTGAAGCCTGAATGGTTGTGCAATTAGTGTTTGAGCAGTTTCGTGTAGCAAAGGCCTGACATTTTTTCCATCAGGCCCTTTGAGTCGAAGCCAGTACGCATCTCGCGCGAATGAAACTGGAGCGAAGCCATCAAATGGTGAGTTCTCTAGCGTAAAGGACGCATCACCATCTGCAGTGACGACTCCCTTAATCTGCGTAGTTTTTCCCTCTAACATGATTTCAAAGGTTCGATCAAGCGGCGTTGAGAAACTAATCACAATCTCACAGGCTTCCCGTGTCGTAACCGAGGTAACGAAACGGTGGTGGCTGGATGCACCTGCGCGTAAATGACCTTTTGCATTGCGGTAAAAAGCCAAATCTCTAACAACCGGCTGATCCGTGAGAACACTTTGTACGGCAAACATTGCAAATTGTTTACCTGATCGTTCAACATGAAATTGAATGAAATTCGACTGGAGTGCACCCCAATCTATGCGGGGAAAAACTGCCAAAACAGGTGTTCCGTGCGAGTTGGTTTGAACCAATGCTCGGCTAATTTCTCTCTCGGTGTCATCAGATAGTACTGCATACAGTTTTTCTCTAGATGTCATTTTACCCGCAAAGTGCAGAAGCAACGAGTCGTTTTCCACAACGATCGATGAAACAACTTGAGCAGGTCGAAGTGGCTCTATCGTCAGTCGTTCACTGTTGAATCGAATAGTGAACAACATGCCATCAATTTCGACTGTGCGGCTAAAACTTACACTCGACTGCTGTGTTGCAGACACGCTGGGCAAGATAGCGTAGTAATCTCCTTGCCTGACTGCAAAATCCAAGAAGGCTTTTCCACGATTGTTGGCAAGGGTGTTTAATGACTCCGAAAGATCGATAAGATCGATGATTGTGTGGAAGCCTGTGTTTTGGTAAGTTTCACGACGGTGGCTACTACGGTAGGTAGCTTCTTCAGAGCCAACCTGCTTAGCAGGGAAGCGTGTCAAGCCAACTGCTGATTGAGACTCAAAAAGTACTTCAACTTCTGGATAAATTTCGTTTGAAGGGATATTTGAGAAGAAAGCTGTCCCCCTTAGTTCCATTTTATTATCGGCTGATAAGGAAATTTGCTCAATGTGAACGAATGGGCGAACTTCTCGAGGAGACGGAATGTAAGCCCAGAGTGGTACCTTATGAGGAGCTTCGTCGAATAGCGGAAGCTTGACGTAGTTCTGGCCATCTATTAGCACTGGGCGCGAATCATGAATGTCCCAACCGTCTTCGTCAAAAAAGCGCAATGCCAAATCGTACTGGTCAGTGAGAATAAGGTGATAAAGTACCTTGTCGCGTGAATTGAGTTCATTCTTGAGACGTTTAAGGGGAACCATCTTCCAAATTTTGGGAAGATGGTCGACTAGGACCTCCCAGTAGCGCTTGTCGCCATCGTTAATATACTGCAGAGTGAACGTGCTATTTGCTAAATACTGGAAGGCGCGCTCGATGGCAACACTAGTGTGTCCGTGAGCAATGAGTTCTTCAAGGACGCTGATGGCGGCGTTAAAACGATCCTCAAGATTTTTAGGGTCAGCACTTTGCTGCATGATCGATGTGCCGGTAGCGCGGCGGCGCCACCTAACGAGAGGCGCTTCTAGAATGTCGAAACTCGTTGCCTTGATGTAAGATAACACTGAGGGAAGTTGGTCTTCGTAAAGAACTCCTTCGGGGTAGCGCAATTGCGCTTTGTCCCAAAACGATTTCCGATAAACTTTGCTCCATTGAACGGCGTTAACTAAAATTCTTGGATAATCTTCCAGTTTCTGACGAAGCATATTCTTTGAATGTGCCTGTCTAATCCAGCGACCAGGTGGCAGGATTTTGCCTTCTTTGAAAATTTGGTAACTAGATACAGCGAAATCAGAATCTGTGAACTCCAAGGTGTCAATGACATTTTCGTAGCCTTTCGGCTCAATCAAATCATCGCCATCAAAAAAAGTGAGGTATTTCCCTGAGGCGGCAGCAATTCCGGAATTCCGTGCTGCACCTGGACCTAGATTTGGGGTTTGAATTATCTTAAAGCGTGGATCTTTTTGTGCAAATTCTTCGGCAATTATGCGTGTCGAATCGGTCGAACCGTCATCAACGACAATAGCCTCGAACGAAGAATAACTCTGTTGTTGGAGGCTACTAAGTGCCTCGCCTATGTATTCTTCGATATTGAAGGCTGGAATAACGATAGAGAGCAAAGCACGATGCCCTGTGGTGGTGGGCGAAGCTGAGGTCTGTTTAGCCGTGCCCATATGGCGCGTACTCGTATCTGGAGACTTAACTGAGCGTAGGCGCTTTTTGACTGCGGAGCCGACTCTTCTCCAGAGTGGACGGGGTTTTGGCGAAACCATGTAGATACACCTTCAGGTCTGGGGTCATGGAACGACGTAATCGTACCAAACGGCAGACACCTGATGCTGATGACAGCTTCCGCTCGGCGTATAATCGGTGGGTCAGGGTGAGACACAACAGGGTTTCTTTGGGTCTCACCAACGATCCTGTTGAAGGAACTCAAATTTCAGCACTAGAGTCCCGCTCTTCGAGAATTGCGGCTGAGTACGGTTTGACGCCCATGGGGATACGACCTCCGTTGAAGACTTATCTGCGAGATGTCTTCAAACGGCGGGAGTTTCTAACCGTTCTTGCCTCGTCAAAAGCTCAGGCAGAGAACCAGAACTCCTACCTTGGGCAAGTCTGGACGATCCTTACGCCGCTTCTGAACTCGCTTGTCTATGTATTGATCTTCGGGATTCTGCTGCGCACCCGGGCTGGTATGGACAACGTCATTGGATACATCGTGGTTGGAACCTTCGTATACGGTTTCTTCTCCTCAACAGTGACCGAGTCGGCACGTTCAATCCAGTCGAACATCAAGCTCGTTCAGTCGCTGCACTTCCCTAGGATCCTATTACCGTTGTCAGTTGTGCTCAAAGATCTCATTGTCTTAGCCCCGGGCTACGTCGTGATGATGATCATCGCGCAGACATCCATCGCAACCCAACAGTTGGACGGCGAACTACATCCTGAACGATGGCTCTTGCTGATTCCAGCAACACTCTTGCTTGCCCTATTCTCGGCAGGTGTGGGATTCATTCTTGCGAAGTTCGCTTCCCGTGTGCCCGACCTAATAAAACTTCTGCCGTTCATCTTGCGAGTGGGCATGTACGCCTCAGGAGTTATCTTCGCGATCGGGCACTTTGTCGGTCACGATCTCCTACGTACGATTATGGAGCATCAGCCCGTTGCCGTTTACCTGAATCTTGCTCGGCAAGCGGCTCTTGACGAATCCGCTATACCTCTCGATTGGTCTCTCTGGCTTGAAGGCGCGGGGTGGGCTGTCGCGGTATTTATCATCGGGTTTATAGTTTTCTGGCGAGATGAGGCGCGTTATGGCCGCGAATGACCTAGAGGAAGAGTTCGACTACGAGGCAGACCTCGAAGACCTCCCCGATCACCCGCCCACGGCGCAGGTGATCGGAGACCCCTCCGTAATCGTTAACGACCTTCACGTTACCTACCACGTCGTTGGCTCACGGACCCGGGCCTCCGCCCCCACGAATGACAACCTTCTGAAGAAGATTCTTCGGAAAGGCCGCTCGCTCACAGGTGGACACACCGAAGTAAAGGCAATTCGCGGAGTGAGTTTCACAGCGCACCACGGCGAATCAATCGGACTCATCGGAACCAACGGTTCTGGAAAATCCACACTTCTGAAGGCAATCGCGGGTCTCCTCGCTCCAAGTCAGGGCGAGATCTATGTTTCCGGTATCCCTTCACTGCTTGGCGTCAGCGCGGTGCTGATGAAAGAACTCACCGGTGAACGTAACGTCATGATCGGTGGACTCGCACTCGGATTGTCGCGAAAGGAGGTCGACGAGAGATTCGATGAAATCGTTGACTTCTCAGGGCTCGGTGATGCGGTCTACTTGCCGATGAAAACGTATTCCGCTGGTATGGGGGCGCGCCTGCGATTCGCTATCTCAACAGCAGCGACTCCTGATGTGCTCATGATCGACGAGGCCCTTGCAACTGGCGATGCAGGATTCCGTGAGCGCTCACGACAGCGCATCGATGAGATACGTGGTGAAGCAGGCACAGTATTTGTCGTCGCCCACTCAACCGCGTCCATCAGAGCAATGTGTACGCGTGTGATCTGGCTAGATCAAGGTCAAATTGTTATGGACGGAGATCCAGAGACAGTCACGAACGAGTACCGGAAACACGTCAAGGAACTCACCGTACGGCGTGAAGAGATCAGGGCAGCACGGAGAGCATCCTCGGCATGACATATGCAAAGCAAATCAGCCGGTTCCTAGGAACGGTTGGAGGATACGCACTCGTAGGAAATCTCGCCGCACTGGTTCTTATCGTCGTGCTGCTGATCTCGGACACGAATGCTGGTGTCGTCGCCCTTTGCTGGCTCATTGTTGCGACCTTCGAGTTTGTGACTCGCGGACACGTTCGACGCATCCGAATCCGGGGTCTGAAAACTGTCGTTACAGCTAAAGACGATGTTTCGGTTCTTGGTTCTGGATATTCGAATCGAATCATCGGCCTTGGCGCGGTACTCGTGGCTGTCGCGGATGGCGCACAGTTGGGACCGGGAGAAATCGTTCTGCTCGTCCTAGTGGTGACTGCGGTTGTCCTTGAGGCAGTGACGTCTCCGTTCCGTCGCAAGGCAGGCCCCACCTTTGCGAATATCCCGTGGCATCCTGAACTGCCCCAACGGCTCAATCTGAGTTTGCACGTATATCTCTTGAATGTACTGGCTATCGCAGCCGCTCTTGCAACTTCCGTAAACATGACCTTCGGTTACCTGGCAGGTTCCTTCGCTCTTCTGAGCTTGGGAATGCAGATCGCCATGATGCTGAGGGCAGTTGCTCGTATGCGTAGCAAGCAACGATTTGAAGCGCAGTTGCATGACAGGTTGGAGCAGTATGCTCCAGAGTTCTATTTCTACTGGGACGCACCCGCAGACACAGTCTTTCAAGCGGCCATGTGGCTCCCATACCTCGAACGCCTGGGACGCAATTTCTGTATTATCCTGCGTAACGCTACAAACCTAGAGACGCTAGCGGCTATTACCAAAACTCCGATTTTGGTGCGATCTGCCATGGCACAACTCGATGATGTGATTGTACCGAGTCTTAAAGTCACGTTCTATGCGAACAACGCAATCCGTAATGCGCACTTTGCCCGGTTCCTTGGCATTACACATATCCAACTGAACCACGGTGACTCAGACAAGCCACCGAGTTACAACCCGGTCATGCGCATGTATGATCGGAACTTCGTTGCTGGACCAGCAGCGGTTGAGCGCTACTCTAGCCGTGGGATTGAGACGGCCCCCAACTTCTTTGAGATCGTGGGCCGCCCACAGATCGAAGGCATCGAGATCGTGGACGTTGAGACCAGTGACGGTGCTCCAAAGACAGTGCTGTACGCGCCTACCTGGGCTGGATTCATGGCTGACTCAGCGGTCTCATCGCTTCCTATAGGACCTCACATTGTGCAGCAATTGGTCGAACGGGGACACCGAGTACTGTTCCGCCCGCACCCTCACGCTCGTAAGAATGCTGTGTTACGTGCGGCCTGTGATGAGATTGAGAAGTTGCTGGTTGCTGAGAACCTAAAGGGCGGTCAGCACCTTCACGGCGCAGTAGCTGAAACCGAAATGACAATCTTCGATTGTTTCAATGCATCCGATGCTCTAATCTCGGATGTCTCGTCTGTCGTGCCAGATTATCTGTACTCGGGAAAGCCGTTTGCCGTCGTCGCTATGGGGTTTGAGGATATCGAAGCCTTTTACACGGAGAACCCCGTTGCACGTGCGGGATACGTGATCGTACAGGACGGCTCGAACATTCCCAGTGTCTACGACGACCTGCTCGACAGCGATCCGCTGAGCGGACGTAGACAGGAATTCAAGATCCACTACCTAGGGGATTTTGTTGGTGAAGGGTACTCAAGTCGTTTCACTGAGATATGCGAGAAATACCTTAGCTGAGGTATTTATCAAGAGTGTCCACGAATAGCTGGGCATGGCCTTCCGCCGGTACATCCGAGAGGTAGTAGGCACTCACATCGGTACGACGGCCTGAAAGCGGATCATCAGCACGAATGGTGCTAAGGAGTCCTGCGAAGGCTGTCTTGTCGAGGGTTCCTGAAGCCACATCAAGCTCGTAGCACGCCGAACCCAGGGTGCGAGACACGTCCTCCGATGTCTCGCGCCGTACGAGTACGATCGGCTTGGTGCTGGCGAGGTAGTCGGAGACAACGGATGAGAGATCGGCAATGAGCAGATCGCTTTCGTTGAACAGATCAAAGATCTCAGCCTCAGTCGCGGCACGCCCGTACACATGATCGCGAGGATCAGCGGCAAGGATAGCGTTCACGCGTTCTATCAACGGACGATGTTTCTGGTTTTTCCGCGAGTAGGGGTGCGGCCGGAAGATCACGCGATATCCCTCAAACAACAGGGTCTGGACGATAGCCTCAGCGAACTCCAGGGACGAATAGTCAGTGTCCTGATAGAAACCCTGCCAGGTAGGCGCATAGAGAACCGTGGGTTGAGAGACAGCCGAGATGGGGGAGACCGGCAACTGCACGGATGCGACCTGTGGACGGCCAACAATCTCAAAGAAATCGCTCGTCGTGGAGATACCGTTCGCGGCGAAACGATCGATTGCCGCCTGGCCAGCCACAAAATTACGGTCAAATGCCCTGAACGAAGGGTTGTAACTTGGTGCTTTGTCGCTGTCCCCGTGGTTGAGTTGAATATGGGTTACCTCGCGGTAGCGCACCATGTGGTTGTTGACCGTTGCTGTGTTGACGTACAGCGCGGCATGCAGCGAAGGCACCATGACATCGTCCAGGGTGCTCAGAGACTCGCGTAGCAGGATAGGACGATTCGTGAGTCGTGCGATCTCATCGAAGTTTTCGGGGCTCCGCAGCAGAATGAAGTATGGGTGGCCTGTTTGCTCAAGATAGGGGAGCCACATGGACACCTGATAACTCGTGCCCTTCGGAGCCTGCCAATGCAGCAGAAACCGTGGCTCGTAGGCATTGAGCGCCGCCTGCAGTTGGGTGCTGGTAGCCCGCCGACGCAGAATCAGGCGTGAGGCGTCGGCAATCAGAAAAACAGTCAACAGACCCGCAACAGCCAGCATGACGGTCGTTCCTGCATGTAGCCAAGGGAACGAGTCACGCAGAGGCCACAGCAATAGCGCGAGGCTGGAAATCAGATACGCCCACGCTGGATCCAACACGAGCGAGTCCCGCAGCCTGTATCCGGGCAGATTACGGGCAACAGGAACCACACGGTCCGCAAGTGCCCGGATGGTGAGTTCGGCACCTAGTACAAAGTAGAAGCCGATGAGCCAGAGCACTTCAAGGGTGCTCGACTGGGCTACCAGATATCCGGCAAAGGCCAGGATCGCCCGCGGGACGATGAACGTTCCCGCGGGTGACCCGGAAGCAAACAGACTCAGGCGCGGGGACTTGAGTAATCGCCAAATATGGTGTGGAAACTGTGCAACGATCCCCAGAACAGCGAGAGCGACGACAATGGGTGCGTGGGGCATCCCAAAATAGGCCCACGCGGCAATGACCGCTGATATGGCGGACATTGTCAGTGGCCGGATACCCGCCATACCTGCGAACTTTATTCCTAAGCTGGCCCTGTCAGCCCATACTGTCTGTTCTTCGTCTGCTGCGACCAACGGCAGTTCCTGTTCTCAAACGTAAACGCGTAACCAGCTCAGTTCGCGGTGCTGACATCCACGTCTGAGTTCGCGAGTGCCACGTTGATGGCGTCGCCTGCTGAACGTGCGTTCTTCTGTTCCTTGCGGACATCAATGACAAGGCCAGTGATGTCTGAGGTGAGAACGTCGAGCGAGGTCTCGGCAACCGAGGTGGCGGACAACAGGGTGCCCGCGGGTTCCTCACCGAACGCCTGGGTGCGCATTGGCGTAGCCGTACGCTCAGGGTTGATGACGTTGACCTTGATCTCCTGTGGTGCCCATTCCTCTGAGAGCGCCTGGGTCAGATTAACCACTGCTGCCTTGGTTGAGGAATACAGGGAGTAGTTTTCACGTCCACGCGTGTAGGAGGATGAGGTGAAGTACAGAAGGTGGCCCTTGGACTCAACTAGGTACTTGTAGGCGGCCTTTGCCACATGTACAGGCGCCAGATAGTTCACGCCGAACGCCTCGAGGATGTGTTCCTCAGAGGTGTCGGCCAGGCGGCCCATTCGCAGTACGCCAGCGGTAAGCACAACCGCATCGATTGATCCGTACTTTTCGAATGTCTCGCGGAACGCCTTGTCAATGGCAACTGGGTCCTGGACATGCAGACCGGTAGTGGAGCGACCATGTGCGACAACATTTGCGCCGGCCGCGGAAGCGAGCTGGCAGATCTCGGCACCGATACCGTAGGAGCCGCCAAGCACCACGATCGTCTTGTCTTTGAGCGCGGACGCACGTTCCTCAGCGGAAGGATGGCCCTGAGTTCCCACAGAGGCCAACTGGAACAACTTGTCGGCGATGAACAGGTCCACAGGGTGCGTGACCTTCATGTTGTGTTCGGCGCCTGCGACGGTCTTGATGGACACCTCGGGGAGGTACTTCAGCACGACGCCGCAGTCATCGGTTGCCTTGAACGCGGGATCCTGCCACGCGAGCTCGTAGGCACGCTTGAGCACGGATGCCTTGAATGCCTGTGGGGTCTGACCGCGGCGTAGACGCTCACGGTTGGGGATCTGGGTGATGACCTCGTTCTCGTCGACCTCAACGATCGTGTCGGCCGATGGAATGACCACGTCAACCGCCCCAAACTCGTCCAGGGCGTCAACGCAGTCCTTGATGATGCGCTCATCGAGTAGCGGTCGCACAGCGTCGTGCAGGACCACCTTGCACTCGTCGTCTCCGAGCGCATCCAGAACGCGGCTCGTTGTTTCGTTGCGGGTTGCGCCTCCCTCAAGGATGAGGGTCAACTTCTCGTACTTGTTGCCGAGCAGGGTTGCCACGTGCTCGGACCAGCCTGGTGTGATCATCACGATCAGTTCGTCAATCTCAGGGCTGGAGTTAAACGCCACGACAGTGTGTTCGAGGATCGTCTTGCCGGCGATCTTGACCATCTGCTTTGGAACGTCGAGGCCCAGACGTGCACCGACGCCTCCGCCAAGGATGACTCCTACAGTTCGCACAGTCTTGCTACCTTTCGATGAAATTGGCTTCCATGCGCTGAACCCTTGTACGCACACGGACCAAGTTAACAATACCTTGCCTTTTCAGGGCTGGCGGGTCACGCGCTAGTGACCTTGACGTGAAGCCCTCAGGTTTGCGGTGTCGGTGAGTCGCTGCACTGCATCGGTGAAGCTGGAGTATTCAAGCGATCCCAGTAGGTGCAGTTGGGATTGGCGACGATCCTGCCGCGTTGGGTCCTCCAACTCACCCGTCGCCACGTTCAGGAAGTCCGCGATGTCTGCGGGGTTGCTCCCCAGCACGATACCGCCCTGCGAGGATGGGAACTCCCTGCGGAAGTCCGCCACGTCCTGTGCTCGTGGGTTGGCTACGCCAAGCAGTTTGTCCGTTGCCAAGAAATCGGTGATGACGCTTGAGATGTCTGAGACCATCGCGTCGCATGCTTTCATGGCTCCCCACAGTGACAGACTGTTGTTGCCCTGAGAGACGACGTGCGCTTGAGTAGGGAGCGCCTCAAGATAGTCAACGTCAGCCTGCATGATCGTGCGCAAGTCCTCAAGAGCGCTGTGCGCTGGTTCACCGCGAACCCAATCCGGGATCGAGGTGCCCTGCGCGCCCAACCTGTTCGACTCGTCGATAAGCCGGAGAATCTCCTTGTGGGCGGCCTTGGCCGTGTCAGAGCGCCGTCCAATATACGGGTGTGGTCGGTAGATCAAACGCATAGGCCTCTCGGAACTCAGCACAGCGCGTACCAAGTCCAAGCCGATGGTCTCGACCGAACAGTAGTTCTGAAGTTCGTTCCAGCCCTCCCACGTTGGAGCATAAAGAATCGTGGTGACCTCGCGTGATGGGCGAGCAGCGTGTTCCAACAGGTCCTGGACCTGTGGGCGACCAACCTCCCGGATCGACCCAGGGTCGATGCCGATGTCGGCGCGCTCATACCGTTCAGCACCCGCGTGCCCAGCTACCCAGATCTGCGAATACACCTTGGAGTATGGGTTGAATGAGGCGTTCTTGTCGCTGTCGCCATGGCCCACGAACACCGACTTGATATGTGGCAGACGCAGGAAGTGAATATTCTTGCCGACATTCGCCGCATACAGCGATACCCGCACTGTTGAGAACTGCAAGGCCAGCAGGTCCTCAGCGCTCGGCACGCAAATCACCGGTAGCGATGTCGTGGACATTCGATCGAAGACCACACGCTCGCGCAGCACGATCAAGGTTCTCACACCGGATTCCTGCAGTCGCTCCAAACTCGTCAACCACACGTTGACCTGGTAGGTCGAGGCCGCATCGCCGGAGAAATAGAACACAACTGTTGGTGCGTACTGTTCGACCGCACGGTTCAAAGCATCAACATCCAACGGAGCGCGTTTACCCATGACCGCAGCGTTGGTTGACCACACTGCTAGGAACAGGAGCAACAACTGGTACATAAAGGCCATCGAGGCAACGGACATGCCCCAGTCTCCAGGGAGCAACAGCGCACTCAAGGAGAACACCACGACAACCGGTCCTGACCGCAGTACCTCGCTCTTACGGACCAAGACCGTGTACGACGGAAGAGCCTCACGCGGAGCCAAGCCAATATTCTGAGTCAACACTCGGTCCCGGATCACTGCGTTCACCGACGTCAACGCCAGCGTGGTGAACGAGTGAAGAGCGAAGATCGCCAGGGCTATCACCACATAGAACGTCCACTCGCCGCCGGTCACACGAGAATCAACCGTGCCCAAAACAAGGAGCAACACCGCGAGCAGACGCGCCCCGAAACCGAAGGCAGCCTTGCGGAAGAGACTGACCGAGAATGAGCCAACCTTGCGGAGCATGTACTCCGAGACAAACCACGCCACCGCGGCAGTGAACGCCAGAACCGGGGAGGGGATAAGCAGCGCTGCCGTAGCGAGAGCCAATGAGCCGAACAGGATTGCGCTGAAGAGGAACTCAAGAGGATTAAAGCGCGACAAAAACGACCGTGCGCGACGAAGCATGCAGTGGCTCCCAGCCAGAAGATGGTCCCGAATCCGGGAAAGAGGGTAAGACCGTATCAGTATAGGGCCCCGCACTGGACAACTCCTTGAGGTGGAGTCCCCAGCCGCGGAAGCCCTACACTATCCACACACTACGTCAGCACGACCTGTGCGAGCAGTCACTTAATCGACGTGAACCACGCCGCATCAGTGCCGAACGTCGAACGCCACTGATCGGCCTTCTTGGTCAGGGTCTGCGTCTTGCCGTCGGAGGACGTGGCCCGCATGGTCTTGACCTGTCCGCTTGAGTATTTGGCCGTGACCTCAAGCTTGTCGACATCTGGGAGCGAAGGGAACGCCTTACGTGCCGTTGCCTGTGTGATCGTCTTGGTCCAACTCTTCTTGCTGTTCCCGGGGGCGTTGAGTGAGTATTTGTCGTCTTTTGCCTTGAGGTACGGCAAAGTCGCAGCCCACACATCCTGGGAGTTTGCGGTCTTTCCACCCGAGGATGAGAAGTAGTAGGTAGAGATGTAGGCGCCGTTGTGCTTGACCACCTGGCCGCTTGTTGCGCTGTTTACAGTGCGATCGACTGCGTCCTTCCAGATATTGCCCCACTGCTGGTTGGTGCCTTCGCCCTGCTTGCGCCAGCCCGTGAAGTTCTGGTGGCGAATGTCATCCACGAGGTTGCAGTTGCACTTGGCGATGGCCGCAGCACTGGTGCGTGCGGTGTTGAGTGCGTAGGTGCGTGCTGCGATGGCCTGCGCTTCGAGTGCTGCACCGCCACCGTTGCTGCCCCAACTCGATGGCATCTCAGCGATTCCATATAGATACTCGGTGTTGAGTTTCAACTTGTTCGAGACGTTGAGTACCTTGCTGATGACGCTGATCTCAAGGCTGCCGTTGTTGTACCTTCCGTTGGCCCCGGGGACGGTGACGACACCGGTGGCACTTGGATATACGCGAACCATCGAGTCGGTGAGCGTGGCAAGAACCTGGTTGTTTGCTGCGAGCACCTCGGATTTCACATCGGTGCCGGAAACCGTGATCCGTAGTTTGTACGATGCGGGCAGGTGCTGGCTTCCGTTGGCAGACACAAACGAGTTGTCCGAACCCCGCAGACGCCAGGTGGCGTTCAAGCCGCCGCTGGTGTCTGCGAAGGTCAGAGTGCGCGTTGTGAACTTGTCGCCGTAGGAGGAGTTAAACCCAAACGTTTCTGGTCCGAGTACCTGGATCTTGACGTCCCGCAGGCCGGCGGGAATGGTCTGGCTGCTCACCGTTGTGCCTGTGTAGTAGTAGGTGAGAATCTTTGTGACATTGTTGCCTTGACGAGCCATCTCATAGGCGCCGTACTGGGACATGCCAATACCGTGACCGTAGCCCGAGCCTGTGATGGTGAAACTCTTGTTCTTACCGGTTGTTGGGTCGGTTGCTGACAGGTACATGTCTGCGACCCACCCGACACGACCGTCAGAGGTCCTGATGTTCACCCAGGTGAGAGAACCGTTTTTTATGGCCTCGCTGGAAATGGTGGTGACTTTCTCGCCGTATTGCAGTTGCGAGCCGATTGTGGCGAAGTTGGTTCCTGCTCCTGTGCGCAGGTTGAGCCCCACACTGGTGTTCACCCAGAAGGCCTTACCGTTTGCAGGCGTATTGTTCCCACCGTTGGTCACCTGAACCGTGCGCACGGCACTCTTCACGTTGCCCTTGGCAAGCACGCGATACTTGGTGGTCGCGGTGGGCTTCACTGTCACTGAGGCGGTTCCCTTTTTCACGGTGACGGACTGCAACGTCGTCCACTTACCGTTTTCTTGGGTCTGGAGTGAAACGGCCTCGCTCTTGACGTTTGTGCCGTTGCGAGTCATCTTGACCGTGAGTTTCGCAGAGGCGCCGGAGGTAAGTTTTGTCTTGCTGGTAGCAAGCGTCAACTGCGGCTTGACCGAGACCTTGACGCTCTTGGTTCCCTTTTTGAGTCCAGGGTGGTAGAAGCGCCACTTCAATGTCGTGCTGGGCTTGGTGGTGTAGGCGACCTTGCCGTTCTTCAGAGTGAGGGTCTTGCGGGTGTTCCACTTTCCGTTCTTGTGGAACTGCAACTGCACCTTACCTGTGCGTGGCTTGCCGTTGGCGTAATACTCTGCGGTGAAACGGACGCCCTTGCCCTTGGTCGTGGATGTTTTGTTGGGGGTGATCGTGAACCCGGACTTAAGGGTTACTTTCCGTGCAGGGCTGACCACCTTGCGGTTCGAGTTCACGACGCGATAGGTGCGGTTTACGGCTGGTTTGACCGTTGTGGTGGCTACACCCTTGCTGTTGATCTTCATGGTGCTGACCGTGATCCAGCGGCTGCCACTCTTGTACTGGAGGTACAGGTTGCCCTTCTTCTGCAGTTTCCCGGCCCGGTAGTACTTTGCTGTCAGCTTGGAACTCTGCGTTGCAAGACGGGATGTCCGTGACGCGGTGAGTGAGATGTTCGTCTTTTTGGTAGCGGATGTGGTGCTACGGAGCACGGAGCCTTTGACTGTTACCGTGACTGTTTTGGTGACTGCTCCGGTTGCAGGGTAGCGGTAACGCCACTGGAGGCTGTTTTTCACCGCGCGGGTGTGAGAGGTGCGGCCATCCTTGAGCGTCAGCGTCTTCGCTGTCTGCCATTTTCCGGACCGGTAGTACTGCAACTGCACTTTTCCGGTGCGGGCTTTACCCGCGTTTGTGAAGTTGCGAACCGAGAAGGTGACCCGTTCACCGCTCGTGATGCTCTGCTTGCCTGCCGCGATGACAAACCCTGTGTTTTTCTGATTGGCGACGACACCCGCGTTAGCCTGCGTCGTTGCCAAAGCGGTCGCGGCCTTGGCGGGCACAGATGCGCCCGCGCCTGGCACTTGCGTTACCGATGCCGCCTCCGCAGGGGCCGCTTGCGCGACGGTTATTCCCGTCAACGCGAGCACGAACGTGAAGAATACGGAGAGGATTTTGGGGTAACGCATTAATCCAGTATGCCAAGGTCTATCACGCTGTGGGTGAAATCGTGGAGAAAAGTTTGGATTTCGTTGAGCGCTGAAAACTCTAAAGTCTCAGTACTCGCTGCCGCGGATGCCGAATGGCAGCGTGTTCATCCGCTGTTGGATTAACTGGGCGCGCGAGAGGCGTTGCTGTTCAAGAACTGATTCGCGCCTGGAACGTTCAGCGATGACCGCGGTGATGTATTCCTCGGGTGGCACGTTGAACGGAGGCTGAGGCGCCACGTGAACGGAGAGTTGATTGTAGAAGGTGAGCGCCATCGTGGCACGAGACTGCGGTGTCATGTTCCAGCGGCGTTCCAGGAACTGTCGTGCGGAGAGTCCAAGCCCGTCCGGGAACTTTGAGATTTCGGCGTTGGAAATCCAGTTCACGAGCGGTGGCGGCACCATGAGTTGGTCCAACCTGGCCTTTTTGGAGCGAATCCGGATTACGTAGGTGCCGGCGAGGAGATCGCCACATCGCTTTGCGCGATCATTCGTGAAGGACACAACCAGCGCGACAGTACCGAGCGTCAGCCAGAGTTCACCGACGCCAACGATGGCGCGGATAAATGCGTGACGCGCTGAGATGGGGCCACCGTCATCCCGAACGACCCGCACGCCGGTTGCCAACTTGCCCAGAGAGCGTCCGCGCGACAGCGTCTCGATGATCGTGGGGAGCAGCACGAAAGCAAAAACGAGCAGGAGGATAACTGACTGGGTTTCGTAGCCGTAGAGAAGCCAGCCAGCGTTTTCCATGACTAGTATCCCTCCAAATAGGACAATCCCGTAGACGAGGGCGTCGAGCAGGTATCCGAGGATTCGTGTCATGAAGGACGCCGGACGGGCGTCGAGGATGACACCCTCACCGATGACGTACTGCTCTGACATTCACACTCCCTCGCTTGGTTAGTTCCATAACGGCTACTTATCGTGGCCACGGTATGGAAATCTACTGTTGAAGCCTACCTTGATATGGGAGAGTAGGGGAGTGGATTTCGACGCCTTTTCGCAAGCACATCAGCACCAGTGGACCCGTCTCGCCCAGTTGACGAAGCAAAGACGGCTTACGGGCGCAGAAGCCGACGAGCTTATCTCCCTCTACAACTCAACTGCAACGCATCTGTCCATGCTGCGGTCAACCACGCCGGACCCCGCCCGCATCCAAGAGTTGTCAGTGCTTTTGGCTCAGGCTCGGAGCAAGATCGTTGGCGCGAGATCTTCTACTTTCTTGAGCCTGAAGAAGTTCTTCGTGGTTGATCTGCCTGCGGCCATGTATCGGAGCCGCTGGTGGACTCACGGTGTCACGCTCGTATGCGTGTTGATCGCGATTGCGTTCGGGGTGTGGGTCGCAACCACGCCTGAGGGCCTGCGTTCCATGGGATCCGAGGAACAGCGTCTCGACTACGTGAACTATCAGTTCGCCGAGTACTACGCACCTGGTTTCGACTTTGCCACCCGCGTTTTCACCAACAACGGATGGATAGCGCTACAACTCATCGCGTTTGGAATCACGGGTATCTGGCCGGTCTATGTCCTGTTGATGAATGCCGTTTCAGTTGGCCAAATCGCCGGGATGATGACCTACTACGGTGAGGCCGAGCAGTTCTACACGCTGATCCTGCCACACGGGTTCCTCGAGCTCACCGCGGTGTTCATGGCCGGCGGAGTGGGTCTGAAACTCTTCTGGGTGCTGGTCAAACCCGGGCGACGACCGCGCGCCGTGGCGCTCGCGGAGGAAGGCCGTTCCCTTGTCATGGTGGGAATCGGGATGGTGCTTGCCCTGCTGTTATCAGGGGTCGTCGAGGGCTGGGTGACAGGTTCCAATCTGCTGTGGTGGGTCAAGATCCTGATTGGGGCTTTCGTGTTGGCGCTCTTCTGGGCGTACGTGTACATCCTCGGTGGACGTGCCTACCGTGATGGCTACATCGGCGATCAAGATGAGGAGTTGCGCGGATACCAGCAGGTATACGCCTGATCCGGGTGTCTCGCTAGCGAGTCGTGCTGGGCAAGAGCCGATCCACAAAGCGCTGGGTAGGGGCCAGTAGGCGCTGTGTGAATAGGTTGTGCAGTGCGATTGACCCGAGTGTGGCGATGGCGGTGATCGCAATCGGATAAGCCGCGTGCCAGCGTATGCGTTCCGCATCGATTGGAGCGTATAGGAGGATGCAGTCGATGATGCGCAGGAAGAGTATGTGTAACACGTAGATGCTGAGTGCGTACTTCCCAAGTCCAGACAGTCGCGTCTCACGCGTAACCGGATCGGTCGCGTATATCCCGATACACAGCGTGGCCAACGCAAGTGGTATCTCCATCAGCGGGCCCATGCCCGAATAGCGCATGGCAGCAAACACGGTGAGGGACACAAGCCCGGCCCCGAGAATCCACAGGTTACGTGGTGGTTTGCTGTTGAACACGGCTATCCCTAACGCGATGTAGAACAACGCCTTGGGGAAGCCACCATTGATGACCAACACCTCAAGTGGAAGCAGGCCAGAGAGCGTCAGCGCATAGAGGCCCGTAGCGATGCCCAGAACCACGCGGTGATCGGAGGTGAACCGGCGAATGAGCACAAGCAGCAGGACAGCCCAGCAGGTGGCCGCCAGATACCAAAGGTGACCTTGAAGCATGTCACCGCGAAACAACGAGGCTGGGGTCCACTGCGAGAAGACCTCGACCAGGGACTCGGAGATAGCGGTATCGAGGAAGATTCGGTCCGTGAGGATCTTGATCAAGGCGAACACCAGGTACACGGCGCTCGCGGCCAGATACAGCACGAAGATCTTCTTGGCATAGGACAGGAGTTTTGCGGTGCCCTTGTTGCCGAGCAGAAAACCGGATGCAAACAGGAAAAACGGTACGGCTATCTCAAAGAAATGCCGGTACCAGCCGTAATTCCAGAAGTTGGCGTGATCGGACAGATGGATGTACGTGGTTGCGTGGATCGCCACAACCATGAGGACTGCGATGAACTTGAATGCATCAAGCCGGTGGTAATACGTCTTGTCAGTCATGAAGCCAACACAGATGAAGGCTTAGGCGAATATTCCCACAACCGCTGGGACAACCATCGAGAGAACCAGTCCCGCCACCACTGCAATGGCGACGATCTTAGCGAATCGCTGCTGACGGCCCCCGGCGCTGAGTTCTTCCTTCTGTGGCGCGGCGGCGCGCTTCTGCCCAGTCGCCTGGGTCGTCGTGCGGTTGTCGTGGTTCTTCTTGGTGCTCATAGCCGTCCTGCTGCCTTCAGTTCAATGTACTTGTCCGAGAGCTTCGGTGGGAGGTCCTCGGGTAGCTCGCTCAACACAACCACGCCGGAGCGTGACAGGAGCGAGGCACCAGCCGACTCGTCGAAAAGGGTCTTCTCCGCGGCAGCCGCATCGTAGACCGCAACCGAATTTTCCCGGTATGTAGACATTAACGTAACTTCGGGGTCTGTCACCGAGGCTTTGATCACAAGATGATCCCGAGCGAGCGCGCTCAGCGCGGTCAAGGCGCCAATATCAGCCTGTGCGAGCGAGGCGTTGGACAGAAAAACGACCAGCGAACGCTGTTTTGCACGGCTACGGATGAGCGCTGAGAGAGCATCCCAGTCAGTCTCCACAAGAACGGACTCAACACCCGACATGGCAGTGCCAAGCTCGCGGATCGCGGTGTCAGCGGACTGCGGAGCGGTCCGCGCCCGCACCACACGGTCAAATGCAATGAACTCAACCTTGTCGCCAGCCTTCGAGCACAAAGCACCCAGCAACAACGCCGACTCGATGAAGGTGTCCAAACGCGGCTCGTCGCCAATACGTGGCGCAGAGGTGCGCGACGTATCCATGATGACGTACACGCGTCGATCCCGTTCCGGACGCCACGTCCGCAGCGTCACCTCCTGCGAACGAGCTGTTGCGCGCCAGTCGATCGAACGTACGTCATCGCCCTCGACATATGTGCGCAGCGAATCGAACTCGGTTCCCGCACTGCGAATCTGCACCGCAGACTCGCCATCGAGTTCGCGCAGGCGGGCGATCCGAGAGGGCAGATGCTTACGGGCCTTGAACTCCGGGAGCACCCGTACGGAAGCGGAACCATCGAACGTGTACTGACGTGCCGCAAACCCCAACGGCCCGAACAGCCGGACCGTCACAAACAGCGAGCGGCGTTCACCGCGACGTGTCGGAGTCAGACGGACCTTCATCCGCATGGCGGCACCCGGTGCAAGTGATACCGGAGCCTCAACGCCCTCGGCTCCTGCCGATGGCTCCCAGCCGTCCCTGACCCGGCCGCGTGCCTGACGATCATCGGTGTTACGGATGATCAACTCCGACTCGACCGTCTGGCTGAGACGCACCTGAAGTGGCAGATTACGACTGATCTGCAGGGAGCGCGGACGCGCGGCGAGCATCAGATCCACAACGCACACGACCACCACGAGCGCAGCCCACAGCAGCACCATGAGCGGCGCCTGCGTGATCAGCACGGGCACAAGCCCAAACGCCATGAGAGCGGCTGGTCGCCAACTCAACGCCATACTAGAAACCCCGTTTCACTTGGGTAGCGGATCACCTGAACCTCAGCGGGGTACTGGAACCGAGTTGAGTACGGTCGTCAACACCGAATGTGCGGTGATGCCCTCGATCTCGGCCTCCGACCGCAGCGACACACGGTGTGCGAGCGTTGCAGGGGCAAGAGCCTTGACGTCGTCTGGAGTCACGAATTGGCGGCCCGACAACCACGCCCACGCCCGTGCCGTTGACAGCAGGGCGGTCGCACCACGTGGAGACGCACCCATCGCAAGCGAAGGCGACTGACGGGTCGCACGCACGATGTCCACGATGTATGCGAGTACCTCGGGGGCAACCTGCACCGCGGCAACCTGCTCACGCGCCGCGTCAAGGTCGGAGATCGTCGCCACCGCTTTGAGTCCGGCTCCACCAAGGTTGCGTGGGTCGAAGCCACGCGAATGCCGTGCGAGCACCTCAAGTTCTACGTCGCGCTCCGGCAACGGCAGTTCAACCTTGAGGAGGAAACGGTCGAGCTGCGCCTCAGGGAGTTCGTAGGTGCCCGAGTACTCGACCGGGTTCTGGGTGGCGATCACCATGAACGGTTCCGGCAGCTTGTGCCCTACGCCGTCGACCGTAACCTGGCGCTCTTCCATGGCCTCAAGCAGCGCAGCCTGGGTTTTTGGCGGGGTGCGGTTGATCTCGTCAGCGAGCAGCAGGTTGGTGAACACTGGACCAGCCTTGAAGGAGAACTCCTCAGACTTGACCGAGTACATGAGCGATCCGGTGATGTCGGCTGGCATCAGGTCCGGTGTGAACTGCACGCGCTTGGTGTCGACCTCAAGTGCGGTCGCGAGCGAGCGAACGAGCAACGTCTTGGCAACACCGGGAACACCCTCAAGGAGTACGTGTCCGCGGCACAACAGCGCGATCAACAGTGACGTCACTGCTGATTCCTGCCCCACAACAGCCTTGGCAACCTCATCGCGTACGGCGGCGAATGCGTCGTGTGGGCCGCGGGCGCGACGGCCCGGCACTGGCGCAGACTCGCTGGCAGCCGGTGTGGTAGACGTGGGCTGCGTGGGCGGTACCGGTGCTGCCTCCGACGGAACCGGCGCGGACGCGTGTGCGGCTGGCGTACTCGGCTGTGTGGG
The DNA here is from genome assembly GCF_042683685.1 of Populibacterium corticicola. Classification (NCBI taxonomy): domain Bacteria; kingdom Bacillati; phylum Actinomycetota; class Actinomycetes; order Micrococcales; family Jonesiaceae; genus Populibacterium; species Populibacterium corticicola. Next base: position 165,683 of record NZ_JBHUOP010000002.1, on the reverse strand, counting down.
TACCGGCGCACTGGGCGTTGTCGGCGCCGACACGCTGGGCAGCACAGGTGCGGGAGTCGTCGGTGCCGCATCCTGCGGGGTGGGCAGCGGCTCTGGGGTAGGAACGGTTGGCTCGGTCATGCGTTGATCTCGCTTTCCAATGCGGTGAGACGCCCAGCCAGGGCGGTCAGTTCAAGGTCGTTCATGGGAGCGGCCCCAAAGAGCAGCTCACGGATTTCAGGTTCAGGTGTACGCGATGCATGTGCGATCGCGGCGATGAGTGGTTCGCTGTGCGACGAACTGGAGATTCCCAGCCGCGCCGCGAGTCGCGTTGCGGTTCCGGCACGTAGCGCTGCCGCTGCGCGTCCGCGGGCACCCACGGATCGGTAGAGTCGAGCGCGTCCGAGCGACGTTTCCGACGCCTTGACCACAACGGGAAGATTCTCAGTGATGACGGGACCGAAGCGACGTCCCTGCCACAGGGCAAGGAACACGGCAACGACCAGGGCGACGAAGGCTGCCAGTTCGAAACCAGGAGGCAACGTGGGACTGTCGGTTCCCGTGTAGGTCGGCGCGTCCTCAAGAGGCAGGAGCCACACAAGAGAATCACTGTGGCCAAGCAGATGCAGTGCGAGTGCCGCGTTGCCCTCCGCTGTGATCCTGGCATTTGACCAGGCTGCGGAATCGTCAAACAGCGTGATCTGGCGGTCATTCCCCAGCGGCAACTGTACGAGGTGGTAGCCCCAGCCATCGGGGAAGCAGAACGCAGCGCCCTCGGGCAGATCCTCGTACGGGTCTGCCGGAACATAGTCCGGGTCGTTTTCAAAGGCGTCGTAGTCGTATTCCTCGTACAACTCGAACCCGCCACCGAAACTGGTGATCGTTCCCGCAGTGCTCGCGGAGGAGAGCGAGCACTCGGCCGTGTTCTCACCGCTGCCCACAGTTCCAGCCATGGTCAGGGGCTGTTCCGACTGGAGTGCGACGAGATCGACAAGGTCCCACTGCGGTGATGCGAGCACGACGTTTCGGTACCGTTGGAGCACGTTCCCGTACGCCTGACCCTCTAGGTATGGGTCGTTGGCGATCAGGAGGGTTGCACCGTCGTGGGCGAGAGACTCAGCCTCGGTGATCGACTGCGTGAAGGTGACATCGACACCGAGGTTCCCCAGAACCTCTGCGACGGCCATACCGCCCTCGGGGTCGGGGTTGTTCGGGGCGAACCGGATGTCGGATCGGCTTGGCGCTGCGAGGGCGACCAGGACCGCCACGATGGTGATGCCACCCAGGATGACGAGCGGCCAGCGCAGAGAACGCATCAACTGTTTGCGGCGTTCGGCGATCGTCGAACGCGGGATGACCTGGGTGACGCTCATGAACCGACCACCTCGAGGGCAACCTCGGAGGAGGTCCGCGAGGAGTGTTCGAGTTGCGTGTACAGGTCCTCAAGCCGGGCGACATCCTGCGCGGTGGCGCTACCATCACCGTATTCGACCAGGTCGAAGACGACTGCGGCCCATAGGACATCGGACTCGAGCGATGGAATGGCCGCGCTGATGCTTGTTGCGGCCTCGTGTGCGGTGCGTCCAGGATGCTCGCTGATCACGACCGTTTCCTCGGCCCGTCTCACACAGGCACGATACAACTCGACCGCTGCCTGCGAGAAGTTTCCGAGCGCCGCGGCGCGCTGGGCACGTTCACGATATTCGGACGCAGTGATGACGTCCACGCTGAACAGGGTGTTGTCCTTACGGGTCTTACGTGCCCGCCTGATCGGCCCGGCAACGATGAATACGACGACCAGGAACACCACGACCGCGAGGAAGATCCACAACAGCGTGCCCGTGGACATTCGCGTGCCAGCAAGCGAGTCGAGGAACTCCATGATGCGGTTCAGGATACGCAGGTACCAGGGTTCCGAGGCAGGCTGATAGATCGGGTTGGACAGCTCGGACTGCAGTAGATTCCGTGCCTCATCAGCACTTGGCTCCAACGGAGGTTCCAAGCGCATGAGAGTCGAGACGACAGTGGCTGACACACTCATTGCTTTTGGGCCGCAGCGATCAACTCGATGTCCAACCCCTCACGGCGCATACGGATGTCCACGTACAGCAGCGTAACAACCGCGGAGAGCGCACCCACTGTAACGGTCATGGTCAGGGTCTGGATCAGTGCGTACACGATCAGACCGTACCAGGTGACCAGCAGGGTATCGAGTCCCAGCGCCGCCGTTGCGATGACCTCGATGACGCCGGACACCATTCCAACGGCAAGGCTCAAGATGATGTTGGTCAGCAGGTAGTACCCCACGATTCGCCAGAATGACCCCTTGGAGACCTGGAACGAACGCTTCATCGAGTCGATGACCTTGCGTTCCTCAAGCACAAGCACTGCTGCCGCGAAGATCCAGCGCATCTGCAGGTAGAGGAAGTAGATGGTTGCGGCGATCATGCCGACCACGCCAAGCAGTACCGCGCCACCCGCGAAATCGAACGCAGACATCATGAAGATCAGCAGAACGAAGACACCGAAGTACACGATGCCGGGAACCACCGACACCATGATGGACACGCCGATGATGCCACCCAACCGCTTGGACACCCTCATCCAGGTTTCGCTGGCCGAAACCTTGGAGGACACCACGAGGTTGCCCACCGCCACCACGACCACCGCGGTTGCAAAGATCGTGGCGATAGGTACAACCAGGCTGATGAGCATCGCAATGCTGAGGGTGTTGGCCGCCCCTCCGCCGTAGACCGTATCGAGCTCCCGCAGGACATAGTTGAACTCGTTGCCGAGCGAGGTTGAGGTGAGCCACGGAGCGATCACGTAGCCGACGATCACGGCGAGCGCGACAAAGAATCCCACGATCAAACTTGTCAGGCCGAGAAGGGTACCCGGGGCCTTGCGGATGGCACCGAACGCACCATCATAGATCTCGCCCAGGCTCAGCGGGCGCAATGGAATGATGCCCGGCTTGAACGATGCGTTGAAGTTCTGGAAACCGGTTGGAGGTGGGCCATACGGCGAACCGCCCTGCGGTGGCGCACCATATTGTGGGCCGGGAGCGCCCTGCGGGGCACCGTATTGAGGCGTCTGCCCGTATTGGGGTTGGCCATACTGTGGTGTCTGCTGCCCATACTGTGGAGCGGGTTGACCGTATTGCGGAGTCGGGGCGCCTGACGGGGGAGCGGGCTGGCCATAGGCTGGTCCACCCTGTGCAGGAGCGCCGCTGCTTGGTGGGGCATACTGCCCGTATTGAGGTGCCGGCTGACCATACTGAGGTGCGCCTTGAGCGCCAGAACCCTGTGTGCCTGCCTGGCCAGCGCCGGAAGGCGCTGCAAAGCCGCTGGAAGTGGACCCGGAACTGGAAACCGCTGAATCGTCGTTAATCTCAGTTCCGTCGCCGTTGTTCTCAGTTGCCATCGCAGAAAACCCTTCCTATCGCGTACGCCCACACCCCAAAGACCGTCACCAGACGGACGGGGCTGAGTTGTCCATAACAGACTTTACTTGGCTATAAGCCATGAGCAATCCACTTTAAGTATGAGTGCTCTCGGTGCGCGTCTTATTATTTGTCCACATTAAGTGGCAAGATATCGACATGACCCAACGAGTGCTGGTAGTAGACGACGACACCGCCCTGGCTGAGATGATCGGGATCGTTCTCGAATCGGAAGGCTACGACGTATCGTTCTGCGCGCACGGAGACAAGGCGTTCTCCGTATTCCAAGAGGCCAAGCCCGACTTGGTGCTGCTTGACCTGATGCTGCCCGGTAAGGACGGCACCCAGGTATGCCGCGAAATCCGTGCCGAGTCGGGCGTGCCCATCATCATGCTCACCGCCAAGAGCGACACCGTGGACGTTGTCGCCGGACTCGAAGCAGGCGCAGACGACTACGTTCCCAAGCCCTTCAAACCCAAGGAACTCGTTGCACGCATCCGCGCCCGACTGCGCCGCATCGATGAGCCGGCACCGGAGGTGCTGCACATCGGGGACCTCGAAATCGACGTGACCGGACACAAGGTGACCCGTGATGGAGTGCTCATCTCTCTGACACCACTCGAGTTCGATCTGCTTGTGGCACTCGCACGTGCCCCGTGGCAGGTGCTGACCCGTGACGTGCTGCTGGAGAAGGTGTGGGGCTACCGCCACGCAGCAGACACCAGGCTCGTGAACGTGCACGTCCAGCGCCTGCGATCCAAGATCGAACACGACCCCGAGAACCCTGAGATCGTACTGACTGTACGTGGCGTGGGATACAAAGCAGGCGTACGCAAGGGATGAGTTCTGCCAGCTCGACGTTCAAGCCCGAGGTGCCCGCCGCGTTTGCCCTCGTGCGAGCTTGGCGGGCCGTCACCCGGCCATTTCGGACGTCGCTGCAATTTCGCGTCATGTTCGCCGCCATCTCGATCGGCGTCATCTCGCTCGTGCTGCTCACCACCTTCCTGTCCTCCTACATCCGCAATGGACTCGTGGAACAGCGTGTCACCGAGATCCTTGAGGAAACAGCCCGGTCCGTCTCTCAGGCGCAGGCCACCATGAATGCGTCGGCGGCAACCACCCAGGTTCAGGTCCAGCAGACCCTCACCGACATCATCCCGGCACTCCAACAGGGCGGAACCTCGGGACGCGACGTCTACCTGTGGAAGGCCCTGAACTCAGATACCTCGATGTTCCTACTCGATCACTCGACCGCTCAGGAACACGCTGGGTTGATCGATCGTGCCCTCCGCGAAACGAACGTGCGCGGTAGCAATCAGCAGCACTACCGGTTTGTGGAGATCCGTGAGGCAGACGGCACATCGCCCGGCATCGTGGTTGGGTCGACCGTGGAGATGCCGGTCGGAGGCAAGTTCGAGGTCTACTTCCTCTACTCGCTCGCAGCTCAGGAGCAGACCCTGCGCTATCTGCAAGGGATCGTAGGACTCGCCGGAATCGCGCTGGTCGCGATCCTGGGCGCGCTCACCTTCACGGTGACCAGACAGGTCGTCATCCCGGTTCAGCAGGCCTCCGCGGTGGCAGAGCGCATCGCAGACGGGCATCTCGACGAACGTCTCGCGGTGCTCGGCGAAGACGAGGTGGCCCGACTCGCCATGTCGTTCAACGAGATGGCATCCTCTCTCGGAGTCCAGATCGACCAACTCGCGGAACTCTCCAAAGTGCAGCGTCGGTTCGTCTCAGACGTGTCGCATGAACTGCGCACACCGCTCACGACGGTGCGTATGGCCTCCGAGATGATCTACGAGAACCGCGAGGAATTCGCTCCCGTCGTCAAACGATCCGCAGAACTCCTGCACACCCAGATCGACCGCTTCGAAGATCTGCTCGCCGACCTCCTGGAGATATCCAGGTTTGATGCCGGAGCGGCGGTCCTGTCCGCAGAGGCCCGAGACCTCAACGAACTCGTGATCACGGCAATAGACAACGTCATGCCGCTCGCCGAGAAGAAGGGAGTCTGGGTTTCCGCCGATCTTCCCGAGGTCCGCACCAAGGCAGACTTCGACTCCGTGCGGGTCGAGCGCATCCTGCGCAACCTCCTTGTCAACGCAGTTGAACACGCCGAGGGAAACCCGGTGCACGTCACCGTTCGCGCAAGCGAGACCGCCGTGGCTGTGTCCGTCCGCGATCATGGCATCGGTATGGACCGCGAACAGGTCACTCGCGTGTTCGACCGATTCTGGCGCGCAGATCCAGCCCGCGCCCGCACAACCGGCGGCACCGGGCTCGGCCTGTCCATCGCGAAAGAGGACGCCCACCTCCACGGCGGCTGGCTCGAGGTCTGGGCACGCCCCGGATTCGGTTCAAACTTCCGCCTCACACTGCCCGTACGTGCGGGAATCACGCTCGTTGAGTCGCCCGTTGAACTCGAACCATCCCGTGAGACTCCCGATACAACTGAACCCGTCTACTACGACCACGAGGATCACGGGCCAGCAGTCCTGCCAAGTTTCGATCAAGACTCGGCAGCCATCCCCACCGCACCACAGACCACGGGGGCGTTCGATGACTAACCAGCCGAATCGTCGTCAAGCACGTCACACCACAGCAAGACTGCGCGCTGTGCTCACAGCGATCCTCGTGATCGCGCTGTGCGCGAACTGCGCCCAGATCCCGGTGACCTCCGAGATTCACAGCCAGGACCTGTCCGTGTCCGACCCCGGAAACATCTACTTCGGGGCACCCGGCCCGCTCCAGGATGCAAGCCCGCGCGAGATAGTCAACGGATTTATCTCCGCCCAGGCTGCGGGACTCACCGACAACTTCACCGTCGCCCGCGAATACCTCACCGTGGCCGCCGCCCGTAGCTGGGACCCGAACACCGACACCACCGTCTACCAGGGAGATATCGACCTCGGGTACATAGACAGCAGCGCACCCGAGGAACCTGCAATCGTTCCCGAGATCGACCTCGAAGGCGCCATCCGTATCGACGTCGTCGCAAGCGCAAAATCCCTCGGAACAGTCGATGTCCAGGGCACCTATACCGAGTCCCTCGCCGATGCCCGCCTTGAGGCCAGCTTTGAACTGCTACGAAACTCCCAAGGGCAATGGCGGATATCCGGATTGCGCGACGGACTCGTCATGTCCCACACCCTGTTCCAAAACAACTACCGGGCCGTGCCGCTCTACTTCCTGTCGCCCAACGCGCAGTTCCTCGTCCCCGACACTCGCTGGGTCGTCTCCGCACTCGCGGAGAGCCAGGCCCTTCGCGCACTCATCGAAGGACCATCCCCGTGGCTGCGCGATTCCGTGCGAACAGCGGTCCCCGATGGCACGAGACTCGTCTCAGCAGTCCGCACCGGGGCAAACGTCACGGTGAACCTGTCCAGAAACGTGCTCAACGCCAATCCTTCGGAACGAGCCAACCTGGCCGCTCAAGTCCAGACGACCCTCAAGCGCATCCCCGGCGTGAACACAGTCACCATTCAGGCTGAGTCCATAGACATGAACATCACGTACAACGACAGCATCATGCGAGACCCGAATCGGGCAACCGGGAACGCCTCGGACCCGTATGTGCTGCACGACGACATCCTCATGCGACTGCGCGGTAGGGAACTGGAACCAGTCACTGAAATCGCTCCGTTCACCGGCTACGACGTCACGGCGCTCGCCATCCCCGAGAGTGTGGTCGCCGGGGTGTTCCGCAACGGACTCAGCGAGATTCGCAGGCTCCCGCTCGCCGCGAACATGAGTCCGGCCATTGGAACTCCGGGAACCGGAGATGCTGACGGCGAATCGGCGGACACACCGGAGAACGAGTCGGAGGACGCTGGCTCTGCCAGCAACGACAACGATCCAACGGATGGGGAATCAGGAGAAGCCACGACCCCCGAGACCTCGCAGGAGCCCACCGTGACCAGCGTGATCCTCTCCGGAAACGCTCTCATCGCACCGAGCGTGGACCGATTCACCTGGGTGTGGAGTGGAGAACAGCGGCAGAGCCTCGAGACGGGTGAACTCATGCTGAGCTCAAGTTATGGCACACTGCAGACCACGGTCGTGGTGCCCTGGCTTGCCGGACGCGAAGTGCACTCGCTCCGCGTCAGCCCTGACGGCACCCGGGTTGCCGTGGTGTCATCCGCAAACGGAATCGCGCACATCGAGGTGGCCGGTATCGTCCGCGACGCGATGAACGCACCGCTCTCGCTCGGGGACCCAGTCACCGTGGGCGGACAGATCACCGGGGCGAACGCCGTTGCCTGGCAGGACGAATCCACTCTCTGGGTCATCGGGCACACCGCAAACAATGAGGCGGAATCACTGTTTGGCGTGTCGATCTCTGGGCCAAGCGAGGTCATAGCCCCGGCCGAGAACACCCACACCCTCACCGCCGCGCGCGGTCCACGGGCCGTGATCCTGGGCAGCGATCAGGGCGTGATCCGTACGCGTGGCTCCTCCGGTGCTTCGTGGTCTGAGGAATCGCTCGATGCGTGGTTCCCCACATATCCCGGTTAGCGGTTGCTGCTTTTGGCCTCAGATGAGCGACGACACCCTGGTCAGGCCGTCGGCTCACTCTGGCGCAGTGTCCAGCCATCGTTCTTCTGAAAACTCGATGGGGCGTTTTTCGTCCAGGTGCATATGTAAAACTTGCGCACCTGGAACATTTTCGACCCAGCGAGTATGAGGGAAGCCGAAGCCCGCTAAGGTTGCGGCGTGCAGGAAACATTCACCACTCAGGGCGGACACCGGACAGCGCAGACCGTGCGCCACACGCTACGTCTGATTGCGTTGGTGGTGCGTGAATGGCTACGACTGATCGTCCCGCTTACGTGTGTGGGATGCGATGCACCGGACACCGTCCTGTGCGATGGCTGTCTGATGCGTATGGCCCCACGAATCGCGGCCATCCCCGACACTGATTTCCCCATCTACCATGCAACCCTCTACGAGGGGTCCAACCGCAACGTGATCGCCAGGTGGAAAGACCACGGACGCGAAGACGCGAGCGAGCCTATCCGCGCGCTCGCGGAGATAGCTGGCCAGAACCTTGTCCAGCGCCTTCGGTTCACCGAGCGTTCACCACGTGTGATCGTCGTGCCGATGCCATCAAGCCGCACAGCGACGAGGGAGCGCGGTTTCGTGCCGGCAGAGGTCATCGCGGATGGCCTCACCCAAGGGCTGAGACGTGGAGTCAACGCCCCAGACGCCGTGCAGGTCATGCCTGGCGGACTCAAGGTGAGGGCAGGCAAAGATGACCAGTCAGGGCTTGGGCGACAGACTCGTCGTAAAAATATTCGCGGCAAAATACGAGCCACGGACCAGTTACGTGCCGCAGTGCGTACAACAGACGTCATAATCCTTGCCGACGATGTGGTCACCACGGGAGCCACAATCGCAGAAGCCGCTAGAGTTCTTCACCCAGCACAGGGGACCTTGGTCGCTGGCTTCGCGCTTGTCGCCACGCCGAAGGCTAAGCCGTGAGCAGAATTGGGCGAATTGACCACCAAAACACCCAAACTAAAGTGACCCAGAGCACGTTTGAGATGTAACCTTAAGTTCAATTCCCAAGCACGGCAGGGAGGTGGTAGACACCGCGTTCGCACAGATGAATGAACGCCCCAATATCACGCTTTGGCGCGAGAGCGCCCCGAATGCCAGGAGGCTTAAATGGAGATCGTAGTTGTTGGTCGCCACACCGAAGTAGCAGACCGTTTCCGCCGCCACGCTGAAGACAAGCTCGCAAAGATTGAGCAGTATTCACCAACCGTGCGTCGCGTCGACGTGGAAGTCACCCACGAGAACAACCCGAGGCTAGCGAACATCAAGGAACGGGTGGAGATCACCGTCCGCGACAAGGGACCCGTGGTCCGCGCAGAAGCCGCAGCAGACGATCGATATGGGGCTCTTGACCTAGCGCTCGACAAACTTCAGGAAAGACTCCGTCGAGCCCACGAGCGCAGACACGCCAAGAGGCGCAGTCCGCAGCGCAACAACGTTCCGCCCGTCGACGTTGAAGCGCTTGCGCTGGAAGTATCCGCCCCTAACGTCGAAGAATCCATACCGCACCCTGAAAAGCCAGGTGAAGCGGTCGAGGTCCAACTGGGCGACTCGCCGGTCACGATCCGACAGAAACTGCACACGGCAGACTCGATGACCTTGGCCAACGCCATCGATGAAATGGAGATGGTCGGTCACGACTTCTTCCTGTTCGTCGACTCTGACTCCGGGCGTCCATCGGTCGCGTACCGTCGCCACGGCTGGACCTACGGTGTGATCGCGCTTGACACCACCTGCGACTGCGAACCAAAGAGCGGTGACTGACCGTAACCGATTCGTTCAATGAACTAGCCGAGTGAGGCTTTCAAGTGGCTGCCCCCTTGTACCGGGAGGGGCAGCCACTTTTGCGTGTTGTCTGTGGTGGGCGACGTACGAATCGAACTCAACCATTTATGCCCGAACTCAGCCGTAATCAGGCAGATCTCGTGCATAAATGGTTGAGTTCAGCGGCATGCTCCATGAGCCCTTGGCGACGAGTTGGCAGGGCTGGCACAACTGCTTACGTGCAGTGCACCCAGGGTGGGAGGTTCTTGGGACCACCGACTCGTCGGAAATCTGCCGTACCATCTGCAGCAAGGTGCGGAATTACTCTCAGGGCGCACAGGATTGTCACCGAACACTGAAAAAACCTAATACGATGGAGTGTTGAATAACCCGCTCATATTCGAAAGCGGGGCGTAAAGCGCTCACATGGGAGTTCCGCGTGGCTAACATCCTCGAGAAGATTCTTCGATTCGGCGAAGGCAAGATTCTCAAAAAACTGAACGGAATCGTTCAGCAGGTCAATGCACTTGAAGAGCACTACCAGGCATTCACCGACGAAGAACTGCGCGAGGAGACTGCGCGCTTCAAGGAAGACGTGGCAGCGGGAACCTCTCTCGACGAACTGCTGCCGCAGGCATTCGCGGTCGTGCGTGAGGCATCGACCCGTACCCTCGGACAGCGTCACTATGACGTCCAGATCATGGGTGGTGCAGCACTCCACCTCGGCAACATCGCCGAAATGAAGACCGGTGAGGGTAAGACCCTCGTGGTCACCCTTCCCGCGTATCTCAACGCACTGTCCGGCAAGGGCGTTCACGTGGTGACCGTCAACGACTACCTCGCCGAATACCAGAGTGAACTCATGGGCCGCGTGTTCCGCTTCCTCGGCCTGACCACCGGTTGCATCCTCGCGAACCAGACCCCGGAAGAGCGCCGCGAACAGTACGCTGCGGACATCACGTATGGAACCAACAACGAGTTCGGTTTCGACTACCTCCGCGACAACATGACGTGGGCTATGGAAGACCTCGTGCAACGTGGACACAACTACGCGATTGTCGATGAGGTTGACTCGATCCTGATCGATGAAGCGCGCACCCCGCTGATTATCTCAGGCCCGGCCGACGGTGACGTCAACAAGTGGTACGTCGAATTCGCCAAGATCGTGCGCCGCCTCGACGCTGGCACCGACTATGAGGTCGACGAGAAGAAGCGCACCATCGGTGTCCTGGAGCCCGGCATCGCTAAGGTGGAGGACTACCTCGGCATCGAGAACCTGTACGAGTCGCTCAACACGCCGCTGATCGGATTCCTGAACAACGCCATCAAGGCAAAGGAACTGTTCAAGCGCGACAAGGACTACGTTGTCCTCAAGGGCGAAGTACTCATCGTTGACGAGCACACCGGACGTATCCTCGCCGGCCGTCGCTACAACGAGGGCATGCACCAGGCCATCGAGGCCAAGGAAGGCGTCGCGATCAAGGCCGAGAACCAGACCCTCGCCACGATCACGCTCCAGAACTACTTCCGTCTGTACGAGAAGCTCGCCGGTATGACCGGTACCGCTGAGACCGAGGCCGCCGAGTTCAACGGCACCTACAAGTTGAACGTCGTGCCCATTCCAACCCACCGCTCGGTGGCACGTATTGATCAGCCAGACCTGATCTACAAGAACGAACTGGGCAAGTTCAACGCCGTTGTCGATGACATCGTCAAGCGTCATGCCAAGGGCCAGCCGGTTCTCGTGGGTACCACCTCGGTTGAGAAGTCCGAGTTGCTGTCCTCGATGCTGAAGAAGCAGGGCGTTCCCCACGAGGTCCTGAACGCCAAGCAGCACGCCCGCGAAGCAAACATCGTTGCGATGGCTGGTCGGAAGGGTGCGGTCACCGTTGCCACCAACATGGCCGGTCGTGGTACCGACATCATGCTCGGTGGTAACGCCGAGTTCCTCGCACAAGACCTCCTCAAGGCTCAGGGACTCGACCCGGTTGAAACGCCTGAAGAGTACGAGGCCGCATGGCCAGGCGCCGTCGAGTCTGCCCGCCAGTCCGTGAAGGACGAACACGAAGAGGTCGTCGAGCTCGGTGGCCTGTACGTACTCGGAACCGAACGCCACGAGTCCCGCCGTATCGACAACCAGTTGCGTGGTCGTTCCGGACGTCAGGGTGACCCCGGTGAATCCCGCTTCTATCTGTCTATGGAAGACGAACTGATGCGTCTGTTCGGCTCAGGTCTCGCTGAGTCGATGATGCACCGCGCCGGTTTCCCCGACGACGTGCCGCTCGAATCCAAGATGGTCACCCGTGGTATCGCCTCCGCGCAGAGCCAGGTCGAGGGCCGTAACCTTGAGATCCGCAAGAACGTCCTCAAATACGATGATGTCCTGTCCCGTCAGCGTGCCGTCGTCTACGAGGAGCGCCGTCGCGTGCTTGAAGGCGAAGACATGGCGGATCAGATCCAACACTTCATCACGGACGTCATCACCGACTACGTGAACTCCGCAACCCTGGCCAACGATCAGACCGAGTGGGATCTTGACGCCCTGTGGACGTCGCTGAAGGCGATCTTCCCGGTCTCGATCACGGTTGAGGAACTTGAGGAGAGCGTCGGTGGGCGTCAGAATCTCAAGTCCGAGGTTCTGCTCGAGGAGATCCTGTCCGATGCTCGTCTCGCATACGAGCGCCGTGAAGAGGAACTTGGCGCTGAGAACCTGCGCGAACTCGAACGTCGCGTGGTCATGAGCGTGCTCGACCGTAAGTGGCGGGAGCACCTGTACGAGATGGACTACCTCAAGGAAGGTATCGGTCTGCGTGCCATGGCACAGCGTGACCCACTCATCGAGTACCAGCGCGAAGGCTACGACCTGTTCCAGGCCATGCTTGCAAACGTTAAGGAAGAGGCCGCTGGCTTCCTCTACAACCTGCAGGTCAAGGTCGAGAAGCAGGAAGTCGACGTGGACGGTGATGGAACCCCAGACGAGGAACAGGAAGTTCTCGTTGCCAAGGGGCTTGACGCACCTAAGACCCCGCAGCGTCTCAACTACTCATCCTCTGACAGTGAGGGCGATGAGGCAACTGCGTCGTCGGCGCCTACCAACCGTGAGGAGCGCCGTGCGGCGGCGAAGGCTGCCAAGCGTAAGCGTTAACACACGGTTCTCAGCACTCAGGATAGACCGTTGCGAAAGCCCCGTCAGACAGATGTCCGGCGGGGCTTTCGCCATGTTGGTTGGGAAGATGGAGTGGATTATCCGATCTGGAGGGCGCTGACACGCCAGCGTCCCCGAAACTCCTCAACCCGCAGCGCGGCGGCACGAGCCCGCGGCCCATCCTGTAGAACGATTGAGGCCTCGGCGGCGATCGGTGAGACCCGAAGGACACGCGCGGTGACGATCCGTGTCGATGCGCGGGGCCGTGTCCTCGTAGCGTCCGCGTTCCCGACTTTAGCCCGAGGCGTGACGCCGTTGACGCGATCGACCTGCTGCTGAACCCGCGCTCGTTGAGCCAACTGTTCGTACACATGAGGCGACACAAGGCGGGCCAACTGCTGCACCGGTCGTGCCCCGTGAAGTGCCTCGACTGCCGCATGGGCAACCGCGCAGCATACGGCGGTTGGGTCGGGAAGTTCCACTGCTCGCCCCAACCGGAGACGCATTTCGTCGGGGTCGTGCACGAGATCGAGATCAATGTTGGAGGGTTCGGTGGGCGTTGGGACGTGCGGTGCAAGTGTAGTGATCATGGTGTTCCTCGATGGTCTGCGTGCGGGCTGTGGTCAGTTGAGGGCCAGAGTCGTGCCAGGGTGGATGAGGTTGGGATCATCTCCGAGTGCCTCACGGTTGAGCTCGAAGATCTCCTGCCAGCGTTGAGCGACATCACGGTTGGAGGCATGTGTGGGTAGTTGGTCCGCGGCTATTTTCCAGAGGGAATCACCTGCCTTCACTGTGTAGTGGGCGGCCTGCTCTGGTGACTTATTGCCGACGAGCCCCTTCCTGCCTGCTGCTTCTTTCGTTTCGGGGATGGCGGGTTTGATGAAGGTGTCGCCTGTCTGAGTGGTGGCGCGCACGGCCTGCGGCGAGGGAATCTGTTCGCTGTTCTGGGTGGACGGTGAGGTCGCCGATGTTTCCTGCGGCTCCGCACTGGGTTCCGTGGCTTCCGCTGCTTTTGCGGGCACGCTGGTAGGTGAGCTGGATCCTTCTTGGGAACTGGACGCTTTCTGTGACTCAGATGCGGTTGAATGTGGTTGTTTCTGCTGTGACGGCTCGTTGAAGGTCAGGGAGAACTTGGGTGTAGGGGCCAGAACGTCAACAGGTTCTTCGGGCTGCTCTGGCTCGGGTTGTGGAGCACTCGTGGAATGATCATCCACTGCAACAGTGTCATCGTCTCGCTCGACAGTTTCCTTCCCTGCGGTTGCATCACGTGATATGGCCGCTGTGTCATCTGACGGTTCTAGGGCCGGAGTAGATGCCTCTTTCCCAGAAACCGGTGCGGACATTGTGAGGGTGAAACTCTGCGAAGCAACCGGGGGTGTGGGCACCTCCTCGACAGCGGCGGCCGGTAGCGAACCAAGAACCATGCCAACCCCGGTCCCGGCCACGATGATCGGGCGCATGGCCCGTGGCACGAATACCTTGACTGAGCGTGCCCAGTGTTCGCGACGCTCCCGCGATGCCACGGGCAGCATGAGGGCGAGTAGTATCCAAGCTGAGAGCGCCCACCAGGCGGCGGCCGCGCACCCGGCAGTTAGAACCGCAATGATGACCACTGAACCCACCTGGTCGTACACGAGGGCCGAGCCGAATGCATCTGTGGTGAGGCGGGCTGCAACGTGAGAACCGAGCAGCAGCGCGAGCGCGGAGCAGACAACAGCAAGGACCGAGGTCTTCAAGGTCGAATACGGCATTTTTCTCTCTTTTAATATCGTTTGATGCGGTTTGATGATGTTTGACCAAGTTCGATCTAACCTGATTTTCCTCGCGCTGTCTATGGGATGTGGAGAACTATGTGATGGAATGTGGGTCAACACGTCAAACAGGGGAGCGCCGATGGACCGCTGGGAAAGACTCTTCGCCCAGTTGGAAGCAGAACAGAGCAGCGAGGAATCAGTAGACCGCCGCGCCACTGCCTATGAGGTCTCACAAGCGGAAACGCGCAACATTACGCTCGTGGACCGGATGCGCGGACACCTTGGGTCCAGGCTTGTGCTCACCCTGGAGACCGGGGAACTTGTGGACGGACAACTCGTCGCTGTCGAACCCGAATGGTTACTCCTCACCATCTCTGGCCAGAGGACGCTGATACCCGCGCAGGCAGTCGTGACGTTCCGTAACCTCTCACGTAAACCGGTCGTGCAGGAACACAGTGAGGGCTCGTCGGAAATGGAAGAAGACGAGCGCCACAGTGCGCTCGCCGCGCTGCGTAAACGCAGCCGTGAGTGGTCGCTTGAGCAAGTGCTCCGAGCGATTCAGAGCGACCGCGAGCGGATAGCCCTGTCCGCGGGACCGATCGAGGTGTTGGGAATGATCGTGGCAGTCGGAACCGATCACCTAGACGTGCACACGGAGGTCGAGAGAACTCCCCACACTCAAGCTCCAGTGGTCGTGACGGTGTCCGCCGCGAGAATCACGAAAATCGTGCTGCTCTAACAGCGCATGGCGGGTCTACAACTGCCCGGACTGAACCTTCTCCTGCGTGAGCTTGTATCCGCGCTGGATGTAAGCTTCCAGTTCACTGGCCTCAACGCGCCATTGACCGCGACCGCCAACCTGGATTGCAGGCAACTCCCCGGAACGCACCAGGGCATAGGCCTGGGTGGAAGAAACGTTCAGGATTTCGCTCACGTCCGCGAGGGTAAGAAAACGAGGTGCCATACCGGCATTGTTTCATGGATAGCCCGGCCCATAGTCATTATCCACAGACTTCGATTGGATTTTACTGTGTCCTCGGCAAGAGACCAGTACACGTTAGTTATGAGCAGTTCACCGCGCATCAGCGCGTACAAAAACACAGATAGAACGAGTAATGCTGCAACACAGGCCAAGCCAAAACGTGAGTGCCACACGTCTGCGACGCCCAACGGTCAAAGACCCACGGCTTGTGGTTGGGATCTTACTCGTGGCGCTTTCGGTGTGGCTCGGTGTATGGGCCGTCGATAATGCCAAGGACCTATCGGTCGCCTACGTCGCCGCACAGCCAATAGTGGCGGGACAGGCTGTCACCCAAGAGCATCTGCGCCCCGTTGAGGTGAACCTTGCGGCGCAAGGCTCTCAGTACGTAAGCGTCCCACTCGACGCAGACCATAACTACATCGCCACCACGACGGTCGGTGAGGGGCAGTTTGTGCCCATCGGATCACTCGTGCACGATCAAGCCTATGCAACCCGCGTGATCGCGATCTCTACGAGCACCGTCCTGCCACGCAACGTGACAGTCGGAGCGACCGTGGAACTATGGGCCGCGCCCAGGGTGGCGGCAAGCGGCGATGCTCCCGCACCAACGCTCGTGGCAACGGATCTCGTGGTGGCCCAACTACCTGCAACCGACCAGGGGTTCAGCGCTTCCTCGGGACAGACCGTACACGTGGTTGTGCCCGCTGAACAGGTCAGCGACGTGGTCGCCGCGAGTATGGGCGACATGACGTTATCGCTCCTCAGCTACCCGAAGGATGAATCGTGAGTTGGGACCAAGCGCGCAGAGCGCGATCCTCGGGCTTCTCGGAGTATCCGCGTGCCGTCGTGTCCGTGGTGACCGCGGTTCAAGGTGCCATCGAAGGACGGATCGCTCAGATCCTGACCCACACCGAGGGCATAGCCCTCGTACGCCGCTGCGCTGACACGGCCGAACTCCTGGGCGTGGCACAGGCGGGAATCGGAACTGTCGCGGTTGTCGGTGCTGATCTCCCTGGCTTTGACCGGGAACTCGTGTCGCTTCTGCGGGTACAGGGGGTCGAGATAGTTGCTCTGAACGACCCAGACGATCAGTTCTCGTGCGAACGGCTGAGGGCATTGGGAATCACGGTGTCCGTCAGTCCCACCGACATTGACGAGAAGCTGGCTCAGATAGTGGCAGAGGCCGGTGCTCGGAACAACGCAGGCACCGCGGCTGCCCTTGGAATCTCAGGAGCAACCACTAGCGATGTCCTGCGCGCCGACGCCAGCCAGCCAGAGAGCAGTTCTGGGCAGGCCACCAACGGCAGCGACACATCTCATGGTGCAGATGAGAGTGTCCACGACCAAGAGGCTGATGACATAGAACTCACGGTCCGACGCGACGAGGTTTCGCACGCACGCAGTGGAGACAGCCCGGCAAACGCAACCAGCTCGCCAGAGGACCCTCAACCATCTGACCATGACCAGGCGCTCGCAGACTGGTCCTATGCCGCGCAGCAACTGATTGAGGAGACAGCAGACGTGCTGAGGCGCGAAAGCCTTGGCATCCTGCCCACCAGACTGCCAGACTCCCTGCCGCAGGGCTTCGCACCGGATCGCGGTGTACAGGACGGCCTAACTTCAGCGCAGGAGACATTCGCACCCTCTGGCCTGAAAAGCGGAACCCCCGACGTTCCGCTACCGCCCCCCAGTCAGCCCGCGGCATTCGCACCGGAGCCGTCAGCACCGGAAGGCCGCCCCGGCCATCATGGCAAGATCATCGCGGTGTGGAGCGGACACGGAGCGCCGGGACGTAGCACAATAGCCGCAGGTCTCGCCTACGCGCTCTCACGAGGCGTGACACAGAGGACCGAGGCAACCGGCTCGTCGGCAATGAACATGAGGCAGACACAGGGTGCTGCAAAGCGGCGGAGCCGCTTGCTCGGCAGCCGACGCAGCGACGCCAAGAGATACACGGGTGAGCACACGATCCTCGTGGATGCCGACACCTACGCCCCATCGCTCGCACAGGGGTTGGGTCTGCTCGAAGAGTCGTCGGGCCTGGCGCTGGCGTGCCGGCACGCCAATCAGGGCACCCTCGATACGGCGACCCTTGCGGACAGCGCAATGAACGTTGCCGAGAACTTGACGCTCCTGACCGGGTTGCCGCGTCCCGATCGTTGGGACGAGATAGCGCACTATGCGCTCGAAGCAGTCTACGAACAGGTGAAACACGATGCTCCCTGGACAATCGTGGACTGTGCGCCGCCACTCGACCAAGACAAGAGCATCGCATTTGACTCCCATGCGCCACAGCGCAATGCAGCCACACTGACGACGCTTGAATACGCGGATCTCGTGCTGATCGTGGGGAAAGCCGACCCCGTGGGAATCAAACGACTCATCGATGCGATCTCGCAGTTCAAAGAGCGCCACCCTGACCGTCCTTACCTCGTAGTGGTGAACCAGGCACCACTGAGGGTCACGGGAAAGGATCGGCGTAGCCAGATCGTCAAAGCACTGCGACGGTTCGCTGATGAGGACGCGCCGTACTTCATCGCGAGTGACCAGAACATCGCGCACAGCGCTCTCGAATGGGGCAAAGCCGTCACCGAGGACCGTACCAAGGGCGACCTGCCCTCAGCATTGGAATCTCTGGCGGCTATGATCAGCGCCGGGTTTGTGACGCACCGTACGGCCTGAGCTGACCGTTCTTGCTGCGCATCGTTGAAGATTATCGGGCCTCAGATGGCACACTTAGAACATGCGCCTGTATGTACCAGCCACCCTCAGCGAACTCGACGGGGTCAAAGGCAACAAGATCAACCTGACCCCACGTCGCGCCCACACCGCCACCGCAGCCTTGGTGCGGCAGTATGCGGCCGAAGACATCACGGACATCGAAGAGGTCGAGTACGGCGCGTTCATGGCTGCGGCAGATGACTCGCTCATGCTTATCGCTGCCGCCCCCGATGAGCAGTGGACACGCTTGATCATCTCAGTTGACGTCCCAGACTCGGCTGTCACGGTCGTTGAGGCCACACCGGACGAGGCACTCTCTGCGGTTGACATCACTCAGGATCTTGGGCCAACCAAGATCGTGTGCGTGCATGTTGACGAACCTGAAGCTGCAGGCGACATTCAGGGCGTGCTCGAAGGCAAGGAGGAAGCGATCATCGCACTGGGCGAGCGTGACCTGCTCTGGTATGACGTGTCCGAATTGGGGATGATTTCGCGCTAGTCCGCGCAGCCAGAACCGCGACCCACTCGTGGCGGTGCCACCGTGTCAACCCGCACTATCGTCGCTAAGCAGGGCTCAAGCCCTCGCCTCGCGTTATTCGGTGCGCAGGCGTTCCAAGATCTCCTCATGCAACACGCCGTTGCTCGCAATGGCGTTGCCGCCCCACGGACCCTGAGCAGACCCGTCAACGGAGGTGAACGTGCCTCCGGCCTCGGTCACGATGGGGACGAGTGCGGCCATGTCGTAGAGTTCAAGCTCGGGTTCCATCGCAGCGTCGACGGCGCCCTCGGCCACGAGCATGTAGGACCAGAAATCGCCGTAGGCGCGGGTGCGCCAGACGTCATCGGTCAGGGACAGGAACTGCTCGCGCAGTCCCAACTTGCCCCATCCTCCCAGAGAAGAATAGGAGAGCGAGGCATCCTCAAGCGACGAGACCCCTGAGACATGCAGGCGCGTGGCCTGGGACAACGATCGTCCAGTCCAGGCTCCAGTGCCCTTGGCGGCCCACCAGCGGCGGTTGAGCGCGGGTGCGGAAACGACGCCAACAACCACCTCATCTCCCTCGGCAAGCGCGATCAGCGTCGCCCAGACTGGGACTCCACGTACGAAGTTCTTGGTGCCGTCGATGGGGTCGATGATCCAGCGGCGTGAGGAGTGGCCGGTGGTTCCGTACTCCTCGCCGACGATTGCGTCGCGCGAGCGCATGCGCGAGATCTGTCCGCGGATGACCTCTTCGGCTGTGCGGTCTGCGTCCGATACGGGGGTGGTGTCCGGCTTGGATTCGACCTTGAGGTCTATTGCCTTGAACCGTGACATCGTGATGCGGTCAACTTGGTCCGCAAGGGTGAGTGCGAATCGCAGGTCGTCATCGTAAACCGAGGAAGTCATGCCTTAAACATAGCGTGTTTTGGCTGGTTTGCGGGCGTGTTTCTCATGACCTGCACGGGTTTATGCGCCGCTTGGCCCGTCGCTGCGCGAGTCGAGGAGGCGACGCATCGACTCGATGCGTTTGATTTTCGACGAGACCTCGCGTTCGTCTTCCTCCACCGTTCCGGCGTGGGCGGCTTCGAGCCAGTCGTCGAGTGCGCAGTCGGGTGCGCTCGCGAGGTGGGTGCACCCTCGTGGGCAATCCTCGATGAGGGTCTCGAGGTCTTCGAAGGCGGCGAGTACGCGGTCAGGATCGATGTGGGCGAGCCCGAATGAGCGGACCCCCGGGGTGTCGATGACCCAGCCTGCGTGGACCTCGCCGGTTGCAGGGTCTGCGTGTTTGGGAAGGCGGAGCGCCACGGCTGACGTTGAGGTGTGGCGGCCGCGTCCGGTCACGTCGTTCACCCGGCCGGTGGCGCGGTCGGCGTCAGGGACGAGGGCGTTGACGAGCGTGGACTTTCCGACACCTGAGTGACCGACGAACACGGACACCTTGCCCACGAGTTCATCGCGCACCCCGGTGACTCCGTCGAGGTCTAGATCATCGGTCTGTTCAGTGACGACCACGCGTACACCCACCGGTTCGTAGAGGTCGCGTAGATAGTCGGGGGAGGCGAGGTCGGCTTTGGTGAGGCACAGGATCGCATCCATGCCGGCGTCGTAGGCGGCAACCACGCAGCGGTCGATCATGCGGGTGCGTGGTTCCGGGTTGGCAAGCGCAGTCACGATGACGAGTTGATCGGCGTTTGCCACGATGATGCGCTCGTACGGATCGGTGTCGTCCGCCGTGCGCCGCAGGACGGTGTCGCGTTCGGTGATACGCACGATTCGCGCGAGCGTACCCTCATCGCCGGAAACATCGCCCACCATGTCCACGCGATCCCCGCACACGATTCGGTCGCGGTTCAGTTCCTTGGCCTTCATCGCGATCACGATGCGTTCGTCGGGACCGTCCTCGTCCACGAGGATTGTGTAACGACCGCGATCCACGCCAGTGACGAAACCCTGGACGGCGTTCTTGTGCTCGGGGCGGGTCTTGGTACGCGGACGTGAACCGCGTTTCCCTGGGCGGGAGGAGAAATCCGACTCGTCAAGAAAGCGTGGCGTCATAGAACTGAAAGGCATTCCGTTGGTTGTAGGGGTGAGGGCACGGGCTACCTCGCCGCGTACCCTCACCACACTACTACGCCAACTGCGCGAGCATGTCCTGCCACATGAGGTCGAACCCTGGAAGGGTCTTTGCCGTGGTGGCGATGTTCTCCACGGCGATGCCGGGTACAGCCAACCCGAGGATTGCTCCGGCCGTGGCCATTCGGTGGTCGTGGTAGGTGCGGAACGTCCCACCATGCAGTGGTGCCGGGCTGATGATCAGGCCGTCCGGGGTCTCGGTGACGGAGCCACCCAGGCCGTTGATCTCGGCGGACAGCGCTGCAAGGCGGTCGGTTTCATGACCACGCAGGTGTGCGATTCCGGTGATCTCGGTGGTGGCATCGCCGAGGGCGGCAAGCGCCGCAAAGGTGGGGGCCAGTTCACCTGCGGGGGAGAGGTCGAGATGTCCAAGGCCACGAACCCGTCCCGTGCCCGTGATCGAGAGTACGCCGTCCACGAGGTTCACCTGCGCCCCCATGCGTTCGAAGATCTCCGGTGCCAGACCACCGGGCTGAGTCGTCGATGAGGGCCAGGCGGGAATCCGCACCGTGCCACCGCACACGAGTGCCGCAGCCATGAACGGGGTGGCGTTGGAGAGATCCGGCTCGACGTGAACATCGCGCGCGGTGACTGCTGCCGGGGCGACTGTCCAGGTCACGTTGTCCGGCTGTTCAACCGAGACACCTGCTGCGCCCAGCACGTCGACGGTCATGTCGATGTGGGGCAGCGAGGGCAACTTCGCGCCCACGTGGTGCAGTTCCACGCCCTTCTCAAAGCGGCTCGCGGCAAGCAGCAGACCAGACACGAACTGGCTCGAACCCGAGGCATCGACCGTGATGCTGCCACCCGGAACCATTCCTGTGGCGTTCATCGCAAAGGGAAGGAAGCCATTTGACAGGTCCTCGATCTCCACACCGAGATCGCGCAAGCCGTCCAGAATCGGCTTCATCGGGCGTACCCGTGCACCCTCATCCCCATCAATCACGATGTGTCCGCGCACGAGCGCTGCAACGGCGGGTAAGAACCGCATCACCGTCCCTGCCAGCCCGCAGTCGATGTGCACCTCGCCGACATCAGTTCCCTGAACGATCGGGGAGATGTGGAACTCACCCGCCTGCTCACCTGGCTCAATCGAGGCCCCCAACTGTCGCAGGGCCGCGATCATGAGTTCGGAGTCACGGGACAGCAGCGTCCCGCGGAGCACACTCGGTCCATCGGCCAGAGCTGCGAGCACAAGGAAGCGGTTGGTCAGCGACTTGGAGCCGGGAACGGACACGGTTGCATCCAAGCGGGCATTGGCAGGGCGCGACGGTGCGTCCCACAACGGTGAAACAGAGGTTGGCGAGATCGAAGTCATGCCCCAAGTCTAGAAGGTTTCCGCAAGACAAGACGCTGGGTCTCACTTCCCAGCACCCTGGCGTGCATCTGTGTACTACTTGGCGACGATCTGGCCACACAAGAGGACCGCCCCTGTCCCAGCCACGCCGGGGCAGGGGATGCGGACAGAACCAGCAGGCTCGTCGGCAATCTGCGTCCACATGACGCCGTGAGTGGGTTTTTCCCCACTCGCCACGAAAGTACGCGAGCCAGGTCAGGCGATCACTTTTCGTGCGAACGCGCCTCAGCCCGATCTGCACGAGCCTTCGCAACCCGGTATCGCATGGACGGCTTACCGGCCGTGTCAGCGGCAACCAGAAGTGCAGCACCCACAGCGCCAACCTTGGCGATGAATGGCCTCATCCGCTCCGAACGCGACAACTCCGCCTTGCTGACGGGTGCGGTTGCAATGGCATGCGGCGTGGTGGAGAGCGCGAGGAGCAGACCGGCTGTGCGCGGGGTCTTCGAGAAAGCGAGCGACAGCCCCAAGAAAATCGTGGCGGCACCCTGAGCCTGTACGATGCGCTTGATCTGCGTGTCCGATGGCACTTCCTGGCCTGCAACCGCGGCGATCTTCGTGACCGGCTCACGAGCCATCTCGACGTGCGACTCTGGATGACGGAGCGCGTCATAGCCGTCGTATACAAACCACGACGCGAGCAGCGGGCGAGCAATCCGACGCAACATTGAAAAAACCCCAAACTGTGGGTGCCACGCGCTACCCACATCGATACGGTCACATTCCTCTACTCACCATAACCGGCGAGGGCATTCACCGCTCGGTTATCCGCGCGTACCCGCACGCAAAATCTCAGGTTGTAAGTGCTCCTTAGCTTCACTCACAGTGCGCGTGAGCGAAGCTAAGGGCACCTACAAACGTAGGGAGCGTTTACGAGTGTTCCCTGGGAATGAAAATGCGCACATGAGTGTTGGACCGTGCGTGACAGCAAACGTTATGGACCGAGGCACAGGAGCGATTCAACTGGTCAACCCAGCGACCCTCGACATAGGCTCTACAGTGATGACCACTCATGAGTCGAACCCGACCCCACACCCAGAATCGGACGTGATCACCTCTGAGAATGCGGAGGCAATCGCGGACCAGATACTTGCCGATGACATTGGCGAGGACACCGACCGTGCCCCCGAATCGGAGAGCGCCGAACAACGCGCCGCCCGCTTCGAACGGGATGCGCTTGGATACCTCGATCAGATGTACGCTGCCGCACTACGCATGACCAGGAACCCCTCGGATGCAGAGGACCTGCTTCAGGAAACCTTCGCCAAAGCATTCGCGGCGTTCCACCAGTACCGGCCAGACACCAATCTCAAGGCCTGGCTGTACCGCATCCTCACAAACACCTACATCAACAGTTACCGCAAGAAGCAGCGTGAGCCGAAGCAATCCAACTCCGAGGAAATCGAGGACTGGCAGATTGCACGCGCGGCCTCACACACATCGACCGGACTGAAATCAGCCGAGGCTGAAGCCCTCGAACGGCTCCCAGACTCGGACATCAAGCGCGCCCTCCAGGAACTCCCCGAGGACCGCCGCATCGCCGTCTATCTCGCCGATGTCGAGGGATTCCCGTACAAGGAGATCGCCGAGATCATGGGCAGCCCCATCGGAACCGTCATGTCTCGGCTACACCGTGGCCGCGCACAATTGCGTGAACTCCTACGCGACTACGCCGCGGGCATGGGATTTGGAACAGGGGAAACCTCCTCCGCACGCACAGCACGCAAGAGTTCAGCGAAGAGCGCTCGCAGTGTCGTGGACGCAGTGGATGCCCCGACCTCACCGGAGCAAGCATCATGACCGAGAAACCTACACAAGATTGCAGCAAGGACATGGGATACGAGCTCGACAAAGAAGCCTGCGAGTCCGTCGTGGAGCACATCTTCGAGTACCTTGACTCGGAGATGACCGAGGAGGACACGGCCCGTGTCCGTGCACACGTGGCCGAGTGTTCGCCGTGCCTCGCTGAGCTCTCAATCGACGAACTCATCAAGGCCGCTCTCAAACGGTCCTGCAGTGAACGGGCTCCAGAGGACCTGAGGGTGCGAATTCGGGCGCAGTTCACGCAGGTGACCATCACCGAGGGCTAAAACGACAAGGGCCGCAACGAATCATTTTCAGATTCGTTGCGGCCCTTGTGCTTAGTCCAAACGACTCATGCGTTTGGACGCTTGCCGTGGTTTGCGCCCTTACCGGCACGGCTACGACGCTTACGTCCGCGCTTGCTCATGGTGATCTCCTTCAATGTCAGGCATGCCCACCCAGGTCAAAAGAACCTCAGGCTCTCAACCGCGCACTACGCAGCAAAGAACAAGCGTCCAGTTTGAGGTAAACATGAATCGCGCGTGCTTGAGCACACGCCCGCTCCCTATTTTTCCACACATCGCACCACCGGTAAAAACCGATCGCATCAGATCACACTCCCGTTCGCATCTCTCGCGTGCACAGCCACGCACCCCGCCATGTGAGATGCGGGACCAACCAGAGGTATCGTCGGGAAGCGAAAATATAAAGTTTCGTGATCTGCGCGCCGATACCTTCGATGTGACGCAACTACAGTCTGTAATCCCCTTTTTGCATGCCCTGGCTTCGAACGGCGGCTCTGACCTGCACGTCAAGGTTGGTTCTGCCCCGCGAGTCCGTGTTGATGGCCGCCTCCGCCGCCTCCAGGTGCCGCCGCTGACCGCCGATGACACCCTCAACATGCTCGAAGAGGTGCTGCCAGCCAACCTTGGCCCTAGCTTTGAAGCCACCCACGAAGCGGACTTTGCATACCAACTCGACGGCGTCGGGCGTTTCCGCGCGAACGCCTATCTGGCCCGCGGCACCGTGTCGATGGTGTTCAGGCGGGTTGCGGAGAACGCGCAGACCCTCGAACAACTGGGGCTGCCCAGCGTTCTGGGCGACCTTGCACTCGAACCGCGTGGACTCGTACTGGTCACTGGCCCAACCGGTTCCGGTAAGACCACGACCCTGGCCGCGATGGTTGACCTCATCAACGAGAAGCGTGAGGTCAACATCGTCACGATTGAGGACCCCATCGAGGTACTCCACTCGGACAAGAAGGCGATCATCTCGCAGCGTGAGGTGCGTCACGACACCGCAGACTTCAACACCGCATTGCGTGCGGCAATGCGTCAGGACCCAGATGTCATCTTGGTCGGTGAGATGCGTGACGCTGAAACCGTGCGTGCAGCGCTCCAGGCAGGTGAGACCGGACACATGGTGCTCTCCACCTTGCACACAATCGACGCTGAGGAAACGATCAACCGTATCGTCGACTTCTTCCCAAGCCACGAACAGACCCAGATTCGTATGGCTCTGGCACAGTCCCTGCGCGGTATCGTGTCGCAGCGTCTGGTCACGCGCTCGAATGGCAAGGGACGTTGCGCCGTGGCCGAGGTCATGATCAACACCGGCCGCACCGCGGAATCGATCATCAACCCTGGGGACAACCCGCCGATCACCGATCTGATCTCCGAGGGTGAGTACTACCGCATGCAGACCTTCGACCAGCACCTGTTTGACCTGGTACGTGACGGTGTCGTGACCTATGAGACTGCGATCACGGCATCGACGGCACCGCAGGACCTCACAGTCCAACTCCGTGCGGCGGGCATCATCCAGTAGCCGCGTTCGCCCGTTGAGGGGCTTCTTTCTGATTGACGACGATTCGGCCGGGACCCATCAGGGTTCCGGCCTTCGTTGTCTGGATGCTGGGGCGTGGGACCTAGGCTGGGCGCGACCCACATGGTGATTTTCCGGGATTAGGGTTGTTTTTCTTAGGTATTGTTACCGGAAAATCACCATGTCAGTCGGGAATGGCGGTGTGAGCAATAGCTTGCGCACTCGCAACAGCGCCACTGGTTTGAGAGTGACGAAAAGTGCACTCTCAGACACTGAGAGTGCACTTTTCGTCACTCTCAACGGGATTGGGGAGAAGCCAAGGTGAGCCGAGGCCGGAAGGCGTCCGACTCGTCGGAAAGTGAACTACTCGTCCTCGGGCAAACCGAGCCAGGTGTGCCAACCAGTGTGCAGCACCAGCCACGCCATGAGGCCATAGCCAGCCTGCCCAGGGTAAGCACCGGGAGAGACCCCAAGATCGGCGTTCCACTGCTCGTGGCTCACGAGCGGCGTGAACGTGTCCACATACGGTACGCGGCGACGCTGGGCCACATCGGCATAGGCTGCGGACAACTCGGCCAGCGCGTTCGACAACGCCGGAACGGTCGGCGGTGGCCCCACCACGAGCGTTGGAATCCGGCGCTCAGAGGCCACGTCGAGGACGTTCGCGAGATTCAGGCGGGAACGAGCCAGCGATAGTTCCGCTGTGATGTCGTTGTGCGACAAACCGATGATGAGCCGGTGATCCACATCCGCGTTCGAGGTGACGCGACGGTTGAACTCGTCTTCCCAGCGGGCCGACAGGCCAGAGGTCGTCTCATAGGGGACAGACAGGTTGAACAACTGCGGCGGGCGTGGGGAGCGGGTGCGTGCGACAACGCGTCCGATCCACCCGAGAGCGCGGGGATCGCCGATGCCTGCGGTGAGTTCGTCACCAATCGCACAGATACGCACGTCAGATGCAGACACGAAAACTCCTCATAAAAAACGTTGGGCCGCCACGGAACATCCGTCCGTAGCGGCCCAAGTTCTAGCGAAAACTACTAGCGGGCAAGCGCGCGCTCGATCAGGCTTGTTTGCTCCTGTTTGTGAATCTTAGCCGTACCAACAGCCGGCGATGCGGAGGCTGGCCGTGCTACGACACTGATCTTGCGTCCGAGCTGTTCGGGGAGGTTCAGAGCGAGGAACGGCCAGGCACCCTGGTTCTCAGGTTCGTCCTGGACCCACACGACCTCGGCGTCGTCGAACGGTGCGAGTGCCTCGCGGATCTGATCGGTCTTGAGCGGGTAAAGCTGCTCAAGGCGGACAAACGCGATGCGCTCATCGTTGTTCTTCTGCGCCTGTGCGAGAAGGTCGTAGTAGACCTTCCCAGCGGTCAGGACCACGCGGTCAACCGTGCCCCCCTGAGCCACGCGAGACTGGGCAGTGGCGTCGCCGATGACCTCGCGGAACGTTCCCGAGGTGAACTCCTGCGGCGAAGAGGCCGCAGCGCGTAGGCGGAGCATCGACTTCGGCGTCATCACCACGAGTGGGCGGCGCGGACGGTCGTAGGCCTGACGGCGCAGTAGGTGGAAGTAGTTCGCCGGGGAGCTTGGATGTGCGATCGTCAGGTTGTCTTCCGCGCACAACTGCAGGAAGCGCTCAATGCGGGCGGAGGAGTGGTCCGGCCCCTGACCCTCGTAGCCATGCGGCAGGAGCATGACCACGGAGGAGTTCTGCGACCACTTCTGCTCAGCGGAGGAAATGAACTCGTCGATCACCGTCTGCGCGCCGTTGACGAAGTCACCGAACTGGGCCTCCCACAGCACGAGTGCGTCTGGGCGCTCAACGGAGTAACCGTACTCGAAGCCAAGGCAGGCGTACTCGGACAGGGAGGAGTCATAGACCCAGAACTTTGCCTGGTCCGCAGACAGGTACAGCAGAGGAGTCCACTCGGCTCCCGTGTTGCGGTCGTGGAGCACGGCGTGACGCTGCACGAAGGTTCCACGGCGGGAGTCCTGGCCCGCGAGGCGGACGGGTGTGCCCTCCATGACCAGGGTTCCAAACGCGAGGATCTCCGCGAAGCCCCAGTCGATTCCGCCTTCCTTGACCATCTTGTTGCGGCGTTCCATGAGCTGCTGCAACTTCGGGTGCACGGTGAAGCCTGCGGGGGCATGCAGATGGGCCTCACCGATGCGGTCGAGCATGGACTGCGGCACGGCGGTCTGCCAACCCACCATGGTTCCGGCATCCTCGCGCTGGGACTCGGGGCGTTCCAGACCATGAATCTGGTCGGTCTCGGTCGAAGGCTGGAAGTCATCCGAACGTGTCTCGGTGAACACGCGTTCAAGTTGGGCCTGGTAGTCCTGAAGTACTTCCTCGGCGGTCTCAAGCGAGATGTCTCCACGAGCCACGAGCGTCTCGGTGTACAGCTTGCGGACCGAGCGCATGTTCTCGATGAGGTTGTACATGAGTGGCTGGGTCATCGACGGGTCGTCGCCCTCGTTGTGGCCGCGGCGACGGTAGGAGATCATGTCGATGATGACGTCCTGGTTGAATTCCTCGCGGTACTCGAACGCGAGGCGAGCTACCCGCACAACGGCTTCGGGGTCATCGCCGTTCACGTGGAAGATCGGCACCTGGTAGCCCTTGGCGACGTCCGTCGAGTAGAACGTCGAACGGGAGTTCGCTGGGGCCGTTGTGAAGCCGATCTGGTTGTTGATGATCACGTGGATCGTGCCACCGGTGTTGTATCCGCGCAGGCGGGAGAGGTTGAGAACCTCCATGACCACACCCTGTCCCGCGAACGCAGCGTCGCCGTGAACCAGGATTGGCAGGACGGAGAATCCGTCGCCTCCGAGGTCGATGCGGTCTTGCTTGGCTCGGACGATTCCCTCGAGAACCGGGTCCACGGCCTCAAGGTGGGATGGGTTGGCCGCGAGGGACACCTTGGTGGTCTCACCCGACTCTGCGGTGAACGTACCCTCGGTTCCGAGGTGGTACTTCACGTCGCCGGAACCTTGGTAGGTGCGTGGGTCGAGGTTGCCCTCGAACTCCTGGAAGATCTGGCTGTAGCTCTTGCCAGCGATGTTGGCGAGCACGTTGAGGCGGCCGCGGTGTGCCATGCCGATCGATACCTCATCGAGCCCGGACTCTGCGGCGCCGGTCAGGATTTCATCAAGCAGCGGGATGATGGATTCGGAACCTTCAAGCGAGAAGCGCTTTTGGCCCACGAACTTGGTTTGCAGGAAGGTCTCGAACGCCTCCGCGGCGTTGAGGCGGCGCAGGATCCGCAACTGCTCGTCGTGTGGCGTGCGCTCATATGGGGCCTCAAGCTTGGCCTGGAGCCACTTGCGCTGGGTGCGGTCTGCGATGTGCATGTACTCGACACCGATGGTGCGGCAGTAGGCGTCACGCAGCAGCCCAAGGATGTCGCGGAGCTTCATCTTGGATTTGCCGCCGAACCCGCGGGTCGGGAAGGTGCGGTCGAGGTCCCATAGGGTCAGGCCGTGAGTCTGCACGTCGAGGTCTGCATGCTTGCGCTGACGGTAGGACAGCGGGTCCGTCTCGGCCATGAAGTGTCCGCGGGAGCGGTATGCATGGATGAGTTCGGCGATGCGCGCTGGCTTCTCGGCCTCGTCCTCCGCGTCAACGGTGTTGTCCTGGACCCAGCGAACTGGCTCGTAGGGTACTCGCAACGCGATGAACAGACGGTCGTAGAAGTCATCGAGGCCGAGAAGCTTGTTGTGGATCAGGCGCAGGAAATCGCCGGACTGCGCACCCTGGATGATGCGGTGGTCATAGGTTGAGGTGAGCGTCAACACCTTGGAGATACCCATGCGCGCCAGTTGTTCGCTGGACGCCCCGGAGAACTCCGCGGGGTAGTCCATCGCTCCGACACCGATGATTGCGCCCTGGCCCTTCATGAGGCGCGGTACGGAGTGCACGGTTCCGATGGTTCCAGGGTTGGTGAGCGAGACGGTCACGCCCTGGAAGTCCTCGACCCCGAGTTTTCCGTTGCGAGCTTTGCGCACAACGCCCTCGTAGGCTGCGACGAACTCTGCGAAGTCCATCGTGTCGGCGTTCTTGATTGCCGGTACGAGGAGTTGACGAGTGCCGTCTGGCTTTTGAATGTCGATTGCCAGACCAAGGTTGACGTGTGCCGGGCTGGTCAGGGTGGGCTTGCCGTCAACGATTGAGTAGGACGCGTTCATTGACGGCATCTCGCGCAGTGCCTCCACGAGCGCGTAGCCGATGATGTGCGTGAACGACACCTTGCCGCCGCGGGTGCGCACGAGGTGGTTGTTGATGACGATGCGGTTGTCCACCATGAGCTTGGCTGGAATGGCGCGAACCGAGGTTGCGGTAGGCACCTCAAGGCTGGCGTCCATGTTCTTGATCAGGCGAGCCGCTGGACCGCGGAGGGTCTCAACGTTGTCCGGCTCGTTCTCGATGATCTGCTCTGCGCGACGTTGACCCTCGTGCGCGTATGGAGCGGTTGCTGGTTGTGCGGTTGCGACGGGGCGGTCTGCTGGGTTGACCGATTGTGGAATCGGGTGGGAAGCGGACGGCGCTGCGCTGGTAGTGGCCGGTGTTTGCGGGGTGCTGGTCACGGTTGGAGCCTCAGAAGCAGTTGTGGTGGAGATGGTTGGCAGCGTGGGTGGTGCGGGGGCAGTTTCCGGTTCGCTTGGTTGCGAGGGGGTCTGCTCCGTTGTGGGTGTGAAGTCTTCGAAGAACTCCGCCCATGCGGGATCAACAGAGCTTTTGTCGGCGAGGTATTGGCTGTATAGCTCTTCCACGAGCCATTCGTTTGCGCCAAATTCGCCGCCGTGATTGCCGATCGTCGTTGAATCAGCCTTTGAGGACACTGAGGGATCGCCCACTTTCGCCTAGATTGCCCGCCAGTATGTGACGGCTATCCCTACAAGATTAGGGCCAAAAGACCCATGGATGTGACTGCGGAAGTGCATGTGGACATCGGCTGGTTTGACCTGCCGCTCTGGGGGTTGGCGGGTGGTAAAACGTTGGCAATAGTGGGTTTGCCACGGGGTAAATTAACCCCGGTTTTGCCCTAGGCGAGGTATGGATTGTGCCGTGGGTCTCAGGTTTCGTTTACCAAGGGGCGCTTGTTCGCTTTCAGCGAACTTGAGGGTGGGTTGGGCTGGTCGCCGCTAGGGGAAAACTTCCACCTGTGCGATGGCGAGTGGAAAACATCCCACTCCCCAAAGATTTGCGTTCCTGTGTCCCGCAGTCGGTGGGGCCAAAACAAGCCGAATGCACGTATAAAAGCTGTGTATCTGGACCATTTTTTGCCCCAATGAACAGAGCGCACGTGCCGACGAATCTGCCGCCTTCCCCGCTCGACCCATCTCCCAGCGCAACTGGTGTGCGGACGCCGACAGATCGTCGCCAATCTGGTTTCCCACCGATTGCCGACGATCCTACCGACTCCCAGCCCGCGCTGCGCCCGCACCATGCGAGGGTACGAATATCCGTCCCCTCACGTCTGTGAGTACTGGTTTGGGTCCTCTCGACAGGCACAGGGCGTTGCGAGTGCACGATCCATCCCCTGTTGAACAGGCGAATACACAAGAGCGCCCGGCCCTCAGCAGGGGCGGGCGCTCTCGCGGGTTGTGCGGGAGGAGGTTAACTGATATCGCTGCGGAGTGTGGACACGCGACCAATCGCCGCAAGCACCACGATGTACGCGAGCATCACGGCGATGGCCGAGGCGATGGGCAGCGGAGTGGCACCGCTCATTGCGTCGTATATGCTGCCGCCCGCGATCGCGTCTCCAACTGCACCGGGCAGGAACCGGGCAGCGCCCTCGGTGATGGTCCAGTTGGGGAGCAGCATGCGCAAGATGGGCTCAATGAGCTGTGTGAAGGCGATCAGGATCACCACAGCCGCAACCTGATTGGTCAGTACCGAGCCCAAGGCGACACCGAAGATGAGCCACAGGGTCAACGTCAGCACGGATCGGCCGATGATTCCCCAGGCATAGCTGGTGTCGAGTTGCGGTGACACATCGCCGAGCGACAGGATAAGCGCACCGAAACCAACGCATGCGAAGGTTCCCACCGCGCCGTACAGGATGCCGAGCGGAACTCCCGAGATCAGTTTGGCGGTCAGGAGCTTGGTGCGATTGGGAGTCGCGATGATGGTTGGCGTGATGGTCTTGTGCCGGAACTCTCCAGCGATGGACATGACACCGATGAGTGCAGGGAAGATGTATCCCATCGACGCCGCCACCGTGTAGACGCTTTGCGGTGCCAGGGTTGGGTCCATGACCATGTCGGGATCGCCGGTGGAGACCGCATCGCCGAAAGCGAACATGAAGGCGAAGGCGCTCGCGTTCATGGCCATGTAGCCGACCATGACGAGCAGTAGCACCCACCACATGCGGGTTGAAACGAACTTGCGGTATTCGGACTTCAGCAGGTTGATCATCGCTGGGTACCTCCGTTGTCCTGTGCTGGGGTGTTTTCGGCTGAAGGGTCACCGGAGGGAGGGGCGAGATCTGCGGGAACCACTGGAGCGCCTACCGGTGGTGCGGCAGGCAGTGGGCTGGTCAAACGGAAGAAGAAGTCCTCAAGCGATTCGGTGCGGTCGGACAGTTCGTGCAGTTCAATGCCAGAACTGAAGGCTGCCGTTCCAACGGCGGCCGTCCGTAGATCCGACACGTCAAAAGCACCGTTGGCGTACTCGAACACCCAGTGGTTGGTGCGAGCGAGTTGTGCAAAGGCATCCCCGTTGGGGGTGACAACGCGGGTCTTCGGGCGGGCTGCCGTGTGGAGTTCGCTGATGGGGTTGGCGTATCGCAACTGACCGTTGGCGATGATGATCACGTCATCCACGCTCTGCTGGACCTCGGAGAGGATGTGGCTCGATACGAGAACCGTCACCCCGTCGGCAGCGAGTTGGCGGAGGAAGTCGCGCAGCCAGCGAATGCCCATGGGGTCGAGTCCGTTCGCGGGCTCATCGAGGATCAGGTAGCGCGGGTTGCCGAGCAGTGCGGTGGCGAGGGCGAGACGTTGACGCATCCCAAGGGAATAGCCGCCGACTCGTTGGTTTTTCGCCTCCTTCAGGTCAACGAGTTCCAAGAGTTCGTCCACGCGCTTGTTGCTGGCGCCCGCGAGAGGTGCATAGGCGCGCAGGTGGTCGCGGGCTGTGCGCCCAGGGTGGAAACTCGAGGCCTCGAGTGCCGCACCAACCACGGTCAGCGGGTCGGCTAGTTCGGTGTAGTGCTTGCTGCCGATTCGTGCGGTGCCCGAGGTGGGGCGGGTCAGCCCCAAGAGCATGCGTAGGGTTGTGGTTTTGCCTGAACCGTTGGGACCAAGGAAGCCGGTGACACGTCCGGGTTGGACGGTGAACGAGAGATTGTCAACGGCGCGTTTGGTTCCAAAGCTCTTAGACAGGGAGTCAAAGATTATGGGTGCGCTAGTGGTCATGACATCAACTCTATAGTTATAGAATCACTAGAACAAGTTTATTATGTGATCTGATCGTCATCCGGCACGGGTGGCACGAAGACTCGGGGAAGACGCACCTCGATACGAGCGCCGTGTACGGAGTCGAGCGCGCACACGGTTCCGCCGTGCAGATCCACGGCCCAGCGTACGATGGCCAAGCCGATGCCCGTGCCGCCAGAAGTCGGGTGATTCACCGTGAAATTATTGGTGCCACCACGTGTGAAACGTTGAAAGATGCGTTCGCGATCTTCCTTGGAGATGCCGGGGCCGTCATCCGTGAACTCAAGAACGATCTCCTCACCCTCCTCACGCGCCACGACCGCAACCTTTCCACCGTAGGGGGAGTGGCGGATCGAGTTCTGGACTAGGTTCGTCACGATCTGGCGCAGCCGTTCCGGATCAGACGTGATCGTGAGGTCTTCGGGTTCTACGTCCACGACGAAATCGATGTTCTTACCCGCATCGAGCATGGTGAGGGCACCCACCGCGTCGTCGAGGAACTCTATGAGGTCTATCTCGGCTACGTGCAGCGAGGCGGCACCAGCCTCCAGCCGCGACAGATCCAGCAGATAGGAGATCAACCGCGATAGGCGCTCGGTCTGGATGAGCGCTGTGTTCAAGGTTGCGGGGGAGGGATCGACCACCCCGTCCACAAGGTTCTCGAGCTGCGCGTGCAGGGCCGCAACCGGGGTGCGTAACTCATGCGACACGTTGGCAATGACGTCTCGCCTGATCTGGTCGGCCTGTGCGATCTCCTCGGTCATTGAATTGAAGGCCGATGCCAACTGGCCGACCTCATCGCGGGAGGTCGCGCGCACGCGCTGGGTATAGTCGCCTGAGGCCATCGCCTGCACCGCCGCCGTCATATCACGCAGGGGAGAGGTCATTCCGCGCGACAGCGGTAGCGTCAGCGCGAGCGACAGGATGATCGCCATGGGAAACGTCTTGGTGGGGCCAAGGCCGTTGCGTAGCCC
Organism: Populibacterium corticicola; assembly: GCF_042683685.1. NCBI lineage: Bacteria > Bacillati > Actinomycetota > Actinomycetes > Micrococcales > Jonesiaceae > Populibacterium > Populibacterium corticicola. Next base: position 131,316 of record NZ_JBHUOP010000002.1, on the reverse strand, counting down.
GACCCAGGTGATCAGCGCGGACAGGGTCACCGACACGACCACCACGGCCGAGAGCTTGACCTTCATCGACCGTGCGCGGTCGAGTGGCCGAACATCCGGAAGCGATGGAATGCGAGAGCCTAAACGGTGCGGGTCGGGCGCGGGCACGATTACTGTGGTGGCTCGAAAGCGTAGCCGACGCCGTGCACGGTGCGGATCAGATCCGATCCAAGCTTGCGGCGCAGAGCCTTGATGTGCGAATCGACGGTGCGGGTGCCGCTCGCGTCCACCCAGTCCCAGACCTCGGCAAGGAGATGCTCACGGGTCTGCACGGTCTTGGGCGAACTGGCCAGCATGATGAGCAGTTCAAACTCGGTGGGGGTGAGGTGGATCTCCTCGCCGGCGCGGTGTACGCGGCGCTGAGCACGGTCGATCACAACGTCACCAACGGTGATGAGGGCCTCGGACTCCGGGGCCTGTGATGCCTGGGCGGCGCGGTCAACGCGGCGGAGCAGGGCCTTGAGTCGGGCTACGAGCTCACGCATGGAGAACGGTTTGGTCATGTAATCGTCTGCGCCGACACCCAACCCGATCAGCATGTCGGTTTCATCATCGCGAGCGGTCAGCATCAGCACGGGGACGGGATGGTCGGCCTGGATGCGGCGGCATACCTCAAGTCCGTCGATCCCCGGAAGCATCACGTCCAACACGACTGCATCAGGTCGAACCCGGGCGGCCGCGTCGACACCGCTCAAGCCGTCGCGGGCTACCTCGGTGCGCCAGCCCTCGGAGGTGAGGCGCTGGGCGATTGCGGTTGCGATCGCAGGTTCGTCCTCGATAATCAGGATTGTTGCACCAAGTCCCGAAGCGTCGGTTGATTGATTGCCAATAGTCATACCTCAAACTTTGGCACATCTTCCTACCTTTACGCTCGGCAATCACTGAAAACAATCTGTGAAAGTACGGATAAAGATGGGTGGAGTTGGTGAATCGTCGTAAAATTGAGTGTTCGTCCCGGCGTGCTCCATGCCGGATGGACCGCATAGCGCGCCATAGACCCCTGAGGAGGGCTGTCCCAACGTGGGCGATTGGTTCAACGTAATCTTTGGTGTTCTGCTGACAGCAGGCACCGCGGTTTTTGTCGCGACTGAGTTCTCGCTCGTCACAATCGACTCCGCGACTCTCGGGGACGACGACGATGCGGAGGAAGACAGTCCCGGCTCAAGGGGAGCTGGCGCCGCTGGGACCGTAACCAGTACGCGAGACGTCACCGGCTCGTCGGCAATGAGAAAGAAGGCCGACTGGCGTACCCGCATCCTACGCAACAGCCTCAAGCACCTGTCCACCGAGTTGTCGTCGTCCCAGGTGGGCATCACATTGACGACGATTCTGCTGGGTTACACCGCGCAGCCGGCGCTTGCGCGGCTGCTTTCCGACGCGTTTGGCGCCTCGCCCGCAACGGCTGCGTTCTCCGGTGTGATAGCGGGAGCGATTGCGTTTATCGTGGTCAACCTGTTCTCGATGCTGTTCGGTGAACTAGTGCCCAAGAACTTCGCGCTGAGCGCGCCGCTTGGCACGGCACGTCTGGTCGCACCCATCCAACGCGTGTTCACGATCGCCGCGAAGCCCATCATCTCCGTGTTGAACGGCAGCGCGAACGCAATCCTGCGGCGTATGGGCATTGAACCCAAGGAAGAGTTGTCGAGCGCGCGCTCTCCGCGTGAACTGGCTTTTCTGGTGCAGCGTTCCGCGGAACAGGGCACCCTTGACGTGTCCGTTGCGCAACTCATCACCAACGCAGTCGACTTCGAGGAGCTCACCGCCGCTGACGTCATGACGGATCGCATGCGCATGCAGGTGCTCTCCAAGGAGAGTGCTGCGCAGGACGTCATCGACTTTGCGCGGGATACCGGCCACTCCCGCTTCCCGGTCATCGGCGAATCGCGCGACGACATCCTCGGATTCGTTCACCTGCGCCGTGCCGTCTCCGTGCCGTATGACAAGCGTGCGACGGTGCCCGCGATGGCCATTGTCGACGAGGCCCCACAGGTCCCTGAAACCGTCACCCTGGGTGCGCTGCTCGTTGAGTTGCGTGGGTTTGGGCAGCAGATGGCCGTGGTGGTCGATGAATACGGGGGAACCGCCGGAATCGTGACCCTTGAGGACGTCATCGAGGAGCTTGTGGGCGATGTGGCCGACGAGCACGATGCTCGCCGCTCCGGTGTGCTGCTCGCCAACGACGGAACCTGGGGTTTGCCGGGTCTGCTCCGCCCAGATGAACTGACCGAGCGCACCGGCATCATGGTGCCGCAGTCGGACGACTACGAAACCCTGGGTGGGCTTATCATGGCCGAACTCGGACAAGTGCCTGTTGTGGGCAGCGTCGTGCGAGTTCCAGCCTCGCGGACCGGGTCTCATGAGACCGCGGGGGTTGCCGCCCTGCGGGTCGAGGCGATGGATGGGCGCCGAGTCGAACGGGTACGCCTGCGATTGGAGAACGGCGTTGCCGCGTCTCGTTCCATCCGAGGGGAGGTGCGGCGATGAGCGTTGAGCTGGCCCTCGCCATCGGTGTGCTGCTCCTTGCAGGGAACGCGTTCTTCGTGGGTGCGGAATTCGCTATCCTGTCCGCACGCCGCAGCGCGATGGAACCCCTGGCCGCCGCGGGGAACGTACGCGCCAAAACCGTGATCTCGGCGATGGAGCATGTGTCCCTCATGCTTGCTGCCTGCCAGGTCGGTGTGACAGTCTGCTCTGTCGGACTGGGGTCAGTGGCCGAGCCTGCGATAGCCCGTTCTATCGAACCGCTGCTTGACTCGATGGGTGTACCGCATGCCTTCGTGCACCCCTTCGCCTTTGTGATCGCACTCGTTATCGTTGTGTACCTGCACGTAGTGATCGGGGAGATGGTTCCCAAGAACATGTCGGTCTCGCACCCCGACCGTTCCGTGCTGCTGTTTGGGCCACCACTCGTGTGGTTCGCGCGGCTGGTCAAGCCTCTGATCTACATGCTCAACTGGTTCGCCAACCACTTTGTACGCTGGTCTGGAATTGAACCCAAGGATGAGGTGGCTTCCTCGTACACCGCCGAGGAAGTGCAGTTCATTGTGGAGCACTCGCAGGCCCAGGGGGTCATCTCCGACGATCAGGGTCTGCTGTCCGGCGCACTTGAGTTCTCTGAGAAGAGCGCGGGCGATGTCATGATCCGGCCCGCCGATCTCACTGTTCTCGAACCCGGGTTCACGCCCGCCGAGGTGGAACATCTCGTGGCGCGAACTGGATTCAGCAGATTCCCGATTGTGTCCGGCGGCCAAGAGGTGATCGGCTACATCCACCTCAAAGACGTGCTGTACGCGGGGGAGGCACTGCGCGATGCACCCGTTGAGCGATTCCGTTATCGCTCCCTCGCGGTGAGCCGCGTGGGTGACGAGGTCGAAGATGTGCTCATAGCCATGCAGCATTCGGGAGCCCACCTCTCGCGGGTCATGGAGAGCGGGACACTCGTGGGCGTCATCTTCCTCGAGGACATTCTTGAGGAACTCATCGGCGAGGTCCGTGACGCAATGCAGCGTTGATGGACTGACCGGCTGACCGCAGGTCCTGTGGCTCATCCTGCACCGGGCCCGAGTGGCATGGGCAAGGCTTACGTCAGAAACCTTGTGGCTCTGGCCGCCAGGGTTCATGGAGATGTTACCTACGACACACTCGGCGGACATCATGTGGTTGCCCGCGGGCTGTCTATGGCTTGACGTGCGGTGAGGTATTAGGGCTTATCGGATGGGGCATTTCACCCATTAGTATTTTTGAGTTGGAAGGGTTGGTTTACGCCTTTAACTTGGATATGCTTCTTGAGGTATTCAGGTGGCATCGTGCTGGTTGGGTCTATTCCTCCGCCAAGGAAACCTAGCCGGGTCAGTGTCAGTTACCCTGCGACATCTGCGAGATGAACCATGCTCGTTGCGTCGCATCTGACGGAGTCCTTAAGGGAGAACACGTGGAGAACGAGCGAACGGACGTAAGTTCGTCGCTGCCCACCCGGCGTTCGCGTCGTGTGGCGGCTGACGCCTTCGTCGACTCCGCTCACGCCACATCCGTCGCCGCGCCTCCTGCGCCCGCGATGACGCGCCGTGCGTTGCGTGAGGTCTCCGCTCATACTCCGGCCTCCATCACCCAGACTCGCGCCGCAGTCGCACCTGTTCCACCACCGGCTTCATCCGCTCCGCTGACCAGGCGCGACATGCGGCTATCGCGCGGAATCGCAGAACTCGCGCAGTTTAATTCCGGGAGCAGCCCGGTCGAAGCCCGCCGCACTGGGGCAGCGGAACCCGTGCAGAGCGAAACTCCACAGTCGGCTCCCCGACAGGTCAACGCTCCGGCATCAGTTGTACGCGATGCTCTCAGTCGACAATCGGTCAAACCACGCGAGGCGGGCGGACTGACCCGCGCCCAGTTGCGTGCACTTCAACACGAGGCAGCCGAGACCACGCACGAACAACAGTCAGTCGATGTTCTCGCCGAGTTGCCAGCAGTCCCATCGCCAGTGGTTGCGGCACCTGTGGCGGTTGTTCAACCCGTGGCCTCTGTTCCCCCGGCTCCGGTCGTATCCCCAGCAAGCCCGGAGCCCGCAGACGACTACCTACAGTCGATTCTGGCGGAGGTCAACGCTGTTGTCGCTCAGGTTGAGCGTAGGGTCGAAGCAGCGGGACGCCCCGATGCCCCACGCGGCCCCGAACCACTCGTTCTGCATGCTCGCGCAGAAGAACCCGTTGACTCCCAAGCCCCCGTGTGCGATATTCACCGCACCGGTGACGTTCCTCGAGTCGATGTGGTTCCCGGCACCTCGATTGTTATTCCATCACCTTCCGACTCACTCGAGGAGACGCATGGTTTCGCGGGCGAGGCGTTCGGGCTTGAACCAACTGCCGTAGACGAGGACCCGTTTGCCCGCGAGATCTATGGCGCATCAACCCAGGGCCTCAAGCCAGCAACGCGAGTTGGTGCGCTTTCCCGTGGCACACACCCGGTTTCGCACGGTTCGGGGCACGGCCCTCGCAATCGGTGGATTCCACGTGCTGCTGTCCTCTCGACTCTGAGCCTTGCAACCGTGGGCGTTCCGCTACTGACGGGTGGCACGGGAATCGGGTTTGAGAACTTTACAGCCGGCGAGGGGGTTGACCTCGCAGCGCTCAAGGGGCCAAGCACGCTCGCCGTCCTCAACGATGTGGGCGGCGGAGAAACCGTGCCAAGTTCGATCGCCTTGCCGGTCACCGAGGAGGAACGTGCAGTCCTCGCCGCAAGCCGTGCCGGGGAACGTAGTTCCCTCGACAACTGTGATCCTTCGGTTGGGTACGTCTTGGACAACGGCAATATCCCGCAGGACAAACTGTGCAAGGTCATGGGATACAACCTGAATCCCGAGGCAGCAGTTGCGCTGACGGAACTGAACAACGCGTTCAACGCTCGATTCGGACACGACATGTGTCTTGTGAGTGGTTACCGCAGTCTCGCTGACCAGTACTCTGTGAAACGTTCCCGCGGGAGTTACGCTGCCTCACCGGGGCTCTCCCCGCACGGCTTTGGGTTCGCTGTGGACCTGTGCCCCTCCAGTTACCAGGCGCCCGTTAAATGGGAATGGATGCACGAGAATGCTCCAAAGTTTGGGTGGGTTCTCCCAGACTGGGCATCGCGCACCTATGAGCCGTGGCACTGGGAATACGAGAAGGGCATGAAGGCCGCCGGTTACTGAGCCGGATGGCGTAGGCCGATTGCCAACCAGGTGCCGTGCCGTAGTTACCGACCAGTGTGATAGATCAGGCGAAGCGCCTGATCGAAACGTTTAAGCCCTCCATCGATCCGCCTTACGCGGACCAGTTGAGGAGGTTTCGTGCACCGGTTTGGCGCTGTAGGGCTTATTTAACGACGAGTGGGCTGGGACCGCAGATAATCCTGCGGTCCCAGCCCACTCGTCGTTAAGTGGAATTCGTCCTTGAGTGGAATCTCCCAACGAGTCGATGGGTCTGTTTTGGTCCGGGTGCATAGTTAAAAACTATGCACCCGGACCAAAAATAGCCCACCGGCTTGTGTACCAGGTGAGCGTTACGATCAGAAACCAGTTGACCTGGCGATCAAACTACCCACCACCAGTACCGCAAGGCTCTAAGAGCCATCCGCCACAGCAAAGAGGAGGGCCTGATCCACGTGGATCAGGCCCTCCTCTCAGTTGTCTGAAACCTACTTCTTGCGGCGTGAGCGGCCAGCAGGTTCCGTCTCGACCTCAGCAGGAGCCTCGACGTCCTCGGAGGACGCGGCCTTCTTGGCTGACTCGATCGAAGCGAGAGCGGCAGCCTTGCGCTGAGCCTTCACCTCGGTGAACGAGGTGCCGTAGTATGCCGCCTCCATGATCATCTTCATGTCATCGATCATCGGCATACGTGGGTTGGCTGGAGCACACTGGTCCTCGTAAGCACCCATGGCCAACTCGTCGAGGCGGGAGATGAACTCCTCCTCGTTGACGCCCTGCGCCTGGAACGAAGCCGGGATGCCAACCGCTGCGCGCAGCTCTTCAACTGCCTTCGCGTAGGACTCGACGCCCTCCTGCGGAGTGGATGCTGGCAGGCCCAGGTGCTTCGCGATCTCCTGGAAGCGTTCCGGTGCGACATAGTGCTCGTACTTTGGCCACGAGGTCAACTTGGTCGGCACGGTTCCGTTGTAGCGAATCACGTGTGGCAGGTACGTGGCGTTGGTGCGACCGTGAACCAGGTGGAAGGACGAACCGGTGACGTGCGCCATGGCGTGCACGATACCGAGGAACGAGTTACCGAACGCCATACCGGCGAGGGTGGAAGCGTTGTGCATCTTCTCGCGCGCCTTGACAACCTTGGGGTCCTGCGAGCCGGGGCCACCCTTGACGGAGGCGACGATGTTCTCGAAGATCAACTTGATCGCGTGGAGGCACAGACCATCGGTGAAGTCGGACGCGTACACGGAAACAAATGCTTCGGTAGCGTGGGTCAGTGCGTCGAATCCGGAGTCTGCAACGAGGAAGTCCGGCATCATGGAGGTCAGCGCTGGGTCAACGATCGCAACCGTTGGGGTCAGTGCGTAGTCCGCAAGTGGGTACTTCTTGTTGGCCTCTGGGTCCGAGATGACCGCGAATGGGGTCATCTCCGAACCTGTTCCCGACGTGGTGGGGATGCACACGAGCGATGCGAGAACGCCGAGGTCAGGGAACTTGAATGCACGCTTGCGCACGTCGAAGAACTTTTCCTTCATGTCCGAGAACTCGATCTCTGGGTGCTCGTATAGCAGCCACATGACCTTGGCAGCGTCCATTGGGGAACCACCACCTAGCGCGATGATCGTGTCCGGCCTGAACTCCTGCATGAGGCGTGCGCCCTTTTTCACGAACTCAACGGTTGGCTCAGGCATGACATCATCGATGATCTGCAGCGCGATGCGGTTACCGGGGCGGCGGTTGAGGACATCGAGGATCTTGTCCACGAACCCGAGTTTGGTCATCGTTGCATCGGTGACAATGGTGACGCGGTTGATGCCGCGCATGTCAGCGAGGTAGCGGATGGCGTTGGGCTCGAAGTAGGTCTTCGCCGGAACCTTGAACCACTGCAGGTTGTTGTTGCGGCGACCGATGCGCTTGATGTTCACGAGGTTGACGGCCGATACGTTGTTGGAGACCGAGTTGTGTCCGTAGGAGCCACAGCCCAGGGTCAGGGATGGGATGAACGCGTTGTAGATGTCACCGATACCACCGAGCGAGGATGGTGCGTTGGTGATGATGCGGACGGCCTTCACACGGGAACCGAATTCCTCGATGATCGCCTTGTCCTCGGAGTGGATCGCACCGGAGTGACCCAGTCCGTCGAATTCAACCATCTGCTCGGAGAGCTTGATGCCCTGCTCGGCATCTTCTGCGCGTAGCACGGCAAGGACTGGACAGAGCTTCTCGCGGGTCAGGGGCTCCTCGACACCGACGCTGGAGACCTCGGCGAGGATGATGTTGGTGTCATCTGGGACGCTGAACCCTGCCTGCTCTGCGATCCATACGGCGCTCTGGCCGACGACGGCTGCGTTGAGCTTCGCCTCACCGCAGTTGGCCCCCTCGGCTTTGACGCCGAAGATGAACTCCTCGAGCATCGTCTTCTCGGCGGGGGTCGCCACGTAGGCGTGGAGGTTTTTGAACTCTTCGAGTGCCTCATCGTAGATGGGTGCCTCGAGGATGACTGCCTGTTCGGACGCACAGATCATGCCGTTGTCGAAGGCCTTGGAAAGCACGACGTCGTTGACTGCACGCTTGAGCTTTGCGGACTTCTCGATGAAGGCTGGCACGTTTCCGGCACCAACACCCAGCGCTGGTTTTCCGCATGAGTAGGCTGCGCGAACCATGGCGTTACCACCGGTTGCGAGGATGAGAGCAACGCCTGGGTGGTTCATGAGTGCACTGGTTGCCTGAAGCGATGGGTGTTCGACCCACTGCACACAGTTCTCCGGGGCGCCTGCTGCGACTGCTGCTTCATACACTGCGCGTGCTGCTGCAACGGACGACTGCTGAGCGCTTGGGTGGAACCCGAAGACGATGGGGTTACGAGTCTTGATGGCGATGAGCGCCTTGAAGATCGTGGTGGACGTTGGGTTGGTGACCGGGGTGACACCACAGATGACGCCGACTGGTTCGGCGATCTCGGTGATTCCGGTGAGCTCGTCGCGGCCGATGATGCCGACGGTCTTGAGCGAGAGCATGGAGTTGGTGACGTGTTCGCACGCGAAGATGTTCTTCACGGCCTTGTCTTCGAAGACTCCGCGTCCGGTTTCTGCGACTGCTTGGACGGCGAGTTCGCCGTGGACGGAGAGTGCGGCAACGGATGCCTTCTTGACGATGTAGTCGATCGTCTCTTGATCGAATGCGAGGTACTCGCGCAGTGCTTCCTGGCCTTTGGCTACGAGTTGGTCGATCTCGTGCTGGACCTCGGTGGGCTGGTTTTCAGCTGCGGCAGACATGGGTGCCTCTCTTGCCTTTGGTTTTCTTTCCCTGTGAACACCTCCATCGTATAGTTGAGTTTCCATCAAATCCTGTGTCAAACGTCCCATGAATTTAAGGTTGTTCAAAATGCTGTGAACAGCCCAAACGTAGGACTATTGCATTGTGGTCTGACCACATAGGTCTTGAGTCACTTTAATCCCGTCAGAAGCCTCATTCTCGTGCCCTATGCGTTACATTCGTCCGCACCTTGAAGGCGGGAACAAACACGGGTCGACGACGGTTATCATTGAGGCGCAGCGTCTTGACGCTCGCATGTGCTCCGGGGTCGGTGAAATTCCGAACCGGCGGTTATAGTCCGCGACCTGCTCGCAGTCACTTCGACTGTGTGCGGCTGAGCTGGTGAAATTCCAGCACCGACAGTCAAAGTCTGGATGGGAGAAGCACTTTTCGCGGCCGTGCCGTGTGTGGTGTCCGTTTAGTGATGCCCGCACACGAGTCACGCCCGTCCTCCCCGACAGTGCATTTTCTAGTTCGGAAGGAGGAGAATTTGGACGTCTTTGACACGCTCTATCACGCGACCTTAACCATCGGCGATCAGCAGATGATGTGGCGCGAAATCATTGGAAACGTATTCGGTTTAGCCTCAGCACTCGGTGGCATGCGCCGTAAAGTCTGGGCCTGGCCAATCGGAATCATGGGTAACGCCCTGCTGTTCACCGTTTTCATGGGCACCCTGTTCAACGGGGCTGACCACACGGCGATGCTCGGGCAGGCAGGTCGACAGATCATGTTCATCTGCGTGTCGATCTACGGCTGGTACCGCTGGAAGCAGTCTCGAGAGGAGGCCGACGGTACGGCCATCGTTCCCCGCTGGGCCTCAAACGGAACTCGTCTCGGACTCATCCTTGTCATGGCCGTCGGCACGCTCGCTCTGACACCACTGTTCCGCGCGCTCGGATCGTATGAACCGGTCTGGGCGGATGCGTGGATCTTCATGGGTTCGCTGCTCGCCACCTACGGGATGGCCAAGGGGTGGACCGAGTTTTGGCTGATCTGGGTTGCGGTTGACATCGTTGGTGTGCCGCTGCTGTTCTCCGCCGGATACTACGCCACGGGCTTCATGTATGTGTTCTACGGCGTGTTCACCCTGGTTGGGTTCTTCGTCTGGTGGCGTGCGCAGCGGCGTGCGGCTCTCGTGGAAGAGCCGGCTGCGTAGTCTTCCATCTGACCATCCGCCCGGTTGCATCCTCTGGTAGGAATGCAACCGGGCGGTTTTGTTTTGGTACCTGGTACAGATTTCCGACGATCCCTCATCTTGACCCCGCAACCGCGCGACCCAGCCCGGCTGGTTTTCTTTCGTGACCCATCTCTGTGTAGCATCCATCTTCAGAATCGAACTCAGGGTTTTACCCACGAACTCAGCTCGGAGCGGACTGGGTTCGTGGGTAAAACCCTGAGTTCGCGTCAGGAGTGGAGCGTGTGGTGCTGGTGGGGCATAAGAGACTGCTGGAACGTGAAGGCTCGTCGCTAATCCACAACGGGCTGATCGAGCAGGGAATCGGCGAGATCCGCTATCGCTTCCGTGCACCTGCGGTCCTGCGGCAACTCAACGTAGCGGCCAATGAAATCCTGGAACTCAGCGGGCTCCCGGTCCAACTGCTTGAGGTTATCCACCAGCCCCTCAAAACCAGTTGCGATGGGGAAGGGCACCTCCGCCGCGAAGTCGATATAGAAGTCGCGTTCCTCAAGGTATTCGCCAAGATCAGGGGCAAAGATCAGAACCGGGATATCGGCAATCCCAGCCTCAAACATGATCGATGAGTAATCGGTGACGAGATAGTCGGCCACTGAGAGGAAATCAAATGAAGAGTGGTCTGCGTAGCGTCGAGCGATGACGTCGGTGTCGCTCAAGGCAACTGGATGAGGCTTGGCAATCAGGTTATAGCCGTGGCGTGCGAAGTATGCGTGCAGGGCATCGGCCGCGAACACCTGGCCCTTCTTGAACGTGGGAGCAAACAGCACGTTCTTCTTGCCTGCAAGTTCCGGATACTGCTCAAGCAGCATCGTGCGGGTGTGATCGCGCCGCTCGGTATCGCGTAGTGCATCGACTCGTGGGAGAGGAATTGGGTGGACCACTGCCTCAGGTACGTTGAATGCCTCGGCGAAGGCGGGCGTGCTCGCACGTGAACTCGCCACAACGGCGTCATAGTTGGCGTGCATGTGCATGATTCGGGCAATGTCGGAGGACGATCCCTCACCAACGTCGAGGATCGAGTACCCGAACTTTTTGAGCGACCCAAGCGCGTGCCACATCTGGATGACCCGCAGCGAGTCCTTATGCCGCAGCACCGACACCGGAATGCAGTACGTGTCCAGGACGACTAGGCGGGACCGGGAGATGTGCCGCATCTGAGTGAACACGTGCCCGAAGTATCCGAGTTTCTTGGCCAATGACGAGTGGAACTCGTAGCACAGGAACTCAACCGTCCAATCTGGGTGACGCCTGGTGAACTCCTGGGCAAACAACTCGAAATCAAGCGAGGGGGTGTCCTGTTGGCGTGAGATGAACGTGATCTGTTTGCGCGCAGGCAGTAGGCGTATGGGGGAATAGCACACCTGCAAAAACACTTTGACCGCCAGAGCGAAACCCCGTTTGATGGTGCCGATCATGCATGCCCGCCGTGCGCAGCGTGCGGGTGGCTGCCAGTGTGGTGTTCTCGCTCAGTCTCGCGTCGGCGGTGCTGGCCGGGGATTCCAGCGAACGGCGCAATCAACTCGTCGATGACTCGGGCTGTTGACTGGCCGTCGCAGGAACCGCAGAAGAACTCGACAAAATCGTGTAGTTCCTGGGTGTCGCCACGGGCCTCGCGCACTCCTTCGATGAGTTCGGAGGTTGTGCGTGCGATTGGCCCGAAGGCGTAGCGCTCGTACGGATAGTAGAAGTCCCGCGAACTGATGTATTCCTCGAGATCAGGGCAGAAGAACACGGTCGGTCGGTCGAGTAGCGCATAGTCAAAGATGATCGATGAGTAATCGGTGATGAGTAGGTCCGTCGCCATGAGCACGCGATTGGTGTCGCGTAGAGCGCTCAGGTCGCGGAAGACGTCGGAACTTGAGACCTCAGCGGGAACAGAGGATACGAACGGGTGGGGCTTGTACCCGATCACGTACTCGTCCCCGAGTTGGGTGGCGAGTTCCTTCCAGTCGATCCATTCGGTGGGGTAATGAGCCGTGACCTGGCCATTGCCGCGGAAGGTCGGCGCGAACAACGCGAGTTTCCTGTCTTCCGGGATAGCCAGCTTGTTCCGGATATCCTTGGCGGCACCCGCAACCTCGGAATGGTTGAAGAACACGTCTGTGCGCGGAATGCCCGTTGCGTGCACCTTCGACACATCGATTCCGAACGCCTCGGCATAGTTTGCGCGTACCGCAGGGGAGGAGACGATTGCTGCCGTGTAGTTCTTGTGGGTCTTGGAGCCGGTGATGGGGCCGCCAGGTTTACCGGCGCGGCTGAAACCCATGGTTTTGAATGCGCCCGATGCGTGCCAGATCTGCAGGAGTTGTGTCCCTGGACGCAACTTGATCTGGTAGATCATGGGGTAGAAGTCATCAACGACGATGACCTTGGCCCGCGCCATCAACTGGCACAGGCGGAAATGGTCCCTCAGCGAGCGTTTGGTGCGTAGTGAAGGGCGCAGAACAGTGCGGACATCGTATCCGCGCGCGGTGAGTTCGTCGGCCAGTGGCTTTTGATTGTTGACGAGTTCCGCATTCGAGTCCGAGAGGAACAGCACGAGCCCGTCACGTGGAGCGATGAAAAGTCGAGCGAGCTTGTAGCCCACGATGTAGAAGCTCTGCCGCAGGGTTTGCAGCACAGACTTTACCGACCAGTTACGTTGCATCCGATCAGTTTACGTTGCGCAGAGTGGTGTTTCCTAAGCCTGTGTATCTGGCGGTGCTTTCTGATGGGCGACGATACGGGCAGTCACGTACGCGCCGTGCGACCCAGCCCGGCTGGCTCTGGGCGGATGGGGCGAACAAGATAGCTCGTCGTCAATCTGGCCGACCAACCGCTAGCCGCAAGCCGTCCTCCATCGAACTCAACCAAAATCCTACGAACTCATCCTGCAGGGGGCTGAGCCCGTAGGTAAAAGGCTGAGTTCGAGCGCTAGCCGCCGACGCGTGGGACGGGTCTGGGCGCACGGAAAACGCCCCGCAGCGAGTGGCTGCGAGGCGTTTCATGGGTGGTGCCCTCGATAGGATTCGAACCTACGGCCTTCTGCTCCGGAGGCAGACGCTCTATCCCCTGAGCTACGAGGGCGAAACCGCTCGTAATCTTATCAGGATTACACGCGGGTTGTGGCACGCGAGGTAGGCGATGTGGTGCGACTCTCAATGTAGTGCGAGAGGTAGGAGCCCATTTCCTCCATCGCAAGGAACTCATCGCCAATGATGATCGCCTCGATGAGGTCGTCGTGATCGTCGTTGATGTGGTTGCGTAGGATCTTCTCCACGTTGCGGCGAATCGAGGCGCCAACGGCGGCGGTCAGGCTCTCGTACAGTTGCTGTAGCACGGGATTCTTCGATACGGCAGCGATCGCGTTGTGCAGTGTGATGTCGGCTGCAACCATCTGGTCGACCTCACCGGCGTTGAATGCCTCTTGACGGGTCCGGTTGACCTCGCGCAGTAGGGCGATATCCTGCTCGGTGCGGTTACGGGCAGCAAGCCGAGCGGCCTCGACCTCAAGGGAACGACGCACCTCGAGGATGTGGATGTAGTGAGCATCCTCGAACTGGCGGCCAAGCGCCACCGATACCTCGGAGGTGGAGCGCACGTAGGTGCCAGAACCCTGGCGGCGAGTGAGGAGGCCTGCATGGACAAGAGACTGAACGGCCTCGCGCACTGTGTTGCGCCCGACCCCCAGAAGCTCTACGAGGTGGGGTTCCGTGGGGATGCGTTCGCCCACTTTCCATTGACCTGAGCGGATGCGGGCACGCAATTGCGCGGTCGCCTGCTCGATCAGATTGGAACGATCTGACATGGGTGAGTCACTACCTTTGTGTGTTTGTGCAGCGCACCATTGAGCCGTACACGGGTGGGATAAATTCCCTATATACCTATTGGCCACGAACTGCATCCGTTTCGCTGAGGTAGGGGTTTACTTCGCGAGGCCCCTGCCCTCCGCTGCACTACTTTGTCCGTAACAGGTACCACTATATGACGAAAACCATCGTAACCGCGGTGCCAGAACCGGATATTATTCTCGGGTGACTCCTGTAGAGCTTATTGAAGCAATCCGTAATGCACTGATCTCATCGATCGAAGACGGTGCCCTGGCCCTGTCCGTCTCAGACCTGCCAGAGCAGGTGCACGTTGAGCGACCTCGTCAGCGCGAACACGGTGACTGGGCAACCAACATCGCTCTTCAACTTGCCAAGAAGGGCGGCACCAACCCGCGCGCCCTCGCTCAGGAATTGGCGAACCGTCTGGGCTCGACCGCTGGAGTCGCCAAGGTTGAGGTCGCCGGACCAGGCTTCTTGAACATCACGCTTGACGCCGCAGCGGCTGGTGAACTCGCAAAGACCATCGTTGAGGCTGGCCAGGACTACGGCCGCTCCGAGACCGGTGCCGGCAAGAAGATCAACCTGGAGTTCGTCTCGGCGAATCCGACCGGACCGATCCACATCGGCGGTACCCGGTGGGCTGCTGTTGGCGACTCGTTGGCCCGCGTCATGGAAGCGACCGGCGCGCAGGTGTGCCGGGAGTACTACTTCAACGACCACGGTGCCCAGATCGACCGCTTTGCGCGCTCGCTCGTTGCCCGTGCACTGGGACAAGACGCACCGGAAGACGGCTACGGCGGACAGTACATCCAAGACATCGCGGACGCTGTGCTCGCCGGTGCGAAGGAAGTGGGCGACCCGGATCCATTGACGCTCGATGAGGCTGACCGTCAGGAATACTTCCGCGCCAAGGGCGTGGACCTGATGTTCGCGGAGATCCGCAAGTCGCTGCACGAGTTCGGCGTGGACTTCGACGTGTACTTCCACGAGAACGACCTGTACACCACGGGCGCCGTGGAGCGTGCCATCGCTCGCCTTGAGGCCGCCGGACACATGTTCGAGCAGGACGGCGCCAAGTGGCTGCGCACCACCACGTTCGGGGACGACAAGGACCGCGTGGTCATCAAGTCCGACGGCGACGCCGCCTACATTGCCGGTGACATCGCCTACTACCTGGACAAGCGCGAGCGCGGCTTCAACGAGGTCGTCATGATGCTCGGCGCCGACCACCACGGCTACATCGGGCGCCTTCAAGCAGTATGCGCCGCGTTCGGAGACGAGCCACACAAGAACCTCGAGATCCTGATCGGTCAGATGGTGAACCTGGTCAAGGATGGCGAACCGGTGCGTATGTCGAAGCGTGCCGGAACCGTGGTCACGCTTGAGGACCTCGTCGAGGCTGTGGGCGTTGACGCGGCACGGTACGCGCTCGTGCGTTCCTCCGTGGACCAGTCGATCGACATCGACCTTGACCTGCTCGCCGCGCAGACCAACGAGAACCCGGTCTTTTACGTGCAGTACGCTCACGCCCGTACCGCAAACGTTGCTCGTAACGCACAGGCGGCCGGAGTGCGCCGCGAGGACGCATTCGCCCCAGAGACCCTGACTCATGCAACCGAATCCGCGTTGATCGGTCAGTTGACCGAGTTCCCGCGCGTGGTGGCTCAGGCTGCAGAACTGCGCGAGCCACACCGCGTTGCTCGGTATGCGGAGGCGCTCGCGGGTAGCTACCACAAGTGGTACTCCGAATGCCGTGTGACCCCAATCGGCGATGGTGAAGTGACCGACACCCACCGCACCCGGTTGTGGCTCAACGACGCCACCCGTCAAGTCCTCGCCAACGCATTGAACCTACTTGGCGTCTCAGCTCCGGAGCGTATGTGATGGGAACCGTTTCCCCGCAGGTAGACCCTGCTGAAATCCTGAAGCCCGGTCCGTCGCAGCGCGCCGCGCTCGCATCGCACGTGTGGCCGCAGTCCGCGCGATTGGCGGGCGGCTCGCTGTCGGTTGGCGGCATCGATGTGGCCGACTTGGTCGCCGAGCACGGTACGCCGTCGTTCATCGTCGACGAGTCCCACTTTCGCGCTCGCGCCCGCCTGTTTGTCGAGTCGTTCCGGTCCGCTTTCTCGGCCGTGGGCGCCGATGTCGACGTGTACTATGCGGGTAAGTCGTTCCTGTCGGTAGCGGTTGCGAAGTGGGCCGATGAGGAAGGCCTACGGATCGACACCTGCACCGCGGGTGAGATGGCTGTTGCCGAGCGCGCCGGTATCGCAGGCGAGAACATGGGACTGCACGGTAACAACAAATCTGAGGCGGAGATTGTCCGGGCGATCCGTGGATCAGTGGGCCGCATCGTGGCTGACTCGCTCGTGGAGATCGAACAGATCGCGCAGCTCGCCGAGGCCGAGGGCCGCACCGCGGCCAGCCCCGTTCCGGTCATGGTGCGCGTGACCACCGGTATCCACGCCGGTGGCCACGAGTTCATCTCGACCGCACGCGAGGACCAGAAGTTCGGCCTGTCCCTGGCAGGCGGTCAGGCACTCGAGGGCATGGAACTCGTGTTGAAGTTCCCGCAGCTGCGTCTGCTCGGAGCCCACGCGCACATCGGTTCGCAGATTCAGGATTCGACTGCGTTCGAGTTGAACGCACGCAAGATGCTGGAACTGCGCAAGAGCCTTGAGGAAAAGACGGGCTACGTCATGCCTGAACTGGACCTCGGCGGCGGTTACGGCATCGCGTATGTTCCCGAGGACCAGCCAATTGACGTGCCGTCCCTCGCACAGTCCCTCGCACAGACCATGGCCGCAGTCGCCACGGAACTGAACACCTCAGTTCCACGCATCTCCATCGAGCCGGGCCGTTCGATCGCTGGACCGACCACGGTAACCCTGTACACGGTCGGCACGATCAAGAACGTCACGACCGACGAGGGTATCGTCCGCACCTACGTGTCCGTGGACGGCGGAATGTCGGACAACATTCGCCCAGCGCTCTACGGAGCGGTCTACACCGCCCGCCTCGCCAACCGCGAAGGTTCCGAGGAAGCGGTACTCGCCCGCATCGTCGGCAAGCACTGCGAATCCGGTGACATCGTCATCAACGACCTCGCGTTGCCAGCGGATGTACAGCGCGGCGATATCATCGCCGTCGCCGCGACCGGTGCCTATGGCCGCTCGATGGCATCGAACTACAACAACCTGCTCAAGCCGCCGGTCATCGCGGTCAAGGACGGTGCATCGCGTGTCATCGTGCGCCGCGAGACTGAGGACGACCTGCTGGCCCTCGACCTCGGCTGATCTATCGAAACGAGAGTCCAGGCAGCTCAAACCAGCACGTCAACGGGCCGCGGATGTCATATCCGCGGCCCGTTTCCCTATCTGACGCACTCGATGTCGAGCGGATGGGACAAAGGTACTGAAAAGCCAACGTGACATGTGCAACGTCCAATTCCGCAATGAGCGCGTTGTGTTAATTGCCGAAGGTGAATAAATTAGGGTAGGCAAACCTCGACTTCGTGACTGGATGGCTGAACGTGCAACTGATGAACCGTGTAACGCGGGTACGCAAGACTGCGATAGCAGGGGTACTCATGGGTGCACTCCTCGTTGCGGGCTGTTCCCCGATCGAACCGACGGCGAAGGCAGAGGCTCCCGTGGAGACGGGAGTGGCTCTCGCGGACGTAACCCCGGTCGAGAACCCGAAAGCCCATGTCGGGCCGTCCACCGCACTCATGACCGGTGAAACCCCACTTGAGCCGATTGAACCCGGGACCCCACAACTTCCCGTCACGGTGACCGACATGCAGGGCACCGAGGTCACGATCACGGACACCTCACGCATCCTCGCGCTCGACGTGTACGGCACCACCTCACGCATCGTCTACCGCCTCGGCCTGGGCGACCAACTCGTGGGACGCGACACCTCCACCAACTTTCCCGAGGCCCGGCATCTACCGCTCGTCACGCCCGCAGGGCACGACCTCGCTGCCGAGGCGATCCTGGAGCTCTCGCCAACGGTCATCATCACCGACACCTCGCTTGGCCCATGGGATGTCATCCTGCAGATGCGCGACTCGGGTATCCCGGTGGTCGTGGTGGACTCACACCGCTCCATTGAGAACACCTCCGACATGATCCGGCAGGTGGCGGAAGCGCTGGGCGTTTCCGAGGCTGGTGAGACCCTGGCTCAGGAGGTGGAGGGTGAGGTCAACGCGAAGGTCCAGCAAATCGCGGAGATCGCACCAGCAGCCCAGGAAGACAAACTACGGATCGCCTTTCTGTACATTCGTGGTGGCTCGGGCGTGTACTACATGTTCGGCTCGGATTCCGGCGCCGATGCACTCATCTCCGCGCTCGGTGGTGTGGATGTCGCGAGTGAGATCGGCTGGAGCGGAATGAAACCGGTCAACGCCGAGGGGATCATCGCCGCTGCGCCAGACGTCATCCTCACGATGACCAAGGGACTTGAATCCACAGACGGCGTCGATGGGCTACTCGAAGCGCTCCCGGAACTTGCGCAGACCCCGGCAGGTATCAACAAACGCATCGTGGACATGGATGACACGGCCATCCTGAGCTACGGTCCAGCAACCGCCGAGGTACTCGACGCTCTGGCAGTCGCACTCTATGCACCCGATGCAAACGCGTCGGCTGCTCAGTAACACATCAGGCACGGAACCCCACATGTCAAAAAACCTGAGTTCACGCTCAGTCCCCCCTCATGACCATCTCGCCGCCTCCAAGCACCGTCGGGCAAAACTGATCGTTCTCGTGATTGGCCTGGTGTGCGCGCTGTTCACGCTCCTGATCGTCAGCGCCGCAAGCGGACAACTCCAGCTTCCCGCAGGAGAGGTGTTCGGCTCACTGCTCAACAAGTTGGGCCTCGGTGGTTCTCCCGTCACGGCGCACCCACAGGGGGAGAGCGCCCTGTGGACGATCCGCTTCCCACGCGTACTGCTCGCAGCCCTCGTGGGTGCGGCCCTCGCGGTGGGTGGAGCGATCATGCAGGGGGTGTTCGGCAACCCGCTCGCCGACCCGGGCGTCGTCGGAGTGTCCTCGGGAGCCGCAGCCGCAGCCTGTACAGCTATGGTCTTCAACATCACCGTGTTCGGCCCGTGGACGACACCGTTGTTCGCGTTCGTGGGCGGACTCGTGGTCACCCTGCTCGTGTACGCGATGTCGCGAGCCAACGGGCGCACCGAGGTGGTCACGCTCGTACTGACCGGCGTGGCAATCAACGCGGTTGCCGGGGCGCTCATCGCGTTCCTGACATTCGTGGGCGACCAACAGGCTCGCGAGCAGATCATCTTCTGGCAACTCGGGTCAATGAACGGAACCCGCTGGCAGTATGTCGCGGTCGTCGCCCCGCTTGTGTTGATCGGGTTGATCGGTGCCATCCTCATCGCCCGCAAACTCGATCTCCTCGCGCTGGGCGAACGCTCCGCACGCCACCTCGGAGTCGATGTCGAGCGTTTGCGCATCACCGCAATCGTTATCGTCGCGACCCTGACCGCAGCCGCAGTGGCGTTCACCGGAATCATCGCGTTCGTCGGTCTGGTCATTCCGCACATCATCCGAATGATGATCGGACCCAGCCACCGCGCGCTCATTCCGCTGTCCGCGCTCGGCGGTGCCGTTCTGCTGTCCGGCGCCGATCTGGTCGCGCGTACCGCGGTCCTCTACGCCGACCTTCCCATCGGCATGCTCACCTCGCTCGTGGGCGGCCCCTTCTTCTTCTACCTCATCCGCAAGACCCGCAAGAGCGCGGGAGGATGGGCCTGATGACCATGACACCGTTGACCCTTGAGGTGGAGAACCTCACGATCGACGTCCCCGGACGCCGCATCCTCGACGCAGTGAATCTGACCTTTACGGGTGGCAAACTCATTGCCCTCGTCGGCCCGAACGGTGCTGGAAAATCGACCCTGCTTGGAGCAATCGCGGGGGACAGGCACCCAACCCACGGGCGCATCCTCATCAATGGCGTGGACATCACCAAGCGTAAGCTCGTGGACCTGGCCCGGGAGCGTTCCGTGCTCGTCCAGGAAAACCGGATCTCGTTCCCGTTCACCGTGCACGAGGTTGTGGAGATGGGCCGTTCACCTTGGCAGGGAACCGAGCAGGAGGACAACGACGAGAAGGTCATCGACAAAGCCATCGAGATCGCAGATGTCGGCCACCTGCGCACCCGCAACTTTCAATCGCTCTCGGGTGGTGAAAAGGCGCGCGCGGCATTTGCCCGCGTGCTCGCACAGCAAACGCCGATCATCATGCTCGATGAGCCGACCGCCGCACTCGACATCAAGCACCAGGAGGCGGTACTCAAGCAGGCTCTCGCAGAAGCCTTGAACGGCAAGATCGTGGTGGTCGTCCTGCACGATCTGACACTCGCCGCATCCTACGCACACGAGGTGGTCGTGGTGGATCGCGGTCATGTCGTCGCCCAGGGCGTACCCGCTGACGTGATGACCTCACAGCGGTTGACTGACATCTACCAGTACCCCATCTCGGTGTTCACACATCCGGAGACCGGGGAACTCATCATCTTGCCGCAACGCGCCTGCCCCCCACTATCTACGCGCTCGCCACACACGGAAAAGGACACGAAATGAACACTGTACGCAAGACCGTGACTGCCGCTGCCTCGGTGGTTCTCTCGGGTTCGCTTGGCCTCGGGTTGGCGATTCCAGCAGGTGCTGACGAGTCGGACACCGTCTCGGTCAGCGGTGCGAGCGTCGAGGCGCTCAACGAGTCGGGTTTCCCCACTGCTGCGATCGACGGCGGCACCGTCTTGACGCTCAAGGGGTCTGATTTCCAGGCGATCAAGAACGGCGCGGGTGGAATCTACGTTGTGTTCGGATGGGTGTCCGACACTGATGGCCTGAGCTGGGCACCAAGCAACGGCGGGCAAACGGGGGAGAACTACCGTTATGTTCCGGACGCCGAGGACGAGACCAATCAGGGTCACAGCCGGTACATCGCGTTTGAGGGATCCAAGACCGCAGCCGCCGCAAACGGCGGATTCATCGCCGAGGACGGCACCTGGGAAACTGAGCTTGCGATGCCCTCAGCCACGTTTGAGTCGATGGACCGCGACGGCAACCCCACCGATGTTGACTGCCTCAAGGACACCTGCGGTGTGATCACCTTTGGGGCGCACGGCGTGAAGAACGGCAACAACGAGACCTTCACCCCGATCACCTTCGTTGCGGACACCACGGTGGACCCCGCCGATGTAGTTGCCGAACAGGCAGAAGAGCCGATTGGCGACGAGTCGGAGCAGCCGAGCGAGTCGGCTTCCGAACCAGCGGACACGCACACGCAAGAAACAGGCCCGAACTCCTCCGACTCGTCGCAAAGCGGTGTTGAGGTCGAGGACACGAGTTCGAACAACGTTCCGACCATAGTGGGCGTTGGTGTCGGATTGCTCGTTATCGCCGGGTTTGCGTTCTGGGCAACCAAGCGCAGGAAGTAGTCATCGTGTGCGGGTGGGTTTGATCCCACCCGCATGCATTCTGGTGGACGTCACGGGTTATGTTCCGTTCTGCGAACACTGCACTGTCCACCATGAGAAAACCAGTATTCTTTTCCTAGATCACCACAGTGACATCTACCCATGCGCGCAACTCGGTGCTGCCTGCAAGCAGCATCTCGCGGGTCGCGCCGGTACGTCTACACAATGAAAGGCGGAACACGTGACCGCGCAGAAGGATTCGGAGCCTCTCAAGGTTGCGCTACTCGGCTGCGGAGTCGTCGGAACCCAGGTCGCTCGGATTTTGCTCGAGCACCGCGACGAACTCGCTGCCCGCGTTGGTGCGCCGCTCGAACTGGCTGGTATCGCCGTGCGCGACGTGACCGTGCCACGTGACGCCGTGATTCCCACGCAGTTGCTGACCACGGACGCCGAGAGCCTTGTTGACGACGTGGACATCGTCATTGAGGTGATGGGCGGCATCGAGCCTGCCCGCACACTGATCCTGCGTGGTATTGCCGCAGGTGCATCCGTCATCACGGCCAACAAGGCACTTCTCGCCCAGGATGGCCCGGCTATCTTCGAGGCAGCGGATGCGGCCGGAGTCGATGTGGCTTTCGAGGCCGCTGTCGCAGGAGCCATTCCGATCATCCGCCCAATCCGCGACTCGCTTGCGGGAGACAAGATCAACCGCGTCCTTGGAATCGTGAACGGCACGACCAACTATGTGCTCGACCAGATGACCAAGCATGGTTTGGGCTTTGAGCAGGCCGTCAAGGATGCGCAGGCGCTCGGATACGCCGAGGCGGACCCCACAGCGGATGTCGAGGGTCACGACGCCGCGGCGAAGGCAGCGATCCTCGCCTCCCTCGCGTTCCACACCCGAGTATCGCTCGACCAGGTGGCCTGCGAGGGAATCACCAAGGTCACCGCAGACGATGTTGCGTGGGCGAAGCGTTCGGGGCACGTCATCAAACTGCTCGCAATCTGCGAGCAGAACGATGAGGGCGTCGGCGTGCGCGTACATCCCGCGCTCGTGCCCGACACCCACCCGCTGGCCACGGTCTCCGATGCGTTCAACGCCGTGTTCGTGGAGGCGGCAAACGCTGGACCACTCATGTTCTACGGTCAGGGTGCCGGTGGCGCGCCCACCGCATCCGCTGTCATGGGCGACGTGGTCTCAAGCGCACGCAACCGGGTGGCCGGCGCCCGCGGGGCAGGCGAATCCAACTATGCGAACCTGCCCGTTGTGGATTTCGGTACTGCCAGCACCCGCTACCAGGTACGCCTCTCCGTTGCAGACAAGCCAGGCGTGCTCGCACGCATCGCTGAGGTGTTCGCCAGCAACGGGGTATCCATCGAGACCGTCACGCAGGCACCACGCGATGACCGCGATGGCTCCGCCTACCTGGTGATCGCAACCCACGAGGGCAGGGAAGCCGCCCTCGCACAAACCATCGAGACCGTCGCCCAACTCGACGTCATCGAAGAAGTAATGTCAGTACTACGAGTCGAGGGATCCTGATGGCCCACATATGGCAAGGCATCATCAAGGAATATGCAGAATTCCTGCCTGAGCACCTGAAAACCAACATCGTGACCCTCGGCGAGGGAGGCACCCCGCTCGTGCCAGCACCTTACCTCAATGAGTTGACCGGAGCCGAGATCTACCTCAAGGTCGAGGGCATGAACCCGACCGGCTCGTTCAAGGATCGAGGCATGACCACCGCGATCTCCGCGGCCGCCGCAAAGGGCGCCAAGGCCGTTGTCTGCGCCTCCACCGGTAACACGTCCGCCTCAGCCGCAGCATACGCAACCCACGCGGGTATGATCTGCGCTGTGCTCGTGCCGGATGGCAAGATCGCCATGGGCAAGCTCTCGCAGGCCATAGCACACGGCGCCAAACTGCTCCAGGTTGATGGTAACTTCGACGACTGCCTCGTCGCCGCGCGCAAGCTCGCTGAGTCATACCCTGTCGAACTCGTCAACTCCGTGAACCCCGACCGCATCGAGGGTCAGAAGACCGGTTCCTTCGAGGTCGTGGATGTGCTCGGCGATGCCCCGGACATTCATGCGCTCCCCGTTGGAAACGCCGGAAACATCACCGGCTATTGGAAGGGCTACGTCGAATACGAGGCTGCCGGTAAGGCAACTCGCCGCCCCCAGATGTGGGGCTTCCAGGCAGAAGGCGCATCGCCGATCGTTGCCGGTCACCCATTCGATGAGCCAGAAACCATCGCAACCGCAATTCGCATCGGTAACCCAGCTTCGTGGGACAAGGCGCTCGAGGCCCGCGACACATCGGGCGGCGTGATAGAGGCCGTGACCGATGAGGAAATCCTCGCTGCGCACCGCATCCTGTCCGCCAAGGTAGGAGTGTTCGTGGAGCCCGCCTCCGCAGCGGGCGTTGCCGGAGTGCTCAAGCGTGCACAGGCTGGACTCGTGCCAGCGGGCGCGAAGATCGTCATCACCGTGACCGGACACGGCCTCAAGGACCCAGCCTGGGCGCTACGCACCGAGGATGGGGCAGAGGTGCAACCCCAGAAGGTCACCGCTGACGTCATGTCCATCGCGCAGGCACTCGGACTGGCATAGCCCACGCCCATGAAACTCGCAGCAGACCACGTCAAGGTCAAGGTCCCCGCAACGAGCGCGAACCTTGGCCCGGGCTTCGACGCGCTCGGACTTGCCCTCAACTTTTCCGACGAACTCGAAGTGCGCGCGCTCGGATCGGAGCACGTCGAGGTTGAGATCGAGGGTGAGGGTGCCGGTGAGGTCCCCGGAGACGAACGGCACCTTGTCGTGAAGACGATCCGTCGCGCACTCGACCACGTGGGCGCACCCCAAGTTGGCCTGCATCTGCGAGCGAAGAACCGGATTCCACACGGTAGGGGGATGGGGTCGTCTGCAGCCGCGGTGGTGGCCGGGCTCATGGCGGCGAAGGGCTTGATCGCTGA
Organism: Populibacterium corticicola; assembly: GCF_042683685.1. NCBI lineage: Bacteria > Bacillati > Actinomycetota > Actinomycetes > Micrococcales > Jonesiaceae > Populibacterium > Populibacterium corticicola. The sequence continues at coordinate 106,854 of NZ_JBHUOP010000002.1, read as the reverse complement.
CCCTGACGCACTCAACTCCGAAGTCCTGCTGAACCTGGCCACGCAACTTGAGGGACATCCGGACAACGCTGCTCCGGCCCTGCGCGGTGGTGCCACCGTCGCGTGGATGACCACTCACGACAGCCCCGCTGCGGTGAATCTGGAGATTCACCCGGGCCTGGAACCGACAATCATTGTGCCGACAGTGCGACTCTCCACACACCGTGCACGGGGTGTGCTCCCCATCGCAGTCCCGCATGCCAACGCATCGTTCAATGCTGGTCGGGCGGCGCTGCTCGTGCACGCGCTGGCCAATGATCCCGACCTGCTGTTCGATGCCACGGAAGACAAACTGCACCAAGAATATCGTGCGCCAGTCATGCAGCAGACGTGGGCGCTCGTTTCTGGCCTGCGCGAACGCGGAATCGCCGCAACTGTTTCTGGAGCCGGGCCAACCGTGCTGGTGCTTGACCGAGCCGATAACGCACCCATTGTGGAGCAGGAGATCGCTCGTGTCCTCGATGCCAGCGAGGTGGCTCGTACCCTCGTGGATGAAGAAACCGGAACCGTGACCCGCGTCGACTGGAGGGTAATTCGCCCGGGATTCGATCACTTAGGCGCACAGTACGAACAACTCTAGCCATGCGGGTGCTATAGTTGGTGTAGTTTCTTGGCGCAGGGTATCCCGCCAACCGTCGATTCCACTCGGCAGAGTTTCTCACCTTATCGGTGTGAAACGAGCGAGTGTGTGAGTTCTCTTTCTCGTTAAAGAATCGCAAGAACCTTGTAACCATCACCTGTAGGTGGTGATTGATCGTTATGGTTCTTGATCGGCGAACGGGTTGCGTTCTATGTAGCCGCTCAGATCTTCTCTTTATTCATAGGGTTAAGAACCTGAGGGTCATCTTTACATCACCGATCACGCAGTAGTTCGTGCAAGGTAAACGCCCTGGATATTCCTGGTCAGGAACATAAAGTCAGTAGATCTGAGTGCGTATCGCGCTCTAGGTCATCTCCGCAGGCCGTATTTCTTCGGCCAATACGAGGGGAAGGGTCCTTCGTGTCACAATCCACCCCAGCCGGAACCTCTGGTTCGCTCGCAAGCCTCCGCATCCCGGAACTGCAGTCCATTGCACAGCAGCTTGGCGTCAAAGGCATCTCCAAGATGCGCAAGAGCGATCTGATCTCGGCTATCTCTGCTGCACAGTCCGGTGGTTCTGCACCGAAATCCGCAGCGCGTAAAACAGCCTCCAAGGAAACCGCACCGGAGCAGGCGGTTGAGGAAAAGCCTGCAATCGCCAATTCAGCCTCCGCTGAAACCGCATCAGGGGAGACGGAAGCTCCTGCACGTGCTCGTCGCTCAACGCAGCGCGGCGATCGCACTCGTACCGACAGGGCCGAGCGCACGGAGAGGCCCTCGCGGAGCGAGAACGCATCCGACAGTGCCGAGACCGCAGGCGCACAGGGCGAGGGCGACAACGCGGTAGTGGTCGGCGGCGTCAAGATCGAGCTACCATCCGCTGAGACTCCTGAGCGTCGTCGCAATGACCGCAACGACCGCAACAATGGTCGGAACCGGAACCGCAACCGAAACGAAAACGGTGAGGGCAACGACAACTCCGAGCGCAATGAGCGCCAGGATCGGGGTAACCGCAACGACCGCAACCGCAACAGCGGTGAGGACGAGGGACGCAACGAGCGAAACGACCGTCAAGACCGTCAAGACCGCTACGATGACGGCGATGACCGTGGCAACCGTCGTCGCCGCGGACGCGACCGTGATCGGGACCGGAACCGCGACCGCAAGGGACGCAACCGCAACCGCAACAACGACCTCGCATTCGATGAGGCTGACCTGTCCGAGGACGACGTGCTGATCCCGGTCGCCGGTGTGCTCGACCTGCTCGACAACTACGCGTTCGTACGCACCTCGGGCTACCTGCCTGGACCAAACGACGTGTACGTGTCGCTCGGCCAGGTCAAGAAGGCCGGACTGCGCCGCGGTGACGCGATCACGGGTGCGGTGCGTCAGCCACGTGATGGAGACCAGGGTAACCAGCGCCAGAAGTTCAACGCTCTTGTGCGCCTCGACTCGGTGAACGGCATGTCGCCTGAGGAGTCCAGGAACCGTCCGGACTTCAACAAGCTCACGCCGTTGTACCCGCAGGAACGTTTGCGTCTGGAAAGCCCGGAGAACAACAAGATCGCTCCGCGTTTGATCGACATCGTTGCCCCGATCGGTAAGGGTCAGCGCGGTCTGATCGTTGCTCCGCCCAAGGCCGGTAAGACGATCATCATGCAGCAGATCGCCAACTCGATCACCGCGAACAACCCCGAGGTTCACCTCATGGTCGTGCTCGTGGATGAGCGTCCTGAAGAGGTCACCGACATGGAGCGCACCGTCGCCGGTGAGGTCATCGCCTCGACCTTCGACCGCCCAGCGTCTGACCACACCATCGTCGCCGAGCTCGCGATCGAACGCGCGAAGCGCCTGGTCGAACTCGGTCAGGATGTCGTGGTTCTGCTCGACTCGATCACCCGCCTGGGTCGCGCCTACAACCTGGCTGCCCCGGCATCGGGTCGTATCCTGTCCGGTGGTGTGGACGCGGCTGCGCTCTACCCGCCGAAGAAGTTCTTCGGTGCTGCGCGCAACATTGAGAACGGTGGATCGCTCACGATCCTCGCGTCCGCTCTGGTGGAGACCGGTTCCAAGATGGACGAGGTCATCTTCGAGGAGTTCAAGGGCACCGGAAACATGGAGTTGCGTCTGTCGCGTCACTTGGCGGATCGTCGGGTGTTCCCTGCTGTTGACGTCAACGCGTCGGGTACTCGACGCGAAGAGATCCTGGTGTCCCCTGAGGAACTCAAGATCACGTACAAGTTGCGTCGCGTGCTGCACAACCTCGAGCAGGGTCAGGCTCTTGAACTGTTGATCAAGAAGCTCAAGGAGAACAAGACCAACGTCGAGTTCCTGCTGAACATCCAGAAGACCACTCCGGATTCGCTGGTCGATCTCGACAACGACTAGTCCAGGGTTCTCTTTACGACGAGCCGGCTCGGTTCCAGCACGCCCTCCTGTGAGGTGGGTGACGCTGGGAGGGGTCGGCTCGTCGCTTGTCTGCGTTTGTGAATGTCCAAGTCTTCACTCGCAGATGGAGTTGGAGTTCGCCAGTGTGCAGTGTCTGAGAAATCACAGCACCTGGACACCATGGACCGGTGTCGTAGGGCACAAGGTTCTGGCAAAATGGAGTGTTGCCTGTTTGCCTCACCGTAAGCAGGAACTGTTTCTGGTTCACGGACCCGCACTGCGGTTCGACCCAGAGACTCTTAGATAAGGAGAAAAGCTGTGAAGGCTAACATTCACCCAGAGTACGTTGACACCACTGTCAAGTGCACCTGCGGCAACGAGTTCGTCACCCGTAGCACCGTGACCTCCGGCGCGATCAGCGTTGAAGTCTGCTCGGCATGCCACCCGTTCTACACCGGAAAGCAGAAGATTCTGGACACCGGTGGACGTGTTGCTCGCTTCCAGGCTCGCTACGGCAAGAAGAACTAGCGACTTCTCAGCGCCGGCGGATACAGCTTTCACCAACCTCTCCAGGGGCAGGTGGAGCGTATCCGACCGGCGCTGTTGCTTTATCCAACAATTGAATGTGAGAACTTAAGGTCATGTCTAACTCTTTCGCCGCCGTCGAATCGATGCTCACGGAATACAACGAGCTTGAGGCCAAGCTCGCGGACCCGTCGATTCACGCGGACCAGAATGCCGCGCGCAAGATTGGTCGACGCTATGCGGAGTTGGGACAGGTTGTGGGTGCTTACCGGACGTGGCGCAGCGCTGCGGATGACCTTGAGGCAGCCCGGGAGATGGCGGCTGAAGACCCAAGTTTTGCCGAGGAGATACCTGCGATGGAGCAGGTGCTCACCGAGGCACATGATCGACTCGTCAAGGTGCTGATCCCGCGCGATCCAGACGATGCTCGCGACGTGATCCTTGAAGTCAAGGCTGGCGAGGGTGGTGCGGAGTCCGCGCTGTTCGCCGGTGACCTGCTGCGTATGTACATGCGGTATGCGGAGCGTCAGGGCTGGAAGGTCGAGGTGATCGAGGCCAACGAGTCCGATCTCGGCGGTTACAAGGACGTTCAGGTTGCCATCAAGGCCAAGGGCACTGTGACCCCTGAGGAGGGCGTGTGGGCGCACCTGAAGTACGAGGGCGGTGTGCACCGGGTGCAGCGCGTTCCGGTCACTGAGTCCCAGGGTCGTATCCACACTTCTGCTGCAGGTGTTCTTGTCTTTCCCGAGGTCGAGGACGACGGTGAGATCGAGATCGACCAGAACGACCTGCGGATCGATGTCTACCGGTCCTCAGGACCCGGAGGCCAGTCGGTGAACACGACTGACTCGGCGGTGCGTATCACTCACATCCCCACGGGTATCGTGGTGTCGATGCAGAATGAGAAGTCTCAGTTGCAGAACCGCGAGCAGGCGATGCGTGTGCTGCGGGCGCGCCTGTTGGCTGCGCGCCAGGAGGAGGCTGCTGCGGCTGCTCAGGACATGCGCAAGAGCCAGGTGCGTACGGTGGACCGCTCGGAGCGTATTCGCACCTATAACTTCCCGGAGAACCGCATTGCGGATCACCGTACCGGATACAAGTCGTACAACCTGGACCACGTACTCGATGGGGATCTACAGCCGGTTATCCAGTCCGCGATTGATGCGGATGAGGCACACCGCCTCGCAACTGCGGGTGAATAATGGTGCCGGACTCGGGGGTGCCGCGGGATCTCGGCCCAATTGCCGCCCTGTTGACAGATGTGCGCGAGGCAATCGCCTGGGCCGCTGATGAACTGCGATCCGCTGGTATCTCGACCTCTCGCGTGGATGCGGAACTGCTGCTTGCGCACGTGTTGGACATCGAACGTGGCGAACTGTTGCGCCTTGCCCTGCTGAGGGCACCAGTCTGGCAGGACAGCGATCAGGCGGCCCGATTCGCGGAGATCGTCTCTCAGCGTGCAATGCGCCTGCCACTCCAACACCTGACCGGGCACGCCCCGTTCAGACATCTGGAACTGTATGTGGGCACGGGCGTTTTCGTGCCTCGTCCCGAGACTGAGATCGTGGCACAGGTCGCTATCGACGAGTTGGCGTTGCGTGCGGAGCTTGCATCGCGCGTGGTTCCCATTTCCGACGAGGCAGCGGCGGTGACCCCGATCAGCCCGTTGCGTGGGGTGGACCTGTGCGCGGGGTCGGGTGCCATCGCCCTCGCCATGGCGACCGAGGTGCCGAACGCCGAGGTCTGGGGCGTGGAACTGTCCCGCGAGGCGTTTGAGTACACCCAGCGTAACAATGCCAAATATGACGATGCGGTGACTTTTATACGTGGCGATGCGCGCACGGCTCTGCATGAACTCGACGGCACCGTAGATGTAGTCGTCTCCAACCCGCCGTACGTCCCGCCGGGGGCAGTTCCCAGGGACCGTGAGGTTGCAGAGCACGATCCACACATCGCGCTTTTCGGCCTGGGACCCGATGGACTTGAGGTTCCACGCGGTATCACAGACGCAGCGGCTAGACTGCTCAAAGCGGGTGGCCTGTACGTGATGGAGCATGCCGAGGTCCAAGACGCTGCGGTGCGCGATATGGTGTCAGCGAGTACCTATTTTGAGCGGGTGGAGACCCGCCTCGATCTGACCAGTCGGCCGCGCATGGTCGTGGCGTTCCGCAATGATGTGGCCTATGTGGAAGGAACAGTTAAGTGAGCAATCCGATTGTGCCAGCGCACAGCGAGTCTGTGTGGGGTGCGGCTATCGATGAGGCCGTCAACGCGCTTGGCCGCGGCGGCGTGATCGTGCTCCCCACCGATACGGTCTATGGGATCGGTGCGGATGCATTCAACCCTGACGCCGTGGGTGCGCTTCTTGCGGCCAAGGGCCGCGGTCGGCAGATGCCGCCCCCCGTGTTGATCGGCAACCTGGGTGCATTGGATGGATTGGCCACGGAGATTCCCGACGATGCGCGCGCCTTGGCCCAGAAATTCTGGCCGGGTGGGTTGACCATTATCCTGCGTGCACAGCCCTCTCTTGCATGGGATCTCGGCGAGACCCACGGTACGGTGGCTCTGCGCATGCCCGACCATGAGACTGCGCTGGCGTTGTTGTCCCGCACGGGCCCCCTGGCGGTCTCCTCCGCGAACAAACATGGCCACCCCGCGGCATTTACTGCCCGTGAAGCCTATGTTCAACTCGGGGACTCGGTCAGCATCTATCTTGATGGGGGAGCCGTACCGGGCGGAGTCGCATCGACGATCGTCGATGCGACGGGAACCCAGTTGCGTGTCGTGCGTGAGGGAGCGCTGACCCTTGGTCAACTGCGCGAGGTTGCGCCGGTCCTCGGCATTGGTGAAGGACTCGACATCGAAGGTGAGGGCGACTCCGAGGCGGAGGGCGCTGGTACGCAAGACGTGCCGGAAGCTGCCGAATCGTCGCCACGCAGTGCCGAAGGTGGGAGCCTGCCGCCAGACGCGCACGCTGAGCCAGACCAGTCTGCCGCGGCAGACGACCCCGCCGCAGGAGACAGCGTCTCGAAGTGAAGGCCTACGCACTCGTCCTGCTTATCGCGGCGCTCACCACTTACCTGCTCACCCCGTTTGCGCGCTGGCTCGCGCTACGCACGGGGGCCGTGACTGCCGTGCGTTCGCGCGACGTCCACAAGATCCCCACCCCGCGGCTTGGCGGTGCGGGAATGTATCTCGGCATGGTTGTGGCCTTCGTGTTCGCCTCGCAACTGCCGTTCCTGAAACCACTGTTCAACGCAGACATCACCGCCTGTGTGACCAACGGATGCAACTCCATGTGGGCCATCCTCATCGGTGCGGGGCTGGTGTGTCTACTCGGAGTCCTCGATGACCTATGGGACCTCGACTGGATGGTCAAACTTGGTGGACAGTTCCTCGCCGCAGGGTTTGTGGCCTGGCAGGGCGTGCAACTCATCTCCATCCCGATCGCAGGACTGACCATTGGATCGGCACGCATGTCGATCCTCGTCACCATGTTCGTGATCGTTCTGGTGATGAACGCCGTGAACTTCGTGGATGGTCTCGACGGGCTGGCAGCGGGGATCGTGGCCATCGGTGGCACGGGATTCCTCGTCTACGCCTACCTACTCACCCAGCAGACCACCCCCAACGACTACTCGTCGGTCGCTCTCACCGTGCTCGCGGCGATGGTCGGTGCCTGCGTCGGGTTCCTGCCCCATAACTTCAACCCCGCCAAGATCTTCATGGGGGATTCCGGGTCGATGGTACTTGGCTTCATGATGGCCTGTGCCTCCATTGTGGTAACCGGCCAGATCGACCCCGCGACCGTGACCGTGGGAATGACCATCCCAGCGTTCGGTCCGATCCTGCTGCCTGCCGCGCTACTCATCCTGCCGCTGCTTGACATGGGACTTGCCGTCGTACGCCGACTGGCGGCGGGAAAGTCCCCGTTCGCCCCCGACCGCGCCCACCTGCACCACCGGATGCTCGGCCTTGGCCACACCCACCGTGAGGCCGTGCTGGTCATGTACCTGTGGAGCGGGGTCTTCGCCTTCGGTGCCGTGGCGCTCCTCATCTTCCAGTTCCGATACGTCGCATTCAGTCTGCTGGCAGCATTCACCGTCATGCTGTTCATAACCTTTTGGCCACTCATTCGAACCCACCTCGCTAAGCGTGCGAGCAGGAAGGGAACCGCCCCATGACGAATCCAACCGAACCACAGAACTCACAGGGAGACCTTCCCGAGGTCCCCGAACTGCCACACACCGCAAACCTTGAGGTATTCAAGCTCTCGTTCAAATTCCTTGGTTATCTGCTTGTAGCGCTCCTCGTGATCGGTGGCGGCGTGGCCTACTGGATCGATGGCCTTCCCGGACTATGGGGAGCGCTCATGGGTGTGGGCATCGCTCTGGTCTTCTCCGGTACCACTATCTGGTCAATGATCCACACCGCAGATAAATCACCCAACTACCTCATGGGCGTGGTTTTGGGAGCATGGTTTGCCAAGATCGTGTTCATGATCATCGTGATCGCCTCGATTCGAAACGAAGAGTTTTACAACAAGCCGATCTTCGCTGTCATCTTGTTGATCGGTGCAATCGGCAGTGCGGCACTCGACATTCTGGCCGTTTCCAAGGTCAGGCAACCGTACGTCACCCCCATCAAGAAGTAATGTGACCAGATTCACGGCTGGTGGTCCTACATTTTCTAGGACCGTCATAACCGCATGAGTCTCGGTCCCATGCCACGTGAGAACGGCGGCGAATCTTGAAAAGCAGGCGTAAAATCCGCCCAACCGCAAGCGAAACCCGCGGACGGCTGTGATTTTAGTGTGTGCAATGGGTTAAGATTTTTGCGATCCATAACGGATTCGCACTGGTGCCGGGTTAGCCCCCGCTAAGGCATCGGTGCCAAAGAACACCGGGAGATTAAACTGTCCATCCTCGCGACAACTCAGTATCTCGCCGCGTCTGGAGACGAAGGCGGGTTCCACCCACCTTCAATCTCGGAATTCTTCCCGCACGCGATCCTCGAGTTTGGTTCGGTTGAGTTCAACCGCATCCACCTCGTACGCATCATTGCGGCAGTCGTTCTGGTTACCCTGTTCATGCTTGCCGCACGTCGCGCAAAGCTTGTTCCAGGTCGTGGTCAGAACGTGGCGGAAATGGCGCTCGACTTCGTACGGGTCAACATTGCCGAAGAAATCCTTGGCCACAACGCGCGCAAGTACCTTCCGATGCTCACCACGATGTTCTTCGCGATCCTCGCGTTCAACATCACAGGTGTTATTCCGTTCCTGAACATCGCAAGCACGTCACTGGTAGCAATGCCAATCGTTCTCGCGCTGTGGACCTTCTTTGTGTACCTCAGTTCGGGTATGCGGAAGTTCGGCGTAGGCAAGTACCTCAAGAACCAACTGTTCCCACCGGGTATGCCAGCCTTCCTGTACGTCCTCATCACCCCGATCGAAGCACTTCAGGTATTCCTGTTCCGTCCGTTGACGCTTGCACTTCGTCTCACAGCCAACATGGTCGCAGGTCACCTGCTTCTTGTTCTGTGCTTCGGGGCCGCCAACTTCTTCCTCTTCCACCCAAGCATTGGAATGAAGGCGCTGGCACCTGTAGGCCTGGCGGCGGGTCTCGCCTTCACGCTCTTCGAGATCCTCGTTGCAGCGCTGCAAGCCTACGTATTTACCCTGCTTTCCGCGGTGTACATCAATATGGCAATCGAAGAAGAGCACTGATACCGAACCACAAGGTTGAAAAACTTCATGGAACGAAACCGCATCGCGGTACGTCATTCCACCGTGTGAAGGCATACAGCTCGAGCACGTAAAACTCGTCTAGAAACCAACATATGACGCCCCACCACACAGGCGGGGCGCCGAACGGAAGGAATCCCTTCGTGGACACCACCACCACTCTCGCAGAAGTTTCCGGCTCGCTCTCCGTTATCGGTTACGGCCTCGGTACCCTCGGCCCAGGTATTGGTCTGGGTATCCTCATTGGTAAGACCGTTGAAGGTATGGCACGTCAGCCAGAGGTGGCCGGTCAGCTCCGTACCACCATGTTCATCGGTGTTGCATTCGTTGAGCTCCTCGCGCTCCTTGGCTTCGTTGCTGGATTCCTCTTCTGATGACGGCACTCACCGCGACCACTGACGTGCTTGCGGCTGGAGGCAAAGAGGTTCAGGGGATCGACCTCTTCATTCCACCGTGGTACGACATCATCGGGTCGGCGTTGGTGCTTCTCATCATTGGATTCTTCTTCTACAAGAAGATCCTGCCGGCCTTTCTATCTGTCCTCGACGAGCGCACCGCAAAGATCGAAGGCGGACTCAACCGCGCTGAAGAAGCACAGGCTGAAGCCGACGCACTCCTTGCCGAGTACAAGGCACAGCTGAGCGAAGCACGCACGGAAGCAGGACGCATTCGTGAGCAGGCTCGCGCCGAGGCAACAGACATCGTTGCTGAGGCACGCGTCAAGGCTTCTGAAGAGGCCGAGCGCGCTGCCGACACCGCAAAGCGCCAGATCGAGGCAGAACGTGCTGCAGCCGCTGTAGCTCTTCGCAACGATGTGGGTGCACTCGCTACTGAACTTGCCTCCAAGATCGTTGGCGAATCGCTCGAAGACGTTGCGCGTCAATCGCGCGTAGTCGACCGTTTCCTCGACGAACTCGAAGCATCCTCAGTAACGACCGCTGTAAAGGGGAAGTAATGCGCGGGACCAGCCAGGCGTCTCTGACCGCTATCCGTGAACAGTCGGAAGCTGTTTACAAGGCTGCGGGCACGAACGCACAGACACTGGGCGAACAACTGTTCGTCGTTGTTGATGCGCTCGACAGTTCCGGGTCCCTGCGCCGGTCACTTGCAGACCCATCACGTACCGGTGAGGACAAAGCAGCCCTTATCCGTTCGGTTCTCGCCAACGGCTTCGACGACCGCACAATCTCCATCATGGAGAACGTAGCCAAGTCGCGTTGGTCATCTGATCGTGATCTGGTGGATGCCATCTCCCTGCTGGCGATCGACGCTTACCTGAGCGCAGCCGAGTCCCGCGATGCACTCGAGACCGTGGAGTCCGAGTTGTTCGTACTGACCCGTGCGCTGTCAGGGCAGCGTGAGGCGCGCCAGGCACTCTCGGACCCGAGCACGGACAGCTCGATCCGGGTGAAGCTTGTGCACGACCTGATTGCCGGTAGGGCCGACGAGGTCACGGTGGCGCTTGCCGCCCGAGCCGCGGCCGCGCCCCGTGGGGAACGTTTCGTTCCTGCCCTGGGACGTATCGGCGATATGGCCGCTACCCGACGAGCACGCAAGGTCGCCTACGTGTCAACGAGCCGTGCGCTCAGCGATACGCAGATTGAACGCCTTGAGTCGATCTTGTCTGCGCAGTACGGCCAGGACATCCAGCTCAACGTGACAGTCGATCCAGCAGTGGTCGGTGGCATGCGCGTCCAGATCGGCGCCGAGGTCGTGGACACCACGATCTTGACGCGTCTGACGGATGCACGGCGCCGCCTCGCCAGTTGACGACCCCACTACGCAGCCGGCTCACAGGCCGGCACCCCAGGACAAAGCAAGTTGACCGTTGCACGCAGCGGTCACGACAGGAGAAGAGCTAATGGCTGAGCTGACTATCCGGCCGGATGAGATCCGTGCCGCACTTGACAGCTTTGTGAAGTCCTATGAGCCTGCCAAAGTAATAACCGAAGAGGTCGGACGAGTTTCCCTCGCCGGTGACGGTATTGCTCAGGTTGAAGGACTTCCAAGCGCAATGGCCAACGAGCTGTTGCAATTCGAAGATGGGACCCTCGGTCTCGCACTAAGCCTCGACGTTCGAGAAATCGGTGTCGTCATCCTCGGTGAGTTCACCGGTATTGAAGAGGGCCAGGAAGTCCGCCGCACCGGGGAGGTCCTCTCCGTTGGTGTTGGTGACGACTACCTCGGTCGCGTTGTTGACCCACTCGGTAACCCAATCGATGGTCTCGGCGAAATCAAGACCGTTGGTCGTCGTGCACTGGAACTCCAGGCACCGGGCGTTATGCAGCGTAAGTCGGTTCACGAACCGTTGCAGACCGGTCTGAAGGCAATTGACTCGATGATCCCAATCGGTCGTGGACAGCGTCAGCTCATCATTGGTGACCGCCAGACCGGTAAGACCGCAATCGCGATCGACACGATCATCAACCAGAAGGCCAACTGGGAGTCCGGCGACCCAACCAAGCAGGTTCGCTGCATCTACGTTGCTGTCGGTCAAAAGGGTTCGACCATCGCATCCGTGCGTGGCGCACTCGAAGAGGCCGGAGCACTGGAGTACACCACGATCGTGGCCGCTCCGGCATCCGACCCAGCAGGCTTCAAGTACATCGCCCCATACACCGGCTCCGCAATCGGTCAGCACTGGATGTACGAGGGCAAGCACGTCCTCATCATCTTCGATGACCTGTCGAAGCAGGCAGAGGCCTACCGTGCAGTCTCGCTGCTGCTCCGCCGCCCACCAGGCCGTGAAGCATACCCAGGTGACGTCTTCTACCTCCACTCGCGTCTGCTCGAGCGCTGTGCAAAGCTCTCGGATGAACTCGGTGCTGGTTCGATGACTGGTCTGCCAATCATCGAGACCAAGGCAAACGACGTCTCGGCCTACATCCCAACCAACGTCATCTCGATCACCGACGGACAGATCTTCCTCCAATCCGACCTGTTCAACGCTAACCAGCGTCCAGCGGTCGACGTGGGTATCTCGGTCTCCCGTGTTGGTGGTTCGGCACAGACCAAGGCGATGAAGGCAGTGTCCGGTACCCTCAAGCTCGAGCTTGCTCAGTACCGTTCACTCGAGGCGTTCGCGCTCTTCGCATCCGACCTCGACGCGGCGTCCAAGGCTCAGCTCACCCGTGGTGCTCGCCTCATGGAACTGCTCAAGCAGGGTCAGTACACCCCGTACCCAGTTGAGGACCAGGTTGTCTCGGTATGGTCTGGCACGAAGGGTAAGCTCGACGACGTTCCAGTCGAAGACGTCCTACGCTTCGAGTCGGAACTGCTCGACTACCTGCGCCGTAACACCGATGTTCTGACCACGATCGCCACCTCAGGAAAGTTTGAGAAGGAAACCGAATCAGCGCTTGACGCTGCTGTCGACGGCTTCCGCAACCTTTTCATCAAGGGTGACGGCGTAGCGCTCGTTGAGGCTGAAGAAGCCGAAGAGGGCACCGCCGAGATCGAACAGGAAAAGATCGTCCGCCAGAAGAAGGCATGATCCGTGGCCGGTAACCAGCGCGTCTATAAGGCGCGCATCAAGTCAACTCAATCGCTGAAGAAGATCTTCCGCGCGATGGAGCTGATCGCCGCATCCCGAATCGGAAAGTCACGTGGACGTACGGCGGCGACTCAGCCGTACGCCGACGCCATCACGGCAGCAGTGGGAGCCGTGGCAAGCCACTCCGACCTCGACCACCCGCTCATCTCCGAGCGCCACGACACCAACCGTGTCGCGGTCTTGGTGGTCACCTCGGACCGCGGTATGGCTGGTGCCTACTCCGCGAGCGTCATCCGTGAGGCTGAGAGCCTCATTGAGCGTCTCGGGGAAGAGGGCAAGGAGGTGGACCTCTACGTCGCAGGGCGTCGTGGTGTCTCCTTCTACCAGTTCCGTGGACGTGAGCTTGTCAAGACGTGGGTCGGCTCGTCCGACGCACCAACCACCGAGGACGCCCAGGACATCGCGGACACGCTGCTTAAGCGGTTCCTCGACCCAGCGGACCAAGGTGGGGTTAGCACACTCTACGTTGTCTACACGCAGTTCGTGAACATGGTGACCCAGCGTCCCCGTGTTGTACGCCTGTTGCCGCTCGAAGTCGTTGAGGAAGAGGTATCCAGTGAAACGGAAGCCTACCCACTCTACGAGTTTGAACCGTCAGCAGACGAGGTCCTCGACGACCTACTGCCACGTTACGTACGGTCCAGGATCTTCAGCTTCCTGCTCGAGGCCGCAACCTCCGAGCTCGCCGCTCGCCAGCGTGCAATGCACACGGCGACGGAGAACGCAGAAGACCTGATTCGCATGTACACGCGACTTGCCAACTCGGCGCGTCAAGCGGAGATTACCCAGGAAATCAGCGAAATCGTGTCCGGTGCGGACGCTCTCGCGGGTGCCTGAAACGACTAGAACACCGTTTTAGTCAACCGACTACAGATTTTGCTCACTGCACAGACCTAGTCGTGATCCTCACGGGTCCCGACACAGCAAAGCGAGGCCACTAATGACTGCCACAACAGTCGAAGCAGCGGTCGATACGACTTCTGGCCCAGCACAGGGGCGCATTGCCCGTGTGATCGGTCCAGTCGTTGACATCGAGTTCCCGGCAGACGCGATCCCTGAGATCTACAACGCTCTGACCGTGGAAGTTGACCTGTCCGCGCAGGGTGAAGGCGAAAAGGCCTTCACGATGACCCTTGAGGTCGCTCAGCACCTGGGAGACTCCCTCGTGCGTGCGATCGCATTGAAGCCAACCGATGGTCTGGTTCGCGGTGCGGTTGTCACCGACACCGGCGTACCGATCTCGGTCCCAGTAGGTGACGTCACCAAGGGACACGTCTTCGACGTGACCGGTGCACCACTGAACCTCAAGGAAGGCGAGACGCTCGAGGTTACCGAGCGTTGGCCAATCCACCGTAAGCCACCAGCGTTCGATCAGCTTGAGTCCAAGACTCAGATGTTCGAGACCGGTATCAAGTCGATCGACCTCCTGACCCCGTATGTGCAGGGTGGCAAGATCGGTCTGTTCGGTGGTGCAGGTGTTGGCAAGACCGTTCTGATCCAGGAAATGATCTACCGCGTGGCCAACAACCACAACGGTGTTTCCGTGTTCGCCGGTGTCGGTGAGCGTACCCGTGAGGGTAACGACCTGATCGACGAAATGACCGAGTCGGGCGTTATCAACCAGACCGCACTCGTGTTCGGCCAGATGGACGAGCCACCGGGAACGCGTCTTCGCGTTGCTCTCTCGGCTCTGACGATGGCTGAGTACTTCCGTGACGTTCAGAAGCAGGACGTGCTTCTGTTCATCGACAACATCTTCCGTTTCACTCAGGCAGGTTCTGAGGTTTCCACGCTGCTCGGCCGTATGCCATCCGCAGTGGGTTACCAGCCAAACCTGGCTGACGAGATGGGTCTGCTCCAGGAACGCATCACCTCGACGCGTGGTCACTCGATCACCTCACTCCAGGCAATCTACGTTCCTGCTGACGACTACACCGACCCAGCACCGGCGACCACGTTCGCGCACCTCGATGCAACCACCGAGCTTTCGCGTGAGATCGCATCGCGTGGTCTCTACCCCGCAATCGACCCGCTTGCGTCGACCTCCCGTATCCTCGACCCGCGTTACGTGGGCCAGGACCACTACGAGGTTGCAACGCAGGTCAAGTCGATCCTGCAGCGCAACAAGGAACTCCAGGACATCATCGCCATCCTCGGTGTCGATGAACTCTCTGAAGAGGACAAGACCGTTGTCGGTCGCGCACGTCGTATTCAGCAGTTCCTGTCCCAGAACACCTACATGGCTCAGCAGTTCACCGGTGTCGAGGGTTCGACCGTGCCGTTGGATGAGACCATCGAGGCGTTCAAGGGAATTGCGAACGGTAAGTACGACCACATCGCTGAGCAGGCGTTCTTCAACATCGGTGGCCTCGAGGACCTCGAGCGCAACTGGCAACGTATCCAGAAGGAATACGGCATCTGATCCCTATGGGAATCCGATGCGTTTTCTTTCAACCTTAAGGAGAACACGTGGCACAGCTCGCTGTTAACGTCGTAGCCAAGGACCAGGCTGTATGGTCTGGTGAGGCTAAGATCGTGAGCGCACCAGCAGCAGACGGGGAGATCGGTATCCTTGCCGGTCACCTGCCGATTCTGTCCGTGCTGAACGCGGGTCACGTTCGCATCACCGAGGTGAGCGGCAACAAGCTTGACTTCACCATCACCGGCGGATTCATGTCCGTTGATGATGACCAGGTCAACATTGTGGCTGACAAGGTAACGCTGAACACGCCTGCGGGCGCGTAACCTGAGAAGTCGAGAAAGGCGGAGCCGTGGGAGAGACCGTGTGGGTGATCATCGCAGTACTTGTGGTACTGGCAGTGATCAGCACGTGGGGTTTCCTGCGGCTTCGCCGTCTCACGACCTCCGTCGGCATGTTCGATTGTGCCCTGCGCACACCGAAATCTGACGGAAAACCCACCGACAACTGGGTTCAGGGGCTGTGTGAATATCAGTCTGATCGACTGCTGTGGTGGCGGGTCTACTCGCTATCCGTCAACGCAAACCACATATGGATGCGGGACCAGTTCGAGGTGACCGGTCGAGTTCCACTCGACCAAGCGAACCTGCCGGACGTTTATCTCGTACAGTGTCGTCACGAGGGTGTGCCGTTTGAACTGATGATGTCAGCCGAGGCCTATCATGGACTGTCATCATGGGTTGAATCTGCACCCCCGTCGGCCGGAGGGTACAACAATTATTAAACTATGTAAGGAAGCAGTTTTTGCGTCTCGTTGTCGCTGAATGTTCAGCACAGTACACAGGCCGTCTCCGCGCACACTTGCCAAAGGCTCAACGACTCGTTGTCATCAAGGCCGACGGAAGTGTGCTTTTGCATTCGGACGGTGGTTCCTACAAGCCTCTCAACTGGATGAGCCCTCCCTGCTCGATGGCGGTGTCACAGCCGTCAGAGGAGGCCCAGGAGCGCGGAGTAACGTCGATTCTGACGGTGCAACACCAAAAGAGCGATGACCGGCTTGAGATCGAGCTGTTTGAGGTCTATCACGACTCCTCACACGAGCTTGGCGTAGACCCCGGCTTGATCAAGGACGGCGTGGAAGCGCACCTGCAGGAGATGCTGGCCGAACAGATCGAACTGCTTGGGCAAGGGCACACGCTGATTCGCCGTGAGTATATGACTGCTATCGGCCCCGTGGACATCTTGGCCAGGGACTCCCAGGGGCGCACGGTCGCCGTGGAGATCAAGCGCAGGGGAGAGATCGATGGTGTGGAGCAGCTTACCCGCTATCTCGATCTGCTCAACCGCGACCCGTTGCTCGCACCGGTCAAGGGCGTGTTCGCGGCCCAGGAGATCAAACCACAGGCCAGGGTGCTCGCGACGGACCGTGGCATTGCCTGCCTTGTGCTCGACTACGATGCGATGAAGGGTGTCGACGACGTCGAGTCTCGCCTGTTTTAGCGTGTCCTGGACCTTGGATGTCGCAGTGCGTTTAGCGCAAGTCCTTTGCGCTGGGTATACCTAAACTGCCGTGACCCCAGAACTTGTTAACCGACATGGTGATTTTCCGGGTCCAGTGACCAAAAAATAATCACCCTGATTCCGGAAGATCACCATAGTGGTTATGTGCTGGCACTCGCTGACCTTATGACACGACCGGTCACCACACGCCCAGGACCTCGGTGCACAGGGCGGCGGGCGTATGGCGACCAGTCAACGTTGGACAAGCTCATCGCTCAGGAGAACGTGATGGACCGCACGCGAATGTTCCCGTGTAACGTCACTCGCAGCGTGGACAGCGGTTCCCTCACCAGTGCTGTCTCAAGGGCCGCCAGATCCACCGGAAGTGTTGTCTCGGTCCACGAATACTTGTCGGATGCTACGGAGGCAGCGGTTCCGGAAACCTGTCCGAGTATGTGCGCGGCTCCCACCGTCGAGCCATCGCCCGCTCCATGAAGCGACACGGAGACATCTCCAACCTGTCCCAGGGTATCTCGGGCCAGGTCCAGACTGATCGACTTCACTGAGCGGGCATCTACGTTTGTGAACTCGACGTACCCTGACGAATGTCCGGCTGCCACGGCCACGCAGTTGGCGCCTGTACGGTCCGCGTCGCGGTGCACGATGTGGTGGTGTGCATCGAACTGATCCATGCGTAGCGCGACTCCCAAGAGTGGGGAGGGCGCATACTCGAGCGAGGAATCCACCTCCCACAGCGCTTCCATCAGCGAGCGACGGCTTGTGCCCGCCCAGACACGATAGGTTCCCGGGTGGACGTGGAGGCGTTCGCCGCGAACGTCCCACACCTCGAACGCCTCGCGGAACAGAGGCACGGTCACGGTGCGTTCCTGACCGGGTTGGAGTGTGACCCGCGTATATCCGGCAAGACGGCGTAGCGGCGCAGGGGAGCCGAGCGGGTGGGCTGCGAAGTCCAGCGCAGCGTAGAGCGCGACCACCTCGTGGGCGACCCGTTCTCCTGTGTTGCGTACGGTGACGCTCGCGTGCACCGGGGCAGCATGGTGGGTTGTTTCGGGTATGGTCTCGGCTGCACCCTCGTTCAGTGTGAGTGCCGAATACTCCACGCTCGTGTAGGACAGCCCGTGCCCAAACTCGAAGTCGGGCTCGCACTCGTTGTACCAGTACGTTCCGCTGGAGGAGACGATGTCGTAGTCGAGGATGTGGGGAACGCAGGTTTCATCGTGCACCCATTCCTGTGCAAGGCGACCCTGTGGTTCAACGTCTCCAGAGAGCACGTCCACGATTCCTCGGCCTTGCTCCTGCCCAGCGTGTGAGGACCACACAAGCGCATCCGACTCGTCGGCAATGGACCTAAGTGCGTAGGGGTATGACGAGACGATGGTGAGTGCGGCGGTGGCGCTGTGCGCTCTGACGGTGCGCCACAGCGCTCGCGCTGAGCGGGGGAGGGCAAGGTCGGGGCGGTCCTCGGTTTCTCGGCCGAGGATGTGCGGATCGTTGCCGACGGCGGCGATCGTGACATCTGCTTGCTGAGCGGCGGCGATGACGCGTTCGATGCCGCTCGATAGGAGGTCGAGTTCGAAGCGTTCGGCATGCGCGAGGTCACTCGAATCGCCGGACACGAGTTGTGAGCCGGTTTGCGTGCGCAACCATTTGCCCGAACCGATGTGCAGAAGCGACACTGTTGCGTCGGTGTGCGTGTGCAGTGCGAACGTTTCTTGGGCGACCCAACCGCCGACTCGGTCTGCGCTCGCTGAGACGATCCACCCACCCTGCAATAATTTGCCGCTCGACTGGGCGCGCAGGGTGGTCGTGCCGTGACCCCAGTCGGTAAGTTCAAAGGTTTCGGCTTCGGCGCCGCTTTGCGCGGATGCGGTGAGTGTTCCGTCATTGTGTACGTGCAGGTAGCGGCCCGAGCTGGGAGAGTAGATTGCGACTCGATCGGCCCCGCTGTCCACAATGACCTGCTCTGTGCCGTAGCGTTCCGTGAACGCCTCACCGATGGTTGACAGGTAGGGCGGAGTGCCCGAATACCAGTCGTGCAGCGTCGCGGTTGCCAGCGGGCCGACCACCGCGACCCGCGTTGTGTCCGAGAGCGGGAAAACGCCGTTGTTCTTGAGCAGAACAAGTGATTTCGCTGCTGCCTCGCGTGCTAGAGCACGCGACTCGGGCGCATCGATTGCGTCCGCCGTGATGCCCGCGTACGGGTCAGCGGCCCCCTGATAGTGGTGGGCGACATGCTGATTGTCGACGAATTCCCCGGTCAAAGAGCGCAAGTACAGCATACGGAACACGGCTTGGTCCACGTGGCGGAGGTCGAGGGTGCCGCTGTCGAGCGCTGCCCGCACCGCCTTGAGCGTGGGAGCGGCATTCGCGTCGTTGTCGGTGAAGGAATCGATCCCGGCTTCCAGCATCGCAGCGTGTGACGCGGGCGCATCGGGGTAGTACCGTTCGAGGTTCACCACGTTTGTGGGTGCAGCGGCATCAGACACGACGGCTATGGGGGCAGTTGACCACGACCGCAGTGTGTCTAGAAGGCCATGGGCCACGTGGTTGGGTCGTCCGTTCACGAGGTTGTAACTCGGCATGACCGCGCCAATCACCCCCTCAGCGAGCGGCCGAGAGAAAGCAGGGAATTCGTACTCGTGCAGTACCCGAGCGCGCATGTCGCTTGAGGTCACGGCACGATCAACCTCGTTGTTGTATGCCAGGAAGTGCTTCAGCGTGGGAACGGTTTTCCAGAAGGCGCTGCCATTGCCGGAGCGGCCCGTCAGGCCGCGAGCGTAGGCGATTGCGCAGTCACCGGTCAGGAGTGGGTCTTCCGAGTAGCCCTCCTCGTTTCGCCCCCATAGTGGGTGACGCAGACTGTTGACGACTGGTGCCCATACGTTGAGTGACACGCGCGGGTCTTTGGCATGCTGCGCTCGAACCTCTGTTGCCACGGCATCGCCGATTCGTGTGAGCAACTCTTGATCCCAGGCCGCTGCGAGTCCCACCGGCTGCGGATACGTGGTTGCCGTACCGAGCCACGCCATGCCGTGCAGTGCCTCGGTGCCGGTGTGGAACGCGGCCAGTCCAAGCCGTTCGATGGGTGGGGCGAACTGGTGCAGGAGGGAGATCTTCTCCTCGAGCGTGAGGTGGGCCAACAGCGTGGTGGCGGCCTTGCCGTGTTGCCGGGTCTGCGGGTCGTCTAAGTCGTTGAAATGGTCAAAGCCCCTGTGCGCGGCGCGGTTGCTCGAGGAACTTGGGAGGTGTGGCACGTCATTGTCCTTTGATTGAGGTCTCGCCTCATAGGTTAGCGCTCGAAACGGTTCGACATGAATAACCGAGACCTATTCGTTATCGAGTGTGGTGACTGCCGGGCGCTGATCGTCTTTATAGCGCCTAGAAACTCGGTATTTTTGAGGTTTTGGGGAGTTGCCCTCTTGCTATTTTGTGGTTTCCTGAGTAGTCTCCATTTTGTCGAATCGCTTCGATGATGAGAGCGATTCCAGTAAGCGCAATCAGCGCGCGTAACCACAACGAAGTGAAGGACGCCAATGAGTATCAAGCGTGAAGGCAAGAACTTTCTGAGCACCCCGGTTGACCGACGCTCATTCCTCGGAATGATGGCGATGAGCGCAGCCGCGATCGGTGTGCCGTCGCTACTTGCTTCCTGTGCTGTCAAAGAAGAAGCAGCCGCACCAAGCAGCAGCGCACCCGCACCGCAAGGCCCCGCGACCTCCGACACCACATTGCTCCCGAGCTACAAGCCGATCTCCTACGTCGAACCCGACTTCCCCTCGGTGAACGGAACGCTTCCTGGATACACTAGCCGTCCGGAACTCGTTCAGGCTTACCCGGTCCCACCGGGAGCTGGAATCACCATCACTGCTGCCGCACCAACTTGGTCCCCAATCCCAGACACAAAGGGGAAGTACTTCACTGCTGTCTCTGACGCAATTGGCAACCAAATTGACTTCAACCTCCTGTCTGGAAACGACATCTGGGATATCGCACAGACGCGTTTGGCTGACTCCAACTCGTTACCGGACTGGTTCGCCCTTCCTACCTGGACTGTTTCGGGCAACGCTAAGTTTGGCTCCGAAATTGCTCCAGCGGTATTCGAGGACCTCACCCCGCACTTGAGTGGTGACAAGGTGCTTGAGTATCCGCATCTCGCTAACGTTCCTACCGAAGCATGGCTGAACTCGACGTGGCAGGACAAGATCTACGCCATCCCAATGCCTGGCGGCGCACTTGATATGACCTATTTCTACCGCAAGGATCTCCTTGCGGAAAAAGGGATCACTGAAGTCGCTCCCAAAAACTCCGATGAGCTCTACGCACTCCTCAAAGAGGTCAACGACCCAGGTGCGGGTAAGTACGCAACACTCAACCCGTGGACCGCACTGACCAACGTCGCATTCGGAGTGCAATCCGGCTGGACTGTCGTCGATGGCAATATCGTCCACCGAATGGAAACGGACAACTACTACGACTGCCTCGAATTCGTGGCCAAACTCTACAAAGAGAACTTGGTGCACCCAGACGACTCAGCAGGTAGGCAAACATTCCTTGACGGAAACGTCTACTTCAACGGTGACGGTCTAGGTGGTTGGCGTGAAATGGTGGCCAGCCAGGTAGGAGTCAACGACAGCTTCGCCATGGATGCGGTAGTGCCCTTTGACTACAAGGGAGGAGCGCCTGTGTACTGGCGATCCGCACCAGCGTCCTTCTGGTCATTCATCAAAAAGGGAATCGGAGAGGAGAAGATCCGAGCGATCCTTACCTCAGCGGACTTCCTTGCCGCACCATATGGCACTAGAGAGTTTGATCTCGTGGCTAACGGTGTTGAGGGTGTGCACTACGACCTCGGCTCAACACAGGAACCGATCAAAACCGCGCTCGGTAACAGCGAGGTCGTACCTTCCTTCATGTTCCTCGCCTCGCCTCCGGGTGTGGCAGCAGATTTCCAGTTCCCAGGATACGTAGAGGCATACTCGAAGTATTCCCAAGCCGCCGGTGCCTATGTCCAATCGTCCCCGTTCCTTGGGCTCAACATCGTTGTGCCTGAACAGTATCGAGACATCGAAGCCGGTATTTCTGACATGGAAACCGAAGTCCAGCGCGGCCGTGCGTCTCTCGACGCCATGCGTAGTCGGGTCGAGGACTGGCGCAAAGCTGGCGGTGACGCCCTGCGCGACTTCTACAAGAAGATCCTGGACGAGATGTAATGACGCTCACGAACGAGGCCGACGCATCAGACGCCGAATTAGACAGACAGTCCGTAACAACGCGGCCAGCCTCCAGCACTGAAACGCAACGGGACATGAAGAAAAGCGAACAGCCCTTCGACAGTGATGTTCTGCCACCGCGCAGAATGACGTGGTGGCAGCGGATTGTGCGAGACCGAACATTCATTATCATGACGCTGCCAGCGGTCGTCTTGATAATCGTGTTCAACTACATTCCGATGGCAGGCAACATCGGTGCCTTCCAGAACTACAACCCCTACGCTGGCGTTACTGGCAGCCCGTGGGTTGGATTCGACAACTTCATCGATGTGTTTACGTCGGCTTCGTTCATGAACGCATTAAAAAACACACTGCTGATTACGTTATTCTCACTGCTGTTCTACTTCCCGGTGCCAATATTTCTGGCAATCTTGATGAACTCTATTTTGAACACTAAAGTTCGCACGTTCATCCAATCGGTCGTTTACCTGCCGCACTTCTTCTCGTGGGTTCTGGTCATCACGATCTTCCAGCAGTTCATGGGTGGGGCGAGCCCCATTTCGCAGTGGTTAATTCAAAACGGGAACGCTCCGCTGCAGATCATGACCAACCCGGATACCTTCATTGCTTTGGTTACTACGCAAGCGATCTGGAAGGACGCAGGCTGGGGAATGATCATCTTCCTTGCTGCGCTCTCCACCGTTGACCCATCGCTGTATGAAGCATCAGTGATGGATGGCGCCGGAAAACTACGTCGTCTGTGGCATATCACTCTTCCAGCCCTCCGACCGGTCATTGTGCTACTGCTGATTCTGCGGCTGGGCGATACGCTCAATGTCGGGTTTGAGCAGATGTACCTGCAACGCGATGCTGTTGGTTCTGGTGCTTCGGACGTGCTTGACACATTTGTTTATTTTGAAGGCATCCAGTACTCAAAGTGGGGATTCGCTTTGGCTGCGGGGCTCACCAAGGGCGTAGTTGCTCTGCTGCTGGTGCTTGGTGCGAACAAGCTGGCACACCGTATGGGTGAAGCAGGCGTTTACCAGAAGGCGGCCTAAGAACATGACTGCAACAACACCACCGATTACGCGGTTTACACCTGAGGAGATTAAAGATCTCCCAGCAGGCCACAGGATTGAAGGACTGCCTCACAAGCGTCGCCACCGCAACCCTGACAAGCCGGTGTGGGAGGAGACTGCTACCGCTTGGGGCATGACTTTCAAGGCCCTTGCATTGGTTATTATTTTTTCACTGGTGGCCGTCCCAATGTGGGCGATTGTGGCTACCTCGTTATCTGATGCACGTACCGTACAAGACGCCGGCGGCTTGGTGCTTATCCCGAAGAGTTTTACCTTAGCTTCCTACCAGCAACTCCTATCTGGTGGCGTGGTAGCCAGGGCGGCATGGGTCTCAGTTATTGTCACGGTTGTAGGTACCGTGATTTCTACCGTTGTTTCGGCGCTCGCTGCTTACGGTTTGTCCAAGCCTGGCACCGCGTTACACCGGCCGATCTTGTTCCTATTCATTATCACCATGTTCTTTAGCGCAGGGTTGATCCCCACCTACCTGTGGATCTCCGCCCTGGGACTGCGTAACTCGCTGTGGGCATTGATCCTGCCGAGTTGTATCTCCGCTTTCAACCTGCTCATTATGCGTAACTTCTTCATGGGTATTGACACCGGCATCCTTGAGGCGGCACGTATCGATGGCGCGAACGAGTGGCGCATCCTCGGCTTCATCGTTATGCCAATGTCAAAGGCTGTCACTGCGGTTATTGCGCTGTTTTATGGTGTCGGGTTCTGGAACGCGTTCTTTAACGCCGTCTTGTACATTGATGATTCTGCGAAGTGGCCGTTGCAGATGGTGTTACGCCAGTACGTTTTGCAGGGGCAGTCCATTCCAGGCATGAACCTTACTGTCGCTCAAGGTGAACTGAACACCGTATCAATTAAGATGGCGATCATGGTGCTAGCAGTCATCCCCGTTCTCGTTGTCTATCCGTTTGTGCAAAAGCACTTCACCAAGGGCGTCATCTTCGGGGCGATCAAGGGTTAACGGCTGGTTCCTTCTCCACCAGTTTGTTGCCCCGCCCTGGTAAGCTCACATGTTGCTTACCACCTTGTGGCAGTCTGTCTTACTTTGGCAGTCTGCCACTTTTTGTTTCTACATTGACAACGCCCCGGGCAGTTTCCGCCCACCCCGCACGACCCGGCCGGGCTGGGTTGGGAGAGAGGTGCGCGCACCGAGCCGACTCGTCGCCAATCTGAAAGCGCATCCCGAAAACAGGTGTATAGGTTTTTTCTTGTGTCATAGCCTGGTATCCACTGGATGACAAGAAAAACCTATACACCTATGTGACGTCTCGGGACATCGGTGGCCTCTACACCCAACTGCACCAGATGGCTGAGGTGAGGGTTGGGAGCGGAAAGAAGAGGGCTAGCGGACGGGTCCGGTTGATTCGCGCTGGGTCAGGACTGGGGCGAGGAGCCTGGTCTCGGCGGGAAGGTCGTTGTCGAGCCGGTTCATGGCCATGTCCACGGCAGCGCGTCCGATGGCTTCGCCTGGAATGTCGATTGAGGTGAGCGGTAGTGGTTGGTTTGCCGCGACATCCGGTGGACAGACTGCGAGTACGGAGATATCGCCGGGAATGGACTTACCGAGTTCCCGCAGACGCGCAATAGCGTGGGGGAGAGCGGACTCGTTGTGCACTATGAGGGCGGTCAACCCGGGCTGCTGCGCAAGGATCGAATCGACTGCCTCGGCTGCGCCGACCTCGGAGGCCTCGCACGGTATGGCCGCGAGCTCGACGCTCTGGTAGTTCGCTTCGGTTCTGGCACCCTGTAGGAGACGTTCGAGGAATGACGTGCGGCGTTCCCAAGCCGCAGACCCGGAACCGAGTAGTCCGATCTTGGTGTGGCCGAGCTCTGCGAGGTGCCGCACCGCGCTTGAGCCGACGCTTGCAAAATCGAGATCCACGCACGATAGGCCAGCGGTATCGCGCGGTAACCCAATGAGCACGGCAGGCTGCTTGGCATTGCGCAGAACGGGAATGCGTGGATCGTGCTCCTCAACGTCCATCGTGATGACGGCATCCACCATCGAACCGTTCAGCACCCGGTCGAGTCCCGTGGCATCATCCTGCGTGACCAGGAGAACGTCGTAGTTATGGTGCTGCGCAGCCTGTGCGATTCCAGACACGAACAGCATGATGACGTTGACGTTGACTGCGGCGCGCAGCGGAGCCACGAGAGCAAGAACGTTCGTGCGATTCGAGGCGAGTGCGCGGGCTCCGGCATGTGGGCGGTATCCCAAATCCTTGATGGCTTTCTCGACGCGGGAGCGGGTCGGCGCGGAGATGGGGCGCTTCCCGCTGAGCACGTAGGAGACCGTTGAGGTTGACACGCCCGCCGCTTTCGCGACGTCGTCGATCGTGGCCATTTCGTTTTTCCTCGTCTGTGTTGGGTGTGCCTGCACCGTAGCGTTTCTTAGGTGTTGTGGAAGGTGCTGCTGCGTAGACACTCAAGGTTTAGGATACCGGTGTATGGCGCGTGAATTCGCCATTCATGCACGTGATATCAACGTTTTGTCGGGGTTCGAGGCACACGGCCAACTGCCCTGCTGGGCTTGTGATGCGAATGGCTCGACTCGCCCCACTCTGGCGGGTGTCCCGTAGGCGAAGCTGGAATGTGTCAGGTCCCTCCCAGGAGAGTTGTGCGGTGAGTGCACCACGCAACCGCACGCCCTCGATCCGCCCGGTACTCCACCTCGGAGGGAGCGCGTTGAGAACGTACACCTGATCGTTGAGTGCGAAGCAGAGGGCCTCCATGACTGAGGCAACGAACCCGAAGTTCCCATCGATTTGGAACGGAGGATGGGCTGAGAACAGGTTGGGATAGATGCCCCCGCGATACTCGGAAACGCAGTCACCCGGCTCAGTCGTTACCGGGCGAAGCGAGAGTTCGAGGGCGTCCGCAACACGGTCACCGCGCCCCAAACGCGCCCACAGCGCGGACTGCCAGGCGAGGGACCAGCCGGTCGAATCGTCGCCCCGAAGTTCGAGTGAGCGGGTCGCACCCGCAAGCAGGTCGGGACGCGATTGCCACGATCCGAGCGGATATACCCCCACCAGATGAGAGAGGTGGCGATGATCAGGTTCGACCTCCTGCGCATCGAACGGCCATTCCCGTATCGCCCCGTTGTCACCGCACGTTGGGTCAGGTAAACCGGCGGCTCGCTCGCGCAGTTCCCGCAACCACTGCGGGCGTCGAGACTGCGGCCCAAACAGGTCGCGATGCGCGCGGCTCGCGTACTGCGCAAGATCGCGCAGCAGCGCAACATCCATCGTCACCGACTGTGCAACCGCCACCGGCTCACCGGCGAGTAGATACCTGTTCTCTGGCGAGACGGACGGGGCGGTGCGGTACATTGCCGACGATCCTGCCGCGCCGCCGTTGAGACCGCCACTACCAGCGGTGTCAGCATCAGCGACACAGTCTTGAACAGCAACACTGCCAGAATTATCAGCATCAGCGGTGCCACCAGTAACCGCAGGAACGATCCAGCCAGCAGCAAATCGACCGGTAGCCTCAAGGAGCGGCCACGCGCGATCCAAAAACGCGAGATCCTGGCTGTACTCGTAGTGATCCCATAGGTGCCTCGTCAACCACACACCACCCATCGGCCAATACGCCCAGCAGGCGTCCCCCTCACCCGCGCCGACGGGAAGCGCGTGCCCCCACACGTCCGCGTTGTGGTGCAGCACGAACCCATCAAGGCCGTACAGGTCCCGTGCGGCGGCACGTCCAGGACCGCGGGACACCCGCTCAAGCCACTCGATGAGCGGTTTGTGCACCTCCGGTAAACCGATTGCCTCGACCGGCCAGTAGTTCATCGGGGTATTGATGTTGAGCGTGTAGTTCGAACTCCACGGCGGCGGAATCTCATGGCACCACAACCCCTGCAGATTCACCGGATTGACCTCCGGAGCGTAGGCGCTCACGTGCAGGTAGCGCCCAAAGTTGAACTGCCGGACCACTCGCTGATCAGGTAGTTCGAGGCGGCAGCGCTCATACAACCCGCGATGCGCTGAGCTATGGGCGTTGACGTGCTCATGCAGGTTGGCGGCGATCAGGTGCGCGAGCCGCTGGGCCCGTTCGCGTTCGCGGGCAAGTGCCCGGCTACGCTCTGCCGCGAGTAGCGGCAGGCGGGTGATGGGTTCGAGCGGTAGGTCTGTCGTGGTGGGCTCGGGTGCTGGGCAGGCCAGTACAAGCACGGTGCTCGTGTGCCCGGGTAGTGCGATGATCGTCTCCGTCACGTTGTCTGTCACTGGTTCGATTGACGACGATTCGGCAGGTTCTCCCGCTGCCTTGGGTGCGGGATGATGGTCGGTCAAGTGCGGGTGGAGTGCTGCTCCGAGGGCAAGGAGTCCAACGCGAGGGCGCTTGGCCTCGTAGCGCACGTGCTGTGGCGAGTCCTCATGGGTGGGGGTGACATCGCTGGGTAGCTCCACGATGTGCCCGCCGTCTGGATGGGCGATGTGATGCAGCAAAGAGGCGATGTTGACGTGCACGGTGGCAGCGTGCGGGGAATGATTCGAGACCACATGGACCACATAGTCCGGGGCGCGGTCGGTGTGTGGAGACTCGGGTTTTGTGAGTGTAGTGTCCGCAGGCTCTGCGTGCGGGGATTCGGTGTCTGCCGTGCTGTCCACACGGGGCACGTACGTGGTGTGGGCGAAGTGGCTGTGCCCGAGCGTATACGTGGTCAGCGTGTGCGCGTCCAGGAAGTCCAGGGTGCGGTGGATCGCGGTGTGGGGTTGCGCTTCTACCGCGTGTTCTTCTTGCTCTGCACCTACTGCGTGCTCTTTATGCTCTGGACCTACTGTTTGTGCTGTGTGGACCCGGATGCCCACGTCGAAGTAGGGGAGGAATGCCTGGGAGTGCGTGCTTTGGGCGGTGCTGAGCAGTTCTTCGGCGCCCGGGATGTCTCCGGTGTCGATCAGGGTGCGAACCCGGTCGAGGAAATCTGGCTGGTTCAGAGCAGGAACCTGTTGGCACGGTGAGGCCTCGTCTCCAGACCAGGCATCGTGCCGGTTGAGCGTGAGGAGTTCGCCGCCCACCCTCCCGTGGCTCATAACACCGAGAACACCGTTGCCAAGGGGAAGCGCTTCGACCCATTGCCCCGTCGATGTTTCGAGAGTGTGCAAATCCGTGTCGTGCAGGAGTCTGTCGGAGTGACATGAGGGCGTCGTATGACGAATTATCGCCGTTAGATCGCATGAAATCACGCCTTGTCCAGAGCGTGGGGAACTTCTGGGGAGTGTCATGAACCATGCCCGTCAGTCGCGTCGATCAGATGGACTTCTATGTCCGATTCGACTATAGATTGTTGAACCGCTTCGATGATATCGTGTGAGAGGCGTCGACGACAAAGGAGCAATGGTGCACCGCACGCGAACCAGCCACACACGCCGGTCACTTCCGGTCCTCGCTTTCGGCTGCGACTACAACCCAGAACAGTGGCCCCGCCACATCTGGGAACAGGATGTTCAACTCATGCGGCAGGCGGGAATCAATCTCGTCACGATCGGCGTATTCTCCTGGGCCATGATCGAGCCGCGCGAAGGTGAACGTGACTTCACCTGGCTGGACGAGATAATTGACCTGCTGTGGCAGGCGGGGATCTCGGTGGATCTGGCCACCCCAATCGCCTCTCCTCCGCCGTGGGTTGGCAGCACCTATCCGCAGACCCTCGCGGTGTGGCCCAACGGGCAGCGCTCAACGTGGGGTTCTCGCAATCACTTCTCCGTCGCCTCGGCAAAGTATCGGGAGTTGTGCGCCTCCATCACCGCCGACCTGGTACATCGCTATGCACACCACCCTGCCGTGGCCATGTGGCACGTCGGAAACGAGTTTGGGCAACTGTGCTACGGCCCAGAGTCCGCCCAGCGATTCCGGGAATGGCTGACCAAGCGCTATGGCGGTCTGGATGCCCTGAACGAGGCCTGGGGAACGGCCTTTTGGAGCCAGCACTACGGGGACTTCAGTGAGGTTATGCCGCCGCGTGACACCACCTACCTCATCAACCCCGCGCAAGACCTGGACTTCAAACGGTTCAGTTCGCAGGCCATGCTTGAGTTGTATCTTGAACAGGTCGACATCATCCGGGCCGCTGATCCCGACGCCATCGTGACCACCAACTTCATGGGCTTCTTTCCACTCGTGGACTATCACTCGTGGGCACCGCACGTGGACATCGTCGCAGACGACATCTATCCTGATCCCGAGGCACACGATGCGCCGCAGGTCACGGCCCTCACGCACGAGCTCATGCGGTCGCTTGGCGGGTCAGCCCCTTGGATGATCATGGAGCAAGCCATCACCTCGGTGAACTGGCGTACCCACAATGTCCCGAAGCCGCCTGCCCGTACTCGGTTGGAGAGCCTGTCTGCGGTGGCGAGAGGCGCGCGTGGTATCTGCTTCTTCCAGTGGCGAGCGTCCACTGCAGGTTCCGAACGGTTTCACTCCGCGCTGCTGCCGCACGCTGGGCCGGAATCGCAGGTACATCGCGCGGTGCGCGCACTTGGGGCGGAACTGGGCGATCTGGCTCAGCGGTATCGGGAGACTTCTTTGGGCCTGCGCTCTACCGTCTCTCGGGCGAGGCCTGCACCCGTGCCCTCTGCTCCTGCGGACCCTGCATCCGGGGATGTGAACGCTACGCCCGCGAACTCTCAGATGGAGCAGGACCACGAGCCGCACGCCAGTTCCATTGCCGCACAGCGTGTGGCACTCATCTTCGACTGGCCATCCTGGTGGGCCACCGGGCAGCAGGCACTTCCGACCTCAGAGCTGGACGCACTCAAACAACTCAAAGCCTGGCATCGCGCGCTGTGGCTGGGTGGCATCCGCGCCGATGTGATAGCCCCAGAGGCAGACTTGAGCGGCTACGACCTCGTACTCGTACCGAGTCTGCATCTACTCGATGAAGCTGTCGCCGGGCGCATGCTCGACTATGCCGAGGCAGGTGGAACGCTTGTGTGCGGTCCCTTCACAGCGGTCGCCGACCTCACCAACCGGGTCTACCACGCACCGTTCCCCGCGCCCCTGCGAGCCGGTGTTGGAGTGGCAGGTCAAGAGTGGATTCCCCTGCCCAAGCACGACGCACCGCTGCGACTGGTCACTGGCACCCCGGCCGACCACCCGCTGCCGGGAGAGGATTACGCGGCGCAGGTGTTCGTCGAAAAGCTCGATCTTGACTCGGACACAACAGCGCTGTTGCGCTACGCGGAAGTAGACCCAGACCCTTATGAACTCACCGGGCGCGCCGCCGTCACGAGGCGAGCACATGGACGCGGCTCACTGCGGTACGTCGGAGCACTGCTGAACGAGGTCGCACTCGGGGACGTGCTCGAACAGGCGCTGCGTGAGAGCGGCATCGAACCGCTTGCTCCGAGCGAGCGCAATCCGCACCTCGACATCGTGCCCGATGATCTCGGCGTCTACCTACTCAACTACGGACACGAGCCGGCTCAGATCACCCGAGCGGCACTCGAGAAACATCTTGGCACGCCCCTCGCGCTGCCAGCAGGTCTAGCCACCGTGACCGTGCCGCCGCTCGACGCCCAGATCATCGACTACGCCAACCCGCACACCCCAACACTTCCATGACCCGCACCAACAGGATCTAAGGACCACCCATGAAATTCTCCAACGGCTACTGGCTCGTCAAAGACGGCTACGACATCCTGCGCCCACGCGACATCGATGATGTTGCCGCGACCGGCGACACCCTGTGCGTGTATGCGCCGACAGCGCGAATCACCAAGCGTGGTGACACCCTCAACTGCCCACTCATCACCACGACCTTCACGGCACCTCGCCCCAATATCATCGGGGTGCGGATTGAACATCATCAGGGCGTGCGTCCGCGCGAACCACACTTCGAACTCAACCGCGGCGATGTGGACGTTGTGGTCGAGGTGCCAGAACGGGGGAGTGGAGCGCCCGCAACGTTTACATCCGGAGGACTCACCGCGCGCATCGCAACCGATGGGGCCTGGAATGTCGAGTTCCTCGGGGACGGAGAGCACCTGACCTCCTCCATGGAGCGCTCGGTTGGCGTGGCGCTTGGGCCCGAGGGAAGCCGCTACGTCTACGAACAACTCACCATGGGACCAGCCGAGAACATTTTCGGCCTCGGGGAACGGTTTGGCACGTTTGTGAAGAACGGCCAGGTGGTTGACATCTGGAACGAGGACGGCGGAACCCAGTCCGAACAGGCCTACAAAAACGTTCCGTTCTACATCTCCGATGCGGGCTACGGGGTGTTCGTGGACCATCCGGACAAAGTCTCCTTCGAGGTTGGCTCCGAGGTCGTGTCCCGCACGCAAATGTCCGTTGCTGGGAACCACCTGCAGTATTACGTGATCTACGGTAAGGACCCCAAGGAGATCCTCGCCCACTACACCGCGCTCACCGGACGTCCGGCTCGTCTCCCGGCATGGTCGTACGGTACCTGGCTGTCCACCTCGTTCACCACCGAATACGACGAACAAACCGTCACCCACTTCATCGACGGAATGTTTGAGCGCGATTTACCGCTCTCGGTGTTCCACTTCGACTGCTTCTGGATGCGGGGCTTCCACTGGAGCGATTTTGTATGGCACCCGCAGACCTTCCCAGACCCGCAGGGCATGATCGATCGAATCAAGGCCAAAGGTTTAAAGATCTGCGTATGGATCAACCCGTACATCGCCCAGCGCTCACACCTGTTTGCCGAGGGCATGGAACACGGATACCTCGTCACCGACCCGCGCGGCGATGTGTGGCAGTGGGACCTGTGGCAGGCAGGCATGGCGCTCGTCGACTTCACCAACCCGGATGCGACAGCCTGGTATCTCTCCAAACTCCAGGCGCTGTTGGACATGGGCGTGGACTCGTTCAAGACCGACTTCGGAGAGCGGATCCCCACCGAGGTGGTGTGGCATGATGGCTCCGATCCGCAACGCATGCACAACTACTACACCCACCTGTTCAACGGAGCGGTGTTTGAGTTGCTTGAACGTGCCCGCGGCAAGGGCGAGGCCGTGCTGTTCGCCCGATCCGCCACCGCCGGTGGTCAACAGTATCCCGTGCACTGGGGCGGCGACTGCGAATCCACGTTCGTGGCCATGGCTGAATCCCTACGCGGTGGACTGTCGCTTGCCCTGTCCGGTTACGGGTTCTGGAGCCACGACATCGGCGGATTCGAGGGTACACCCGACCCTGCAGTCTTCAAACGGTGGACAGCGTTCGGGTTCCTGTCCTCGCACTCCCGGTTCCACGGCTCGGACTCCTACCGGGTTCCGTGGGTGTTCGATGACGAGGCCGTGGAGGTCACCCGAAAATTCGCGAACCTCAAGATGACACTCATGCCATATCTTGGGCGGCTCGCCGAGGAGGCAGCAACCCACGGCACCCCGGTCATGCGCCCCATGCTGCTCGAATTCCCCGAAGACCGATCCGCCCGCTCAATTGGCACCCAGTACCTGCTCGGTGACAGCCTGCTCGTCGCGCCAGTGTTCGACCCCAAGGTGGCCGAGTTCTACGTTCCCGAGGGAACCTGGACCTCGATCCTGAACGGTCGAACCTATGAGGGCCCGCGCTGGTACCGTGAGGACTTCGGATTCGATGAACTGCCACTCCTCGCTCGACCGGGTACGATCATCCCGTTCGGCGCCCAAACCGGTTACCCAGACTATGACTGGGACGAGGACGTCACGCTGCGCGCCTATGAACTGGCCGATGGAGCCGAGGTCACCGTGACGATTCCTTGTCACGATGACACCGAGCAGATTGCCGCAAGGTACGTCATCACACGTCAGGGAGACACGGTCACAGCAACGCGGACCCAAGGTTCCCGACCGTTTGCGCTCGCGGTTGGTGGCCTAACGGTCGCAGCCACGGGTGAGAGTGTGAGCCTGACGCTGAGCTAGTCCGGCTGGGCTAATGCGCAAAAGCACTGGACCGCTTTCCTACCTTTTCGTCGATTATTTTCGGCGAGAAGGTTGAGAAGCGATCCAGTGTCGTTTATGGGGATTGGCGACGATTAGCCTGGGTCGGTCCCACTACTTGCGCCGGGAGAGTTTGTGCCGTATATACCCGATGTTGCGGTTGTGTCGGCACTGTTTCGGTTTTTTACCGAAACAGTGCCGACACAACCGCAACATCGGGTTAGAGGTTAGAGGTTAGAGGTTAGAGACTAGAGGGGTGAGCGGGAGAGGTCACTGGCGAGGGACGGAGACAGTGGCACGAGCGGAACCAACAGGGCCCCGAGTGCGTGATAGATGTCCGGCTTGCCTGGCCAGACCTCGGCGGCGGGTTGGTTGGCGCTATCGAGCTCGTGGTGCCAAGAGCCGAGTTCGCTGTCCATGAAGTACTGCTGCACGTGTTCGAGCCAGCGCTCGTAGTCCTCGGCGTAGATGGTGTCGCCCGTCGCCGTGAACAGTGCGGCGGCGGAGGCGAGCGCTTCGGCGGCAACCCAGTGCATGCGGGTTTCGACGACGGGCTCCCCAGACCAATCGGTCGTGTACACGAACCCGGACACCCTATGCGAGGACAATCGCCAGCCGTCGGTCACGGCGCGGGCGTAAAGCTCACGCGCGGAATCAACAAGCCACGGGTGAGTTCCGGTGCCGAACGTTGCATCGAGGTGCAGCAGGAGCCGAGCCCATTCGATTCCATGCCCAACGGTTGCGCCGTATGGCTTGAACTGATCGTCTTTGCGATCGGCGTTGAACTCGAGCAGCGGAGTCCAGTCGGAATCGAAGTGTTCTGGAATCCGCCACGAATGCTTGGCCGCCCACTCAAGAGCAACGATTCGTGCGATTCCAAGGGCACGCTCGTGGTATTTGGCGTCACCGGTGACATCACCCGCTGCCAGAAGTGCCTCGACCGCGTGCATGTTCGCATTCACCCCGCGATAGTCGGACAGATCGGACCAGTCCGCATTCCATTCATCGACGTGTAGGCCGCTCTCAGCATCGAAGAATCGGGTCTCCAACACCTCCAACGCCAATTCAAGCAGCCTGTCCGCCCCCTCAATGCCTGCACGTACACCCGAGGTCCCAGCCAACACCACAAAGGCGTGCGCGTAGGCGGCCTTGGTGTTGTCGAAGCCCTCTGGCGAGTCGGGAACGGCTGGGATGGAGGCATACCACCCGCCGTGGGTGTCGTCGTGAAGCGGCCCAAGAAGCGCGGAGATCGCATCCGTTGCGATCTCGCGCGCGCCGGGTACGCCCAGCAGCGTGCCGATTGAATAGGAGTGCGCCATACGGCAGGTGATCCACGTGTGGACGCCGCGGGACAGGTCGAGGCCACCGTCGTTGGTGACCCATCCCGCGCCGCGGCCGGGGACGATGCAGCCTTGCGCGAAGTGGAGCAGGTCCACTGCCTGCGAGCGCAGCCATTCGCCGTGCTCGGGGGAGGCGATCAGTGGTTGCTGTGATGCTGGTGCGTTCATGTTCGGGTCCTTGTCGGGTTCGGCGTCCGAGTTGTTGATTGAGCGAGTTGTCGATTGAGCCAGGCAACCTGGGTGAGTTTGTGGCCGAACTCGCCGCCTTCGTGTCCGTTGTAGGGGTAGATCTCGATGGCGCGGTTGTCGTTGGCGTAGTGGTTGTAGGCGCTGTACACGGTCGAGGGCGGGCAGATGCCGTCCATGAGCGCGACGGAGAACAGTGCGGGTGCGGTGGCACGGCGTGCGAAGTTCACGCCGTCGAAGTACGACAGCGTGTTGAAAACCTGATCCACGTGGGTGCGGTGGACTGCGAGGTAGCGGGTGATCTCGTGGTAGGGGTCGTTGTCTATCAGAGAGGTGGCTCGTTCGAAGTTGCACAGGAAGGGGACGTCGGGCATCACCGCATACAGATTGTCGACGAGTCCCGCGACTGCCAGCGTGATGCCGCCTCCCTGCGAGGCGCCGGTGATGGATACGCGGGTGGCATCGACCTGTGCGAAGGTGCGGATCGCCTCGACGGCGCGTACGCCGTCGGCGTAGACGCGCCGGTAGTAGTAGTCGTCCGCGTTGCCGATGCCCTTGGTCATGAATCCGGGACCGGAGGCCCCGGTGCCCGCTGGGTCGGCGGTGTGTCCGCCCGAACCCCACCCAGAACCTTGGCCGCGAGTGTCCATGAACAGGTGGGCGTACCCGGCGTTTGCCCACAGCAGGTGTTCCTGGGCGTAGCCGCGTCCGCCGCCGTAGCCCTGATACTGCACGATGGCAGGCAGGCTTCCGGGCTCTGCTCCTGCGGGAAGGTTGAGCCAGGCTTTGATGCGGTGTCCACCGAATCCGGAGAACACGACGTCGTAGGAGTCCACGAACTTCAGTGAGGTGTTGAGTTTGGTGGCGGTGACGTTCAGGTCGAAGGCGCGGGTCTCGGCTAGGGTTCGGGTCCAGAACTCGTCGAAGTCCTCCGGCTCACGCACGTGTGGCCGGTAGGTCTCGAGTTCGGGTAGGGGCAGATCAAAGAACGCCATCGTCTTCCAATCTTTTGTGTTCGGGTGTGTTCGGTTGTGGTGTCGAGGCACCGGTGCCGTGTTAGGGGGCGGGGTGCTCGCTCACGTCCTCGGTTTTGCGTACCTTGCTCGCAAGGGTGGAGGAGCGTTCGGGCACAAACTCGGATTGCAGCACCAGTGCGGCACCTCCGATGGCTGCTGCCGTGTCGGCTGACTGGGAGACACGCACCTCGACGGGGTGGTTGTCTCGGGCGAAGAAGGAGTTGTCGAGCGCCTCGCGGATTGCGGGCAGGTATATGTGGCTTGCGGCTCCGAAACTGGTTCCGCTGAGCATGAGCAGGCGTAGGTCGAGGGTGTTGGCCAAGATGTGTGCGGCGTGCGCGATGTAGGGGATCGACTCTTCGAGTAGTTCGGTTGCGGCCGCATCACCGGAGCGGGAGAGTTGGGCAAGAGTCGCGAATTGCTCGGCGATTGAGGTTTGGTCCACGGCTACGGTGTCGAGGGCTGGATCCGGGCCCGTGGCGATACCTGGAAGCAGACCGCGCTCCTGTGCTCGTGTCACGAGGGCCGCCGGGCCGCCGTAGGACTCGATGCAACCGCGAGCACCGCACCAGCACTTGGGTCCTGTGACGTTTGCGGAGATGTGTCCGATTTCCCCGGCGTTTCCGGAGGCGCCTCGGTGCGGTGAACCGGAAAGCAGGATTCCAGCTCCGATTCCGGTGCTCATGTAGAGGGCAGCGAACGAGCCTTCACGTTCGGTTCCACCGGTCCAGTACTCTCCGATTGCAGCCGCTGTTGCGTCGTTTTCGAGGAGGACTGGAAAGCCGGAGAGCCGTGAGAGTTCGCTGTCTAGAGGGTAATCTTCCCAACTACGCATGAACGGTGGCGTCAGGTGCATGCCGGTCTGTGAGGTCAGTGGGCCGGGGGAGACCAGCCCGATGCCGAGCACACGTTCGCGGTCTACCTGCGCTTGGGTGATGAGTTCTGTGACTTCGTGACTCATGCGTTCCACGACGGTACGCGGGGTGACCTGGCCGGCACCTGGGCGAGTCATGCCTGAGATGGGTGCCCCGGCAAGGTCGGTCAGGGCGTAGGTGATTGCGCCGTGGTCAAGATGTACTCCGAGCGCGTAGTAGGCGTCTGCGTTGAGCTGCAACAACACCCGGGGTTTTCCACCGGTGGACTCGGCGCGCCCTACCTCAAGCACGAGTCCGTCGTCGATGAGTCGGCGAACCGCGGTTGACACGGTTGCGCCTGTCAGACCCGTGACATTGGAGATTCCAATGCGCGAGATCGTTCCCGCGGCGCGGATCGCGTCAAGGATGACCGATGTGCTACCGGTGGGCGGATGAGGTGGGTGTGAAGCACTCACGAGGCTCTCTTTTTCTGAAGGTTGACATGGGGTAAGTCTATCGCCGTGAGGTGTTTAAAGCAGGTGGTTGAGGCTCGGGTTGCCGCACCATTGCCAACCTTAGTTAAGTTGCTTAAGATAGTCCATGGCTTCGTGAAGATCATGGTCCCCCGCCAGCGCGTTGATCGTCTCAGGTTGCGATAGGGTCGAACTAGTCGCGCCCTTCGACACAGCGTCCAGGCCTGCGGTCCATTTCCCGCAGGCCACCACGTACGACCCGCGCCCAGTGTCGATACCGAGCATGGCACGGCGATCCCCGCGTACCTCTACACCATCACGGGCAATTCCGTCTTATCCCTGGACACCCCGGTTACACGACACTGGAAGTACACATGATCACCGAAATCCTTGATTCTGGCTGGACCTCACGCGCTCTCTCCGGAGACATTCCTGCGCACATCGCTGACCGCGACATCCCAGCCCAGGTCCCAGGCTCCATCCACACCGACCTGCTCGCCTCGAACCTCATCAACGATCCCTACCTCGGGATGGAGGAGAACGCGCTCCAATGGCTGCACACCAGCGCCTGGCGGTACACGACCCGCTTCACCGCGGCGCCGCTCGCCCCAGGTGAGCACGCCGACCTCACCTTCGACGGGCTCGACACCGTAGCCCGCATCGTCCTCAACGGCACCGAACTCGCCCGCACCTACAACCAGCACCGCACCTACCGCTTCGACGTCACCCACGCACTACGCGAAGGTGACAACGTGCTGGAAATCGAGTTCTCGTCGGCAATCGAATACGCCTGGGACCAAGAAAAACAACTCGGACACCGGCCCCGCAGCTACGAAAACCCCATGAACATGGTGCGCAAAATGGCCTGCTCATTCGGCTGGGACTGGGGGCCAGACCTGCAAACAGTCGGGATCTGGAAGCAGGTGCGCCTCGAGCGCTGGCGCGTTGTGCGCGCCACGCAAACCCGTACGCTTGTCACCGTCTTAGAGGACGGCACTGGCCGCGTCAAGGTCCATCTGGACCTCGACTGGAGGGCACCACACATTGACGACGAACACCCAGCCGTCACCCTGCACGCCCAGATCAGCGGTGGTCACCAGCCGGTTAAAGCGACCGTCTCGGTCGCGCTCGGCGCGCCCACAGCCGTCATCGTCATCGAAGTGCCCGAAGCGCCACTCTGGTGGCCGGTCGGTTACGGCGAACACCCGCTGAGCGACCTCACCGTCACTCTGCACAACCACGCCGCAGAAATGGGCCGATATGAGCGGCGCATCGGGTTCCGCACCGTCGAACTGAACACCCAACCCGACCAGTACGGGACCCCCTTCACCCTGCGGATCAACGGGCGCGACATCTTCGTCAAGGGCGCCAACTGGATTCCCAACGACCACCTCTTGACCCGCATCACCCGCGAACACCTCGAAGCCCGGGCCGATCAGGCGCTCGCGGCCAACATGAACCTGTTGCGCGTGTGGGGCGGCGGAATCTACGAGACCGACGACTTCTACGACGTGTGCGATGAACGTGGCATCCTCGTGTGGCAGGACTTCCTGCTCGCCTGCGCCGCCTACCCCGAAGAGGCCCCGTTCTGGCAAGAGTTCGAGGCCGAGGCGCGAGACAACGTGGCACGCCTGAGCTCGCATGCCTCGCTCGTGATCTGGAACGGCGGCAACGAAAACCTCTGGGGTTTCATGGACTGGGGCTGGCCAAAAGACCTCGAAGGACGCACCTGGGGACTTGGGCTCTACACCGACCTGTTCCGCTCCGTTCTCGCCGAACTCGATCCAACCCGCCCCTACTGCGACGGCAGCCCCTACTCGCCGGGGTTCACGGCGGAACTCGAAGGCGGCACCACGCAGGCACACCCCAACGACCAGCACCACGGAACCCGCCACGAATGGGACGTGTGGAACCGTCAGGACTACCTGACCCACCTTGAGTACGTGCCGCGGTTCTGCTCCGAGTTCGGCCACCAAGGCCCGCCAACCTGGTCGACCCTGACGCGGTCGATTTCGCCATCGGGGCGCTCCCAGGAATCCGCCGAATTCCTGCTGCACCAAAAGGCAGGTGACGGAAACATCAAACTCGACAAGGGCGCCGCGCCGCACCTGCCCATGCCACAAGACTTCGAGGAATGGAACTGGGTCACGCAGTTGGCGCAGGCTCACTCGGTGAGTTTCGGCATCGAACACTTCCGCAGCTTTTGGCCCTACACCGCGGGAACCGTGGTGTGGCAGCTCAACGACTGTTGGCCCGTCACCTCCTGGGCTGCGGTGGATGGAGACGGACGCGAAAAACCACTGTTCCATGCGCTCAAGCATGCGCATGCGCCACGGCTGCTGACGTTCAAACCACGGGCTGCCTCTACTGACGCGCGCGTGGTTTCGGCTGGGGAGCATGGCGTTGGGGCGGCTGCCGGAGTGGCTAACTCTGGTGTGCCTGGCTCCGGAGTGGCTCGTTCAGGGGCGGATGATTCTGCACTACACCGTGCTGCTGCGGGTATTGGGCCAGTGGTGGGGGCTGGTGCCGGTGCGGTGCCTGCGGCCCTTGGCGCTGGATTCGGCGAAGACCTGCCGCACGGGCGCGGCGCGCTCGGCGAGGTCAATCTGTTCGTGCACAACGACACCGACGAATCGTGGAGCGGCGACGTCGAGTTCACGCGCACGACCTTTGCGGGGGACCTGCTGGCAACCGAACGCGTTGCGGTTACTGCTGACGCGCGGGCCGTGGCCCGCGTGACCGTGCCAGCCAACCTCCTAGCGGTGGATGATGCTGGAACTGAAGTGCTCGTCGCCAATCTTGACGGTGAACGCGCCCTGTACTACTTCGAGGAGTTCAAAAACCTCGCACTTGAGCCACACCCGTTCGAGGCTTCCGCTTTCGAACGCGACGGGCAGGTTGTGGTTGCTGTTCGTGCGACTGGGCTCGCGGCTGATCTGGCCATTATGGCGGACCGAATCCACCCTAGTCTGACAGTGAATGACCAACTCGTGACCCTGCTCGCAGGAGAAGAGGCCGAGTTCGTGCTTCAACCCTATGCGGCTGGGGCTACGGGTGCTGTCCAAGGTTTTGAGGAACTGGCAACGAACGATGTGCTTGCTGCTGTGCAGGAGGCTCTGGCCGACCCAGAACGTGAGCACGTGCTGGTGCGAGCAATCAATACGATTCGGGTCTGAACCTGGCAAGTCTCTACGATGCCGCCGCCTCGATGGGGCGAAAAGGGTCCGGATGCTCTGATCGTGTCGGTGCCCTCGGATCATTGCTGCCTCATCGAATATGGGCGGGCGCTGAGGGCACTGTGACTGACGTACGGGGCTGGTAACCGAAGCGTGGGGTAGCGTGCCTAGAATGGCGCACTACTCCACGCTTTTCGTGTCTATGGCGCTCTCACATAAGAAGTATCCGATAGCAAGGTAGTGTGTTCGGATTATGCGGTGCCCACTAGATCTTGTGTCTTGAGACGGTATGAGCGACACGCCGTATGGCGTATTTCACCCGCTCCAATCCCTTACGAAATTTCGAGGGTTATCCACCGATTGTGGACAACCTTCCGTCATCCGATGTGGAGGGGTGCGGGGCATTATGCGGAGGTTAAAAGCTGCTGAGGCCGTGAGCGTTTTGGGTCGGATCGTGGACTTGTAGCTGTCTCGCCTGGCGGGCAGTGCGCCTGGGAACCGGATGTTCTCAAGGGTTTCAAGTTCGAATGTCAGAGGGTACTGGGAGGATGAAAATCTACCCGCGCGACGTTAACCCTCAGGAGGTAAAGATGGGATGAGTCCTTCTATCGATCCACGGAGACTTGACCACGGGAGTTCTCCACAGTTCATCCACAGTGTCAAATTTTCCTGTTGTGGTGTTCGCGGCATCCAGACACTAGGTATAGGGGCTTTTGATTGGCTCCCAACTAGGTATAGTGGTTTCACGTCACCGAGCAGGTTGACAGCAAGAGACTTACGGGCACGTAACCACATCACTGTAGTTACGTCTGCAAGCCGCAAATCCTGTATTCAAACCCCACATTTTGAGGAGCACAGATGAGTGTCACCGTCTACAGCAAGCCACAGTGTGTCCAGTGCGATGCGACGTACCGCGCGCTCGACAAGAAGGGTATCGAGTACACCGTTGTGGACCTCATGCAGGATCCAGAGGCAATGGAACTCGTCCGCTCCCTCGGACACATGCAGGCGCCTGTAGTGGTCACCGAAGACGAGCACTGGTCGGGCTTCCGTCCAGACGCAATCGCACGTCTTGCAACCAAGGTTGCAGCAGCCGTCTAATCCCAGACAACCCTGCTGGCCCCTGTGCTCAACGCTGGGGGCCAGCGTGAGGCATCGCCCATGGTGACAGACCATGGCAGCGCGATGACCGCTGGGACAAAGGCGTGCCACGGGCATCGCATCCACGGATGCCGCGCCGTAGGCCCGATTCTTGGGCCGCTACAACCCACCACCTAAGCGAACCGAACCCCACCAGTTGATGAGGCTTACGGTCGCACCGCACCCGCTTAAGAGGATGAGTCATTTGACTACGTCAGTCGAGATCAGCAACACCACCGAGCTGGACTACCACGCTCTCAACGCGATGCTGAACCTGTATGGACCGGACGGAAAAATCCAGTTCGACAAGGACAAGGAAGCGGCACGCGCCTACTTCCTGCAGCATGTCAACCAGAACACCGTGTTCTTCCATTCCCTTGATGAGAAGCTCGACTACCTCATCGAGAACAAGTATTACGACCCGGCCGTGCTGGAGAAATACGACCGTGCGTTCATCAAGTCGCTGTTTGACTTCGCATACTCCAAGAAGTTCCGCTTTGAGACCTTCCTTGGCGCATTCAAGTACTACACCTCATACACCCTGAAGACCTTCGATGGTAAGCGCTACCTCGAACGGTTCGAAGACCGCGTCTCCATGGTCGCCCTCACCCTGGCCGATGGGGACGAGCAGTTCGCGCTCAACATCGTTGAGGAAATCATCGAGGGTCGCTTCCAGCCAGCAACGCCAACCTTCCTGAACTCCGGTAAGGCACAGCGCGGTGAGCCCGTGTCCTGCTTCCTGCTGCGCCTCGAAGACAACATGGAGTCGATCGCCCGCGGTATCAACTCCGCACTGCAACTCTCCAAGCGCGGCGGCGGCGTGGCGCTCCTGCTGTCCAACCTGCGTGAACTCGGTGCGCCCATCAAGCACATCGAAAACCA
Source organism: Populibacterium corticicola (assembly GCF_042683685.1). Classification (NCBI taxonomy): domain Bacteria; kingdom Bacillati; phylum Actinomycetota; class Actinomycetes; order Micrococcales; family Jonesiaceae; genus Populibacterium; species Populibacterium corticicola. The sequence continues at coordinate 64,819 of NZ_JBHUOP010000002.1, read as the reverse complement.
GTCCTCCGGTGTTATCCCCGTGATGAAGCTCCTCGAGGACTCGTTCTCCTACGCGAACCAGCTTGGCGCACGTCAGGGTGCCGGAGCCGTGTACCTACACGCACACCACCCAGACATCATGCGCTTCCTCGACACCAAGCGTGAGAACGCAGACGAGAAGATCCGCATCAAGACCCTCTCGCTCGGTGTAGTCATCCCGGACATCACGTTCGAGTTGGCCAAGAAGAATGAGGACATGTACCTGTTCTCGCCATACGACGTTGAACGCATCTACGGCAAACCATTCGCAGACATCTCCGTCTCGGAGAAGTATGACGAAATGGTAGACGACGCACGCATCAAGAAGACCAAGATCAATGCACGCGAGTTCTTCCAGACCCTCGCTGAACTGCAGTTCGAGTCAGGCTACCCGTACATCATGTACGAGGACACCGTGAACCGTGCCAACCCAATTGAAGGTCGGATCACGCACTCGAACCTGTGCTCGGAGATCCTTCAGGTATCGACCCCATCGACCTACAACGCAGACCTGTCCTACGACCACATCGGCCGTGACATCTCGTGCAACCTTGGCTCGCTCAACATCGCGAAGACCATGGACTCAACCGACTTCGGCCAGACCGTTGAGGTTGCCATCCGTGCATTGACCGCAGTTGCCGACCAGACGGCAATCGATTCGGTGCCATCGATCCGCCGTGCAAACGATCTCGGCCACGCGATCGGTCTGGGCCAGATGAACCTGCACGGCTACCTGGCCCGTGAGCGCGTGCACTACGGTTCCGAAGAAGGCATCGACTTCACCTCGATCTACTTCTACACCGTCGCCTACCACGCTATTCGTGCATCGAACCGTCTTGCGATCGAGCGCGGCACCAAGTTCTTCAACTTCGAGACATCCAAGTACGCAACCGGTGAATACTTTGACAAGTACACCGAGAAGACCTGGGAGCCGAAGACAGCGCGCGTGCGTTCGCTGTTTGAAGAGGCTGGCGTTGTCATCCCTACCCAGGACGACTGGCGTGAACTCAAAGCCTCGGTCATGGAGCACGGTATCTACAACCAGAACCTCCAGGCCGTTCCACCAACCGGTTCGATCTCCTACATCAACAACTCGACCTCCTCGATCCACCCAGTGGCCTCGAAGATCGAGATCCGTAAGGAAGGCAAGCTCGGGCGCGTTTACTACCCGGCACCATTCCTCACCAACGAGAACCTCGAATATTACGAGGACGCATACGAGATCGGCTACGAGAAGATCATCGACACGTATGCCGCTGCAACCGAACACATCGACCAGGGCCTCTCGCTCACGCTGTTCTTCAAGGACACCGCGACCACCCGCGATGTAAACCGCGCGCAGATCTACGCATGGCGCAAGGGCATCAAGACCCTGTACTACATTCGAGTCCGCCAGATGGCTCTCGAGGGTACTGAGGTCGAGGGCTGCGTTTCCTGCATGCTCTAGACATGACGAGGATGGGCGTTCACCCGGCAGGTTGACTGCATGTGTGAACGCCCATACCTGCATCGCTGCACCTATTGGCGCAGCACCAGTGGTACTCCATAGAATTTATCCAGCGATTGATTTGGCGCAGAGCCTTAGGCATGCGCTCTCGTACTATCTCAGGGAACCGCTCACCAGCCAGTTCAGGCCTGATGAGACGTGGGACCCGCATCAAAGGGAGAAGCAATGTCCACCGGAAAGATCAAGCTGATCGACCGTGTCTCGGCGATCAACTGGAACCGCATCGAGGACGAAAAGGACCTTGAGGTCTGGGACCGGCTCGTCGGTAACTTCTGGCTACCGGAAAAGGTACCCGTATCCAACGACATCCAGTCGTGGAACACCCTGACCCCGCAGGAGCAACAACTCACCACCCGCGTGTTCACCGGGCTGACCCTGCTCGACACGATCCAGGGAACCGTTGGTGCCGTCTCGCTCATCCCAGACGCTCTGACTCCACACGAGGAAGCCGTCTACACCAACATCGCGTTCATGGAGTCCGTGCACGCAAAGTCCTACTCCTCGATCTTCTCCACCCTGATTTCCACCCAGGAGATCGACGATGCCTTCCGCTGGTCCGAGGAGAACCCTTACCTGCAGAAAAAGGCAGAGATCGTTCTCGAGTACTATCGCGGAGACGACCCACTCAAGCGCAAGGTTGCCTCCACGCTGCTTGAGTCGTTCCTGTTCTACTCCGGTTTCTATCTGCCCATGTACTGGTCGAGCCACGCCAAGCTCACCAATACCGCAGACCTGATCCGCCTGATCATTCGTGACGAGGCAGTGCACGGCTACTACATCGGGTACAAGTTCCAAAAGGGCCTTGAAAAGGAAACCCAGGAGCGCCGTGACGAGATCAAGGCGTACACGTTCGACCTGCTGTTCGAGCTGTACGACAACGAAGTTGCCTACACCGAGTCCCTCTACGACGGCGTTGGCCTGACCGAGGACGTCAAGAAATTCCTGCGCTACAACGCCAACAAGGCGCTGCTCAACCTCGGCTACGAAGGTTTGTTCCCCAAGGACGAAACCGACGTCAACCCTGCGATCCTTTCCGCACTCTCACCGAACGCGGACGAGAACCACGACTTCTTCTCGGGCTCGGGCTCGTCCTACGTGATCGGTAAGGCAGTGGTCACCGAGGACGAGGACTGGGACTTCTAACCCACGAGATCGATGCGATGGTGAAAATAGGTGTGGATATGCAAGCAGTAAGTTGCTACGTCGGCATTATGTTTCGTGACCAAGCTTTGACCGCGTGTTTCTCGGAGGCCGAAAGTGACCATCTGGTTGCGCGGCACACCGAACAAAGCGGGGAGGGTTCCCGAGAGTATATGCGGGAACCCTCTTGTGCTGTAAGACCCACCACCAAGGACGAATGTTCCGGTGGGAGGAAGGAGTCTGCAGGTGCATACTCCAATTGGCCCCAATGGGCTATGGAAAACTGGGCAACGTGTCCCAGCATCAGGAATCTGGATGGACCAATATGGGGCTACTAGCCACCATCTTGCGTCCTCTACGTTTCCGCCGTGCATCGACCGCAAGGGCGAATGCGCATACCGTAAGTTGATTAAGGAAGACGTTTGGTTCTCAGCCTGACTTCCTAATCGGACAAGAATGCCTCTGCTCTACGAGCAGGGGCATTTTTGTTGAAGTCGCCGGATCGATGCCGACGGAACGTCCCTTCAGACTACTGGACAATCTAATTAGACGCCAGCCTGAAATCTACACTCTCCGGGATGAACTTAGCGTCGCTGGGAGACTAGAATCCAGGCAAGAGTCACTGCGAATCGGCTGTTCAGTGCTAGAAAAGTGCCCGGTGGAACAGCCTAAGAAGGGACGTTTTAACGAAGCCAGGTGTACTGCTGAAAGGCCAAAACGCGTAGATGGTGACGATGACAACGTTCGAAATGGTAGGCACAGAAGTTATGGCGGGTGTCGTGTTTCAGACCGTGACCGCAATCAACACTGGTGCCGCATCTTTGACCAGGCAGTGATTGAACTGAGGTCCCCTCCTCAGCGACGTAAACCCTGCCGTACGCTGGCGGTTCGTTGGGTACGGACACGCGCGGGATCGGCCTCGCCAACATATTCCGTGGGCTACGAGATAATTGGAATATGACCCATAGCTCAAGGAATGGCGGTCTCTTGGAGGAGCCTCGCCATATTAAGTCTCGCGAGCGTGTACGTGATCTCGGCGAGGTTTACACTCAGCCGCGAGAGGTGCAAGCGATGCTCGACCTCATCCCGGATGCCTTTGCCGAGATTGACACGCGTTTTCTTGAGCCTGCTGCGGGCAACGGGAACTTCCTTGTAGCAATCCTTCAACGAAAGATCGCACTCATTACTGAGGAACGCTACGGGGGCACAGACGGATGGTTCGAGTTCGCACTGTTGCGCTGCTTGGCATCTATCTATGCGATTGACATCAGCAAGGAGAACGTTGGGGAAGCACGAGAGCGCCTCTTTGCATTGGCCATCGCAAATGCCGAATTCGATGATGCTGACGCTTCAGAAGGATTTCGCCGTGCAGCACGCGAGATTCTTCGGACCAACGTTGTTGTTGGTGACTCGCTGAACGGCGCTGACCAGATTGTCCTCGTTGAGTACACGCCTTTATCTGGTGAACGATTCCAGCGGATTCCCTCCGAACTGGAGCAGCCTGAGTTCGATCTGTTCTATCTCCCACCGGAGCCAATGCCCTCCGTGCACTATTCGGAGCTTGGCGAGTGAGCGCCGAGACAGGAGCGATGGCACAAACGGGGAAGCATGTGCCAGACGTTCTTGAGACGCTAGCACAACTGCCAAACGATGACGTATATACGCCCCCCAAGGTCGTCACTGCGATGCTTGACATCCTGCCGACACATGTCTGGTCAGAACCGCACTTCACTTGGCTTGACCCCGCGACAAAGTCAGGTGTCTATCTGCGTGAGGTTTTCAAGCGGCTCATGGTTGGCCTTGCCGAATGGGAGCCTGACGGTTACAAACGTCGTGAGCACATCCTGAAGAACATGATCTTTGGTGCGGCAACTACTCGGCTCAACGGCGAAATCGCGCGACGGACACTCTATCAAACCAAGAACGCCACCGGCACAGAGGTGAAGGATTCGGCTCTGACCGATCTCATCGTTCACTTCGACTCAGTCGAAGGCAACATCCCATTTGTTCAAACCGACCATACACTCGACCGATTAGGGAAGTTCTGCATTGTCTGCCGCGCACCCGTAAAGCTCATCCGTGAGCGTCGTGAGAACTTTGCATACTCGTTCATTCACGGTACGTACCCTACGAAGGAGATGGCCGACGTGCAATTCGACGTCATCATCGGTAACCCGCCCTATCAGATCGGTATGGACGATGGGAAGGGCAACCGAACTGCCAATATTACGCCGCTCTACAACCTCTTTGTTGAAAGGGCTATCGCGATGAACCCACGGTACGTCGTGATGATCACGCCGTCGAGGTGGTTTACGAGTGGTCATGGGTTGAGTGAATATCGCCTGAAGATGATGAACGATCGCCGGATCAGGAAACTTGTAGACAATCCCAAGCTCTACGACGTGTTCCCGCAGGCAGAGATCAAAGGCGGTGTCTCCTACCTACTTTGGGATCGTGAGTACGATGGCGATTGTGAGTTTTCGACGCGTATTGATGGGATGATCTGTGATTCTGCGAAGCGAGACTTGAGACAAGGCGTGGACGTTATCCTTCGGGACAATTTCGCTGCAGGGATCGTGGGAAAAATTTCCAGTGACCCCTTCCCGAAGGGGTCTCTGGGCGACCTTGTGTCGCCCAGTGACCCCTTCGGGGCTAGAACTTCAAAGGGGCGGAAAATGAACCTTTTGAAGGGGCAATTCCGCTTATTTTCGTCAACCGGGTGGGATACATTCGACGTGCACAGATCGAGCGGAACCATGCATGGATCGACCGATGGAAGGTTCTGATCCCCAAGGCGGGAGATGGTCACGGGCGAGAACCTGCGTACGTTCTTGGCGAGCCGATTGCGCTCGCGCCTGGTTCAGCTTGTACGCAGAGTTATCTCGTCGCCGGAACGTTCGATACGCGGGAAGAAGCGGAGAATTACGCTTTCTTTCTCACGACGAAGTTCTGTCGATTCCTAGTACTTCAGCGAAAGATCTCACAGGACCTAACCCCAAGCCGCTTCGGGTTTGTGCCACTGCTTGACATGACCCGCCGCTGGACAGATCTAAATCTCTATGAGCGATTCAATCTAACTGATGAAGAGATTGCGTATATTGAGCGCGTGATCGGCGCCCGCGAACCGATTCTTTCGCTCGACTCTCCGATTCCGTCGACGCATCTTCCAGGCGGCCGAAAGTTCCGAGACACGAGGGCGATGGCGAAGTTAGAGGAAGATGGCGGTGAAGACGAGTGAAAACCGATGTCGTCAAGCCTAAGGAAATTTTCTACAACCCGACGCGTCTTGTAGTTCCATTGTTCCAGCGCCCATATGTATGGTCGAAGGAGACACAGTGGGTGCCTTTATGGGAAGACATCGTTCGACTCATTGAAATGATCCAGCACCACAATCAGAACGCTACACATTTTCTCGGTGCGATCGTCATACAGCAGGTGCCGGCAGCGCTCGGCGGTCTACCGATGTGGAACGTAATCGATGGTCAGCAGCGGCTGACTACTTTGCAGATTCTTCTCGACGCTTTGCATGGTCAGCTACTTGTTCGCGGTTGGGACCAACTCGCAGGGCAGATCCTCCCGCTGATTGAGAATCCCAGCGACTACTGTGTGACCGATGAAGACCGCTACAAACTTTGGCCGACTAATCGCGACCGAGACGGATTCGTCTCCGTCATGTCTGCTACCAAACCAGCCGACTACGAAACGGTTGTTTCATCGCGATTGAGCGAAGCACACCGCTATTTCTCGGCGGTGATCGACGAGTGGATCGGAGATAGTAATGAAGCCGTAGGCCGCGCCAGAACTCTCGTACCTGCTGTCCTCGATCGGTTAGAAATCGCGAGTATTCGACTTGATGCTAACGAGGATGCACAGGCGATTTTTGAGACTCTCAATGCTCGCGGAACACCACTGTCGGCTGCTGATCTCATCAAGAACTTCGTTTTCCAGAATCTCGATGTGCCACCCGCTGAAGCGGAGCAGTCTTATCGAGATTTTTGGGCTGAGTTCGAGACCCCTTGGTGGGAACAACCGATCACAACTGGTCGCATCACCAACTCGCGATCTTCGCTGTTCCTTTGGCAGTGGCTGACTGCTCGTACGCTGAGTGAATTCCCGATTCGTGAAGTCTTTAGCCATTTCAAGTACTACGTCAACACTGTTGAGAAGGATATTTCATCACTACTTCCGAGGATCAAGGCATCGGCAGACGAGTATAGAGCGGTTATTGAAGGTGCAGAGCGCCCCAATGGCCCGCTGACTCGTGTAGAACTGTTTAGTTACCGGATTGGCGCACTTGATTCTGAGATTGCGCGCCCGCTTATCATCTGGCTAGGCCAGCCGGAACAGACCGGGGTTACTGCGCGAGACAGGGATCGAGTCCTCGCTGTAATGGAAAGTTGGCTGGTCAGGCGTTCCTTGGTGAAGACTGCGACGCAGGGTGCAAACCGATTCATCATCGACGTGATCAAGTATCTGCGTGAGCAACCTCAGGATGCGCTCCCAGATGCGCTTACGAGATACCTAGCGGTGAACCACACACCTGTTGGCTACTGGCCAGGCGATGACGAGGTACGTGATGCTCTACGTGGCGCGCGAGCATACACAAAGTATCGTCGTGTTCGCCTGCGGATGGTGCTTGAAGCTCTCGAAGATGCAAAACGTGGCTACCCTGATGGGAAGCAGCTCGCAATGGGGCCAGTCGCGCGAGGTAAGGGAACAGTTGAGCATCTGTTGCCGCAGAAGTGGCGCAAGCATTGGGGTGAAGGGCTCACCGAAGATGAGGAAATTGCACGAGATGAATCACTGCATCAGCTCGGTAATCTCACTCTAGTCACTCAGAAACTCAACAGCGCAATCAACAACGGTCCGTGGCTTGCAAAGCGTGAATACTTCTTGAACTACGACGATGTATTGATCACGAAGGACGCTATCAATCTGGCGCTAGACGGTTGGAACGAAACGGCTATCCAGCAGCGGACTGAGCAGCTCATCGACCAAATTCTTGCGATCTGGCCGGTACCGGATGGGCATGTCGGGCTCTCAAGCACATCGGATATTCAAGCGGCGTCTGTCTCTTCAGTCGATGTCGCCCAGCTCGTTGCATCCGGCTGGATCAATGCGGGGGCACGTCTGCGATGCCGCCACCTGAATTCTCAGTGGAAGGACGCTATTGCAGTCGTCTCGCTCGACGGTCACATCTATCTTGGTGACACTGCCTACGACACGCCCTCGGCTGCGGCGGTTGCGGCCAGCGGAAAAGGACAGAACGGTTGGTGGTGGTGGGCGCTTGAAGATAGCGGGCGCAGCCTCCAAGATATCCGCGCAGACTATCTGGCAAGCCTCGGCGAACCGGATGAAGGCGAGGACGAGGTCTTCTCACCTGAGGACGAGTTGGATGTCGACGCTGACGGAGATGCGGCGTGACGAACTATATCTACGCTTACACACACGCAGGAAATACCAAGGCATGGCGACGGGCTAGCGGTCAAAGAGGAGACACCTGGATCAAGGTCGGACAGACCGCGAATGCCGGAATCGACCGAGTGCGGCAGCAGGTCGGTACGGCCTTTCCAGGCCTGCGTGGTGTGGAGATCTTGTTCCACTCTGAGCCAGCGACCCGACCCGATGGAACTGACTTCAGTGACCACGATGTACACCGCGTGTTGCGGGGAGCGGGGATGATCAATCCCGGAGGCGAGTGGTTCGAAGCGACCGAGGTCGAGGTCTGGGCGGCGATCCGCTCGTTGCAGCGCGGCTTGCCCTTCAATCCGACCCGTATCCAAGACTTTCCGATGCGGCCCGAACAGAAGCGGGCAGTCGAGCAAACCGCTGCGTTCTTCCGCCCACATGAGGCTGAAGAGAACGAGATTGCACCGAAGTTCCTCTGGAACGCGAAGATGCGGTTCGGTAAGACCTTCACGACGTACCAGCTCGCAAAGGAGATGGGCTGGACTAAGTTGTTGATCCTCACATATAAGCCCGCTGTGCGCAGCGCATGGCGGGATGACCTGCTAAGCCATGTCGATTTTATTGACTGGCAGTACGTGGACCGCGATACTCCGCTGAGCGATGCGGACGCGATGATCGACAGTGGTCGGCCTACTGCTTGGTTCGCCTCCTTCCAAGACGTTATCGGGCGCGATGCGGTCGGCAAGCCAAAAGAGCGCAACGAGACACTGCATCTCGTCGACTGGGACTGCATTGTTATTGACGAGTTCCACTTCGGTGCGTCAACTGCCGCGGCGCGGGAGGTCTACGACCCGCAAGACAAGGCTGAAGCCGCGCTAGCGCAGATGTTCTTGAAGGCGTCGGATGAGTCCAGCGATCATGATGCTGACGTCGTACCTGAACTCGACTACGGGCTGAAAACGAAGTTTCACCTGCACCTCTCGGGCACTCCGTTCAAAGCGATCACCAACGGCGACTACGCTGAGTCGGAAGTCTTCAACTGGACTTACATCGACGAACAGCGAGAGAAATCGGGCTGGGACGAGTCAAAGGGGCGCAATCCATACGCTTCGCTTCCACAGATGCAGATGTATACCTATGCGATGGGCGCCCCCGGTCGTGAGTGGGTCGCAGATGGCGAGTTCGACGGGTTCGACTTGAACACCTACTTCAAAGCCAAGAAAACTGCAGACGGTTACGCTTTTGAGAGGCCAGATTATGTGGCTTCCTTCCTCGACCTCATCCGCGGCAAGAAGGCCTTGCCAGAAAAGGTCATCGAACAGGACGAAGCGAACGCACCGTTCCCCTATGAGGCCGCTGAGTTTAAAGAGGCAGTGCGGCACTCGGTCTGGTATCTCCAAGACGTTGCCGCATGCGAGGCAATGGCTGAACTGCTGCGTAATGACCCATTCTTCTCCACATTCGAGATCTACGTCGCAGCCGGAACGAAAGCGAAGATCGGGGCTAAGGCTCTCGAGCCGCTTCAAGCCGCGATCCGATACGCGGAGGACACAGGCAAGTCCGGGTCTATCACCCTGTCGTGCGGGAAACTGATGACCGGAGTGACGGTGCCGGAGTGGTCGTCGATCTTCATGCTCCGGTCGCTGAAGGCACCGGAGTCGTATTTCCAGGCTGCTTTCCGAGTGCAGTCGCCTTGGACGACCGATGGTGAGATTAAGAAGAAGACGGCCTACGTTTTCGAGTTTGACCCGAACCGTGCGCTCTCGCTGGTCGCGCTCTACGGCACGGAGCTGGCGAACAATTCCGCTGACCGCAAAGCCACCCAGGCATCGGTTCTGGGGGAACTGATCAACTTTCTTCCGATTTTTGCCATTGACGGTGGCCGGATGGAGCAGCTCGATGTGCGGGCAATCCTCGATTGGGCACACGGTGGCATTGGAGCGAATGCGCTTGCCCGCCGCTGGCGTTCTGTCGACCTGTACAACTTGAATGGCGTCACTATGGACAGACTGCTCCAAGACGCTGATCTCATCGCTGAGTTGGAGCAGATCGAGGACTTCCGAACTATCCGTGAGGAAGCAGAGAAGATCGTTACTGCCTCGAAGAAGCTCGCTGCGGTCAAGCGCGTCGGCGGCGGCGCGAGCGAGCAGCGAAAGCCGAAGAACGAGATCGCCGACAAGCGGAAGAGCATCCGTGACAAGCTCAAGAAGGTCTCCGCGAAGGTGTTGATCTTCATGTACCTCACTGACTTCCGCGAAGAACGCCTCGCGCATGTCATCGAGTCACTCGACACCGAGCTTTTCCTTCGCTCCACTGGACTCTCTCTCGGCTCTTACAGCAGGTTAACCGAGATCGGTGTCATTGATGTCGGCAACATGACCGACGCGATCCAGAAGTTTCGCTACTTTGAGAAGAAGAGCATCGAAGGGCTCATTGGTGCGGAGGGAGACTGAAATCTCCTTGGAACGCTGTGCACTGGCGCGGACAGTTCTTGGGTCTGGGCTGGCATACTTTGTGCTCTCATTGGCCACACGGTCGCGATCAGTAAACGGCACCAGCGGGTGGTCACGGTACAAGCCTGCTAACGCTACAGTTCAGCCCCGCCTTCAATAGAGCTCGATCACGCCACGGTCAGATTCACAACATATTGGCGCGTGGATTATAGAAGGTACTTGCTTCCTCTGCGTGGGGAATGCTTCACTGCCCGGTGAATCTGACTAGCCTCGATTGTGAGGTCGTCACGAGTCAGAAAATGAAGTGTTCGTACTGGTCGTGGCTAATCAATCGATGTCAGCGATTCGCGATATATTCAACCTAACAGCTTGAACTACATCGATGTCTACACAGGTAAGAACGATGGTTCTGCCGATGAGGTCAATGGCGCGTTCTAAACAGATAGCGCACCGGACTTGATATTCAGCAGATACGAGAAACGAGGCACCCGAATGAGGCTTACCCGATTTAAGGTCGAGAATCACGGACGTTTGTCCGACCTAGAGATCGAAGTGCGTGAACATCTCGTGCTCGTGGGCGCTAACGATGTCGGTAAGTCTTCGTTCCTCCGCTGTCTTGATTTGATCCTAGGTGCTAGTACCGCCCGGCTGTATGCGGCCATAACGGCAGCAGATTTCCGAGATCCTGGGCAGCCGTTTGTGGTCGAGGTTGATTTAGAGGACTTCAACGTCGTCGATCTGGCGTTGTTCCCGGATGAAATTTCCGTTAACCCAAATGATGGGAACTCTAAGCTCACTATTCGTCTCTTCGCTGAGATTGATGACAGCGAGACGATCAGCATAATGCGCAGCGCTCCAAGCGCAGGGAGCACACGACAGTTATCACGTGATCAGGTGCTTGGCTTGGGGTGGAAGTTTCTGAGCGCCAACAGTCAGACCCGTGAACTTCGTGAAGACCGCAAGTCGCCTTTAGCTGAGATACTTGCTGCGGTTGACCTCGGAGTAGAAAAACCTAAGTTTGAGGCGATTACAACTGCACTCACCACTACACTCGGAGAATCAGCGGTACTTGGGACACTTCGTAGCGACCTCGCAGGTCAATTATCGAAAGCACTACCTGAACTACTTGCGAAGGATGATTTGACACTCATCCCAGGAGCTTCTGCGGATAACGATGTCTTAAGCGACGTACGGTTGCAGGTCGCGAAGGCAGGAGTACCTCGTGATTTGTCAGAACAGTCCGACGGGATGAAGGCTCTATTCGCGATTGCTTTCTATGACTTGATTAGTGGTGTTGCGAATGTTGTTGGCATCGATGAGCCTGAAGTTCACCTCCACCCGACGAGTCAACGTAGTCTGGCGCGGCTTCTAAGGGACCGCCCTAACCAAAAAATCATTGCGACTCATTCATCTGACATTGTTAGCGCCTTTGATCCGGACTCGATCGTTGTAGTCCGTCAAGGTGGAAATGTGGTCCAACCTGCAGCTGGCTTTCTTTCTACCGAGGAGAAATTGGTTGCTAGTTGGTGGGTACGCGGTCGATTGGAGCCGTTAACATCGCGTCGTGCAATTGCGGTCGAAGGAGCCTCGGATCGGATTATCGTCGAACGAGCCGCTGATCTGACCGGGCGGAATCTTGATCGACTCGGAGTGTCCCTGGTTGATGCTGGAGGAAAGAACTCCATGTCATTGGTGGAGAAGCTCTTTGGTGCCGCTGGCTTCAACGTGCCACTTTCAATTCTTGTCGATGAAGATGCAGAAACTGCGGCAGCGAGGCGGCATGGTATTCCAACTGCAGACCTTCCGACCCGAAGCATTTGGATTTCCCGTACCGACCTAGAGGATGAATATGTTCGAGCACTCGGAGCCGCGCAGGTTTGGGAGGCTTTTTCTTCCTCTACGTTATTCAGCGCAAGGCAGTTGAGTAAAGTCTCGCCGAGCGGTCCTGATGGTGCTCTTACGACACAAGATGTCGCTGCTTTCTGCCGGAACAACAAGGTCGAGGCAGCACTTGTCGTTGCAGAGTTTTTGACCGAAGAAACAGCTAGAGCTATCGCGAGTGTTGAGAGCGTGCTTGCAGAAGCTGCAGGTGCGTAAATGCTGACCCCTACTCAAAAGCAGGTGGAGATCCGCGATACCGAGTCGCTCAGTCTGCTTGTCGTCGCACCTGCCGGCTGTGGGAAGACTGAAGCTCTTGCACTGCGAGTACAGGGGCTGCTGCGTCGTGGCGTGATTCAGCACCCTCGGAAAGTATTGGTGGTGACGTTCTCTAATCGTGCGCGCGACAATATCAAGGAACGTTTGGGAGCCTACCTGACACCAACAGAGATGAGTAATGGTGTTACTGTGGTGAATTTTCATGGCCTATCGGCACGCTTGTTTCGTGCCCACGCTAATGTTATCGGTCAAGATCCTGAAACTATGCTCCCTGAGGGTGATTGGGTTGGCGATGAACTCCGCCGCCTTGAACTTGATTGGGGCGAGAGGGCTCGCATCGAGAAAATGCTAAGAGAGGCGAAGCAACAAGCGCTTGGAGATAGTGCAGTTGAGGCCGCTCTCCGCGATGGTGCGCTTGCGTTAGAGCTGCAACGACGGCGCGAAGGACGATTGACTTACGACGATCTTCCGCGGGTCGCGGAGCTCATCCTTGCGAACGAAACGGTGGCCAACTTATACCGTGCACACTTCGGCGCCGTCGTCGTGGACGAGTATCAGGACCTGACCCCGCAGCAACTCCGGCTTGTCAAACGGATCGGGCAAGGACGCACAACTTATGCTGGTGATCTAGCGCAAGGGATCTATGGTTTTGCAGGAGCTTTGCCGTCCGCCGTTGACGCAGAGATTCGAACTGAGTGCAGGACGGTAGTCGAATTGAACGAGTCTCACCGATCATCCCCGGCAGTCCTCGATGCCGTGAACTCACTCATCGGACTCACGGGGGGAGCGCACTTGGCGTCGGCAAATGCGGAGTCGTGGCCAAGTGGTGGCTTGGTTGGCTCGGTTGCACATGACTCTGCTGCTGCAGAAGCTGACTATGTTGTCCGGCTGTCGAAAGCGATCCTGAGCAGGGCACCAATGCAACGCATCGGCATTCTTGCTCGATCAACTACTCGCAGAAGGTTTGTAGACGATGCCTTCGCCGCCAGTGATATTGAGGCCCATCGCTGGGACGATGGGGTTCTTGACACAGATACTGCGAGAATTGTTAGGTCCATGCTTGCGAACTTTGATCTTGTTAGGTACTGGAACGCAACCGATAAAGATTCATTCTTACGAGATATGGCGAATTTCGATTCTGTAATCGATGGACGCGATAACTTGGGTAAAGCGCTCGGGTGGTGCGCTGATCTGTTACAAGACGGGATAGAGCCACTAGACATTCGTTCACGTATCCGCGTTGGTGATTCCAGCACACTCATCACAGTTCCAGGTGCACATTTACTTACAGGGCATGTAGGCAAAGGGCAACAGTTTGATTGGGTAATCATCGTTGGGATGGAAGATGGCTCCATACCGAATTTCAATGCGAGAACGGTTGAGGAAATTGCCGAAGAAGCTCGTGTGCTCTCGGTGATGATGTCACGGGCGCGACATGGTGTGGTGCTCAACTATGCTCAGAAGGTACCAACTCTCAACGGGTTCATCCGTCCCCAACATCGATCACGCTTTTTTGAACAGATCAGATCAGCAAACCTTCAAGAGGGCTCAAGCGTAATCTCTTGGTTTGAGACGGTGAATTGGGCGGAGGTTGTTAACCGCTAGCGAATGCTTAGCCTCGGGCTTTCATCGTTGAAGGCTTCGGGGTCGTGTTGTAGGCGTGGGAAGTGCTCCTGATCTGGGAGAATAGTTCTTTCCTGGGGAACGATTCACTCAGTGAGAGGAGCACCTTCAAGGTGAAGACTACCAGCGGCTATCCGCGTATGGATGTCGATACTGCGGCGGTTCTCGCAGTCGGTCACGCGGGCGGGTGATGCTGAGCGAGACAGCGCGGGCGATGGGCCTTGATCGGGGCTTGTCGCAGGCGCTGTCGCCGTGGCGCAAGCCCCTAGCTGTGCACGATCCGGGCAAGGTGGTCCTCGATCTCGCGGTGACGCTCGCTTTGGGTGGTGACGCGCTCAGTGATATCGCCACCGTCCGCTCTGAGCCCGGGGTCTATGGGCTGGTCGCGTCGGATCCGACCGTGTCGCGTACGATCGCGGCTCTGGCAGCGGACGCGGACCGGGTCCTGGCTGGGATCGATGCGGCACGGCAGGCAGCCCACGAAACAGCGTGGGGCCTGGCCGAAGGGCACGCCCCGAACGCGGGTATCTCGCCTGGGATGCCGTTGGTGATCGATCTGGACGCGACACTGATCACCGCGCACAGCGAGAAGGAAGCCGCGAAACCCACCTTCAAACGCGGGTTCGGGTTCCACCCGTTGGTCGCGTTCGCCGACCACGGTGGTGTGGGCACGAAGAAGTTCCTCACCTGGCTGACGAACAAGGGCCTGTCGTACTCGGTCGACTACACCCTGCCGTTCGAGACGCCCGAGCTCTACAACCTCATCCCCGAGAACCTCTGAAAGGCTGCGCTCGACGCGAACGGGGACCCCCGCGAGGGGGTGGCGGTCGCCGAGCTCACCGGTGTGTTGAACCTGCAGGACTACCCCAAGGGGATGCGCGTCATCGTCCGCCGGGAGCGCCCCCACCCCGGCGTGCAGCTCCGGTTCGACGACGTCGAGGGCTACCGACTCACCGCGTTCGCCACCAACACCGCCCGCGGGCAACTGCAGCAGCTTGAACTGCGACACCGCCGCCGGGCCCGCTGCGAGGACCGCATCTGCGAAGGCAAAGACACCGGGCTTAGGAACCTGCCACTGCACGGGTTCGATCAGAACCGGATCTGGTGCGCGATCGTCGCCCTCGCCAGCGAACTCACCGCCTGGGCAGGGCTCCTCGCCCACTCGCACCGCGAGGCCCGCCGGTGGGAACCTGTTCACCATCCCCGCCACCATCGCACGGCACGGGTGCCGCAGCATCCTGCACCTGTCCAGCCGGTCACGCTGGGCCGCCATCGTGCTCGCCGCGATCGGCAGACTCCGCGCGCTGCCCGCACCCAGCGACTGACACCACCGCCCGTCACGACACCAGGAACCCCGGGACGGAAACCCCGCGACCGCGACGCCTCGCGGCCAATGTCGCACCCCGGTGCCAGAATCGACCCCACAGCCCCGGCAACGACGCCGAGCCCCTACTCCACCAGCCTCGATGAAAGATCGAGGCTAGGGAAAAATCGGGTTCGTTGAGACGATTCTTCGGTTGTGTCAGCAACTACTGTGCGGCCCCCAACGGCGGTGTCTTTTGCCCCTTTGGTGGGGAATGCCGGAGTAGGCGTGCCGTCGACATGACAGAGGTCTCTCGAGCGGCAGTTACAGATATGTCTGCCTGCCTATCTTGCGGTTGGAAAACACAATAAAATTGCGCAGCAGCCCGCTTACAATAGGCAAGTGATGAAGACTCCAAAATATGGCAAGGTTTTATTTGCTTGTTTCCTAGCCGCAGTGACACTCGTCGCCACAAGTGCGCAGGCCGTAGAAGACGAGACGAAGTACCGTTTGGGTGAAGAATCACTCGTCAATGCAGGTACAGATAGTGGCTTTTCCGGGACAGAGCAAATCACCAAGGATGATGTTCACTGGGGTTGGCAACTCGGCAACTTTTACGTCAACGGCTTCACGCGTGTGGCTGAAAGCGATGGCGTGCCCGTATTCCTTAAAAATGTTGGCGATGAAGTAGCGCTATGGTTTGAGTTAGAGCAAGACATTGATCGCATTAACGACAACGAATCGCTCACCGTGGCTGAGGATAGAGACGGCTGGGATCAGAAGTTCCAGGTAGAACAACAGAACTTCGGGCGTGGCATGTTGATCGTGAAACACACCGACCATTCAAACGAGTCAAAAACCACGCTCTATAGCAACTTTCTTGAAGCGAACGCATCGACGACTGCCGCGACGCAGATAGAACTTTTCGAGGAGGGCGACTACGAAGTCGCCCTAGACTATGAACTCAGAACACCTCGATTTGACGTGTTCGGTTGGAAGCCGTCATACAAGCACACCGGATATCAAATCTCCTTCGAATTCGCTGTTCGTAACGGGAACAGCATGGTGTTCCCATTCGATGTGACCACCGGTGCAGAACTTACAAACTCGGCGGTCACATCCAATGGATTCCGTCTGGACCTTGCGAAGTCACGGTACTTAGACATAGACATCAAGCGTGAGGTACTGAACGACAGCCGAGACGGACTGATCGAGGACATTAGGTTCAACAAGCCCGCCAGAGACGGAAGCCAATACGTCGAGGAAGGCACCTACACAATCACCGCTAGTAATCGATACACAGAGCAATACACAGTCAAGATGATTTATGTGGGCACCGATGACGTGCTCAAAGCACACGCAGCTACCGGGATGCCCATCGAAGACATCAACGATCTACTTGCTGAGGGAGCTCTCATCTCGGAAGACGGATCGCTCATACCGGTGTCTGGGCCTGCGGTTGAAGCTGCGCCGGAGGCTGCTGAAGGTCCTGAAGAATCGTTTACCGATCCCGTGATTGACGGGGACCAAAACACTCCGGCCGGTGCGGTGTCTCACGAAGCAGCCTATGTGGTAAAGAACCAGATGAGAACACCTTATCTGTTGATAGGGATCTTTGCCTGTGCGGCGTTGGTGGGGACCGTGGTGGCGTTCCAGCGGAAGCGTAAACTAGGTGAAGTTAACGCTGCATCCCAGGACGGTGAATCATGAACCGCTTCATAGGGCTCTTGCTATGCACTGCCTTGATGCTCACTGGATGTGTGAGTCAACCGAAAGAGCCAGAAGCTCCAACAACTAGTTCCATCGATGTAACGCAGAGCCCGCAGCCTCAGACTGAGCCGACGGAGGATCCCAGTAATTCCGCTGAGCTCGAGGAGACTCCAGAACCGACTGCGGCCCCGATAGCGTTTGACCGGCTCAACGACCCCGAGCTCTTACAGTTCGTAGAAGACTCGGTCTACGCCACGCTAGACGCAGAGCTGCAAAGCGATGACTACGTTATCGAGCACGTGGTTGCCTCTCACGTTTCGAAAGAGTACTTCGAGGAACTGGGATACAACTCGCAGGAGAACATCTACTTCGGATACAAACTATCGGATGTGGAAGCCCAATTCGAGGGTACAAAATACGTGTTTGATGTGAACGAAGAGGGCGTCACAGAGGTTAGAGAATTTGCGGCTTACGACGACACATTTGATCGGGTCATCCAGAACGTTGCGATAGGTACGGGCGTAATCCTAGTTTCCGTTGCTGTCACCGTGGTCGCAGGAGCAGGCTTGATACCAGCCGGTGGCGTGGTCCAAGCGATCTTTGCGGCATCAGCTAAGACTGGAAGCATCTTTGCGTTAAGTGGAGGTGTTCTTGGCGCTGCTACGGACGGGATCATTACCGGTATACAGACAGGGGATCTAAATTCCTCTCTCAGGGCGGCAGCTGTCTCTGGAAGCGATGGGTTCAAATGGGGCGCCGTAGGAGGCGTGGTCACGGGGGGAATTTCGAAGGCTCTCACTATTCACAAAGCAGTCAAGTCAGCGATACCGACGCCGAGGCAGTCTGAACTTAACGCCTTGAAAGAATATGGTGGAGTGGAGCAGAAGTCTTATCTCGCCGGTAAAGAGGTGCCATACGGAACTCCGGGATCTACACGTCCGGATATCGTGCGAACGGTCAATGGAAAGCTCGAGGCTATTGAAGTTAAGAACTATGATTTGGAAACAAATCTAGATGGATTGGCGCTAAAGCTGAGAACACAGGTCGCGGAGCGCAAGGCGAATCTACCTGAAGGAACAGCCCAGCGCATATATCTCGACGCGAGTAAACGAGGGTACTCACAGGTGAAGATAGACGATACCGTGAGATTCCTCAAGTCAAAACTCGACTCGATCGATCCCAACGTTGTAATCGATTTTAAGAGGTAAGCCATGATGCTTGAAAGTACTGACGGTCAGCGTTTGCTTGATCTGGGTGGGCACGAACTGACTCACTCGATTCTGTCGATAGTCACAGTCCACCTACAGTCCCTTCTGCCGCAGGTGCCGCTTGCGGTTCAATTCCTGCGGTTTGGAACTTGCGCGGCGAGTGATGCGCAAGAAACAGCGCGTCAACTGAATCTGGTTCGTGACGCCCTCGCACAGGTCTCGCCAGAAGACGCGATTTGGGACCTCAACGATCGCACAGTTCTTCCGCCTTGGACTGGGAACCTAAGTCCGATAGTCACCTCATGCGCGAATCTATACACAACCTCAGACGGGCGAGACTTGCTTTGGGAACTCGTTGTGTTGCTTACCTACGCGAGCGTTGTTGAGACTTCAGTGCGCGTAATCGATTGAAAATTCTCTGCATTCGTTACTACCGGGTGATACCTCTTGCTAATCGCGGATAACCTGCGCTGTTACGCCGGCTTTTGGGATAGCCTGAGTGCATGAAGGTGCGTAAAGAACTTGAACAACAGATCGCAGTTTTTGGTGAGAGCGGAAGCGGCAAAACAGTGTTGTTGTCGTCCTTTTATGGAGCAATGCAGGAGCCCAAGTATCTGAGAGAGAGCCTATTCAATGTCGTAGCTAGCGACATCGGCCAAGGTAATCGGCTCTACAAGAACTATCTTGGAATGAGAAACTCAGCGACGCTTCCTGAAACCAATCGTTTCACCGCGACCTCGTATTCGTTTGCCATCAAGATGCGCAAACCCGAAACGAGCAAGGCGAAAGCTAATCCATTTGATGCACTGCGACTTGTCTGGCATGACTACCCAGGCGAGTGGTTTGAACAGGATGTGAGTGGGCCCGAAGAAGCGGAGCGCAGAGTCGATACATTCCGTTCCCTGCTTGGCTCTGATGTTGCGCTTATCCTCGTTGACGCCCAACGTCTGATTGATAACGCAGGTGAAGAGGAGCGCTACCTGAAGAGCCTGTTCTCAAACTTCCACAACGGGATCTTGTCATTGAAGGACGACCTGCTCGTGAATGGGGAGAAACTCGTCGAGTTTCCTCGGATCTGGGTAATCGCACTTTCGAAGGCGGATCTTCTGCCGGACGTAGATGTGTTCCAGTTCCGAGACTTAATTATCGAGAAAGCGTGCGACGAAGTTGATCTCCTACGGGAACTACTCGCTGATCTCGTCCAAGGCAGCGATGCACTCGAAGTTGGTGCAGACTTTGTGCTTCTCTCGTCTGCAAAGTTCGAACCCGGGAAGATCGAATTGGACAAGCGAATTGGTGTGCCGCTGATGTTGCCTCTAGCAGCAATATTGCCGTTCGAGCGGCACGTGAAGTGGGTTAGAGATCGACAGCTCCCGGCCAAGGTTTCTGAGGAACTCTTGAAAAGTGCCGGGGCGATTGCTGCGACGATCTTGAGTTCTAAACTCGCGACTAAGATTCCAAAAATCGGCTTGATTCTGAAGTTCCTCCCCTCAGACGTAATCAATGAGGCGGTAAATATGGCCGCTGACCAACTGAGAAAGACGAACGCCGATGCTCTGCAAAAGCACGACAACGTACGTGCGACGTTGACGCAGTTCATGATGGACCTCAATGAGGGCGAAGTTGCGAACGTCCTACTTCGGAGTCAGCAATAAACATGATTTGGGCTACTCGAGGGTACTCTTGGGGATTTCGCTTCGTCCGTAACGGCGGGTTTGATGATCCGCTCCGCGAGTACGAGCGTTCGTTCTCGAGCGCATCTGGCTCCGGTGAATACTTCGAGCGTGCATCTGATCGAGTTGTATTGCGCTTCCTCGATCCAGAAGGACGCAAAGACCGATCCGGTCGACCTATTCCGCATGAGTTTGTGCTATTCGGCACTGAAACCTCAACAGTGAACTCACTTGAAGATGGGATCCGTGAAGTTTGGCCGCTGGTTGCTCAAGAGTATGAGCGCATCTGGAAAGTTGAAGGTCGCGAAGTGTTTGGCGCTTAGCGCGCTGGGGCTTGCCGTCCGCCCGGGTGAGGTGTGGGGTGGCGGTGAGGTGATCGTCGGCAATGGGGACGTGCCGGAAGGCGCGTCAGTTCTTTGGCTTGACGGGGCGGAATGCCGCGGCTGCACGGACGCGGACAGCGGGCCGTGCGAGGTAGCGACCTGGCTGCCGCACTCAACTCGATGTTCACCAACGGTGAGGCGACCGCGCAACTATCTGTAGAGCAGTGACTGAGTCTTGGGTTACGGCCCGCCGCTATGTTGAGGCTCTGCGAGCGAACCTCTCGAAACGGCTCAGCGACCCGGGCTGAGCGATGACGCGTGCGAGCTTACGGGACGGCATGTAGGCCAGAGATATGACAGCGTTCGAGACATGAGGGTGGTCCGACAACTTCCGTGCGGGTTTCATGGCAACCGCCCGGGTGAAGTGCGGGTTGAAGGTGGGAGGTCGTCGAAAACAGGGGCAGGCTGCTTGCTGGTAGCCCCTACAGCTTTCAGGGGTGGTGGACGGTGGGAGCAAGCCAAGCGCCCTGAGCCTCACGGGTAGTATCCAGCTCATTGAGGTGACATGATATCGACAGAGGTAACCCCCCCCCAAATATCAGAGGAGACTACTCATGGAAACCGCCCCAATTCTTGCGTGGACATTACAGAACGAAATTCCAATCCCGAATGACATTGCGCATCTGCTCGTCCAGGGAGAGCAAGCGGTAGCTGCATTCAAGACATTCAGGGATTCTGCAACATTCACCACGAAGCGACTGATCGTACGTGATGCACAAGGGATCACCGGAAAGAAAGTTGAGATTTACTCGCTCCCATACAGTGCGATAAACATGTGGTCCTCAGAGAACGCGGGAGGGATTCTTGATCGCGATGCGGAGATCGAACTATGGACGCGCGCGGGGCACATCAAGGTCAGACTTGGAAAGGGTGCTGACGTGCGCCGCATCGATAGCCTGATCGCGTGGGCTGTGCTTGGGTCGCACTGAGGTTCTGCTGTGTAGTTCTGCTAAAGGTAGCGGGCTCAGGAGTAGCTTTCGCGGAAACAATTGGCCCGTAGCGCGCGGGACTCGCCGTCTACCCGGGGTGAGGTGTGGGGCGGAGGTGGGGTGGTCGTCGGCAATAAGGGGCGTGCTGGACGGCACGGAACGAGGTGTGGCACGGGTGCGTGAGCTTTGAGGCGGTTGTTTGTGGTGAGGGCTGCCTGAGGCGAGACCGGCGCTCGCAATGGGGCCAATAAATTGGCCAAAGGACGGGATTCTAGACTGCACGTTTTGGACGTTGTGGACGATTTGAATGAATTTGATGATAATGAGGGCATGGCTTCAACTGTTGCACGCCCACAAAACGTATCCCACCTCGTGGAGCCGCCGCAGGACCTCCGCGAGATGCTGGAACTTGCTCGTTTCCTAGAGAACCACGAATCACCAGCGCTGTTACTAGGTCCTGACGGTGAGCAGATTCCGCTTCCAATGCAAGCTTATGAAGTGTTGCGCCAAGTTGTTTCCGCGATGGAACGAGGAGCGTCCGTGAGTATCGAGCCAGTTGATCGGCGGCTCACCACCCAACAAGCTGCTGATCTGCTCGGCGTGAGCCGTAATACCCTCATCCGGTTGCTCGATGAACATGAACTGGCATTTGAACGACTTGGAGACTCGCGTCATCGGCGACTTCGATTGCATGACGTTCTTGCTTACCGCGAGCGGAAGAACGCTGAACGCCGAAGCCGGCTTGACGAGATGACCCGCCAAGCCGTAGAAGACGGTCTTTACGACGTTGACGCAGACACGTATAAAGAAGTTCTCGCGGAGGCTCGGAAAAACTGAACAATGGCCCGATTCGCAGCGTTCCTTGATGCGTGTGTTCTTGTCCCAATCACCACCTGTGACACTCTCCTCCGGATGGCTGGTGCCGGAGCTTTCCGGCCGCTCTGGTCTGAAGAGGTATTTGACGAGGCGCAACGCGCGCTTGGGCGGATACACCCAGACATCGACTCTAATAGGTTCCGAAGTCGCTTCCGCTCGATGAGTCTTTCGTTTGAAGATGCGATGGTTACTGGGTGGGAGCCATTAGTAGCGAGCATTCGCTTACCGGATGAAAATGATCGACATGTCGTTGCTGCCGCGCTCGTAGGTCGTGCTGATGCAATCGTCACCGAGAATACTGATGATTTTCCGGCAGAAGTGCTTGAGCCACTAGGTTTGATTGCACTGAAACTTGATGAATTCTTGCTTGATCAATTCGACCTAGCACCCGATGCTGCTCTCGGCGTCATCGAGGAACAATCAGCCGCGATGATCAACCCACCAGTCGATGTTCAGGTGCTCCTTGAGCGACTCAGCCGTAGCGGTGCGCCACGTTTCGCTGAGAAAATTCGTGAACAGATTGCGCGATCTGACTGAAGGGACCTAAGAGTTCTAAGTGGGGCGGGGACCGCCCGAGGTGAGGTGCGGAGTGAAGGTGGGGGAGCGTCGGCAATAAGAAGCGTGTACGAAGCGGCACGTACGCTCGCGGGCTTAGTCACGATGTTGGCCCCTCTCGCTGTTCTGGGGCATGTAGATTAGCGGAACTATGAGGGTTACCGCAGCGCGTGGGGCAATTACATACCGGCCGATGCACCCGCAGCCGATTGGGATCAACCAGAAGCGGTCACGCGTCGGCCTGAAACGACCATGTGCTTGATCACGACGCTAGCGCACTACGATCTGACAAACGAGATTCCCGATGTGCTCGACATTGCGATCCCGCCACCCAGAACGCTCTGAGCGTCAGCGCGCCAGCACCAACTAACCTATTTCAGGATAAAAGGCAGCAACGCAGCGTTCACTTCGTCGGCGTGCGTCCACAGCATGCCGTGCGGTGCACCGTCGATCTCGACGTACTCCGCTTCTGGGAACGCTTCATGAAACGGGCGGCCAGTCGCGTCGATGGGCAGGATATTGTCTGCGGTTCCGTGCACGATGAGTGCGGGCTTTCCGCTGACGCGCACGGCGGCGACGTCTGCCGTAAAGTCCTCAATCCACGTTGGAACCACCGCGTAGGCTGCAACCGGCGCGCTGAGAACGGCCGTGTTCCAGTTTGCGGTGACAACCTCTTGGCTGATGCGTGAGCCGAGGTTCTCGTCCAGGTTATAGAAGTCCTTGAAGAAGTTGGTGAACCAGGCAAACCGGTCGGCTTTGGCGGTGGCTGCGATGTCGTCGAATTGTTCCTGCGGCTGTCCTTGGCCGAGCATTCCTGGTTCGAGTGAGCCAAGGAACGCGTACTTCGCAACGCGGTCAGATCCGTACTTTGCTGTGTATCGGGCAAGTTCTCCCGTACCCATTGAGAACCCCACGAGTATCACGTTGTTGAGGTCGAGGGTCTCGAGCACGATCTTCAGGTCTGAAGCGAACGTGTCGTAGTCGTACCCCGTGGTGACTTTGCTTGAGCGGCCAAATCCGCGGCGGTCGTAGGTGATGACACGGTAGCCGAGGTCGATCAGTTCCCGAGTCTGGCGCTCCCATGAACTGCCGTCGAGCGGGTAACCGTGAATGAGCAGCACTGCTTGTCCGCTTCCGTGATCCTCGTAATAGAGCTCGATGGGTGTTGAGTTCTCTTGGCCGACGGTGATGTATGACATGCGGCGTCCCCTTCGTTTGGGCGAGAGCGGTTGCTCTCGCTGTGTGTAAACGACGTTAGGGAAGGGTGGGCGCAGGCGCAACAGATAAATTTCCGACGAGCAGGGCAGTGGGTCAGCAACACCCGGGTTGGGTGGGGCGGCAGTCGGGCACGCGCTGAGCGCGTGTATTTACAGCCTCGAACTGAGCAGGTCTCGTACCCGCAGTGTTTGGGTGTAGGTCGCGTACGGAAATAGTTGTACTGCTTGGATCGACTGAAGCGCTTCCGGGAGAGCGTCAATGGTGCTATTCACACAGGTCTGTAGGTTCAATGCAATATGGAACGCAAAATCGTCAAGCTCGCCGGGGGAGAGGTTGGCGTCTCGTTCTAGGGCGCGAAGGCTCTGAGTCCCGAATTCGCCGATTGTGGTTGCGTCATCCACTGTGAAGGCAAGTTTTACTCCGTCGTAGGCGTGATAGTCCTTTGCCCGAACCAGTTCGGGCAGTTCGAACGGGAGGGCGGTATTGAGGTCGTAGAACGGGGACAGAGAAGAGTACTCGGGGGTATGGGTGAGTGAGTAGTTCTTGGAGTGGCCATCGTTGTGCCCGATAATCCACGAGAAGACAAGGCACTGCGCGAAGCGCTGCTTCGCTAGTTGAGCCTGGGTAGGTGCCAGACTACGGTCAAAAACTTCGAAGATGCGACGGTAGTTGGGGCCTGCGTCTCGCTCGTACTTATTGAGGTATGAGGTGCCGGTGGCTTGCGCGAGGTCTTCTTGGTGCAGCCGCACATAGTTGCCATTCACAAGAAGACGGTCAAAGCGTTCAACGATGAGCACATGTTCACCGGCAAATAAGCCGATTTCCGTATTTGCTACAGATAACCCCAGCTTGCGGGCCACCTGCATGGTGATGTGCTCTGTGATGTCTGAACCGTCGAGTGTGTGAACTCCCGGTTTGAAGATGTGCGTGGATGGGTGCTGCCCTGTTGGTTCGAACCACTGATCCTCTAGCCACGTGAGAGCAAATTTTCCTTGTGCTCCGCCGAGCGAGAACCCTTCTTCGACTGCGTAGCGTTCAAGCCAATCAGAGTCGTCGGTCCGAATCTGACGGATGCGGGCAGCGATTGCGAACTCGTCTACCGGGCGCAGGTCAGTCCCTGTCCGCGGTGTTGAGCCTGCTGGGTAGAATTCGAGTGCACCGGCAACATCTGCACCATATATGGAGAGCAGATCAAAAGCGCTGTCATTGCTGAGTTTGGCTTCCTTGGCCCAGCGCGCTTTGACGTCGGGTCGGTCGGGGAGGAGGTTTTCAAGGAAGCGTTTGATTGTTTCACTGGAAGACACGCCGGCAACGACGGGGAGTTGCACCGAGATTGGTACGGGTTGTTCGCTCGCGACGTAGTCCGGCAGGTAGCGCAACTGCAGGTTCTCACCCTTCCGTGAAATCGTTGCAACGTGACCGCCGTACAGGTAGACGTCGAGTGCGTTAGTCATTGGCTATCTCACCTGACTTCTCCTCGGAATGATCCTTGCGGCCGGAAACAGAATCGATTCGATCTGGATCGCTGGCTTCGATTACGGAGTCGAGGAGGGCTCGACGTGTTGTCTTCCCGCTGATCACAGTTGTATCGAACTCTGCTAGTTCGCGAAGCTGACGGGTCAGATCGCCTACCCTGAGGTTTACGCTGGGCACAAGCTTGGAGGTGTCGATGTGAGGGGCGATCGATGCGCGGTTGAGCGGACGGAGAGCATCTGCCACCTCGCGAAGAGTGTCACTATTGTGGCCTGACGCCGCAGTAATGGTGCCTCTGCTTTCTTGCGGAGTTGCTTCGAGTTGAACCCCTAATTTTTCGAGGATACGCAGGATAGTGTCGAATGATGTCCCGCCGTGACCGCGTTCAATCCGAGCTAGTGACTGTCGTGTGATGCCGACGGCGTCTGCGACTTCCTGTTGAGTGAGGTCTTGTGCTTGTCGCTGAGTTTTCACAGTCCGGGCGAGGTCGGCTGGTGTCTGAATCCTCATTTCTTACCTCACCTCCCTGGGCAATGTTCGAAAATGTTGACATCGTTGTTATGTCAAATATCTATAACATAGCATCAATGTTCTATAAATGAAACATTCGCCCGATGTTAGAAATTTTTAACATGGAGGTTGCGGTGATGCCGAACCGCTTCAAAGCCGCAGGTTACTTAGTGGTCCGTGGAGGTTCGATGGGTGCAGTGGAGTTGAACCATTCGTTCCACAGTGCATGCTGGAATGCACGAGCCTGCGGACTGGGTTGGGCGAAGAGGTCCGAGAATGTTTGAGCCTTGCTGGTGTATCCGTTGCGCCAAGCCTCGAAATCGCGTGGTTTTGAGGTGATGATCAGTGCGTTATGAGAACCCGAAACACGGGTGTTTGTGCTTGTCGGAAGGCTTTTCAGGTTGTAGCCTTCAGGTACATAGAGGATCGCCATGGCGTGCTCTGTCGGGGCCTCGGAACCGGTGAGGTGGAAGGCGGCGGCCCGGCTACCACCGATCGCATAGACGGGTGCATCTTTCAAAACGCTTAGTGCTTTGTGGAAACTCGTGATCTTTGCTTCCTTGAGGGTGCGGCGAGCGGCAAACAGCATGAGTAGTCGCTCGGTATCCGTTACATCGAATCCACCACGCGGGTGACGACGTATGGCGCCGATGGCTGTTGGGTGTTGCAGTGCCTTGTAGGTGTTCTTCTCGCCGACCTGCGCGCAGTGCGCCAACTCTGCAGCGTTCTGCCAGGAGTTCTTGCCGTCCAGGGCCTGGTCTACGAGGGCACGAAGCACGACAACGTTATCCAGCATCTGCAAGCCTCGCATTCGGCATAAAAGACCAAGTCAAGGATAAATTCTACCAAACAGTAGATATAGATTCTACTATTTTGTAGATCTAACTCTACCAAATAGTAGAAATCAATATCCTTGCTGGTCACATTGCAGACAACTCATCATTCATCTGATTGGCGACGATTAGGCCAGTACGGTCCTGACCACGGAAAATCACCATCTGGCTGGAAGCGGCGGAAAGAACTCGAAGAATCAGAACTCAGTCCGGCTCGGCAAGCGAGAGCAGGTACTCCCGCCCGGCTTTCCATTCCTCCTCGGTCAGCCAGGGGGACTCGGCATCGACTGCGAACGATTCGGCAGCGCCGCGCACAACGGCCATTTTTCCCAGCGGAATGCCATCCGCCGCGAAGACCTCTCGCCAGCGCTGAGCGTCACGCTCGGCTAGTTCCATGGTCCGGTCCGTATGGTCCATCTTTGCGAGCAGGCCCGAGTGCGACAGAAGCGTCGTGGCCCGGTTCTTCCCGCTTGTCAGTGCCCGAACGTAGGCGCGTAACATCTTTCCTGGGCGGTTCTCCGAGAGATCGAGGTGCGCGTGGATCACCTGGGTGTACTGTTCGAGGGCGTTCTCGATCAGATCCTCGATGAGTCGTTCCTTGGAGGGAAAATGATGGAGGAGTCCGCTCTTGGACACCCCTGCTGTGCGGGCTATCTCCGCGATGGACACGGAGCTTCCACGCTGTAGGAACAGTGTCTCCGCGGCCTCGAGGATTGCAGCCCGAGTGCGTTCTTTGTCCCGTCCAGATATCCTCTCGCCATCTTGCATGGACCGCTGCTCGCTCCCGTGCTTTGCTAATCTGGCCCGCTTGGCACTGGTGTTCGCTTCCTCCGGGATATCAGTGTTCATGAGTGTGCTCCATGGTTTCTGGACCGGACGGGATGATCCGCCACGCAATGACTGCTGCAATGAACAATAGCCCGGCAGCGATGAGTGCGGTCAGCACCATGCCGTGAGCGAAGGCCTCCTTTGCAAGATCGAGCAATTGCGGCGAGTCGATGTGGCTGAGGGCACTCGCAAGCGACTCTTCGAGCCATACCCGATCGCCCTCGGGAGTCCCTGTGGGTAGTTCCAGGGACGCACGGTACAGTGCGGTCTGGATCGAACCGAGGACGGCGATGCCCAGGGCGACGCCAAGTTCGTAGGCTGTCTCAGCGATGGAGGACGCGGCTCCTGCACGTTCGCGCGGCGCCGCAGCGACTACCGCATCCGTTGACAGGGCGGAGGCCACGCCGATCCCGAGGCCCATGAGTGCAAGGGCGATTCCCAGTCCCCAATAGGACGGGACCTGTTCGGTGGCGGCCAGCGTCACGAGCGCAACCGCACCGAGACCCAGGCCGAGCCCGATGGCGCGGCCGCGACCGAATCGTCGTAAAGCGAAACCGATGACGAGCATCGCGAGAATCGAGGCGATGGTCGATGGCAGCTCAGCCAACCCTGCCGTGAAGGGGCTGTATCCGCGCACGATCTGCAGGTACTGCGAGAAGAAGTAGAGCAGGCCGATGAACGCGAAGATCGCGATCGTGTTCGAGAGCACCGCGCCGAGGAAGGAGGGAATCTTGAACAGGGAGATGTCGATCATCGGCACGGCAAGGTTCCGTTGACGGCGCACGAACAGCACGGCGGCAATGGCACCAATCACCAGGCCGCCCATAATCGTGGCGATATGGGAGCTGGAGACGATGCCTTTAATCGAGTACACGACTGGCACGATCATCGCGATCGACAGCATCGAAGACAGCAGGTCGATGCGCTGGCCGGACGGGTTGCGCGATTCCGGTAGGAGGAAGAAGCCGCCGATCAGGATGATCAGCATGATCGGAATGTTGATGACGAACACCGATCCCCACCAGAAGCGTTCCAGTAGCGCGCCGCCGACGAGTGGTCCAAGTGCGCCACCGGCGGTTGCGCCCGCAGACCAGATCGCGATTGCGCGGGTGCGCTGTATTGGATCGTGGAAGAGGTTGCGAATGATCGACAGCGTTGACGGCATGATGGTCGCCCCTGCGAGGCCGAGGAGTGCGCGAGCGGCGATGAGCATTGCTGGCGTGGTTGCGAAGGCGGCAAGCAGCGATGCGAGACCGAACGCGGCGCTTCCGAGCAGCAGGATCTTCTTACGGCCGTATTTGTCCGCCACGTTACCCATCGTGATGAGCAGGCCTGCAAGCACGAACGAGTAGATGTCACCGATCCACAGCAGTTGCGTTGCGGTGGGGGATAGGTCTGCGATCAGGGATGGCACGGCCATGTACAGCACGGTCCCGTCGATCGCGAGCAGGGTGACTGCCAGGATAAGGATCGAAAGTGCGAGCCATTCTCGCTTGCCCGCTGTGGCGGGCGTGTGGGTTGGGGTCAGGATTTCTTGCATGCGAAACATCTTATAGACCAAACGGACTGTTTAACAGACCAAATGGTCTGTTTTGTTGGGTGATCTGTCCCACCGCAGTTTGGATTGCCGACGATTCCCGTCTTCCAGCGGCCTTTCCGCTGGTGGCGCTGCTAGTTTGGTGCGGGGGTCAGTGCTGCTTTGGTTAACAGTGCGGCTGGAATTGAATAGGTGCGATCGTTGTCGAGACGGGTTCCAGTGAATCGAGTGCGCTTGGTCTCCAAGACTCGGTAAGTGTGGGGACCATAGGTCATCAGGTCTCCAGCCTGGATCACTCGCCCCAGCGATGGAGCGTAGAACGACGGACGTCTCTGGCGCTTGGGAGCGCGACCTGAGGCTCGAATGATCTCTCGTGCGGCAGTGCGTGCTGCCTTCTGCTGAGGGGTGGGTGGCACGCTTGCGCGCGGCGTCGCGCCTAAACGCAGTGCCACGGCCTTCCACTCCGGCCCGTGTGGCTTAACGCCGCTCCCATGGAGATGATGCACGATTGCGTGGGCAACCTCGTGGCGTACGGTGTCGAGTATCTGTTCGTGAGGGCTGCCCTCAAAGTGCGCTTGCGAGATTCGGATGACGCGACGTGAGGAATTGCAGGTACCCAGCCTTTGGCCCATTCCCGGTACAAAAATCACCTGCCAATTTCCAGGTATGCCGTGAGATCGCAGCAGTTCCAGGGCGTGCTGGACGTAATGCTCAACGGAGTACAGGTTGGACAATCGATCTCCTCACGGGTGTGGCGAACTCATCCACTCTAGATGTGGCGGCTGCCATGAGCCCAATCCTGTGACGGCAGGCTTGCTAGGATGTGGCGCAGGCCCGATGAAAGGAAGCCGCTGTGACGCAACCGAGGCACAACGACGCAAATCTGACCCAGATATTTAAGTACACCGCAATTGTCACTGCTCTCATGGCGGTATTTAATGCGGTTTTCTCCCAGTGGATTCTGGTCGTCTTCTTCGCGATTATCGCGATCGCCACTGGTGTGGTCGCATGGAAGAAAACTCAAAACGAACAGCGTGCCACCCTTGGGCGTGAGGACTCTGGCCTGCAAGAGCGGCGCTAGAGAGCGTAATCCGGCTTTTCGCGGCGATCCTAGCATTCACAGTTCGGCAAGGCATCCGCGATACGCAGGCCCTCCATCCACACGTTTTTGCCGCTGGCACCTAACGTGTAAAGCACATGGCCCGCAGCAACAAAGGCTGCGGGCCATCGCTATGTCGCGTGTAGTCGCGCTCTCACCGTGGGGAGGTGAGGTTCAGGCAGCGCAACCACTTCAGCGGCGCTCACGCCACTACGCATGGACCGACCACCGTACCCTCGATGAACGGGATTGGTCCTACCTGGATCTCTACGAACTGCTCAAGGCAAATTCCTAGGTTTTCCTAAATAGAGGATAGTGGCTTATGTCGATCAATGCCAGTGCGACACGAAACATTATCCGTCGATTAGAGAAAAGAAACTAAACTAACAAATTGTATCGGGCGTTATATTGCCGTTATAGAGCAATTTGCCAGGATAATTTAACGATCATGCGTCAATTGAATGATCCGAACCGATCGGAGGAAGAGCGGACCATGGGAAGGTGATCCACTCATCCGTGGCCTTCCACGAGTAGTCCGGCACGATAATTGACCGAGGTTTCGTGTACAGCACTGCGGAGCGGGCATCCGAACCCTGGCGGGCAAGGATATCCATAACGAGTGCGAGGGTGCGGCCCGAGTCCGCCACATCATCGACCACAAGGACCTTCTGACCGGGAAGTTCGCGAGTGTCCATCAAAGGCGGCAGGATACGAGGGTCCGAGAGGGTCTCGCCAATATCCGTGTAGAACTCGATGTTCATTGTTCCCACGCCCTTGGTGCCGAGCGCGTACGCTACCGCGCCGCCGGGAATCAGCCCGCCACGGGCAATCGCAACGACCACGTCGGGAACAAATCCGGAATCGACAACCTGCTGCGCAATCTCGCGTGCTGCATCCCCGAACTCATCCCACGAGAGGACCTCGCGGATGCCATTCTCAGTCATAATCTCTGCCATGAATCAACAATAGGTTCTGGGCCGTGGCGCTGTCAGTGCGACGGGCACTACGGGCAAAGAATCACAGTGTGAGATAGTTCGGCAAACCATCGTGTAGGTCGTTACCAGCACTGGTCTGTGGGTTCTGTCGTCGGCCTGTGTGCCGTGATACCGCCCACAAAACCCACAGACCTGCCTGAGGGGGAGTCCGCGCTGTCTCTCTGATATGTCTTCCAAGTCGGTGGGGCATTTTTGGTCCGGGTGCTCGCGTTTTATGTGGGCACCCGGACCAAAAACATCCCACCGAGGATTCAGTCAGTCCGATTTCCGGGGCGGGCGGGGCGCAGGGTGGGCCAAGGTGCGACCGGTTGCCGACGAAACGGCTGTCACCGAGCGCACAGTTGGCTTGCGTGCAGCTCGTTCACATATCGAGTGGGCATACGATTGCGGGGCGCTGGTTCTCACCAGCGCCCCGCAATTGGGTTCAATCGACACACGTAGGCGTTACGCGCGTGGTCGCAAGATCAGTTGACCGCGAGCAGATCCACAACGAAGATCAGGTCGCCGAGAGGCTGGCCACTTTCGTTGTTGCCCTCACCTGCTCCGTACGCCTGCTCAGCCGGGATGATCAGCATGACCTGGGAGCCGAGTTTCTGTCCTGCAAGTCCCTTTGTCCAACCCTGGATGACCTGCTGTAGCGAGAAGGCGGTTGCAGCGCCACGTTCCCAGGATGAGTCAAACCGCTCACCCTGAAGGTTCCAGCCAGAGTACTGCGCGTGCAGGTAGTCGGTTTCCTTCACCTCTGCGCCATCGCCCTGCTTCAGCACGATGGTCTGGGTGTCATCCGTGGCCTCGAAACCATCTGGGATCTCGATCGATGGTTGACCTGAGTCGTCAAGGGTCACGGTTGGCAGGGAGGCATCGGTGACCTCTTGTGGCTCACCGGTGGCCCATGGTCGTACAGAGTCAACGATCTCCATCACCATGATGTTCGGGTCCACGTCCTCCTCCTGGCTGGGAGCTGCGAACGCTAGGCGAGCGCCAATCTTCTGGTTCGTCAACACATCCAGTAGTTGGGATACGAGTCCACTTGCTGCGGAGTTTGGAATCGTGGTGGGAGCACCGTCGTCATATGTGGACTGCGTCGTCTCGCCTGCTGCGGAGTAGGACACGATGTGGACGCTCACCAGATCGCCATCCTCAACTGTTTCACCCGTACCAGGGCTGATCTCGCGAGCGGCTGGAGCCGAGAGCTTGGTGAAGTCGCCCTCAATCTTGACATCGGTTGGTGCCTCACCTGCGTTTGCAGCAGAGTAGGTAATACCCTCAAGGATCTTGGCGTCCTCAGCGGTGGTGCTCGTAACCTCTTCTGAAGTCGTCGTGGACGGGGATTCCTCCGGGGTCGATTCCCCGGAGCAGCCGGTGAGTACGAGCGCCGCGACAACGGTGACGGCAGTAAGAGCGCGCATGGAGCGAAGTTTCACGGATTTTCCTTTGAACAAGCGGTGATTGAGTGATAGCGCTGCAAACGAATGCACGCGTTCACATCAACGTAGATACTGCGCGCCACCCTGTTGATGCACGTCCCAGCAAGTGAGGTTGGCCGTATGGGTGGCGAAACCTGTTCAAGCCTATACCTCATTTCTGGAAACGGACTGTGCATTTCAACCCATGCGCGACGAAGCCTGGGTTGTCATTACTCCACAGCGGTTCGTGTCGCCTTGAGCGCCGCGGCAGGGGCAAAATAGAGGTATGCCTTCGTCACGTCGATCAAGTAAACGCCCGTATTCCACCGAGCACCGAGAACTTAACATGCAGGTTGCAACCGGTGGTCGACGCACGGTGACGCGACGAGGCGAGGACTGGACCGTGCAAAACATTCGGTCCTCCGATAAGACGTACATCTGCCCTGGCTGCAATCATTCAATTGCTCCGGGGCTAGCGCACGTGGTGGCCTGGGCGAACGACTCGCTGTTCGGACAGGACGCTGCCCTTGCAGAGCGCCGCCACTGGCACACGCGCTGCTGGACGATTCAGGAGTAGAGCATGTCTTCACTGTCCGTAACCGACTATCACGCAGGCACCGGAGCCGGAACACTCGTGTTGCTGCACGGCTTCCCCGTGGATCGACGAATGTGGGACTCGACGGCTTCGCTCGTTGACGCATCGTGGCGAGTACTCGGCGTGGACCTGCCGGGATTGGGTGGCTCAGCCACCATCCTGCCGGAGCCGCCAACGATGGCGGCCTCTGCGTGGGCTGTGCGGGAAGCGCTCGAAGGTCGTGTCGTTCCCGGGGCTCCAGTGGTTTTTGCCGGGCTCTCGATGGGTGGTTACGTGGTTCAGGCGGCGATGCGGGATTACGGCGAACTGCTCGATGGCGTGATTCTGCTTGACACCCGCTCGGGCGCAGATACTCCCGAGGCGCGGGCCAACCGGCTGCGGATTGCCGACGAGTCGGAGGCTTCCGGCGCCGCTCACGCCGTGTTGGGGATGGCCAAGGACACGCTGTGCGAGGCGAGCGTCCAGCGGCGGCCAGAACTCGTGGAGTTTCAGCGCTCTGTGATCGAATCTCAGACGGGAACAGGTATCGCGTGGAGTCAACGCGCTATGGCTGGCCGCCCCGACACGGCTGACACACTGCGCGAGTGGGGTAAGCCAGCCCTTGTCATCGTGGGGCAGGAGGACCAGATCACGAGCGTGGACGTGATGCGTGAGGTCGCTGAACTCTTGGCCACGGATGCTTTCATGGTGATCCCCGAGGCTGGACACATGTCGCCGGTTGAGCAACCTGCCCTTGTCGCAGCAGAGATCAATGGTTTCCTACGCGCGAAGTTCACCGCCCGCTGAACCGTAGGCGACGGCTAGCGATAGTTCTCGGGATTGAGAATCCGATCGACGGCTTCGCTCATATCGAGTGATTCGCCATCGCGGCCACCCAATCCGAGTACGAGAGGCGGGTCGCTTGGCGCAATGGTCGTGCCAGTGAAGCGGGCTACAAGCCCACCCTGGACCGAGAGCACATAAAAGTTGGCGTCAACGTCAACCGCGACGGTCTCGTTCTGCTTGAGGTACCACCCGGTCACGTTGGTCTTGTACCGGGTGGAGCCGTTGTAACCGCGCGCGTGGAGTCGAACAGGCTCAATGCCCTTGGCCGTTGCCTGCGCCACGAACTCGCGGAGCATCGCTGCTGCCTGCTCGGATTCGCGCCTTTGACGGCGCTCCAACTCGTCAGCCAAATGCCGGGCGTTGAGTGACTTCTGTTCCCGCCAAGACTGCGGTGGGGAATCAACCGTGACCGGTGGGGGCAGTTCGGCATTGGCGTGCCTGGCTGACCCCACCGAGTTCTCGTCGTGCGCATTCATTCCAGGTTGGGCCTATGCCTCATCCTCATCGGCCGTGGCGTGAGGGAGTTTGAATCCTGGAGCTGCGGAGAGTGGCGCTGGACGGCCAGAGGTGGTCTTGCGTGGGGCCTGCTGAGCTGCGGCGGCCTCGGCCTCCTCAGCCAAGATCTCCTCCTCAAGCGCAGCATCCTCTGCCGCCTCAATCTCATCGAGAGTCAAGGTGCGCTCAGTCTCGTCCTCGGACACGATCTCAATGACCTCGGTTGGGGCGTCCTGCGCTGCCACTGCCTCGCTTGGCTGCGCTGATGGCGCGCTGAGGGCCGATGGCGCGGAGATCGCAGGGGTCGCTGCTGAGGACGGGCTCGAGACAGAGTCGGCGCTCGGCACCGACTGGGCACTTGGAGCCGAGCCCGCACTGGCGACCGATGACGCGGATGGCGAACCGGCCGAAGCACTGACAGCCGTGCCAGTCGATGACGCGGAAACAGGGGAGACCGCAGAGGTCGAGTCGTTGAAGTCAGATTCAGCGTCGCTCACAACCGCAAACTCGGCAGCCACGAAGGTCACGGTATCGGGTGCGGGCGGTGCCTCATCGAGGATTGCTACGCCGTCATCATCAGTCGCCTGCTCCTCAGATGCCGAGAAGTCCGCCTCCCGGCGCTCCTCAGCGGCCACGAAGTTCTCTTCGACCTCTGCGACACGCTGGAGAGTCGCCTCGTTTGGAATCGTTTCCGAGGCGAGGATTGAACGCAACTCATCGAGGTAGGTCGTGATCGACTCACGCTGTGCGTTGAGGTCATCTACCTGACGCTTCGCGGTGGATACCATGTGCGCGGTGGTCGTCTGTGTCGTAGCGGTGATCTCCTCAGCACGTTCGCGTGCATCCTGCAGGATCTGTTCAGCCTGTTGACGCGCGTTGTCCGTGGTCTCACGAGCATAAGCGTCGGAGTCACGGCGGATCTGCTCGAACTTCGCCAGAGCGTCCGCGGCCCGTTGCTCGGCCTCGGCCGCATGCTTCTCCGAGTCGGAAATCAACCTGTCAGTCTCAGCCTTGGTGCGCGAGTGCAACTCGGTGTCGGCGAACTGAGCTTTCTCATGCCGCTGAGCGATGTCGAGTTCAGCCTGTGCCAAAGACTTGCGTGCGTCATCCAGCATCGCGGTCGACTCGGTGCGTGCGTTGGTGACGAGTTCTGCCGCCTGGCGCTTGGCATCGGAGAGCAGTCCTTCGATCTCGATGCGGTTGGCTTCCTTGAGCTCCGCGACCTCGCGTTCGGTGCGCTCGCGTAGTTCCTTGGTCTCGCGCTCTGCCAGTTCACGCGCCTCGCGAGTCTCACGGTCCGCGCTCTCGCGCAGGTGGTTTGCGTCCAGAGTCGCAGATTCGGTGAGTTGCGCGGCATCGCGTTCGGAGTTCACCTTGAGTTCGTTCACCTCCTGGGCAACCTGACGGCGCAGGTTGTCCAACTCGAGGTTTGCGGCTGTACGCAACTCGTGAATCTCGTTCTCGGTGGTGGTGCGGAACTCAGCGAGTTCACGTTCGAGGGCGGTGCGACGCTCGTCGACCTCCTTTGCCACCTCTGCACGAAGAGCCGCTGCGCCAGATTCGGTGCGCTGACGCAGATCAGAGGTCTCACGTTCAGTTGTTGCGCGGAGATTGGCGGCATAGGTCTCGGTCTCGGACCGCAGCGCTGCGGTCTCCGAGTCCGTGCGGTGACGTAGCGAGGTGGTCTCGGCCTCTGCGGTCGAGCGGAGATCAGAGACGTAGATCTCGGTTTCTTCGCGCAGCTTGGTGGTTTCCTCAACCGCAGCCGCACGCATCTCCTCGATTTCGTTCTCAGCGGCTACACGCAGTTCGGTGACCTCACGCTCAGTGGTGGCCCGCAGAGTGCCCAACTCGCGTTCGAGTGTTGTGCGACGTTCCGTTTCCTCGGTTGCGATCGCAGTGGAGATACGTGCTGCCTCGCGTTCAGCAGACCCAACAAGTTCCTCCGCACGACGTTCCGCGGAAACCATCGTGGTTTCGGCAACGTTCTGAGCTGCGGTGCGAATTTCCTCCGCCTCGCGGCGAGCGGAGGTCAGCAGTTCTGCGGCCTCGGACTCTGCCCGGGAACGAAGTTGTGAGGCTGCCAGTTCCGCTCGGCGGGTAATATCGGCGCAGTGGGCCTCAGCCGCCGCAATGACATCGGTGGACTGTTCCTCAGCGGAGCGCATGAGCTGTTCAATGCGTGAACCAAGTCCCGAATATGACGGGCGTTCCGTTTCTTCAAGTTGCCGCTGGAGCGCCTCAATCTGCTGTCTGAGCGTGTCACGTTCTGCCGCAAGCGTGTTCAGGGAGCCCTGCGCTTCGGTAATGCTGCTTTGAAGCGCTCGGATTCGACCATCTACCTGGGAGCGGTCGTATCCACGCATGACAACGGGAAACGTTGGGCGGTCTTCAGACACGGGACTTCCTCCGGTTGGTCGTTGACCGATGCACCGGCCAACTGAGTTGGTGGTCGCGAATCGCCGCGACCTATAGGTCAGATCTGAAATATCTTGGGCTCATGCTTCATCGGCGCGGGTAGTGGCTCCCACCCTGCTCGATGTTCAACCCACCCTATAGCCTATCTGGTTTTTGGTTCGCGTATATATGGTGAAGGGTCTTCGCGTGGGATGTGTAAAAGGTCGCAGGCTTCGATATATGTATCGTTTGCACGTTAGGCTTGAGTGGTCTTTCGAAGGGGCGAAGTGTGGTTCAGAAGATAGTTTCTTTCATTCTTATTTGCTTAGGGGTCGTGGTTGTTGCGGGAGGAATAGCCTCCGCAACCCTGTTCAAACCCGACTCGCAGGTGTCTTTGACGACCGGACCTATGGCGGACTCGCCATACGTTGTGGTTCATGCACCCGTGCTGGCGCTGGTGGACAACAACGTCACAATCAACGCAACCGCGCCGGGCGATTCAGAGATGGCCCTGATCCTTGGCCGCACAGTCGATGTCGAGGGGTGGCTTGCCGGCCACGACCACTACGCGGTTACCGGCTTGACGGACTGGGAAACGCTGACCGCCCAGAAGATCGCTGCAGGTGAGACTCCGCTAGACACGGATGAAACGCCCGAAGACTCAAACACCACCTCACCTGACGAGGACGCGGATGCGACTGATGAATCGGATGCAGAGCGCCCCAATAGCCTCGAGCAAACCCAATCGGACATGTGGATTTCCTATGCTTCCGGTTCGGGAACCCAGACAATCACCCTTGAGAACATCGATGACAATGTGAGCCTTCTCGCGGTGTCCACGTCCGCAGACTCCGGTGCTCCAACCATTCAGGCGCAATGGACCCGTGACGTGACCGCTCCGCTCCTGGTACCGGCCATCGTGGCCGGCGTCGTGATCTCCCTACTGGGTGTCGCGCTCCTGCTGGTCACCCTACGTCGCGGTCCGAAGAGGAAGGAGAGGTCCTCCCTGACGGACACCGCCGAGGAGGCCACGGAGGCCGTGGCAGGGGCATGGACCGGGACCTCCGTGTCTGCTCCTCAGCCTGTGGGCACGGCCACCGCTGTAAACACGACCTTTGCGCCCGCATCACCCGTTCCACCGATCAAGCCACTCGCGAGCGCGTCATCCGGTGGTCGTGCCTCCAACGCCGAGGAATCCTCTGAATCGGCTCCGAGTGTTGCATCGGCTGCAACCGTTGCCCGCGTACTTGCCGCAGAACCTGACCTCAACACGGGTGAGTTGCAGAAACTCGGGCTGACTCGTCGCCAATTGCGCGAGATGCACCAGGCCCAGGCTGCGCGCAACTCCTCACCAACCACACTCCCAGCACCGAACCCAGCGGCTGCCGCACAGGCAAACAACGCGACTGGTGCCCAGCCCGCCGCACCACAGTCACGGGCGACTGCCTCCAACTGGCGTGCCGCATGGGGAGTCGGGGCCACCGGAGAACCGAGTGCTCCCACGGAGCAGGAGCAGAACGTGAACCCGGTCCAACCACAGACGGCGATCGAGCATCGTAGTCCCTCCTACGCAAACTCCGGACCTGCGGTCGACCGGGCAACCGGACACGCACAGCGCAACCTGTCCTACCCAAGCCCCGGTGCCAACCCTGGGCAGGACTCCCAGGCGGCACTGAACCCGGCGCAACAGCGCACTGAGTCGGCGTATCCACGGGGAGCCACCGTGAACAACAACGCTGCAGTCACACCAGCAAGCCCACAGCGCCAAGGCGTGGCTCCCCAGCTGGTGGACAGATCTGCCGGAGCACAGGAACCAAAACCTCCCGTGCCACCCGTTGTAGGAACTGAACGCGATGTGCGTCAGCCAGCTTCATGGTGGGGCGGTGAAGAGGGAACCGATACCCCAACTCGTCGCCCACGCCACGGCAGCGCACCGTCTGCACAGACGACTGCCTCCAGTCATTCTGCAGCCGAGGTGTTCAGCGCCCGTTCAGCAGCATCGAGCAACGCTCCAACCGCACACCGTTCCGAGGCACCTGCCACTCGCCGGGCACTGTACTCCTCGTATCGTGCAGAGGCAGAACGACTCTCAGCGGAAGAAGACTGGCCAGTGCCGGCTCCGAACCGAGAAAACGAAGCACGTCCAACGGAAGGGGAGAAGTGAAGATGACCACCACCTCACACGTGAATCGTACGTTTTCCTTGACCGCCGTTGCGCTGAGCGCAGCGCTACTGGCTGGATGCACGCCTGAACTCCCTGTTCCAGGCGCCCCGCCAGTTGAGATCGAAACACCCGTGCTCACCGAGGTACAGGGCGCCGATATCGCGGCGGCCACCGGTGAGGTGCTCACCGTGGCGGATGAGGCGAAGGAACCCGAAGACCTCGATACCCGAGTTACCGGCCCTGCTCTGAAGATACGCAAAGCCGAGTACAAGATTGCGAAGTCGCAGGACGACGACAAGGCCATCACCGAGTTGCCGAGCACTTTGCAGTCGATGTTCCTGACCACAACGTCCACTTGGCCGCGCACAATGTTTGCGGTATCAGACCGCCCGCAGAACCTTGAGCCGGAGCGCCTACTGGTCTACACCCAGGACTCGGCTCGCGACGACTACAAGCTGTGGGCCTATTTGACGCTTTTCCCAGGCACGACCGTTCCGATGTTCCCTTCCTCCGATGCCGGAACCACTCTGGTCACGGACAGGGAGGAGGGGCTTCAGGTCACGCCAACCGAGGCACTCGAGAACTATGCGGCACTCCTCAAGGCAGGCACCAAGGCGAACAAGGAAAAGTTCGACCTTGAGAAGGACACGTTCTACACCGCGATCGCGGAGCGGCGGACCTACCTCAAGGAAGCGGCTGAGCAGATCGAGGGCAGCTATACGGAGACCTTCAAGGTGGGCGAGGACTGGAAGGCCCTGCGTACCCTCGATGGTGGCGCGCTTGTTGTCGGAACAATCGAAACGTCTGGAACGTTGAAGGGCGAGGACGGTGCCGTTGTGACACCATCGGCCCTTGAAAAGGCATTCTTGAAGAAGGACGCGGAGGCGAAGAACGAGTTGACGGTCAAGCGCAGCGCGGTTGTCGCAGTGTATATCCCCGCCAAGGACAACACCGACGAACAACCTCGCAACATCGGTCGCCTAATGCGCACCACTGGCGCATCGATTCCCGACTGATGGACCAACAGCCTTGTCTTGGACGCCAAGCCCAGGGAGAGCATGGGCTCGCCCGTTGGGTTTGGACCCGCTAGGTCTAGAGTGAAGCAGGAGAAACAATGAACGATGCAGCAAACGTGTTGAACAACGTTCGGGGTGCGGTCGACCTGTCGAGTCTGAACCGCCCAACCGTGCCGGAACCTGGAACACCGGGCGGTGCACCCGCACCGGGTGGTTTCACAGTTGACCTCGACCTTGAGAGTTTTTCCTCGGTTGTTGAGCAATCCGCGCAGGCACCGGTCGTTGTCGTTCTATGGGTTCCCACTGATGCTGAGAGCGCCCAGCTTGTGACCACGATGGACTCGTTGGCGACCCTGTATGAGGGCCGATTCCTGCATGCTCGTGCCGATGTGGAACAGTACCCACAGATCGCGCAGGCGTTCCAGGTGCCTGACTATCCGACCACGGTGGGTCTTATCAATGGTCAGCCCGTGCCGCTGTTCGCTGGAAACCATGACGCCCAGGCCATCCAGCAGGTGGTTGAGCAGTTCCTTGCAGCCGCGGAAGCCAACGGTGTGACGGGCCGGATTGCCGTGCAGGGGCAGGTGCCGCAGGCTCCGGAGCCCGACGAGGAACCGCTGCCACCGCTGCATCAGAAAGCCTACGACGCGATCGAGGCGGGCAACTACGACGATGCGATTGCCGCGTATGCCCAGGCGTTTCGGGAGGACCCACGGGACACGCTTGCAACTGCGGGTCTTGCCCAGGCGGGTCTACTGCAGCGCACCTCAACCAGTTCGCGCCAGGAGGCCCAAGCTTCCGCTGCCGCAACTGCCGACAGCATTGAGGCCCAGCTTTTGGTGGCCGACTTTGCAGTGCTCGAAGGGGACGCCCAGAACGCCTTCGACCTGTTGATCGGCTTGATCCGAGAGAATTTCGGCGATGAGCGTGAGGTCTTACGCAAACGCCTGATCGACTATTTTGAGATCCTCGGCAACGAAGACCCGCGTGTTGGACCTGCACGCCGCGCACTAGCCAGCGCGCTGTACTAGTCCAGCCCGGTGACGTTGAGCGTGTGGGGTTTGCTTCACCGCATACACAGATGATGTGCCCATACAAGTTAGTTTTCCGCACCTTGGCCGGTGTAGACCCGTGTGAGTGATTGCCGACGAGATGGCTGAGTCGAGAGGTGACCGCAAGCCACTCATCCACCTGATACACGCGTGAGGCGGTGGCTCCCAGCATCATGCTGGGAGCCACCGCCTCGTCGTCAATCCGAGGTGTCACAGGGACTACTGAACCGGTGCGAAGTATGCGACCCCAAACGGCGGGACGCGGAGTGCCGCGCTGTAGGAGGCGTAGCCCCACGAGATGTCCTGCACCGCGAACTCGCCGCGGTTCGTGACCCCGGACCCACCGTAGGCCAAATCGTCGGTGTTGAGCACTTCACGCCACAGCCCACCCTTGGGGAAGGGCACACGATAGTCCTCGTGTGGGACCCCGGCAAAGTTGGCCACGACAACGATGGGGGAACCGTGGTTGTCGTAGCGGGCGAATGCAACGGTGTTGGAGCCTGCGTCGCGGAACTCAAGCCACGAGAAACCCTCGTGCGTGAAATCCCGCTCCCACAGGGCAGGAGTGGTGGTGTAGAGCGCGTTCAGGTCGCGCACCACCGCTTGGACCTGGGCATGCCTCTGGTCGTCGAGCGAACCCCATTCGAGGCTGCCGCCCTCACGCCACTCGCCGCGCTGCGCGAACTCCGACCCCATGAACAGCAACTGCTTGCCCGGGTGAGCCCACTGGTAGGCGTAGAGCGAGCGCACAGAGGCGAACTTCTGCCATTCATCACCGGGCATCTTGCCAAAGATGGAACCCTTGCCGTGGACGACCTCGTCGTGGGAGAGGGGGAGGACGTACTGCTCTGAGAAGGCGTAGTTGATCGTGTTGGTGAGCACGTCGTGGTGGTAGCGGCGGTTGATCGCCTCTTCTTCGATGTACCGCAGGGTGTCGTTCATCCAGCCCATGTTCCATTTGAGGCCGAACCCG
Organism: Populibacterium corticicola; assembly: GCF_042683685.1. Classification (NCBI taxonomy): domain Bacteria; kingdom Bacillati; phylum Actinomycetota; class Actinomycetes; order Micrococcales; family Jonesiaceae; genus Populibacterium; species Populibacterium corticicola. The sequence continues at coordinate 22,459 of NZ_JBHUOP010000002.1, read as the reverse complement.
AGCCCGCCGCCCGAGGTCGGGGCAGTGACCCCTGGGAATGCCGTGGATTCCTCGGCAATCATGAGCACGCCAGGGGATCGGCGGTAGGCGGTTGCGTTGGTTTCCTGTAGGAACGCGATGGCTTCGAGGTTCTCGCGGCCACCGTGCTTGTTGGGACGCCACTGTCCATCATTGCGCGAGTAGTCGAGGTACAGCATTGAGGCCACCGCATCCACGCGTAGGGCATCGATGTGGAACTCCTCGAACCAGTAACTGGCGTTGGCCACAAGGAAGTTGCGGACCTCGTTACGACCGAAGTTGAAGATGTAGGTGCCCCAGTCGGGGTGTTCCCCGAGCATCGGGTCTGGATGCTCGTACAGTGCACTGCCGTCAAAGCGGGCAAGCGCCCACTCGTCCTTGGGGAAGTGGGCTGGTACCCAGTCGAGAATGACGCCGATACCAGCGTTGTGGAATGCATCGATCAGGTATTTCAGGTCGTTGGGGTCCCCAAACCGTGCGGTTGGCGCATAGTAGGACGTGACCTGATAGCCCCACGAACCACCAAACGGGTGCTCGGCGAGCGGCATGAACTCAACGTGCGTGAATCCAAGTTCCCGCACGTATTCCACGAGTTCGGTCGCCGCCTCACGGTAGGACAGGCCCTGCCGCCACGAGCCGAGATGCACCTCGTACACGCTGATGGGTTTTGGGTGTGGATCGGATACGGCACGCGTGGCCATCCACGCGGTATCGGTCCACTCATGGGTGGCTTCCGTGACGATCGAGGCGGTTGCCGGTGGAACCTCGGTGCGGCGGGCCATGGGGTCGGCCTTGCGGAGCCACTCGCCGTCTTCCGCCTGGATCTCGAACTTGTAGGCCGTTCCTGGGCCGATGTTCGGGATGAACAACTCCCAGATCCCGGACTCGCCAAGGGATCGCATCGCGTGGGCGCGTCCATCCCAGCCGTTGAAATCTCCGATCACGCGTACGCAGCGAGCGCTTGGCGCCCACACCGCGAATGCGGTTCCGTGCACGGTTCCAAGAGAGGTCTCATATGTCTTGGTGTTTGCGCCGAGCACGGTCCACAGTTGTTCGTGGCGTCCCTCGCGGATGAGATGAATATCGAGTTCACCGAGTGTGGGCAGGAACCGATAGCCATCTGCGGAGGTTGAGGTGTGCCCCCCGTAGGTTGCGGCCACCTGATAGTCAGGTATGTCGCCGTGAGGTGCGGGGATTACGGTAACCCAGACGCCCTCGAACTCCTGCACGAGTTCTACCCTGCTGGAATCGGCCAAGATCAACTCGACTTTGTCCGCCAGAGGGCGTTGCACTCGCACCGACACCCACTGTGGGGTGGAGCCTGAGCGTGGCGGGAGAAGGTGAGCTCCGAGGACGCTGTGTGGATCGTGGTGCAGTCCGTGAGCGATGTGAGTCAATAACGCTCCGTCGACTGCTGCTCGTGACGGTGGTACCTGCTTGGCGGGTGTGGGGGTCCCGACCTCATCCTTGCTCATCTTTGTGCCTTGTTCCTCGGGGGACGATGTGGCGCACCAGCGTGCGCCACATCACATTTTCTGTGTACTAGAACTCTAGTTGACCAGCGCGCTAGTTGGTGGATGCAGGGCCGTCTTGGACGGACAGCCAGAGGAATTCGCGCGATCCAAGCATGACCTCGAAATCACCCTCACCTGTGATCGTGCCCAGGTCGGCACCACCAAAGAGATCGATCAGGTGCTGACCGGCGTACTGCTGCAACGACAGGGTGCCTCGGCGAGCTGTCGCCGCGAAGTTGGCAACGCACAGGATCGTCTCTTCGTTGCTACGGCGTAGGTAGGCGAAGATTGACTCGTTGTCGCACTCAACATTGGCGAAGTCGCCAGTGCCAAATGCCGGGTGCTGGCGGCGTACCGCGAGCATGCCGCGGGTCCAGTGCAGCAAGGATGTGGGCTGTTCGAGTTGTGCTTCCACATTGGCGTTGCGGTAGTTGTACACGAGCGACTGGACCACAGGAAGGTACAGTTTGCCGGGGTCTGCTGTGGAGAACCCAGCGTTGCGGTCCGGGGTCCACTGCATTGGCGTACGGACCGAGTCACGGTCGTTGAGCCAGATGTTGTCTCCCATGCCAATCTCGTCGCCGTAATACAGGCACGGGCTGCCCGGAAGCGACAGCAGTAGTGCGTTGGCGAGCTCGATTTCCTTGCGGGAATTGTCCAGGAGCGCTGCAAGTCTGCGACGGATACCGACGTTGGCGCGCATGCGGGGGTCCGACGCGAACCAGCGATACATGGACGCGCGTTCCTCGGTGGACACCATTTCGAGCGTCAACTCGTCATGGTTGCGCAGGAACGTGCCCCACTGCTGTCCACCCACCAGGGCAGGGGTGTCGTCGAGGATGTCAGCGATCTGCTTGGAACGGCCATCCTTGATCGCGTAGTAGATCCGCGGCATGACGGGGAAGTGGAAGCACATATGACATTCGGGTGCCTCCTCGGTGCCGTAGTAGTGGATGACGTCCTCCGGCCACTGATTCGCCTCGGCCAGCATGATGCGGCCCGGGAACTGAGTGTCGAGCAGGTTACGCAGGCGTGCGAGGAACGCGTGGGTCTCGGGTAGGTTCTCGCAGTTGGTGCCGTCGGCCTCGAAGAGATACGGAACGGCATCCAGGCGGAAACCGTCGACACCCTGCTCACACCAGAACCGAGCCACGCCGAGCATCGCCTCCTGAACCGCAGGGTTCTCAAAGTTGAGGTCCGGCTGGTGGTGGAAGAACCGGTGCCAGAAGTACTGGCGACGCACGGGATCGAACGTCCAGTTCGAGGTCTCGGTGTCCGTGAAGATGATGCGCGCATCCTGGTACTTGGTGTCATCGTCCGACCAGACGTAGAAGTCACCGTACGGGCCTTCGGGGTCGGTGCGGGATGCCTGGAACCACGGGTGCTGGTCCGAGGTGTGGTTCATGACCAGATCGATAACGATTCGGATGCCGCGCCTGTGCGCCTCGGTGATGAGTTCCTGGAAGTCCTCCATCGATCCGAGTTGCGGGGCGATGGAGGTGTAATCGGCAACATCGTATCCGCCGTCCCGTAGCGGAGACGGGTAGAACGGTGGCAGCCACAGGCAGTCCACGCCGAGCCAGCGCAGGTAGTCGAGCCGGCCGATCAGTCCGCGCAGGTCACCGGTTCCGGAACCGGTTGAGTCCGCGAAAGCGCGAACGATGACCTCGTAGAACACGGCGGTCTTGTACCATTCCGGATCGTTGGACAGCCCTGTGAGTTCGGCGTCTATTCCTGGAAAAGCTGAATTCGCTCCCGATGCTGGGTTGGTTGTTGCGGTGCGGAATTCTGGGAGCGAATGGGTCATAGGGGCCTCACTTGGATGATGTGTGCGCAGTTGAAGATGGGGTCGAGTCGCACGAACGCCTGGCGTGCCCACTCGTAGGTCTCGCCGGTGAGCAGGTCGTGTGCTTCGAAGACGGGTTGTTCCGCATGCGGAACGTCCTCGCTGAGACCGAGAGCCTTGAGATCGAACCACACCGTGGTTTCGCGTGTGTTGTGGGGGTCAAGGTTTACCACGGTGATGATCGTGTCCTCGACTCCATTGTTGAACTGCGCGGGTAGGCGCGAGGAGAAGGCGAGGATGGAGTCGTCACCTGTGTGGTGCACGGTCAGGTTGCGTAGTTGTTGAAGCGCTGGGTGCTCTTTGCGGATGCTGTTGAGCAGGGACAGCAATTGTGGCAGTCCGGTTTCGGGTGCCTTGGACCAGTCGCGTGACTGATACTGATATTTCTCGTTGTCGATCAGTTCCTCGGCGCCGGGGCGTGGCACGCGCTCGGCGAGCTCGTATCCCGAGTAGATGCCCCACAGCGGTGACGCGGTGGCCGCGATGACCGCACGCACGGCGAACGCCGGGATGCCTCCGTGTTGCAGGTAGGGCGGCAGGATGTCGTGCGTGGTGGGCCAGAAGTTCGGTCGCATGTACGAACCAGCCGGACCGGAGACCTCGCGCAGGTAGGTCTCGAGTTCGTTCTTGGTGTTGCGCCACGTGTAGTAGGTGTAGGACTGGTGGAACCCGATCTTGGCGAGTGTGTGCATCATCGCGGGCTTGGTGAACGCCTCGGACAGGAAGATGATCTCCGGGTTCGATGCACGGACCTCTCGCAGCAGGCGCTCCCAGAAGTCCAGGTTCTTGGTGTGCGGGTTATCGACACGGAATGCCTTGACCCCGTGCGAGATCCACACCTTGAACACGCGCAGTATCTCCTGATAGATGCCCTCGGGGTCGTTGTCGAAGTTGAGTGGATAGATGTCCTGATACTTCTTCGGGGGGTTCTCGGCGTAGGCGATCGTGCCGTCTGCACGCGTGGTGAACCATTCCGGGTGGGTTGCGACCCAGGGGTGGTCAGGGGAGCACTGTAGGGCGATGTCGAGGGCCACCTCCATGCCGACCTCGCCAGCCGCCGTGACAAACGCGTCGAAGTCCTCGAAGGTGCCCAGATCGGGGTGGATCGAGTCGTGGCCGCCATCGGGAGACCCGATCCCGTAGGGGGAGCCGGGGTCGCCGGGCAGAGCATCGAGCGTGTTGTTCCGGCCTTTGCGGTTGGTCGTGCCGATGGGGTGAATCGGGGTGAGGTAGATGGTGTCGAAGCCCATCTCCGCGATCTGTGGCAGTCGCTCAGTCGCCGTGCGTAGCGTGCCAGACGTCCACTTTCCTGTGGTGGAGTCGAACGCTGCGCCCTCGGAGCGCGGGAAGAACTCGTACCATGAACTGAACAGCGCCTGCTTACGGGAGACGAACAGAGGGTAGGTGGCCGAAGGCGTGACAAAATCACGCACAGGGTATTCGTAGCGCAGAATCCGTGAGATCTCTGGGGTCTTCGCCGCCGCGAGTCGTTCGTTCGGGTCAATGGCGGAGTCACGCAGCACAGCGACGACGTCCTTGAGTTGCTTGCGTACGGCCGCTGGGATCCTGACACCAGGTATCTTCTGGGTGGCTGCACGCTCGAAGAGGCGGGCGCCCTCCTCCAGCATGAGGTCCACATCGATTCCCGCGGGAACCTTGATCGAGGCATCATGGTCCCACGTGGCGTATGGGTCGGACCATCCCTCAACGCGCAGCCCCCAGGAACCCTCGCTCGTGGGTGCGAGGAAACCCTGGAATCGGTCGAGTCCAGGCGCGATGTCAACCATCCGAGTGGTCAGTTCCTTGCCGTTGGGTGCGATGAGCACAGCGGTCGCGCCAACGGCGTCATGGCCTTCACGGAAAACGGTTGCCTCGATGGGGATGACCTCGTCGACGACCGCCTTGGCCTCCCAACGACCCTCGCTGATGACGGGGGAGACGTCGAGAACGGGGATCCGTCCGATAAGTGCATGTTGCATTGCTACGGGCACGGGTGTCTCTTTCTTGGGGGTATCCGGGGCCGCTGCTTGGCTCGCCTTGATGCGGGAGGGTCTGCCAGCGGGTTTTGTGCTGCGCGCGGCGTTGCGCGCACGAGTCGTGGGCTTCTTCAGATCGGGTGCCTCCTCGGGGGGCGAGGTGGCTGTGTTCTGTGCGCTCTTGCGGCTCGATGTAGTCACAGTAGAACGCTACCTAATTTGGGACGAAATTGTGAGCCGCACCACCGGTGTTCGGGTGGTTCGTTACGGGATTGTCATCCCTCATTGGCGACGATACGGCTGGGTCCCAGCCGTATCGTCGCCAATCGCAAGAATTCAGCCGAGTCCAGGCGAATCCGCGAGGTACACCTGAAGCGATAGGGCCTCGAGTTCTATGTCGGCGCCAGCATCGAGCGGCGTTGAGTCCGGCTGGTCTTGCGGGGTATCCCATTCCGAATCCCAGGCGAGGCGCCAGGTGCGGGTCGAGTTGTCTTTGACCGGCAACCGCATCGTGGTCGAGTTCAGTTGTCCGTTGAACACCAGTAGGACGTGCGGGTCTGAACTCTGCGATCCCTCAGCGATCCGTCCACGCCGGAACATCGAGAACGTCCGGGTCGCGGGGTTGTTCCACTCCTCGATGGTGAGTCGCGTGCCGGACTCGTTGTACCAGGCCAGATCAGGCTGGTGGTCTTCGTCATGGGGAAGCGGCTTACCGGTGAAGAACTCATCCACACGCAACGCCGGCAGCAGGCGGCGCAGTTCAAGCAGGAACGTCGTGGTCTCCCACAGTTGCTGACGCCACCTGTTGAACTCCCAATTGAACCAGGAGATCTGACTGTCCTGGCAGTATGCGTTGTTGTTGCCGAGCTGCGTGCGGCCCACCTCGTCCCCAGCCGTGATCATGGGTACGCCCGATGACAGGATCAGCGTGGCAAGGAGATTGCGCATCGAACGCCTACGCATTGGCGCAATCACATGCCACATGTCCTCCTGCGCGAGTGGACCTTCCACCCCGTGATTCCAGGATCGGTTGTCGTTGGTGCCATCGCGTGACTCTTCGCCATTGGCCTGGTTGTGTTTGTGATCGTAGGAAACGAGATCGGCAATGGTAAAACCATCGTGCGCGGTCACGAAGTTGATCGAGGCGAGTGGACCACGCATCAAAGGCGGCTCGGAATGACCGAACATGTCCGCCGAACCGGACAGGCGGGTGGCCAGTTCGCGGATACCCGAGCCAGAGTTGCCGTGGCTCGCAGCCTTGGCGTCCGACAGCCAGAAATCACGCACCGAGTTGCGGAAACGGTCGTTCCATTCATGTGTGCCCACCGGGAAGTTACCCGTCTGCCAGCCACCGGGACCGACATCCCACGGCTCGGCAATAATCTTGGCGTGGCTGATCACCGGATCGGTCTGCAACGCGACGAGGAGCGGGTGGTCGGGGTTGAATCCGCCATGATCTCGGCCTAGCGTCACGGCGAGGTCCATGCGGAATCCATCCACGCCAATCTCCTGGAGCCAGTACCGCATCGAGTCAAGAGTTAGTTGAACCACCTTCGGGCGGCGGAAGTCGAGGGAGTTGCCGCACCCGGTCACGTCCGCGTACTGCGCCGGGGTCGCTCCATCGTGCAGGTAGTAGCTGGTGTTGTCGAGTCCCTTGAAGCTGAGATGTTGTCCGCTGACACCACCCTCTGCCGTGTGGTTGTACACCACGTCGAGAATGACCTCGATGCCCGCCCCGTGCAGGGCATCCACTGCGCCACGCACCTCGTCAATGACTGCCTGCGGCCCGGCCGCGCGTGCGGCAGCGCTTGCGTATGCCTCGTGCGGCGCGAAGAAACCGAGGGTGTTGTAACCCCAGTAGTTGGTCAGCCCCTTGTCGATCAGGTGCGGCTCGCTCGTGAACGAGTGGATTGGCAGCAACTCAAGCGAGGTGATCCCAAGACCCTTGAGGTGAGCGATCAGCGCCGGGTGGCCCAGCGCCGCATAGGTGCCTCGGATGTCCTCCGGGACATCCGGGTGCTGATAGGTCAGGCCCTTCACATGAGCCTCGTAGACAACTGTCTGCTCCCAGGCGATACACGGCTTTCGCTCGTTACGTTCATGCAACGTGCACGGGTCTGTTGGAGCGACGGTCACCGACAGAGGGACGTGGCCGAGCGAGTCCGTGCTGTCCGCTGGGCCGTACGGATCTGAACCGGCGTCGCTGTCCGGATCGGTGAAAACGTGGCCGTAGGATGGCTGGCCGTAATCCAGTGCCCCGGTGATGGCGCGAGCGTAGGGATCAACAAGAAGTTTCGCAGGGTTGTGACGGTGACCAGCCTGCGGATTCCACTCGCCGTGCACGCGAAAACCGTAGAACTGTCCCGCTGTGATGTCTGGCACAAAATCATGCCACACGCCAAAAGTGGTGCGTTTCAGCGGGATTCGCCTCTCGACGAATCGGCTGCCTGGTACGCCGGTCTCTGGCGCGGCGGCGGTCGGGTCAGCCGGGATGCTGGCCGAACTATCGCTCACGTCGATCAGGCAGAGTTCCACGCACGTGGCGTGCGCGGCAAAAACGGCGACGGTCGCGCCGCCGGGTACCAGATGTACGCCAAGAGGGGGAACACAGCTTGCGGTGCGAGGGCTATGGACGTAACTCATGTGCTCTATTCTGACAGGCAAACTCATCTCATTCTTACAATCGGCAACGGTTACACAGAGTAAAGCCGGGGTAGGCTTGGAGCGGAAAGTTTCGGTCAACGAAAGAGACGCTTCTGATGAGAATCGTGGTCCCCGTCAAGCACGTTCCGGATATTCACTCCGAGCGTAAGTTCACCGAGCAGGGACGTGTCTCCCGCGGTGCTCAGGACGGCACCCTGAACGAACTCGATGAGAACGCCATCGAGAGTGCGCTACGTCTGGTGGAGAGTTTCGGCCCAGATGTACGCGAAGCACACGAAGTCATCGTGTTGACAATTGGCCCAGACGAATCCGACGGTGCGATCCGCAAGGCCTACCAACTTGGCGCAGACCGCGGAATCCGGGTCACCGACCCGGCGCTCGCAGGATCGGACGTTTTCGGTACCGCGCACGCTGTCGCCGGTGCGATCCGCAAGATCCACGCCGGGGGACCGGTTGACCTTGTGATCACCGGCATGGCCGCACTCGATGGCCTCGGCTCGGTTATCCCAAGCCTGCTGGCCGCCGAACTTGACCTGCCTCAGTTGACCCTTGCCACGAAGTTCGAGGTCGAGGATGGCGTGGCAACCGTCACCCGTGAACTCGACGGTGTCACCGAGGTGCTGACCGCAGCCCTGCCTGCCGTTGTCTCAGTAACGGATCACGTGAACACCCCGCGCTACCCAAACTTCAAGCTCATCATGGCTGCCCGCACCAAGGACATCACGGTGTGGGATCTTGCAGAGATCGGCGTGGACGCATCTCGCGTCGGTGATCCCGGAGCACGCGCGATTGTGACCAAGAGCCAGCCGCGCCCGCCACGCACACTGACCGAATTGCACATTGACAAGGGTGAGGGTGGCCGCGCGCTGGCCGAGTACCTCATCAACAACGACCTGGTGTGAGGATCGCAGCCCACATGACTACCCGTAACGTTCTTGTTTACCTGGACACCCCCGCAACGATCCTCAGCTCAGCGGGACTCGAGCTTTTGACCCTTGCACGCTCAATCGGTGTTCCCGTTGCCGTGGCTCTTGCGCAGCCAAGCGAAGCGACCCTCGATCAGTTGCAGCAGTACGGTGTTGAACGCGTTCTTGTTGGCTCCGTTGAGGGGGACGCATCCGTACACCTGTCGCCCGTCGCGGCGGAACTTGTCGCGCAGGCCGTCGAACTCACCGATGCTCGTGCGGTTCTCGCATCCCCCCGCTTTGAGAACAAGGAGATGGTCGCCCGCCTTGCGTACAACATTGATGCAGGTCTGGTCATCGACACCGTGACTGTCGGTCTCGAAGGCGATGACTTCATCGGTTACAAGCGGGTGTTCGCTGGCGCTTGGGATGTGGACTGTAAGATCACAACCCCCGTTGCAGTGGCGACGGTTCGTGCCAACGCGGTCGTACCCACTCCAGCGCAGGTTTCTGCCAGCCACGTTACCGTTGAGAACTTCTCGGTTGCTCCAAGCGAACTCGCGGCGTCCGCGGTCTTGGTCTCGCGTACCGAACACCCACCGATCGCCGGTGGCGTCGGTCGTCCACGTCTCGCCGAAGCATCCCATGTGGTTGCCGGTGGTCGCGGAACCAACGGCGACTTCGGTCCGATCGAGGAACTCGCAGACGTACTGGGAGGCGCGGTTGGCGCGACCCGCGACGCGGTTGACGAGGGCTGGATCGAACACGACGCCCAGATCGGCCAGACCGGTGTGACCGTTGCCCCACGCGTGTACATCGGTGCTGGAATCTCCGGTGCGCCACACCACCGCGGTGGCATGCAGGCATCCGGCGTCATCATTGCCGTGAACAACGATCAGGATGCACCGATCTTCGAGATCTCGGACTTCGGGGTCGTTGGCGAACTTGATGAGGTTCTTCCACAGGCCGCCGCCATCCTGCGTGAGCACAAGGCCAGCAAGGCTTAAGTTCTTCCTCAATCCGGTGGGGTGTTTTTGGTCCGGGTACCCGCATTTTATGCGGGTACCCGGACCAAAAACACCCCACCGAGGATTGGTCAGCCCGATTTCTGGGGCGGGCGGTGCGCGGGTTGGGGAGGGCCAACCGCCTGCCGACGAGATAGCCACGCCTGCTGACGTCTCTCGACCCAGCCAGCCCGCTTCTCCCGACTCAGCCGTGCCGGGTCAGGAAGAGGAAGCGCGAACTGACGAGCTCGTCGGCAATGACACACACCAAGGTATGGTTTTCTACATTCGGCCTGAGAGATTACTAGGCGAAACCTAGAGAACCGTATCCTGGCTGACTGGGCGCCACGCGGCTGGGCCTTACTCGACTCTGTCTTACTCGACCGGGCCGAGCAGCGCGTTTGCCCATGCGGAATGGACCGACTCGTCGTCGGACGGGTGGAACAATCCGGCCAGCACGTCGCGGTACAGGCGAGACAACTCAGAGCGGTTGAAGTACGACGACCCGCCGGACACTCGGACGGCCTTCTCCACTGTGCGAAGCGCAACCTCCGTGGCACGTGATTTGACGTTTGACAACTGTGGAAACCACAGTGGGCCACGGTCCACGCCATTGTCCACATCAGCGGCCGCGCTCTTGATGAGCGGGAACAGGACATCGAGTTTCATCGCCGCATCCGCGATCCGCCAGCGGATGGCCGGATCGTTCGCATACACGCTTCCCGAGGCCTTCGACGTGCGCTTCTTCACAGTCGCAACAGCAACATCGAGGGCGCGCTGTGCGATACCGGTATAGACGGAGGCGAGTAGAATCTCGAAGTTCGCAAAGATACCGAAGATGAACGGGTCCGCGCTCGGTCCTGAGGGGATGCGACGTACGATACGGTCCACCGGGGCATAGGCGCCGTCCAGCACGGTGGTGCAGGACTGCGAGGCACGCATGCCCATCGTGTCCCAGTCGTCCTTCACGGTGACACCCTCATCGCGTCCCACGAAGCCCCATACATTGAGTTGCTCTCCGTCTGGGCCTGTCTCGGCCCCGAAAGTTCCAAGCTTGGTCCAGCCGGGGGACAGGGACGTGAAGATCTTGGTGCCGTAAAAGCGGTAGCCGCCATCATCCTGTCCGCGAGCTTCGGAGTCAGAGCCAAACAGCACGAGATCGTTACCCGCCTCGGAAACGCCAAACGCAAATACATCTCCACGTACAGCGTCTTCAAACATGAAGTTCATGGATGCATCGCCGGTGCGGTACACGGTGTTGGCCACGCCCAGCCAGACCTGGTGCATGTTGACCGCGAGCGCGGTGGCAGGAGCCGCGCCAGCCAGGCGCATCTGCTCTCGGGTGATCTCCTCTAGGGTCAGCCCTGCTCCGCCGAACTCCCTGGGTACGAATGCGGTGAAGTATCCGGCCTCTTTGAGGTCTTCGAAGTCTTGGGTGAAGAACGTGTTGTCGCGGTCATATGCGGCTGCGCGTTCCCGGATTGTTTCGAGCAGAGTATCGCTGAGAAACATCGGTTGCCTTTCGCAGTTGTGATTGTGGTGCGCGTGGCACTGTGGCTCGTTGGCCAGTTTCGATCTTACGGGGTGGGCGAACCAGGTGTGATTGGAGCGGTGTGTGCGGCGAATCGTGGTGAGTGGCGTCTGTCCCACTTGCGCTCGTGGGGCAGAATCGGTGGAACTTCGCGAGTAAACTGGGCGCGTGACCACCAACCGTTCTGCCTATTTTGACCACGCTGCGACGACACCGATGGAGTCGTCCGCGATTTCGGTGTACGCACAGCGGATGGCCGAGGTCGGTAACGCGTCATCGCTGCATGGCCCAGGTCGCGCCGCGCGGCGAGTGGTTGAGGAATCGCGTGAATCGATCGCGCGTGCATTCGGTGCCCGCCCGAGTGAACTGGTGTTCACGGGTGGTGGCACGGAGTCCGACAATCTTGCCCTGAAGGGCATGTTCTGGTCTCGGAACCAGGACGCCGAGCGGCCGATCCTGCTGATTTCCGCGATTGAGCACCATGCCATCCTCGACCCAGCGGAGTGGTTACAGAAGCATGAGGGCGCGCAGGTCGTCTTCATTCCGGTGGATGAGCGCGGCGTTGTGGACATCCGGTTCATTGACAACTACCTTGCCGAGCACGGTGAGCGGGTGGCCTGCGTGTGCGTGATGTGGGCGAACAACGAGATCGGCACGGTTCAACCGATCGCGGATGTGGTTGCCGCCGCGCACGAGTACGGTGTACCCGTTCACTGCGATGCGGTTCAGGCGGCTGGGCACCTTGAGGTGGACTTTGCCGAATCCGGGCTTGACTCTATGGCGATCACCGCGCACAAGCTCGGTGGTCCGGTGGGGGTGGGTGCGCTTTTTGTGCGACGGGAACTGACGCTGACCCCGGTCATTCATGGCGGTGGGCAGGAACGCACGATCCGCTCCGGCACGCTTGACGTTGCGGGTATCGCGGCGTTTGCGCAGGCCGTGAGTGTTGCGAGTGCTCGCAGAGCTGAGGAGTCGGCGCGGTTGGCACTGATTCGCGACGACTTGGTGACGCGGGTGCGTCAGGCGATTCCCAGCGCGGTTCTGCGAGGCATCGATCCGTTTGGGCCGGACCGGGAGTTGCGGCTGCCGGGTAATGCGCACTTCACGTTTGAGAACTGTGAGGGCGATTCGCTCATTTATCTGTTGGACTCCCAGGGCGTCGCGGCGTCGACGGGATCGGCCTGCCAAGCTGGTGTGCCGCAGCCTTCGCATGTGCTCCTTGCCATGGGGATCGAAGAGCGTGAGGCGCGTGGCGCACTCCGCTTTTCGCTCGGGAACACAACTTCTGCCGAAGATGTTGACCTTTTGTTAGACGTTTTGCCGCAGGCCGTTGAGCGTGCGAGCGCGGCGGGGCTTGCCTCCGCCGGAATTAGCCGCTGAACACGCGGTAAAGGAGAGGGATTTCATGCGGGTTTTGGCCGCAATGTCAGGAGGCGTTGACTCCGCCGTGGCTGCCGCCCTTGCCGTTGAGGCGGGGCACGAAGTGGTTGGCGTGCACATGGCACTGTCCCGCAACCGCAACCAGTTCCGTTCAGGTTCGCGTGGTTGCTGCTCGATTGAGGACGCAGGTGATGCGCGCCGTGCCGCGGACATTCTCGGTATCCCATACTACGTGTGGGACATGTCCGAGAAGTTCGAGGACACCGTGATCGCAGACTTCGTGTCCGAGTATGAGGCCGGGCGCACCCCCAACCCGTGCGTGCGCTGTAACGAGTTCATCAAGTTTGAGGCGCTGCTTGACAAGGCGCGGGCGCTCGGATTCGATGCGGTTGCCACCGGGCACTACGCGCAGATAATAGAGCGGGAATACACTGACTCATCCGGGGCGTCCAAGTCCATCCGCGAACTGCACCGTTCCCCGAACACCGCCAAGGACCAGTCCTATGTCCTGGCAGTGATGGGGCCATCGCGGATCAAGCATGCGATCTTCCCCCTCGGTGGCTACGCCTCAAAGGACGAGGTGCGCTCCGAGGCCGAGACCCGTGGTCTGGGTGTGTCCAACAAGCCCGACTCCTATGACATCTGCTTCGTCGCGGACGGCGATACCAAGGGTTTCCTGGCGGAGCGTCTGGGAGACCGTCCCGGAGAGATCCGAGACGTTGACGGAAACATCGTGGGTGCGCACGATGGTGCCTACGCGTACACGGTCGGTCAGCGTAAGGGACTCGCGCTGGGAAACCCTGCCGCCGATGGCAAGCCACGCTATGTGGTGGAGACCAACACCAAGACCAACACCGTCATCGTGGGCCCGGCGGAACTCTTGACCGTCAACCGGATCGTAGGGGACAAAGCCGTGTGGTTTGCGGATGATGTGCTCGACCAGGTGAACCTCGGTGAGCAGGGATCTGACTGGTTCGACGTCGAGGTTCAGGTCCGTGCTCACGGTATTCCCGTTGCCGGACGCGCTCGCGCCGTGTCCCTGAATCGCGCTGAAGAGATGCTCGGTCAGGGCAAGGAGCACCTTGTACAACAGTGCGGTCGCGCTGAGGGGGTTCCCGTCTCGGATACGAATCGTTCCATGATCGAGGTTGAACTGTCGGGTGGCACCCTACGGGGCGTTGCTGCAGGTCAGTCACTCGTGATCTACTCCGGAACACGCGTGCTCGGTCAGGCCACCGTGGTGGCATCGGACCGCAAGGCAACGGTGGCCCAGGCGCCAGTCGCGGAGCGCGTTGTCGCATGACCGGTGTCGTCGGGCCTGGACTGTGGCCGGGCGAGGATATCCTGCCCGCTCAACTCGAGATCTTTGAGGACCTGAGTCAGTCTCCCACCGGGGTCACCGCCGCCCCGTTTCTTGCGGAACTTCCCGAACGCGCTGCCTGGGCAACCCGTATTGGCCGAACCCTCGCCGTGCTTGAGGAAGTACCCTACGAACTGGGACCCCATGGCTGGAAGCTCGCTGACCGCGGTGGGCGCGACCGCGAACGTGCGCAGAGTCTGTTGACGCAAGACCTCGAGGCCTTCGCAATCGCTGGTACCGGGTTTGACGGACCCATCACGATTGATCTGACTGGCCCGTGGACTCTGGCTGCCCAGTTGTACCTTGCTCGTGGGGATCGAGCACTTACGGATTTCGGTGCGGTTGGAGATCTGGCACTGTCACTCGCACAGGGAACCAGCGGGCTCGTCGCCAATCTGCACAGCCAACTACCCGGTGCACACATCACGATCCATCTGCACGAACACCTCATCGGACAGATCGCCGCAGGCGTCCTGCCCACCTTCTCCGGCTACTCACGCATCCCGGCAGTTCCCGGACCGACCCTCGTGCAGCACTTAAAACCCCTCGTTGAAACGATTAAGTCGAGTAGCGCACGCGTTGCAGTGAACGTCGGCGACGCCTGGGTCGGCATCGCCCCCGTCGTGCACAGCGAAGCCGACGCACTCGTCATGGACTTCGGGCGATCCGACTCCTGGAACGAACGCGGCTGGGAACTGATCGCGCGCGTTGTCGAACGCGGAACCCACCTGTGGCTCGGTTTGCCTGCACCGCAGGTTTCACAGTGTTCAGGGCCAAACCTCAAGAATCTTGCTGACACGCTGCTCGTACCCTGGCATCGAATGGGTCTCGAACCGTCCCGTCTCGCCGATACCGTCATCACCCAGAGCGCGGTGGCAGCCCGCGATCTGTATCACCAAGGTTCCACCGCCGCACGTGGGTCCATTGCGACCCTCAAACGCGTTGCCGAACATATCGCCGAAAGGGCCGCACAGTAGCCAACCATGTCTGCAGCATCCAGAATCCTGGTCGACACGACTCCCTTGAAGGAATCGCCCGCATTCGCCCGCCTGTGGTGGGGGCTCGGGGTCTCCAACTTCGGAGCGCAGGTCACCGTTATGGCTGTGGGGCTCGAGGTCTACGACATCACGCAGTCCACGTTCAAAGTGGGGTTGCTCGGACTCGCCGCGCT
Organism: Populibacterium corticicola; assembly: GCF_042683685.1. Taxonomy (NCBI): domain Bacteria; kingdom Bacillati; phylum Actinomycetota; class Actinomycetes; order Micrococcales; family Jonesiaceae; genus Populibacterium; species Populibacterium corticicola. The sequence goes on along the minus strand of NZ_JBHUOP010000002.1, from coordinate 7,090 downwards.
GATTCCCCTGGTCCTTCTTGGGCTGTATGGTGGCGCACTTGTCGATGTGTACGACAGACGTAAAGTCTCGCTGATCACTTCAAGCGCACTGTGGGTCATCACCGCGACACTTGCGCTTCAGGCCTGGGCGGGTGTGCGCAACGAATATGTGCTCTACGCTCTGGTGGCGCTGCAATCCGCCTGCTTTGCCGTGAACAACCCGGCCCGCCAGGCCATCATCCCCAAGCTGTTGCGTCCAGAACTCATGCCCGCTGCCAACTCACTGATGGGATTGACCGGAAACCTAGCCTTCAGCGTCGGGCCTCTTATTGGGGCATTGCTCGTGCAGTTCTTCGGATACGCAACCGCCTATACGATCGACGCCGCTCTCTATCTTGCCGCTCTCTTCGCGGTGTTCAAACTGCCGCCAATGCGTCCCGAACCTGAGCTTGACGCTGACGGTAACCCCAAGCCTCGTCGACGAGTGGGGTTGCGTTCCGTTCTCGACGGGTTCGCCTACCTCAAGACTCAGTCCGATGTCCGCATGACCTTCCTCGTGGACCTGTGCGCCATGATCTTCGCATCGCCCAAAGTACTGCTGCCCGCAATCGGCATGATCGCGCTCGGCGGTGGAAGCACGACCGTGGGTCTGCTGACAGCCGGAGTCGCAATTGGCGGTATCTTCGCGTCCGCCTTCTCCGGAGGCTTAACTCACGTGACCAAACAGGGCAAGGTGATCGCCTACGCGATCACGGCGTGGGGATTGTCCATCGTTGCATTCGGCGTGATCGTTGTGGCGGCAGGACAGAACACCCCAAGCGAACCAAAATGGTCGTACATCATCGCCGCGACAATCGCCCTGGCACTCGCAGGAGCCTCCGATCAGGTGTCAGCGATATTCCGCCAAACCATCCTGCAGACCGCGACCCCCGATCACATGCGAGGACGGCTCCAAGGCGTGTTCATCGTCGTGGTGGCCGGTGGTCCGCGCCTTGGGGAGATGTGGCTCGGGACCGAGGCCACCTGGTGGGGCGAGGGCAACGCTGCCATCATCGGTGGAATCACCTGCATCGTTGCGCTGTGGCTCCTGCTTGCCTGGCAGAAGAACTTCCTAAAATACGACTCCCGTACAGCGGTCTCCTACCTGAGATAGGCTCTCGCAGGGAGCAATGAAACAAGGAGGGTGCGGAATCGATGAACGGTTCCGCACCCTCTTGGGCGTAAGTGCATATGAGCCAAACGTTCGGCTCAGTCACGGCTGATCAGGCTGCACGCGTCTTATCACCGGGTTGTTCACCCTCGGACTGCGGCGGACCTTCCTGACCGTCACCGAGTTCGGCGACTGAGGGCAGGGCCTCTGCTTGAGGCACTACGTCCTCATCGGTGTCGAGGATCATCGGGAGGATGATGTCCTTGAACAGGGGAGCGGCGTTGATGTCTTCTGCCGCCTGGCGAGGAGTGAACCACGCGAGCTGTTCGATCTCGGCGTCTGCGAGTACCTTGGCTGATTCACCAGGGCGCAAACGTACACGAAGGCAGTCCGCGGTGATGGTGAAGCCTGGTTCGTTGGCTGCCGGGGCATCGAACGTGCCAATGGTCTTGAATCGGTTGGTGTCGAAGTTGAGACCCGTCTCCTCGAGGACCTCGCGCTGTGCGGTCTCGGCGATGGATTCGCCGTGTTCAGGCTTGCCACCGGGTTGGATGAAGGTTTCGGTTCCGCGCTTACGCACGAGCAGGATGTTGTCGTCGTGATCTTGCACGAGGACGGCGACCACGTGGATGTTGTTACTGTTCATGGCTGAGGTTCTCCCAGAGGAACTGGTACGAGAGCGTTGCAACGTAGGCTGCCTGACTGTTGTCGCTTGAACCTGCGTGTCCGCCCTCGGTGTTTTCGTAGTAGGTGACGTCCTTGCCCGCCGTGATCATCGCAGCCGCAAGTTTACGGGCGTGACCAGGGTGGACTCGGTCGTCTTTGGTCGAGGTGTAGAACATGACCGGAGGGTACGTGCGGCCCGCATCGAAGAGGTGATACGGGGAGAACGTAGAGATGTAATCCCACTCCTGCGGTACATCGGGGTCGCCGTATTCGGCCATCCAGGACGCACCCGCAAGCAGGTGCGTGTATCGCTTCATGTCCAGAAGGGGAACGCCGATTACCACTGCACCGAAAAGGTCAGGGTACTGCATGAGCATATTTCCGGTGAGCAGACCACCGTTGGACCGTCCTTCTACCCCCAAGTGTGGGGTAGAGGTGACCCCTCGCGCAATGAGATCTTTGGCCACGGAGGAAAAGTCCTGATAGGCGCGGTGCCTGTTCTCTTTGAGCGCAGCCTGATGCCATCGAGGCCCGTATTCTCCGCCGCCGCGGATGTTTGCCACAGCATAGGCACCGCCACGTTCAAGCCACCCGCGCCCCAGAGCACCCGAGTAGTTGGGCGTCAACGAGATCTCGAAACCACCGTAACCGTACAGCAGCGTCGGGGTGGTGCCATCAAGCACTATGTCAGATCTGTGAATCAGGAAATAGGGAACTCGTGTCCCATCATCGGAGATCGCAAAGTTCTGTGACACCGCGTACCTGCTCGGATCAAAGAACGACGGCATCGATTTCAGCGGCTCAAGAATCGGGACGTTGTCTGTTTCCTGCGTGGCGAGCAGATCGTCGAGGCTAGCACGTAGCAGGGTGGTTGGGGTGAGGTAGTCGGTGGTGACGATCCACACGTCGTTGGACTCGTCCGAGTCGACAGCGCCCACGGATACCGTGCCGAGTTCCGGCAGCCCGGCCAGTGGCATTTCGCGCCACTGGCCTTGCGACGAATCGGTGGGTGGGATCAGTACGCTCAGCTTGTTCTTCACGTCGGCCAGAACGTTGAGCACAAGGTAATCCCTCGTGAATGAGGCTCCCGCAAGACTGGTTGTGTCCGTTGGCGCAAACAGCACCGTGAACTTGCGATTTCCTGCGAGAAACTTCTCAAAATCTGTGACGAGGAGGGAGCCCGCTGCGTAGGTCGCATGGTCCAGAACCCAGTCCTCACGCAGTTCCACAAAGACCAGGTCCCGGTACGCGGAGACCTCGGCCGAATTGGGAACCTCAAGCAGAGTGAGCGTGCCGTCGTCTTCGAGCAGATAGGTCTCGGAGTTGTAGAACGCGATTGAGCGGCTCACGAAGTTGCGTTCGAAGCCCGGTGTAAACGAATGCCACGCTGAGATGTACATGTCCTCGTCATCTCCGGCATAGACGACGGCCGCATCCTCAAATCGCTGCCCACGCTGTAACCGCTTGGCGATGCGTGGATAGCCGGAACCGGTCAGGGTCGGGTTGCCGTCCTGGTCAGGGCCGAAGTCAGTGTAGACGAAGACCTCATCGCGGTTGATCCAGCGCAGTCCACCCTTGGACTCGGGGCGGAAGAAACCTCCATTCTCAGGAGCGATGAAGGAGCGGGTGGTCAGATCGAACTCGCGGGTTTCGTCAGCGTCGGTACCGCCGCGAGACAGGCTGACAAGTGCTCGATCATAGTCAGGCCGCAGCAAACTAGCACCGTGGAACACCCACTGCTCATCCTCGGTCTCACACAGAGCGTCAACGTCGAGCAGGACGTCCCATTGGGGTTGCTCGCTCTCATATGACTCCTCGGTGGTGCGGCGCCACAGCCCGCGCGGGTGGTTGGCGTCGCGCCAGAAGTTGTAGAGGAACCCGCCAGCATACGAGACCATGGGAATCTTGTCGTCGGAGTCCAGCACCTCACGGATGCTCCTCTCGACTGCCGCAAACTCGTCGGTTGTGGCGAAACGCTCTCGTGACTTCGCGTTTTGTACTTCGACCCACTCGAGCGCCTGGTCTGACGTAATGTGTTCAAGCCAGAGATGAGGGTCCTGAGCGACTGCTTCTTCCTGAGTGAGGAATTCATGCTTCATGGATGCCATGGACATTAACTTAACCCCACTGACTGACATTCCAACGCGGACCTACTACCCCTCGCGGTACTTCTCCCCAGCATTCACACATAACTCCATGCCAAAAAGTTCCGTGACTCCAAACTCTCAAAATCGTGGAAAATAGAACCGTGACCAACGAGCAACAGTTTCCCGCAGCCATTGCCCACCCCGACTCCACACCGCAGGCGACCGATTCCACGCCACCTGCCGACTCGTCGGAAAGCAGCCCAGATAACGCGCAGTTGCGCGGACAGTGGGACGAACTCGCCCGCGCGGTCACGCAGTACCAGTTCGAGTACTACATAGCGGGGGAATCCTCGATTCCCGATGCCGACTTTGACGCGCTGCTGCGGCAACTGACCGACCTTGAAGACCAACTGGGATACGTGCCTGAGGGTTCGCCGACCACCAAGGTCGGCGGCGGATTCGCCACTGAGTTCACGGCAGTGGACCACGTTGCGCGCATGCTGTCGCTTGACAACGCGTTTAGTTTCGACGAGGTTGCTGCGTGGGCTCAGCGCATCGCGTCAGGACTCGAAGTCGACGACGTTGAATACCTGTGCGAGGTCAAGATTGACGGTCTTGCGATCTCTCTCGTCTACGAGAACGGCGTGCTCGCCCGCGCGGTCACCCGAGGCAACGGCACCACCGGTGACGACGTCACACTGAACGTACGCACGATTCGCAGCATCCCAACTCACCTTGGCGGCGATCCAGCGCGCCACCCGGCGCTCGTGGAAATCCGCGGTGAGGTCTTCATGAACGTCGCCGATTTCAACGCACTGAACGAGGCACAACGAGAAGCCGGCGGCAAAACGTTCGCCAACCCCCGCAACGCCGCAGCCGGGTCGCTGCGCCAAAAAGACCCGCGCATCACCGCCTCGCGCAAACTCTCCATGTACGCGCACGGGTTCGGCGCCATGCAGTGGAACGGACCCGCGCCGGTGGAACTCGCCAAGCAATCGGACGTGTACGAGTTGTACCGCGAGTGGGGCATCCCAGTCTCCCCGCACAACTCCGTGGAACACGGGCTTGATGCCGTACGAGCGAAGATCGACTACTTTGGCGAACACCGCCACGACATCGAACACGAACTCGACGGATTCGTCATCAAGGTCAACAGGCTGGCGCAACAGGCACAACTTGGAACCACATCGCGCGCACCACGCTGGGCGATCGCGTTCAAATACCCGCCCGAAGAGGTCACCACCAAACTCATCGACATCCTCGTCAACGTTGGGCGCACCGGTCGAGTGACCCCATTCGGTCAGATGGAACCCGTCGTGGTGGCAGGATCAACCGTGGCCATGGCAACCCTGCACAACTTCCACGAGGTGGTCCGCAAGGACGTGCGTCCAGGGGATACCGTGATCCTGCGTAAAGCGGGAGACGTCATCCCCGAGATCCTCGGATCCGTCCCACACCTACGTCCCGCAGACTCCGTGCCGTGGGAGCCGCCCACGCACTGTCCGTCCTGTGGCACGCCCATCGGGGAGGCAAAGGAAGGCGACAAAGACCTACGCTGTCCCAACGCCGAATCCTGCCCATCGCAGTTGCGTGAGCGCATTTTCGCTATCGGCGCCCGCTCCGGCTTCGACATTGAGGCTCTGGGGTGGGAGGCTGCTGTCGCACTCACTGATCCGGACTCCTCCTTCCCCGCCGAATGGCGCGAGGATCGTGAACGAGTCCTCGCCGAGATTGCGGCCAACCCGCAACTCCTACAAGACGACGCCGTGCACGTGTTCCAAGATTCTGCTCCCGATGCGGATGCCGATGTCACAGGTTCTGATGTGGCTGGTGGCGCAGAGGTCGCGCAGGACTCAGGGGCTGGTGTCTCGGACGCCGGTGACGTGCCCTCCGATGCGGTTGATGCCGCATTTTCCCAGACCGTACGGGCCGCAGGTGTCGCAGCGGGCACAATCACGCGAACCCGCCTCGAATATCGCTACCGTGACCTACAACCGCTCGCGCCAGTACTCAAGGGCGAAGCCCAACTCTTCGAACTCGCCGACCCGACCTCCGACCTGGCAGGTGCGCTCGCAGACGTCAAAGTGTGGCGCGAGCGCAAACTCAAGTCCGGCAACAAGTGGGAACTCGTTCCCTATTTCTACTCGAAGGCAACCGCCAGCAAACCGGCCGCACCGAGCGCGACCACGCTGACATTGTTCAAGGAAATTGCGAAGGCCAAGACCCAGCCGCTATGGCGTGTGCTTGTCGGCCTGTCCATCCGACACGTCGGGCCGACGGCCTCCCGCGCGCTTGCAACGGAGTTCGGTTCACTTGAGGCGATCCGTTCCGCATCCGTCGAGGAACTCGCGGCGGTTGAAGGAGTCGGCAACACCATTGCACTGTCGGTCAAAGAATGGTTCGAGTCACCGTGGCGTCGCGCAATCGTTGACGCCTGGGCCGCTGCTGGCGTCACGATGGAGGACGTCCGAGACGAGTCTGTGCCGTTGACGTTGGAAGGCCTCACGGTTGTCGTCACCGGAGGTCTGACCGGATTCAGCCGAGACGGGGCCAAGGAGGCGATCATCTCGCGTGGCGGCAAGGCGTCGGGTTCAGTGTCCAAAAAGACTGACTTCGTGGTCGTCGGGGAGAACGCCGGTTCAAAGGAGACCAAAGCCCGTGAACTTGGGCTACGGATTCTCGACGAGTCTGGTTTCGTTGCGCTTTTGGCCGGTGGCCCCGAGGCGGTTGCGGATGCTGGCTCTAATGTTGAAACGGGTGGTGAGCCTCCAGAGGCAGCCGCTGCAGAGTAGGCACCTCACGTTCGACCCTTGGGGGTGTTGGGTGTCACGTGTGTGGTGGTGGCGGGTGTTGGGTGGGGTGTGTAGTGTTGGGTGGGTCGCTTTCATTGGGTGGTGTTGTTGCCTGGTGTGGTGGTGTGTGTCGTTGGGTGTGGGTGTTTGCTGGGTTTGATTCTGGTGGATGAGTGGGGTAGAGTTTTTACCCGGCCCGCTTGACGGGACGAACTCCTTTCTTTCTTCTCTTTCAGTGTCGTATGGTCACGGTTTTGACTGTGGTTGGTGGTGCTGGTAGGGTTGAGAGGTTGCCCCGGTTCGGGTTCCTGCTGTTGTGGTGGGGGTTTGGGTTGGTGTGTGGTTGTTGTTTGATATCTCAATAGTGTGTTTGATTGTTAATGCCAAGTAGGGTGCACCTGGTTGTGTCTCATACC